>DAMAMW010000011.1:0-161339 GCA_032073745.1 Lachnospiraceae bacterium | reverse complement strand
GTAGAACATTTATGTATTTGGGGCTGGCCGTCGCGCTAGCGACTTGGTACAATATTGTATAACAAGCCCCGAAAATATAAGTAAAGAGTTAGGAGAAGACATGACAAAAAGAATATTAGCAACAGCATTGGCTTTTTCTATGCTATGTTCATCTCAGATTTATGCCGGATGGATACAGAACGAAAGTGGAACATGGAGTTATGAGAAAGATGGTGTCATACTGACTGACTGGTGGTTCAGGGACAATGGTAATCTCTATTATGTTAACAAAGATGGGATCATGCTAACAGGAGAGCATACGTTTGAAGATGGAAGTTATCAATTTTTTTATGATGATGGTGTATGGTGTGATCCCGAAGATGAAGTACGGGATAAAATAGCCAGGGTTTATACGTATCCTGACGCTGGTTATATGATTTCTTATCCCAATGATATTTCAATGAGTGATTTAGGACATGAACTACATCTTAGTGACGAAGCATATGAGATATGCATCAAAGATTTTATTAACTCAGATGGAATTGATGTGTATGAGCTGATATCCAGTCAATAGACTTCCCCTGATTCGGAATCTACACTGCAGCATATAGAACAGGTACAGATCAATCAGTTTAACTTCACAAAATACCGTGGCATACGGAATGAGGAAAAAGGGCAGGTTATATTTGATGTATATGTATCCGAGCAGGATGGGCAGGTTTTGATTATTAGTGTTACCTCACACCTGACAGCCGAAAGATCTGTCGATGTAATTCTAAATACACTTACCAAAATATCAAAATCATAAATACTATAATACATTCAGGAGGGGATTATGAAACAAAGGCTATTAATAACGCTACTTCTTCTATCCACCCTCTGCTCTTTCCAATCTTTTGCCGGATGGATTCAAAATGAAGACAATACATGGAGTTATGAGCAGAATGGTGAGATTCTTGTGGAGCGTTGGGTTAAGGATGAAGGATCACTCTATTATGTTGATGAAAATGGTATCATGGTAACGGGAGAGTATATATTGCCGAATGGACAGGACACCGTCTTTGAAGATGACGGACGGTGGCTTCAAGGCGCTGTCAATGCCAAAGAGTTATTAACAAAAAGTTATTCAAACACCGAAGAAGACTATATTATCTATTTTCCTCCCGGTGCAGCATCTCAGGCATGTTTACATAAATTCATCATATCCGACAATGCCACGTTTACTATCGAAGTTGCCAGAATGGAGAATCCGGAAAGTCTTAGCCTGAATGAGTGTGCAGATATTTATTCCGGATCCCTGGGCGTTACATTATTAAACACTGAGACTGTAGAAATCAATCATTTTCATTTTACCAAGTATAGCTACGTGATAGATTCCAGTAACGGCCAGAGGCTTTTCAATGCCTATCTTTATCCCGACGGAGACGAAGTCTTGTTCGTTGGCGCAATCTATCATCTGACTGCCGAGAATATTGTGGATGAGATTATTGGAACTATCAGAAAGGGTTCACAGCCATAGATATAAAAATCAAGACCACCGGCTTTGATATAGCAGAGGATATTTTGCGTAATGAATTTACTTATGCAAAAGCATTGCAAGATAAAAATCCAACCTCTCCTTCACATAACCGGCAAACAATTTCTCCATCGCTGATAGATTGTTTTTCTCATGATATTCATCGAAGGCATTATAGTAAGTGACTCGATTTGTAAATTTAATATCAATTGGCGGATATCCTGCTTTCATTAGTTCTAAATTAACCAGCAGCCGTCCCGCTCTGCCGTTTCCGTCAATGAAAGGATGAATTCCTTCAAACTCAATATGAAACCGTGCAAGCCGGGGAATGATATGCCCGGTACTGCTGTTGTAGGATTCCAGTAATTGCTCCATCTGAGGCTGGATCAGATATGGCTGTACCGGCGCATGCTTCGCCCCCATGATTCGGACCGGTACTTTCCGATATACTCCCCGGTCATCTTTTTTATCAGCCAGTACTAAACAATGAATTTGCTTGATCACACTTTCTGAGATCGGAACATTATCTTTTACCAAATCTCTCACAAAATAAAAAGCCTCTTTATGACCGACTGCCTCCAAATGATCTTTCAATGGCTTCTTGTCAATTGTCAAACCACGCAGTACCATATCGGTTTCCCTAAGTGTCAGGGTATTACCTTCAATCGCATTGGAATTATAAGTGTACTCAACTACAAATTCTTCTGTCAGCCGTTCCACTTCCCCTGCCGTCAAGGGACGCCGCATGTCAAGCTCCTGCTTTTTTTTATCTATTATCTCAAGTAGGCTCTCAGCTGTTTTATAGCGGCCATCTGTCGGCTTATCAGCATTCGCCGGAATCTTCCAGCTGCGTCCATTTCGGACGACTCCGTGAATTTTCCCCTCTGAACATAAGACTCGCACTCGCCGATCTGAGATGCCCCAAATGGCCGCTGCTTCCTTTACTGTCATATACACGATTCATCACCCCATTTCTTTTTTAGTATATAATATTAACGGAATAATATCAACTTTATCGGAACAATACTTTACGGTTATCGGAACATTACTTCACAAGGCATTGCCGTGATATGTATGATTTGGTGGATTTGAAAAGGACTGCCTCACTTGTGATTTAATCAATCATCTTAGTGTGGTAGTCCCGTGTTCGTTGTATTATTGTTCTACTCTATTAAAAATCTCAATCGCTTTTTCATTACTGCTCTCCAGTAAGAACTTACCATTTACAGGCCACTCCTGAACGACACCACTGTTGTCTTTCTGTGCCGATTCCAGTGCTTTTGCATCCTCGTATTCGTAGATGGCAACTTTTTTGTCATCCATGTAAAAAATGACACCGTCTTTTGCACCAATCATTTGGAAAATAGGCTTTTCTGCCAAATCTACCTCTGCCCCCTGCTCAGTGAATGCATCTGCAAATGTGCTTATTGTACGTTCGTCTTTCTTACTGCCTCCACAGGCAGCAAGCGCCAATGCGACAATACATAACATAACTGCAAGTAATCTTTTCATAATATTTCCTCCTCGTAATAAATAAAGTCAGAAACTATTATATCACGAAATGGTAAGACATTAAAGGGATGTTTGCTAACACCACTTAACAACCTTCTGCGGCCCCGTCAAAACAGTATTCATAAAACTCAAAACTTCCGGCGCTACTTCTTTCACCGCCCCCTCAAATTCACTCGAAGGACAATCCCCATTACTGGTAAACCAGAAATGCCCCTGTCCGCGGACACATAATTTCTGATGAGGAATCTCATACTGCTCCAGTTTCTTAATAAACGCGAGCGTCTGGTTTTCCGGCAGCACCGTCTCATCCTGATCCCCCCAGATCATATAAAACTGAGTTCTGAAGAACGGATTCCTGACTGCCTGGTCGATGACATGCATCGGGCAGCCTTCCTGATACCGGTATTTTCCGGTCGCACTGTCCTGACCAAACATTTTGTTGATAACAAAGTCTGTTCTGGTCGCGTTGGTATATTCCGCCCAGTCCGTAATATCCATAACGCCGTAAGCACAAACGACAAAACGTATCTTGGCGCTGGCCCGCTCTTGGCCGAACGCAGCCATTGTTCCCAGATAGGCACCGGCAGAATCACCCATAAAGCCGATATTAGTCGGTTCCACCTTCCATTCATGGGCATGGTCGACAACAAAGTTAATCGCTGCTTCCATATCTGATAAGATTCCCGGATATGACGGAGTCTGAAGTGTCGCCAAACGATAATTAATCGCCATGGCAGCAATCCCATTCTCAGCCAGATATGGCCCCCACGCCCGATACATCTCCTTGGAACCGGTATGGAAACCGCCGCCATGCACCATGATTACCATCGGACGCGCTTCTCCCTGCTCCGGCAGATAAATATCGGCAGTCAGTGATTCCCGCTCCGTTTTGCTGTATACAATATTTTTCAAAACCTGATGTGCCATAAAATCCCCCTTGTTAAGTTGCTGCCTGATGCTTCATATAACAGGCAACTGCGATCGTATTCAGTTTGTTTTCCTGCAAATCAGTACGGGATGTCATCACAACAGGAATCGTCGTCCCTGCGATAATCGAACAGGCATCCCGTTTCGCATAGTGAATAATCGCTTTGCTGACATTGTTTCCCTCCCGCAGATCGGATGACACCAGAATCTGGGCTTTGCCGGCTACCGGACTGTCGATCTTTTTGATCGCTGCAAAATGTTCGGATATGGCATTGTCTAGACTCAGCGGGCCATCCACCACACAACCGCTGATCTGGCCCCGCCGGTTCATCTGGGTAATGACGGCGCTGTCTACTGTGTCAGGCATTTTCGGTGACACCGTTTCTACGGCTCCCAATAATGCCACATATGGTGCCTCTTTGCTGAAGCTGGCAAACACCTTTACCGCATTTTTGATAATCTCCACTTTTTCTTCCAATGTCGGAGAAATATTAATCGCACAATCGGTAAGAAACTGCGGTTCGCCCTGATAGCCGTCAAACATTGTGATCTGGCTTAACCGGCCGCCGGCTGAAAGCCCTCTTTCCTTATTCATTACAGCTTTAACAAATGTACTGGTATGTACCTGTCCCTTCATCGGCAGGTCAGCTTTTCCCTGCAATACCAGTTCTACAGCCTGTGCCGGGGCATGATGGGCAGATGGCACTGCGTGAATCTTTACTGTCTCCGGCGAAATTCCATGTTTCTCTAATAATGATTCGATATGATCCGGTTCATCAATCAAAATAAACCGTGCCAGATTTTCTTCGGATGCCTGTTTTACCAGCTGGATTTCTTCTTCGCTGATACCGGCAACGGCAATCGTCAGCGGTTTTAACTTTGTTACGAACTGCCTGATATCTCTGATTGTCTTCATCTATGTTAACCTCCATTAATCCCTGTATTGCTTGATTGCTTCTTTTCCTGTCAATCCTCGCAGAGCGCCCTGGGCCAACGCCAGAACCTCATTGTCATCCGGCCAGATATAAAGTGGTGCGATCCAGTCAATCAGCGGAGTCAGGTTTCCGACAAACCGTTTGGAATGGGCCAGTCCGCCGGTGACAATAATCGCATCCGGCTTCGCTCCCAGTGCCGCTGCTGCCGCACCGACACCCTTGCCCACCTGAAATGCCATGGCCTGATAGACCAGAGCAGCATATTCATCTCCATTGTCAATCATCACCTCAACTTCGAGTGCATTGTTGACATTCAGATGCGCCTTGATTCCTCCGCCGCCGTTTATAATCGCCAGCAGCTCCTCTTTCGTCTTTTCTCCGGAAGTGCAATAACGCATCCAGTCTCCGGCCGGCAGTGTTCCCACCCGGTCCAGGCCAAACGGGCTGTCACCTTCCAGGCCATTAGTCAGATCAATGACCTTTCCCTGTTTATGGGAGGCCACCGATATGCCGCTGCCCAGATGTGTAATGACAATATTTAATTTTTCGTATTCTGTTCCTAACTGCTCCGCCAGCTGACGCCCCTTGGCCTTATGATTCAGTGCCTGAAAAAAACTAACCCGTTTAATCTCCGGCAGACCGGTCACTCTGGCAATATCAATCATTTCGTCCACACAAGGCGGATCAACGGTCAGACATGGAATCCGGCCGGCTGACAACTGCCAGGCAATTTCACAGCCAAGACCGGAAGGATGCATTCCATACACGCCCTGTCTGGCATCGGCCAGCATTTCCTGATCGATTTCATATACCCCGGATTCCAGTGGTTTTACAACCGGCCCCCGTGATACGATCGCATCCAGGTCCTGAATATCCACATGATTGCGGGTCAGAAACTCCAGAACCGCTTCCCGGCGGTAATCCAGCTGATCCCAAAATGTTTGAAATCCGGTCAGTTCCGCACTGCGGTGACGAATGGTTTCAACAATCAGCTCCGTCTGGTCCTGATAAACAGCCAGCTTTGTTGACGAACCGCCGACATTGATAATTAATAATTTCATATATCTCATCCTTTCAAAGTATTGTTTCAAGGTATTGCAATTTTGTTCATGTTTTTCTATACTTAAGTACAGGACCAACAAAGGAGAATATTATGGAAAAAGATCTTGACCAGCAGGTAACCATGAGCATCAATGATGCTGCTAAAATAGTCGGAGTTACCGCCGCCACAATCCGCAACTGGGAGAAGGCCGGGCTGATAACCCCCCACCGTTCTGCCAGCCAGTACCGGATATTCACCCCGGGTGATATTGACAGGCTTCGTAAAATCAAAGAGTTTTCAATAGAAAAAAATATGAATCTGGCAACCATCGCATCCCTGCTTGGAAAAGACTACTCACACCAGTCCGGCGAATCATCAGGAGTGACCCGTACAATGCTGGGACAAAAGTGGCAGGAAGACCGGATCAAAAAGGGCCTCTCCCTGTCAGATGTAGCTGAGCAGGTCGGAATCTCCGTCTCCTATCTGGCCAAAATCGAAGCTGCCCAGGCAAACGTATCCTTTGATATCCTGGAACGGCTGGCCAGATTTTATGGTGAGAATCCGCTCTATTACTTCAAATCCGATACCTCACAACGGCCATATGTCAGCACCGGTGAAAAAGAAAAGTTTACAATCGGACTGGAAGGTGTTACGCTCACCTCTCGTTCCACACTGCCTGATGCCAGATTGTCTCCGATGACCTACACCGTAAAACCGCTCTCTGGCCGGAATGAACCCAACACCCATCATGGTGAAGAATTTCTTTATATTTTACAGGGAACGATCGAGTTTCATTTAAAAGATGAAGTCTTCATGCTGCATGTAGATGATTCGATCCATTATCACTCATCGGTTCCGCATTACTGGCGCAATCCGTCTGAAACCGAGACAGCCAAAATGCTGTGGGTATACACCGACAGGAGAGAAGTATAATCACTCCTCTCCTGCCTGCCGGGAACCTGCTTAACTATTATTTGCTTCTGCCTCTGCCCGGATTCCGCCGCCGCTTTTTGCCCAGTAGCTGCCGACGATTGGTCCGACTACTGCCGCTACTACGGCGATCACCACGCCTGGAAGCGCTGCTTCCGGGAACTCACTGAAGACATTGCCGGCGATAATCGAAGCCAGGATCGAGTTCTTAAATCCAACCTCAATTCCGATCGCCCGTGCCTGGGGGATTCCTATCTTCAGTAATTTCGCAAGGAACAGGCAAAGGAAGGCAGGTACTAAGATAAAAATCAATACGGCGATAAGCAGCTTAATACTAAGCGCATCAATCAGTTTTGTTTTATTCATCGATACAATGATACCCACCACGAATCCTAATGCGATCAGTGAAAACAATGGCGAAAACTCCGCTATCTTTTCTGCCGTCTGCCGCATCAGTGCCTTGATGGTCAAACCAACCACCAGCGGTAAAACGACATTGATCAGCATACTTTTAATCATACCGGGACCATCCACAGTAGTCATCCGGCCCACCAGCAGATATACCATCGCCGGTGTCACAATCGGTGCAATCAGGGTTCCTACTGAAGTAAGTCCTACGGATAACGGAACGTCACCATCAGCAACATAAGTCAGAACATTGGTGATAACACCGCCCGGTGTCGCCCCGCACAGAAGCAGTCCGATCGCCAGTCCCATCGGCAGACCCAGAACATTTACCGTCACAAAGGTCACTGCACTTGATATACAGAACACGCAGACGAGCCCCAGTAATACCGCCTTTGGACGCAGTACCAACTCTTTAAAATCTGAAAATTCCATTGTCAGTGACATCCCGAACATTACAACAATCATTCCCAGATTCATACCTTTCGAAGCCCATAAAAATGATTCCGGAACCAGAAATGCAAGTGCGGCGATTGCGATTGTAAACAATGCAAAATGCCCCTGTACCACCTTTGCTATCTTAACAAGCACCTTCATAAATTCCCCTCCTATACCTGCCTATGCGTTTATTTCGGCTACCAGTCTGCGGAAATCTTCTTCATTTAATGTTCTGTGTTCAGCCAGTGACAATTCTTTTACTGCCATTAATAAATCACGCTCTTTGCCTTCCGGAACCTTCAATCCCAGTTTCTCCAGCCATGTTTCAACGTTGCGGATACCGCTCTTTTTACTCATCAGCAGTTCCGGCATTCTGTGTCCGGTCATATCCCAGTGGTAAGGAAGCATAATGAGCGGATCAGTATCTTTTACGTTCAGCCATAAGTTAGATGGCAGTCCTGTTTCCCATAGGAATATCTTGTCACCGGTAATTGGTTTTGTCGGCGGAGTAGGAATCCGTGAGCACTGTGATACAAATTCTGACAGGCTCTTAAACTGTTTCATATCCAAACCGGATTTCTGTCCGTACATGGACTCCAGTGCCAATGCCAGTGGTTCCATCGGAGCGCCGCCGGCCCGTTCACCGATTCCGTTCACTGTCGTATGTACAACTGATGCGCCTGCTGCCAGACCGGCAATTGCGGTAGACACACCCATTGCAAAGTCATCATGGAAATGCAATTCAATCGGCAGTCCCGGGAAGGCTTCTTTTAATTTTCTAACCCTGTGTGCTGCGCCTTCAGGTGAGAGAACACCAAAAGTATCAACCAATGCCAGAGAATCAATATGTCCGCCGTCACGTACGGAGCTGACCAGATCAATCAGGTAATTAAGATCGGCACGGGAAGAATCTGCCGGGAAAAAGGTTACCTTTAATCCCATCTCATGACCGGCAGTCGTTGCTTCTCTGGCCGATTTGATCGCCCGGTCCACATCCCAGCGCTGTCCTACTTTAAGCAGATGCTCACTTCCTACTACCTCGGCAATAACACCGTCAACACCGCAGGATTTGGCCAGTTCCATATCTTTTACCATGTTGCGGACAAATGCGTAGATATCTGCCTTCAGACCCAGACTGGCAATCTCGCGGATCGCTTCTGCATCTTCTTCCAGAGCTGCCGGTGTACCAGCCTCAATTCTCTGAACGCCAGCCTGATCCAGACGTTTGGCAATCGCTACTTTTTCATCCTTTGTAAATATAATACCAGGTTGCTGCTCTCCGTCACGAAGAGTTGTATCTAAAAATTCAATTTTTTCCGGGAAATTGAATTTGCTCGTAACTTCCTCGTCGTAGTTTGACGGGCTGACCCACCACTTTCCATCTTCTCTGAATCCCATAATGATACCATCCTTTCATTTTCTTAACCTTGTAATAATATGTTTCAATGTTATGATCTGATGATACACCTTTCTCTTATACCTGTCAATACTCTTTATATAGTTAGAAGTAAAGATTGTTAATTTACCACAGAAACAGAGAACTTTTTTAGCGATAATTCACAAAAAGAAGCCATCCAGTTTTCTACAACTGACGACTTCTTTCTCTTAACATTATAACCCATCTATATTTTATTGTTTTTCTAACACAATGATTTCATATGGCTTTAAAACCAACTTCCCTGCATTTGAACATTCCGGACCAGAACTGAAATTACCCAACAGCTTCCGGTAATCTTCCCGTTTCAGTTCTTCCTGAATACATAGTTCTTTTTCGCCAAGATTACAGTATATAACAAGCTCCTGATCTTCCCAGTTTCTTTTATAAGCCATCAGGTCATTGTTGTCTGCTGCAAGAAAAGTAATCGTACCCTGTGAAATCACCTTCTTTTCTTTGCGCAACCGGATCAGCTTTTTATAAAACTCCAGTATCGAATCGCTGTCAGCCAGCTGTAATTCCACGTTAATCTTCTGACCATTATCCGATACCGGCAGCCATGGTTCCGACTGAGAAAAACCGCAGTACTTCTCTCCGGTCCACTGCATCGGTGTCCGGCTGTTGTCTCTCGATCTGGCTCCCAGAATATCCAGTGCCTCCGCCTCAGTCTTGCCCTGATCCAGAAGAATCTGGTAATAATTCAGACTTTCGACATCCTTATATTGCCCGATGGAGGTATAATGCGGATTCGTCATCCCGATCTCCTCACCCTGGTAAATATAAGGTGTTCCCCGCATCAGATGAACCATCCCGGCCAGCATCATCGCCGACTGCTTCCAGTACTTTTTCTCGTCGCCAAACCTTGATACAATACGCGGCTGATCATGATTACACCAGAACAAGGCGTTCCATCCGTTCTCTGCCTGCATTCCTTCCTGCCACTGCCGAAAGAGGTTCTTTAATTTGGCGTAATCAGGCGACATGATCTCCCACTTATTCCCGTCTATGTAATCCACCTTCAGATGATGAAAGTTAAAACACATGGAAAGTTCCTGCTCCTCCGGTTTGGAATAACGGATACAATGTTCCAGCGTAGTGGAAGACATTTCTCCCACCGTCACCAGATCCTGAATACCGGAGTCCCTTACCAGCTCTTTCAAATATTCATGAACCTTCGGGCCGTCTGAGTAAAATCTGCGTCCGTCTCCCTCGAAATCATCTTCCCAGATTTCCGGCTTTGAAATCAGATTTACCACATCAAACCGGAACCCTTTGATTCTTTTTTCTTTCCAGAAACGCAGAATATCTTTTAATTCTTCCCGCACTTTGGGATTTTCCCAGTTCAGATCCGCCTGCGTGACATCATACAGATGAAGGTACCATTTCTCAAGTGCCGGTACATATTCCCATACCGGTCCGCCGAACTTCGACTCCCAGTTGGTAGGCATATCCTGCGGATTTCCATCTTTAAAGATATAGTAATCCTGATATTCTTTATCCCCGGCGAGAGCCTTTTGAAACCATGAGTGAGCGGTGGAGGTATGATTGAACACCATATCCAGCATTAGTCCCATTCCTCTTTTTTCACTTTCATCGATCAGCCGCTGCAGATCATCCGTCTTGCCAAATCTGGGATCAATGCTGCGGTAGTCCGACACATCATAACCATTATCATTCTGTGGAGAAATAAAGAACGGTGTCAG
The DNA here is from genome assembly GCA_032073745.1 of Lachnospiraceae bacterium. GTDB lineage: Bacteria > Bacillota > Clostridia > Lachnospirales > Lachnospiraceae > Brotaphodocola. The sequence goes on along the minus strand of DAMAMW010000011.1, from coordinate 150,517 downwards.
CCACAGGTAATCCACGCCTAACGCTTCGAGATAGTCCAGTTTCTCTATAATTCCCTGCAAATCCCCAAAACCATCACCATCAGAATCGTTAAATGACTTTGGATATATCTGATACACTACTTTATCTTTAAAATCTGCCATTTCATTACCTTTCTATGATTCATTAGCTACCTGTACCGAAAGCCGTTTATTTCCGACAATAACTGTCAGGATAAATGGAACTGCAACTGCAATCGCCATACACAGTGTAAAGGTCAGCATATATGCCGGCTGAATCGACAGTACGCCCGGCAGACCGCCCACGCCGATCGCATTTGCCGTAGTCCCTGTTGCGACACAGACAATCGCTGCACAGGCCGAACCGATCATACCGCATACAAATGGGAATGTGTATTTCAGGTTTACACCGAATATAGCCGGTTCCGTAACACCAAGATAGCATGAAATGCAGGCCGGAACATTAACTTCCTGTGCATTTGCATCCTTTTTCTGAAGATAAATCATTCCCAGAACTGCCGAACCCTGAGCAATGTTTGACAGCGCAATCATCGGCCACAGCATCGTTCCGCCGTAGTCGGCAATCAGCTGCAGATCAATAGCATTGGACATATGATGAAGTCCTGTAATAACAAGCGGTGCATATACCAGACCAAAAATCGCACCAAAGATAACTTTCAGCGGGCCGGTGATTCCTGCATAAACCACTGCTGAGATAACCGAACCAATCTTCCAGCCGATCGGTCCCAAAACAAAATGGGCGGCAACAACTGCCAGTATAAGGCTGCAGAAAGGTACGACAATCATGGAGACCACCTGCGGCGTAATCTTTCGGAAAAACTTTTCTAAATAAACCAAAGTAAACGCTGCCAGAATAGCCGGCAGTACCTGCGCCTGATAACCGATCATATTGATCTGGAAGAAACCGAAATTCCAGGTTGGAATATCTGCAGCTGCTGTTGTGGCGACTCCATATGCATTCAGGAGCTGCCCGGATACAAGAGTCAAACCAAGAACGATACCAAGCATCTGCGTCGTCCCCATCTTCTTAGTCACCGACCAACAGATTCCGACCGGCAGCATATGGAAGACCGCTTCGCCAATCAGCCACAGGAAACTGTCAATCCCGGCCCAGAACTGGCTGATGTCACATAATGTTTTCGTGCCGTTTTCAAATAAGTACAAGCTGTCGATACAGTTGCGGAAGCCTAAAATCAAACCACCGGTAATAATCGCCGGAATCAGCGGAGCAAAAATCTCAGCCAGTGCTGTGATAATTCTCTGCATCACATTCTGATTCTGCTTTGCCGCCTGTTTCACAGCATCCTTCGATACGCCTTCCAGTCCGGCCACAGCTGTAAAGTCATTGTAAAAATCAGCAACCGAATTGCCAATAATCACCTGAAACTGCCCCGATTGAGTAAAGCTGCCTTTGACAACCTTCATTGCCTCGATCTTTTTGATATCTGCGATCTCCGGATCATTAAGTACAAAACGCATTCTTGTCATACAGTGTGATACTGCAGCAATATTTCCCCTTCCGCCTACGAGATCCAGAAGCTCCCTGGCTTCCTCCGTATACTTCCCCATAAAACAACCTCCTGTATTGGTTTCAACAATCTCATCTTGTTTAAACAAGTTCCCTTTAACTAATTTATACCACACTTGTTTAAACATGTCAATAAGGATAATAAAATTTGTTTAAACAAGTTGTCCGAATGCTATTGACACTATCTTATTATCAATTATAATTAATGTAACAATTCAGGACGGCGGGAAAGTTGGTGCGAAGATATGTGTCAAGCTTGCTTGTAAGCATATTTTCGTATCAACTTTCACATCGGATGAATATCCGATGCTTCTTGACCAGCTTTATCGGTCAAGAAGACACCCCGTCCGGACCACCTGTAGAAAATAAAGGGACTGTAAAAATATGCCGAAAAGTAAATATGAACTGATATATAAGGATTTGAAGAAAAAAATAGAAGCTGACCATTATCCCTACCAGGAACTGCTCCCCCCGGAGAACACTCTGATACAGATCTATGACTGTTCAAGAAATACTGTCCGGCGTGCCATCGGTGAACTGGTGACAGATGGTTATGTCCAGACGATGCAGGGAAAAGGTGTCAGAAATATTTACCGGCCCGTTGAGCAGACCGCCTTCACGATTGGTGAGATCGAAAGTTTCAGGGAATCTGCGCTCCGTAATGAACAGCAGGCGCGGACCGAAGTGTTGCTTTTTTCTGAGATTACAACTGATGCTGCACTTGCTTCCCACACCGGCTTTCCGGTTGGATCACAGGCATACTATATTCAAAGGCTTCATTATCTTGATGAAAAACCATTGATTTTAAATCACAATTATTTCTTAAAGGAAGCTGTCCCGGATCTGACTCTGGATATCGCCCGCGGTTCAATTTACGACTATCTGGAGAATACACTCCATATGACAATTGTAAACAGCAAGCGGATTATGACTGTGGAGAAAATTACCGAAATCGATGAGAAGTATATGGCGTTAGATGTAGAAGAATATAACTGCGTAGCCGTTGTCACCAGCTACACCTATAACAGTAAAGGGGTAATGTTTGAATATACGCAGTCACGGCATCGCCCTGATTACTTCCGTTTCCAGGACAATGCCGTGAGAAAGCAGACCATCTGATCTTTCCATCATTCCTTTGGCAGAGGGATCAGACAGAATGGATGACCGGCCGGATCTTTCATCGTGGTCATTCCCGGTACAAACTGTGCAGTTGCCTTTTGTGCTCCCAGTTTTTCAGCAATTGCCACTGCCTCATCAAGATCCTGCACCATGATGTCTAAGTGTGTCATCTGTTGCTGCCTGCCAGGTTCTTCCGGCCAGGTAGGCGGCACAAATCCTTCTGCATTTTGAAACGTCAGACGGAGCTGACCGGGCAGCTGAAGCTGTACATAGTGTTCATTGCTTTCAATAATCTCACCATCCAGAAGTTTTGCATAAAAATCAGCCAAAACATTCTTGTCGGCAGAATCCAACACGACAGCACCTATAAAAAAACCGTTCATATTTAGTCCTCACTTTGCTCTAAGAGTGATTATAATTATAAAAAGAAAATCATTAATAATCTTCTGAATTCTTGCCTTCTTGTATTGGTATACAAAAATCCATAACCACCCGGCTGTTATCCCGGTCAATCGACCGATAAATATTCAGCCCATATCGTCTTGACATCTCATAACCACTTCCGGGGAACCACACACTAAAAACGCCTTGTAATTCTTCAAAAATATCTGTAACTGCCCCCTCAAAATGGTAGACAGCCCATCGCCCGCCTCCAATCAATACCTTATTTTTCAAAGTACACTCCGGTGGTACTGTAATGCAAAGATCACAAATACACTGATCCGTTCTTGTTATTAATGGATCATCATAAAAACGTTCCAGCAGAAGTGCCTGTTCAGATAACAGCATCTGATATTTACCGATAAAACGATACCAGTTCTGCTCAAGGTCAACATAGCTTCCGATATAGCGTTCATATACAACAAAAAAGTCGCTGATCGCCTGAACTTTAATATTTGCAGCATATACTTCAAAAGCTTTAAAGTGAGCTGTTCGCCCTGTATCAAAAGGAATCTGTACGCTGCCGGCAGTATTTTCCCTCCTGAACATGGCCGGAGAAACCATGTGATGCTGTCTGAACACAGAACTATAATTAGAAGATGTGTAGCCATAATCCATACCGATTTCTATGATCGATTTCGCACGCTTCAGTTTGATATCAACAGCGCTCTGGTCCATTTTGCAGCGTTTAATAAATGCGTAGACACTTTCGCCTGTCTCCTCTTTAAACATCCGGCTAAAATAGTATTTTGAGAAGTGAAACCGCTCTGCTACGCGGTCAAGGGTGAGGTCATCATTCAGATGCGAGATGATATACTCAATAACCTCGTTTATTAATTGTTTTTTATCCAAATGATCCCCTCCCTTGCTTATTAGTCTTACTATGTCTCCATTACGGTAAGTTAATTCGCTCTGTGGCCACAGATTTTTAAGTAGATTTTATAAGATTTTTTGACAAACGTCAAAGCAATAAGTATGTACCTGTCATGTATGCATTTTCAGAAGCGGCCAATTGTATCCGCAAGCGTTAATGGCGCCCCCGTTTTCTCAATGACAGTTTCAACCGTCGTATCTTCTGCAATCTCTTTCAGCACCAGGCCGCCTGAAGTCACTTCTATCACAGCCAGTTCCGTGACGATTAAATGCACCTTCTCTCTGGCTGTAGCCGGCAGTGTAATCTGACTTAATATCTTTGCAGAACCGTCTTTTGCAGTATGTGTCATAGCAATAACAACTTTTTTTGAACCGGTGACGAGATCCATCGCGCCGCCCATACCCGGAACCATCTTTCCGGGAATAATGTGGCTGGCCAGACTGCCGTGTTCATCCGCCTGCAATGCGCCAAGAACGGTGACATCCACATGTCCGCCGCGAATAATCAAAAAAGAAAAAGCACTGTCAAAATAACACGCGCCGGGATTTACCGTCACCGGTTTGCCGCCTGCGTTAACGATATTAAAATCACAGGTCTGCGGATCAGGAACCGGCCCCATGCCCAGGATTCCGTTTTCTGACTGGAGATGAATCGTCATCCCCTCCGGTATGTAGTCTGCCACCATTGTGGGCAGGCCGATCCCCAGATTGACCACATTCCCGTCGTGCAGTTCTTTTGCCACCCGTCTGGCAATTCTCACCTTACTATCCACCAAACCCGGGCGAAGGGGACTTACCTTATCCGACATATGGTCCACCTCCAATCAAATAATCCACGAAAATCCCCGGCGTGGCAACCGCTTCCGGATCAATCCCTCCAACCGCCACAATTTCTTCTGCTGCCGCAATTACCGTCTGCGCTGCAGTTGCCATCAGCGGATTAAAATTCCTGGTTGTTGCACGATAAAACAGATTTCCCATTTCATCGGCAACGGAAGCACGAATCAATGCAAAATCAGCCTGCAGCGGCAATTCAAGCAGGTATTTCCTGCCGTTAACTTCCAGCACTTCTTTTCCGTCCTGGACCTCCGTCCCCAGACCAGTCGGTGTCAATACCCCGCCAAGCCCGGCACCACCGGCGCGGATCTGTTCTGCCAATGTTCCCTGGGGAACAAGCTGCACTTCCAGCTTTCCTTCATTCATCAGCCGGCCGGTCAGCGGATTCAGTCCGATATGAGAAGCAATCAGTTTTCCAACTGAACCATGTTCGATCAGACGACCGATTCCCGTTCCCGGTGTTCCGCTGTCATTGGCAATCACCGTCAGGTTTTTTACCCCTTTCGCAATCAATGCATCAATCAGGACCTCCGGTGTTCCGTTAGACATAAAACCGCCGATCATAACTACGGCCCCGTCGTTCAGACCGGCAACCGCCTCTTGTGCTGAAACTCTCTTCATATAGTTTCCTGCCTTTCCACTACGACAGCTGTTCCCATACCGCCGCCGATACACAATGCCGCAAGACCTTTACTCACATCTCGTCTCTGCATTTCATAAATCAGGGTTGTAAGGATTCTGGCCCCGGATGCTCCGATCGGATGGCCAAGTGCAACAGCACCGCCGTTCACGTTTGTTTTTGCCGGGTCAACGCCCAGATCCCTGCAAACCGCAATGGCCTGAGCTGCAAAAGCCTCATTCGCCTCAACCAGATCCAGTTCTGCTGCCGATATTCCGGCTTTTTTCATCGCCAGCTCTGCCGCCGGAACGACACCAAGGCCCATAACTTCCGGTTCCACGCCGCCAGATGCATATCCGGATATTTTTGCCATAACCGGCAGCCCCAGCTGCTCTGCCTTTTCCCCGGAACAGACAATCAGCATTGCAGCACCGTCATTAATGCCCGATGCATTGCCGGCAGTGACTGTCCCCTGCGGTTTGAATGCCGGGCGCAGTTTACCAAGGCTTTCTGCCGTTGTCCCAAAACGCGGATACTCATCAGTATCAAAAAGAACCGGTTCCCCTCTCCCGGACGGAATTCTGACCGGAACAATTTCATCCTTCATCCGGCCCGACTCAATTGCTCTTCTGGCCCGCTGCTGACTCTCGGCGGAAAAAACATCCTGCTCATCTCTGGTAATATGATAACGCGCGGCAATATTTTCCGCTGTCATGCCCATATGGTAATCATGAAATGCATCCCAGAGCCCGTCATGAACCATCGAATCAACAATTGTATCATTGCCCATTTTATTTCCGAACCGGTGGTTCTTCATTACAAAAGGAGCATTGGACATACTCTCTGTTCCACCGGTCAGAATGATGTCGGCATCTCCGGCTTTGATTATCTGCGCTGCCAGCGACACCGCTCTTAGCCCGGAACCACATACCTTGCTAAGTCCCATCGCCGGAGTTACTACCGGTATTCCCGCCTTTAATGCGACCTGCCTCGCTACATTCTGCCCCAGACCGGCACTTAACACATTACCGACGATAACTTCATCAATTTGAGCCGCTTTAATGCCGGCCCGTCTGATCGCTTCAGCCGCTGCTGCTACACCCAGATCTACCGCTGACATTCCTGCCAGACTCCCGCCAAAACTGCCGATTGCAGTTCTGGCGGCACTTACTATCACAACATCTCTCATATTAGCACCCGTTTATTTCCCATTAATGATATGCAGGGTTTAGTAGTTAACGTGTTCAATCCCCTTCAGGCCAAGGATCTCTCTGGCCTCATCCGGCGTCGCAATCTCAACACTTAATTCATTGGCAATACGAACAATCTTGCTGACCTGCTCGGCATTGCTCTTAGCTTTCACCCCTTTGCCAAGCCAGATGCTGTCTTCAAGTCCGACCCTGACATTGCCGCCCATTGCCAGTGAAACTGATCCAAGCTTCATCTGCTGCTGACCGGCACCGACAACCGACCAGACCAGATTTTCTTTCCCCAGTGTCTTTTCTGCCATATCAACCATGTGGATCAGATTTTCTGCAGTGGCCTGCATCCCGCCCAGAATACCAAGTACAAACTGTATGTACACCGGTGATTTTACCTTACCGCTTTTCACCAGATAGGCAATGTTGTTGATCTGTCCCATGTCATAAACTTCGAATTCAGGCTTTGATCCTGATTCTTCAAAGTAACCGAGATACTCCCTCATTGACTTAAACGTGTTATTATGAATGTTATTTTCGGTATTAAGCAGGTAATCCCGCTCCCAGTCAAAACGGTATTCCGTCAGCCGGTCTGCCAGCGGATGAAGTGCAAAGTTAAAAGAACCGCCGTTAAAAGAAGCCAGTTCCGGTTTCAGCTGCGTAACCGGCAAAAGCCGCTGTTCCAGCGTCATGGTAGTAGGATCACCGCCGGTTGTCAGACACAGGATAACATCACATGCCTTTTTTACTTTTTTACAGACATACTCAAATAATTCAATATCCGGTGTCGGACGGCCATTTTCCGGATTTCTCACATGGATATGGGCAACCGCTGCCCCGGCCTCACAGGCCTTAATTGCTTCATCAGCAATTTCATCCGGTGTAATCGGTAAATACTCTGACTGCGACGGTATATGAATGGCACCTGTAATTGCTGCCGTAATTATTGTTTTTCTTTTCATTATATTTTTCCTCTCTTTCATCTTAAAAAATAAATCCCCATAATAAGAACATTCCAAACAGAACCACACCGGTCCACAAAAATACTACAACAAGATAGCCCATAATATCCCTGACGCCCAGTTTGGCGATTCCCAGTGCCGGAAGTGCCCAGAACGGCTGTATCAGGTTGGTCCAGTTATCACCCCAGCAAAGTGACATAACGGTCAGTTCCGGACGTACCCCCAGCTTGTATGCCGCCGGGAACATGGCCGGAGCCTGAACGCCCCACTGGCCGCCTGCTGACGGCACGAACATATTTACAATCGCTGCACTGAGAAATGAAAATAACGGGAATGTGTGTACATTAGCCACTGATATAATCCCTTCTGAAAATACATAAGCCAGTGATATTCCGGCAGCATTTGCACCGGTCATCATGCCCATGATTCCGGCATAGAACGGGAACTGTAACACAATACCGGCAGCACTGCTGATGGCCTGTCTGACAGCATTCACAAACGCAATCGGTGTTTTATGCAAAAACATACCGGTTACCAGAAGAATCAGATTCATTAAATCTATTGTCAGGTTAAATCCGTCTTTCTTAATCAGAATACCGATGTAAACGGCACCGGCCAGACAAAATGCCCAGGTAATAATACTGCTGTTTTCAATGCGTTCCGCCGGAGTCATCTCTTTTTTATCTTTTTTAACGAACTTTGGTGCCTCATCAAGCAGCGCCGGATCGACACATACGGTGTCTTTCGGATCCGGATGCATTGCCATATTCAGCAGCGGGATCGTAACCAGCAGAATTAAACAGGTCACCAGAGTAATCGGATTATACGCTGTTTTTGCCATCGGAATCACTTCCGAAATGATGCCGCTGGTGGTAATCAGCAATTCATCCGGATTACTGGCCGCTTTTAACGGAATCGAACTGGTCAGCACCGTAAGGATATAGACTGAGTATGCACCTGCAATCAGCAGCCGGTAGTCTACTCCTTTTACGGATTTTGCAATTTTTTTAGAAAATATCGCTCCGATAACCAGGCCAAACGACCATTGAATCAGACAGGCGATACCGGAAATCAAAGTCGCAAATCCCACTGCCTGCTTTGGTGTTTTCGGTATTTTCGAAAGCCGGGTCAGCAGTTTATCCACTGCTTCCGTGTTGGCCAGACAGTTCCCCAATACTACTGCCAGTACCATCTGCATTGAAAATCCAAGATAATTCCATATCCCATTTCCCCAATGGTTTATCATCTGCAGCGGAGTCTGCCCGTTTAAAAAGATTCCCAGAGCAAATAAAATTCCTGATAACAATACCGCAAATAAAAACGGATCCGGCAGATAATTCTGCGCTACATTCACACATCCTCTTGTAAACCGCTTTAACATAATCCCATCTTCTCCTTTTTAAAAATATTCTCAGGCATAAGTTTTAAATCATCATCAATCACAGGTTTAAAATCCATCTGAGCCAGAATATCCTTCTCCAGATCAACGCCCGGAGCAATCTCTTTCAGATGCAGACCGTCTTTTTCCAGGGTAAAAACCGCCCGTTCTGTAATAAACATCACCGGTTGTTCCCTTTCCCCGGCATAGCTGCCGCTGAACGTAATCTGTTCGACTGTCTTTACGAATTTCTTTTTAGACCCTTCCTGTTCGATTGTTAATATTCCTTCATCGATGCTGGTTCTTAGCCCCCCTGCAGTAAATGTACCACAAAACATCACCTTTTTGGCATTTTGCGTGATATTTATAAACCCGCCGCAGCCGGCAACAAAATCACCAAACTTACTGACATTGACATTCCCCTGCTGATCCGCTTCCGCCAGTCCCAGAAAAGCCAGATCAATACCTCCGCCGTCATAAAAATCAAATTGCAGCCGCTGGTCAAGAATTGCCTCCGGATTCTTAGCTGCCCCGAATTGATTGCCGCTCAGCGCCACACCACCGACAATTCCCGATTCAATCGTTAATGTCAGGTCATCGCTGATCCCCTCTTCAACCGCAACCTTGGAGATATATTCCGGTGCCCCGATTCCCAGATTGATAACTGCCCCCTTTTGAAGCTCCATTGCAGCTCTTCGTCCGATCACTTTTTTATTGTCCAGTTCTCCGGCAACTTCCTGTTCCATCGAACAGCGTGTCTGGCCGGATATAGACGGATCATAATAGGTACCCATGCATTGTTCATGACTCTGGCCGGCAACAACAATTGCGTCTACATAGATCCCCGGTATCTTAACCAGTTTCGGATCGAGCGAGCCTTTTTTTACAATCTGCTTTACCTGAACTATGACCTTGCCTCCTGATGCTTTACATGCCTGTGCAATCGAAGTGGCATCCAGCGTCATGGCCTCATGTTCCATTGAGATGTTGCCGCTTTCATCCGCATAAGTCCCCCGCAGAATACACACATCAATGGGAAAATGTTTATACATCAAAAATTCCTGTCCTTCAATCTCGACTACTTTAACGATGTTTTCCGTTGTCACACGGTTCAGCCTGCCACCTTCCACCCTGGGATCTACAAATGTATGAAGTCCGACTTTCGATAAGGTAAATCCGGTTTTTACCGCGATATCCCGAAACATCTGGCTGATAACCCCCTGAGGTATATTGTAAGCCTGAATTTTGTTTTTATTAGCCAGTTCTCCCATTCGGGGACATTTGGCCCAATGTCCCCCGATCACTGTCTTCAGCAATCCTTCATGAGAAAAATGATCGTTTCCGCTGCCGTCTCTGGCTCCCTGGCCGGCCGGAAATATGACTGTCAAATCTCTGGGATATCCGTTTTGCAAAAAGTTTTGTTCCATTTCTGATAATATTTCCTCAGCGATCCCACTGCCGATAAATCCACCGGTGGCAACAACATCACCGTTCTTTATCAATTGAACCGCCTGCTGCTTTGACATGGCTTTGAAACACTTCAACCTGAAAACCTCCTTGTATAATTTTTTGAGCGCTCTGTACTTATCTATATAGCAATCTGCGTGCCAACTTACAAATCCACCAGATTTCGCGGGTTATCAACAGTTTTCCGCTCCTGATACACAAAAAAAGTGTAAGGAAAACACCACACATTCGACACTGTGTAATGTTATCCTTACACTTTTTACTTTTATAAACACTATTTCTTTTTTATGTAAAGTGGTATAGAATTAGATTAACTCTGTGAAACAGAATTATTTCATATCAGAAAGGCTGACAGATTTTATGGATCCTCTATCTTTTGATGAAATCATCCACTATGCATTGGATGCAATGCCAAACTGTGTTATTGTTGACGTTCATATGAATGTTGCTTACATAAACGAAATCTATACCCGTCTGCTCGGCGTAGATTCTCCGGATGTGATGATCGGCAAACCTGTCACCGATTACCTGCCCAACACGCTGTTAGCTGACATTATCGAAACCGGCCAGGAACGGATCGGCGATATTTTTATTGCCACGAATCTGAAGACCGGAGAAGAGATTCCGCTGATCACAAATAAGTTTCCGATTTTTCACAAAGGCGAAGTGATCGGGGCGATCGGCATGTCTCTGCCACACGGGATCTCTGATAAGATCCGTCCGGATGACGAACTGAAATTTCTGCGGAAACGGGTCGAATATTACAAGCAATACTTTAAGGAACGCTCCAATCCCCTGTACTCGATCGACCAGATTATCGGCGATTCGGCTGCCATGCAGAAAATCAAGGACCAGATTGAAAAATTTGCGGACACCAATCTGCCGATTTTGATCACCGGTGAAACAGGGACCGGAAAAGAGGTGATTGCCAACGGGCTTCACCAGCTCTCCTCCCGCTATATTCATAATTATGTAAAGATCAACTGTGCCGCCATTCCCAAAGATCTGTTGGAATCCGAATTGTTCGGTTATGCTCCGGGAGCATTTTCCGGTGCGCTGAAACAGGGCAAACCGGGTAAATTCGAACTGGCCGATCATGGTACCATTTTGCTGGATGAAATAGGTGAGATGTCAATGGAACTGCAGTCCAAGCTGCTGAGAGTGCTTCAGGAAAAAGAAGTGGAACGGATCGGCAGCAACAAACCGGTGAAATTAGATATCAGGATCATCGGAAGTACCAACCAGAATCTGCGGAAGCTGGCAGAAAGCGGAAAGTTCCGGCTGGATCTGTACTACCGCCTGAATGGAGTAGAAATTAATATACCGCCATTACGCGAACGCCCCGAAGACATTGCCCCGCTCTGCACCCACTTTATCAATAAGATAAATGATGAATACGGTTATGCGGTCTCCGGCCTGGATGAAGAGGTCATGACAATGTTTCAGCAGTATCCCTGGAAAGGTAATATACGCGAACTGGAACACATGATTCAGCGTGCCTGCATTAACTCACCATACGGCAAACTTTCTGTTGAGTCATTTGATTTTCTGCCGCTGCTGACGGAACACACGACCGGTTTTAATAACTCATCTGCTGCTGATTCAGCATCAGACTTTTCCCTCAAAGGACAAACCATTGAACGGGAAAAAGAACTGATCCTGAAAGCGCTGGAAGCTGCGCAGGGAAACAAAGCAAAAGCTGCAAGACTGCTGAAAATTGACCGCACCAGCCTGTATGCACGGCTGAAGAAATATAATATTAATACAGGCACCATGCCCTGATGATTCAAACGCCCTGTTAACCACCTAAAATACATGGGGCTGCCGCACCTGCGATCAAATAAATCGCTCGTGCAGCAGCCCCATGTTTCATATTTCAAATACTCCCTCAGATATTATCAGTCCAGATCAGCTCCATTCGTACCAATCACCTTCTGATACCAGTAAAAACTCTTCTTCTTCGTCCGTTTCAGGCTTCCCTTACCCTGATCGTCCCGGTCCACATGGATCACACCATAACGTTTGCTCATTTCACCGGTTGAGGCACTGACCAGGTCAATCGGTCCCCACATCGTATATCCCATCAGCGGTACACCGTCTTCGACCACCGCATCGATCATACACTTGATATGTTCCCTCATATAGGCAATCCGGTAATCATCTTCTATACTTCCGTCTTCCTTTACCACATCGACAGCACCCAGTCCATTTTCGACAATAAACAGCGGCTTCTGGTAGCGGTCATACAAGTCATTCATTGTCACCCGGAGTCCAAGCGGGTCGATCTGCCATCCCCATTCACTGGCTTTCAGGTGCGGATTCCTAACCGTTCTGAAGGCATTGGCTGCCATCCGTTTGGCCGTCACTTCAGGATTAGCCGAATCACAGCGGCTGCAGTAATAACTGAAGCTGATAAAGTCAACCGTTCCTGCCTGCAAAATCTCCTTATCTCCCGGCTGCCAGTCAACAGTGATACCTTCCCGTTCCATTAATTTCAGCGCATAGTTCGGATAAGATCCGCGGCTCTGCACATCAATGTAGAAATAATTGCCCCGCTCCGTCTGTTTGGCCTGCCAGACATCCTGCGGATCACAGGAATACGGATAGAAACTGCCGCCTGCCAGCATACATCCGACCATACAGTCCTTCATCACCTGATGGGCCAGAATAACCGCTCTGGCACTTGCCATGAGCTGATGGTGGGCACAAAGATATTTCACCTGATTCTGCTGCTCTCCGGCTTCCGGAATCAGTCCGCCGCTGGAGAAAGGCAAATGATTGAGCATATTGATTTCATTAAAGGTAATCCAGTATTTCACCTTATCCTGATACCGGTTAAATAAAACCTCGCATAGTTTCATAAAGCAGTCAATCATCCGGCGGTCCCGCCAGCCGCCAAACTTCTTAAGCAGGTGAACCGGCAGGTCAAAATGGCAGATGGTCACCAGTGGTTCGATCCCATATTTCCGGCATTCATCAAACACCGCATCATAGAAGTCCAGCCCTTTTTCATTGGGTGTCTCCTCCTCGCCGGTCGGAAAGATTCTGGTCCAGCTGATCGACAGGCGAAAACACTTAAATCCCGCCTCTGCAAGCAACGCAATATCTTCTTTGTAATGGTGGTAAAAATCAACCGCTTCATGGCCGGGATAAAAATGCTGATCATCACAATCCAGCATCACCTTCTCACCTTTGGCAATCGCCATCCGGTCCTCACCATGAGGCATCAGATCAATCAGGCCAAGCCCTTTTCCGTCCTCATTCCAACCGCCTTCAAACTGGTTTGCGGCAGTGGCGCCGCCCCACAAAAAACCTTCCGGCATTATTTTTCTATTCATCAATTAATCCTCCTATTTCACTGCCAGCATCGGTTCTGACTTTATCGCCGTACCGGCTTTCAACACCTCAATCTGCTCAAACGCTGCACTGTTGGTTACCAAAACTGCTGTTACTACAGGATACTTTTTGGCAATTGCTTTTTTATCAAACCGCATCAGCTGCTGCCCGCACCGTACCCGGTCTCCGACTTTCACCTTCACGTCAAAACCTTCACCGTTCAGAGCCACCGTATCCAGACCAACATGAATCATAACTTCAATCCCGTCATTGCTTTTAATCCCAACCGCATGTTTTGTCTCCGCAACCAGAATAATCTCGCCGTCAAATGGAGCATATACCGTTTCTCCTGTCGGATTGATGCCGCAGCCCTGCCCCAGGACACCTGCTGAAAATACTCCATCACCGATATCTTCCAGCGGGATCACCTCACCATCCAGCGGAACATATATAGTACCGGTTTCTGTCTTGATAACTTCTGTCTTTACAGCTGCTGCCTTCACACCTTCCAAATCTGCTTCCAGCTGTTTCCCGGCCTGATCAACTCCCGCCTTCTCGAATTTAAAAGACAAGATATAAGTCAACACCGCAGTCACCACTGCAGATATAATGAGTGCAACAATGATATTATAAAAATACCTCATTGTACCGTCACCGATATAAAGGAAAATAGCCGGCAGACCGGAAGATCCGGTAGCAAAACGATGTGTCTGGGTAAGCCCCGCATACAGACCGCCGCAGCCGCCACCAATCATGGCAGCAATCAGCGGATATTTCTTTGCCAGGGTCACTCCGTAAAGAGCCGGTTCCGTAATGCCCATCAATCCGGTAATACCGGCCGACAACGCAATCTGTCTGGTCTTGGAATCCTTTGTCCTGAGACTGACCACCAGGCAGGCAACACCCTGAGATATATTGGAGCAGACACAACCCGGTCCGAAAATACTGTCATAACCACGTTCCGCCATCTGCATAACTCCCAGCGGTGCCACGCCGTTATGAAGTCCGAACATTACCATCAGCGGCAGGAAGCCACCGATTAGCAGCGATGGCGCCCAGCTTGCATTGGTACTCAAAAAGGTGAAGAAAATTGCCAGATAACCGCCGATAATCGTACCGATCGGCCCCAGTACCGCAAGTGCCAGAGTTCCCATCACCAGGAAGGTCAGCATTGGTACAAATACCAGCTTCACTGACTTTGGAATGATCCGGTCAAGGAACCGCTCCACATAACTCTGGACCAGAACTACCAGAATAATCGGAATCACCGAACCGGTATAGGTTGCCAGCGTAAATGGAATCACATTGAAAAAGTTGACTGCTTCTCCGGCAGAAACCATCAGTCCCCAGTTCGGATGCAGCATAATTGCTGCTACACTTGCCGCCAGTATCGCATTGCATTTTAACTTCTGCGCCTCGGAAAATGCCAGCAGAATCGGCAGGAAGTAAAAAATAGCATCGGCAAAAAAGTTCAGTATGTAATAAGTCTGGGAAGTATTGTCAATCACCTTCAATGTCAGCAGAATTGCCAGCAGTGCTTTGATCATACCGGCGCCGGACAGTGCCGGTATAATCGGCTGAAAGCTTCCGGCAATAAAGTCAACGACAACACCTGCCGCACTGCGTTTTTCATTACTGTTCTTTCTGCTGCCGCTGTTATCTTTATTTATATCCGGCAGGATCTTTTCAACCTCATCAAAAACATCTTTCACATGTGTTCCGATAACCACCTGGAACACACCGCTGCCTGTCATAACCTTTGCTACATCATCCATTGCCTCCAGTGCATCTTTATCCGCTTTACTCTCATCATCCAGCCGAAACCGCAATCTGGTCTGGCAATGATAGACTTCATTAATATTTGCTTCGCCGCCTACTTTATCTACTATCTCGCGGGCCAGGCTTAAGTACTGTTTACTCATATTCCCTCTCCTTTTAAATTCCACTTTCCCGGTTATCTTTTACCTGATCGAATGCGCATTTCTTTCTGTAAGTCAACGACTGTTTTTCTGTCATCGTCATGACCGGCCGCTGTTCCTGATTCCACTGTAACACCTGTTTTCCGTCGCTGCAAGACTAAAACCGTCGATCAGATCAAGTCGAAACAGAGTTTTACGAAGGCCTTCTAAATAGTCGTGTTTTGTGAAATAACGTGAAACAAAAAGGGGGTGCTGCACTGCGATTAGTTGATCGCTAGTGTGCACCCCCGGAGGGTTTTCAATTATTCCAGTTCTTTCATCACATTATAAGATGCCTCTCTGCTTGCTTCGAGAATGCGGGAATTATCTACTTTGTATTTTATATTAGCTTCATAGTTTCTGGCAAAATAGCAGGAAAACAGAACATTTAAAATCACCAGAATTGATTCTTCCGTTGAGAAATTTGAAATCTTGGTATAGAGCCGCTCCCGGGAAGATATACTGAGGACACAGTCGACATGCCTGCGGATATAATTATCGCCGCTGCCGGTAATACCAATCAGCTTAACACCATTCTGCAATAATAAATCCAGCTGGGTAACCGGTTCTTTCTTCTGGTTATTTCCGGAATATGAGATAATGATGGCACAGTCTTCCTCTCCTAATGAACGGGCAGTCATACCTGCCTCTCCCGCTCTGGCAACCATAACATTGCGACCAATCGTAAGCATCTTCCACTTGAAAATATCGGCAAAAAAGCTATTGGGATTCATGCCGAACACTGCAATCTGCCGTGCCGAAATCAGACGGTCAACAGCCATTTCCACGATATCGGCTTCAAGCGTATCCATTGTATCGAGAATACTCGCCATATGCAGGCTGCTGACATTATGAATGATCTTCTTTACCGAATCCGTTTCTTCAAAAGGGAAATTGGGATTAATGCTGGTGTAATGATTATCCTGATGGATACTTTCTTCCATAAAAGCCCGGATAAATTCTTTCCAGCCGCTAAACCCCAGCGTTTTTGCAAACCGCACCAATGTCGCTTTTGAAGTAAATGTATAATCAGCTATCTCCTGCATGGACAGCTTCATGATTCTGTCTTTTTCATTTAAGATAAATTCTGCAATTTTTTTTCTGGTATCCTGATAAGTCAGCATAAGTTCTTCGATTCGCTGGAACAGATACATCGTATTCCCCCTTCGGACAGATATTCTTTACTTTATCTAATCATAACATCCGCCGGCCGGCTAAATCAATTGAATTCGTTTCCACTTACCGGCCCGGTACCGCACGAAAAAGATGATGCCCCGGATTCCCCAATCCAGACACATAGCATATGCAATACCTAATACTCCAAGCTTAAGTACAATACCAAAGAAAATTGAAAATACAAACCGCCCTGCAATCGTGGAAGCAATCGATACCACCATGGTAAACGTCACGTCCCCGGCGGCACGAAGCCCATTGCTCAATGGTCCGGAGAAAGGAAATACAACCGAATTGAATATATTGTGAACCAGTACCAGCCAGATCACCAGGCTTTTGGTCTCATCAGCAACTATGTAAACCCGCATCAGCAGCGGTGTTCCGGCAAATATCAACACATTCCAGACAACCGATATCAACAGTGTGATTTTAATCAGCTTCTTAAAATAATGATCAGCCGCATCAACATCGCCGGCCCCCATACACTGCCCGATCACCGTAATAAACACCGGTCCCATCATCACCCCCACCAGCGCCGCCAGTGACCAGATACTCTGCGCAATCCCGTTCGCCGCAATCTGATAAGTCCCAAACAATGCCACCACGCTGCTGAGCGCCACTTTTACAAACTGAAATATCCCACTCTCAATCCCATTCGGCACCGCTATCTTTAAGATCCTCGCGATCAGTTTTGTATTCCATGCCAGAATCCACTTCCACTTATAACGGACGAAGTTGCTGCGCCCAAAACACAAAACGGTAATTGCCGCTGCCGAAAAAACTCTGGCGACCAGTGACGGATAAGCCACTCCCGCCACACCGGCCCGCAGGACAAACACACCGATCAGATTGCCGACCACATTAATAATGTTTGCAATCACTGAAATATACATCATTGCACTGGTTTTCCCCATACTGCGGTACAACGCCGCTCCCGCATTATAGACAGCCAGAGCCGGATAGGAATACGCCGAGATTTTCAGATATACAATACACGCATCCATTACTGCCGGTTCCACCCGGCCAAACATCAGGCTCATCAGCTGACGGTGAACACCGAGAATCAGTAATGCAGTAACAAGGGAAAACAGGGTTGAGGCCGTCAGCAGCTGACTGGATGTCTCTCCCGCCGCATCATTTTCCTGTCGCCCGATGTATTGACTTACAATCACCGCACCTCCGGATGCCAGTGCCGTGAACAGGTAAATGAAGATGGTATTAAATGAGTTCACCAGTGAAACTCCCGACACTGCAGCATCTCCGGCAAAACTGACAATAAAAGTGTCAGCAACTCCGACCAGCATGATTAATAACTGTTCGATGAATAATGGTACAATCATATCTTTTAACTGTTTATTGGAAAACAACGGGATTACCTTCTTTCATAAATAGTCGGGAAACAAATGATGCAGATACTCCGTTCCCGGAATACCTACATCTTATAATTCTCAAAAAGAAATGTCTAATACCCATATTGAATTGGCAACTATTCATTTTCTAAATTTCTGCTGTATTCGTTTTCACCAGCGAAAATTTATATCCTCACATTCCCGGCAAGTATATTCCTGTAATCCGCCAGATGCTGCTTCAGCAATTCAGGCGTATTCAGTCCATACGGACATTTTGAGCTGCACTTATTGCAGTGAATGCAGTCATCTATCTTATTCATCTTCTCCTGTGCCTCCGGCTGCAGCCATTTAGCCGAAGGACTCCTGCGGATCAACTGGGACATCCGGGCACAGTTGTTGATCTCAATTCCTGCCGGACAAGGCATACAATAACCACATCCCCGGCAGAACGTGCCGGCAAGCTCATTCCTGTCCTTTTCAATCATGCTTTTCCGCTCATCCGTTAAGACCGGACTTTCTTTCATATAAGAGATAAATTCGTCAAGTTCCTCTTCCCGCTGCACACCCCAGATCGGCAGTACATTCTTATATAAATCAAGCCATGCATATGCTGCTGCCGAATCCGTTATTAACCCGCCGGATAGTGCTTTCATAGCAATAAATCCGATATTATGTTCCTCGCACAACTTCACCAGTTCAATATCTTTTTCTGATGAAAGATAACAAAACGGAAACTGCAGCGTATCGTAAAGACCTGATAAAACCGCCTCTTTTGCAACATGCAGCCGGTGGTTGGTAATACCGATAAAACGAATTAATCCTTTTGCCCGGGCTTCTTCCATCGCCTCATACAATCCTGTCCCGTCTCCGGGTTTTGGACAAAATGACGGATTATGAAATTGAAAAATATCAATGTAGTCTGTTTTCATCAATTGCAGGCTGGTATTTAAATCCTTCCAGAATCCTTCTACCGTAGTAGACGGGGTTTTTGTTGCTAATGTAATCTGACTTCGCACATCTGATGAGGTAAGTCCCCCTCGCCAAGACTCGGCGGAAAGTAATGCCAACCCAATTTTCTTTTCACTGTCCGAATAAGATCTTGCCGTATCAAAGAAAGTGAATCCCGCCTGAAACGCCTTGCGAAGTATCTTGCAGGCCTCTTCCTCTGTAACCCGCTGTACCGGCAATGCGCCGAATCCGTTTTTATCCGATATAATACCGGTTCTTCCTAATCTAACTTGTGTCATTCTATATTCTCCTTCCCTGACTTTTGACCCTTATATCCATTGTACACATTTTTACATTATCTGTAAAATACTTATCGCTAAATTGAAAAACCTCCAGGCTGCGCAGGTTTTATCCCGCCTCAGTTTGAAGGTTTTGCAATTCTTAACTATATTTACGCCTCTTTTTTCTTTCTTCTATATATAAGCACACCCATGCCGCTCCCGGCAATCAGCATTACAAATAATAACGCAGCTGCAGTGATCCCAAAGTCACCGGTTCTGACCAGTCCGGCCAATGGTACAGCATCTTCGATCATATTGATCAGATTGCCAAGCGGAGTCTGATCCTCATTAATAGTTGTTGAACTGCCGGAATCGCCGGAACTGCCCGGCCCACCAGGTGTCGTTGGTGAAGTCGGTGTTGTTGGTGTTCCCGGATCACCGCCGCCACCGGTCGTATGGTTCTTCGCAATAATAGTCGTCCGGTCTGCTGATACTTCTACATATCCTTCGGTACCACCGGTATGACTGAATCGCTCTGTGTCAATCGTTCCATCCTCATGTAAAGTGAATGTGATTGTTCCCACCCGGCTCCTGCTGTATCCGGATGGCGCCTTTGTCTCTACCAGACGGTATTCATACATCCAGTGCTCCGGCAGCAGCGGAATGCTGACCATTCCCTCTGCCCCGGCAGTTATCAGTGTCATACCATATGGTGTCCAGGAATCGTCCGTTCCGTCCTTACGGTAAGACAGCTCAAACTCCGCCCCTGCCAATGGCCGGCTTCCGCTCTGGGATATTTTTTTGATATTGATATATCCTATATTTGATTCACTTTTGGGTTCAGCATTGATATCCCAAACATAGTGAGTATTGTCCTCTGATCTTGTTGGCACCGTCACAAAAAACGGATCCATTAATACATTCTGCTCAGTGGCATCTGATTTTACAATCAGATATACCCCTTCGTCCATTGTCGAAAATGTTATGCGGCCAGCTGCACTGCTGGTTTCTGTCCGATATGCTGCAATACTCTGATTGTCCTCAATATACTGCGCAATCTCAATTGCTTTTGCTCTTTTTTCATTGATGCCGTTTGTTTCGTCGAGATCATCCAATGAAAATGAAATCCTGTCAAACTCAGCATTCTTTGTCATTTCCCATCGGCCGTTTGCATATGCCAATGTTCCGATCTGATATACGTTGAAGGTTATATTTCCATTAATCATCGTCAGAGATATGCTCCCTGTTGCAGCAATCGAAGCGAACGCTGTCATAAACAGAAATACAAACGTCAATAATCCGGTCATACCCGACCGATAGATTTTTTTCAGACGACTCATATGTCCATTACACCTCCCGTGTGTTGTCTTTTTCTGATTCTTGATTCATACTATTCTGACTATCTTTGTTACGTTTCTTTTTTGACGCATTCCGCTTCACAGCATAGGTACATAACACTGTAATTAGAATAATTGCTCCTGCCAGATACAATGGCAGCTTATCAATTCCTTTTGTCGTCTCTACAAAGGTTGCAATCGGGCTTCCCATTGTTTCCTTTGAATCTTCAACATACGGAATTCGCGTTCCCCGGATCAACATCCGGTGACTGTTAATACCATAAGGTGTACATGTGACCAGAGTAACATAGTCCTGGTCTGAATCTACACGCAAGTGATCCATCTCCTCCGGAAGAACCACTTCAATCTGATCAACCTGGTAGGCCAGCTTTTCATTCAATATCTTTATATAAAACACATCATCCAGCTTCAGCTGATCCAGATCAGTAAACAATTTTGCTGACGGCAGCCCACGATGACCGGTTAACATGGCATGTGTACCTTTTCCGCCAACCGGTAATGATGACCCGACAAAATGTCCTGCACCAACCTGCAATACTACATCTTCTGTAGTATGGTAAATCGGCAGTGAAACATATATAGAGGGGATTTCAATCATACCCATAACTCCGTTCCCAGAGATATTTAATAATGATCGATACAAGGAATCCTCATTTTTCTCCTCAGCCTTTGCGGAAGCGCTGATATTTGAAAACCCGGCAATATATTGATTATAAATATGTGCTGCTTCTAATTCCTTAGTATAATCCTCCGGAGCCAGGCGAACTACATCCCTGTCGTAGTTCGCCATAACTCTGGATTGATTTTGACTGTTCACAAAATCACTGACAGTCGGATATAACATGACAGAGAGCCCTGCCAAGAATATAATTGCGAATATGATTGTACCTATATGTTTCTTCATAGGGCTCCCATCCTATCATGTTAAATTAGTTATATTTTCTTTTTTTACTGATTACAAAATATCCTGCTGCAGTGATCATAAGAACCAAACCACCTACGTAGAACACTGTGGTACCAATACCACCGGTTCCAGGAAGAAGGCCGCCACGGTTATTGATTACCTGAACAGGAACCAGGCCGGTTTCTTTTAAATCCCCATCAATCGTTGTATTGCCTACAATTGCGGATAATGCAACCAACGCATCACTTGCTACGCCACTGGTCCATGCATTTCTGTCCGGATCGGTTTCAGCATTGCCATCGTTATCAAAGGTTGGAGTAATCACAATCTTAATATCATTATCCAGTGGATTATAACCTTCCGGAGCTTTTGTTTCCCGTAAGTAATAGGTTCCTTCGTCAAGACCATGGACAATTATGTTATTATCTAATGTACTGATAATTGGATCTGATGGAGTTTTGGTTGGATCTACTACAAAATGATCCACTGTCGCAGCAGTACTAAATGCTGAGTCAGTATAGTATTTATTGTCTGCCGAATTATAGAACAGGGCTTCGCCGGCAGCATTAACTGCTTTTACATTGATTTTAATTCCTGCTGTAGAAGAATCATTCACATCTGCAGCATATAAGTCAAACATAGCGCCTTCCAGCTTAATTGGTGTCTCATCATCGTTTACTTTGTCAATGTCAAGACCAAATGTGAATACTACTACCTTATCTTTTGGTGTCTCACTGGTAGGAGTATCACCAGGCTCGGTGCTTGCATATGGTGTATTGGTATACTCCAACCACACTTCATTAAAGTTTCCGTTTACACCAACTACTGCATCCTCATTCAGTAACAGCTCAAAGGTTACAATGATCTTGTCATCTTTCATTGCTTTGTTTCCCGGAATTGTATTTACTGCATCATCCAATTTGAGCAAATCAGCAAGTGTAATGTTAAATCCATTATAATCACCAGAAACATCGTCAGATGCTGCTATAGTAGCCAGGTCAGTAATGTCATAATTGTCACTACCTCGCATCAATATTACTTTTACATTAGCCTTCGATGCATCAAATGTTAAACCTTTCGTTACCTCATCATGAAATACATATTTATATACATCATATTCTGAGATATCAACAACTGTAGACTCAAACTTAAATGGTACCATATCGCCGATATCCCATGCAGCAATATCGTTGTATTCGCCATTGTTATAATCATCATCAGCAACCTTTTTCTCAACACTTGGCGCTTCAGCTTTAACCTTAATTACGGCATCCTCTGCTACATTATCCAGGATACACAGAGATGATGCACTGCCTTCACCTGTGGTCTCCTGAATCACTAACCAGTAACCGTGGTCAAGACCAGTAAATGTAATATCCGCACCACCGGCTCCGGTTTGGGTTTCATAATCACTTTCGTCTAAGTTAGCAGCAAGAATTGCTATTCTGACCGCATCAGCAAATGCACGTGCTGTGACCTCACCGTCCTCAAGAGTTGTACCATCCGGCTTTACATGACCAGTAATATACTGAATAATTGCTACCTCATCAGTTATGGTGCCGCCTTCCAGTGCAGCAATAGCTGCTGTCAGAATATCTTTGTACACCGGGTTTACAGTATATGTACCTTTGATATTAATATCATCACTAGTTGCATGTTTACCATCTTCCAACAATACCGGAGTTGCTCCATCATCCTCATATACATAGTATTTCTCAACAGTATCACCATCATGCTTCTCATATTTAACCGTATAACCATTGGCGGTAGATAAATTCAAAATTTTGTGGGCCTGAAAGGTTCCCTTTGTAGTATGATCACCATTCGCAGTAATCGTAATTGATCCGGCATAACCCGGAACTGCCATACTCATTGACAGACTTACTGCCATCATAAGGGCAGCTAACTTTTTCACACTTTTTTTCATTTTCAATCTCCTTGTTCCATTTTTTGTAGTAGATTTCAGTTAGGTTTTTCATCACAATAAACTTTATACTCTTCTCCGTTCCCTCCTTTGCATAAGATATCTATACACAAGGAAGCCAAACAACATAATACTCATGCCGCCTATTGTGAATGGTAGTGTTCCGATGCCGCCGGTTTCCGGGAATAATGGGCCGGAGACAACTTTGTTTACAAACTCAACCGAATTCTCCTGGTTACTAACTGCCGCCGCTTTCATCTCCAGTTCACCGCTAACCAGTTCATATCCACCCGGGACATCAACCTCAGTCACCCGGTAGTAGGAACCGGCAGGCACATACAGCTTGATTTTACCTCCGGCTATTAATTCAAACTTACCGTCGGTTTCACCTGTCAGATGAACCGGCACCTTACCCTCGACAAGTTCTTCTCCATCAACCGAATAACTGATTCCAGTTGCCGGAAACCATGTACCATCAGCTCCGGTCTTACTATATTCCAGTAAAAACATAAATTTTGTCGTATTACTGTCGATTTCCTTGTTGTCACTTCCAACCACTTTTTTCGATACATCGATCGTCGAATAAGGTACTTTTACGCCAACACGGATAGGTTCTGCATATAATTCACGCTCACCTGATTTGTAACGATAGCCAAAGGAATTCCATGCAATAGCATCCATATCCGGCAATTCCTCTTCATACAACGCCGATGGAACCTTGGCATCGAATGTCACCTTAACCGTCTGATCCACTGTAATCTGATAAGTATCTGCAAAATCAATACGTATTGCATTATGGCTCTGATTTAATGCAGGGTTCCATGTTACATACTGACCATTTCCACCTGTCCAGTCGATTTCTTCCAGCATTGTTTTACCGCTGACCATCGTATAAGAAACCGTATAATTTGAACTCGGAATCGTCGTTTCTGTTCCATCTGCATCTACCAGTGAAACATTAAGGTTTATCTCATCTGCAAAAAGAACAGCAAAATCCGAATCTCGTGGCTGTGAAGCATTTACTACACCCGAATCTCCTACATGAGGCAATACATCGATGATCACCAGATCCTGCATGATGTTTTCACCGGTGTTCATAACGGTCAAAGTATATTTCACCGTATCGCTTACAACTGCGTAAATATAATCGTCATCTGTCGGAACTCCATCAGACGCATTCTTCGGATAATTATAAGCTGTGGCGTAATCGTCTTCATAAGGACTTGCCACGGTAACATTTCTAATCGTCTTGTACGCACTGGTTGAGAATTTACCCATCATATTGACAATGGCTTTATTATATATCGTCTGCGCACGGTCATACTCACCCGCGATCACATTGCGGCTGTCCAGAGGATATGCTTCATCCAGTTCCAGATAGATCCGGTTTTCATAGTTACCATAGATTCCCGATGTATTGACTGTAGTATCCCACTTGGTAATAACAACCAGCTTGATGCTTTTCCCCTTAGGAATCGCCGCGTTTTCATATCCTGTCTTTGTGGTATCGACTTCCCATGTAATACTTGTAGAACCATCCTCATCACTTTTTACAGACGTTCCGGAAGAAGTCAAATCAATTTCTTCTGACCCGATGAGTAAATATGCCTTTTCCAATGCCAGACCTTTCGGCAGAACATCAGTTAACATATACCTGTTGATATCACCGGCACTGCGAGCATTTTTCCGGATATAATCTTCAATTTCCGCTTCACTAAGCCCCTCTGGAATAGTCAACGAGTCATTTTGCAAGTCAATTTGCCACATTACCTGTGATGACGGTTCGATTCCTTTTGAAGCAGGCATCTTCAACCATGCAGCACCACTATTGGCGCGATAGTCCGTTGCTTCTTTTGTAATTCCCGGGTAATAAACCGGACCCGGAACGGTCGTATCATCAACAGTCAGCTGATAGCCTGCGTCCTCATACTCTGCATCCTCTTGTATGGTTCCATTTTCATAAACCTTAGCAGGACCGGTTACAAATCCGCCAACATTGTCAAATCCGCCCATCTTGCCATCAACAAATACCTTGCTGGCGTCAGTAACTTTGACAATAACATAAGTACTGATTATACCAGGCTTAGGATCAGCTTCATATGAACTCCATTCAATCTCATATGGCAGGAAATTTGCGGTCGCAATACCTGTATCCGGATCAAAGCTGACAGAAGTGGCCTTCAGTCCTCGTTCCTGGTAGCTTCCCGCAGCAGTAGAGTACGTTTGATAATCAAACTCTACCCGGAACGTATCAATTTCATCAGCAGGATTATTGTAAAATCCTTTCACATATATACGACAATCATCATGCAGAGGAGCTACGTTTGTCGGAAAAGCTGGTTTCATATTGATAAATCCCACAAAATCTGTTCCCTCCGGAATCTTATCCCAGAAAGAATAAACCATAACAGTCTGACCTTCTTTATGCGCTACCTCACCGGTTTTGTCTGACAATCGTAACTGATATACAATATAATCATCATTCTTTGCAGAAAGGATATCGCCGTTTTTCTGAAGCAATACCTCGTCTGGATCCGTTACAGTAATACGCCTGTGGACGTTATTATAATATGGGTCGGTGATGGTCATACCCGCTTCATCCTTTATTACAGCATAAGGAACTTTTATTACATCAATATTTCGCTCATTATCGGTCGGTATTACCTGAATTCTGACGTTGTCACGATCGTATGATGCCGACATATTATTATCCAGATCATTACCGGCAATTGATACGATTGCATTATCTCTTGCTGCCGCCGAAGGTGTGGTCTGCTCCAGCGATGATCTAAGGACCTTATCTGTGACTTTAAAGTACACATGAAACTTTACAGAAGACTTGGATGGCAGATCAAGCGGATCACCATTTGTATCTTTAAGTGCCTGAAGATAAAGATATATATCTGCCAGCAAGTTTATGTTGCCGTCGCCACCGCCCCGGTATCCAGTACCCTCCATATGCTCATAGGGCCTCAGATCTCCGGCAGTGATCATTCCGCCCGCAAAACCTCCCGAATAAATCTGGTTTATTGACGGAATGTTCCAGTTACCCCATCCCGTATATGTTTCTATCTTATCAAGCTTCGTCACCTTATGGTTCGGGTCATAATCCTCATAATATATCGCAGCCGGCATCTCCCCATATTTAGAAAACAGCTTTGGTATCCGATCAGCCACGTACACCCATTTCATGCTTTCGTTATAAGATGAGTTTGTGACAGTAATCTGATAACGGACATAATCTCCGACTTCATAAGTATCGCTTAATGTACCAAGTTCACTTACCGTACGATAATCACCGCCGGCATCAGCGACTGACTGTTCATATTCTTCAGCAGAAACCAGATAAGCTTCCTTCTCTGTCGTCACTGCAAGTGCACTGACACCAACATCAACCTTTGCCGATTCCCCAGGGCCTTCATCCTTCTTATATTCCAACCATACCTCATTCTTTACATCCGATGCTGCTCTCACGGTTCCATGGAAAAAGAATTTCAATTGGTTTCCGGGTTTAATTGTAATCGGTGAACCGTCTGTTTTTGTGACTGTAAAATAATTCAGCCCCAACGTTGCAAGTTTTTCGATAAAAATACTGGTATCCGTTACTGGTACTCCCTCACACATCATTGTATTTCCAGTCAATGATGCCATTTCCACATCATCCGTGATTCCGCCCTTATCAATCTCTCCTACCTGTTTGTAAAAAGTAATTTTATAGGTAGTCTGCATCTCTTCTTTTTGACTCTCCCCCCTCGTAGCAGAGTTTTCATCAAACAGATCTGACACAGATAGCGAGGTTAAATCAATTCCATCAAAAGGCCAAACCTCTACCAACCGCTGAAAAGATAATGTTTCAACATTCGAAGGATTTTTTATGTATACACCAAACACCAAACTACCGCCGGTATCAATAGTTTCAAGATCAGCCCATCCCCGGTTCGGATCATAGGCATACTTTGTCAACGCAACCCTTCCACCGGCCGGACTGAGGTAAAACTTTGTATAATCTTCCACCAGTACAGAGTTAACTTTGCCGTTGACCGGAACTGTCTTTGATACCAAAGCACCATTATATCCATAGTATCCATAGTTGTTATTTGCATTTACACCTTCAGCATCTGATGATAAAAGTTTCACCCGATAGATAATCTGGATTTCGTCACCAATACCTACATTATCAAATCCCATATACATGGAGACATATTTATATGCACTACCTTTTTCGCTGTAATCCAGATTAATATAATCAACCAAACCTTTGCAATTATCCGCGGTGTATTCCTTGTCAGTATCGACTACCCATGTCTTCCCCGGTACTGCCGTTCCATTTACCTTCACTGACATAACTTCCAGCTTAGTTAAATCAAAGTATTTAGTTCCACTATTGGTTTGGCTGACCAGAGCATCACTGATATATATCTGCTCCATAAACTCAGTCATGTTTCTGTAGGTAATTGTGTAGTACATATAATTGCCGTACTCGGCATCCAGTTGAACCTCGTTACCCTTTTCAACTGCTTCTTCCAGATTTGCCAGATCACCTTTGTAGCTATAACCAATCTTATCCAACATGTGTCCGCCGCTTGCAGTGTGCTTAACCTGCGAATCAGATAAGTGGTAATGATTCTTGTTATAATCACTATCAGACGGTAAACTTTCATCATAAAAATGTGATTTCGCCTCGAAATCAACCTTATTGGTGACCGCATACATATCATTGACCGACTTCTCAACCACGAATTTGCTTGCAATTCCCGGATCTTCCATCAAGGTTCCATAATGGAACACAGCATCTAATGAAAGATTAACCATATCATCATTCGTGGTCTTAGTATTGTCATTCCGCTTCAGGTTATATGTAATTTTAATCTCTTTTACCCGGTTTGACACTACCGTCGGCGTAATACCGATCGTGGCATATTGGTCATAAGCTCCGGCAAGTGAGAACACGGTATACTTATTTCCATCCACGGTAAGGATCAGTTTGTTTCTATCATCACCACTGCCCTGAGCAAGGGTGCCTCCCTGAGACAAATCAATATACATATTTGTCAGTGTCAATGTATCTGTAAGCGTATACTCATCTGTGAATATTATACCCTCACGGACCACTCCCTGAGCATTATTTGCATTAATCTGATATTTGAGATCCGGGTATCCCGGCTTTGCCAGAATGTCACCTAATCCCTCTGACTCAACAGGTGAAAGGGCCGTTTTTTTAACCGGACTCCACTCGAAAACAGCTGAAACAGTATTCTCATCCGGTGTAAACAGCTTTTTCCAATCCTCCGGCGGTGTAACATCTTCAGCCAGCCCGGGGATCAATTTAAGCCCAATGCCATTGGGAGTTTCACCGTTCTTAGATACAAATGCGAGCTGTGTATTGATCGAATCACCATCTTTAATAGTATAACCAATTTGATTTTTTTCTTTGCTATAATATATAAATTTAGCGTCTTCACCATCATTTACAGCAATCGGAATCCGCATCCAGTTAAGATACCTGCCCGCATCTGCATCCCCCGCCCTAACCTTTTCTGCATTATCCGGAAGCGAGAACTCAAAGAAACTTGTATCGCCTGTAATCTGAACGATATATGGGTAAGTCTCACCTGTTTTTCCAACCGGTGTTGAAAAGCTGGAATTTAAGTTAAACTCCATCGCAGCACCTACGGGTGTAATTTTCTTTATACCACCGGAATCATATTCCGCAGTAATAATCGCTACAAATGCCTGATCTATTGTAGAACCGGACATCTGTATCGGCGTGATCTGATCAGCCAATGCCGTTCTTAAGTTCGAACGTTTCATGTACCCAATGCTGCAGGTGATAATATCAGAAGCATAACCAGCCGGAGGCTCCACCTGTAACTGATATAAGGTTCCGGTCACCAACCCGTCAATAGAATAGTTCCATGTTTTATTATCAGAACTGATGCCAAGCAGTTTCACATCGATAAATGGGGTAACTTCTGTGTCGCCGCCAAAGATACGAAGAAAGTCCAGTGTCGTTGGTCTTTTTACCACTACTGAGTCAGACTCCCACACAATACTTCCATAATAACGAGACGTAATAACCTTAGCCGTCAGCGTCTCCACACTCGCCGTCTCATCTTTTTCAGCTTCCGGAATCTCCGCAGTCTCAACACGATAATATGAATTCCCGATGGATACCGTATAACTTTCACTAACAAACAGCCCGTTCAGCTCATATATATACGAACCATCTCCGCGTTTAATAATCTCAACATCGATCAACGAACTAACATCGGTACCGGCTCCATTTTGAATCTTAATAAAGGATGTATCCTCAGGACGTTTTCCATGCCAGTTGTCAGCATCATCCCAGACAATCGTTCCCGTTGCCGAATATGTATTATCCGTACTGACAATTGTTCCGCCGGCATAGACATATTCATCTTCCAGTTCATACTCATTATCATTCAGATAAGTAAAAGAATAAGCAGCACCCGATTTAGCCTGTGCCCGCCATTCAATCGGCTCGCCGGTCTGCGGATTGTACAGCAATGCATCGCTGATCGTCCAGGAACCTGCACCGGTATCAATCCAGCCTTCTGCCAGATCAAGATAGTCCGCGTCATCTTCGTTCACCGCACTGATTATAAGCGGCACACGTTCAGGAAGAATAGCATTGATATGCTCACCTTCAAAATCACCACGGATCGTTCCCTTTTTCACATAGGTCAGATGCTGCGCATCCGTTGTCCACTCACCTGAACTGCCAATCACGGATCCATCACTATCCAGATAAAACAGTTCCCAGTCCTCGGGCATACGGCCATCCCCGGCGTTACTGTCTGAGGCTTTGTTTTCTTTTCCGGCATTGCTGCCTGTTGCATTACTGGGTGAAGCTGTCTTTGAATCAACTGCTCTCACACTATATTCATAGGCATTACCATCCGCATCGGTCTCCGGCAGCTCTTCAGTCCAGTAGTACCAATACACAACCTCAGCTTCTGCCGCCTCGATATCTTCATCATCAAGTCCAAGATCATTAATAATCGGTATAATGTCTGAATCCGGATACAATGAATCTGAATCTGATGCCGTAAAGCTGTCATCCCTGCTGATATATATTTTTTTATCTGCTGCAGGCTTGCCATCAATATAAAGCATCAGCTCCGGTTCAAATAGTCCCCCATAACCATCGCCCATAAACGTGATATTCCCGGCTAATTGAACAGTATCTTTTTTATCATTATTAGTCTGAATAACCTGGTTGTATGAAGCATTAGAATCTGACGCTGCCGACCGTCTGCCTCCCGACCTAATATCCGACGAGGCACCTACCGGCAACGTCTGTGATCCAAGCGTTGTACATATCAGGACTGCTGCTGTGACTCTTCGGATCAGTCTGCTGTTGATCCGGCGTTTGGCACCAGTTCTCATTCCCCCTCGCTTCATAAGTCTTACTCCACCTTTCTTATCCTTTATTTATCCTTTATCATTTCTGGTATCTGTTCCATTCTCATATACAGTTCGAACTGTTATTACCAGTTTTTGGGGTATTTCCAAATAAATATGAAAATAATTTTAAAAATAATTTTCTGTCACCAGATCTCCCACCAATGACCATGATCATCATCCTTGTCATCACCTTTACCGGCATTACTGTCACTCGCCTTATCATCGTCATCGTCGTCATCATCATCGCGGCCACAGGTAGTTTCTTCGGTATCAGCAACTTTCGTCTCCTCCTCTGTCGGGCTGGTTGGCAGTTCCGCTGATTCACTGGTTTTCTCAACGTTCGTCTCACCGGTTGTTTCCGCCGCTGTCGTCTCTCTTTTACCGCCGCTGCTGCCCCCGCTGCTGCCGCCACTGCTGCTGTCGCTGTAATCATTTCTTTGTTTCGATTCAGAAATAGCTGCTGCCGTTTCTCCGCCTGCCGGTTCCGTCTCAGCAGCTTCACTTTCTGCTGCTTCCGCCTGTGGCGGCGCCTCTGACAGAGGGACTGCTCCTTCCAGACTTATTGTCGCGTCCATAGCTGCCGCTTCCGCAATGCTTTGAACATTTCTCCGGCTCGTTTTCTTTTCCGTTTCTTCTTCCGGTGCTTCATATCTGTTATCAGGTCTTGCCGGTTCCTCTTTACCCACAGCTGTATCAGCCGGTTCCGCCTCAGCATATAACCTCCGTTCCACCAAAGAAACTTCTTCCTCAAAATCACGGATTCCCTTGTTGATATCAGATATCGACATACAGATTATCTTTTCTATTGATTTTTCCGGATATAAAGCATGAAGTTCTTTCACCAGCTGCAATTTTCCCGGGGATATCCCAAGTGCAGCGGCCTCATGCCGTTCTTCATCGGAACATATCATCACAGTTCTGTTCTGAAATGGCAGTGAAACAGATGCCATCTCATCAGAAACCCAATTCTCTAATTTTTCCAGGCTGTTTTCATCATCACAAACCACGGTAAACTGTACTGCCTCCACACCATCTTCATCAGCCAGACGATACCCCTGTTCTTCTGCCGTATCGCAGATCGCACCGATCATCTCACCTAATTTCCCGGTTCGGGGCAGATCGGCAACCAGTTGTTCTCCGTCTTCATTCAGCCCGGCTACATCCTTAACCCTGCCCAGACGGTTTATCTTCATCTCCACGCTCGGATTCACATCCAGATATGCATAATACAAAATAGAGTTTGAAAAATATGTATAGGATCCAAGCGTCGTTATCACCAAAAATGCTGCTGCCGCGGCGACAGCCCGTGAAAGAAGCCGGATCGGATTTTTACGTATGATAACTTCAGTACCGATGGGACAGTGTTCATAACCTTTATAAAAATGAAATTCACCATTACGGTCCATAATGTAACTTCCGCCGTCCTGATGTTTTATCACAATACCGCTCATTTCATCAGTCCTCATCTCTTATGTAGTCTGCCAAATATTCATAATCACCCGAATGAATTAT
This sequence comes from Lachnospiraceae bacterium, assembly GCA_032073745.1. GTDB lineage: Bacteria > Bacillota > Clostridia > Lachnospirales > Lachnospiraceae > Brotaphodocola. The sequence continues at coordinate 117,905 of DAMAMW010000011.1, read as the reverse complement.
TATGGAAGCTATTATATATATTCGACCGCGCTCCAGTTTTTTTTGGGGTACTCCGGTGATTTCTGACACTTTACTGATCGGAAAATACATTTTGAGCTGAAGTGTCTGCATAATATCCTGATTACCTGCCACCTCTTTCGCTACTCTGCGATACTCCTTTCGTAACGCTTTGTGACGCGGCGAATGTTTTACCAGCATGTCCATCGTAATATTCCAGTTTTCCATTTCATTGCAAAACTGCCGGATCTCCTCGGCTATGGCCTTTTGTTCCTGTTCCGCCTGATACTGTACAATTGACTCCTGAATCATGTTGACATTTGGTGCCTCATCAGATTCCAGTGACACTGTGTTCTTTTGTGTCCGATAAATTTTACGCATACAGTCAATCAAGCGAAGACTCACTACCTTTTTAGCAAACGAAAAAAAATGCCCTTTATCAATATCATAACTGGCAATCGCTTCATAAAACGCGGTCATTGCATAACTATATAATTCATCTTCATTCCTGGTATCTGATCCGACATAATGGCGAACCTGTCCATGTAAGTATGGCTGAAACTCCTTAATAAGCCGTTCAGCTTCATCGTTATCCTTGGCCGCCACCATTGCCCGTTGGTCTAATGTTGTGACCTCAGAAGTTGTCTTATCCACGAGTAGATCCCCCTGTGCAGTACATAGCACTTAATCTGTGCTCAAACTCATTCATATAAATACGAAACTCTGCAACAAAAAAATCACTCAGAACTTTTAGACTGTATATATTCTTTTTCTAATACCTGCAGCATTTCTTTTATTTCTACCTGCCTGCCATACGATCGGTTTCGTCCTTTCAGAATATCGCAGAGAGTTGATTCCTTGTAATCTAATGCCTTTGCCAGCTGCCTGCTGGTCAACCCCATGGAGAGCATTGCGATTTTTACCTGCTTACCAAATTCCGTATAATCGTGAACACTTTTTTTCATACTGTTTTCTCACCTTTCCTGTTTATTGTTCGTTTTAAGAGAATGAACAGAAAAATACCACATAATTAATATTATGTGGTACGTATTATATGATTTTGGATCTTGTTTGCGATTTTACAATTGAAAAAATAGAAATATACGATTGTTTATAAGTTTATGTACCAATTAATGCCTATTTTAAAAAAAAATTTATACTCATATAAATATGATTGACATTATTTTATGGCTAAGTTACAATTAAAAGAAAACATGACAAAAAAAATGCAACATAATATTAATTATGTTGTATCTATTTTTCTAGATGACAAGTCCCAGACTGGACAACATTTTCTTATGCTCGCTTCCGCTGCTTATCGTGTAAATGCGGGTAGTTTCAATATTGCTGTGGCCCAGTATATCTGCCAGGTACACAATATCTTTTTTCTTCTTATAACAAGTCCGTGCAAATAAATGTCTCAGATTATGAGGGAATACTTTTGTCGGATCAACTCTTGCTTCCCGGCAGATTTTCTTCATTTCCTTCCATATATTACTCCGATCCACAGGTTTACCGCCTTTCGTTATGAAGACTACCCCCTGATGTATTTTGTGTTGTTTACAATATTTAAGCAGATACTTGCGCAGCTTCGGTGTCAGAAAAACAATCCGCTGTTTTCCTTTTCCGGTCACCGACACCTGTCCCTGCCTGACTGCCTCAACTGTAATTGTTGATAATTCACTGATCCGGATTCCGGTTCCGCCGATCGTCTGAAGAACCATCTCCAGCCGCTCCTTGCCCATCTCCCGCGCTGCCTTGACCAGGCCTTCATATTCTTTCAGCGTCAGCTCTCTGCTTCTGTCACTGAAGATCTGTCTTTGGGTCTTAAAACACTTAACCCGCAGTCCGCCCAGACCGCCCCACATCAAAAAACCATTAACCGATGCCAGCATGGAGTTGGCGCTGTTTGTCTTATAATTTTCGCCTAAATATGCTTTGAATTCCATAACTTTTTCTTTGGTTACCGTCAGATCTCCCTTGAGAAACTGATAGAACTGTTTAATATCGCGAATATATTTTTGAATTGTAGCTTTGCTGCGTTCTTCATTCTTAAGATATATTTCATAATCGTGCAATTGTTTGATCTCGAGCTCATATTGTATCATCTTAGTACCCCCTGCTAAAAATAACACCACCCCAAATTGACATTTTCTGCCAATGTTCAGGTAATAATTATAAGTCAACGTGTAAAGTTTGTCTATGCTAATTAAACAGTTATGCATGAAAAAACAATGACGCTATTCTTTATTATGTACACGTTCTTATAATTAAATTAATATAAATAAATGCCTGCAGCACATCAACTCCTCAATTGATATTTAAAAAGCGTTCACGCTTACAATTTCGACGTATTCGTGAACGCTTTTTTATAATTTCAATGATTACTTCCCCCATTCCAGCCAATAATAACCGGCTCAAATCTCAATTCATCCGGTGAATCAGATTGCGGGAAACCGTTTTCTTTTTCGGGTAAAATCATGATTTCGTTTAACAGAGCCCTTTCTCACTATCAATCTATTTGCTGCTCCAGGCACCGTCAGCGCCCACCTCATAGCCGTCTATCGTTGTGTTGACGGCAAGGGTGCCGTCGGCCCGGAGGTAATACCATTTCCCGCCGGTCTGTACCCAGGTTCCGGCCTGCATTACACCGCTGCTGTCGAAACAGTAGGTCTCCCCGCCAATGGTCTGCCAGCCGGTCAGCCGCCGGCCCTGCCCGTCGTAATACTGACGGGTGCCGTTGTCAAGACGGCTCCAGCCTCTGGCGGTCTCCTCGTTTATAACCAGCTTGACAAAACGGTGCAGCATGGCACCGGCCTCTGCATATGTAGCTTCGGCTCCCGGTTCGAAACGGTCGGCACTTCTACCGTTCACTACTCCGGCCCGCTGCAATGCTTTCACTGCATTTCCTGCTCCTGAGCTGATCGCACTGCTGTCTGAAAACGTGACTGCTTCGCGGGATACCGGCAGTGTGCCGCCGGCGGCACCGGCGTAACGGAACATCATGACCGCCATTTCTTCACGGGTTACCGCCTCATCCGGCCGGAATCGGCCGTCTTCCGTCCCCTCTGCGATTCCGTTTGCTGCGGCCCATTCGATACAGGACCGATCATAACGTCCTGCCCCGACATCCGTAAAGCTGCTGCCGGTATAACCGGACATATCCTGGCCTGAGAGTCTGCCCAGGGCCGTGACCATCATGCCGCGTGTAATGACGGTATCCGGGGTTAACGCAGCATCACCGGTCCGGACAAACAGCCCCCGGCTTACTGCAAAATCAATATCCTCCTTCGCCCAGTGGCCCTCTGTTTCATAAAAGACTGCCGCCGGGGCCTGATAGCCCACGCCGCAGATAATGTCGTCACGGGTTTTGCTGCCACTGTGACCATGCCGGTGGTCTGTTCGCCGATCTGGCGGATCGATGCCCGGTCCAGGCGGAGCCGGAATACGCCGGTATTGACTGCGACCGCTGCCGTGCCGGTGGTGTTCAGCCGGTCAAGCGCCGCTGCATCGAACCGGACCGTCAGGCCGGTAACACCGCCGGCCCCGTTTGAGAAGCTGACGGACATATCTGCGGGATTTTTTCCCAGCCGGTTTGCTTCTTCCGCGGCTCTGCTGACGGCATCTATGACCATAGCTTCGGTGATCACTTCCGTCAGATGCCCGTTCGCATCCGGCTGACCGGTGAGAACTACGGTAACACCGGCCGGGATATTGGCCGGAGCTGCGGTGGAAGCGGCGGAACCGGAGGAGGAAGAACCGCCGGAGCCGGAACTGCCGCTGCCGTTGTTGCTGCTGCTCGTCTGATTGGTGATGGTAACCGTCATCTCCCCGTACACGCCGGAGCCGTCATTGGCGGTTGCCCGGACGGTGACGGTTCCGTTGCCTGTGGCGGTGAGCAGACCGGTGCTGCTGATAGCTGCGCCGCTGCCGGATACGGACCAGGTGACGCTCTGTAAGGCCCCGGCCGGCCGGATATCGGCCAGCATCTGTAAGCTTCCGCCGTTTGTTGTGATACTGTCAGCTCCATCGGTTCCGGTGACGGTGACTGAGGTGACCGGTGTCGGAAGTACCAGCGCCTGACTGGATGCCGGACTGGCGTTGTGAGTCCCGGTTTCCATCTTCCGGATATACCCGGTGACGGTGTCCCCGGATGCACAGCCGGTTTTAACATTGGCTCCGTCCGCGCCGAAATAGGTGATGCCGTCAAAGCTGTATTCGCAGCCGGTCTGCGGTGTGATTGTGACGGTCCATGTGTTTCCTGAAACGTATTCACAGGTCATGTCAATTGCAGGGGCCAGCCGATCATTCAGTCTGGTGAACGTGACTGCCCCGGTATTTCCGGCGGCACCATCTTCATGGGTGGCGGTTTCCTTTATGCGGGCATAGAACGTCGTCTCGGGTGAATCCGTAGCAAAGCCGGTGAATACGTTACTGTTCTGCCAGTCTGTACCATCCATGGAATACTGAGCACCGGGGATGGAATTTACTGTGTAGGTGAATGTCGTGCCGTCACCGGTATACGAGCCGGTAACCGCAGGTGCTGCAGGGCCTTCTGCTTTAATGACCATACTTAATTGCGACGAGGTTCGGCTGCCGGAACATTTGACGGCTGTCACCGTGACGGAGATTGTTTTTCCGATATCATCCTCTGCAACGGTATAGGTCTTCGCTGTCGCACCGGTAATCGGGGAACCATCCCGGTTCCACTGATAGGACAACTCAGCCGTTTCTCCCTCCGGATAAAAGGTGAGCTTGTTGGTCTCCACCGTCAACGTATCACCGAATCGGGGCGTTGTACTGCTGATACCAGGTGTACCATGCAGTTGGATATGGGTCCACGCCACGTTGCCGCTGTCACTGTCCACAAAACCGAACAGTTCTTTTTCGAAACTGTCCTGCCCCTGAAAACAGGTGGCTTCCGCATCAGTGATCGCGCCGGAGGTTTTTCCGTTTGATGCCACGGCCTCACCGTTAGTCAAATATTTATCGGCGCACTCAATAACAATGCGCGCATCGGTGGTCAGATCACCGGTTACTTTGATGTAATCTGCAAGCGTATTATCACCGCGGGGATCTATCGTACAGGTAATATTAGGTGAGCCGGAAAGTTTGAGATTCCCATTGAACGTCAGATACACTTCATCGCCGCCGATGTCAGCCGTGTTAGCGGAAATTGTGCCACCCTCCATGGTAAAGCTTCCTCTAGCGACATTCACTCCGCCGCCGTAGTCAGCCCTGTTATCGGAAATTCTGCCACCCTCCCTCATGGTAAAGCTTCCTCCATCGACAAACACTCCGCCGCCGATGGCAGCCCTGTTATTGGAAATTGTGCCACCCTCCATGGTAAAGCTTCCTCCATAAACATTCACTCCGCCGCCGATGTCAGCCCTGTTATTGGAAATTGTGCCACTCTCCCTCATGGTAAAGCTTCCTCCAACGACATTCACTCCGCCGCCGGAGCGAGCCGTGTTATTGCGAATTGTGCCACCCTCCATGATAAAATTGCCGGTGCCTGTAACATACACTCCGCCACCATCAAAAGCTGTATTGCCCTCAATGTTGCCCCCCTTCATATGGAGGGTGCTCTTTGTACCGCTGACATATACACCACCGCCCCAGCCACCGCTTCCACTGTTATTATTTCGCAGCACTCCACCATCATTCAGAGTCAGTGTACCACCTGTTATATAGACCAACTGATTATCGATATCACCACTATACTCTTCCTTATTCCCATCAATAATAATATCTTCCAACGTCAGTTTCGCATTTTCGTCCGACAGGGTGAACAACGGTCCCTCTTCTCCACGGGTAAGTGTTTTGATTTCGTCGCCAGCGCTGGTAATCGTAAGCGTCTTACCGTTTTCATTGGCAGGAATGGTAAGGAGCTGATCTATCTCTATATTCTCACCTATCTCAATGACAACATCATCCTCAGCATCGCCATAACTGGCAATCGCCTCTTTCAGCCCGGCCATATCCGTCACTGGAATTGGCTCTGCCAAACGCGTAAGCGCAGCCCCCACCAGCACCGTTATCTGCGGTGCCGCTACATCCTCCGCAAGACGGTATCCGTCTTCCAATACCGCAGTGAAGACATACTTCCCTTCCGTTTCGCTGTCATATTCCGTTTTGCTTTCCCAGGTCACCGCTACCCCGGCGGTGCTGTCCTCTCCCCGGATCTCCGCCGTCAGCATATCAGGAAGATTCAGCTCCTCAAACGGCGTACCGACCGCCACCGCCTGCATTGCCACTGTCATCTCCAATTCGGCAAAGGCGGTGATCACTCGTTCCTCCGCCAGATCCTTCTCCGCGGCTTACGGCAGCGACAGGTCATCATAGACCGTGCCCGGCTTCTCCGCCCCGGAAGGTGTCGCCACGCGGTCCGATGATGCGTTTGCGGGTGTTGCCGTATCCGAGTCATCCCAGTAGCCGCAGCTGTCATCATGGATATGATCGCAGGCTGTGTCCTCCGCATAGGAACAGGCTTCGCCGCCGCAGATATGACCGCAGTCCTCCGCCGCAGCCGTTACTGCCATCGGCAAACCCGACAGGGCCAGTGTGACCGACAAACATATTGCCAGAAATTTTTGATATCTTTTTGTTTTCATATGGTATCCTCTCATATAGTATCCTCTCTCATAATCTGATCCGGTAAAACAGTCTTTGGCCCCATCAGGGGATGCCCGGCTGCCGCCGCAGCACCGGTTCCCGTTCGTCATTTCTTTCATACTCACGCCTCCCATAACTATATTCGCAAAAAAAGTTGTAACAAAACCGACCGTATATTTCCTGTCCGGTTTCCTTGCCCATTTCCCCAAACGCTGCTGTTAAAAGGCTTTCGGCATTTACAGGAAAATTCATTTGTAACAAAAGATTGTAACAAGTTTGTTTCATCCCATAAACCACCAAATGCGCGGGCGGGAATCCGTAGATTCCGCGCCACGCGCATTTGTTATGATTAGTATTATTTTACCATAAATCAGGGGGGTTCGCAATGGAAATGCTGCAGGCGGTCACCCCCAGCAACCGCATCACAGCTTTCTCTCGTCTAAGCATTAATCCCGCTCCCGTTATCATCCGGATCAGGGTTGATTTGCCCGCACCGAAGACTCCGGTGATACCAAATAGATCGCCCGGCTCCACCCGGACGGATACATCAATCAAGGCATCAACACTGCTGTTTTTGTCTGTATAATGCTTACTGACATGATCCATTATGATCATCTCCCATCTCTCCCTTCAGCCAGCGATACGCATACTCCGCATATAAAGCAGCTCCCGGCACCAAGCTGTCTTCGTCGATATCAAAACCATCATTATGGGCGGCCCGCAGCGTAGCAGGTTTTTCTTTATTTGCGGTACCGATATAGGCATATACCCCCGGTACCTCAAGTAAAAACTCAGCAAAGTTATCACCGCCCAGAGACAGTTCACGGTCTCCGGTCACATGACTTTCGCCCCACAGATCCACAGCGACTCCGGCCACTTCGAGGCAGACATCACTGTCGTTGATCAGCGGCGATGCATAATCTGTCCAGGTCACATCTGCGGTTCCGCCATAAAGGGCTGCCAGCTGCCGGGCCGTGTCTTCCACTTGTTTTCTCAGCAATTCCCTGGTTTCTATGGATGTGGCCCGGGTCGTTCCTTCCAGTTCTGCCGATCCGGCCACAATATTGTATCCGGTTCCCGCCGTCAGTTTACCGATTCCGATGATGACCGGATCGGTCGGAGCAGTACAGCGCGTTACCATTGCCTGTACCGCGACCACAAACTGGCTGGCAATATACAGGGCATCCACTCCTCTTTGCGGAGTCGAAACATGAGCCGCCCGGCCATTAAAACGAATCACAAAATGATCCACCGAAGCATTGTTGGCACCAGGTCTTACGCCGATGATTCCACTCTCCAGATCCGGTGCCACATGAAGGCCGAACACCCGCTCCGCCCCAATCAGCACACCGGCATCAATAAAATCTCCGGCGCACTGACCAACCTCTTCCGCCGGCTGAAAGATGAGGCGGATTTCACCGCCAAAATGATCTTTATTTGCCGCCAGAACTTTGGCCGCCCCCAACAAACAGGCATTATGAGCATCATGACCGCAGGCATGCATAACTCCGGGGTTTTGGCTGGTGTATTCGGTTTGATTGGTTTCTGTTATTGGCAAAGCGTCAATATCCGCCCTTAAAGCAATCACTCCATCTCCCGGCCTGCTGCCCTTTATCACACCATATACTCCGGTTTCCCCAATCCTCTGATGAGAAATCCCCCACCGGTCCAGCTCTGCCTCTATCCGTTCAGTCGTCTTATATTCTTTCAGACTCAACTCCGGATAACGATGAAACGCCCTGCGTAAATGAATAATATAATCCTTTTCCGCCTTGATCTGTTTTAATAAAGTCATGTTTCCATCCACCTTTCATATTGCCTTCCTGGTTATTTCCATGCCGGAATGTAAGCACCTTTATAAGTGTCTTCAATCACCTGCGCTACCGCTTCACTATGATAAGCACTGACGATTTTTTGATACACGTCATTATCCTGATCCGTTGTCCGGGCAACTATAATATTGATATATGGATTGTCACTGCCGACAGCTGCCTCTTCCAGATATATGGAATCGTTCAACGGATTAAAACCATTATCGACCGCATGACCGCCATTAATAATTGCTGCCGCAACATCCGGCAGTAAACCCGGAGTCTGGGCTGCCTCCACTTCGATGAACTTCAGATTCAGCGGATTGCCGGTCACATCCGCAACCTCAGGGGTATATCCGGCCGCCGGATCTACCGTAATCAGCCCCGCAGCTTCTAATATTTTCAAAGACCGGCCGCCATTGGTCGCATCACTTGGTATGGCAATGGAATCACCCTCTTTAAGTTCAGACAGATCGGTGATCTTGTCAGAATAAAGACCCAGCGGTGCAATTATGGTTTCACCAATAACGGTCAGCTCCAGCCCCTTATCTGCAATTTCATTATCCAGATAAGCATAGTGCTGGAATGCATTTAAATCAATTTCACCATCCGCCAGCGCCTGGTTCGGAAGTGTATAATCAGAAAACCTGACCAGTTCTATCGAAACTCCCTCTCCGGCCAGATTTTCAATAACCGGAGTCCACTGTTCATTGTTTTCGCCCACGACTCCGACTTTTACCTTGACGGGTGTTTCGGCGGTTTCAGCCGCCACATTTGCCGGTGAACCGCAAGCCGTTAAAGTCGTTGCTGCTGTCAGAGCTGCTAAAAGAGATAACGTAATTTTTGTTGTTTTTTTCATAATTGATTCCTCCTGAGATTTCATAGTTAATGAGTTGTTTTTTTAATTATCAAATTGCCGCCGGACTGTATCAGGCTAATGGCAAGTAACAAAATAATAACGGTTACAAACGTAATATCTGTCTGATTTCGCTGATGTCCATAACGGATCGCGAAGTCACCAAGCCCGCCGCCGCCGATTGCTCCGGCCATTGCCGTCAGACCGATCAGGCTTACCAGGGTGATGGTGCCGGCACGAACCATACCGGGAATGCTTTCCCGTAAATAAACCCGATAAATAATTTCTGCCGGCCTCGATCCCATCGATTGAGCCGCCTCAATTAATCCCCGATCAACCTCCGCCAGGGCAACTTCAATCTGTCTGGTGAAGAAAGGAATGGTGCCAAATACCAGCGGCAGAATCGCTCCCTTTGTACCGATTGCCGTTCCCACCACCATACGGGTAAGCGGGATCAGCGCTGCCAGCAAAATAATGAATGGAATCGAACGAAACAGATTGATGATCCGATCCAGAAAACCATAAAGAATCCGGTTTTCCAGTATTTTTCCCGGTGCTGTTACGGTCAGGACAATGCCAAAAAACAGTCCAAAGAAAAATGAAATTGCCCCGGCGATACTGACCATATAAAGAGTCTGCCAACAGCTGTACAACAATTCTTCGTATTTTGCCATCACATTAGGCAATAGATTTTGCAGCAGTTCCATCTACAATCACCTCCAAACCAACATTTTTATCCGTCAGATACTTAATTGCCGCCTGTATCTGTTCAGGTTCGCCATGAACAATGGCAACTACTCCGCCTAACGGCGCGTCCGATATAATTTCTATGTTGCTGAAAATAATATTGAAATCTATATTAAATTTCCTCGAAGCCTCTGAAATCAGCGGTTCGGAAATGTTCTTTTGAATATAGGTCAGATGCAGGATAAATTCTCCCGGCTTTAGATCCACAATCGGTGAATTTGTCTCAATCAGTTCATGGATTTTAGCCAACGCCGAGGTCGTCTGGATAAAGGTTCTGGTAATTGATTCCTGTGGTGCCGCAAATACAGAAAAGACATCGCCTGTTTCCACCACCTTCCCCTGTTCCATTACTGCAACCTGATTGCAGATCTCTTTGATGACGGCCATCTCATGAGTAATCAGCACGATGGTAATTCCCAATCGCTGATTCAGTTCCTTCAATAGCTGCAGGATCGACCGCGTCGTCTGCGGGTCCAGAGCTGAGGTCGCTTCATCGCAAAGCAGGACGGACGGATTATTCGCCAGGGCTCTGGCAATGGCCACTCTTTGTTTCTGTCCGCCGGACAGCTGACTGGGATAAGCATGTTCTTTATCTTCCATTCCTACCAGTTTTAACAGCTCTTTTACTCTCTGCGTGATTTCTTTTTTTGTTAATCTGCTGCCTTTCAGTGGATAGGCAATATTGCCGGCAACTGTACGCATTCTCATTAAGTTGAAATGCTGAAATATCATGCCGATCTTTCTCCGCGCCAGGTACAGTTCCTTTTGCGGCAGTTCTGTCAGACGGGTTTCATCAATCGTTACGGATCCGCGATCGGGGCGTTCCAGCAGATTGATACATCGGATCAATGTGGATTTACCAGCACCGGAGTAACCGATTATCCCATAGATTTCTCCGGATGCGATAGTAAGACTTACGTCATCAACCGCATGCAGTTCCTCTTTTCCGGTTTTAAAAGTTTTGCTGATATGTTCCAGCTTAATCATAAAAATGAACCTCCTTTGAATTAAGAATGTGCCCTGGCACGTTTTCTCTGCAATAAAAAAACGGAAAGCATCTGCTTTCCGCTCATCTTGACATTCTCCGCCTGTTATGTCACAACAGGCGGGTATTTCGTGCCATCGATAGGAGAGCCAATGCAAAAAAGCGCACAAGAACACATGCACATGGTCATATCCATGTACATCATCATATACATATCTTTGTTAACGTTATTGATGTTGATGTTGTTCTTCTGAGTCATTGTGTCTATCTCCTTTTTGTTATTTTCTAAACTGATACGTTTTCATAACCACCTACGGAAATTAAAAAAGCGGAAAGCATTCGCTTTCCGCTCACGTCCTGGAATATATATCTGTCATTAACAATATAACAGCTAATTCCTACCGCCTGTGGGAGAGTCAATGCTAAAAAGCGTATCAAAACATACGTCCATTGCCATAGCCATGCACATCTCCATACACATACAGTTAGAATTAACAGTTGGCTTAAACATAGTCGCTCTCCTTTCACATCCTGATCATCTCAGTAGGATTTTTTAATAACTTACTACAGTGACTCTGTTTTGTCAATACTATTTTTTGAATTCGCAGAAAATCAACGTGACCCCCTACAACTCGGACGAAGCAATGCGCTCCATTATATTCATAATCGACCAGCAAGTATCTTCAAATGAAACTTCCATAGCATAGTCATAATTCTTCTGATACCTTTTCCAAAAATTCTGCATCTGTTTATTATTCATGACTTCACCAATGATTTCAGAATACTCATCTATGATTCCGACACTCCCACGCTTATTTGCAGTTCTCACCAATGCTTCCTTTAGCACTTTAATATCATATTGATTGCTATGTAAAACCGTGAGAATATGTATATCGTAAAAATCCCTTGGCCGGGTATTCGCAATACCACGAGACAAGACGGTTTCAAGTTTCTCAGCCAGAACGGTTTCAATATTATATGCAAGAATACTCACCGTACGATCATCAAATAGCAATGGAAATGTATACTCAACCTCTTGCGGCGTAATGACATCTCCCGTAGTAATATCTACAGACAAAGGTACATTGATTGATGGGTAATTTGCTTTTATGCCAACCCGAATTCCAGGATAATCATCCCCCTCCCGAATATCTGAAATGTCCCCCACCACAAATGCCACGTCATCATCTAACTGAATTTCACTAATCTCTGTTATAATTTTTTTGATATTTTTATGTGTCAGTGTAAATCCTTTGATTGTAGTGTCTAAATCCATAGTTGTTCTTGAATCTAATCCAACAATCGCCGCAATCAAAAATCCACCCTTTAAAATAAAATTATATCTATATGGCGATAGCGATATTCGTTCAATGAAACGCTCTAACATGTAGTTCTGCATTACAAGCTGTGCTGATATATTTTTCTCTTCCGCTTTCTTCTTGATAAATGCCTTCAATTGCATTGCATTCTTTGTAGTTATAACAATACCTCCATATATCGTAACACCTTAGGTTCTACTCTTAGTTTCTGTGCATATTGCATCAACCTGTGAATATTCTTTTCTTTTGAAGTTGCATATTGTTTCATTGCTAAGTTTATAATTTGAATATCGCTTCCACTGCCTCGTACAATATCACACAATGTTCTTTCAAGATCATAGATGTGTATTGGATTTCCAGAAGGTGACTTAACTTCAGTAATACCATATGAATATATTTCTGGAATAGCACGTTTGACGATGAGGTTTTCTTCTTTTAAAGATGGTGTATTATAACCTTTTGGAAATGTCATCGTATATTTTGTTGGAGTACGGTCTGAATAGCCCAATAAATACAACGCTGTATCATGAGAGTAAATCCCCTTTCCAAATCTATACTGCAGAAGATAAAAATCATCCTCCCAGGCTTGGTTTTTTACATAAATGCCACGACCAAAACGACTGATTTCCCCTGAGTCTACCAGTTTTTGTAAAGTACCGCGATGTATTCCGGCCGCTGATATCTGGCTGGTTGTAATCGTTCCAGTAGAAGATGTCTCTAATAAATCCATTAACTTTTCTCTATTCGTCATAGTTATCACCTCACTTCACACAACATATTTTATCAATATAATGTGCAATTGTCAGCACTTATACACATTATATTTTTACAAATTAATGTGTATAAGTCATACTTCAGCAATTAATTCAATGAAATTTCTCGATTCTATACCAACAGGCAATGTCACTTGCATATGCTGTTCTGATATGTTAGGATACCTATAAACACACACACATTGGAGAACTATCTATGGAATTCTGGGGAACATTCGGACCATCATGCAGCAACAAAGATGTGATAATAAAACTCTTTCAGGCCGGTATGACCGGTATGAGACTGAACCTCTCGCATGTCAGTTTAAAAGACAGTGCCGAAATGATTGAAACATTTCATAACGCAGCCAGAATATCCGGGGTAAAACCGCAATTGATTATAGATCTGCAGGGACCGGAGCTGCGGGTCGGCAGATTAGAGACTCCGTTGGAATTGGCTGCAGGTTGTCAGGTACAGTTAGGTAATCAGGGAATTCCCATACCGGATATTATCTTTCCTGCACTCACAGATGGTGTGGAAATACTATTGGATGATGGCAGGGCAAACCGTTTAGTGTTGCCACACAGATGCTTCACTCCATGAGCCATTTTGCGGTTCCCACCAGGGCAGAAGTCAGCGACATCTTTAACGCTGTATTGGATGGAGCAAAAACCTTAATCCTGACTAACGAAACAGCAATCGGCATGTATCCGGTTGAAGCAATGACATATTTAGTAAAAACAGCCGGACAAGCCTGTGAATATCAGCAAAAGAAAATGTAAATGGAGGTAATATATGCTTATCCTTACTTCAGACGGATTATCCACCGAGGAACTGCAAACACAATTCAGAAAACATATCAGCCCGGCAATGACAACAGCCGCGATTATTACCACTGCAGCAAATCCATTCAACGAAAGGCATCCAGATATAGACAGACACATTGAGATAATGGAAAGGTATGATATTCGCTCGGAATGTGTCGATATCGAAACCGCAGACCCAAATGTCCTCACCGGCTATGATATTATCATTATCATTGGCGGAAACCCGTATTACCTGTTGAAGATTATGCAGATAAAAAATTGCCGGCCACTGTTCCATGAGTTACTTGCCAGTGGAAAAATCATCGTTGGCATGAGCGCGGGAAGTATGGTATTAGGTTCTACGATTGAATATGTGAACCTTTTAACACCACAGATGGATGTTGGATTGGATGATTATTCCGGCCTTTCTCTCGTTGATATGGTCATTTGTCCGCATGCATCAACGTTTGTAGCCAGTATTGAAGATTCCGCTAAGAAACTGGCAGATTATGAGCGGAGCCGCAATATAAGCATTACAAGAATCAATGACGGAAACGCATTATTTATTGAATAGTTACCCCCCTTGACCCTCACACCATGTGAGGGTTTATTATTATCCTATCAACCTGACGGGAGGAATCAATGAATCAATATAACCTATACGCCATCGGCCATGTAGTCCGGCAAGATAAAAACCTGATACTGCATATCGAAGAAAAGATAATCCCTGCGATGAAAAACCTGTCCCTGTTCAGCCATGCCACACTGATTTTCGGCGATGGAACCGGAGCCCTGCACCTGCGTGTCACAAAACTGTCAGAAGTAAATGAAAAAAGCGGCCGCATCATTCTGGATGAATCATGCCGCCTGATGGACGGAAACGTAATATACGACATCAAACCGTATATCCCCTGTGAGGATCGGATCGTTGAAAGCCAAACACCGGAGAATACTGAACCGGAACAAGCACCGGTACCTGGTGGACAGGATGAAATAACACTTTCCGGTGCCGGCTTCATTCGCAAAGAAAAGGGCCGTTACTTCCTGTATCCGGATGATTACGGCAGCATTTCCGCTATCGCGGGCAAATGCAGCCATATCAAGGTCTTATGGTGGTTTTCCCGTTTTGATAAAAAAGAATATCGCAGAGCAACTCAGGGCGAACCGCCTTATGAAAATGCCCCCCGCAGCGGAGTATTTGCCAGCCGTTCGCCCGTGCGCCCCAATCCGATCGCACTGACAGTGGCCAACATACTGGATTTTGACAGCAGGCAGAAACGGATTGAGGTATCCGGTCTGGACTGTTTTGACAATACTCCCCTGATCGGTATCAGGCCATATCGCTCACAGACAGACAAAATTGATAATTACTCTGTTCCGCAATGGCTGGAACACTGGCCGGATTATAAGAAGATGGAACCGGCAGCATCTGCAGGTGACCTCGTTCTCCATGATTGGGGCGAAGAGTTTCTGGATCATCTTTTAGGCCGGGAAACGCCAGGCACCGACACCATATCTCCTGTTACTGCAGAAGCTGACGATCAACAGCAGCAGCGCGATGTGATCACGATCCGCGGTGCGCGGCAGAACAACCTGAAAGATCTGACCCTGACTCTGCCAAAGGACAAGGTCATCGCAATTGCCGGTGTAAGCGGCAGCGGAAAGTCCAGTCTTGCCTTTGATACACTCTATGCCGAGAGCCGTCTGCGGCTCTCCGAAACCGCTGACGGCGTAGAAAAACCTGATATAGACAGCATCACCGGACTGCCTCCGGCAGTGGCTGTCGCGCAGCACTCCATTGGCCGTAATCCCCGCTCAACAGTAGGTACTTTCACCGGGATACAGGATCGTCTGCGGCTGTTATACGCCGCGATCGGCCGCCGCCATTGCCCTGAGTGCGGCAATGCGCTGCGCCACCGGAGCAGCGATGAACTGGCCGAACTGGTTAACCGTCTGTCCGATCATAAGCTGACAATCATTCCCCACGGCACCCCCGAACCGCTTACTCCTATAAACAGCTGGGACGAAACTGTACATGATGCCCTGCGCATCGGCAAAGGTGCCTTCTGGCTCCATATCGACGGCGGAAAAGGAATTCTCCTGCAAAGCCGACAGATGTGCTTTCATTGTGAGACCATCCTTTTTGAGATGTCTCCGGCCCTGTTCAGCTTCAACAACCCGGAAAGCATGTGCCCGGTATGCAGCGGGCTTGGCAAAACCACCGATATCGACCCGGCCCTGGTAGTAACGCGGCCTGATCTGTCCCTGCTGGACGGAGCCTCCGACTACTGGGGTGACCTGCGCACCTTCATAAAAAATCCCACCGCCAACTGGATGCGCGGCGAGCTGCTGGCTTTGGCAGAAAGCTGCAGTATTGATCTGGAAACACCCTGGAACAAACTGCCGGAGGAGTTCAGACAGACAGCATTATATGGAAATAACGGGAAAGAAGTATCGTGGAGCTATACCCACCCCAAAAATGGCCGCAGCGGAACAATCACAAGGCCGGTAGAGGGAGCAATACCGATTCTGAACCGGCTTCTGAAAAAAGGCGGCAGTGCCGCTGAACGGATTTCAGCACAATATGTGAGACCCATGCCATGTCCGTCCTGTCAGGGCGAGCGCCTGGCCAGGGAAGGTCGCATGGTAACGGTAGACGGTGTCCGGTATCCTCAGGCCGCGGCCATGGACATTGATCAGCTGCTTGACTGGATCAGGAGTCTGCCGGAAAAAATTAGTGCTCACGATCTGAATACCGGCAGATCGCTTCTAAAAGAGATCATAAATAAAGCGGCTCAACTCAAAGAAGTCGGCCTTTCCTATCTGCGTCTGGACCGTGTCATCCCCACCCTTTCCGGCGGCGAATTACAGCGGCTCAAGCTGGTGACGCAAATGGGGATCGGCCTTTCCGGTCTCCTCTATGTGATGGATGAACCAACTGCCGGACTGCACCCGAAGGATTATCCCAGTATTCTGAATGCGCTGCGCGGCCTTAGGGATGACGGCAACACCGTACTCGTGGCAGAGCATGAAGAAACAATTCTGCGCGCGGCTGACTGGCTGGTCGAAATCGGCCCGGGCGCAGGGCAATACGGCGGTCAGGTCATCTGGCAGGGTTCTCCGCAACAGCTTACCGATGTGCAGACACAGACGTCACGGTTTCTGTCAGGGCAGGAACATATTGTCATTGATCGGCCTGCCTTACCGCCGCAGGATAACTGGGTCCGGATATCAGGTGCAAACGGTAACAACCTTAAAAATATCGATGTAACCTTTCCCAAAGGCCGCATCACCTGTATCACTGGTGTCAGTGGCTCAGGAAAAAGTACCCTGGCCGGCAAAGTGATTGCACCAGCGGTTGAACGTCTCATTGGCGGACAATCCACACCGGACTGCTGCCGCGAAATTCATGGGGCAGAAGATATCATCGGTGTGATACACGCCTCACAGTCATCAATCGGGCGCAACCGCCGGTCTAATGTTGCCACCTTTATGGGGCTGCTTGATGATATCCGCCCTGTATTTGCAGCAACTGAACAGGCAAAAATGACACATCTCACTGCCTCCGCCTTCAGCTTTAACAGCAGGGAGGGGCAATGCGATACCTGCAAGGGAGAAGGCGTCCAGACAATACCGGTGCCGTTCTCTGCCGATATCCATGTCACCTGCCCGGTCTGCATGGGAAAACGATATAAGAAAAATGTACTGGATATACAATTCCGCGGAAAGAGTATTTTTGATGTGTTAGAGATGTCAGCAGAGGAGGCATATACCTTTTTTCATGATCAGGAAAAGATTGTACCGGTACTGCAGGTACTTTGCGGAATCGGACTCGGCTATCTCAGACTGGGACAGGGGGCCGGCACATTGTCCGGCGGTGAATCCCAGCGGCTGAAACTGGCAAAAGCGCTTTGCGAAAAGCAGTCGGCCCGGATGTTGTATATTCTGGATGAACCAACCTCAGGCCTGCATTTTTCTGACATCCAAAACCTTCTGTCTCTCTTGTCACGCCTCGCGGCGGATGGACACACGGTATTGATTATCGAACATAACCGGCACGTAATCCGCAATGCAGACTGGATTATTGACCTTGGCCCGGAAGCCGGAGAAGCCGGCGGTCAGGTACTCGTACAGGGCACACCGGAAACTGTCATGGTATGCGCAGAGAGTCATACCGGAAAATGGCTGAATAATTGATACGCCCAAAAAAACGTGTAATTTTTTTATATTTTTGCCGTAAAAACGTGTAAAATCCTTATTTCAAATCAGAAAAAACGTGTATCCCCTCTTGAAACCCGTATGGTTATGTGCTTTTATGCTGATAAGAATGGGGAGATTGATTTTTTAGTTCAAAATGGAATGGAGATCATTCCGATCGAGGTGAAGGCTGGAGAAGACAGAGGGGCCGCCAGTTTCAAGTCATACATTCGGGATAAGGAACCACAAACTGCAATCCGGTATTCAAAACGAGGTTACGTCAGGAATGGAAGCATTACCAACATACCACTTTATCTTGTAGGTATGACGAAAAAATTGATTTGAATTGGAGCCCCCCGGACAGGATTACATTTCATTATCCTGCCCGGGGGGGGGCTCATATTAATCAGTTACGATCTCTTTTAAATCCTCTGCCGGAATCAGCTCTGCTTCCGTTGCTGCCTGAATCTCTTCTATTGTAAATTCAGGATTATATTCTTTCAATACCAATCCGTCCGGAGTAACTACCATTACCCCCATCTCTGTAATAATCAAATGAATGCATTTGACGGCAGTTAACGGCAGCCGGCATTTTTTCAGTATTTTGGCACTGCCTCTGGCAGTATGTTCCATTGCAACAATTACCTTTTTTGCACCAACCACCAGATCCATTGCGCCGCCCATGCCGGGTACTTTTTTACCGGGGATAATCCAGTTGGACAGATTTCCTTCCTGATCCACCTCCAAAGCACCGAGAACAGTACAGTCAACGTGTCCGCCGCGAATCAGTCCGAACGATACGGAAGAGTCAATAAAACATCCGCCGACGTCAGCCGCAGCCGGTGAACCGCCGGCATCAACTACATACATCGGCTGTGCATCTTCCGGAGATGGTTTCGGACCGGTGCCGATAATACCGTTTTCAGACTGCAGGATGACCCGGACACCTTCCGGTAAATAGCCGGGGATCAGGGTTGGCAGTCCGATACCAAGATTTACAACGTCGCCGTCATGTAACTCTTTAGCAACCCGTGCCGCGATATATCCTTTAATTTCATGTCTTTCCATCAGTTTTCACCCCCATCCACAACATAATCCACCAGAATTCCGGGAGTAACCACATCCTCCGGCCGTATGTCGCCGCATTCGGCAATGAAATCAGCTTCGGCAATCACGGTATCTGCAGCTGTCGCCATAACCTGATTAAAGTTACGGGTAGTGCCTTTATACCAGACGTTTCCGGCACGGTCAATCTGATGGCCGCAGATTACCGCAAAGTCCGCCCGCAGCGGACGCTCCAGCAAATACTGCCGGCCGTCAACCTCAACCACACTATGTACATGCTCTGCATCCTGAACGATGGTTCCCAGTCCGGTAGGT
Organism: Lachnospiraceae bacterium; assembly: GCA_032073745.1. GTDB lineage: Bacteria > Bacillota > Clostridia > Lachnospirales > Lachnospiraceae > Brotaphodocola. The sequence goes on along the minus strand of DAMAMW010000011.1, from coordinate 98,439 downwards.
GTCAGTACCCCTCCCAGTCCGGCACCGCCGGCGCGGATCATCTCCACCATCGAACCCTGAGGTACAAGCACCACCTCAAGTGTTTCTTCATTCATCTGCTGTGCTACTTCCGGATTCAGGCCGACATGAGTGGCAATTAATTTTTTAACCTGCCGGTTATGGATCAGTTTAGCCAGACCATAATACTCCGATCCGTCCGGCCCATTCGGCATTGATGCGTCATTACTGATAACGGTCAGGTCTTTCGTGCCCAGTTCTGCCAGTGCAGCTATAATCTTATGGGCATTTCCGCACCCCATAAAACCACCAAACATAACGGTTGCACCATCGGGGATTAGTTTCGCCGCCTGTTCTGCATTAATAAATTGAGCCATCTGTTATTCCTCCTCCGGACATTTTTCAAATACTGTGGCAATTCCCATACCGCCGCCGATGCAGAGTGTTGCCAGGCCGTTTTTGGATTCTTCCCGGCGTTTCATCTCATGAAGCAGGGTAACGATAATTCTGGCTCCGGAAGCTCCGATCGGATGGCCGATTGCAATGGCACCGCCATTTACATTGACCTTATCTTCATCAATTCCCAATTCACGGACAACGGCTATTGATTGTGCCGCAAACGCTTCATTTGCTTCAACCAGATCCATCTCGTCAACAGACAGCCCGGCTTTATCAAGCGCCCGGCGGGATGCTTCCACCGGCCCGATCCCCATAATGCTTGGATCAACGCCTGACTGGCCCCAGCCAACCAGCTTAAACAACGGTTTCAAACCATATTTTTTGACTGCTTCCGCCGAAGTCAGTACGATGGCTGCAGCACCGTCATTAATACCGGATGAATTACCGGCAGTAACGCGCCCATCCTCTTTTTTGAAGGCCGGCCTCAGTTTCGCCAGTCCCTCCACAGTGGTCGCCGGACGGATATATTCATCAGTGGCAAAAGGTACTGTTTCTCTTTTCACCTTAACCGGTACCGGTACAATTTCTTCTGCAAAACGCTGCTCCATTGCCGCTGCCGCCTTTTGCTGGGAATTTGCAGCGAACTGATCCAGCTCTTCCCTGCCAAGCTCCCATTTGTCACAAATATTTTCTGCCGTTATTCCCATATGGTAGTCATTAAAAGCATCCCACAGACCATCCTGCACTACAGTATCAACCATTGTACTGTTGGACATTCTGGCCCCCCAGCGGGCTGAAGGAACTGCATAAGGCGCTGCTGACATGTTTTCACCTCCGCCGGCTACAACGATATCAGCATCTCCGGCCAATATAGCCCTTGCCCCCTCAACCACGGCCTTCATTCCGGAACCGCAGACCATGTTAATAGTAGTAGCCGTAGTTTCAATCGGAATTCCCGCCTGAACGGATGCCTGGCGGGCGACATTCTGACCCTGACCGGCCGAAAGCACACAGCCGAAAAACACTTCATCAACCAGTTCCGGTTTTACACCGGACCGCTTTAATGCCTCCGCCATTACAATTGCCCCCAGCCGGGCTGTCGGAATATCTTTCAGACTGCCGCCAAAGGAACCGACAGCGGTCCGGCAGCTTCCCAGTACATATATATCCTGTTTCATAGAATCACCTCAATATTTACTTTCGTTCTTAGTTATTACATTAAAATACTGCCTACCGAATATCCTACCAGCGTAATGATGATACCGGTCAGGATAATCATAATTGTCGCACTGGAATAAATCTGCTTCTTTCCGGAAAACCCGTCACCGTGCAGCATCGCAATCGTTGCAAAGGAGGATGGGAGCAGGTATGCACAGCAGCCGCTCATCGTCGCCGCCATACAGATTGCCGCCACATGCAGCGATCCGCCGCTGCCCATTGCCAGGGCCGCCGAAACACCGGTCATAACCGTAACAGCAGTAACATTAGATGCAAAGTTTGTCAAAAGTACAGTAACAAGCGAAATCAGAAGTACAGTAACAAGAGCCGGTACTTTTTCGGTAAGCGGAATAATATTCTCCCGTACCGCTGCCACAATACCGGTCGCATCATTACTCATGGCACTGCCCAGATAGGTTCCGATACTGATAAAAAGCAAAATTCCCCAGTTGATATTTTTGTTGACAATATTTTTCGTATCGACAATCGGTTTGGCATCCACATAAATGATGGACATAGCAACGATTGATAATATTGCCCAGAAAGTAATACCGTAGCTGTTGAATTTGACTGCCCAGGCTGCATCCGTAAACATGATAAAGACACCCGGCATAATCCACAAAAATACAGTTATAGCGAAGATTATAACGATTACTTTCTCTTTTAAATCCATCGGTGCCTGACTTTTCAGGACATTTTCAATATTAAAATCCTTAAACTTAGACATATCCGGTTTAAAAAACAATTTAAAGAAGACACACATCAGGATAAACAGGGTGATCCCGGTCGGCACACCAAATGCAAGATAGGAAAACAGACTCATGGTATTGCCGGTTGCCGCTTCATAAACGGAGATACCGATGATAACCAGCGCATGGGAAATCGGTGTCATCGCACCACCGATATTTACGCCGAAAATCGCCATGCAGTTTGCCATCTTTGGATATGCATCACCCTTTTCATATCCCAGTTCCTTGTACACCCTGGAGCAGAATGCCAGCATAAATGCCGCAGCCGGAACCTGATCCATAAAGGAACCAAGCAAAAGCCCAAGAAGTGCCAGTGAAAAGGTAAAGGTCCAGGGCGTTCTGGTAAAAGCTTTAACACTCATGAACTTTGCCACAATCCGATCCGTAAATCCGGAATCATTTAATGCATGGGTCATAATAAAACTCATCAGAACAAAGTAAATAACCCAGCTGCCCAGCGTTCCGGCAATTGCCTCATTAAGCGTACAGATCCCGGTACGTGACAGCAACACAACCCCCAGCATTGCCGGCCAGACAGTATCAACCAGAGACAGCAAAAGTACCGTACTGATAAAGACACCGATCAAACGCATACCGATCTGTGTAATCGGCTCCACCGGTGGTGTAATCCAAAACAAAATCAGAATCGCCGCACAAACAAGCAATTTTGTAACATATGATTTTTCAAATGTAAATGTTTGCTTTTCCATAAGTAAATAAAGTTCCTCTCATTTTGTTATGATTACAACTGCGGAATTTTCAGAATGTCTCTCGCTTCTTCCGGTGTCGCCACCTCAAATCCTAATTCACGGATAATGCGGACCGCCCGCTCTACCATTTCAGCATTGCTCTTTAACAGCCGTCCCGGACCATAGTATACATTATCTTCCATTCCTACTCTGGCATTGCCGCCCTTTAAAACAGACATCGCCAGACCCTGAACGTGATTTTTTGCTCCGATAGCAATTGTACTGAAGTTAACAAAACGATCTTTTGGCAGTTTACGAATCATAAAATCAAGGTTTTCTTCGGAAAAAGATATGGAACCCTGGCTTATTCTGTCCATGCCCATTACAAAAGATAACGAAACCGGATCATCCAGCACATTTTCCTTTTCCAGAATATTAAATACATCCTCTATACTGGTAGAGTTAAAACACTCAAGCTCCGGTTTAATTCCCATGTTCTTCATCATACCGGCATAACGAACTAAAAACGGGCGATACCACTCATGAACAAATGTCCGGCCCTGCCAGGTCGTTCCGATCAAAGAACAGTCAAGAGAACACATATCCGGTTTTACCAGATCCTTGGCATATAAAATCTTCATACCGTCTTCAGCCGTTCCGCTTCCTCCGGGAGCGGTCGAATACTGAGTGATAATATTACACTTGGAGCGAATACCGGAACCAATTTCATTAAATACATTCGGATCGTTTGTTCCCACACCATCTTTATCCCGTGCATGAACATGTACAATGGCAGCTCCTGCGTTATAGCAATCATATGCCGAATCAGCAATTTCCTTTGGTGTAATAGGAACATTCGGATTTGTTTCCTTTCCCTGAAAGCCCCCTGTCTGTGCCACTGTAATAATTACTTTTCTTGCCATAAGTTTGAACCCTCCTAAAAGTATATTTGTGAAAATATATAAAGCAATATATATGCCAACTTTCAGGGAGTAGTCAAAACAGCCAATTCACAAGGTTTTTACAGGCACATAATGCAAATATCAAACAAACAAAGACTTAAAATATGCAAAAATGAGTATTTATTTACGGCAATATATGCATTTTTGCGCATTCTCAAAAAGAAAACCCGATCAATTGTACCAATTTTCCACTGGCATAATAATTGCTATTATAAATTAGGTAAGAGCAAACATCAAATCTGTATCAATAAGGAGAATTTTATGGAAAAAATCAAAGAACTGCCGAAAACGAAAAAGTATCAGATTGTATTCAGTCTGTTAGCTGCGGCGGCAATCTGGCTGCTTCGGCCACTGGGCTTATCCTGGCAGCAAAGCGGTATCCTGGCAGCAACGCTGCTGGTAATCATATGGTGGACGCTGGGAACCGTCCCCCGTACCTGTGCATCCGTGTTCTTATTGTTATTTTATCTGATCTTCAGCGGCGCCGGAGCTAAGGTAATATTTACTTTCCCGCTGTCAAAAAACTTTCTGCTGATTATATTTTCCTTTCTTTTCTCACAGGGAATATCAAACAGTAAACTGGCAGATAAACTGCTGGTACCGGTATTAACAAAATATTGCCGGACACCCCTTCGCCTGATACTGATGATTGTACTGCTGAATGTGCTGATGGTTTTTATCATTCCCCAGCCGTTTTCCCGCATCATCATCCTGGCCTCCATCTTCCGGATATTTTTTCAGCAACTGGGCATGAAGGAGGAGCAATGTTCCGTCTGGCTGCTGGCCTTATATATCACCAGTGTAATTGTGAATATGTCAATCCTGCGCGGTGATATCATTCTTAATACCACGCTGTTATCAATGGCCGGAGTTACGATCAGTGAACTTACATGGGCAAAATACATGTTATTGCCAACTACCCTTTATCTGGTTCTGGCCCTGATCATTTTCAGCATTCAGAACCGGCGGGTAATAAAAGAAACCGTACTGCAAAAGAACACCCGGCTGCCGGATCAGGCATCCGGCAGCATTAAACTCGATAAACAGGAAAAAATAAACCTCATTTTTATATTATTTGTGGTGGCAGTCTGGGCTCTCGAAAGCATTCACGGAATATCCGGGGTAACCATTGTAATCATCGCAACTGCAGTCATGTTTATCATGGGATTACTGAAAACGCCGGATTTAAAGTCCGTCAATATCGGACTGGTTATGTTCTTAAGTGCCGCGTTTGCAATTGGCGGTACCCTGAAGGTAACCGGCGTTGCTGACATTTTATTTTCCCGGTTTGCAACCATTTTCCCCGATCAGTATTCCCTGTATTACCTGATGCTGATCCTGATCTGCACCGTCGTTCTTCATATGGTATTAGGAAGCAATGTCACCACCATGTCAATCGTTGTCCCCGGAATGATGACCATGTGTTCCGCAATTGTACCCGAACATATTTTAGTATTTCTCATATTAATCGCCATTTGCGGACACTTTCTTTTACCGTTTCATCATGTCATTCTTTTACTGGGAGAAGGCAGCGGCTACTATACAACGAAGATGCTGGTACGTTTCGGCGGCGCTTTGACCGTATTGCTTTTTGTTGCTGTTTTATGTTTGTATCTGCCATGGTGGGCATTAATTGGGGGGTGACGGATATAGGTTCAAGGAGGACGTGGAGGGGATGGTTGGAGTGGGATTGGTTCCGTTCTCTCGATGGGGTGCTTCTAAGACGCCGGCAAGCCGTTTTCGGCGGCACCTCGTTCAATGTCACCAATCCCACTCCAACCATCCCCCCCACGTCCTCCCAGCCACTTTGTCCGCTCCCTCGAGGTAGAAAAACAAGACCTTGAAACCTCGTTTATATTTAGTTAAAGTTACATATAACCGGGGGTTTTCAATTTTAAAAACATCCTGCTGCACTGATTATTTGCAACAGGATGTTTTCTTGTATTTTTCTTATGATGTATGCAGGTTTTTGATTTTAAAACCCAGATGAAGGAATTTTGTGGCTGGGGAAGCGGGGATGGGAGTTTGGGGCGTAATTGGGGACATTGAACGAGGCGTCGACAGGGCTTAACCTCCGAAAGCGGATTTGCATGGGAGAGATTCTGAAGTACCACTCAGAATCTCAGGCGCGTTTTCGAGAAATTATCAAAATTTCTCGATTTTAGCGCCGGTGCCCATGCAAATCTGCTTTCGGAGGTTTAGGCCTGTCCCGCCGAGAGAACGGAGCCAATTACGCCCCAAACTCCCATCCCCGCTTCCCTTGCACAACACCTTACTTCTATCCCCTACCGGTTAACAAGATAGCTCGCCAGCGCAATTGAATATAATTTCCCTTTATCACTTTCTGTCCGCGAAGTGAAGATAACCGGAACCCTGGCACCGATTGTTGCAGCAATTAATGTTTTCTTTCCTACATATGCAATCGCTTTGGATACCGCATTGCCGACTGTCAGGTTCGGCATCAGTAAAATGTCTGCTTTTCCTGCAACGGGACTGTCGATGCCCTTGATCCGGGCTGCTTCTTCTGAATAAGCATTGTCAAATGCCAGCGGCCCGTCGACGATACAGTTCTGAATCTGGCCGCGCTTTGACATCATTGCCAGCAGAGCGCCGTCTACGGTATCCTGCATCGCCGGATTTACCACTTCCAGTGAAGCAATTGCTGCTGCTTTGGGAAGTTCATAACCAAGGCCCATTGCCAGTTCAACGGCGTTTTCCAGGATCTGTTTTTTGGCTGTCAGATCCGGTGCTACGGAAATCGCACAATCGGTGAGAATCATCAAACCATTGCCGTCTTCTTTTTCCATTACCGAAGCCTGGGTTATGTGCCGTCCGACATTAAGCCCTTTTTCTTTGTTCAGGAGCGCTTTTAAGAATACGGAGGAATGAAGCATTCCTTTCATGATTGTACCCGCTTCCCCCGATACCACCAGGTCCACAGCAAGGTCAGCCGCCTCTTTATGGCCGATCACATGGCGCATTTCACTGCGAATCTGAAACCCGTGTTCTTTAATCAATTCTGTTATTTTAGCGGTGTCGCCGAGTAATATAAAATCTGCCAGCCCCTCCTGCTCTGCCAACGCAATAACATGAAGTATCTCCGCATCATCAGCTGCTGCGACGGCAACCTTTTTACCTTTATTTTCTTTTGCCAGTTCCAGTAAATGATCAAAATTCTTTATCAGCATAATCAGTAATCCCCCTTCTTTTTACCCTTTCAGACAAACGGACTGATAGTCCTGCGCCGTGTCCTCACCGCTCAGATAACGCAGTGCGTTTTCAGAGAGTGACAGTATTTCATCTTCTCCGGCCATATTAACTACCGGTGCAATCCAGTCAACCCGGTCACTGACCATCCGGGTGAGATTTTCCGAGTACGCAAGGCTGGCAGTATAGATTATGGCGTCAACCTTACCGCTTAATACACAGGCCGCTGAACCGATTTCTTTCGCCAGCTGATAAGCCATAGCCGCATATACTTCCTCTGCATACTTATCGCCTTCAGCAATCATCTTTTCTACTTCTCTGGCATCACTGGTTCCCAGATAGGACATCAGGCCACCGCCGCCGGTCATCTTCTTCAACATTTCTGCTTCGGTATACTCTCCGCTGAAGCACATTTTTATAAGGGCTGCATTTGGCAGCGTTCCTGCCCGCTCCGGTGAAAAAGGTCCGTCTCCGTCCAACGCATTGTTTGCATCAATAATCCGCCCGTTTTGATGGGCACCAACGGAAATTCCTCCGCCCATATGCACTACAATCAGATTTAATGAATCGTAAGCGCGGTTAATACTTTTCGCGTATCGTTTCGCTATCGCTTTGTGATTCAGTACGTGGAAAGAGCTGATCCGTTTTAATTCTTTGATACCGGCATAGCGGGCAAGGTCAATAAATTCATCACTGATCGGCGGATCGGCAAAAATAGCCGGAATACCATACTGCTGTCCCAGCTGATAGGCCAGCTGAACACCAATACGGGCCGGATGCACGCCCCAGTTGCCGGTTGCAATATCTTCCAGAATAACCGGCGTGATCTCATAAATTCCGCTTGGAACCGGCCGGCAGTTGCCGCCCCGGCTGATAATGCAGTTAAAATCTTCGTATTTCCGGTTATTCTTTGTCAGAAATTCCTCAATTTTGGCCTTCCGGTATGGAAGCTGTTCATCGATGGTTTTGAATTGCCGCAAATCTTCCATTGAATGTGAGATGCTTTCACGAACCAATTCATTGGCATCTTCATAGATCGCAACCTTGGTTGATGTTGAGCCAAGATTCATCACTAAAATAACATTTGGCATAGTCATTTTCCTTTCTCATTTTGATAGAAGTATGTTTCTATCTATAATGATAAGCAAAACCTATGCCAAATGTATTTTTGAACGGTTTATATAGGGTTTGGGGTGGTTTTTGACTATTTACAGAAAAAAGCACCCGGCCAATTGTGCAATTATGCATAATTAGTCCTGAGCTGTTTTCTTATATCGCTTTGGAAGCTGATACTTGTTGATCTTACGGACTAATGTGGAAATATTTACATCCAGGCTGCGGGCAATGTCCTCTAATGTCATATCCTCACTGAGCTGCCGGCGCAGATAAGCGGCCTCATACTCTTCCATTGCTTCCTTAAGGCTTTGCCGGCGGGTTACCTGCGGCAGGGTAACGGATATGTCAAATGCAGCTGCGATTTCTTCCGGCAATACCTCCATGCCGATTGTCTCATCGAATGACAGGACGTACATCCGTTCAATCAGATTGCGCAATTCGCGGATATTCCCCGGCCACTCATACCGGATCAGCAATTGCTGGATCTCGGCTGACAGTATTTTAATGGAATTATATTTTTCGTTTAAATCTTTCAGGATGTGTTCTGCCAGCGGCAGGATATCTTCTTTACGCTCCCGCAGCGGTTTAATTGAAACAGGAATCACGTTCAGCCGATAATATAAATCCTGGCGGAATGTTCCTGCCTTGATCTCTTCTCTGAGGTTGCGGTTTGTCGCCGTGATGATTCTGGCCTTAACCGGAATCTCTTTCACCCCGCCAATCCGGAGAAACTTGCGGTCCTGAAGCACAGTAAGCAGTTTGACCTGCATCGCCATGGGCATCTCGCCAATCTCATCGAGGAATACAATACCCTCACCGGCCATCTCAAAGATTCCCGGCTTCCCCTCTTTTTTGGCGCCGGTGAATGCTCCGGCTTCATATCCGAACAGCTCTGATTCCAGAAGTGTTTCGGGAATTGCTCCGCAGGAGATTTTGGTATAGGTGGTATGGCCGGAAAAACGGCTGACCATCTGACAAAAGACGTCTTTTCCCACCCCGGATTCACCGGTGATAAGTACCGTTGAGTTGACATTGCTGATCCGGTAGGCCAGCTCCGCCAGGGACTGCATATGCTGGCTTTTACCAACAACATCATACTCCTCAACCAGATGTAAAAGGCCGTTAATCTGGGTCAGCAGAGTCTGCTTTTCGTTCTCCTGCTTCTGGTCTTCTTCCTGTTTTCTCAGGTAAAATACATCAAGCTTCTGACGCAGATGCAAAAGCTCCGTCATATCCCGGAACACCGCCAGCCCGCCGGCAAAATCTCCGGCAGCATTATATACCGGATTAACAGTAACTACTACTTTACGTTCGGAATCCGCCCGGTACTTGATCATCTTGGAAATCTCCGTCCGGCGCTCAAAAACCTCAACCATCATTTGCGAAACCGGATATCCCTCCTGAGACAGTTGAAAAATACTGCGTACCGATACCTCATCCGCATCAATTCCGGTTAACTTCTGATAAGTCCGGTTAGAGTAAATGATTGTACCATTCTCATCCGTATAAGAAATGCCATCATTGGAAGCATTCATGATTGGTGCCAGAATCCCCCGTTCTGCCAGTTTCAGTAATATTGCATTATTATCTATCGTCTCCACAGGCCCACCCCTTTTCAGATCTATAGCAAAATACGCTTATTTTCCATACGACTAATAGTTTATCATGTTAAATATGCATAATCAAGTTGTATGCCCGTGCTTAAATTCGAAAATACACGAAACGTTCTGTTTCGATTGAAGATAACAGTATCTTTCTGTATAATATAGGGAACAGGCGGTCAGAAGAAAATTAACAAAGGAGACTATTATGGATTTTACCGGGATCAGAACAAATTTTGAAAAACATGGATTTACAACACAGTTCTTTTCTTCAAAAGAAGAAGTTACTGATTATTTAGTGAACACGTTGCAACACCAGACCATTGGTTTTGGCGGCAGTACTACATTAAAAGAGCTGGGCCTTTTTGAAGCATTGTCTGAAAATAATGCAGTGGTCTGGCACAACAAAGTTCCCGCCCATGATGTACGGCGTCTGGCAAACTGCGCCCGAATCTATATAACCAGTGCAAATGCAGTAACGGAAACCGGCGAAATTGTCAATATTGACATGACGGGCAACCGGGTTGCCATGACCTGCTTCGGGCCTGAAGTCTGCTACTATATTGTTGGCCGAAATAAGATTACGCCAACCATCACCGATGCCGTCTATCGCTGCAAGAATGTGGCTGCTCCCCAAAACGCCAGGCGGGTAAACGCCAAAACACCCTGTGCTAAAAATGGCGATAAATGTTACGACTGCAGCAGTCCCGGCAGAATCTGCCGGATCACAACGATTATTGACCGTGCCCCGGCCGGCATGAAATGCGAGATGATCTTCGTTGATCAGGAACTAGGGTTTTAAGGTGGCATCCCGCCACCTTGTTTTCGTTTGAAAAGAAACCCCCCCCCGTTTCAAGAATTTCTTGCCAGAATATAATCTGCCGCAGCCGCAACACCGCCATGATCATGATCCGGCAGCAGCAGGTCTGCCACTGTTTTCACCTCCCCTTTAGCGTTACCAACTGCTGCCCCGATACCACACAGAGCCAGCATTTCCATATCATTCTGACTGTCACCGACCGCCAGCACCTCATCCGGCAGGATACCGGCGATCCGGCAGACTGCCTCTACACCGACAGCTTTATTGCATGAATCCGGAATCACCTCGACAAAGCTGCCCAGCGATGTGATGATACTGAGTCCGGGAATATCTGAAAGCTCCCGGATCAGCAGTTCTGACATCTGCGGTGAATCAGTCGGAATAAAAAACTTATATACCGTTTTCCCGGTCACACTAAGCTGATCCTGAAACAGTATGTGATCCAAAACATTCTGGATAAAATGACTGTGCAGGCCGGACTGATAAATCCATTCCCGCTTACAGGCCAGTGATTCCACACCTGCTGAACCATACATTTCAAAAAAAACCGGCAAACGTCCCAGTACTTCTATCACACGTACAGCCGCTTCTTTGTCAAGGCTCGCTTCGTGATATATTTCTCCGGTTAGCAGGTTTACCGTCTGACAACCATTCATGCCAATAAAATAAGGAAAGGCATTGACCTCATTCACACACCAGAAGGCCTCTGAAAGAGGCCTTCCGGTAGCAATCACAACCTTTATTCCGGCATCCTGCACCCGCAGTAATGCATCGCGGTCACAGGATGAAATCTGATCCTGCCCGTTTATCAGGGTGCCGTCCAAATCGGTTATGAGCATTTTTATCTTCATATTGATACCTTAAGCTTCCGCCGCTACCGGCTTTTTAAGCACCGCAATTGCCGCCGCAGTGATCACCGTGCCAACTGCCGTCGCCGCTACATAACCGATCGGATTTTGCACCGCCCCCGGAATCGGCAGAATGAACAGGCCGCCGTGTACTACCGTTGTTCCGGCATGGAGCAGAGACGCAACCGCACCTCCTGCCGCCGAACCGATCACACAGGACGGAATCACTCGTTTAGGGTCCTTGATGGCAAATGGAATCATTCCTTCACAGATGAGTGACGCACCAAGTACCCAGGCTGCCTTGCCTGCCTCCCGTTCTTCCAATGTGAATTTATGTTTCTGAATCAAAGTCGCCAGCGCCAATCCCAGCGGCGGAGTCATTCCGCCAATAATCACAGCTGCCATTACCGTCTGTGGTACACCCGGAGCTGCCGCTACTGCCGCCACACCGAAAAAGTATGCAACACGAAGAATCGGACCGCAAAGGTCAACCGCCATCATCGCCCCCAGCACTGCGCAGAGTATTACCATACTGCCGCCCTGCAGACTGTTCAGAAATCCCGTCAGGGTATCCATCAGAAAGGCCACCGGTATGCCAACTACATAGGTACTGAGAAGCCCTGTTATCAATACCGAACCAATCGGTACCAGTAAGATATTGAAGACTCCGTCCAGTGATTTTGGCAGCTTGATGAACTGCACCATTAACTTAACACAGTACCCGGCCAGGAATCCGCCAATCACCGCCCCCAGAAAGGTGGAGCCGTTTGCCGCAGCGATGCTGCCGTTTACCATACCGGCCAGCAATGCCCGGTTATCCGCAATTGATGTGGCAATAAAACCGCCGACCACCAGATACATGAGCGGCATGGTATGCGTTCCGCCGATCTTATACAGAACCTGCCCGATAGTACCAAGACCCGCTTCCGGCGGCGACATCGCCAGCGCTCCTGAAAAAGCAAATCCCAAAGCCATCAGGATACCGCCTGCTACAACAAATGGAATCATGGCATTAAGCCCCTCCATGAGATGATCAAAAAACTTTTTATTTCCAGCTTCCATACTATCCCCTTTCCTGTTCCATGAATCCAGATTACCGGCCCAGTTGTTTTTTATATGCTTCCACAATATCTATACCGCTGGTGCTGCCGATTCGCTCGGCCCCCGCTTCAATGATTGCCAGACAGGTATCAAGATCACGGATTCCGCCGGCGGCTTTTACTTTCACATCATCGCCGACGATCGACTTCATCAGTTTCACATCTTCCAGGGTCGCACCACCGGTTCCAAAACCAGTTGATGTTTTAACAAAGTCCGGTTTTATTTTTTTAGCAATCTCAGCCACTTTGGCTATTTCATCCTTAGTCAGATAGCAATTTTCGAAGATAACTTTTGAGATTACGTTCTTTTCCCGACAGGCAGAAACAATCTGACGCATCTCATCTTCGATGTAATCATAATTTCCGTTTTTCACTTCTCCTACATTAATCACATAATCAATTTCATCAGCACCATCAGCAATTGCCTGTTTTGTCTCAAACACTTTACAGGAGATCGTGGTCTGCCCCAACGGGAAACCAATCGCTGCCCCCACATGTACCGGGCTGTCTTTTAATAATTTACTGCACAGTTTCACCGGTACGGAATTGATTGCCACCATTTTAAAACCATAACGTATACTCTCATCACATAGCTTTTTAAAGTCTTCCTCTGACGCGTAAGCTTTCAGCTGAGTGTGGTCAAAATATGCCGCTAATTCTGCTACAGATAGATTTTTCATTATCATCACCTCATTATTTATTTGTCAAAATACAGTTTACAGCCGCTTTCCATCCCTTATAAAGTTCTGTTCTCTGCTCCTCTGTGATCGCCGGTTCAAAACGCCGGTCCAGTTTGAAAGAATGAAGCAGTTCATCTTTGTCTTTCCAGAACCCTACTGCCAGCCCGGCCAGGAACGCCGCCCCCCGTGCTGTTGTCTCCACTACCTGCGGACGCAGCACAGGAATATCCAGGATATCAGACTGGAACTGCAGCATAAAGTTATTCTTGCATGCGCCGCCGTCTACCTGCAGCTGGGTATTCTTAATCCCGGCATCGCTTTCCATACACATGATGACATCTTTGATCTGATAAGCCATAGATTCGAGGGTCGCCCGGATAATATGATTGCGGTTGGCCCCTCTGGTCAGCCCCACAATTGCCCCTCTGGCATACTGATCCCAGTAAGGTGCCGACAGACCGGTAAATGCCGGTACAAAATACACCCCGTTAGTGTCACTGACCTTTTTGGCAAAATGCTCAGAATCACCTGCATCTTCAATAATATGCAGTTCATCACGCAGCCACTGAACGGAAGAACCAACCACATACAGAAGTCCTTCCAGGGCATACTCCACCTTACCGTCAAGCCCCCAGGCAATAGTGGTCAGCAGTCCGTTCTTTGACTGAATCGGCTGATATCCGGTGTTCATAATCAGGGAACCGCCGGTTCCATAAGTCGCTTTTACCTTACCGGCTTCGAAACACGCCTGGCCAAACAATGCCCCCTGCTGATCACCGACTGCACCGGCAATCGGAATCGAATGACCAAAGAAAACACTGGCTGCGGTTTCGCCGTAAACTTCGCTGGATGGTCTGGCCTGAGGCAAAATCGCGGCCGGAATATCCATTGCTTTTAACAGTGTTTCATCCCAGGAAACAGTTCTAATATTAAACAGCAGCGTCCGGGACGCGTTGGAATAATCAATCACATGAACAGCCCCGCCGGACAGGTTCCAGATCAGCCAGGAGTCAATTGTACCAAACAGCAGCTCGCCGTTTTCAGCCTTTTCTCTCGCCCCCGGGACATTATCAAGCATCCATTTTATCTTGGTTCCGGAAAAATAGGCATCGATAATCAACCCGGTATTTTCTTTTATGTAGTCTTCCATTCCGGCCGCGTTCAGCTCTTCACAGATTCCTGAGGTCCGGCGGTCCTGCCAGACGATAGCATTCATAATCGGCTTGCCGGTAGATTTCTCCCAGATGACCGTAGTCTCCCGCTGGTTCGTGATACCGATCGCAGCAATATCTGAAGGATCGATATCTGCCGTGGTAATTGCCCGCTGTGCCGTCCCATGCTGTGCATTCCAGATCTCCAGTGCATCGTGTTCAACCCAGCCAGGTTTCGGATAATACTGTGTAAACTCCTGATAAGCACTGGATATCTCATTGCCTTCCCGGTCAAAAATGATACTTCTGCACCCGGTAGTTCCTGCGTCAAATGCCATTACATACTTTTTACCCATAGTTTGATAGCCTCCCAATTATCAGATTTGTGCTGTTTTGCTTACACTTCCATACCATAACGCGGAATCTTATGTGTCGGATAGAAGGATATTGTCGGTATCGTCACATCCGGTGTCCTGGTTGCCACATACAGGGCAATCTCTGATACGTTGGATACATCAATGCAGCTTGCATGAATTCCTTCTTTTAATTCTTTTTCGTCCAACCAGCCCTCAACATAAGCCGGCAGATCGCCATCATATACTCCGGTGTCAATAACTTCGGTCATCGGTGTCTTAACGTGGGACGGATTGATGACCGTCACACCGATGTTTTTATTCATACCTTCTAACAGAATGTTCTTGCTCAGTCCCAGCATCCCGTGCTTGGAAGCGCGGTAAGGACTGTGTCCCGGACAGGATGCTACTTTTGTAGAAGAAGAACCGATATTCATGATCCGGCCGCCGGTCGGCTGTTGCTCCATTGCTCTGAATGCTTCGCGGCAGCATAAGAATACGCCGGTCAGGTTTGGTCCGATGGTCTTGTTCCATTCTTCCATTGTTACGCTGGAGATTGGCGGCGCCAGAGAATCGCGTCCGGCACTGTTGACAACCAGGTCAATATGCCCCCATTTGTCAAGCGCCGCCTTAAAGAAGTCAATCACTTCCTGCTCTTCTGCTACATCTGCCAAAATGCCCATGCAGTCTGCTCCGGTATTCTGAATCTCTTTAACTACATTATCAAGACGCTCACCGTTGATGTCAACCAGAAGTATGCTGCATCCTTCTTCTGCATAAGTCTTTCCAATCGCTTCTCCGATCCCGGAAGCACCGCCGGTGATCACTGCTACTTTACCTTCTAACTTACCTGCCATAACTGATTCCTCCTGTAGAATTTTATTTTATTTTTATACGACAATTGTAGAATAAAATTTTATTCAAGTCAATATCTAATTTTATTTTTAGCTTTTCGCATATAAAAATCGTTAGTTTTTGTGCAGATTACACAGCGTTGACTTTTATTTCTACCTATTATATAATAAAATAAAATTTTATTTTGGAGGTGTCCATGAATCAGGACGCAATTACACGAATGAAGCACCAGATCCCATATCTGAATCCGGCGCTGAAACGAATCGGTGAATATATATTAGAAAATAAAGAACAATGCAAGACCATTACGATCAAAGAACTGGCAACCGCCTGTGAAGTTGCAGAATCGACCGTTACCCGTTTTGTTAAGGAAAATGGTTTCAGGAACTTCCAGGAACTGAAGATCAGCCTGACCGAATTCACAACCTCCCAGATTCATGGAGATACTGCGGTGGCAGAGATTCCAATTTATGAAGATATCGCCCAGACTGATTCTACCGGCGATATTATTGAAAAGATCTTCTATAAGAACATTCAGAAGATGACTGCCTGCCGGGAGCTGCTTCACCTTCCGTCAATCAATCAGGCCGTTGCCCTGCTCTCGGACTGCGCCCGTATCATCTTTGTCTGTACCGGTTCCTCTGCAGTAGCCGCTGAAGAAGCGGTGATGCGCTTTACCAGAGCCGGCAAGAACTGCTGCTTCTGGCGGGATTACAGCCTGCAGCTCATGTCTGCGGCAATCCTCAATGAGCATGATGTGGTGATCGGCATCAGCGATTCAGGAAAAACAAAATCCGTGATTGAGGCGATGACTATCGCCCGGGGATGCGGTGCCAAACTGATTGCGATTACTTCAGACAGCGATTCCCCAATTGCCGCTGTCAGCGATGTGATCCTGCTCTCTCCTGAACGGATCTCCAAGTCACAATCAGCATTGCACTGGGAATCGACTTCCTCCAAGGCCGCCCAGATTCTTATTATTGATATTTTGTACGCCTGCTTTGCCGTCAGTAATTATGAATCGACACTGGCACATCTGGATCGCACCTACAAGGCAATCCGGCAGACTCGTGAAGATTAGAAGATCCCTGCCCCAAACAACTGCCAACAACTATATGAGCGCAAAAACCAGCAGATAGAATAAATTTTTCTGTCTGCTGTCTTTTTACCCCTTGACAAAATTAAATTTTATTTTATAATAAAATATATCGAATTAATTTTTATTTGACTAAAGGAGGTCATCAAATGAAAGCGGCTTATTACTATGGTGTGGGTGATTTAAGAGTTGAAGAGTGTGAGATACCTGAGATTTCAGACCGGGAGATCCTGATGAAGGTAAAGGCCAGTGCTATCTGCGGCACCGATCTGCGGATCTACAAGTTCGGGCATTTCAAGATTCCCCAGGGCGAAAAGCGCGTGCTGGGTCATGAGGTTTCCGGCGAGATTGTCAAAGTGGGGGCCAAAGTGAAAGGTTATACCCCCGGTAAACGCATCGCCGTTCCGCCAAACGTAGGCTGCGGACATTGCCCGATGTGTATGCAGGGATTCAACCAGCTGTGTAAGGAATATGAAGCATTCGGCATAAGCTACGACGGTGGTTTCCAGGAATATATGAAAATTCCGGAAAATGCCATCCGTCAGGGCAATGTCATCGAGATACCGGAAAACATGAGCTATGAAGAAGCTGCGATGGTCGAGCCTTTCTCCTGCGCATACCATTCATACAAGGCCTTAAGAACCGTTCCCAACGAAGTGGTAGTCATCGTCGGCGCCGGCCCGATCGGGGCATGTCATGTGATGATCAACCGGCTGGCCGGTGCGTCTAAAATCATCGTTGCAGATATTTCCGACAGCCGCCTGGCAGAAATCAGGAAGTTCGGTGTTGACATTACGATTAATTCGGCACAGGAAGATCTGGTTTCGAAGATTGATGAAATCACCGGTTCACGCGGTGCCGATGTTGTCATCACCGCCTGTTCCGTTCCTGAGCTTCAGCAGACGGCACTGGAGATCGCAGCTATCCACGGACGAATCAACTTTTTCGGCGGTATGCCAAAAGGCAAAGAAATGGTTACCCTGAACACCAACCTGATCCACTACAAAGAGCTTGTCGCGCTGGCAACTACCGGATCCAGCATTCAGGATTTCTACGAATCCATGCAGATCGCCGCCTCCGGCAAAATATCACTGGCTGCACTGCAGACTGCATCCTTTACCATCTCCGACGCCAAAGAGGCATTTGAGTATGCACTCTCCGGCAATGGAATGAAGGCACTGATTGTTAATAAATAGGAGGTCAATATGAATACATATATGAAAGCTGCTGTTCTTCACGCCCCCGGAGACCTGCGCATCGAAGAGGTTTCCATCCCATCCATCGCGGAAAATTATGTACTGCTCAAAGTAAAAGCGGCAGGTATCTGCGGTTCCGATATTGACCGTGTAATGAAAACCGGCACCTACCATTTTCCGACGATTCCCGGTCATGAGTTCAGCGGTGAAATCGTCAAAACAGGGAGCAGCGTTTTAAACTGGAAACCGGGCGACCGGGCAGTTGCTGCCCCGATCATGCCCTGCTACACCTGCCGCAGCTGCCAGGAGGGCAATTATGGTCAGTGCGACAGCTATAACTACCTCGGCTCCCGCACTGACGGCGGCTTTGCGGAATATGTGGCAGTTCCTGAGAGTAATCTGATTCATCTGCCTGATACGATCAGTTATATGGAAGGAGCCGCAATCGAACCGGCTGCCGTCACTCTTCACGGCATCATGCGCCTTAGTTTTCGCCCCGGTGATACCGCAGTTATTCTGGGCTGCGGAGCGATCGGCATCTTTGCCATCCAGATGGCCAAAATCATGGGGGCCACCCGGGTAATCGCAGTCGACATCGATGATAAAAAACTTGATTTTGCCCGCGCTGCCGGAGCTGATTTAAGAATTAACGGAATGACCGCCAGTGTTGTTGCTGAAATTAAGACTCTGACAAATAATCGCGGCGCTGACATTGTGATCGAAACTGCCGGAACCAGCATTACCCAGGTACAGTCCATTGAAGTATGCCGCAAACACGGTCAGGTATTATACCTGGGAACTGCTCACAAAGACGTTGTGATTCCGCCGCACGTATTTGAACATATCGTCCGGGGTGAGATCATTATAACCGGTTCCTGGAACTCCTTCAGCGCCCCATTCCCCGGGCGGGAGTGGACAGCTGTGATCAGCTTCCTTGAAGAAAAACGGCTGGATATTAAATCGTTTATCACCCACCAGTATCCGTTGGAAGATGCACCGAAAGTCATCAGACAGATGTCAGAACGCTGCTTCCTGTTTAATAAAATTGTCCTTACATTTGAAGACTGATTATCTTGGATAATCTTACCCGGGCAGGCACGAATATGATCTATTCGCGCCTGCCATTTAATACCTTTTATTAATACACTTCATCTGTCAAATACATAATATTCTCCGGAACACATATACTCCAATCTTTATTAAATACACACTTTTCTTTTTGTAAATCATGGTAAAGATATCGGGTGCTATTTCCCTTATTAGTTTTGCAATATGAAAAGAAGGAATCTGATAGTTTTAAATGGGGATAAAATGACAAAAAGAAGCCCGTTTTCTGCATTAAAAACTGATTATGATAATGTCCAAGATATTCCTTCAAAATATCTTCTCGAATAACAGTTATCATCTCCAAACAGCGCAAAAGTTCTTCTAATCCACCAATCTTGTCAAAGTCTTTGATATTATCAAGGACAGTACGTTCCAAATCAGTAACCTTAATTGTCTTTTCACTTTCTATTCCAAAATTGTTTGCAGGGTGAATTGAGGGTAATAACGCCAAAAGAGGAGGCTCCAGCCTCCTCCCTGACTTTAAAAAGAAACGATTGCTGATATAACCAATCCAATTAGCGAAGTTCCCATCATCCAAAACATTGTCTTTTTTAATACATCATTTACATCCGTTCTGGTAAAATCACACACCCATACGTTTTGTGTATTAGTCGGATCACATACACTCTGCAGGTTGCTGTTAACACGAAACGCCAGCATCGTAGCCATCGGATTGAGGCCGCCTGCGATAAACAATGAAGCAATGCCCGCTCCCAGGCCATACATATTCAGCGGCCCCCGATAAATAGCCAGCGGCGCGAGCACAAGAAAGAGCAAAACATATGTAAACGGATTGCCAGGAATAATATTTTCAAAAACAGGAGCAAGTATTGGCGCCACAGGTGATGGATCAGCAACAGCTTTTAGCAGCATACCAATTCCGATCATCAGTGCAGCCGCACCAGCCGCTTCCTGAATCCCCTCAACAAGGGCACTGGACAGGATTTGAACCGGGCGTTTGGGCATAACAAGAATCATTGTAACAGCAATACCTAACATGATGGCAGCAGTAACATCAATTCGAATCTTAAAAATGGTTCCTAAATAGATGAGTGCAACCGGTAAAATAGGGGCGATCAGGGCAATCGGGCGAACCATCTTTTTATTATCCATCAGATCTTCTGCCCCACTTGGCATTGCCCAGGCTTTTACCGTTTTTTTTCTGCAAAATACTGTAATCATTATGAGAGACATAACTATCATAGGAACTCCGGCTATCCATGCCGTTTTTGCCACAACCTCAAGTTCCTGGTTTAAGATACCCACATATACATTAAAATTATTAGCATTAAATATAACCCCTGTACCATTAGCAAGCAATGTAATAATACTTGCCACCCCTGGAGATATACCGGCTGAAATCATGATTGGAACAATGATTGTTCCTACAAGAATTACCATGCCAAGTCCCGATGAACCAGAAAAGATAATGGAAGCGACGATATAAAAAATCAGCGCTACTGATAAAGGCCGATCTCCCGCAAGCTCTCCGGCCTTACGTATGATGCTATTGGTAATTCCTGTTTTTAACAATACCCGGCCAAACCACGACCCGAAAAACAGAGACATAATATTTCCGGCCAGCCGGACTGAGCCGTCTTTGATAACACTATTTAAGATATCATACTCACCATTTACATCATAAACAGGAGTACCGCCAACCAAAGCAAGCAGTATAGCCATCAACGGCAATGCCAGAATCGTAGGCAGTTTGCGCATAATCATAAGTGCTGTAATACCAAGAAATACGAATAATATACCAATAATCTGCAAATATTCCATAAATATTCCTCTCTTTCGTTATGTACTGTTAACAACTCAGCCTCCGGATAACCCACCATATCCCTGCCCATAATGCATGGGGCCACGCAATGCGTTTTTATTCTGTCTTCTCAGGTCCTCACATGTAACGTCCTTACTAACTGAAACAAGCCCTCCATTTGCTGCCATCGGTCTCTGATATTCAGAAAGATACTCCACTAAACAGCGCTTCAAAGTTCTTAAGCTATCTTTTGTATTCTCGTTTCCGGCAAGATTCGTACATTCATCGGGGTCAGAATCATGGTCAAACAATTGTTCTTTTCCGCCATTTGCGTAATATATGTATTTATATCTCCCATCGAAAGCAAATGCAGTTCCATATCCGTCACCAAACTCCCCGCAGATAACTCTTTTCTCTTCTGGTTTTTCTGCAATGTCATAAAGAGATACTCCATCAATTCCCTCTGGCAGACTCACCCCCGCGGTCTTCAATATGGTAGGAAATATATCCAGTGTCAGAGCTGGTGTGGTATTTATCTTTCCCATTCCTTCTATTAGAATATCCTTTGCCGGTTTCACAATTAGAGGAACATCACCGCTGCCCCGCAGGAAGCAGCATTTTCCATATAAATTATGATCTCCTAACAACTCACCGTGGTCCGCTGTAAAGATAATAAGTGTATCATCATAAATACCACGTTTTTTCAGTTCTCCGAATAAGAGTCCAAGCTGATAATCGATATTGGAAATCTGCCCATAATAACGCCTCCGTGTTTCCCTGTTCACCTGTGGGCTCACTTCCTTATATTTTTGGCTAATCTGCCTGGATGTCAGATCAGGCGGCATGTCATCGTTCTCCCAATTTCCCACAACCGGCAGATCAATATCAAAATTATCATACATTCTGTCATAGGGCCGGGGTGGATCAAACGGACTGTGAGGTGCTTCAAACACCATCCATAAAAAAAACGGATTGTCAGGATCTCTTTGATATAGAAATTTAACAGCCTGATCAACAATCCAGTTTGTATGATAAAAACGCTGAGGTAAATCGCACATGGCCGGATAAACCTCGTTTCCGCCCAGGCCGTGATTACGATATGCACCACAATACCCATTCTCCTCAAGAAACATAATGTAATCATCCGGATGAAGTGTAATGTGTTCGAATCCTAACCGGGCACGATCGGGCACAAAATGCATCTTACCAATAGCCTTCGTTTGATATCCCTCGCTCCTGGAAAGCAAAGCCGGAAGGCTATTATGAACATCAACCGGGGTTCGCGTTTCAAAATTACTGGTAAATCCAAGCTGGCTGGCACTGCGTCCGGTTAATATACTGGCACGCTGCGGCATACAGACCGGACACTCCGCATACGCATTGGTAAACGCCACACCTTCGGCTGCAAGCTGATTCATGTGAGGTGTCATAACCGGATGCTTTGAATAGAGACTTCCGATACAATCCCCCCGCCACTGATCGGCGGTAATCATGAGAATATTTGGTTTCTTCATCATTAATTCCCCCTTGTCTTAATGAACAATCAACAAACCCAACCTTTCAAAACTTTCACTACTTATGAATACAATCTATCACCATCCTTCAAAATTGTCAATGATTTTGAATGATTTTTTTCAATATTTTTTATGATTTTTGTACATAATTACATCGAAAGAAATTTATATATGCTTTATTTGACAATTAATGGATTTGTTGATATCATAAATTTAATTATTTGTATGATCTATATAAAAATAGGCAGGTGATTCCGATGTCCGCTCTAAAAGCCAAAATAGTTTCCATGCTGCAAAATTTTACATACAGCGAAAATGAAATTGCACAATATATTCTAGATAACATGGAAGATGTAGCTACATCTTCCATTACTGTTCTAGCCGAAAAAACCAATACAAGCGAAGCAAGTATCAATCGATTCTGTAAAAAACTGGGATATAAAGGTTTTAATAACTTCAAAATTGCGTTAGTACAGGAACGTTTTTATCAGGAACAAAATCGATATGTGGGTCACACAAAACAAACCTTCATTGAAAGTGTAAATGCAGATTATACTGATCTGTTGGGCAACACTGCTTCATTGATCAGAGAAAACGATATCCTTCAGACCGTTCACAAAATCAGTACAGCGACAAATGTATATATTCTATCTACCTACAGAACAAAATATATTGGAATGCAGCTTGAACGGCGTCTATTGGAACTAGGTATCCGGTGCCGGATGTACTGTGATTTAACTGAGATACGTACCGCTTCAGTCCATATTGAAGATAATGATATGGTCCTGGTCATCAGCAACAGCATTTTAGTTAATGATATGTTTGTAATGTTACGCACATTAAAAGACCGGGGAATCTTCATAACTGCCTTTACAAATTATGATTCCTCAAAGCTTCCTCATGCCGCAGATGTCAGCATAATCGTATCTGACAAAATTGCATGCTCCAACTCCATGGTGATTACGAATGACATCGCCTTTTTGTTTGCGTTTGACTTAGTTATCGGTATGTTAATTACTAATAACAAACAATACAAGCAAAAGCGAATGGAAACGGATAACGTTTTAAATTATTTGGAATCAGCGGACCGTAACCTTATCGATATTCTATAAATCGCCATAGCACGAGCTGTCTGTATTTTGCTTTGTCTATGGCTTTATCTTTCGGGACTATCACTGAACAGAAGCAGGTGAAAATATGATAAGTACAGATGAGAATGCCTCCTAAATCCATACAACCGCACATTTAGGAGGCGATATTATGTTTAATAAAATGAATGATCAATGGCCAAGACAGGAACATTTCAGGCACTATATGGACAACGTACGCTGTTCCTACAGCCTGACCGTACAAATCAATATTACGGGGTTACGCAGTGTACTCAAATCAAAAGGTATAAAAGTATACCCTGCTCAAATATTCATGTTGGCATCCGTGGTAAATCAGCTACCGGAATTTCGTATGGCTCTGTCAGAGCAGGGTGAGCCGGGATATTGGGACGTTTCACATCCATCCTATACCGTTTTCAACTCCGGCACAAAGACTTTTTCCAGCATCTGGACACCGTATGACGAACAATTTTCCACCTTTTATGCCGCATGTACAACAGATATTGACCAATATTCGGCATCGACCGCATTTGCACCAAAGAATGACGAACCGCAAAACATATTTACAGTTTCCAGTATTCCATGGGTTGATTTTACAGCATTCAATCTGAATGTATATGGCGATGGCAGCTATCTTGCCCCCATGTTTACCATAGGAAAATACGTAAAACAGGGGAATGAGATCTTTATGCCGCTTGCGATGCAGCTGCATCACTCCGCCTGCGACGGATACCACGCCGGACAATTTGTTGAGCGGCTGCGGGAAATGGTTTTGGATTATCACAATTGGCTTTAGAAGGGAGGCGCAGGATGATAAAATCAAGAAAAATCGTATTGGCGTTAGCCGCCGGCATATTGTCCATCAGTTTGTGCGGATGCAGTAAACAGTTGGTTGAAGAGCTGCTGGTTGAAGTGGTTGGGGTTGATCGTGATAATTGGGACCGAGAGACGGATGAGACGGAACCTGAAGGGACAACGGAAAAAGTAACTGAAAAGGCCACTGAAAAAATAACCGAAAAGGCCACTGAAAAAGCGGCTGAAACGACAACAGGAGAAACTGCTGAAAAAATACCAGAGACACCGAAAACAACAGAAACACCAGAAACCACGGCGCCCCGGACTGCCAAAGATACCCCTGCGTACGTATATTATGAAGGCATATATTCGCCGATTATCAGCGACGTTAAAGTTTCAAGCAGCGCCGGTTCACAATACAAAGGGGCAAATGTTTGTGATGATGATGAATCAACCTGCTGGGTATCAGCCAAAGGCGATGTGACCACGGCATCCATCGAGATTACCTTTGTAAAGGAGTTCACGATCAGCGAGATTGTGCTCACGAACGGACCGGATCAGTATAACCGGGTCCGGGCCTTTACACTGACCTTTGATAATGGTGAGGAAGCGGCTTTTGAAGTGAAAGCGGATGATACATATTGGAGTACAGAGATTGTACCGGTGACAACAAAATGGGTAAAATTTCAGGTGAAGGATATTTATGGTTCCACGAACAAATCCCAGGTGGCTCTTGGCGACATATCCTTCCTGTACAATGCCAACTCATATTTTGCCGGACTGGGCGTTGGCGATTCACCGGTGATGACAAAGACGGAAAGTATCATCAGGGAAGCCCCCGCAGTATCAGAGAAACCGGCACCGACTGTTGATCCGGGAGCCGCCAGCTATGTGCCGCATAACTGGGTATGGGAACCAACCGGCTACAGTGCTCAGGATATTGATGCGAAATATCTGAGATCCGGCAAATGGGTGTCCGGCGACGGCAATACCGTGCTGTATATCGACTATATCAGCTCTCCGGATATCATGGACTACTGGCTCTATATGGACGGTAAAGAGTATGAACATTATGGTGAAACCTCTTTCTTTCAGGAGAACGGCCTCTGGGTTGCGAATTCAGCCTATGACTATGATAACAATATTCTCTTTTCTGTCCCTGAAGCTGGTAAAATCCTGCTTGAGAAAGATGGAAAAAGTGTTATGTTCACCCTGGAACGGGAGAAATACAGCATATATGAACCATTTTATTAATTAAATAAAAGACCATCAGCAGAATTTCTCCCTTTGGTGGTCTTTTATACTTTACTAATATAAATCCTCATGTCCATTCACAGATTAATCCTGAACTACAATTTCATCCTCCCCACTCCAGTAATTGATATATTCCCGGATCAGACCATTTTCAGTTCCATTAAACAAATGAACCTCCGCACGCTGTTCTGCTTCATTATAATATTTCAGCGCAGCACACATATATCCTTCCGGTTTGTTAATCACTATCACGGCATCCTCATTACTTCCGTTCAAAAAAATATCATAAAGTTTCAAATCATCCCCTGCTTCAGCCAAAGTAACCTGATACATCTGCTGTCCAACAGCAAGAAACTCCTGATAGCGGTCCCCGGTGATTGCCTTTAACTGTTCATTTTCCTCTTTGGTCATAAAGGAAAGCCTCTCAGGCAACTTCAAACCATCCGGCCGACGTTCATACAATGATTCAAAAGGAGCCGTCGGGTGGATTTTATACTGATAGTTATTTGCATTCAGCATCATATTATTATCTTCAGCAGCTGTAAAGGTAAAGACGACTCTATTTTCCACATAAGTGACGTTGCTGCCATCAATACGGCCAATCCCCTGCAATTTGCCGGAATAAGTTCCATTGGCCGTACATATGTCAAAATAAATCAAATTATCATAGAGAGGAACAAACCGTAATACTGAATTAGAATAATAATCAGACTTAACACCGTACCAACTGCCGGAAAAGCTTTCTACCGGCTCTCCCCATTCCAGATCAGGTTTATCTGTCATCTGCACGGCAGCATCTGATTCAGCCAGATAACAGGCATATTCCTGTCCGTTCCCCTGCCACATTCCTTTCAGCGAACCATCTGCATCTCTGAGAACAATAAAAGAAAAGGTATTTAAACCATTTTTTATCGTGTTATATAACTGCAGATTATCTCCCTTCACATTTCCAGTTATGCTGACCGGCTCCGGAGAGTTAATGTAATAATACTCTCCACTGACGGACTGATACTCATCAATCAGAATCGATAAATGAACCGGCTCATTTCCAATATAACCATCATACTCATAAATGCCTTCATATACATTCGCATCAGGCACAACAGGCAGTTCCTGTTCATTCGTAATCAGTTTTCTTAGTGTCCGGATAAAATCATCCCATCCTTCCGGATAATGTGTTGCGCCATATTCCCGATAATGGCCGTCTTGATACCTGATATTAAACTCAAATAACTGAACCATGGTACAAAAGTTCCCCGTCGGCCAGTATGGGTTGTCATCATATACGGTAATTGCATACTTTGACAACAATATACTGAGCTGCTCTACCTGCGTTTCATCCAAATCATATTTAAACACCGTCCGCTCCGAATCTTCGATCGAGGCAGTTGCCTTTGTCAAATCAATAGAATAAGTGTCCTCACGGAGATTATTCTGGTTCAGGTTACTTTTTATGGTTGCTTTCGACACCGAAGGATTATCATATAAATCCAGAAGTGCTCTCCTTTCCTGATTCAGGATATCGCTGACTTTATGCACTGGCTGGTCTGCCGCAGAAACAGATGCATCTTCTTCATGCTTACCACATCCCGCCAGACTGAGAATTACCATCAGGCCCGGTATGATATACTTCACCGCCTGTTTAAATGCGCCATTTCGTGCCCTTCCTCTGCATCTTTTCATACTGACTCCTCCCTCATTGCATAATTACATAGTTTTTCTATCTATAATCTATACGTTTGAGGATTCAGTATTTATGGTAATCGGCGAGGATACTAAAAATATGTCTGCCTAAAGACTAGCTTCCCTTGTGATACAGTAAGCAATGGCGATAACATCTCAGTACCTGTAAATTCACGTTTATCGCAGTCAGCAAATGAAAACATTCCGTTCAATTTTTCCATTACCACAAAGTCCGCCTTCATACCGGCCATCAGGGTTCCGGCAACGCCCTCAAGTCCCATCAGTTTTGCCGGGGTTTGGGTAACCGCCCGGATGACCTCTTTAAACGGCATTCCAAGAGCAAGGTACTTAGACATAATAAACGACAGATTTTTTGCATTATTCCCCCGGTTTAATGTTGTCGGTGTAATATCCGAACTGATAATATCGGGATAAAATCCCTGCTCAATTGCCACCCGCGCGATCGGGTAACTAAAATTAATACTGCCATTTGCTGCATCCATGACGACGCCTCGTTCTGCCGCATTACGAAGTGCCGGCAAAACTGCTCCCGAATCATCTAAAATGGTGTTACCCTTACCATGATAAACATGACAATAAATATCTCCGGGCTGAAGGGTATCAGCAATCTCAGCCGCACTCAGTGTTGAATCGGTTACATGGACACATAATGGCCGGCCAACCCGCTGTGCCATTTCACAGGCTTTTTGCAGTGGGACTAAGCCCCGCTCTGCCAGCATCGGCTTTCCAATACGCAATTTAAGTCCAATGATATCATCCGGATATTTCTCAATCAGATTATGTATTGCCGGTTCATTCCAGCTTGCCGGATCTGCCGCTTCCTGCACTCCATATCCGGGCTGACCGATCGGCGCAAGATGCAGCATATATTTTACCGGCAGCTGGCTGACCAGCTGTGTTTGTCTGTAAAATGCTTCGAAATTTGCGCAGCCGGTGGTGCCGCCATCAACCGCACGCGTCACTCCTGCGGCAAACAGCAAGTTGGGATTAGCACCAAAACC
Organism: Lachnospiraceae bacterium; assembly: GCA_032073745.1. GTDB lineage: Bacteria > Bacillota > Clostridia > Lachnospirales > Lachnospiraceae > Brotaphodocola. Next base: position 70,156 of record DAMAMW010000011.1, on the reverse strand, counting down.
GCTGCCGCCATAGAAAAGATGCGTATGAAAATCGATCAGCCCCGGTAAAATATAATGATTCCCGGCATCTATTATCTCATTTGCTTCAATCTGGGTACTGTCTGGAAATACCAGCAGACCATCTGCAATTCCTATATCCATCACCTGGTCAATATTTGCAGCCACATCATAAACATGACCGTTTTTTATCAGGACATCTAATTTCAATATCGTTTACCTCCTCCGCATCAATAGTTATGTAATCGCCTAATATAACGGCCAAATCAACGGGATCAGAACAACACATGCTATCATCGAAACTAAAACCTGACCAATATTACTCTTAAAGTAATCACTGAACCTGAAACCGCCATAGGAATACGCAAGATTTGCAGGCGGGCAGGCAATCGGTGTTAAGAGCGAATGTGTTGACGATATTAACAGCACAACCAGTAAGGAAATCGGATTAACGCCGATCGTATTAGCGATCGCAACAACAATTGGCATCAATAACTGACAGGTTACGGTATTTGACATAAACTGTGTCATGGCACATGAAACCGCAAAAATTATGACAGTAATGATATAAGGATTTGTGGTTCCGCCAATAATATAAATCACCGAATCCGCCATGATCTGAGCTGCCCCGGTAGTCTTGAGCGCCGTTGCCATTGGTACCATTCCGCCCAATAAGATGACCGTTTTAATACTAACCAGCTGGTATGCCTGCTTCTCATTAAAGATGCCGAGCAAAACGGTAGCGACCGCTCCGATGATAGCAACCATATAAGATGGAATACCTGTTTGCGATTCAAATATCATACCAACAAACACGCAGAACAGAATGATAACCGAAGCCGCCTGTTTCCAGAACGGAGCAGTTTTTGGTTCGTGAACCTGATAAATACTGTCGGTATCATCAAATTCCGTACGCAAAGGAAGAAACTTATGACCAATAAAAAACATATACAATAACATGACAACCGTTAACGGAACACCTATTTTCGAGATGGTAAAGAAGGACCATGTTCCGCCCTGTTCGATAATCGCATTACCAATCAAAACATTGGTGATCGCATCCCCCACCAAGGTCAGGCGCCCGCCGGACATACTGCCCAAAAATACACACATCATCATCTTGGAACGACTGAAACCGGTTGTCGCCGCAATTCCCATGATAATAGGAATAAATACGGCTACCGTTCCCGAGTTACTTAATGCCGAAGACATGATTGTACTTAAAACGAGGATGCTCATAATCATCTGTTTCTCTGTTTTCGCATATCTGGTAACCATACCGGCCACCTTATCCGTTACTCCGGTTTCAAACAAACCGGTTCCAACGATAACAACACCAATCAGCATCAGGATTGTTTTACTGGCAAAACCGGCAACTGCCTCTTCCGGTGTAACAATGCCAAGCAGAACCAGTGCTGTCAAATTAAGCATAATAGTTAAATTCACCGGAATCTTTTCCGTCAGAAACAACACCAGTGATATAAGTAAAATAATGATAGTAATTGTTGAATACGGCATGTCCTTCTCCCCCTGTCTTGTTTTATTCACTCACGACATTAACCGGACTTCCATCTAAGAACGCTTTTATATTAGCAACAGCAATATCCATCAGACGTTGTCTGCTTTCCTTCGGTGCCCAGGCAATATGCGGAGTAATAAAACAATTCTTTGCTTTCAGCAGCGGGTTGTCGCCCTGAATCGGCTCTGTCGATACGACATCCAGACCGGCTGCTGCTACCTTGCCGCTATTAAGCGCATCACATAAATCAGCTTCGACAATCAGCGGTCCCCTGGAGTCATTTAAAATGATCACACCGTCTTTCATCTTAGCAATGGAGTCTTTGTTAATGATTCCCCGGGTTTCCGGAAACAGCGGACAATGCAGCGCAATCACATCCGACTGTGCATACAGTTCCTCCAATTCGACATACCGGCAGGTATCACTGACCAGGCTTTCATTATGGTAAGCATCATAAGCCAGCACCGTCATGCCAAATGCCTGAGCCAGCTGACCCGTTCTCTGTCCGATCCGGCCAAAGCCAACAATCCCCATCGTTTTTCCCGCCAGCTCGATTAACGGATAGTCCCAGAAACACCAATCCTGATTATTTTCCCATCTGCCTTCATAAACGGCCTGGCTGTGATGACCGATATGATGGCAGATTTCCAGCAACAGTGCCATCGTATACTGAGCAACCGCATCCGTTCCGTAAGTTGGTATATTACATACCGGAATCCCCTTCTTTTTCGCAGCATCGGTATCGACAACATTATATCCGGTTGCCAGTACACCGATATACTTTATATTCGGGCACGCATCAATCACTGCTGCCGGCATTGGAGTTTTGTTGACAATTACCAGCTCAGCATCGCCAATCCGGCTGATTGCCTCTTCCACATCCGTCATTGAAGTCCGGTCATAGACAACCAGTTCACCATATGCTTCCATTGCCTCCCAGCTTAAATCACCAGGGTTTTCCGTGTATCCGTCCAAAACAACTATCTTCATAAATAATCCTCCTCGTTTATGCTGAAATTAATCCTCAACCATTGCCCAGGCCCGATTGATGACCCGTTTGGTATTTGCCAGAATAATATCGCCGTCTTCACCAATCCAGGGCTTTACCTCAAGTGACATGACATAGGGACTATTTTTATCAAAAAATCCCTCTTCTTTCAGAACCGTGAAAAAGCCGGTTAACTGCTCCACATCATTAGCACTGTCCGGAAAACCGAATCTGGGATGCATATCACCGTATGCTTCCTTCCCCGGTTCCACCACGGCATTGCCGATATGCAGATGGGTAATATATGGCCGCAGTGTCTGAACGACGAACTTAGAAGTCTCATAAGTCGTCGGGAAATGGGACAAGTCAACGATCAGGCCAAAATTGTTATGAGTTGTCCGCATATCAGCGGCAAATCTGGCTGCATATGGTGCCGGACCAATCAGCACGGCCTTGTCCATATCATAATCAAAGACTTCCAGTTCAATCATCATCCCTTTGGCAGCAGCATAATCACACAGGTTTCTGGTTGTTTTTAACAACTGTTCATATGCCCGATCTCTGGTTTCCGGCTCCCATTTGCCGGCTAGAAAAGCCACCTCGGCAGCGCCCATATACTCCGCCTCATCAATCGCTGCCAGCAGTACCTCCTCGGCCTTTTTCCGTTCTTCCTCATCAATTGCATTGGGGTTTAATTTGGCTCCCAGCAAACACGGATGCGTACCAAAACAGACTTTGATATGCGACTGTTCCAACATCTGTTTTGCCTTTTTCCTGATCCCGGCATCTTCGATATGAGTGATTTCTATGGCGCTGAAATACTCATCACAGCAGATCGTTCTGACAGAATCTAAAATTGAGTAATCGGCCGGCGGATGAGACATCCACTGAATCGTTCCGATTTGGAAATACTTTTGAATCGGGTCTTTCATAATCTCACCTCTCATTTTGTTAGTAATTACTGTCAAATATGTTTATTTTTTGTTTGGTTTATTATATTATATGCACAACACTCAGGCAAACAATGTATTTTTGATTAGTAAACAAATTATATTTGAATGCAGCAACAGGATGAAAAATCATTTGATATTATAATTAAGGTATTGTAGTATATAGATAATCTAAAATAATTCTTGTTGATTTTGAACTATGATTAATTATTTGTGGGGGAGATAAGGATGGATACACAGAGTCTTTTTTATTTTTCTGAAGTTGCCAAAGATATGCATATGTCACATACCGCCAATCGTTTGTATATTTCCCAACAGACACTGAGTAATCACATTTCGAGGCTGGAGGAGAGTTTCGGTGTTAAACTGCTGAACCGCAAACCATCGTTATCGCTTACTCAGGCCGGTGAATATGTTCTGACGTTCGCTGAAAAAATTAATCGTGAATCATCCAATATTAAAGATGTCCTTATTGATATTATGAATGAGGAACGTGGTGTGATCTTGTTTGGTGCCAGCACACTTCGTCAGGTGACATTACTGCCGGATATCCTGCCGGCCTTTTCAAAAAATATCCTGATGTTGAAATTCGCATTATCGATGAACACTCCAGAAAACTTCAGGAGTTAATATTAAACGGCGAACTGGATATGGCTCTTATTATCCCGGACGATGATCATTCAAAAATAGAACAAACCACACTGATGCAGGACCAGCTGTATCTGTGTGCAACCGATTCATTGCTGCAAACTTACTATGGCAAAGATATGGAACTGATAAAAGAAAAAGCAAAGAGTGGTGCAGATCTAAAAGACTTTTCAAAGCTGCCTTTCTGTATCCTTAATAACCGGATTGGCAAGAATATTGACCGGTTTTTTGTAGAATCCGGTTTCAACCCCAAAGTTTACACGAGAAGCTCCCACTTTCAAATCAGCAATCTGATGTGCTTTCGGGGACTTGCTGCTGCATTTGCAACCCGGACCAGCTTACATAATCTAAGAGGCAATGTGCCCGATGATATAAATATATTTCCGCTTAATCATAACGGCCAGCCGATGTATCAGGAAACAGCGATCATTCGCCACAAAGATCGGTATTTCTGCCATTATAATCAATACTTTTTTGATCTGATTACATGCTATCATCAACGATTGGAGCAGTTAACTACCGAGCAGTTGATTTCTACCGGTTTAAAGGATTATTATCCATTATGATATTTTCGACAGCAGTGTGCAGCATCGCAAAAAGGTTCTTGCATACTGCGGATAGTGAATATATTGATAAAAAAGGGGCTGCCGGCTAAACAATTTTCCGGCACCCCCTTTTTTAAACAGAAATCAAACATCCAATCCAAAATAAACTACAGCATTATTAAAACAGATATTTTCAACTAACATTCCCAGGAATTCCATATTCTCCGGATACTCCCCATCTTCCACCCAGGTACCTATCATATTGCAGAGAATCCGGCGAAAATACTCATGCCGGGGGAAAGAAAGAAAACTTCTGGAATCCGTCAGCATTCCAATAAAGGTTGAAATCATACCCATGCTTGAGAGTGCTTCCATCTGCCGTTCCATTCCCGGTTTATGATCATTGAACCACCAGGCAGTCCCGAACTGAACCTTCCCTTTTGCCCCTTCACTCTGGAAGTTACCCGCCATAGCTGCAAGCATTTCATTATCCTTCGGATTCAGGCAGTATAAAACCGTCTTTGGCAGTTCATTGGTCTGGTCCATGGAATCCAGCAGACCGCTGAGTTCCGGTGCATAATCCATGTCATTTAAACTGTCAAAACCGGCATCCGCTCCCACGGAAGCAAACATTCTCCGGGAATTATTGCGTAATGCACCGATATGCAGCTGCATAACCAATCCATGGCCGGCATATTTTTTACCGAGGTTGCTTAAGATATATCCACGGTATTTACTGTACTCTTCCGGAGTAATATCACCGCCAGAGAGTTTGCGGCGATAGATTTCATTTACTTCTTCCGTTGTACCGCTCTGATAAATATTGTATTCCAGACTATGATCCGTAACGAGACAGCCGGCTTCCACAAAATATTCCAGGCGTTCATACAACGCCTCCAGCACCATATCAACAGAGGTCAGTGTCTTATTCGTCTTATCCCCCAATAACTTGATATATTCCAGGAAATCCGGTTTTTCAAGAGTGACAGCCCGGTCCGGACGGAAGGTCGGCAATACTTTGATTTCAAAACCTTCTGCTTTCAGCTTTTTGTGGTATTCCAGATCATCAATTGGATCATCAGTCGTACACAGTGCCTTAACCTGCTGCTTCCGAAGCAGATTTCTTACCGAAAATTCTTTGGTTTTCAACATGGCATTGCAGGTATTCCAGATAGACTCAGCTGTTTTTAATGACAATGGTTCCTCAATATTAAAATAACGCTGCAATTCCAGATGGGTCCAATGATAAACCGGATTACCGATCGCATGTTCCACGGTATCCGCCCATTTCAAAAACTTCTCGTAAGGATCGACTTCTTTACCGGTAATAAATGCCTCCGGCAGTCCCATCGCCCGCATCGTCCGCCACTTATAATGGTCACCGCTCAGCCAGATTTGGGACATATTGTCATAACAAAGGTCATCATAGATTTCTTTTGCACTCAAATGATTATGAAAATCAAAGATTGGCATGCTTTTGGCGTGATTGTGATAAAGCTGTTTCGCTGTTTCCGTTTTTAACAGGAAATTCTGATCCATGAACATTTCGTTTTTTCCTCCATTCGTTATTAAACATAACTGCAAGGTTATTGATAATTTCATTATAGAAAAATTTGAAGATTTATCCAATTGGAAGACTTGGTACGCTCATTGTAAAACTTGGTGTAGTTTGCATATTTCAAGATTTACTTCTGATATTTCTTCTGTTATGATGAATGTCAGAGGGGAGGGCTCAGATGAAGAAAAAACTGCAGACAGCATTTAGTCCCCGGCAGTATATGCTGGAGAAAGAATTCGAAATATACTACTACAGTGACAAAAATGTAAAGCCGGTAGAGTCACACACCCATAATTATTATGAATTTTATTTTTTTCTTCAGGACAATGTAAGCCTTTCAATCAATGGCACTGCATTTCCGCTGCGTCCCCACGACTTTATTATTATACCTCCTAAAACCCACCATTATCCCATTATTCATAATTACGAGGAACCTAATCGGCGATTTGTATTGTGGATCAGCCAGGATTACTACAATCAGCTTCTTTCTAATTCCCAAATATATGGTTATTTGACGCAATATGTTGTCACCGCAAAACAATACGTTTTTAATAATGACCGGATTACATTTAATGGGATACAATCGATGATTTTTCGATTAATAGAAGAAATAAAAGGTGAGCGCTTTGGCCGCAGTGAAGGGATCAGGCTGCATCTGAACGCCCTGATCCTCCACCTTAACCGTATTGTACATGAACGAAACCATAAGCGGCATTCGCATATAGAACGTAATTTATACCGTGAAATCTGTGATTACATAACCGGCCATTTAGACGAAGATCTTTCCCTCGATAAACTGGCCTCTGAATTTTATGTAAACAAGTTTTATATCTCCCATTTATTCAAGGATAACATCGGTGTCTCCCCCCATCAGTACATTATGAAGCAGCGGCTGATGGCCAGTAAGGATGCCATTCTTGGCAATGCCTCGATCAGCAAAGTTTTCTCACAATATGGCTTTCATGACTATTCCAGTTATTACAGGGCCTTTAAAAAGGAGTATGGGATTGGGCCTAATGAATTTAGGAAGCAGTCCCGACTGGCAGATACTTTTACAGAAGATACCTGATTATCAGCTTATCTTCAGCTTGTTTTATCTGCTGTAATCTTTTTATTCATAACCCGGTTCACTCTTGCCTGCTGTGCTTTTGACAATTCATCATATCTGCCCTGCAAAACCGCTTTGAACTGTTCCATATTGTCAGGTGTAAAACATACCGACATCCGCTCGATATGCTGGGGGATTTCTTTCGTCCGGCAATTTGCCAGATGGTTCAGGAGGATTGGCAGTACTTTTTCCCGGTACTCCTTTCCTGATTGGTACAAAGCGGCAAAAACACTGATGCTGTGGTCAACCGTGATGACACTGCCATTTTCATAGGCAGAACAGACCTCATCAAACCGGGCTAATATTGTTACCGGAGACAATGCCGCGACCTGCCCCAAAGCTGTCATCGCCCCCCATACAAGCCTGTTGTTTTTTGAGTTCAGTAATGATATAAAAACGTCCGTATAAGGCACAATTAACTTTGGATTCCGTTCGCCTATTTCGTACAAAACTTTAATACAGTCGTTAGCAATTGACTTCTCCAGATAAAGACCTGACACGATTTCCTTTATGCCGGCCTCATTATTTAACTGAACGATTTTCACGGCCAGTTCTATATTGGGAGTTTCATCATTCCGGCCGAGTGCACTTGCTATCTGATTAATCATAATGTCCTCTTTTCCTCCTTCAATACCCGCATAATATACGGTTTCTTCTTCTAATTCATCCTATTTTACTATATAAAAACCCTGGCATTATCTTAAGAATAAAAGCGACAAGCCCCCATCTTTTTGTAATATAAACTTCTGATTTATGAGTTTTAAGTGCATTGTATATTTGCTTTGCAGCTTTTTCCAAAGGCATAACCCAAAACAATCCTTCACCCTTTGCCATAGCTGTATCTACCAAACCTGCCTTAATGTTTGTAATCGTAATTTCTAAATTTTGTTTTCTAACCATACAGCGCAGACCTTCAACATAGTTTGAAAGATATGCTTTAGATGCATTATAGGCAGGGCTGTCGCTCCCGCCGCGCAGAGCTGCCACAGACGACATAACCGCTAAATGTCCTGATTTTTTATTTAAGAAGTACTTCATAGCAGCATTGATAATAGCAGTTGCTCCAGAAACATTAGTATCAATTGTATATTGCTCCAACTGCCATTCTAAATCATAATTAATATGACCAACGCCTGCACTTAAAAAAATCAAATCTACACCGCCCATTTCATCGATCAACTCATTTAATGATTCCATTGCCTTCTGAGTATTAACAATATCCATTTGTCTGATATAAGTTTTGCAGGACAATTCGTTTGCCAGTTCATCTAGTAACGCTGTCCGCCGGCCGGTCAGGCCAATACTAATCAAATCATTTGCCATGAGTTTTGCCAACTGCCTGCCGATACCGCTGCTGGCACCTATGATAATCGCTTTTTGCATGTTTGTTCTCTTTTTCAATTTATTTTGCTGTGATTTTGTACTTACATCCCATTTAGTTTTTTACAACTGAGGTACATTTTCTGCCTACTCTTCTCTAAGTTTTTGACATTTCAGGTAGTATTTAGTTGACTCATAATGCATATTTCAAGTGTACTCTGTTCAAAATTTAAAGTCAATAAAATCGTATAGAAAACGCAAGAGCGCTGCTCTATAGTAAAAACTCATCTATAGAACAACGCTCTTTCGATAATTATTTATTGAAACGCCGCTGTAAAGAAACTCTCCAATTTATCAAATGGAATGATATCCATCTGGTCATACAAGTCTGTATGTGACGCTCCCGGTATAATCATCAGCTCTTTATTTTCACCCTGAAGCAGCTCATAAGCATCTTGGCTGTACATTAACGAATGTGCATTATCCCCATGTACCAGCAAAACAGCGCTGCGGATCTCCGGAGCATACTCAAATAATCTCATGTTCATCAGCGAACCGCCGGCTGTTGCTGCCCAGCCATTATTTGAATTACCGGAACGGGCATGATACCCCCGGTCTGTCTTATAATAAGCAATATAGTCGATAAAATGCTGCGGAGCTCCTTCCGGTGCTTCCTCCGGCAATCCGCCGCCCATCGTATAGGAACCATTCTGATAATCTGCAGTCCTCTGATTATTGTAAGCTACACGCGCTTCGTATCTTCCATCTTCATCAATAGAATCAAAATAACCCAGAGCCGTATTGCGGCTCATGTCATACATCGTCATAGATGCTGATGCTTTTACCCTGGTATCCAGTGAGGCTGTCTGCAGCGCCATACCACCCCAGCCGCAGATACCGATGATTCCAATCCGCTCCGGATCAACATTCTCCTGTACGGAAAGAAAATCAATCGCCGCCTGGTAGTCTTCAACATTAATGTCCGGTGAATTAAAGGCTCTCGGATAACCGCCGCTTTCCCCTGTAAAAGATGGATCAAATGCAACCGCAATCGCCGGAAGCGTACCGGTATATTCCTTTGGTTCATAAAGATCAGCAGCCAATGTAATACCAAAGTGATTAACAAAGGTCACCTTTCTATGAGTCACCTCATCACTAAGCGGAAATACTTTGTCCCACTCCTCGGTAAGTTCTATTTGCTCCACCTTGATAGAGGTGTCTGACATACCTCCATAGTTTGTATTCCCAGCCACAGCCACAGTACTGACTTCCGTTGATTCTGCCGCAGACGCAGACGTATCACTAACCGTTGTCTCTGCAGCTGCAGCTGTACTTTCTGCTGACTGTGCTGCCGTAGTTTCCGGTTCATTTTGTGAGGTACATCCTGTACTTGTAAATGCAGCAAGCAGCAATATTCCTGTTAAAGCTCTGTGTGACCTACTCCCACCACTTACGCTTCCGCGCAGAAGTGGGGGCTTCTCGTTCGAGTAGCTTAACAGCCACAGCATACACGAGCTATCCCCGTGAGCCCCACGGTTCTTTTCAGGTTCTTTATGCTGCCTGCAATAATCCCTGATATTTGATATTGATGGCGGCATTGATATCCCGGTCACATACAAATCCACATTCACATTGATAGACTCGTTCAGACAATGATAACTCTGCTTTTACATTCCCACATCTGGAACAGGTTTTGCTGGATGGATACCATTTATCCACCTTAATCAATCGTTTCCCCTGTTCCTCCAGCTTGTAGCTTAGCATATTCACAAAGCTTCCCCACCCATTATCATGTACCGATTTTCCCAAATGCAGTGCCTGTGCCATTCCCTTCATATTCAAATCCTCCACACATACAGCATCATAAGCATTGGTTATCTGCCTTGACTGCTTATGCAGAAAATCCTTACGCTGGTTTGCCACCCTGGCATGGATTTTCGCCACTTTTATTCTTTGTTTTCTCCGGTTTTGGCTCCCTTTTTCACATTTTGATAACTTTCTTTGTTCTCTTGCCAGTCTTTCACATGACTGGCGGTAATACCTTGGGTAACTGGCCGTTTCACCCTCTGAGGTTACGTATAGCTCCTTCATGGAAAAATCAAGTCCCACCACCTGCTTTATTTCTACTGGTACGATTTCTGCTTCATACTCATACAGCAGTGATGCATAATACTCTCCTGCGGCTGTTTTGGATATCGTTACTGACTTTAACTGATACCCTTTTGGTATCTCACGGTGTTGCCTAATAGATACAAAACCAACTTTAGGAAGCTTTAGTTTCCCCGATTCGATTCGTACACTCCCTTTTTGATTGTTTGTGGTATAGCTGTTATGGTTTTGATGCCTGCTTTTGAACCTTGGAAAACCTACTTTGGGTGAACGAAAAAAGTTATTATACGCCTTTTGCAAATTCATTTGGGCATTTGACAGTGCCAGGCTGTCTACTTCCTTTAACCATTCGTACTTATCCTTATAGTTAGCCGGTGTATTATTTAGTTTTTTCTTCGTTTCTTTGTAATATTCGATTTTATCACCAAGCATGATATTATAGATGAAACGTACACAGCCAAAGGTTTTGGCAAACAGCACCTCTTGCTTTTTGTTTGGATAAAGTCTGAATTTATATGCTTTATTCATGACCTCTCCCCCTGACTTTCAATGTAATTTTTCAACACTGCCAAAGGGGCACCCCCTGCGCTGATCAGACAAAAACTTTGTGACCAGAATTTTTCTTGCCATAACTTTTGTCTGATCTGTGGGAACTCTTGCTTCAGCAACCGGCTGCTGGCACTCTTGTAGGCATTGATGAATTTACTTATCTCTGTATTGGGATGTCCGCGAAACAGGATATGGACATGATCGCTATCATGATTCCACTCCTGCAGAGTAATGTTGTATCGTGGAGCAATGGATTCAAAAATCTCTTTTGCACGGTTAGAAATTGCAGCATCAAATACCTTCCGCCTGTATTTTACGACTAATACCAAGTGGTAATTCAGCAAAAATACTGAATGGGCATTATTGTCCAACTTCATAATATAATCAATCCTTTCTCTGTTTTCGACTGATTATATTATATCACATAGAAAAGCAGGGAACAAGTGTTCTTTTCATAAGATATCGCCGATAGGCGAATAATGTCAATTCATCCCACCACCTAAGAGGATGGGGGAATTCTTGACAGGTTGATGTTAAATTTTTCTTCATTGATTAATCCTCTCTTTTTTCAAGTTGATATATTAAATAATCCAGACAGTCGATTTGCTTTTGACTCCTATGAAGCTGATCAAGAAGGGCCCGGCGGTGATTTTTCATCAAACTAATCTCTTCCACTTTCTTCTCACACCTCCGGCACTCCATTAAATCTGCGATTTTCTTCTTATTACATCCCGAATCTTTAAGACACTGTGCCCACTGCTCCTCTGATCGATGTTCAAACATATCTTTGTCCCTTTACACTTCTGATCTATCAATCAATACTCCCCAGCATCATTGATCTGCTCCAGATTCCCGCCATTACTGGCAATGACCTGCCGATACCAGTCAAAAGACTGCTTTTTCTTCCTCATTAACGTTCCGGTACCGTCATCATTCTTATCTACATAGATAAAACCATAACGTTTTGCCATCTCACCTGCTGATGCACTGATCAGGTCAATGCAGCCCCAGGAAGTGTAACCCCTTAAATCAACACCATCCATTACTGCTTCTTTCATCTGTTCTATGTGCCGCCGCAGATAATCAATCCGGTAAGTATCTCTGATTGTGCCGTCAGCTTCCACTTTATCGTAAGCCCCTAACCCATTTTCCACCAGCATCATTGGCACTTGGTAACGGGCATAGATTTCATTCAACGTATAGCGAAGTCCCTGCGGGTCAATCTGCCATCCCCAGTCACTGGCTGACAGATAAGGATTTTTGATCCCTCCGGTCAGATTGCCGCCGGTCACTTCCACCTGTTCCTGAGTGGATACACAGTTGGTCATATAATAACTGAACGTATAGTAATCCACACAGCCAGCTTTGATGATATCCAAATCTTCCGGCTCCATCTGAATACTGATTTGATTCTCTGCAAAGAACCGCTCCGCATAATACGGATAAGCTCCTCTCACCTGAACATCCGAACAAAACCAGTTTGTCATCTGCATCTCCTGCTGAGTTTTCAGAATGTCTGACGGATGACAGGTCAGCGGATACATGGTAATAAAACAGTTCATATTTCCCATCCGAAACCCGGGATAATGCTCATGCGCATAAATCACCGCTTTCGCACTGGCAACAAACTGATGATGCAGCGCCTGATAACGTTTCGCCGGATCATCCGGCACATTCATAATAGTTCCGGAGTAGCCCCGAAAAGTACCCAATGACTGAACATTCCCCATTACCATAGTTCCGGCATTGATTTCATTAAAGGTAATCCACAGCCGTACTTTATCTTTATATCGTTCAAACAAGACCTTGCAATAATTCAGATAAAGATCAATACAGTCTCTGCTTTCCCAGCCATTGTATTTCTCCACAAGAGCATACGGCATTTCATAATGAGAAATGGTAACAAGCGGCTCAATCTGATACTTCAAACATTCATCAAAAACGCTGTCATAGAATGCCAGACCAGCCTCATTCGGTTCATCCTCCATACCGGTCGGAAAGATTCTGGTCCAGGCGATAGAAAGACGAAATACCTTAAATCCCATCCCGGCCAAAAGCGCAATATCCTCCTGATAGTGGTGATAGAAGTCACTGGCCTCCCGGCTGGGATAAAACGTCCCGGCCTCAAATTCTGCTGTAATTCGTTTGGGAATAACCGCCGTACCACTGGTACACATATCAGCCGTTGAGGGTCCTTTCCCATCCACATCCCAGGCACCTTCAATCTGGTTGGCGGCAATTGCACCGCCCCATAAAAAATCATCCCGGAATCCTTTCCCGGCACCAGCCGGGAACTTATCATCTATTTTCAATTTTTTTCCTCACTTATCATCTCATAATACAAGCATCAATTCGTCACCAGGTTTTAACTGTCCCTGCTCAACAGGAATAATATCTGCAAACTGTGGGGTATTGGTTATAATGATTGGTGTAATCGTTAAATACCCCGCTGCTTTAATCTTCTCAATATCAAATTCAAGCAGCAGCTGACCTTTCTTCACCCGATCACCCTGATTCGCATGTTTGACAAAACCATCACCATCCATTTTCACAGTATCCATACCGATATGAATCAGAATCTCAACACCATTATCCGTTAAAATGCCAAGTGCATGACCGGTCGGAAATAAAGTTGTCAGTGTACCGTCAGCCGGCGCATATACCTTTCCTTCAGATGGTTGAATTGCCATTCCTTTTCCCAGTAATCCCAGCGAAAACGCTTCATCTTCAACTGCTGCCAATGGTTTCGCTTCCCCATAAAGCGGAGAAACAATCTGAGTGTCTGCTGCCGCGGCAGCCGCTTCTTTCATTGTGCCGGTAACCAGACTTGCCGTTTTAACAGGTGCCTCATCCTTATATGTAATGTAAACCAGAACAATACCTAATACTGTAGCAACAATCGATGTTATAATTGCCCAAATCATACCATTAATATCACCTGTAGTTGAATCAACAAAAGCAGGATAACCAAAGATCCCCATTCCCGGAGGAGTAAAGTATTTTGCCCCCATCGCGGCGACAAAACCACCGGTTACAGCACCAATACCACAAGTAATGATAAACGGTTTTTTCTTAGGCAGTGTAATACCATAGATCGCCGGCTCGGTTACTCCGGCAACGGCCGAAACAATCGCCGGTATACAGATAGATTTCAGCTTCGGATTTTTTGTCTTAAAGTAAATAGCAATCACCGCACCAAGCTGGGCAAACGATGCACCAAACATACCGACCATAACCGTATCAAAACCAATCGTCTGAACATTATTAATCATGATTGGCGATATACACCAATGCAATCCAAAGATAACCAGCAGCTGCCATATTGCACCAACGACAAACCCCATAATTGTCGGGCTGAAATTATAGATTGCCATCAATGCGGCACCCAATAAATCAGATGCACCGGATGCCAACGGCCCAATCACCCAGAATGTCATACACATGGTAACCAGACAGGTAATCAACGGAACAACAAACATCTTAACCGTATCCGGTATAAAACGTTTATACTTTTTCTCAAAAAATCCGGCAAAGGCAACCGCACAGATAACCGGAATTACACTGCCGCCATAACTGCCGCCGGCCGGCATTATTACCGGAATACCAAAGATGTTGGAAACATCCATCCCCGATCCTGCAGACAATGTCGGATACATCATGGTTGCACCAATGATCAGACCCTCCAGTTCCGAAATACCAAACTTCTTAGCCGCCGTGCAGCCTAAAATGATCGGGAAAAAGTAAAACAGCGAATCAGCTAATGCACTCAAAAACGTATAAGTTGCACTAGAACCGGACAGTACGCCAACCGTAACAAACAAAGCCAGCAGCCCTTTTAAAATACCACAGGCACACAGCACACCAAGTACCGGATTAAATACTCCTGTCAAAATACTAATAAAGAAATCCAGAGGTTTTTGCTTTTCTTTGGGACCATCCGGCACATCCTCTGTTTGTGCACCGCTGCCCGATGCCAAATGCCCTCGTTCAACAACTGCAGCATAGACATCCGGCACATGATTGCCGATTACAACCATATACTGCCCTCCGCCCTGAATAACTGTAACCACCCCATCAGTCTCTTTCAACATCTCTGTATTGGCTTTTGACTCGTCTTTCAACTTAAAACGCAGCCTGGTGACACAATGAGTCAGACTGATAATATTATCTTTCCCCCCTACATTCTGAATGATAATTCTCGCCAGCCCATCATACTTATTTGCCATAATTCCTACCCCTTCCCTACATCAATAATTGTGTGTGTTTCCAGTTACGCTAACTTGACAATGTTCTCCGATTTTGGATGTTCTTCTTCAAACTGCTTATACATTCTTTTCATAATCAGGTTATAAGAGAAAAACACCATAATAAATGCACTTGACCATGCCGCCGGATTCGCAAAACAAAATCCGGTAAATCCAAAATACGCTGTCAGGAAAAATGCCGCGGCCGGTCGGGCCGCCAGTTCAACAAAACTGGCCATCATGGCAACAACCGCTTTGCCGATCCCCTGTTCTGCCGAATGCATCACAAAAATCACCCCCAGCAAAGGATAAAACATAGTTGCCAGCCTGATATACTGCACGCCCATGGCAATTACCTCAACCTCTCCGCTGCCGACAAACGCCTTCATCAATGTCGTTGCCAGCAGGTTCACAATTATCATAAATACAACACAAAAACTCACAGTTACAACACACGCGCCTTTTATTCCTGTACGAATCCGGTCAATCCGACCAGCGCCATAGTTTTGAGCTGCATAGGTCGTTGATGCAGTACCAAAAGCTGAAAGACAGGAATATAAAAACACATCAACTCTGGCAACCACGGTATAAGCAGCAATAGTAAGTGAACCAAGGCCGTTGAGCACAACCTGCATAAATACAGTTCCCATTGCCAGCACCGACTGCTGGAAGGCCAGCGGAATCCCTACCTTTAACTGCTCTTTGACAATTTCGTTATGCCAGATAAAATCACCTTTTTGGAACTTAAGAATCGGCAGCTTTTTTATGGCATAGATACCGCACAAAAGTCCTGCTGCCAACTGGGCAATCAAGGTTGCAATAGCCACACCGGCAACGCCCCAGCCAAATAATACGACAAAAACCAAATCCAATACTACATTCACAACAGATGCAATAAACAGCCCGATTACCGGGGTTTTTCCGTCACCAAACGCTCTTAACACTGATGAAACATAATTGTACAATAAGGTGGCTGGAGCACCGGCAAACATAATGACCGTGTATAATACCGCTCCATCCATAATATCATCCGGCGTTTTCATCCATACATACGCCTGCTTCGCCAGCAGCACACCAACGATGCCTATTACAACGGATGCTGCCCCACATACAAGGATCCCCATTGCGACCGACTTTCGTACCATATTCTCTTTTTTAGCCCCAAAATACTGGGATGTAATGACTGAAACACCATTACTGATACCAAGTGCCACACCGATCAGCAGCTGTACCACCGCAACGGTTGCCCCCACTGACGCCAGTGCCTGGTATCCAACATACCGGCCGACTACAATCGTATCCACCATGCTGTACAACTGCTGCAGCAAATTGCCAAACAAAAGCGGGATTGCAAACATCGTAATCAGCTTAGTGGTTGGCCCCTTTGTCATATCCTGCATAAACTCTGCTCCTTTTTTTTGATATTAAATGATATTGCCAGATACTTTTCCTGTTCCATTTCACCCTCCTGAAAAATCTACGGTTCAAGACGAAAAACAATCTCAACGCCGCCTCTGCCTACAGCTTCCTCCAGACCGGCCGGGTCATCGATTCTCCCCAGTCTTGTATAACTGTAAGGAGTTGAAAAACTCTTATAGAACAAAACCAGGCAGTCAGAACCATATAACATCAGGTCACCATTTTGTATACTGCCCACCGGTTCCGATGATGCCGGCAGACTCTTATCCAGATAAAAATACTTTTCATTGCCATGCAGTTCACTCATAGACAGTGTCAGCGGCAACCGCCCGGCAAATTCTCTGGCTGCATTGCTGTTGTTTAAGGTGGCAGTGAACGTCTGATCGCCGACCTGAATTGTAATAATATCCACTGCTGCATCCTCCTGCACCGCCTGTTCCTGTTCCTGATCCTGTACTGCCTGTGCCGTGCTGCTTTCCAGCGAATAGGTCTCTGCTGCGGAACTTCCGCCGCATGCCGTCAATGTCATCATCATCACAACTCCGATTATTGTTATCATCTTCATCCATCCCATCCTTTCACAACTCTCCCTGCTTCTGTTATATCTATTGTAAATCCGAACCCTACCATAAGCAAATACTTATACCACATACACTCCCATGCCTAAAACGTATATATATTTTCCGTATGACACTCATTCAACTATGCTTGTTATCAATTTTTTCACGTGATATAATAATAAAAAAAGGAGGAGGGGAAATCGTTGGATAATGTCAGAGTGCTGCGCTACTTTTTAGCGGTTGCCAGAGAACAAAGCATTTCCGGGGCTGCCGAGCTGCTTCATATCACCCAGCCGACCTTGTCACGGCAATTGATGGATTTGGAAGAAGAACTTGGAGCAAAGTTATTTATCCGGGGCAACCGGAAGATAACACTCACCGAAAAAGGTATGTTACTGCGAAAAAGGGCAGCTGAAATCATCGATCTGGTAGGTAAAACAGAACTGGAATTTTCTGCCGGGGAACAATCGATCACAGGTGATGTATATATCGGCGGCGGAGAAACAGATGCGATGGGGCTGATTGCCAGAGTGGCGAAGAGACTGCAGGAGGACTATCCGCAGATCCGCTACCATCTTTTCAGCGGGAATGCCGATGATGTCACCGAACGACTTGATAAAGGATTATTGGATTTTGGAATCCTGATTGAACCGGCTGATGTGAAAAAGTATGATTTTCTCCGACTTCCCGCCACAGACACCTGGGGCGTGCTGATGCGTAAAGACAGCCATCTGGCTGAACGTGACGTGATTCGCCCGCAGGATTTATGGAACCTGCCGTTGATTACCTCCAGACAGACGTTAGTCAGCAGTGAGTTTTCCAAATGGTTCCGTAAAGATTTTGGCGAACTAAATATCGTAACCACCTACAATCTGCTTTACAATGCCACACTGATGGTAAAAGAAGGTTTGGGATATGCTCTCTGTCTCGATAAATTAGTTAATACCGGTGATGACAGTGAACTGTGCTTCCGGCCTCTGAATCCCGGAATGGACTCCCGTCTGGATATTGTCTGGAAGAAGTATCAGGTCTTCTCCAATGCCAGCCAGAAATTCCTGCAGCGTCTGCAGGAAGAATTCACCGGTGAAAATCAAGAATGAATAATACTGGAGGAGTATGTGAATTGATGAAACGGATACCTGTTTTTTTATTAATGTTAAGCATTATTCTATCGATAACAAGCTGCGGTAATGTTTCAAAAGTTTCCTTTGATCCTGACGCGATTCATTCCTATCGCGACATTCCCGGCGTAACACCGGAAGAAATCGCGGCCATCGAAGCACTCAAGTCCACTCATGACACGTTTTCCTACGGACACCTCTACAATACTGAATTCTTTCAGTCGGCCAACGGAGATTACACGGGTTTCACGTTAGAGGTTTGCGGGCTGCTTTCGGAGCTGTTCGGAATTCCGTTTGAACAGAAAACATATCAGGAATGGGCCGATTTAAAGAGCGATATTGACATGGGTGTTACCGATTTTTCCGGTGAATTCACGCTTACCGCAGAGCGGTCACAAACTTATTTCATGACTACTCCCATCGCCGGGCGCGGTTTCAGTGCCTACACATTAAAAAGTGCTCCCGGAATCACCACCGAAGCCGATCTGAACGGAAAGCGCGTCGGTTTTATGGGCGGCAATGAGATGGCCCGGATGGTGCTGCAGCTTTATAGCGACAGTGATTTTACCGTAGTCGATGTCCCCGGCTTTTCCCAGGCGGTCGATATGCTTGAGTCTGGTGAGATAGATGCCTTTATCACCGATAACGTATCCGACACCATCTTTGATGCATACGATAACATCCGCAGCAAACGTGTATTTGAATTTGCATATGTTCCCGTTTCCATCACCACCAAAAACACCGAACTCGAACCGGTCATCTCAGTCATAGACAAATATTTAAATGCCGGCGGTATCGATAAAATGTTCCGCCTGTATAATGAAAACCTCCATACTTATAATAAATATAAGCTAAACCAAAGCTTCACCGAAGAAGAACGTGCCTATCTGGCAAAACTAAAAGAGAACGGCACTGCCGTTAACGCAGCACTGATGCACGATGCGTACCCTGCAAGCTTTTATAACAAAAAAGAAAAGCGGTATGACGGTGCAGCTTACGATATCATCAATCAAGTGAGCGATCTGACCGGTATCACGTTTAACTCTGACTGTATGCCGGTAGAAAAGTCACTTGCCGAAATTCTCGAAAAGCTGAAATCCGGCGAGATATCACTGATGCCCCAGTTACTCTACTCCGAGTCCCGGAAAAACGACTACATATGGAGTGATACCTCTTATATCACCACACATTTTGCGCTGCTGTCGAAAAGCGACTACCCCGACCTGCAGCCGTTTCAGGTATATTATGCCACAGTCGGCACCGTTGACAAATCGGTTCACGAGGAAGTTTTCAAAGAGGCCTTTCCCGATCACGAGAAGACGATTGCATACAAAACCGGCGACGAGGTGTTCGATGCCCTTGAGCGCGGAGAGATTGACCTTGTGATGTTATCCGAGACCATGCTGCTCGTTCAGACAAATTACCGGGAAAAACTTGGTTATAAGATAAACCTGACTTTCAACCAGACGCTGGACACCCTTTACGGGTTTAACAAAGATGAGGTCATACTGCGCAATATCTTTGATAAGTCCTTGGATTATATTGATGTCAAGGGAATCGAAGAAGATTGGCTGAGCCGTTCCTACGACTATCAAAGAAGGATGTACCAGGAATCCATTCCATATATTATTCTGACCGTTGTGGTATTGCTGGCTGCACTTATTATTGTTATCGTATTTTATCTGAAAAACCGGCAGCTCAGCAGAAACCTGGAAGCAACCGTAAATGAACGCACGCGGGAACTGGGAGAGAAAACCACCACCCTTTCCACCATCTATAACTCCATCCCCGACCTTGTGTTCTGCAAAGACGCAAACAGCAAGTATACGAGCTGCAACCCCAGCTTTGAAAAATTTGCCGGAATGACCGAAGCCGAGCTGATCGGAAAAGATGATATTGAAATATTTAAAATAGACCGGGAGATGGCCTCACTGTTTATCGAAGCCGACAAGAAGGTTCTGAACAGTAAAGAAGCGGAGACCATCGAAGAACTGATCACTTATCCGGACGGTGAGCAAAAACTTATGGAAACCATCAAGACCTCACTGATCAGAAATAATGAAGTAATCGGTATGATCGGGATATCCCGGGATATCACCCAGCGCAAAGAAATGGAAGACAGACTTGTTGAAGCAAAAGAACAGGCCGAACAAAACAGCAAGGCTAAAAGTGACTTCCTGTCCCGGATGAGCCATGAAATGCGTACACCGATGAATGCCATTATTGGTATGACCGGTATTGGAAAAACTGCAGATGAAATCGAACGAAAGAATTACTGCCTTGATAAGATTGAATCCGCCTCCACTCATTTACTGGGTGTTATCAATGATGTACTGGACATTTCCAAAATAGAAGCCGGCAAATTTGAACTATCCTATACCGATTTCAACTTACAAAAAATGCTGACCAGGATAACAAATGTACTGCTTTTCCGCATGGAGGAAAAAGGACAGCGCTTTACGATAAACATTGACAACAATGTTCCGCAGACGATTATTTCCGATGAGCAGCACTTAGGTCAGGTAATTACAAACTTAATCGGCAATTCCATCAAATTCACCCCGGATCATGGCACCATTTCACTCCTGGTCCGCAGTGCAGGAAATAAAAACGGGTTTTCCACACTTCAATTTGAAGTAAAGGACACCGGCATCGGCATCTCCGAAGAACAGCAAAAAAAACTGTTTACTTCCTTTGAGCAAGGTGACGGAAGTGTCTCCCGTAAATACGGCGGAACCGGATTGGGGCTTTCCATCTCCAAACATATTGTCGAGATGATGGACGGTCAGATATGGGTAGAATCTATACCCGGTGAGGGCTCCAGCTTTATCTTCAATATCCGTGCACAAGATGGCAGCGGCCGGACAGCTCAGCCGCCGGCTGACACAGAAGATCCTGGTTTGTCCGGCACCGCTGCTGGAGACACCGCGGACACCGGTTCGGCATCTGATGATACTGTGATTCTCGATGGCAAGCGTATATTACTGGCTGAAGATGTGGAAATCAACCGTGAAATTGTCATCACCCTGCTTGAACCATCAGGCATTCAGATTGACAGTGCAGAAAACGGCGCGGCCGCTTATCAAATGTTTCAGGCCAACCCGGATTACGATCTGATCCTGATGGATATTCACATGCCGGAAGTGGATGGATATACCGCGACAAATATGATCCGGTCTCTGAATGATCCCCGGGCGAAGTCAGTTCCTATTATCGCTATGACCGCCAATGTATTTCGTGAGGATATCGAACAGTGCCTGGAAGCAGGCATGAATGCACATATCGGCAAGCCTATTGATTTCGCGGATATGATGGGAAAAATAACACACTATCTTTCAAATGACAGAAATATTTAAGTCCCTTGTATCGGGATAGGTTCTTACCGAACTTTGGCTATGACCAGTTCAGTAAGAACCCAGATCCCATCCAGATATTACACCGGAAAGGACTTATTTAATCTCTCCAAATCATCGGCCAGCATATTTTGTCATATTTATCTTTCTTTAATTTTCTGTTTAATCTCTTCGACCAACTTCTGTACCATACAAGCCGGCCACATCTCCGATGGTTTCATCTTCCCATCATCCAAACACTTCTTAAAACACCGCTCCGCTATCTGAATCGCATTCTTCTCATTACCATGCTGCACCAGCTTCCGGTAAATATCCTTATCTTTCTTCAGATACTTCTGTCCTGTAACTTTCTCAAACGTCTCCGCAAAACGGTCGCAGCATGTATAAGATTCCAATATCGCCGGCATCTCTCCAAAATAAGCATACATCCAAATTTCAAAACATGGATTGGACCAGCCAGCCCCAACTCCACCTCTTTCTGCTGTTCGAATAATTTCATCAAAATCCTTCACCTGATCCCGATCAAACACAATCCACGGGATACGATACTGTGGTTCTTTATTAGTAAGCTCCAGCGCCCGCTCCACAAGATCTATCGTTCTCGCCTTCTCAACCTTAATAACCAGGCGGTCTCTTAGCTCTTCCGGAATGCTGTCCCGCAATCCCTCAAAGTAATTCTTCTCCGTTTCATCTGTATCAGTCACTATCAGATAATAGCCTAATGATGGTACTCTTTTCCCCACACGCTGGTTACGGTCTCTCCGTTTCCCTGCCCGGCGGTCACTGGGTTTTCCTCCACTTTTATTCGCCATCCATATTCCTCCCAGTCAGCATCTTCATCGGTTTTAATGCAGGAATCGCACCGTAATTCCCCGTAAGATAATTCTTTGCCAGAGCCTCGTCCCGGCGAACCTTGTTTCCTTCTTCATCTTTAAAATCAGCCAACGAATATAGTTCAGACAGCCCATCCCGGTTCTTACTTACCATCCAGATTTCATCCCTACGCAACAATTCGTTAGAAAACTGCCAGATATCATGTGTAGTAAAAATAAGCTGTGCATTCTGAGTATTGATTTCCGGCGCTAAAAACGTCAGTATAATATTTCTCACCAGCAGCGGATGAAGCCTGGCATTCAGTTCATCAACGAATAATGTTCCGCCATTTTCTAATACATCCTTTAAATACGGATAAAGGGTAAACATTTTCAGTGTTCCACTGGATTCTTGCTTTAGCGGAATGCCGGCCATCTTATCACAATCTGCCATTTTGTGAAGCGAGTCGATTTTATAATACTTTCCTGTTGACTTCTCATCCTCCTGAGGCAACTCTTCCACATCAAAATCCCGAATAGAATCATCAAAGGATCCAAAGTATTCCACCACATTTTGTTGTACATCTTCACTGTCTACAAAATTATCAGGTAATACTGTAGAATGAAACAGGTTTTCAACTGGGTCACCGAAATTAATAATCTGATTATTTAAAAACCAATCTCTTACCTTTTTTAATTTGGTCATCTTCAGCTTTGCCCCTAAAGATACAATCAGGGATTCTTTATTCAGGGACACCTTAAGATTCTCCACATGGCTTTTTGAGAAACCATTCATTTCCAATTCCTCGCCCTTTTTCCGGTAAAAGATAGTTTTATAATTATTTCTCGCTGTCTTGGCCTTGGAATATAACCATTCCTCAACCACTTCATCATCTTTCAGCGAAAATCCATATTGATAGGTCTTCCCGGTTTTCTCTAAATTGTCAACATAAAACACCTCAAATATTGTCTCCTCATTACGGCTGTAATTATCAAATAAAAATGGTGTTACCCTTACATACCCTGTATTTATTTTACGTCGATTTTCCTCCTCGCCACCAAATTTAAACGATTCCTCAACATAATACGTCATATAATCAAATGCCTCATAAACATTTGACTTTCCACTGGCGTTTGCACCATAAATCGCAGCCACCTTCAGTAGCTTGTCATTCGCAATATTGACAACATGTTCCTCATGTTCTGCTATCTTAGTCGCTGACAAGTCCAGTGAAACCTCCTCACGGAATGATTTGAAATTTTTAAAATTAAATTGTATCAGCATAATATTCTCCTTTTTTGACACTTGCAAAGTCTCTATAATTATATTATATACATTTTATCAAAAAATCAACATCTAATTTCTGTTTTGTCGTAATTAGATGTTGATTTTTATCCACTTATAGGTTTCTGCAAATAATCCGCTTTACAATGCTACCCTGATAGTATCCATATATAAATCGAAAAGGACCTCCCGGGCCATATCATGACCCGGAAGATCCTCCGTTTTTCTGCTTTCACTAATCAGTAACTAAAAAACCCCTGCCCGGTTTTCTTGCCCAGCAATCCCCCCCTCACCATCTTCTTCATCAGCGGATGCGGACGATATTTTGGATCTCCTGTTTCGCTATACAGCACCTCCATAATTGCAAGACAGACATCCAGTCCGACCAAATCACCGGTAGCTAATGGTCCCATCGGATGATTGGCACCCAGTTTCATTGCCGTATCAATCGATTCAGCCGGTGCGACACCCTCTGCCAGGATTCCAACCGCCTCATTGATCATCGGTATCAAGATCCGGTTTACAATAAATCCTGCAGAATCCTTCACTTCTACCGGTGTTTTACCAATGTCAGCTGCAATACCGGTTACTTTATCAACAATCTCTGACGGAGTTGAGATTCCAACCACAATCTCCACCAGTTTCATCACCGGTGCCGGGTTAAAAAAATGCATGCCGACGACTGTACGGCCAACGCTGGCTGATAATTCTGTGATTGAAAGTGACGATGTATTGGAAGCAAATATTGTATCTTCTGCACAGATTTCATGCAGCTGCCTGAACAACTTTTTCTTCAGCTCCATTTTTTCAACTGCCGCTTCTACGACCAGATCGCAGTCCCTGACGATCTCACTGATCCCGGTCTCAATGCGGCCAAGTATTGATGAAACAGCTGCCTCATCGTATTTTCCCTTTGCCGCTAACCGCTCCAGTGAAGTTTTAATTTTAGCCTTGCCCGCCGCAGCCGCATCTGCTGATACATCGCAAAGGAACACATAGTTATCATCTTTCATCGCAAATGCCTGAGCAATCCCGGCTCCCATTGTACCGGCACCTATTATTCCGATTTTCATTGTCCGCTCTCCTTTCACACGCTGCGTTCTACGATCGCAGAGACACCCATTCCGCCGCCAATACACAGAGTCGCAAGACCAAGCCGCGAATTTCGCCGTTTCATCTCATATAATAAAGTAACTAATATCCGCATACCGGAAGCACCAACCGGATGTCCCAATGAAATCGCACCACCGTTAACATTTACTTTTTGCGGATCCCAGCCCAGAATCTTGCCAACAGCAAGTGCCTGTGCCGCAAATGCTTCATTGGCCTCTATCAGATCTATATCATCAATATTCAGATCAGCTTTTTTCAGGGCTTTTTCAGTACTGAATGCCGGTCCCACTCCCATAATAGAAGGATCCACACCGGCCACAGCACTGGTGATAAATTCTGCCAGCGGTTCAATTCCCAGTTCTGCCGCTTTTTCCTCACTCATTACAACCAGGGCTGCTGCACCATCATTAATTCCCGATGAATTTGCTGCCGTAACCGTTCCGCCGTCTTTTTTAAAAGCAGGCTTTAAACCGGCCAGGCCTTCCTTTGTAACGCCCTGACGCGGGAAATCGTCCCTATCAAATATCACAACACCTTTTCTGCTTTTAATTTCTACCGGCACTATTTCTTCCTCAAATTTACCGCCTGATTGTGCCGCTTCACATTTCCGCTGACTGGCAGCTGCAAACTCATCCTGCATCTCCCTGGTAATCTCATACTTGGCGGCAACATTCTCAGCCGTAATTCCCATATGATAATCATTAAAGGAATCCCATAATGCATCATGGACCATTGTGTCAATCACTTCACCGTTACCCATGCGATAACCAAAACGGGCATCTGGAAGAACATAAGGTGCAGAAGACATATTTTCCATTCCGCCGGCAACAACAATATCTGCCTCACCTGAACGAATCAGGGCTGCTGCAAGTGTTACTGCCTCAAGGCCGGAACCACATACCCGGTTGATCGTCATTGCCGGAACCTGAATCGGCACGCCTGCCATTATTGCCGCCTGACGCGCTGTATTCTGTCCCGATCCTGCCTGCAGCACATTTCCCATAATAACCTGATCTACCTGTTCCCCTTTTACACCGGCTCGTGCCAATGCTTCCCGGATCACAACAGCCCCCAGTTCGGCTGCCGGAACACCAGCCAGGGCACCGCCAAACTTTCCAATCGCCGTACGGACCGCGCCAGCTAAAACCACTTCTTTCATTTAGATTCTCCTTCCATCATTCGCAGCCGTTCCCGCAATGCTGCATACTGTTCTTCCTCTGTCAGAACAAATACTTCACAATCTGCGGCCATGGCTGCAGCCGAAATACACCGGCTGCTGCAGCCGCAGATAATTAACAGCAGGTCTGCCGAAACAGGTTCCGGAGCAGAATATACAATCTCAGCTCCGGAAAAATCCCTGTTTATCATCCTGACAATTTCACTCCTGTTAAATCGGGGATTGCATCCGCCGCAATATTTAACAGCAACTATCATTCTTTTATATTTGCAATTGCTTTTGCCAGTTCTTTTTTCTGCTCAATGTTTCCCTGCCGGGCAATCATAATCCGCTGTGCCTGCGGCGAACCGGCGCCATGCATGGACTCGGTCCGGTATCCCACGGCTGCTGTTCCCAGACATAAATTCTCGATCAAACGGAATAAACGCAGACGGTCTTCGGTTGAAACACCATCAACCCCTTTCAGGTATTTCTCTATATACGGCCCCAGCTTCTCATGACGGAAGTCTTTCTCTGATGGTGCCGTAACCATCAATCCACCGGCTATATCCTCCGCCAGACGGGTGATTTCATACGGAAAACGGGTAACATTCTGCTTGCACACATTAGCCAGCAAAAGGTCGATCATATAACTGCCGGATTTTGTCTCACAGCCCTGACAGGAACAGGCAATACCGCAGGAATACAGCGTCTCATTCAGATGTGTCATTTCAATCAGTTTATCTTTCACATGACTGGCTTTTGCCGCACCGTTGTAATCAGCAATCAAAGCCGAAGCACCAATTAAGACATCACCTACCCCAACTTTACATCCGCCATAACTCTGACGGTGGTATCCGGCAAAACGTTCCACCAGCATACCGGCAAATTCAGTTTCACCATTGAGGAATATCCGGTCATTGGGGACAAACACATCGTCAAAGATAACCAGCGCTTCCATCCCGCCATACTGACAGTTGCCCACATCCATCGTGGATCCCTCCAGCTTTCTTGTATCACAGCTCTGGCGTCCGATAATCATGATAATCCCTTTGGTATCGACCGGAACTGCAAATGACACGGCATAGTCTGTATCCTCCGGACGCATGGCAATCGTCGGCATTACGATCACTTCATGTGAATTAGTGATTCCGGTCTGATGCACTTTTGCCCCCCGTACAACAATCCCATCCTCGCGCCGGTCAACGACACGAAGATACATATCCGGGTCACTCTGGGCACTCGGGGCCAGTGAGCGGTCACCTTTCGGATCCGTCATCGCCCCGTCCACAGTCAGATCTTCCGCCTGAACATACTTCATAAAGTCCGTGAAGTTTTTATGATATTCACTCTTATATTTATCATCAATTTCATATGTAGTACTGTACAAAGCATTCATTGCATCCATACCGACACACCGCTGAAAACAGGATGCCGTCTTCTGCCCCAGCAGACGCTGCATTTTGACCTTTTTAACCAGGTCATCCGTGTTCTGGTGGATATGAGTAAAACGGTTGATTTTTTTATTCGTAAAATGAGAGGTCGCTGTCATTAAATCCTCATACTCAGGCATAGCCGCACAATCATAAGTCGCCTTTACAGAATTGAGTGACGGCCGCAAAATAGCGTTGTCAACGGCACTGGACACCTTCTCGCCGAACATATAAATCTCCATATTTAATTTTTTAATACTCTCAACATATTGCTCTCCGGTCATCATCTTTTACAATCCTCTCTTTCTCCGGCTGTTACAGCTGCTGCCACTGATTAATCAGTTCCGGAATCACCTTAAATAAATCACCCTTAATTGCATAATCCGCTACTTCAAAAATCGGTGCATCCGGATCTTTGTTAATCGCTATAATACAATCAGATTTCTGCATTCCGGTCACATGCTGAATTGCCCCGGAAATACCGCATGCGAAATATATTCGGGGTTTTACTGTGGCTCCTGTCTGTCCGACCTGATATGCAATATCAATCCATCCGGCATCAACAGCTGCACGAGACGCGCCAATCACACCCCCGGCTGCCTTAGCAAACTCTGCAACCAGTTCAAATCCCTCCTTATTCCCCAGCCCGCGGCCACCGGCAACAATGATTTCCGCATCTGACAGAGATACTTTTTCTTTCACCTCTTTGACAATTTCCAGAACTTTTACTCTCAGATCCTGCTCACTGATATTTGCCCAAACAGCAATCAACTCACCCTTTCTGCCGTGGTCAGCCTCCAGCTTCTGCATCACACCGGGACGAACCGTAGACATCTGCGGCCTTGTATTAGGACAGATAATAGTTGCCATAATATTTCCGCCAAACGCCGGGCGGGTCTGCTTCAGGCCTTTATCTTCGGCCAGTGAATCCAGCGAATCCGTATTAAGCGTTGTATTCTTTTTTAAATAATCGATGTACTTATCCATCCTGACATCAAGATGGGTACAGTCGGCAGTCAGCCCCGTATCCAGGCGGGCGGCAATACGCGGTGCCAGATCACGCCCGATGTGAGTTGCTCCCAGCAGCACGATTTCCGGTTTGTATTCTTCAACGGCATCCGCAATCGCTTTGGTATGGCCATCTGTCGTATAATTCTTCAGCAGCGGATTGTTTATATAGTAAACGCAGTCCGCCCCATAGGCATACAGCTCTTCCACCAGATGTTCCACTCCGTCACCCACAAGAACCGCACAGACTCTGGCGTCACCGATATCCCTGGACAGGCGGTAGCCCTCGCCCAAAAGTTCTAACGCAACATTCATCAGTTTGCCGTCCCGATGCTCTGCATAAACCCAAATATCTTTATATTCTGATAAATTCATATTTTTATTGCTGACCTCCGTCATTCTCTTTTCCTCCTTAGACAACGTATTTTTCTTTGAGAAGAACCATCAGATTATCTGCCATTTCCGCTGCAGTATCACCTTCAACCGTGACCCCGGCACCTTTCGAAGCCGGTACAAATGAACGGAATACATTGGTAGGCGAAGCTTTCAGACCGACGGTCTCTTTATTCACGCCAATATCATCCGCATTCCAGGCAGTCACTTCCTTTTTGCACGCCTCATAAATACCGCGGATACTCATATATCTTGGTTCATTCAATTCTTTTATTGCCGTAATCAGGCAGGGCGTCTGCAGCTCCAGAACCTCATATCCATCCTCTAATGCACGCTTTACGGTAACATTTTTACCATTGACGGAAAATTCCCTGACATATGTCACCTGAGGAATATCCAGCTTTTCAGCAATCTGCGGCCCGACCTGGGCGGTATCGCCGTCAATCGCCTGACGGCCGGCAAAGATCAGGTCATAATCACCGATTTTCCGGATACCTGCCGCAAGTGCATTGGATGTCGCCCAGGTATCAGAACCTCCCAGGGCACGGTCAGAAAGCAGCACCGCTTCATCTGCACCGAGGGCCAGGCAGTCACGCAGCATACCGGCCGCCTGCGGCGGTCCCATTGTAATTACTGTAATATGTGTATCCGGATACGTATCTTTTACTTTGAGTGCCTCTTCCAGGGCATTGGCATCATCCGGATTTAAAATACTGGGAACGCCCTCACGGATTAAGGTATTTTTTACCGGGTCAATCTTAACTTCATTGGTATCCGGAACTTGTTTTACACAAACAATTATCTTCATCTATATCAATCCTCCTGCAATTATTTAAATATGGAACCGGAAATAACCATCTTCATTACTTCCGACGTTCCCTCATAAATTTCGGTAATCTTGGCATCACGCATCATGCGTTCTACCGGATAATCTTTGATATAACCATAACCGCCATGGAACTGAACCGCTTTCGTAGTCACATACATTGCTGTTTCCGAGCAGGCAAGCTTAGCCATTGCCGCTTCTGTTGAACCTGGAAGTCCGCGCTGGCGCCGGTCTGCTGCCTTATACAAAAGCAGGCGGGCCGACTCAATCCGTGTATGCATCTGAGCCATTTCAAAGGAAAGAGCCTGGAACTTATCCAGCGAGCGGCCAAACTGCTTCCGCGATTTCATATAGCTGACCGTCTGATCAAATGCCCCCTGGGCGATCCCCAGCGCCTGGGCCGCAATTCCGAGCCGGCCTACATCCAGAGAAGACATGGCAATGCCAAATCCTTTTCCAACCTGCCCAAGCAGTGCATCTTTCGGAAGTTTTACATTTTCAAATACCAGTTCCGATGCGATAGAACCGCGGATTCCCATCTTGTGTTCCTTCTTCGGGACAGAAAACCCTTCTGCACCCTTCTCTAAAATAAAAGCACTGATTCCGCGGGTGCCCTTAGATTTGTCGGTCATTGCCAGAATGATGTAAACATCTGCCAGTCCGCCGCCGGAGATAAATATCTTTGATCCGTTAAGCAGCCAGTGATCACCCATATCAACCGCTTTTGTCTGTAAACCGGCGGCATCAGAACCGGCATTCGATTCCGTCAGGCCGAACGCACCAAGCTTTTTGCCGCTCAACAGATCCGGCAGATATTTTTGTTTCTGTTCCGGAGTCCCATATGTAAAGATCGGCCACGAGCACAATGCCACATGTGTCTGAATAATGACACCGGTTGAACCGCATACCTTTGACAGTTCTTCAATTGCCATTACATAGGCAACATAATCAGCACCGGCACCACCATACTCAACCGGAAACGGCATTCCCATCAAACCGATCTTACCGGCCTTGTCAATCGTCTCCTGCGGAAAACGGGCATTTTCATCAATCTCTGCAGCAATCGGTTCCACTTCATTTTTCGCAAACTCCCGTACCATTTTGCAGACCATTTCCTGTTCCATTGTCGGAATAAAATTCATTTTTATTTACCTCCTTACGATTTATCTTCTATTTTTTGCGGTTAATAAACCCGTTCATACGCAGCTTCTGCTCTTCCGATGCAAAACACATCGCGAATAACTCATTTTCTATGGCAATACCAGTATCAATATCCACCTGCATCCCCCGGGAAACTGCTGCCTTGGCGTATTTGACGGGCCCAAAAGCCTGTTTTGCTATTTTTTCAGCCAGCGCCTGTGCTTCTGCCATCAGGTTTTCCGGCTCTGTGACCCGGTTGACGAGTCCGATTTGCGCTGCCTGCTCGGCATTAATATATTCACCGGTGAGAATCATCTCCATTGCCCGTGACTGACCGATCCGCCGCGGCAGCCGCTGGGTGCCGGAATATCCCGGAATTATCCCCAGCCCGACTTCCGGCTGGCCAAACTTTGCCTTACTGCCGGCCAGTATCATGTCACAACTCATCGCCAGCTCACAGCCGCCGCCAATGGCATAACCATTTACCGCTGCAATTGTCGGGAGCTCGAGCAATTCAATTCTCCGCAGCAAAGCAGCACCGCGCCGTGCCAGTTTCCGCCCTTCTTCCAGGCCCATCGGCAGCATCTCTTCAATATCCGCCCCCGCAGCAAAGGCGCGGTCCGTTCCGGTTATAATAACTGCCCGCACATCGGCATCACTTTCGATCATGGCGACAATACGTTCCAGTTCCGTTATCACTTCAGAATTCAACGCATTCAGAGCGTTGGGACGATTGATTGTAATCGTCCCAATACTATTTTGCCTGTGATACAAAACAGTTTTTAACATAAGATTCAGATCTCCTTTAATCATTTAAACAATTCCCATCGTACCCAAAATCACGGCAACAATATTGGCAATAATCGGAATCGCTCCGGCCACTACAAACATATCGAAGTAACCTCTTTTATGGCTGATTTTACTGTAAGATAAGTATGTTACCACCGCACCGTCATGGGGAAGTGTATTCAGACCGCCGCAGGCAACCGATGAAACGCGATGGAATACCTGCAGGTTAATCCCTGACACTTCAGACATTTTAATGAAGCTGGGCGCCAGCGCATCGAGAGCAATCCGCAATCCACCGGATGCCGAACCGGTAGCGCCTGCCAGGATATTAATTGCAATCGAAACAGCAATCAGCGGGCTCCCCTGAATTCCCAAAACCATTTCAGATAATAAAGCAAAACCTGCTGATACTTTTACAACAGAACCAAAACCAACGGCCGCAGATGTATTCATAACTGCCGATACTGCACTCAAACAGCCCTTGTTACACGTTTCTCCATAGTTTGTAAGATATTTCTTGCCTTTTAGTAAACCGGCGCCGATCAGCAGCACTGAAATCAGAGCGATTCCGCCCAGAAGGCACACCACAATATTCAGATTCAAAACATTCAGCATAATCAGTATCAGGAAAAACGGCAGTACACACAACAATGCCGGCGGTAATTGATCATCCGGGATTTCATCCGGAATATTATCCGGCTCATCATAACCCTCTCCGGCATTACGGAACTTATTTGCCCGGTAATTCAGCCACAGGATCGGCCCGATAAACATGATAATGGAGCAAACGATACTGATAACCGGAGCCGATGTCGGCGGTGTCCCAAAGTATTCACCGGGAATCAGGTTTTGAATCGTTGGTGTTCCCGGCAGTGCACTCATGGCAAACGTAAATGCACCGGTCATAACCGTCGCCGGAATCAAACGGCGTGTGATATTTGCTTCCCGAAACAATCCCAGCACAATCGGGTACATCGAAAAGATAATAACAAATCCCGAAATACCGCCATATGCAAGAACGCCGCCGCATACCACGGAAACAAAGATCGCTTTATCCCGTCCCAACAGCCTGACAATCGCTTTTGTAATGGCGACCGCACCGCCGGAGTCCTCCATAATCTGGCCAAAAATAGCGCTCAGCATAAATGCCGGAAACCAGTCTTTAACAAATCCCACAAATCCCGTCATATAGTTTTCCGTATACGCCGGAAGCAGTTCCAAACCGCCGGTTATGGCAATTACCATCGCACAGATCGGTGCTGCCCAAATCAATGACTTGCCGCGGAATGCAAAAAATATTAATAATGCCAACCCAAGGACAATACCAAGTATACTCATTTAATAACCCCTCCTGTTTTATCTTCCCCCAACACCGGACTTAAAATTTAGTTTTAAAACGTTTCTCAAATGCCGTCTGTAATTCTTCACGGAATTTCGGATGAGCAATATTGATCAGCCTGCGGGCCCGTTCCTTTGATGTCTGATGCTTCAAATCCGCAATGCCGTATTCCGTTACGACATACTGTACGTCATACCGGTTTGTTGTTACACAGGCACCCTCATCAATTAACGGTACAATCTTTGATATTGTCCCCTTAGCTGCTGTTGACGGCATCGCCATAATCGATCTTCCGCCCTTACTGATGGCAGTGGCCCTGACAAAATCCACCTGGCCGCCGACACCGCTGATCTGAACCGAACCTACTGTCTCCGAGCAGACCTGCCCCAGGAAATCCACCTGTACGCAGGAGTTGATGGATACCAGATTGTCATTCCGGCCTGCAATTGCCGGATTATTCACATAACTGACCGGATACAGGTTTACGGCCGGATTATCATTTACAAAATCATACAGTCTTGTCGTTCCCATCACAAAAGTGCAGACACATTTATTCGGATTCAGGTTTTTCTTTGCGTTTGTAATCACACCGGCTTCCACAAGCTCAACCACACCGTCCGAAAACATTTCCGAGTGAATCCCCAGGTCCTTTTTATCTTTCAGGAACAGAAGCACCGCATCCGGAATGGCACCAATCCCCAGCTGCAGGCAGTCACCATCGTTTACAAGAGAAGCACAATGTTCTCCAATCGCCTTTTCAACATCCGTAATATCAGGCGGGGTAAGTTCAATCAACGCATCATTACACTCAACAAGATAATCAATCTCTGATACATGAATGGACGTATCCCCTAAAGTCCGCGGCATATTTTTATTAACCTGGGCAATTACAATCTTCGCCTGTTCTGCTGCCGGTTTTGTATAATCAACGGAAATACCGCAGCTGCAGTACCCGTGTTCATCCGGCGGTGCTACATGAATCAGAGCAACATCCACTGGCATGGTGGTATTCCATAGTTCCGGAATTTGATGAAAGTAACATGGTGTAAAATCACCATGACCACCGTCTACCGTCTGCCGGGTTCGTCCGCCGACAAACAGTGCATTATGCCGAAAATGTGGTTCCATTCCGGGCTGTGCATAGTCTGCCTTCCCCATCGCAACCATATGTACAATTTCAACATCCCGGTACATTTCCTTATTTCTAACCATTGCATCCACTACATGACTTGGTTCTCCTGCCGCGTGAGCAATCACCACCCGGTCCCCGGATCTGATCTGTCTGACTGCTTCATCTGCAGACACCGTCTTATTCTTAACCATTGCTTTCCAATCCAACATGTTTCCTCCTTATGAACATTTAGTAGTTTGAATCTTTGATTTATTAAAAAGCAATTTCCGTGCCAAGAATTTATCCCAATTCTGTTCTTTTCCTGCCAAAAACCCCTGATTTCCGCCTTAATTCCAATCATTTTTATCAAAATAAGTGCTTTTTCATGTACCTTAATGAGCCGGATAATCAACCGTGCATAATGTTATTCATTTGTGAATAGCGGGCTGATCAACGGCAAATCAACTGATTTCAAGAAATTTCTATTAAAAAGAAAGCTGATATTCAGTTATGAATACCAGCTCCGGTCAAAGCCCCAAATTATTTAATTTCCTGCGAATCATCACGAAAATATTTTGCGATTTTTCTGGCCGCCGTTGCCTGACTTATCCCTAAATCTTTCGCAACAGCAACGGTTGTCCTGTATTTCGAATAAGATGCCACGATAATCCGGCGTTCATACTCATCCAATCGCTCAAATAAATTTCCGTTTGTAATTATAGTTTCATTTTCCTGGTGGCTTTCATTCATGATCTCATATGGCAGATCATCAACGTCAATCACTTCATTAAATGATGACACGACCAGCCGTTCGATCAGGTTTTCCAGCTGCCTGACATTACCGGGCCAATGATAAGATTCCAGAAAATCAAATAACCGCGGAGACAATTTTTTATTTTTATTATATTCTGCATTCATCCGGGAGACAAACTTCTGAGCCAGAATAACGATATCATCTTTGCGCTGCCGGAGCGGCGGAATCTCAAGCCGCAGTACATTTAAACGATAGTACAGGTCCCTGCGGAACCGGCCTGCCTCCACTTCCTTTTCCAGCTCCTTATTGGTTGCACAGATCAGTTTAAAATCCACTGTAATTTTTTTATTTCCCGAAATCCGTTCAATCGTTTTATGCTGAATCAGTTGAAGCAGCTTGGTCTGAATATGCAGCGGCAGTTCACCTATTTCATCCAGAAACAGCGTTCCATGATTGGCAAGTTCTATTTTACCAATCTTGCCGCTGCTGCTGGCACCGGTAAATGCCCCTTTTTCATATCCAAACAACTCTGACTCGATCAAATTCTCATGAATAACGCCGCAGTTTATCTCAACAAACGGCCTGTCACTTCTGTCACTCAGATCATGAATCGCCTTCGCCACTACACTCTTACCGACTCCGGTCTCCCCTGTAATCAGTATGTTGACCTTAGTATTAACCGTCTGGCAGATGACATTCCACATGTCCTGCATGCTTTTACTCTTAATAATCAAATCCGGCATGACCAGGCTTCGCTGCTGAAGCTCCCGAAGTTCCGCCGCACACCGGGCCAGCGACTCTTTCATATCATGGATATTTTCTTTTGTAATAGTATTAAAGGCAATCACATATGCCAGTTCATTATTATCATCAAATACCGGCAAAGCAGTTGCAAATACCTGATATTTATTACGAATGATCTGCGTAGTAATTACTTTTTTCTTTGTGCGAATGACAGTAGCACAGACAGAGGGTTTGAATACCCCCTCAGATTCAAGATCAAAGATAGATTTTCCAATCACCGTTTCGATTTCAAAACCAAACTTCTTTTCATATGTCTCACTGATCTGGACAACCGTCCCTTTCCCATCACATATGAAGATTTCATCCGCCAGAACAATATTATTAGAAGTATCAAATAAATCATTTAAAAACACCGGATAAGCTTCAATAATCCGTTTCAAGTCCTTTACTATTTTATTACCACGCCCCACTGTCATCCGCCCCCTTACCAGCAATACTTCAATTTAATTAATCTTAACACAGCATATCGATAGAATCAAACAAATATGTGGGGGCGGTCGCTCATAGTGGCGAGGAGAACCTGGTGCGTTTGGGGCGGAAGTGGCTCCGTTCTCTCTATGGGGTGGATCTAAGGCCGCAGCAAGCCATTTTCGGCGGCACCGGGGCCAGTTGCGCTAAACTCTTGATGACTTTAACGCGCCGGGCCCCTGGAATCACGCTTTGGAGAGCATGATTCCTCCGCCGAAAATCACTTGCTGCAACCTAAGATCCACCGACATCTCGTTCAATGTCGCCCCTCCCGCCCCAAACGCACCAGGTTCTCCCAGCAACTGTGCAGCTCCGCCAGAGTAAAAATGCAAAACCATGTAAACCCAAGAGAGCACCCTATCACCAGTTCACACTGCGTAATAAGATGCCCCTTATGATTTGGATATGATTTTACTTATTGTTCTTGTTTTTTGTTTTTTCTTTTCTACCCAGCTGGAGCCAGCATAGTAGCTGGGAGAATGTGGGGGGAGTTGGTTGGACTGGAATCGGTGACATTGAACGAGGTGGCGATGTTTCTTAGGTGGCAGCAAGTGATTTTCAGCGGAGGAATCATGCTCTCCAAAGCGTGATTCCAGGGGCCGGAAAGTCAAAGTCATCAAGAGTTTGGCGCAACAAGTGCTGCGCAGCATAAATGCATCGGCCAAGAGTGCCTGATATCCGCATCAGAAGTGGATCTGCGAAGCGACGACGTAGCGGATCCTACGGCTAGCTTCGCAGGTCCTCTTCTGGTGTGGATAGCTGGTGCTATTGGTTGATGTATTTATGTTGTGTAGCGCTCACCCCGGTGCCGCTGAAAAGCACTTGTTGGCACCTTAGAAACACCCCGCCGAGAGAACGGAACCGATTCCAGTCCAACCAACTCCCCCCACATTCTCCTCGCCACTATGAACAACAGCCCCCCTTACCTCATTGCAAGTGTCACATCACCGGTCGCAACCACCTCTCCATGATTATATACTTCGGCTGAACAGGTTGCTATCGCTTTTTCCGCTCTTTCCATTGTAATCTTAGCCCGAACCTCTATGGTATCACCGGGAAGAATCTTGTTTTTGAATTTCACCTTGTCAATACCGATAAACAGCGGTGTCGTTCCTTTATACCGTTCCATTGACAGCAATAAAATATCGGCTGTCTGTGCCATGCACTCTGTGGTATATACTCCCGGTAAAACCGGTGCTCCGGGAAAGTGTCCTTTAAATATCTCCCGCTCCGGATCAACAAAAAATCTTGTTACAATTGACTCTTCCGGAATCATTTCCACAACTTCATCAACGAGCAGCATCGGGTCACGGTGCGGTATGATCTCCATTACCTCATTCCGGTTCATTTTAATTGACATAATCATTCTCCTTTACTTTTTATTAACTATAAAAGCAAAGTTTATGCCAATTCAATATGGCCACGGTTTTATGCTGTTTATACCACATGTTCCCGAACAACCGGGCCGTCAAAAGCAGTTATTCTATTCAAAGAAGAATAATTCTATTCATTCCTGTATTATCCGGCGTACATCCCCTGTAATTTTCAAGCTGACGGTATTCAAGATTGAATAATCACCCTTTTAGATGAGCAGACTCATATTTTTTCATGACTTTATTGGCTCTTGCATGCTGCGCTTTTGACCTGCCGCAATTAAAATGCGGCTGAAGCAGTTTCATTCATTTCACTCCTTTCAGGAAACCATATTCTGATCAAACTGACTGTTATAAATATCTGCATATACTCCGTCTTTGGCAATCAATTCACTATGTGTGCCGGATTCCACAATATCACCCCGGTCCATAACCAGTATTTTGTCTGCGTCATAAATCGTCGATAAGCGGTGTGCTACAATAAAACTGGTTCTGCCTGTCAGCAGCTTTTTCATCGCTTTTTGAATTACCAGCTCCGTCCGGCTGTCTACATTTGATGTTGCCTCATCTAAAATGAGAATATCCGGATCTGCGGCAAACGCTCTGGCAATCGTTATCAGCTGCCGCTGCCCCTGTGATAAATTGCTTGCTTCTTCATTTAATACCGTCTGGTAACCCAGCGGCAGCTTTCTGACAAAATCGTCAACATACGCTGCCTTTGCCGCCCTCATGATATCTTCTTCAGAGGCATGCTCATTGCCGTATTTGATATTTTCATATATCGTGCCTGAAAACAGCCACGTATCCTGCAGAACCATCGCCATTTTTCCACGCAGTTCTTTTCTGGACATCTGATATATATCAGTGCCGTCAATCCTGATGCTGCCCTTTTGGATATCGTAAAACCGCTCCAGAAGATTAATCAGGGTCGTCTTGCCGGCCCCGGTATGACCGACAATTGCAATGGTCTCCCCTGCCCTGACACGAACCGAAAAATTATTCATCAACGGGATGTCACCATAACCGAACTGAACTGCTTCAAACGTAACCTTTGATCCGTCTCCCGCGATAACTATATACACCAGATTCTGTACCAGCATTTGCAGCGGCACGCTGATTCCGCCAAAAAATCTTGCCCGCCAGCCGGACTCATACATCTGTTCATTGACTCCGGCAAACTGCCGAACCGCATTTCTCTCCCCGTTAAAACCTTTTACCACCTGAAAGCCCTGGTAGGTTTCTTCAATCTGACCATTTAAATTCCCCAATGACCGGTAATACTGCTTATTGTTTTTTTGCACCGTAGGAATCAGGATCTTCATAATCAGCAGAGTGCCCGGAATCATGATCAGGGCAATCACCGTCAGCAGCGGACTTATATAAAGCATCATCGCAATCGTCCCCAGCGCAATCACAACACTTGAGACCATACTTACCAGACTCTGCTGCAGATTTGTCGTGATATTGTCTATGTCATTAGCTGCCACAGACATTAAATTGCCGTTGGCATTTTTATCAAAAAATGAAACCGGTACCCTGTTCATTTTCGCCCTGACCGCATTGCGCAGAGCATACGTAGTTTTCTGGGCAACCACAACCATAAATCTCTGCTGTAAAAAATCAGCGGCAAATGCCCCGGCATAAAGTGCTGCCGCAAGTGCCAATATCGTTAACAGCTTGTTAAAATCAACGTTCCCGGCTAATATTCCATTATAGATTTCGGTTATTGCATTGCCGGTAATTTTCGGACTTAACACCTGCATAACCGTTCCGCAAACAGTAATCAGTAATGTCAGCACAATTAACACGGTGCTTTTTTTCATATATTTTGTCAGCCGGAATATGGTTTGTTTTATGTTTTTCGGCTTTTCTGTTATTGTACCTACACGCCCGCCTGAACCTGGTTTATTGTTCATCTAAATCACCTTCCTTTCATCCGGCAGGATCTGCCGGGGACTATTTTTACAGGTCTGAGACTCTATAATTTCCTGGTACACCGGACAGTCCTTTTCCAACTCCCGGTGGCCGCCCAGCCCGGCCATACGCCCTTTATCCAGCACCATGATCTGGTCGGCCGTCATAACAGTACTCAGACGCTGGGCAACGATAATCGTAATTACTCCTTTCAGATTTGACTCAATCGCCATTCTGACCGCACGTTCGGTTTTAAAATCCAGTGCCGAAAAAGAGTCATCAAAGACATAGATACTAGCCTTTTTCAACAACGCCCTGGCGATACATAGCCGTTGCTTTTGTCCGCCGGAGAAATTCCCGCCGGCCTTATCAACCATACTGTCTAATCCGTCCGGAAGTGCTTTAACAAACTCTGCCGCCTGTGCCATATCAAGCACCCGCCATATCTCCTCATCAGTCGCAAGAGGATTGCCCAGTTTCATGTTAGAACGGATCGTACCGATAAACAACATCGATGACTGTGGTACATTGCTCACCATTTCATGAACCTTTTCCTGCGAAATCTCCCGGATATCCGTACCATTGAGCATAATCTGCCCGCCGCTGATGTCATATAAGCGGGACATCAGATTAACCAGCGATGTTTTCCCGTCACCGGTACTGCCGATGATCGCCAGTGTCTGACCACCTTTGATTTCGAAGCTGATATCAGTCAGAACCGGTTTATCAGCTCCTGAATACTTGAAACCCACGTTACGAAACGTCAGCAATGTTTCATCATGACTGACCGTTTTCTGAACATCCGGATCCATAATTGTAATCGGCTTATCCAGGATTTCATAAATTCTTTTCGCCGACGCCTGCCCCCTGGGCACAGCCAGAATTACATTGGTAATCATTGCAAACCCCATTAATATCTGACCGGAATAGCTGATTGCGCCAACAATTGCGCCAACCTCTATCGTTCCGTTTACAACGCCGTATCCTCCGGCCCAGACAATTCCCAATACCGCGCAGTTGATCAGCAGCGTAATAACCGGAACAAAAAAACTCATAATGGTACCGGCCTTAATCGATACTGATGTAAACTCTTCATTTACACTCTGGTATTTGCAGTATTCCACATCCTCTTTCGAGAAGGCCCTGATCACTTTGACCCCGGTCAGCCCCTCTCTGAAATGCCGGTTCAGCTTGTCAAGAGATATCTGTATCTTCCCGTAAAGCGGGCTTGCAAAACGATGGATCACCAGATAGCTGAGCAGTAAAAAAGGAACTGCCATTAAAAATATCAGTCCCAGCCGGGGACTCAGCACAGCCGTCAGCACAATTCCACCAATCAGGTATGCCGGTGAAATAATCAGAAACTTAAGTCCCATTTCAACCAGATTCTGTACCTGGGTTACA
This sequence comes from Lachnospiraceae bacterium, assembly GCA_032073745.1. Taxonomy (GTDB): domain Bacteria; phylum Bacillota; class Clostridia; order Lachnospirales; family Lachnospiraceae; genus Brotaphodocola. Next base: position 29,046 of record DAMAMW010000011.1, on the reverse strand, counting down.
TCATTGGTACTGCGGGTAATCAATGAAGACACCCCAAACTGATCAAATTCATGCTTAGAAAAAGTCAGCACTTTCTCATAAATCTCCTGCCTCAACTCACTCCCCAGCTTATAAGAAATCCGGGAAAAACAGTAGGTATTTAAAACGGCGCCAACCGCGCTGAGAACAGTCAAACCAATCACCCACATTCCCTTTTGCAATATATAGGACGGATTCGCCGCCGCTACCCCATTGTTTACAATATCTGCCACCATATACGGCAGATATAAAGCGCCGGCAATCTGAATAAATAAAAATAAAACAGCTAATATCGTGCTTTTTACGGGCAAACGCCTGATTATCTGTATCATATTAAAATTCTCCTTTCTGCTATTTTTTTGTATATCCCGTGAGCACCTGCTATGCGGAATCATACAAAAAACGGCATAAAAATAAAAGGTATTGTCCGGCACAATATCTGTCAACATTTCATTTGCTGTTCACAATACCTTTTAGCTTTATTTCATACTTTCAGTTTACAAACGCTCTCCATGAAGCATTCTCATCATCCCCGGAGTAATCCCATCATTTCCCGGCCCCCGGTTCCAGCTGCCGTCCGGACAAGCGGCCAGTTCTGTTTCATTTGCCGAAATAATTTTATTCAGACAATGGACAAAACTCTCTCGTTCCTCATCCGTCAGGCACTCAAAAAACTCATCTCCTTCATTTTTTTGCTCCGCCACCTGATTTGCCGCTTCTGCTCCGGCAGCCGTTAATTTAATATTCATAATCCGCCGGTCCGCCTGTGATTTGGTCTTTGTAATAAAACCGGCTTTTTCCAGCTTGCCTAACAGCTCACTCAAAGACTGATTGCTCATATCCAGCAGATACGACAGGTCTTTCTGGCTTATCTCCGGCTGCATCTGCAGAATACTCAGAATCCGCCCCTGTCCTCTGTGTGAATGCTGAAATACCGCGGGGTCCTTCCGGCCATGATACTGCAGCCGGTGCAAAATAAGGGTAACTTTTGAAAATAGCTCCAATATATTATCTTCTCTCATATTTCTCCTTTCCGCAAATATAGTAAGGTACCTGTATTTTTTTATCTCTCTTGCCTGATCATACAGTTTATGGTAAGATAAAACCATATACATATAACAAGTGCGTAAACTATAGTGCCACAGAAACCGTTTCCGGTTTTGGCATTTATGGTTTGCGCATTTGTTGGTTTATAGGGCGTGAAAAACCGCAAAGGGCTCTTTTTCACATTTCATGAGCTCCTTTTCCGCCACAATTCCTGTAAATGCGTTGTTTTCCAATTACGACGCAATAAGGGGACGCTGATTTTTTTCACATTTCAAACAGGATTTCTATAAAAAGAAGGGAGCGGGGATGAAAACAAAGACAACGAAACAGAGGTGCGCAACACTGCCGGTAACGGCAGGGCCGGGATCTTTGAGACGACCTGGGGCAACGGCATCAAATGAAAGCAAAGGAAACACACGATACAAGGAGGATGAGATATGAACTGTAAGCGTTTGAAACAAAGAGGAGCGATCGGACTGATTCTGGTTTTGCTGCTGACGATGATGCCGATGGAAGTGTTTTCTGACACCGTCAACGGTACGAATGACGGGAAACAAACGGCAGAAAATGTGGTAACGACAGCTTCTGACAGCAATCAGAACGATGATGATGACGGGATTCCGCCAGCGACCGGATCGAATCAGGCCCCGGATGATATCCCGATTATTGATGATCTGGTGGATGCGGCAAAGTATAAGGGGAAACCTCCTGAAGCAAAATCGGGGTCAGGCTGGGATTTTAAAAATGGGGTTTTGACAATATTGGATGGCAGTGTTTTAGGTGATTACTCGGATGGAGATGATCGGCCCTGGGAATCAATTATTGAGGATATTGAACAGATTGAAATTTCTGATGGTATAGACCGGATTGGACGGAGGGCATTTGAAGGCTGTAATAATCTGGTAGGGGTCAATCTTTCCGCGGTTACCACACTAGGGCAAGCTGCTTTTTCCGGATGCGAGAATCTGACAACAGTCAACCTGTCCCAGATTACTGAGCTGGGGACATTTGCTTTTTATGGATGCACAAATCTGGTGCTGACTTCGGATAGATTCCATCAGGATCTTGACTACATTCCTGACTATGCTTTTCATGGGTGTGAAAATCTGACTTCTGTCAACCTTTCACACATTACTCAGCTCGGGACATTTGCTTTTTGTGGATGCAAAAATCTGGTGCTGACTTCGGATGGGTTTCATCCGGATCTTGACTACATTCCTGACTCTGCTTTTGAGAGGTGTGAAAATCTGACTTCTGTCAACCTTTCACACATTACTCAGCTCGGGGAATATGCTTTTTATGGATGCAAAAATCTGGTGCTGACTTCGGAAGATTTGAATGAAAGTCTTTACAACATTCCTGACTCTGCTTTTTCTGGGTGTGAAAATCTGACCACTGTCAACCTTTCACATATTACTCAGCTCGGAAAAAATGCTTTTGATGGATGCAAAAATCTGGTGCTGACTTCGGATGGGTTTCATCCGGATCTTGACAACATTCCTGACTTTGCTTTTTCTAGGTGTGAAAATCTGACCACTGTCAACCTTTCCCACATTACTCAGCTCGGAACATATACTTTTTATGGCTGCAAAAATCTGGTGCTGACTTCGGATGGATTCCATCAAGATCTTGACTACATTCCTGACCCTGCTTTTTATGGGTGTGAAAATCTGACAACCGTCAACCTTTCACACATTACTGAGTTGGGATATTATTCATTCGATAGCTGTTTGAATCTAAAAGCAGTAGTATTACCAGAAACCAAACCCATCATAGGAGTTGACGCATTTTTTAATGTCCCTCCCCTCCTGTTACTGATCAAAGGCGGACAGCCCTACACAGACTATACCGGCTTTCCGGAAGGATCCGGTACTCCATATATAACAGGCGATTCTTTCTATAAAGTGAATGATACCATAGAACTGACCGTCCTCCCCGAGCAGGCAGACCTCCTGACCTGCCAGTGGTACTTCGGTGATGAACTCCTGCCCGGAGAAACGAAACGGACTTTAACGATTCCGGGTGCCCGGATCGGCAGCAGCGGCCGTTATGAATGCCGCCTGACACTGGAAACTGTGACCGTTAAGATAAGTCAGGAAGTCACCGTTTCGCAGAATTATTCCGGCGGCGGGTCCGGAGACTCCACGCCGCCTCAGGGTGTCTGGAAAAAGGATGCCGTTGGCTGGTGGTACGAATATCCAGACGGTACTTATCCCCGCTCAGAATGGAAACTGATTGCCGGCGTCACCTACTACTTCCATCCCTCCGGCTACATGGCCACAGGCTGGCTGAACCAGAACGGGGCATGGTATATGCTGGATCCGGGCAGCGGCCGGATGATCGCCGGCGACTGGTATCTGTACCGCGACGACTGGTACTACTTTGATAAAGACGGCCGGATGGTAACCGGATGGCTCAGCTACAATGATAATTTCTACTACCTGTCAACCACCGATGACCAGTATCTGGGCCGGATGTTAAAAGACCAGATGACCCCGGACGGGTATCAGGTGGATGAAACGGGCAGGTCGAACCGGCTGTAAGATATCATTAGTACCAAACAGGGGGTATCGCTCATAGTGGTGGGGAGAAGGTGGAGCGTTTGGTTGGACCGGAATCGCTTCCGTTCTCTTGGCGGGGTGGTTCTAAGGCTGCCGCAGTTTGATGCGACAGCCCCTGTCAGTTTTTAACTCAGAAGTACCCGGATCAGAATTGATCCACCCGCTCTGCAATAAACTGCTTAAGCCATTCAAAACTCTTCTTTTTCATCCGTTTCAAAGTCCCCGCACCCTCGTCATCCTGATCCACATAGATGAAACCATAACGTTTATTCATCTCCGATGTGCTGGATGAAACCAGGTCAATCGGCCCCCACCATGCATAACCGAATACATCAACACCATCATCCATTGCCTCCTGCAGCTGTTCCAGATGCTCCCGGAGATATTGAATCCGGCTGTCATCGTTTATTTCACCTTTTTCATCCGGCATTTCATAATCAGAGAATCCGTTTTCAGCCACAAACAGAGGCAGCTGATATCGGTCATACAGATGATTCAGCGCCAGCCGGAATCCAAGCGGATCAATCGCCCAGCCGCTCTTAGTAGTTTTCAGATACGGATTTTTGACCTGATTGCTGAAATGTCCAAACTGGCCGGAGCCGGCCTGGGCAACATAGGTCATATAGTAGCTGAACGAAATAAAATCCACACAGCCATTTTTAAGAATCTCATGGTCTCCCGGCTGAATATCAATATGGATATCATTTTCCCGGAAATAACGTTCCATATAATAGGGATATTCGCCAAACGCATGGACATCCCCATAGAAATTATTGTGCTGTTCCTCCTGCAGGGAACGCCACTGGTTTTCCGGTTTGCAGTCAATTGGATAATACTCCAGTTTACATACCATACACCCCACTTTCAAAGCCGGATCGATTTCGTGTGCCGCTGCAATTGCCAGCGCTGATGCGAGGAATTGGTTGTGGGTACACTGATAACGGAAGTCCAGAGGATTGCGCCCGGAATTTTCTTCAATCGCACCGCTGCAGGTATAAGGGCTCTCCAATACCATGTTGATTTCATTAAATGTCAGCCAGTACTTCACTTTCTTATGATACCGTTCAAAAAGTGTCCTGGCGTATCTGACATAAAGATCAATCATCGTACGGCTCTCGAAACCATTATATTTCTGCACCAGATTCAGCGGATAATCAAAGTGGCTGATAGTGACAAGCGGGGTAATATTATACCTGGCTAATTCATCAAACACGTTATCGTAAAACCGAAGCCCCTCTTCATTCGGCTCCGTTTCTTCCCCGGTAGGGAAAATGCGGGACCATGAAACAGACATCCGGAATACCGTAAATCCCATCTCAGCAAATAATGCAATATCTTCTTTATAATGATTGTAAAAATCAATTCCCCGGCGTTTTGGCAGATTATACTTTTCCGGATGCGCCAGTACATCATCCAATTCTGCTTGGGAAACATCAAACGTAAATGTTGAAGATTTATTTCCCTGGTTCAGGGGCTTAAAAATAACCATATCAGAGCTTGACAGGCCCTTTCCGCCCTGATTATATCCACCTTCCAACTGATTTGCTGCGGTCGCACCGCCAATCAGAAATCCTTTCGGCAGTTTCTGTTTCATATATTCTTATCCTTTCTGTTTCTTGTTTTAATTGTTAATACCGTCTTCATCCTTCACGCCCATCATCCAGGTGATAATAAAGGCTGATACAAAGGCAATAATCATTGTTATGATTGCCATATAAAAGTTAGTCATCGTCCCGTCGGGATTGAGAAATGCAATGATACTGATAATGCTTGGTGAGGAAAATACATACTCTACCACATGGGTATAACCGGCAAACAGACCACCGATTGCGGCACCGAGAATTGAGGCCGTAAATGGTTTTTTATAACGAACCAGAACACCATAGATAGCCGGCTCGGTAATCCCGAATATTGCAGTGATTCCGGTAGACATTGCCAGAGATTTGTTTTCTGCATTTTTCAGCTTCAGGCTGGTGCCAATCGCTGCTCCGCCAATTGCCATATTGGCAGATAACAGACCGGTCATGATAAAACCATCAAATCCATACTCCGCAAATGAAGCAAAGATTGTCGGAAATAAACCGCCGCCGGTACCGGTAAAGAGCATCACCGGACAAAATGCCGACATCAGGCTGACCGACAGCCATCCCAAATGGGTGTTTAACCAAAGCATGACGGCTGCAACTAAATTTCCGCCCCAGGTTGCAACCGGTCCTAATGCAACCAATGTAACCGGTACGGTAATTAACATAGTCAGCACCGGCACCATGACAAACTTTATTTCTTTTGGCATCTTTTTTTCAAGCGGCCGATAAACTGCTGACATAAATAAGACCCCAAACATAACCGGCAATACCGACTGCGTATAGTTAACCGCAGTAACCGGAATCCCGATAAAATTCAATCCCTCCACACCACTGATGCTGCCGCTTACAAGCACTCCGCCGAGTAACGCTCCAAGCATCGGCGAAACATTCAGTTTCTTTGCCGTATTATATCCGACATAAACCGGCAGATATGTAAATGCTGCAGAGTAAATCGAATTTAATACGATATACGTACCCGATTCTGTACTCATGCCAAAGAATACCGTGCAAACTACCAAAATGGCACTTATTAAACCACCGGCAACGATGACCGGCAGAACCGGCAGAAAAGATCCTGAAATAAAGTCAATCGCCCTTGATGCTGCCATTTTGAATGTCAGTTTCTGTTCTGTTTCTGCTTTTTGAACCGCTCGTTCCGGCATTTTCAGTCCGGCCTTAAATTCTCCCAGTTTTATAAACTCCAGATATACGGCATCAACCCCCGGCCCGATAATGATCTGATAGGATGTATCATGCTTCACCAAACCGAGAACCCCCGATATGCCTTTAATCGTTTCATCGTCCGCTGTCTTCGATGCATCATGTAATGTCAGACGAAGACGTGTTGCACAATGTGCCGCACTGCTGATATTTTCTTCCCCGCCAACAGCCTTTAGAATCTCCCCGCATAGCCTCTCATAAGAACTCATCCCTTTACCCTCCTTCGTTTTCAACAGAGAATGTCTGCTGCAGCACATTTCTTATATTCTCCTGATAATTCCAGTATATAAAAACTGAAAAAAAATTGGGGGACAAAAATCGCCCCTCAATCCTTTACCTTATTTCCATATTTTTTTATATATGCTGCCGATATCTTTTCCAGATGATACTGAATCGCATATATGGTATAAACGCTCCGCTGCTGTACCTGCGGGGTATCACTCAGATACCAGATCTCATCATAACAGGACTCATGGTTTTTATCACGAACCGTCGTTGTCAGTATTTTATATCCGGGCAGCTCTTTCACCATTGGTAATGTCAGATTTGCGAAGAAACTGGAAACAGAGATAACTATCAGCATGTCTTCCGATGTCAAACTGGCAAGAACCGAATTTTCATTAAATTTGTTGGATACAACCCGCACCATCTTTCCGGCCAGAATCATCGCTTTCTGGAATTCACTGCTCTGACGGCTGTATACATCAGAACAAACGAAAACAATCTGACGCGACCTGTACATCTGCGAAACAATTGCTTCCAGCCGTTCCTCCGACAGATACTTTTCACACTCTGACATCATGTGGCAGACTTGTTCTGCCATAGACCGTCCGGCAGAATCAATGCCGATTCCCGAACTATAGAAGCTGTAATAATCAGAAAAATCGCCAAATTGTCCTTTCATCGCTTTGAAGTTCTCAAAGCCAAGACTCTGAGCCATCCGGCGGATCGTCGCCCGGCTCACAAAACATGCTTCCGCAATATCATAAATATTCAAATCATTCAGCCGGTTGTAATTCTCCAATAGATATCTGGCTATCGTAACATTGACATCATCTGCGGCACCATCATTTATTATCGATATTAAGGAATTAAAAAGCCCCCATTTATTAATGTCCTTCAATATAATCACCACCTTGTATGATCCGGCACTATACGCTTATTATAGCCGGATTCATACTTTGTGACAACTATAACTTTTGAAGCGCTTCAAAGCACTATCCCAACCCCCCATCTTCTCCGGCCAGGAAACAATTGCTTCCTCCTGTTTGCCAAAACTGTAATTCCCGGCAATCTGTCCATCCCGCATAGACAGTACCTACGCAATAGCCTCCTTCACCGTCAGGCGTACAGCGTGTTGGGCCGCTTTCCGGCTGGCTAAACGGCCAATGGCACAGGTTACTGCCAGCCAAACGGCAAGCGCCAGTGCTACCACCGCCGGGGAAAGGGACAGAGGAATTTCCAGAATGGATACCCCGATGATTTGAATGGCAAGCGCCGTGACGGGGATGCCCAGCAGCAGGCACAGGGCAAAGCCAAACAGTGCCGTGAAGGTGCTTTCTGCAGTTATGATGGAAAACACCTGCTTTTTAGTTGCCCCTATGGCTTTCAGTATACCAATCTCGCGGGTGCGCTCGTTTACCCGCACGCTCATTGTGGTGGCGAGACCAAAGCCTGCAACAATCACCGCCAATATCGCAACCACTAAAAAAGAGGTAAGAGTGGTAGTAAAATGGGAGGACTGAATGCTTTGCCGGTCCGCCTTGGAGGTGGCCTGCAGGATGGAAACACCGCTCTCCGTCACCCGGTGAGATATCTGGTGGTATAGAGCCGTCTTGCGGCCCCGCACATCAGGAGTAACGATGTTGATACTGCCGCGCCGCGCCTGCCGGGGCACATATTGTGCAAAGCCATCTTCGCTCAGATAGATTTTGCTGTCACCAATCTCATTGATGACACCCACAATCTCAAATTCCTGCGCAGCCCCGGCGAATTGAAAGGTCAGCTTGCTGCCAAGGGCAAAACCCGGCTCCCGCCGGAAGAACTCAAAGCTGACCACAATGGCGTTGGTATCGCCCGGCTCCAGCCAGCGCCCCTCCATCAACCGAGGGCTGTACAACTCGGTGTCGGCGGGCACCGCAGCAAAGCCAAAGCTGTTGCCGGTGTTGCCGCCGCTGTACACCAGCTGGCCGGAGGTCTCTCCCCATACCTCGTAGCTGACCACGCCGTCCTCATCACGCACCGCGTTTTCCAACGCCACGGCATCCACGGGCTGGCTGGTGATAATTTGGTAATCATACAACTGGGCGTCCATACTGTTTGTCAGCGCCATGTTGATGGAAATGATGGAGCCCAGGATGCCCACAAACATCAGCCCGCCCAAGGTGAGCAGGGATACGTTCATGGCAAACCTGCGTTTGCCGGCCATGGCCCCCCGCACCGAAAACAACACGGGCCGTGACAGTTTCATTTCCAGCGCGCCGGTAAGCCTGGTGCCGGACACCTGTCCTGCCGGGATCCCGATATCGTTGACGGCATCCTTTACGGTCACTTTCAAGCCACGGCGGATGGGCACCAATGCCAGCAGCAAGGGCACAACCACACTGCCAGCGCATACGATCAGCAACAGCTCCCAGGGCAACGCAAAGTTGTGGATCTTCATATTTCCGATGGACATGAAGAAGGACGACAGGCCCTTCGCCGCCAGATAAGACAGCGGCAAGGCGGCTGCCAGATTGCAGGCAATCAGCGCCAGGGCCGCGCCCAGATAGGAGCGGATGATTCCCGGTGTTTTCGCCCCCATGGATTTCAGGATCCCGATTTGCTTCACCTGCCCCGCCAGCAGGGTACTGAACAGGCTGCTCATGATAATGCAGCCGAACAAAAATGCCACTACGCTGAACACCTGAAAGATGAACAGGGCTCCCGCGTATTCCTCCTTGTGCATACTGACACCGGGTGTGTTGGACACATGAATGGTTCCCACGCTGTACCCGGCCTCCTCCAGAGAGCCGATCAGTGCCTGGGAAACATCCAGGATACGGGTACGGTCGTAGGCTTCCCCAGCCAGCAGATAGTCGATCCGGTTCATGGCAAGGCCCATTTCTCCAAGGGTATCAGGGGAAACATACACATACACCTCGTCGTGGATGGCAGGCGGATGCTGGGATAAATCATTGACCGTGCCGCTGATGGTGTAGTCCCGCATGGTGTCATCCGGCAGACGAATACTGATGGTATCCCCTAACTTGGCGTCGGCCACACCCAAAGCGCCGCTGTCCAACAGCACCTCGCCGGGCTGTGGGGCAAAGCTGCCTTCCACAGGTTTTATTTTGTTGATAGCCCGCTGCTCATAGTCAGGTGAGGAAAACAGTTGTACTTTTTTCATGGTTCCATCCGGGCGAACCATAGCAAGCTCATAGGTAGCTCCTACCTCATAACCGGAGATTGCCTCATTCTGTTCCAGCAATCCCAGCAGTCCATCATCCACATGGCTGACCAACACCGAGGCCGAAGCCGGGGCCATGGCCGAATATTCAGCGTCGATTTCCCGGTTAATCGTTGCCCGGGTGAAGGTGAATGTGCCAAACACCGCTGTGCCCAGCACCATGGCCAGGAAAACCGACAAAATTCTGCCCCGGTCTCCAAACAAGTCCCGAAATGCCTTTTTATCCAGCAAGCCCATTGCGCTCAACCTCCTCTGCAAATTGGATATCTTCTACTATTATGCCGTCTTTCAGGACGATTTGCCGGGTGCTTCCCTGGATGTGCTCCCGCTCGTGGGTTACCATGATAATGGTTTTCCCTTCCCTGGCCAGGGCTCCGAACAATTCAATAATGGAACGTGCGTTTTCGGAATCGAGATTGCCGGTGGGTTCATCGGCGATAAGAATGGGCGCGTTGTTTGCCAGCGCCCGGGCGATGGCCACCCGTTGCTGCTCCCCGCCGGAGAGTTCAGCAGGCATTTTGCCGGCGTGGTTTTGCATTCCTACCTTTTCCAACAGCACCATGGCCTCCGTCCGGTTTTTCTTATACTTCTTTTTCTGCACCAGATCCATGGGCAGCAGGATGTTTTCCATCACCGACAGATTGGGAATCAATTGAAAAAACTGGAACACGATGCCCATGGTATTGCCGCGCCACTGGGCCATCTGGCTTTCATCAAGACCGGTGATGCTGCTACCCAGGACCTGAACATCGCCGGTAGTGGGGCAGTCGATCCCCGCCAGAATGTTCAATAGAGTGGACTTGCCGCTGCCGGAGCGCCCGGTAATAACCAGGAACTCGCCTTTTGCGATGTGTGTGTCGATGCGGAGAGCAGTGACGTTTTTGTTGCCTGCTTTGTATTGCTTGGTAATATCATTCAGTTTAATCATGAGGTTCATCTCCTGTTTTGTTTGAGTGGTGGCCACCCTTGATACTCCCCATTATGAATGACCAATCTTTGATTTTCCTTTGAAATAAAAACTTTTTTTCAAAGCAAATTCCAAGGAATATGCTATACTCTATAGTTAGAAAGGGGTGATCCTATGCGAATTTTACTCGCGGAAGATGAAAAACGGCTGGCCGATGCGCTGGCCTATCTGTTAAAGAAAAGCAAATACGCCGTTGATGTAGCCTACGATGGTATCACGGCTCTCGATCTGGCAGCCAGCGGCATCTATGACGTGATTGTGCTGGACCGGATGCTGCCAGGTATGGAAGGTGTGGAGATACTGCGGGAGATACGCGGGCACGGGCTGCACACACCGGTAATCTTTTTAACGGCAAAGGATTCAGTGGAAAACCGGATTGAGGGACTTGACGCCGGCGCGGATGACTATTTGATCAAGCCCTTCTCCACCGACGAGTTGATGGCCCGTATCCGCGCCCTTGGCCGCCGCGGAAAAGCGCCGCTCGGGCCCGGGAAACTTAAAGCGGGCGGCCTGCGCATAGCCCCCCAGCAGTTGGAGGTGGAATGTGGCGGCATCACTGTATCCCTCACCGCAAAGGAAATGCTGCTGCTGGAGCTGCTGGTGCGCAACAAGGGACAAACGCTTAGCAAGGAGCAGATATTGGACAGGGTTTGGGGGTTGGACAATGAGGCGGATCTCGCCAATGTGGAACTATATATCCATTATCTGCGCAAGAAACTCCCCTTTGCCGGGGCGTGCCTTACATTAAAAACGGTCCGCGGCGTGGGCTACACTCTCATGGAGGATCGATAAGTATGTTTCAGAAGCTGCGTATCCAACTTACCATATTTAACCTGGCCACCATTTCTGCGCTGCTGCTGGTGGTGGCATTGGCAATCTTTATCGGTTCGCCGTCCAACGATCTCACCAATGTCAGTCAAGACATGCTGGAGGCTGCGTTGACCGGCCGGCTGCCGGAGGAGAAACTTATCGGTCATGGCAACCGGCAGGGAGGGCTTGCCAGGCTTGTAGTAGACAGCTCCGGCGAGATCACGGAAATCAGCAGTGCACTGGCACTGGATGAGGCGGATTACCTCTCCTTGGCGGAACGTATTCTGTCCCTTCCCGCGTACAACGGTATTGTTGCGCTGGACGACGGAAGGCAGTTTGTTTATCTGCGGATCGCACTGAAACCGACCGACGATCCGGTACTTGTGATCCAGCAGGTCGCGACCGCAGCACAATCCCTGCTGGGGTTTGTAGTGCGGGTCAGCCCGGTGCTGTGTGTGCTTTTGTTACTGGTGTTATTCGCCAGTCTTGCCATGACGCAGCGCGCGCTGGTTCCCATCAAGAAGGCGTGGCAGCGGCAGGCAGACTTCACCGCCAACGCCTCACACGAACTGCGAACGCCTCTGGCAGTGATCCAGACAAACCTGGAATGTGCCACCGGTGACCCGGCGGAGACCATCGGGGAGAACGAGATTTGGTTTGAGAATATCCGCTCGGAGACAAGCCGAATGGCCAAGCTGGTAAATGACCTGCTGACCTTGTCCAGAGAAGACAACGGACAACAGGCTATCACAAAAACAGAGCTTTTTTATGATGTCGTTTTGCAGGATGTCATAAAGAACATCACTCCATATACAAAGGAAAAGGGCGTCGCTTTGCAGTCCGACATCCGGCCCGGTTTAATGCTGAACGGAGACCGGGAACAACTGAACCGGCTGGCGGTTATTTTGCTGGACAATGCCATCAAGTATACACCTGCGGGGGGAACGGTGCGCATTTCTGCGTGTCGCAGCGAACGCAATATCACCCTAAAAGTCTTTGACACCGGAACAGGCATTGCCCAAGAGGATATTAACAAGATATTTGACCGATTTTACCGGGTAGAAGCCGCCCGAACCAGTGATATTGAGGGCTCTGGCCTGGGGTTGTCTTTGGCAAAATGGATAGTGACGGAACATATGGGGCGGATTACTGTTGAAAGCGAGATGGGGCATGGCAGTGAATTCACGGTCATTTTACCGGCTGCGGGCTCCGCAGCCCAATGACGGAAGCTCAATAGATACTGAAAAACCTCCCGGTTCTGGAACCAGGAGGTTTTTCAGTATCATAATATCTTATCTCTGCCATACGCCATCAGCATTAACCTGATAGCCATCCGGTGTTACCTCATTTGCAAACATTGACCCATATGGCCGTTCTGCATCAACTGCAGATTCCGCAAAATAGTACCATGCATGGTCAATCTCAATCCAACCGGTGCTCATAGCTCCCGAGAGCGGATCGAGGTAATACCACCTGCCGTCCTGCGGATCACGATACCAGCCGGTTACCATACTTCCGAAACCGCCATCATGAAGAAGGCTTAAATAATACCAGATTGCATCTGTATCCTTAAACCACCCGTAATCCATCACCCCATCTTCATTAAAGTGATGGAAGCAGGTCCGGGTGCGGCCGTCAATCGGATACTGCAGTTTCGCCCAGCCGGTGACACGTTTTCCGTTGACCAGCTGAAAAATCCAGGAATGATTGTCAGCATTGATCAGATTCCAGGTTCCGTCCACTCCGGCAATATAGAACGGTGTGCCTGATGGAGATGTTTCTCCCGAACCGCTGTCGCTGCTGCCATTTTTTTTATTATTCTGTCTGGCTTTAATTTTGTCATAAACTTCCTTCAGCGCATCGTAACCGTCAAGGAAATCGCCCGCATTCTGACCGGTGCTCAATACTGCAGCGGCCTGGTTAACGGCATCCCGAAGTTCCTGGGCATCGCTTGCGCTGAGACTGCTATTGGCCAGATAATCCGTCACCTCACTGATCAGGTCCTGTAATTTCTGCTTTTCTTCACCAAACGCAGGTTCCGGATTCACAATCGAATCAATAACCGCTTTCAGCTCATCATATGCTTCATTCAGTTCTCCTAATGTCGGCCGGTTTAAACCTACTCCGGTCAGGATATCGTTCGCTTTCTCCAGCGCTTCCTGCAGGCGGTCTTGGTCTTCCTCGCTCAAAACCGGATCCTGCACCAGGATACTGCCGTCATCAATCAGGTCACTCAGTTTATCTCTGGCTTCGATCCATTCCGGATCCAGCTTATAGATGGCATACAATTTGATATTTCTGGTTACGGCATCCGAATCGTTATAAGGCGGATTGCCGTTTGGCCGCTTGCTGAGTCCGGAATAATACCACACGATTCCGGCCGGATCCAGATAGGTCTCCGGAATCCATAATTCGTAATCCTCCTGATCGGCTAACGACTCGCCCCGCTTAACCCGGAACAGCTGATCACCTTGCATGGTATCAATAATCTCAACCTTATTGGTTCTTGCCAGGGTCAGCACATAGGTGCAGTTGCTATTGGCCTTAAAACGGAACAGTCCCACCGTGCCTAATGTTTCATCATCATCCGGTTCCATTGCGACAGGTTCGGCAACCGGATTGTCACCCGGATCATCATAAACCTGCCACAACTGATACCCGGCATGATCCAGATCACTGGCATCAATCTGAACAATCACATCAAATTCAGTGCTGTCAGAGGCAGAAGCATAACTCCATCTGCCGTGATTCTCCCGGCGCTGCAGCTTGACATCCAATGCCCAGACTGCTTTAAAGGACTCATCATCGTAATCGCCGGCTTCCATGGCTGCATTTGATTCCGTCGCTACCGGTCTTCGTTTGGTGAAATCAACCAGATACTCCACCACTTTACCTGCACCAAGTGCCGTCTGATCCTGCGCATTGTCACCAAGCGCCGCTTCCAGATCCCTCTTTTTCGTCTCTTCCAGATCCAGGGCAACTTCGCCGCGGTGACCGGAATTGACCCGGTAGTCAACTGCACATGACGGTGTTGACGATGGAACCATGTCCGTATATACCGCCATCAGAACAACATTTCCTGCCGGCATCACAAATGAGACATCAGGAGTATAACCCGGTCCTTTATCACCATCAAATTCATCGATGCTGCCGACCAGCACCTGCCAGTGTTTAAACATTTTGCCGCCGACCTCTTCCGCTTTCAGTTTCACCTGAATGCCTGCCTCGGCGTGTTCGAGAATGTCCGAATCAATGGCTACATTATCATAAGTATCAATCTTACCGTTCAGTGTCTCCACGGTATAGTACGCCCTGGTGCTGTCCAGTTTTGTAAATATATTGGTTCCGAACTGCGCCTGATCCTGCGGCTTGCACTGCTGCCAACCGGTTTCACAACTACTGTATAGTCTGAATCCTGCGTCAGGCCATCAAAAACCACCTGCAATGGCGAGCCGGACGGCGCGGTCCAGTCAGCTGCCACATCAAAATTCTCATCCAGCAGGGCATATTCGGAAGCAGCGTCAACCGGTTCAATGATAACCCGGGCTGCGCCGGTATAATACGGATCCGCCACGATTTCATAGTCTCTGATTGCCGGTACCAGCACCCGGTCAGGAAGGCTCCTGTCAAAAGCCGGTATGCTTTCCACCAGATCTCCCGCAGCCGGACTCCTTGCATCTGATAACTCATAGACCTTATAGCTGTTGCCGGGATCAAGACCGGAAAAATGATTGCCATCCTTGATCTGCTGCCCTGTCAACACGTTTAAGATTTCACCGGTCTCATCGGTCACAACATATTTTCTTATTGCTGCTACATCAGAGCCTTTAAGCGAAATCACGCCCCTGCCGTCATTACCTGTCTCTGCCCCCGCATTGGGACGCTGTAAAGCTTCATATCCCGGAGGTATCTCAGCCGGACGGGCAACTAAGGTATACACCTGATGTCCGTCTTCCGGGAAGAAGATCTGGGTGGATTCTGTCAGATTTACCGGATTTCCGGCCTTATCGATCCAGTAAAACCCGATGTATCCATGTTCCACGACCGGTGATGGCAGATTGCCGAAAACAGCAGCAATGGTATCACCATAATGAGCTTCCTTTATCTCCCCTGATCCGTCAAAACTCACATTCGCTCCCGCCTGCAGCGTCACCTTCTTCCACTCGGTTTCATCTTTGACAAAAAATGGCCGGATTCTTACATCTGCAGGTTGGGCCGGATAACCCATATTACCTAAATCCAATTCACTTAATTTAATATCTGAAATTTTCATACCGCCGCCATCCACTTCATACCATCCGTCAAATTTATAAAAGTCATGGGGACGGGGTGCATCAATAATGTCAGCCAATGTTTCAATATATCCCTCAGCATCAATGGAATACTCAGACTTTGGCATCCGTCTGGGAGAGAGATCTCCACTAACAGATCCATTGTCCCCCTGTCTGACTGACAGCTGTGCATAGAAATTTGGATTATCAATATCCCTTTTATATTCGACAACTATTATCCCGTATGACGCATTGAATTTTACATTAACAAACCCGCTGTTTTGTGTAATACTTTCAACGCCTTCCAGACCATACACTCTGGTGCTGTCTGAACTGAACCCATGAGTACTCAGGTCAGGAAACGGAATGTAAAGGATCTCTGACGGATTCCTATCTTTATAACCTGATGGGATTGATTGGAATATGTCTTTCAGATCCTTCCGGTCACGGATCGGCTGAAAATTTTCATCAATATAAAGAACGCTATATGTAGCTGCAGATGAATCAGGCACATAAAGGTATTCAATGGTCAATGCCTGGTTAGGCATGTATCCGGAAAATTTATGATCAGAAGAAAAGCCCGCTCCGGCAATATCTTCATAAGCAAATACCCCCGCTGTAGCCGTTGAAGATTCATGCCCGGCCGTAACTAGATGTCCGAATACCTTGTAACCATCATAAGCAGGTGGTTCCTTCTGAATCGCTGTGCCGGCCGAAACAAATTCAGTCGTCCGTCCCAGCTCAATCGGTGGACGTGACGTATCACTAAAATGGGCTATCTGCGTCAGCGGAAACTTTTGTTCGGTATCAGGTTCATAGTTATATGTAACGGTCACATCTTCATTCGGCATTCTGCCCTGAAAAGGTCTCGTCTCTGCCCTTTCATCAATGCTTATCTTAATCTCATAACCATTACGTTCTGATCCATGATCATAATAAGCCCGGCTTCTTTGCACATCATGTTTTACTTCCGTAATTTTGAATCCCGGAACCATTTTTCCGACAGCAGTAAATCCTTCGCCAGCTGCTGCCTGACGGTTATCGCCGGGGAAAAGATTGAGCATACCTCCCCCCACTAATACTTCGTGTCTGACATGACACGTATACTTTATATCCGGATCACTGGTCCACTTTGCATAATATGTAGTGGTACTCCCGGATGGAAAGGCAGGATCCAGCAGGCCGGCAGGTTGGGACATCATTTCATTCTTATACCAGCCCTGAAACTTATATCCAGCCCAGATGTCATCATCCCAGGCCGGGAAGCGGGGACGTTCCGCCCGCGAGCCCCCGGCCTCCATATCCGGATGGCCGATCCCGGCATAATCATAAAAAGGGGAATCCGGAGCATCAAACCGGTGGCCGGCATAACCATTTACTTCAATTGCTCTGGTACCATCATTTGCAGTATCCAGTTTAATCTTACCGTCATGGAAAGCACGACTCCACATATTTTCGTAGTCGCCTTCAGGATTTCTCGTTTCATCTGGTCCCGGCCCATAACCGAGTTCATAACGAATACTTCCCGGTGTATCTTCTGCATAAGCCGTAACTGCCGGCGACAATGTAGCTGACACCATACAAGCCACGAGAAATCCTGCGATGGTCTGTTTGTTTCTTCCAAATATCCTCATTCTATATCCCCCTCATGTGTCTATCCTCTGCCGCGTTTACTTTTCAGTTGGAATCCATAACTTCCGGCAGCAGCAAATCGTTGCCGGCCAGATAGGCGCGCCTGGCCAGAGTCCGCAGCTCCAGAGGACCAAACCGGACTGATAGCGCTGACAGGCTCTGCGGCCCCTCTTCCATCATCTGGCTGCAATAGGTAAGTCCATCACCATCTGGCAGCGTCAGGTCAAATACAATCAGATCGGGACGCTCATGAAGCGCCATTTCACGTCCCGCCGCCAGTGTTTCTGCTACCAGAACATGATACCCCCGAGCCGCCAGCTCCCGGTAATTCACAGTATTAATATCAGGGTTGTCCTCAATCAATAATATCTTTACTGTTTTCATTTCATACTTCATTCCACTCACTTCATTCCCGGTATATTGAAATGGCAAATTGAAGCGTTCATTTATTATTTTTATTATACATTATTTAACTGAAAATATATCTCCAGCGACATAACATGCAACTTTTTCGACATAATTATCAATCAAGTCCATAACGGATACGCTCCAAGCGTAACTCTGATCTGATCGAGAGTTTTCCTTTCCGGTCTGCGGTAATGATCCGATACTGCGGCCGGAGTGTCTGTCAAAGTATTTCCTTCAACTGATTGTTTAGTAAGCATTTTCTTCAATTCTTCAATCTGCTGCCTTTCCTCTCTTAGCATCATTTCCTGACCGGCAATTCTTGTTGTCAGCGCTGCAATCTCCTGGCTGTTTTTTTCTGCCTGGTCGTTTTTATCTGTCTGAACGTTTTTCCGGTTGTTTTGGCTGTTCTGCTCACTCTGCTGATTTTTTGCTGCGTAGACAATCGGTTTTTGATCAATTACGGCCAGCAATGCATTTTGGCCAATGCTTCCGATATATGTCGTAATTGTTTGCTTTTCCTGTTGCTTAAGCGATCTTCCCAAACGCAACTCAAGCAGGGATTCTGTCCTTATCTTTGATGTGGCGCAGCATGTAGTAAACGAAAGTGCAGGCGTCATTATTTCAGACGCAGGCATTGATATATCAAGCACCATCACGGATATGGAAACCAAACTGGAGGCAATGGAACTGGGGCCGCTGCTTGGTTTATGGTTCCAGAGTATATTTGTCGGGCTTACCATGAACATTCTGTCTATCTGTATTTTTTTTGTCATCTACGGCCGCATGATTGAGATATATCTTGTGACTTCCATCGGGCCGATTCCTTTCGCAACAATGGCGAACCGGGAATGGGGCGGCATGGGGCAAAACTATCTAAAGTCCCTGCTTGCCCTGGGATTTCAGGCATTTCTGATTATGGTTTGCGTGGGGATATATGCGGTTCTGGTGCAGAATATCGCCGTAGGTGATGACGTATCCAGCGCTATTTGGTCTTGTATGGGGTACACGGTACTGCTCTGCTTTACGCTGTTCAAAACCGGCGGTGTGGCAAAGAGCCTGTTTGCAGCACATTAAGGATTGATACAATCTATACTATCAAGTAGTTAGCGTTAGGGATACTATGTAAACGAAGAAAACATTTAAGATACACAACACAGGAGAGGGTACGCCATATGAAATTGTCGCTTAGCCAACTTACACAGTGGCATGAAACAAACCAGCATAAGAAAATTGCCGATGCAATATCGGCGATGCCAAGTGAGGAAATGAATTTCGAGTACATGAATCATCTTACACGCGCCTACACCAATCTGGATCTATACCACGAAGCCTATGCGCTGTTGTCCGAATATGCTACAGAAGGCAAAAGCACATCTATTTGGAACTGGCGTATGGGCCTTTGTCTGTATGAAACAGACCGGAAAATCGATGCGATTCCCTATTTAGAGAAAGCAATTCAATTGGGCGATAACACCCCCGAAACCGTCCAATATTTGAAGTTGGCACGACAATACCAGTTAACGCAAAAGGAAGCGCTGCCCTTTGTGAAAAAGGCATTTCAAGACAACCAATCATTTTTACAGGGTGTAGCGGTTCAAAATGTCCCATGGAACCGCCTTGCTACTACTTATGGCAGAGCAACAGATTTTCCGCTGTATTTTGAAGCGCTCCTTGCTTCAAACAAATCTGAAGTAGACGCCGCCGGGGAAGAATTAGAACGGAATATTGAGCATCAAAGTACCTTGTGGCCTGCAACACCGTTTGCCATGATATTTCTTGCAAGGATACTGGAAAAGGTGATGCAAACCATAGAGCAATATATCAGTCGGTATGTCGTGATGAATCTGTTGGATTTGTTTGTCCGGGTAGCGGAGGGGTGCATGATGGCTGATGAACGGGAACAAGCCGCCCCATTGCCCCGATTTGAAGATATGCTGGGGGAAACATATTTATGGCCGGAAGAATATGACGAAGATGATGATGTAGCCCGATATGAAGAAGATGGAGGGCCATTCCCCGACAATCTGTTTTACAGCTTTTATTACTACTCATATATGGTATTGAAAACTTTTAAAAGCGAATTTCAAGAATACATGAGTTGCAGTGATGCAGAAATAGCATGTAAAATGACTCAGTTGATTTCAATGATAAACTGATTTAGGAATAGAAAAAGCATGTTGTGTTGTTCGGTCTTCCCAAACGGCAGCTAGTTTGCTTTTCCCCAGCGGCGCTGATAGGAGTACCGCTTTTCTTTTTACTCAAAGGCAGCACCGGAAATGAGCAATTTTCTTAGCAAGATGGCGAGAAACGGTTCGAATCCGATTAGCAAATTTTCATCTGAAACATACAAACTACCGGGGATACAAAAACAACGTTTTGAATTTTCATCAGAGGTGATTTGCAGTAATAAAAAAGCTGCAAACCCTTATAAATAAAGGCTTACAGCGTTGTTTACTGGTACCCCCGGCGAGAATCGAACTCACAATTGTCCCTTAGGAGAGAGAATGAAAACTATGCCTATGATTCCCCTACCTCTCCTTATGTGCTGTTTCATGTCAATTCTATCATACTAGGATTTATATTACCATCTCATTATTGTGCATTATGTACATTTTCATATCATTACATGTATTCCCGTGAAATTAGCAAAAAATTAGCTGACTGCATTTTTCATGCTTTTATCAGACTCTAAATTAGCAAATAATTAGCAGTTCAGCATACACATAAATGATGTCTACGACAGCTACAACAACATCCATTTTACCATCAATTAAAGGAGGCACTATGCCCGAATATTTATTAGAAATCAAACAAATCGTAGATTACCCACGTTGTCGGATCTACCGACAATTTATCCAATCACTGATTAAAGACCATAACATCCGCACCAGCGGAGGTTGTGGTCTTTTTTATTTTGCCGTTTTATCCAACTACGCCAATTTTCGCACCTCATACCGGCGAATAGACGGCATCTCCTACACCATCTACCCCGGTGAATGGCTTTGCACCGTAAAAGAACTGCAGGAATGGTTCCGCACTCCCTTCCAATACCAGACCATCCGGATATTAGAAGACTTACAAAAACAGCATTTAATCTCATTCCAGCAACTCGGCTGTGGCAAAATCATTAAATACAAAATCCGTGACTGGAAACAGCACAACTCCGCCCTGGACTACAACTGCCCCTGCCAAAAGGATACTGGCTTCTTCTTTATGCCCGTTTCCATCGCCACTGAACTGATCAGCTCCGGACGTTGCTCCGAAATGGACATTGTTCTCGATTTATGGCTTTCCACAATCTACAACGACAAACAGGTTCAAGGCTCCGAGATCGGACCAGTCGTTTATTTAAGAGATGGCACCGGAAGCCCTTTAGCCAGTTACACTGAAATGGCTGCACGCTGGGGTATATCCAAAGCAACCGTCGGCCGGATACTGAAAAAACTGGCAGGTCAGGAATACATATCACTAATATCATTCCCCGGCCGGACCGGCAGCATCATTTACCTCAAAAGCTACTTATCCACAATGTTTCAAATATCCGATGTCATCATCAACAAAGATGAAGTTGCAATGTTATTAAATATTCGTATCCAGCTTCCGGATAACGAAGCCGATGTGGAAACCCCACCGCCATTCAGCAAAAAAATCTGCGTATCAGAACCGCTCCCCAGCGTTTCAAAATTGCAGATTGCAATC
This sequence comes from Lachnospiraceae bacterium, assembly GCA_032073745.1. Taxonomy (GTDB): domain Bacteria; phylum Bacillota; class Clostridia; order Lachnospirales; family Lachnospiraceae; genus Brotaphodocola. The sequence goes on along the minus strand of DAMAMW010000011.1, from coordinate 7,378 downwards.
ATCATTCAAAAACTGGCACAAATCCTGTCTGTACAAGGGATTTCATGCTTCCAGTGTTCCAAGTTCCAATATAAGTTATATCCTTTATCAGATGCCTGCGAAGAAAGATATTTAAGCCGCACGTGTGAGACCTCAGAACGCCGTTTTGGACTGGCAATCCTTTGCGGTGACAATGAACCAGTCTACACCTTTACCCTGACCCTAATGCCATATAAATAATATTTTTGAGGAGGAATTCATTTTATGAAACGCAAAGAAGAATTGAATATTACCGAAGATCCGTTATACCACGACACTTGGAAACTGCTGAAAAAATACCGTGATGTAGTATGGAGCCTGGAATTATCAGTTCAGCAAATCCGCAACCGGTTTGAAATCGAGTTTGGCAGCTCCATTGAGGAATTCTTAGATTCTGTCTACCTAGCTGGTGCCGACTTAGCAGGAAGCAACATTGAACACCATGCCCAATGCATTGAACGCAGCCATAAAATGATAAAGCTGCTGGATTCTGCAGTAGAACTGCTCCGCACCAAACACAAAAAGGGAGAAACCTATTACTGGATTCTATACTACTCCTTCCTCTCCCCCCAGCAAATCCGCAATGTCGAAGAGATAATTGAAAAACTGCGGCCATACATCCGGGACATCAGCTTCCGTACCTACTACCGCAAACGCCGGGAAGCCATTGATGCCCTCAGTTCGGTATTATGGGGGTACACCTCCAAGGATAGTCTGGAGATTTTAGAACAGTTCTTTCCTTATGGCAAATAATTGGCACAGTTCTGCTCTTTCGATGTAAAACTCCTTATGCTAAGCTAAATATGCTGAAATACATACCTAAAACCAAATCTGGCAGTGAATGGCATCTGAAAAGATGCTTTTCTGCCCAGCCAATCATCTTGGATGTTTTCCCGCTCCGATGACCATCGCAGATACCTTTGTTCACCAAAACGTGGACTGTCTATACAACAAATTATAATATGCAGCAGCTTAGACCACACTTTACTCTGTTATTCAGTATAGCACAGAACCGACTACAGAAGTCCATGATATGCATAAATACAATAACCAAATGAAGCGAAAGAGGAACTAATAAATCTCAAAGAAAAACATCACAAACTAAGGCACCTGAACAGTACTTGTTTTGCTTGCAAAACATTGACTTTTACTAAAAAAGCGAATATACTATACTAAAATACCCATCGATTTAATCAATGAAGTCTAGTTTAGTAGAGGTGAACACATGACCAAGACAGATAGAATCATGGAAGTCTTTAAAGCACATGACTATATACTAAGCACTGCCGAATTGACTTCTAATAAAATATATTATGCTGATATTCAAAAACTTCTCAAGGAGGGGTTAGTTGAAAAAATAAGGCGTGGATATTACTACTGGATTGACCAGTCCAGTAATAGCGAAATAGTTATAATTAACAATCTATTCCCCGACGCAATACTCTGTATGGAAACTGCACTCTTCTATTATGGGTACAGTTGCAAAGCCCCTTCCGAGTGGCATTTTGCAATAGATAAAAATGTTTCTAAGAAGCGTGTGAAAATTGACTATCCATTTATAAAAGCATATCGCACGGAGTCATACTTATTGTCGATAGGTGAAACCATAGGAATGATTGACGAAGCATCTGTACGTATTTATGATAAGGATCGCACCATTTGCGATGTATTGCGAAACATGAATCGTATTGATAAAGAAGTGTTTAATAATGCCATACAGCGTTATGTAAAAGATTCTAATAAGAACATATTGCATCTGATGCAATATGCAAAAGAACTTAGAGTTCATAAAAAAGTTAAAGATATTCTTGAAGTGTGGCTTTAATATTTCTGACACTTTATATTTTCCAATAATTTGTTCTTTATAAAGTGGCAGGTTTATTATTTAAATTGAAATGGGGATAATATGTATAAATATACTGATTATTTAAATAAGTACGGACGCATAATGCAATTTAATAAAAATAAACAAGAACCTATCCATAGATGGTATCCATTTGTTGAGGGGTATTCTAAAGAATTCATTCAGTCAATTATTAATGAAATTGGAAAGAAAGATTTAGTATGCGTAGAACCATTTTCTGGTAGTGGAACTACTGCTTTAGAACTACAAAATATTGGAATAAAGTGCATATCATTTGAGGTTAACCCTTTAATGTATCTAATTGGAAAAGTCAAGTTAGAAAGCACGTATACTGTTGATGACACAGAAACGTGGTTTCAATATATTATTGATCACAGAGGTAATTGTGATGCAATCAATTTTGAAACTGAATTCAATACATTACACCAAAATGAGAAAAATAAAAAATGGAATTATGACCAAAACACTTGGCTTGCTGTAAACAAACTACGCTCTACAATTGATACCATTTCGGATGAAATATATAAAGATTTATTTATTGTGGCATTAGCAGCAATATTATTAGATGTAAGCAACTTGTATCGCAACGGGAAATGTCTTTCTTATAAAAAAGATTGGGAAAATAGAGTTGTTAATGAAGAAACTGTATTCAGCAAATTTGATGCTAAGGTAAAAGAGGAGTTATTGTACGATATTAGAAACCTGGCAAATGAAACCCCAAAGAATACCGACAAGATCACAAATAAAAAATATTTGCATAATGGCGATTGCAGAGATGCTATAAACAAATATGTTGATGATAACTCTATCGATTTAGTAATAACCTCCCCACCGTATTTGAACTCTCGCGATTATACCGATACATACATGCTAGAACTGAAAACATTGGGGTTCACTCAAACAATAGAGGATATACGGGAACTGAGAAAGAGAACGCTTAGATCTCATGTACAGATAAAATGGGAAGATGTCGCAACAGTAGACAATAAATTACTTATCACCACCTTAGATAATCTTAAAACAGCGTCATTAAAGGAATCTGTCTGGAATTCATCGATTATAGATATGGTCAGATTATATTTTGTGGATATGCAGATGATTTTTTCTGAACTCTATAAAAAAATGCGAGTTGACGGAAAAATATATTTCAATGTATCAAACTCTGCATACTTTAAGGTGTTAATTAATACATTAGAAATTTGTGCCTCAATAGCTGAGCAAGAAGGGTTTAAGGTTATTGAAATCAGAAAAGCTCGATACTTAAACACAAGTCCACAACAGCAGAAGGAGATTGGAAAGCTGCTTGAAGGTGTCTTAGTGTTAGAAAGGTGATGTCAACATGAACCAGTTTTATTTACCAAATATAAAAAGGGTCGGTATATATAATTATTCCTTATATGAATGCCCACTAGTAATAGACTTTAGTTCAAAACTAAACATAATATATGGAACCAACGGCACTGGTAAAAGTACTTTGCTTATGATGCTTTTGTTTTCTATTGTCGGTCCGTATAGAGGGGGCATAAAAACAAAAGTACGAAAAGAGCAACGGAGGGATAATCGCCCTATATATGATGAGAGTTTTTTTAAAGATAGAACTATAGATTATTCTGATGATTCAAGAATCGTGTCCGAATTTTGCATCAATAAAGATGAATATGTTGTTACTCACTCATTGGTAGATGGAAAATTATTAAGTGCTTCTGTAAATAATATTCCGTTATCAGGAAAAGTAGTGACATATAGAACATATGAAACTAGATACTTTAAGCCACAGCCCGATGATTCGAATAATACAAATGAAGAACTCAAAGAATATTTAATATATAGTTATCAAAACAAACTAAAGGAATCAACTGGATTACCAGGTGGCGTTAATACACTGATTAGTATGCTATTAGATGTTATGTTTTTTGACGAAGGAAGAAAGCTTACGTTTTGGGATTCTAACTTACAGGAAACAATAATTGGAAAGTATATTGTCGATGCTGACTTTTATGAAAGCTACTGTGAGCAAAAACTAAATTCAAAAGCATTAGAGAGTGCTTATAAAAAGAAAAGTGAAACATTGAATTATATGAGCAAGTTTTTCGAAAAAGAAAAAAAAGAAAAAAATTTGTCATTAGATGAACTTCAAGAAGTAACATTACGAATAGAGCTTAATAATATAGAAAATGAAATTGAAAAGCTAGAATCTACAAGAAATAATGACCAAGTGCTATACGAGAGAAAGAACAACGAATTGCTAACGCTGTCACAGAAAGAAGAATCTTATAAAGAAAAAAACGCAGAATTAGACGATAAATGGTATAGCAACTTGTTTCCAGATCAGTATGATACATACTATAAGCGTTTTTCCAATCGTATGGTAGATGGGGTATGTCCAATCTGTGGAAATATTCATGAATTTGAGTTAAAAACTGAAGACTGTATAATGTGTAAGGAAAAATTAATGCTCAAAGAAACTACTGATTTGGTAAAAATAGATATTGAGCGAAAAAATAATCAGACTTTGCTTTCTCAACTAAAAATCTCAATAAAACAACTAAAAGCTGAGATGGAAGAAATAAAAAAACGAATTGACTTATCTCGGACAAAAATCAGCCAAAAAAATTCAAGAAAAAATCAGATTGAAATACACCTAAACCCTGAGAAAGATTCTTCAAATGATAGCGATAGTAAACGATTAGAAAAAGCGAGATTGGAACGTGATGAAGCTTTAGCTGTATTTAATAGCTCAAAGAAAAAAGAAGAAGAAATGCGTAGAGTAATTGAGGAAAATCTAGTAGATAATTTTAGCACCTTTAAATCTTCATTTTTGAGATATGCCGATTCATTTTTTGGAGAAAATCATATTGAGGATCTATCTCTACCATTTAACGAAGAAAATTCTATTGAAAATTTAATGATTAAATTCAATTTAGATGGGAAAGATAGGGATGAAAGCTATATGCTTTCTGAGTCACAAAGAATCTTTACCGACCTATCCTTTAGGTTTTCAGTACTTACAACATTTCATGATAATTCTTTCTTTATTTGTGAAACGCCCGATAGTACGCTGGATATGTTTCATGAGGAAAAAGCTGTCAAAACCTTTGAGGTCTATATTAATAAGGGAAATTCTTTGATTTTAACAGCTAATGCAAGAAAAAGTTCTCTTGTTTCAAAACTTTATAATATGTATAAGTCTGCTGGAGTAAACGTAGTTGATTTAACACAATTATCAAAATTAGCATTAAGCGAAATGTTCAGTTTTAATTCATATATTGGAGGTCTAAATAATGAATCATGATAAGGAAAAACTCGCAGAGAAGATTCTCATATTTTTATATTCTTTATCAAAATCCTCTATGTCAGTTAACGCCAACACCTTTAAAAGATATATTTATTTATATTATTTGACTGAATCATTTTTAAATGGTGGCGAAGATAGCATTTCCATAAGTATTGATAAAGGAAGTATCAAAATTATAAATTTCGACTCGATAATTGATGATCTTTCAGTCAAGGAATTAATAGTTCTGAGCGAAAATAGTATTACTATTTCTACAAATTTGACTTCATATGTTGATACTTTATTATCTAATACAGAAGGAGCCTTCTTCGCTATATACAAGCAGATCAATCCTTTTGTTAATTTGCTTAAATCTTATAATGACCAGTTTATATTTACTATATTCTTTTCAGAACCGACCTTTAAAGAAGCTACACAGCGAGGGGTGACTGTACTAGATTCAACCAATAGTAAGCTAACCATATTATTGGATAAATTTAAGAAAAAAACTAAAAACTCTAATATCGATGAGTATGATGTATTGACTTATTGGATGGATTTTATATTAAAGAATTATTACACTGATGAGGAGACCCAGAACAATGGCGAAGAATGATAATTTTCTTGACTCCTTTAGTTCTATAAGCGAAAATCAAGCTGAATATACTATTCTATCTGATTTGTATTCAGAATGTAAAAATATGATTTTTTTATTTGAATTATCGGAATTAAGTAAAGTAAAATTTGAGTACAGCAAAATTGTTGAATTTATCATTGCAAATTACAAATCTCATGATTTAAGGAAATTCAGATTAAAAGCCGACAACAATATGGAAACAGAAATTTTGGAACAAAAATCCGGAAGCTCCTTAAAAGATGAAGAACTTTTTAATTTTGCAATGGATATAAGTAAAAAAAACCGAAGTTACATCTTAGTAAGATCCGGACAAGCCCTTGTCCTAATAAATAATGGAAAATTTGATCTTGAATTTAAAAATATTTTTGCTGATAAACAATCTCTGATTGACATGAATAGCAAAAAGCGAGATATTAACGAGCTAGAGTTAGTCTTTGAAAATTTCCATTCTGAGCGAAAATATAAGGGTTGTGATTATATTGAATGCAATAAGGTTAAGGATTCCATTTCTGAGCAGCAATTAAGGAATAGTCTTATTAGCTTTTTAGAAAAAGCAACGAAACTACATATTGTACCAGAGCTATGCACATCAAAAACGGCAGATGAAGAATCTGTAGATATTGGAGTTATTGATTCAAATAATGAAGTTGCAATTATAGAGGTGAAATATTTTGTGAAACAAGGATTCTTTTTTACCCCAGGCAAGAAGGCTTATTCAAAGTCAAGATTTAAAGATGGGTATGAGCAGTTAAATAGATATTGTATACATTTGAACAAAGAAAACTATAAGTTGCATAGTGCCTTTTTATATATGTTCTATGCTCATTCAGATTCAATTGAGTTGGTAAAGGCTTCTGCTAAAGAATATTATGATGAACTCATTGGAATTGACGCTGGTGTTTGTAGTGATGATTTTAAACATCATTATAAAAGTACCATATGTGATAACATGCTTGACATAAAGACTGCTGTATAACTAATTATGCTGGCTATGGATAATTATTACATAACCTTGCAGAGTTCACTTCAGCCAATTTCATCAAGGTGAATATGTGGACTTTGTTAAAAAAATAGCTTAAAGGAATACTATTTAAATCAAAGGCCGAATCAAAATTCGGTCTTTTGTATACCCAGTTTTAAGAAAAGAATGTAACCTGTGGATTCATGTAGCACAGCCAGAAGCCACCGTCAAGCCATCGATACCCTCAGTTCCGTGCTGTGGGGCTATACATCCAAGGACAGTTTAGAGCTTTTAGAACAATTCTTTCCTGATGGCAAATAATTGGCACAAAACGGAATGAAATTGGCACAATCCTGCTCTTTCGGCGTAAATCTCCTTATGCTAAACTAAATATGCTCAAATCTATACCTAAAACCAAATCCGGCAGCAAACTGCATCTGTAAAAGATGCTTTTTTCTGCCCAAACAACCATTTTGGTTGTCAAAGGCCACACCTCCCCCGGTGTGGCCTTTTCATGGTCTAATCGCAATTGCTTGGGATGGGATATCTTTATGACTGATAACACAATCCGTAAGCGCTTAAATATTGGGTGGGTAGACAAAAACTTCGGCTGTATTAATACAA
>DAMAMW010000010.1:0-172789 GCA_032073745.1 Lachnospiraceae bacterium | reverse complement strand
TGATTTCCATTCCGTTGCCGATCAGCATCTGATAGTAATTGCGGTCAACTTTACGCCCGGAGGCCTCCATCTGGGCTCCCCATTGTTTGATGGAATCGGTGACACTGTCGTACATGGAGAGGAGGATGTCGATGTTTTCGATGGGCAGATTGAGAATATCATTTCTCAGCTGCTCCTGAGCCAGAAGTAATTGCTGCTCGGCAAGTTCCAGATTGTCGAGTTCCTGTTTGAGGGTAAGGTAATCTTCGGAGTTCGTGTCAAAATCGCTGCGGCTCATAAGCTTGGCCAGTTCCGCCTTTTTAAGCGCGATTTGTTTATCGAGGATGGCGGCTTCCCGTTTGTTGTTTTCGATTAACTGGTAATAAGAAGCATCGGTGATGATCTGGCCGGATGCTTTCAGGTAATCCATCTGGGCTTCGATCAGAGCGGTGGAATTCTTGATCCGTTCGGCCTGCTGGTCGAGATAATCCATCTCGTTGTCGTAGTAATCTTTGATGTGTTCGAGCTGCTCCAGTTCCAGATCCCGCTTTTCGGATTTATGATCCTGTACTTTATTGAAGGCATCGATGGCTTTTTCGGCTTTCTCTTTTTCCTCTTCAGACAGGGTATCGACAGACAGGGAACCTTCTTCGATCTTCTGACGCATTTCGGGGGTCAGTTCACTGATAAGGGCTTCGTAGTCAGCCTGGTATTGCTTGATGGCAGCTTCGTAGTTAGCAAGCTGGCGTTCATCACTCTCCATGATCTGAGCCAGATAACTGCGACGGGATTCGTTGTATCCGCCGTTTTCGATGATGCGGAAGAGTTCGAACAGGGACATTCCGGCTTCTTTGGCTATTTGCTGGAGCTGGGTCATGTCTGATTCGAGAATGTTACTGAGGCCATCGGCATTCTGGATGATGGCAGTTGCCTTTTCCAGTTCGGCAGCAGCGAGGCCGAGATAGGAGAGCGATGAGGAAGAAACGTTCTTTCTTAAAGAAGAGGAGCGGTCACTTTCCAGCTTGATGGAATGTTCGAACCAGTCGATGCTGAGGTCTTCTGCGGAGCCGCGGGCGAAAGCGTTGCCAGGAGTTGTCTTTATATTTGGTAACAGATCGGGATCAGTAATATCCGCTGATCCGGTTGCGTATGCTTTGCCGCGGGAGTTGATTCTGCCGTTGTTTAGCAGGGACTCGGTCTGGCAGTGGTTGAAGATGATGTCGTTGGATTTTAGTGGCACGAACTCAGCACCGTTGTCGCCGACGGTGAAGTAGCGGGAACCACGGACGACTAGTTCGCGGCCTAGTTCGCCGACTAGGGATTTGCCGGAACGGCCGACGTTCCAGGAGCCGCGGGCGTGGGCGGAGCCTTGCCATTCGCTGATATCTCCAGAAACAGGAGGGGTGTTTTCATCTGGGCCTCCGTTGCCAGAAGAACCAGAAATTGTTAGGTATGGGAAACCAGAAGCTCTAAACTTAATAGTATAAGTTTGATCAATAATTGTACTGATTGCTGTTGATAATGCATCTAGCTCTCCATTATCATTTACCATTACGACCAGATTTTGAGCTTGTTGTAATAGCGTATATAAATCGGTAACTTTTTGCGTAGTTTCATCGAGTGATTGATCCGTTTCAACTGTGTCGACCGAAATTAAGCTTGATAGTTCAAGTCCTTGAGATGTAGCTAAAGCTTCCTGAACACCTCTGATTTGGTTGACCAGAAGATCATGCATAGGATTGGATGGATCGAGGCCAGCGATTTGCTGCTCCAATAAATAAATTTGTTCGATAGTACTATTTAAGTCTATCTCTGGTTGAATAGATGGTTTTAATGCCTCGATCTCCATCGTTATATTTTCTATCTGCGTATCAATTGCTGTTGTGTCAGAACTTTCACCTAGTTTTTTTCGCTCATTTTCTAAATTCGCAAGCTGTTGGTACAAGTCAAGTAGCTTTTGGGCAGAATCATTTATTTCCGTATCAGAGGCAGCAACTTCGATAGTTATGCCTTTATCCTTCAGCTTTCCAAGCAAGGCTTCAAATGCTTCAACACTCATTTTTGCATCCGCTGCAGCTTTTTCGATATCTTGAATAGATACAAGCTTGTCTTCGGCATTGTACTCTACACTGTCTAAGCTGCTGAGTTGTGCTTTGAAATTATCTATACCAGTTTTGTCTGAGGTGAAATATTTGTTGTAAATACCAAATGCTTCTGCATAAGCTGACTGCAATTCTTCGATAGTGGAATTACTCATATCTTCAGCCGAAAATAAATCAACGAATGTCCGATAATCATCTTTTCCATAATCTTCATTTTTGACAAGTTCTTGAATATTGCTTTTGCTAGAAGTTAAGTAGTCATAATTATTGCCTGCATCAGCAGAGTTCATTGCATTTTTGAATATAGTATATTTAGATGTGACATTCTTCAATTGTGCGTCGAGGAATTCTAAACTCGCAATTTGATCTGAAGTAGCATTTAAACTCGCATTTTGTGAAACAGCCAGTGCTTCCAATTCTTGTCGCTGATCCTGAGTGAGATTATTATTGTTGAGAAGCTGCAGCATGTATTGCTCAAGAATTTTTGACTCGTTTGCGTAATGTTCAGTTAAGGTCTGGCGATCCTCAATGATCTTGTCCATATTGAGGTTTGCTTGCTCAGAGTTTAATTTACGTAAGGTATCAGTGTTGAGTTGCATACCTGAAGCGGTTTGTTCTAAAGCGGCCTCAACGCCTGGGAGTGATTCTTTGAGTGAATTCCATGTCTCCGCTGATATAGTTCCATTTGCTGACTGTTCTTCAATAGCTTTCGATGAGTTTTTTACAGATTCTGAAAATTTACTTATGGAGTTAGCGGCATGGTCTGAAAATGCTAGTTCCAGATTTTTTTGTTGGGTGTATTTATTCATAGCAGCCTCAGCGCTATGAGATTCATTTAGGCACTGAATCCAAAATTCAATGGCTGCTTCAGTATTAATACTATTATTTTTTACGAATTGTTCTAACGAGGATAATTCCGCTGCGGAATTGTCTAAACCTGTCCAGTTTTTGGAGACTGGGCTTTTATCTTTATTACTATAGCGTTTTGATGCGTTAGACATTGCACTTTGATAACTGTGCAGGCTCTTTTCGTCTGGAATATATGTTAACTGGGTTTTAATCTGTATTAACTGTTCGTCTGAAACATATTTACTTATTGTATTAAGGAATGGAGCAATAGAATTATTAATTTCATTTGGGGATAGCGTTGTCGTGTCAAAATGCAATAAATCTGTATAGGCATTAGACAAGATATTAGCATCCTTGGGTGTCAGCTTAGAGAGCTTTGCTACAATGTTTGTCCGAACATAATCATATGGATCATTTTGGTTTATATCTTTTACAATATTGGAAGGGAGGGTGGTGATCATAAATGCAGCAACTTCTTGCATTGATTCATCCAGACCATAAAATGAGGCGTTGGATTTGGAGGCAGCAGCAAGATTGCTGAGAAAGTCTTTCCAGCCCAGTTCTTTTGCTTTAGATAAATCAGCAAATTGATATTGCTCTTTGCCATAGGCATCGGTGACAAGGCCTTCTACCTGTTCTGCCTGAGTTCTGACTTTGCTGTTTAGATCATCTAGTTCTTCAGAAGACAGTTGTGACGCATCTAATAGAACATCATAAAATTTATCGTTATTTATATTGGGTGTGAGGAAATGTTCTGGTGATATCAGTACAAGTTCATTTTGGCGATCAGGACTTAATCCATTATAGAATTCGTTAAATGCTTTATCCATGACTTTATAGTAATGTTCGCCAGCTGTCGTGTCGATACTAAAAGTTTGTTTTTCATGATCAGCAGAAAATGCGTTAGTAACTGAAGTGAAATATTTTTTATAGGAATCTAGTTCCCTTTCACTATCTTCCAGTGCCTGTTCGTTACTGTCAAATTGCGACTTTGTTCCCTCGAAGAGAGTACTGAGTTGTGTGGATATATCGTAACTATTGATAAATTCCTGGGCTTTTAGCAGTTCTTTTAGACCTTCAGCAGCAGTATGGCCTTGGGATCCGAGGTTTAGAATTGCATTTCCATTTTTATCCAGACCAGCAACGAGAGATGGTGAAATAGCAGCTAATTCATTACTTAGTGAAAGAAATGTTTCGAAATCCTCAGTACTCAATGAGATGTTTGCAATCGTATCTCCAGCCGTACTTATTCCGGCAGATAAACGATCATAAGATGATATTGCTTTTTCTATAGTTGACTTATTAGTTTGGAAAGCTGTATTCATATCAGCAATTGCAGATCGTGCTTTATTTGCTTTTTCTACTGCGATTTCATTACGGTGAACCCATTGATCTAATTTCTGTATACCAATGCTGATGGCTTTTGATACAAGGGTGAAGGCTAGTGAAACTCCAGCGGTAGCAAGGGCTGCTTTTGCAAATGTGGCGCCGGTAGAGAATGATTTTGTGAACTTTTGGTTTGCATTTGTGACGGTTTCGGTTTGTTCTCCGTAATTTTTAAGTGCCTCTGAATTTAGCGCATTTCGATATAAGATGATAGCTTGATCTTTTGCCATTCCCTTTGATTTTAAAAGTGATTGAGCAGTAGATTTATCCATGTTATGACTAGCCATAGATACCGCAGCTTCTTTTTCTGATACTAGACTGAGTGCATTGGCTAATTCAATATATTCTTTTGAAGTGCGTTGTAGTTTGTCGGACTTAGGGAGGCTCGCAATTAACTTATCAATGTTTGCTACATTTTTGGATTTTTCAAGTTGCTTAATGGTCAATATTAGTTGTTAATCTAAAACTGTGATGATATAATTATAATAAAATCAGGAGGTATGTAAAGATGACTTACAATGATGCACAAAAAATACTTGATCCAATTCTCTATGATAATGATTTGGAAATTAGTGATTTTTATATTGATGATAATAAACAAGGTGCTATTGATTGGGTTATGAGTCAAACAGGGTGTGACAGACTGATTGCAGAGCAAATAGTTATAGCAGATTTTATTTCTTATGTCTCCGGTAACGAGGATGGGGAGGTAATGAGTGATTTTTTTGAAGACAATGATAAGCAAGGTGCTATTAATTGGATCATAGAGCAGAGCAAGTGTAATTGTGAAGTTGCTGAGTTGGTAGTAGATGAAAATTTTTCTGCACAAAAGTGGGCGTTTGATATCTGGAATGAATCTCCATCACCAAAGTGTCCTAAATGTAACTCCGCAGCAATTGCAACAGTAAATGAGACGACCTTTTTTGGTACGGGAACACCAATCAATGTGTGCCAGTACTGCGGTTTTCAATGGAAACCAGGTGCGCTTTAATAGTACCTTTTAATGCGAACTTTTGAGTATCATATTACGTAAAGTATTTATGATACTCCTTCCTATTTTTCTTTAACAAACGACTAAAAATAGTAAACAAGCCGTCTGGCTTTTTCTAGCATGGATTATCAGAGAGACAGAAAACTCCAATAACCACTATACCTTAAAAGCATACCCAATCAGGTAGGGGATACTCTGAGGATCGGTAGTCGTTGAACATCCATTCCAATTCAACCTGTTACTCCTTTTTAGGGGGATATTAGTTTCGTGATCCGTTGGAATGTGTGAGGCTGATTACTCATTGTGTTAGCACTTAGGACGTATATGTATACGCTTGTATTGCACCTTATGCCAAATTACCTGTTTTTTCTGCTTTCGCGGCATATCACATTTATCATTACTGATTCTGTTGTAGCCAGATAATTGTTAGAGTGTTCCAGCAATTACTCCTCATGACGTATATTTTAAAACTCCGTCTACACATAATTGTATTATGAACCATTTTTTCAATTCCTTTTATGTGCGTGCCCAACTTAAAATCTTAATGTATTTTAAGTGTCTCTTTTTTCAGAGTCAAGCAAAGTTTTCGTTTGATTTATTTCTGAAGATATCTAGGCCGGAATACATAGTTGCTATACTGGCCATAGGGGTTAAGGCATTATTCAAGCCACCTACCAGATTTTTGGCATTGGATGAAATAGAAGTTAATTTTGCGTTAGATGATTCTGTCGATTTGCTTATTTCATTGTTTAAATTTGCCCAGGCTTTTGCTTGATTTAAAATTTCAGTGGTTACGGCATTAAATTCAGCTTTACTGCTGCTCACTGATTGAGTGATATCTCTATATGTGGTGTTTAGTTCCTCAATTGATTTTGCTGAATTACTTATTGCTTGAAGCGCTTTCGTTGCATCAGATGATGCTTTTATTAATCCGGAAAGATTGCCGGATAATTTGTTGAGTTGTTCAGTTCCTGTAATTTTCAGCTCGGTATTAATTTTTAGGTTTTCTTTTGCCAACTGCTTTTGAATTTTCGAAAGAGAACTCTTATCAATCATCAATTCCAGCAAAGCTCTATAATTGTTTTTACTCATTTCGTACCTCCTGTTCTAATGAGATTTCCAGAGCAAATATCACGATTCCTCATCCCCAGTCTGCCGATAAACCAATTCCGCCAACTCCTTCAAAAACTTCTCCTGCAACTCCTCCCCCGGCACATCCGCCAGACACTGCACCAGTCTCAGCACCGTATCCACGATCTCTTCCTTATCCTTCAAAAACTTAGAAATATATGAGAAGCACACCAGTTTCATCTCGATCATTTTCCATTTCATTTTAAAATATTTTCTAATCATTATAGATCCTCCTTGATCAAAATCCGTTAATTGTTCTTATAAAAATTTTTCAATATATCAAAAAGCCTATAGCTTTTCTGGTATTTCCACACGGTAACGCCATCTACCTTTTTGACAAAGGTATAGGGGATTCCGCATTCTTTCAGATACATCATCTCAGTAGAATATTGAGTGCTGTATTCTTTATCAAATTTTTTGCAGTCCATGATAGTGACCTCATTTCTGTGTTTGGTTTATTTTGTTGCAAAAAAATAAGGATACGCAACTTGTATTCATACAAACATGCAGTATCCTATCCTCATTATTGACAGGTATATGAAAATGTTTTGTGCCAAAAGGATGCCAGATCCATACAGAATCTGAGCATCACCTCGATGTTAGAGGAGCGTTATGAGTTGTCATTTTCTTAATAATATTAATAAGCCGTACCGGCAGATCAGCAATATATCGCCAACCCTGAACCGCCGTAATAATAAAGAGCGGCGAACTACAGAACAGATACCGTGCCCGAACCTCAAAAAGAAGCTGAAACAGCGTTATGCCAATGAGTGACAGCATCAGGACTGACAGTACATTATTTTCTTTTTTCCTCCAGGCAGCTAAACCGGCTGCCAGTGAGCCGAACAGAATAGATATCCAGAAAAATTGAGAATAATCTTGAAACATCTGGTGTGTTTTTCCGTCCTGATAATAAAAATCCCTCAACCGGACAGAAAGATCATCATTTTTGACCGGGTAGACTTCCAGATAGAAAGTCCCTTCCAACCCCCACGCAAAAGTCCCGTCTGCATAGCTGTTAAGCAGTTTCTTTTTTAAATGCTCACTAAACCCACCCGGTTTAAAATTACTGAGTCTTTCTTTTATTACAGTGATATTACCCCTGGTTCGTTGCTCCTGGTTAAAAAAGTTGGTCGAATAAACGACATCATCATACGCATAAGTGCCTTGATGCTCCTCATTCAGACCCATCATAATCCAGTGTGTCACACCTAGCTGCTGATTGCGGTCAAGGTGTATTCCGCTAGAGGAAACCATGTTGGCTTTCATAAACATAGAACAGCAGACGGCGAGTATAAGCATTGGAAGTACCTTAAAACATTTAGTCACACTTTTTTTCGGAAGTGATAATAAACGAAGCCCTTCGCATATCACAATGGCGATAGTGACGATAACTGTCTGAGGTTTGATGCTAAAACCAAAATATGAGAAAAATCCGATCAGAAATAAGTGTCTTTTAGTACCTGACTTTTTATAAACCATATAACTATATAAAATAATAACCGGGAAAATAATGCCGGTTGAATCAGAGTAAGGAATCGACAACCATGGTGATATGCCGATAAATGACAGAAATACAAGCCATCCTGCTACTGCTGGTCCCATGCGGCCTGCCTGAATAAAAATAATTTTAAAAAGCAGAACAGCACTGATAAAAAATAAAACGCACTGAAACACGATCAATGTCATAATACTGCCGCTAAGCTCAGATACACCAAATAATAAACCAATTCTTATGACGCGGGCATATAGGGCACACAACAGTGCGTTGTTCGGATACATCGAAAGATAAAGATCGGTACGCCGGCCACTATAGGAGTTGCTGATGGCCATAACATCAGCGCGGGTCACAATCCCGTCGACATCCCAGCCGCTGTGGAAATAATATTGATAAATACAATAAATCTGCACAAGCATAAACAGAAACGAAGCAATGTAGTTAATTCGGGGATTAAGTGGTGGCCATGTGAATTTCTTCAGCCAGGTGAAAATAAAAAACATTACCAGAGAAACGGATAAAATAATGACCAGGCCGATGATTAAAAACTCAACATTAGAAAGTTGAAAAACCTTCTTGCAGTTAAATGAAGTTTTCTCTGCTGTAAACAAAACCAGATAGTTAATCAGTAAAAAGAAGGCCAGATAAACGACATTGATTGTTTTAAATAATATACTTTTAATTGTATTCAGATTGATTTTCATGATATTTTCCCCGCAATTTAATAAAACAATCATAGCGTTTCTGCCTATTACTGTCAATCATTTTCAGTTGTAAAAAGCAGCGTAAAAAAACAGGGATACAGCCACTTGTATCGGATTACAAGTAGGCCATATCCCCATCCTCATTATCCATCACTCATTATATTTCTGGAGAATGTTTATTCCAGAATCGAATCTGCATTCTCATATCTCACCGCATGGCGGCAGTTGTATTACTCGGAAATTTCAGCGATTTCCATGATATTGCCTTCGCTGTCTTCCAGGACATCAAAGGTAACAGTCAGCTCAGCCGGGTCACCGTCAGAAGAGAAGGACCATTCCATGTTTCTCTGAGGAGAAGCCTTGAATGCTGTCAGTTTCATCGGTACCAGGTTGCCGCGCTCGTCTTTGTCCAGAGTTTCCTGGGTGATGCGGAAGTCTTTTGGCAGTTTCTTATTGTTGAAGCTTACTTTCTTCACGCCGGAAGTTTTATTTACCAGATATGCTACGGTATAAGTTGTGCCAACTTCGATATCAGCTGCACTTGCTGCGCTGAAAGTCTGGCCGCTTTCGCTGCCTGCGATGGCTTCGCCGCCGAATTCGCCTTCTGCGTAAACGTATACGGTACCTTCGATTGGTGTATCAGTTAAGGTTAATGTACCTGCTGTAGCAGCTTCCACTTCTTCTTTTACCGGAATTACTGCAGAGGTTTCGATTTCGCCGTCGCTCAGCAGTGAATAGATGCGGAATGGGTGTACCTGGAAGGTCAGAGCCATGGTAGCATCAAGCGGATTGTCGAATTTGATGGCCTTTGAGCCCATTTTCATTGCATAAACCGGGTCGCTTGAGAAGCCTGCGGTTGTGGTATTACAAAAATCTGCGTACATCCATGGCTGGTTTGAGCCATATTCGCGAATGTCCAATTTACAACACTGTCTGTTTGCCATGTTAAGATCCATAATAATTTCCTCCTTGAAATAAGTGCCGCTATTTTTTGCGGCGGTTTTGATGGTTTGATGGTAATTTATATAATCTTCTTCATATAATCCAGTGGTTTATAATCAGAAGTTTTTTTAAATGAAAAGGTATTGGCAGCCATATGATCGTAGTAGTCATGCTGCCTGGCGGTAGTATACTCCTGGAACGATATCAGGAACTGATAGTAAGTCAGATCCCACACATTGAGCAGGTTGATCCCGGTCTTGTTGTGGGTACAGAATTTACGGACCATGTTGTCGAGACTGTAATTGTCATCAGTTTCAACTTTTTTGACCTTTTCATTTTTCTGGAACATTTCATAAAGTTTCCGGGCGTAATCATTTTTGAAGACAGGTTCCTGCTCGTCTGGCTTTTTGACGCCAAGCAGCCGCTGTACTTCGGTGCGAAACGCTTCGAAGTTGTCATTATCAATAGTTCCGGTCTGCGTCTTGTCTCCGTTTTGTTCCAAATAAATCAGGAAGGAACAATTGTCGGCATCAAAGGAAACGGAATCGGAAACAAAAAAGCAGATCAGCTGATAAAGCAGCTGGGGGGTACTGCATACCAGCAGATTAAACAGGGTGAACTCAGCCCGTTCGCTTTCCGGCAGACTCTGATACTCAGGAAGAAAGCCGCTTGTTTCGAGATACGTTTCCAGCGGGACGGAGATGATATTCATATATAAGGTAAATACCTGATACTGAATACGTCTGATATCCCGCAGAGTCGGACATTTGAGATGTCCCATTCCCTGGATGTGAAGTGGTTCGCCGCTTAAGTAATCAAAAGCAGAATAGTTATTCATCTTCGGTACCTACCGTTTCACTCTGAAATCGGAAGTGGTATAAATCAGCTCCACCCCGTAATATCTGCTGCCGGGAATGATATGGACAGCAGATGTCAGATTCAGTGTACCGATACCGGACAGGCCGGAAGCGGCGATCTGACGGTCGACCATATCTGCCAGAATATCGGAACGGGTACCTTTGTATCCCTCTTTTTCATATTCCATGATATCCTTATGACAGTAAGCCCATATGGTGACCTTCATCTCTTTGATGGTCCGGCTGGGCAGTTTGGGAATGTCTGCTTCGATACCCAGATAAGCAAGCGGTTCCTCGCCTTCAGGGTCAATATACAGATATGGAAATACCTGCTGATGCAACAGTCCATGTGGATCGGCAGGTTCTTCCTGTCCGTATTGCAGACACTCGCGGATATCGGCAGAATCCAGGAACAAAGCAATAAGCTGATCCTTGTAAAGCCCGATATCGTTTAAAATAGTAGCCATAGTTTCACCTCCTGATAAATTTGGTTCATAATAGAAGACAGATAAATCCCGGCAACAAGGCGAAGGCTCTGCCACCGGGATTCGCAGGAGAATAAGAAAAATTTTATTTGCTCTTATTCATAAGTTAGAGAAAAATGAGAAAATTAGAAAATGTAGTAAAATCAAGGGTTTGCAGCCTTTTTTCAGGCAGTGTGCCGGGAACTTGTGGTGTCCACAGACTGTTTTTTCCGTTCGCGACGCTCTTTTTCTTTGCGTGCTTTATACTCTTTACGATAGATTGTGTAACAGGATTCACATCGATTGGTCTGATTATTCCTGGAGCTGACGGTGATTTCTTTGCCGCAGTCGCTGCAGCAGACGGCTTTGGAAATAAGCGGAGTGTAGTAAGGATTGCTGTCACTGCATGACTTGCAATATTTTTGATTGGAATTTTTGGTCCGGGTGCGGAAGAGTTTGCCGCAGCCGCAGCAGACAAATATCTGTTGCTTCTTATTATATAAGTCAAAATACCGGCCGCAGATTTCAAATTCTGTAATTGTCAGTGTCGGTTCTGATGCTTCTGCATTAATCTGGTAGAGATCATTCATAAAATCAAGCCGGATGATACCGCTGTGCAGTGGCGTAACGAAACCGCTGCAATATAAATGATGAATAATATCCTCATGGATTCGTACGGAATCAGGCAGCGCAGCCATTTTTTTGAGTTCCGTAAACCGTCTTTGTCCGCCGCGGAAAAAAACACTCTGGTACACATAAGCTTCATCCGTATTTTTTAATTCGGAAATCGTTTTATTGATTTTAAGCTGGCAAAGCAGTGTAAACATCAGCTTCCGGCAGTAATAATTCAGTTCCGGAACAGCCGGATCAGCGGGCAGCAGAGCAGCACTCATAATATAATCCAGTTCCGGCTGACAGACCGGAACGGATTCCAGCTGGATCAGTGCAGAACCTTTTTTTACAGCGGCCCGGATTGCTGTATTCATAATCTTATAATGAAGGACCTGATTATACTCGTCGATGTGTTCTTCACACCAATGGTAAAATTCTTCTTTCAGCCGTTTGGGCTTATAATTAAGTATGCGGCGCATATAAGTCGCAACAAGCCTTAATTCGTTTTTAATATGACAGGATGACTGAAGTCCATCCTGGTATAACTTAAGGGCATAATCGAGTTCACGATATTTGTATTCGGTCAAAGGGATACCTCCTGTAATTTGTATTCATAACCGAGATAGGACAGGTCGCAGTCGTCTGAAGCCGTGGGGAAGGGAAACAGGATTTTCCGGTCGGCGGGTGCATTCGACAGCAAGTTCTGATAGATGTATTTTCCGTAGGTTTTCCATAGGATATCTTTATTGGCGGATGGCTGCTCTGCATAGAAATAGTCAACCAGGCAGTTTAAAATCACATTTGGATTGGGGTGAACTGAGGCCATCCGGTCATACAGGTCTTCGCTTGCGGTTTCAAAGCTGCTGATTTTTTCATCATCAAAGCCGGAATCTGCCGGTTTATCAAAGGTTTGCAGAACGACCTTCTGGCGGCATTCTTTCAGATATTGTTTCAGTGTCTGCCTGACAGAATCATAATAGTCCATATAATCGGTCAGGGGAGATTTATAACTCTCATGGACATTGATATTGGTTATGATTTTTGTGTGTTTAGAAATCTGAAAGTCAATACTTTCTATATAACGGCAGAGCAGATTCATCGGACTGTCGCTGATGGTAACCGGGCAATAGCGGTAAAACTGACAGATCAGCAGCTCCTGTTCCTCTGTTTTGTCAGTCAGTGCTTCCAGGTCGGTGAAATTCATTCGGTACTTCTGACGGCAGATCAGATTGTATTCTTCAAGATGTTTTTTGTATTTTTTATCGGTGTCCTTATAAACGTACCGGAAGAAATAGGGGTATGTATCAAGCAAGGTTTCATTATATAAACGGGTGCGTTTTTCATGGCGGTCATGAACGTTGCCCCGTTTATCGGTCTTAAGTTTGTTTCTGGTAGTCCAGGTTTTTGGAATTCCTTTAACTTCCTGGCCGATTTTGGCCTTGTCAATCTGGGCCGACTGTGCTTTGCAGCATTGCTGCAGGCGAGAGAGAACCAGCCGATACTGGGCACTGTCGGCTCCGTAAGTCTGTTTAAGACGCGGGAGAAGAGCATATCCGTTGCTGGATTTGTTTGTGATGGAGCCAATGATGGAACCAAAGGAAAAGGTGTCGGCACGGTATAAATCCTCTTCATTGAAGCAGATTTTCTGCGGTTTTGGTGCTTCGTAAACTACCGGCAGTTCATCTTTCCAGACACCGTCAATCATGGTCTGGTTGGAAGTAGTGGCAAGGATATCATAGTCAAAATCACTGCCGGCAAAACGGAAGGTTTCATGCCCGTGGTAACCCAGGATAATGCCCTGCTTACAATAACGGTACCATTTTTCGGTCTCTTGGTCCTTTTGCAGATCAAGAATAACGTGTTCCGAATAATAGGTCAGAGGCGAACGCATGGCATCTACTCTGGTTACACTCCGTTCATTCCAGTAGTTGGAATATGCCTTTCCCGGCTTCAGCAGACCGGTTACAGGAAGTCCGCAGACATGCTGCATAAAACCATAAGGGTCTGAGACGATGACCTGGAAATTGCCGTCTACATAGATATCGCCCTTACACGCATTCTGGATCTTATGTTTTAGCAGCTCGCGGATTTTGGTACGGATGTATTTGTCGTGTTTGACTGAGTCGTTGACCAGCAGGGATTTAATCCACCAGGCATCACTGCCGGATAAAAACCGGCGGATTTTTTCTTCATCATTATTTACTCCCAGCAGAAATAACAGCATGTAGTACCGGTCCTGATAGGAGACACCGGACAGCCAGCTGACAAACTGTCCGGCGAGCTGTTCAATCTCTTTCTGGCCAAGATTCAGGGTCTGGATGAACTGATAGTTGAGTTTCAGCATGTGTTTGGGCTCTTTTGGCGTGGTCAGGGAAATGCCCCAGTATAAGTGATTTTTACGGCAGTTGCCGATGTATTCCTCAAGGCTGCCAAAGCTGTCCCATAACTTGAACTGGGATTCGCTGAGGATTACGTCGTAGTCAAAAAGATTTACCCGAACCGGCTGACCTTTTGCATCATTGTATATTGTATCGACCATGCAGCGTCCCTGGTCATCAAGCTGTCCATATTCACGGGCAAATTCATGAATCGGAAAGACACAGAGCATTCCTTTGATGAAGTTCTGACGGATGCAGAACTGGGCCGGAGTATAATCCAGACCCAGTTCCCCGGCCCATACAGCTGCCTGCCTTTGGGTTATGAGTCCCATTCCGTCAGTACGGTTCATGGGAACGTTTTTCATTTCTTTCCTGACTACGGTATCGTCAACCTTCCATGAGTTCTCAATCACATAGTTGGCCATAAATGAAGTCGTGTTTTCATAATCTTTAATCACGATAAATTTTGGTTCACTCACTACTGTGGTGGCAGAGCCGGCAAGTCCGAAGTAGGCATTGAACTTGCTGGGTGAAAACTTACGGGACAAATCCCGGCCGTTATTCAGACGTCTGCTCACCTCAGGAATGATTGCTTCGCGGCAGAAGACTACCGTTGATACCCGCGCCTGGCCGGCAGAACAGGAGAGCCGGCGGTATGTATCTCCATTAATGGTAAAACCGTTCTGAAACAGGTGATGATAATGACCGGCGGTATCCATTACGACCATTACATAATCCTGCTGGAACAGGGTCCGGTTGTTCCTGGCCCGAAGCCGGCCGGCTTCATGGCTGTCAGCGCCGGGCATCAGATATTTACTGCGGAGCCGGTCCCAGACAGGGCCTGACTTGTGCGGCATTCGTTTCAGCCGGGCGGTGAGCATAGCAGCGTAGGGGGTTGGCCGGGGGGATTTTGCCTGCTTTCGTTCGTAGAGCTTTTGCAGTATAATCCGCTGATCCAGGGTTTCTTTATTAATCGTACGTTTGGTTACGTCACGGATTGTGCGGAGAATCTGGTTGTCAGCAAGCCCGATAATCTCATTCTGCTTCTTGGCGTCTTCGAAGGTATCACATACGGACCAGCCGAACTCCTTTAGCCGGGATGAGTGATACTTGCGGACATAGAGCGGATGGTTTGTCATTGGAAAGCCTCCCTTTTCTGGCGCAGAAGGTCATTGACGCGGCAAATATCATCAATGGTTTCTGCCTGCATAATTTTTCTGGCAATTCTGCCGTTTGACTGGCCGGTGTGGAAATCCGACAGGATGATTTCGCCGGCGTAATGGCGATGCTGTTCGTAACGGAAAGCCTCCGGGTCCAGAACCCGCAGGTTATTTGCTTGTTTGTGATTAGTATTCATGGAAATGTTTGAAGTCCTCCTCGTGGTTTTGTGTTGCCGAAAGTATTAATTTATTGCCAGCTGCCACTGAGAATAAATTTTATTTGCTCTTAATGTACAGTTTATCATATTGAACTTTTGGTGTCAATAATTTTATTTAAACAATATTAGTTTAAAAAATACAGATATATAATAGATGAGTTATTTGATGTGTGCAAATAAAAATAATTGACAAAAGGACTGGAATCGATTATGATGAGTAAATAAAACAAAAAGAGTGGGGGATTAAAGATGGCTACTACAAGAGATATTATCGATGACTACTACCAGTCAAGTGACATTTCTTATAAGCAACAGCAGAAGAACATAATAGAAAAGATTTATGCGATAAATGAGAATTTTTTTGAATTATCGGCAGAACAGATGCATGATCTACTGATAGACGATTTGAAGCTGGATAAGTTCAATACCATGAATGTAACATTATCGGCTATGACACATTTATATGAGTTTGCCGTGATTCGATTTTCTGATCTTGTTCCTTATAATATCTTCAAGGATGAACATTTATCAAGAACAGTAATGTCAGCTGATATGACAAAGAACATGCTGCTGATCACAGATGATGTTCTCGAGCAGGCACTGGAGCCGGTTTCCGTTAATCGCGAATGGATCCAGGCGGCGAACATTTTGTTCTATGAAGGAGTAGCAGCGAACTGGAGTGATTTACTTGATTTGTTGTGGTCCGATATCAGTACTTTTTTCTGGTCGGTGAATAAGACACCGGTATCCCGCCAGACGATTGAACTGCTGAAGTACATTTATGAGAATCCTGTCTGGTACCATAAAAAGACCGGCCTTGAGGTACCGGTTACCAAAATATCTGATCAGCATATCTTCGGATATATGTCCGTGAAGGACGATCATGTCACCGAACAGCAGATACGGAAGAATTGTTCGATGTTTATGAGACGTAACTTTATTCTTTATTATCAGGGATATAAAATTGAAGCTCAGAATCTGTATTACAGCGGTATTATAAATAAGATTATTCAAAAATACGGAAGTCAGTTTCTGACAGATACGATTTTGGGGACCCGTGCCCTCCACCCTCTGGAAGAGGTGATTGAGACCTTTGGGTTAAATGAAGAAGCCGGGGCATTGAAGAGGAACCTGACGCCATATGCGTATAAGGTTAAGTATTCGGAGGCCGGCCGGTAATCAGCGGAGACAACAAAACGGCAGTGAGATCAGCTGCCGTCAGGGATAAACTCAATGAAAAAAAGCTTTCAATGAAGCTTTTTTTATTTTCCATATAAGAACAAATAAAATTATTTATTCGAACAAATGTTCTTGACTATAATTCCATATAATGGTAAAATTTACTTAGACGAAAGGAATGAAGGAATGAACAAAATAATAGAAAAGATTATCAGCCATGAGGCCGTGATTGATTATACGATTCAGATTGGGGGGCTGGCGGCTAAGCACCGGTTTGTCAGATATAAAAGCTGGATTGAGAACAATTATGTCCATATTAAGGAGCGGAATCATTCTCTGGATATCCCGGTCGGGAAGCTGGAGGAAGCTGCTTTTGAAAACAGAAATGGTATGCTCATCGGAAGAGTAAACCTGCTGCATGAACGAAGTGTCTCCGTCACATTCTGCATAAAACAAAACAGCGCATCGTCAATGTCTGGCAGGACTCAGATGCGCCATCAGCTTTCGGTCAACACTTAATTACCAAAAGGTAAGTATGTTTGACTGGTAGATCGTACCTGACAGGCACGATCTACCAAGGGAGACAGCTGCTCCCTAAATTATTATTATATCGCATTTCTTCCTTTCATGTCAATGGAATCAGTGCACATATAGTTACTATCTACTCTTGTGTTACAATGCCGGACAGTCCCTGACAGATCAGGGTGGTTGCCAGCGTTATCACATCTTCTACCGGCAGCTGCCTGCCGTCAGCAATCCATTGCCGGTATAAGATCGTTGCATTTGATCCGCAGTAGGCAAAGACAAGGTTTTCGGAGTATTCATCCAGGCCAAAGGTTCCCCGGTTAGTCTTTTTTCGGTAATCCATAACCCGTCTTTTGGCTCTTTCGTCAACAGCACGATAACTGCTGCTGCACAGGATCCGCTCGTAGAGCTGCGGCATGTGTTCAGCTGCTTCAAATACCAGCCGCACCAGATCTTTGATATCTTTTATATTGGTATATGACAAGTCATTTTTTATAAAAGTATCGGCGATTTCCTGTTCAAGTTCAGCAAACAGTTCTTCAAGATCCCGATAATGCAGATAAAATGTTTTTCTGTTGATCTGAGCCCTGGCAGTTAATTCTTTTATGGTAATATCTTCGTAATCCATTTCATAAATCATTTCTTTTAAGGTGTTACGTATAGCCAGTTTCGTTTTACGCACTCGTAAATCCTCTTTTACCGCAGTTTCCAATCGCTAAAGTCCTCCTTATTACACATTGCATGGCCCTGTGTGGCATATTCCACAAATCAGACAATCGTGGCAATTGCGACACCAGGATATAGTTATTATAATGACAGTGCATGGAAAAGACAACATAGAAAAATAACCCATTGACAGATTGTATTACAGGAGGAAATATGAATTTATTTGGAAAACGATGGATGGCGGCAGGGATCATCATGATTCTATCAATTCAACTATCCGCATGCAGTGACATGAATAATTCGGCAGTTGTTACGATTGAATCACCGTCCTGGACAGAAGCATTTGAAACAGCCAGGTATCAGGAGACAACAGAACCATCTGTTTTAAGCGGTGCCGAATATTATGATCCATCAAGAACCATGGCAGAGAATGTCGTTATTTTGAACTGGTTATTGGAGACAAAATATCAGCGATGCCTGTCTATATCTGATGCCAAACAATATGAGGCAGCAGGTAAGCCCGGATGGACCCTGGTGGTAGATGGTGATAAAGTTGGCTTTGACACTGCGTCATGGAAATATGATTATGAACCTGACTCAGAAGAAGGCTTGTACATGCAGGCGGTATTGACAACATTTATTTTCTATTATGGGGATGAAATGGGAGATGCCTTATGGCGTCTGGCCGGTGATTTGCTGGATGGCGGGGCTGATGAAAATGAGTATGGTTTTAAACATAACGGGGGACAGGTAGTCTACAAGGACACAAGAGCGGCAATTTTTGGATATCCCGATGGGGATGAGACCTTCGATACGATTTATATCTGGATGACGCCAGGTGTAACCGGGGAGTATAAAGATGTGATTGATTAGCACTTAGCGATTATTTCCACCTATTTCCAAGTTCGCAACATTTTATAAATGATCCAAACAGCATAATTTGCTAAACTAACCTCAGCAAAGACAAAGCGAGGTACATAAAATGAGTGAACAAGTAAAAACAGCCATAAGCAGTAATGTATTCACAGAAAATAACAGCCACTGCTATCCGGAGTTTCTTAAAACAGTAAAAGACAAGTTTACACAATCCGCAGATACAACCATGTTTACTACGGATGGATCAATGTTGTTTCAGGAAACCTTGAAATCCGAGCTGCATGGAATCCGGGCGACTATTGAGGCATATTGAAAATCAGCTGTGCTGAAAGGCCGGAAAGAGGCGAGCGCCTGTGGAATGAAACTGGAAACCGGCAGTACCTGGAATGTCGGACTTCGGGTGACGACAGATACCGGGGTGTTTCATTATCGGCTTGACCGTTGGGATTAATATTTTTTAGAAATGTAGACAACTGCATTAACATACGAAAAATGCCAGGCAATACGGATGAAATCCATAAACCTGGCATTTTTTCATAGGTCAGGAGCGCAGCTCATAAACTGAGCTTTTGCATCAATCCCTTATGATTTAACAGTCTTGATTATGTTTTTGATCTGGTAGGTGTAGCCGCGCAATGAAAATTCGGTTCCGATATTTTTGTTTAAACATTCTGCTTGTACCGGAGACATTGTATCTTCATTGGAACTCATTTTTATGTTCAGGTCTTCATTGTCCTCAATGCAATATAGAACAACTTCATCATTGTAGGAGACAACATCGGATTGAGCGTTATAAATTGGTTTCATGGTTTCGATGATATCAGGTGAATCTTTCGGGGGTGTTGATTGAGACATTGATTTATTTTTGGCTGGTATCTGCTTCTTTTTTTCTGATGAATTTTGTGATTGAGGTGGTGCATAACTGGAACAATGTACCTTACCGATGCATAACTGGTGATAGTAGCTTGATCCCGAAAAACCACATATTTGTTTGTTAGAATCAAAGTATCTGCATTTTTTTATATTTGCCATATTTTCACACTCCTTAATTTATTTTAATGCATTTTCAGTTACTTTTCAAGTGCAGATCACATACATAATTTCAAACTTATGAGTAATAGGGAAAAGGAAAAATTATCCTATGATAATGCATATAATGATCTTGCTTCGCAGAACGAATGTTTGTATAATTATATGCGGGGAGGTCAATAGTGGAAATGGCACATTGTTAAATACTGGAGATTAAGCATTTAGGAGGGACTATGAAAAAAACTTTACGAATGATTCGGACATTGTTTATGGCTGCGTTACTTTGCAGTATACTAACAGCTTGTGCAAAGAGTGAGAGAGCCCAGGCGGTTGATGATTTAATCGCCTCAATCGGAACAGTGACAGACTCAAGTGAAACATTGATCATGGAAGCAGAACAGGCACTTGAAGAATTGAGCAAAACAGAACAGAAACAACTCGATAATATGAAAATATTAGGCGAAGCCAGAAGTACATATGATCAGTTACAGGCGGATAAAGCTATTCAGGCAATTGATAATATTGGTGTGGTTTCAAAAACAACCAAGAGTAAATTAGCTATAAAAACCGCCCAAAAAGAATACGATCTGTTATCAGATAACCAAAAGGCATTAGTATCTAATCATGAGATTATCGAAAATGCTTTGAATGAATATAATGAGATGTGTATATCTGAAGTGGAATTATTAATCGGTGAGATTGGAGACGTAAACCTGGAATCTTCCAGAAAAATTAATGCAGCACAGATAGCATATGATGCATTAGATGAAGAGTTACAGCCACAAGTTGACAGCAAGGCAATATTAGACAGGGCTGCTGAAGAGTTATCCAGCCTCCAGGTAAGCAATGTAATCTCAATGATAGACCAAATAGGAACTGTCACAACAGATAGCGGACAGAAGATTGCCCAGGCAGAGATAAAACATAAAGAATTGTCCGATGACCAAAAAACTCTTATCACAAACCATGACATATTGGTTAATAGTCGTACGGAATACAATGATTTGGTAACAAATGCAAAGATTCAGGCAAAGGCCGATGCTGTAAAGTCCTCTGTCAGAATAAGTAAGTTATGGATATCAAAACCAGATAGCGCAGGTGGTGTCTCCTTATATATTAATTTCACCAATGTATCAGATAAGCCAATCAAATATTTGAATTTTGGCGCGACATTTTATAATGCAGTTGGGGATGTTGTGACCTGTACTATTAAAAGAAGGACTGTGAACTATTGTTCTTACACCGGTCCCGTGGCTCCAGGCAGTGGTCATAGTGGTACAGGAATATATTGGGGAAAATTTTATAATTATGATATTAAAAGCGTAAAACTATCAGCCTTGGAAGTCGAATATATGGATGGCAGCAAGGTTGAATTTTCTAATGATGATTTAAAGTTAGTTCAGTATTAAAAAGTAAGAACCGGTCTATCGTTTACGTAGTAAGTGTAAGCGTGAGTTTAGATTTTGGTGAAATAACATTAAA
Source organism: Lachnospiraceae bacterium (assembly GCA_032073745.1). Classification (GTDB taxonomy): domain Bacteria; phylum Bacillota; class Clostridia; order Lachnospirales; family Lachnospiraceae; genus Brotaphodocola. The sequence continues at coordinate 151,761 of DAMAMW010000010.1, read as the reverse complement.
AATGCCGCAAAAAAATCATCGATCCAGGTTGAAATCTAAGATCGATGATTTTTTCATTTAATAGACAACACCAACGGCCTCATATTGAGTAAAGGCTGATGATGTGTAGTATTTCAAAGTAGCCCCTCCCAAACTAATCTATTTCCGTATGGGAGGCGACTGAGGCAAAAGCAAAGCAGATTGGTGGACTGTCGATTCAAAGTTTGTCATTAATTTCAAGCTCTATTATGCAAGAAATGGCGAGTAATTCTGATTTTATAAAGAGTATTATTAAAATCTTCATCACCCGCAGTCTCAGTGTATACCTGTTTCATGTGCTCGACACAGTTATTATGGCCGAGTCCCCAACCTCTGCCACCATTTACATGTGACCATGCGTGATTGTAAGCTAAACTGCCAAACGGAATCGTATACGCACAGAAATTCTGATAGCTAGTTGTTGCAATTACTCCCATCTTGCATAGTATCAGTAAGAGCCAGTAAAAAGCAGTGAAAAATGCCCTTTTCTGGTTTTAGACAATAAAATAGAATAAGCAAAAAGCCCCGAAAACATTACGTTTCCAAGGCTTACCCAAGTAATTATAAAAGTGCGTCTGAGAGGAATCGAACCTCCGCACGCGGCTCCGGAGGCCACTGCTCTATCCACTGAGCTACAGACGCATCTCTCATATTTTACTATATTTTTTTCCAACATGCAAGGGGTATTTTTATTGCTTTTTATGTCGGGGTTTGTTAGAATAAGACGGAAGATTGTTTCCAGGAGGAAAATGTATGAATAGAGACCGAAGATTCCGTAAGAATGGCTATCTGGATGAAGACCAGAAAAAGCTTCTGCAAATGCTGGCCATTCCGCTGATTGTAGTTATATTGATTATTATTATAGTCATAGTTGATCGAAGCGGTGATAAAGAGCCGGACAGTACACAGGCACCATCGACTGAGACTATGGCACCGACCCAGGCCCCGGCAGCAGCGTCAGACGCTTCAGAATCACAGACAACACCGCCGGAGACAGAGCCGACGGATCCATATGAGACCGATACACTCAAGCGCAACACCGATCCCGGAATTGAGGCGTTGCTGCAGAACTATTTCATAGCCCGCAAGGATGCAGATGCAGAGTTGATGAACAGTCTGTACGGTATTGAGGGACTAAATGAATGGCAGCTGGAGGCAGAGCGTGTTCGCTTATGGACGAATGCCAAATATATGACAGATTTTAAGGATCTCTGCATTTACGTGATGGATGGACCAACAGCAGGTACCTGGCTGGTCTATGCTACGACCGATATGAAGTTCCGCATGGTTGAGACGCTTGCACCGATGATTATGTACAGCTATGTGATGACAGATGCAGAGGGGAATTATCTGCTGGTAAATAATAAGGATCATACCTTTGAACAAAACCAGTTCCTTGAAAAAGCCAATCAGAGTGAAGGTGTGCGCAGGCTTGCAGCAGATGTGAACCGTGGTTTGCAGGAAGCACTGGCTGAAGATGAGGAATTAAAGTCCGTTTATGGCATTCTGCATTCGAATTCTCCGGTATGGGGTGACGAATACCAGGAAAGCATGGCAGAGGTTAACATTCTGACCGATGAAGAACTTGAAGCCAGGGAAGCGAATGAGACGGCAGAAGGTACAGAAGAAGGTTCAGCACAGGAAACAACAGCACCGGTAGAAACAACAGCTCAAACAGCAGCAGAAACAGAAGCTGCAGCAGCGGAGACTACCACGGCAGCAGAGTGATGATATGGCACTTCCCGATCCAGGCTCCGGATGGGAAGTGTTTTGTCTTAAATGATAAAAAAGAAAGCAGGACAAGTTATGGATGTAAAGGATTTCTATTTTGACTTACCGCAGGAGTTAATAGCTCAGGATCCGCTGGAGGATCGTTCATCTTCCCGGCTTCTTGTTGTAAATAAAGAGACTGGTGAAATGGAACACCGGGTATTTCGGGAGATTACGGAGTATCTCCGGCCCGGTGATTGCCTGGTGATTAACGATACGAAGGTGATACCGGCCCGGTTGTTTGGTATCCGGGAGGGCACCGGAGCTAATATCGAAGTGTTGCTGTTAAAAAGACGTGAAAATGATATTTGGGAAACACTTGTGAAACCGGGAAAAAAATGTAAGCCGGGTACTGTAATCTCGTTCGGTGATGGATTATTGAAAGGAACGGTTCTTGATATTGTAGAGGAAGGCAACCGTCTGATTCAGTTTGCCTACGAAGGGATTTTTGAAGAAGTTCTGGACGAATTGGGACAAATGCCCCTGCCGCCATATATCACACACCAGCTGAAAGACAAAAACCGCTACCAGACGGTTTATGCAAAACATGACGGTTCGGCAGCAGCTCCGACCGCCGGCCTTCACTTTACAAAAGAACTGCTGGCTCAGATTGAGGCCATGGGAGTTACCATTGCTCACGTAACATTGCACGTCGGTCTGGGAACCTTCCGGCCGGTAAAGGTTGACAATATTTTAGATCACCACATGCATTCGGAATTTTACATGATCGAAGAATCAGAAGCAGAGAAGATTAATAACACAAAATCGGGTGGCGGCAGAGTCATCTGCGTCGGGACGACCAGCTGTCGAACCATTGAGTCAGCAGCAGGAGCTGATGGACGGTTAAAAGCCGGAAGCGGCTGGACAGAGATATTCATTTATCCTGGTTACCAGTTTAAGCTTCTCGACTGTCTGATCACCAATTTTCATTTGCCTGAATCGACACTGGTGATGCTTGTTTCGGCACTGGCCGGCCGGGAACATATTCTCAATGCTTATGCGGAAGCTGTAAATGAAAAATACCGGTTCTTCAGTTTTGGTGATGCGATGTTTATACAATGATATCTGAATATGGTCTGAATATTCTTCCTATTTTTCTTGTAGCTGCTGTTAATTTACGGTATAATAAACATAACTTCTGACAATTAGATTTCTATAGAAATGGAGGCGTTTTTATGGAGAACAAGTACGTGAAGATTTATGCCGACAGCTGCAGGGTACCAATGAAGGTCAGGAAAGGCCATTTTGCAACAAATCATTCTCATATCAACTATTATATTGACATGACAACGATGCGATGCAGACTCAGTGAGGCGCAGGAGGCAGCAGCCTTCCTGGCCGGTCAGTTTCGTTACAATATGATTGTTGATACGATTGTCTGTCTGGAGGGAATGGAGGTAATCGGAGCCTTTCTGGCAGACGAACTGACAAAGTCCGGATTCATGTCGATGAATGAGCACAAGACCATCTACATCGCCAAACCGGAATACAACAGTAACAGCCAGATGATATTCCGGGACAATATTCTGCCGATGGTTCGTACTAAGAATGTCATACTTCTGACATCCTCTGTGACAACCGGCCTTTCGGTTAATAAGGCGATGGAAGCGATTCAGTACTACGGCGGAGTGCTGCGGGGAATCGCATCTGTGTTTGGATTGGTTGATGAGGTGAACGGCTGCACCGTTACTTCAATCTTCGGGAAAAAAGAATTGCCGGATTATGAGTCTTACGATTATCGGGAATGTCCGCTTTGTAAACAAGGTAAAAAGCTGGATGCTCTGGTGAATGCATTTGGATATTCTGATTTGTGATACATATTGCTTTAAAACGCTCTGCGGTGCAAAATATACCGCAGAGCGTTTTTTGTTTCTGTGAAATTACTGCTGTCCTTACATACTGTGCTGCAATAACCGCCGGAAAACCAGGAGCAGGATCGCGTAAAGAGCAGCAACTGCCATAAGGGTCTTCATCGTAGTCAGGCTGATCAGCCCGCTGATAATAATGCCAATGTAAAGCAGCAGGAACATACTGTATCCGGCATAGGCCCAGCAGCGCAGACCCAGCATCCGGTTCCGTTCATCAGTTTCATAGATCTGCCGCTCTGTTTTTAATTTATCATTCTTAAGATACCGCAGGTTGCGGATGATAAGAACCAGTCCGGCAGCGAAGAAACCGATACCGATCCCCCGATAAAAACCGGGAACAAATTCCTTCCATCCCGGCTGCAGATATAGTACCGGAAGCTGCCCGGTAATCATCGGCAGCAGCATCGTAACTGCCCCCAGAACTGCAGCGACAGCACCGACCAGAATCCTTTTCCTGCATTGTCTTTCAAAATCGACAGGTGTTTCAATAAAAAAACGTTTCAGCCACATAATTATTCCTCCTCAAAAATAAATATTTCTTCAATGTACAGTTCGAAAAAGCGGGCGATCCGGTAGGCAAGCTGCAGTGATGCATTATACTTGCCGTTTTCCAGGGAGATGATGGTCTGCCGCGTGACGCCTACGGCAGCAGCCAGTTCTTCCTGGGTTATTTTATTTTGTTTTCTTAGTTCCTGTATCCTGGATTCCAACGAAAACCTCCTTTATGTTTGCGGTACTGTCTGAAATGTAAAATGTACTTTACAATTAAAGTATAGTGTACTTTACATTAAATGTCAAGTGTATTTTACATTTTGCTTCTCTTTACAGATGATCGGTAAATTGATATAATGAAAGATAACGCAGAATAATGAGTAGTACCGGCTGACATGCCACGAAAGGAAACAACCATGGAACCGATTCGATTAAATAAATATCTTAGTGAACAGGGCGTTTGCTCCCGGCGGGAAGCCGACCGTCTGATAGAACAGGGACAGGTAACCATTGACGGCCGAACCGCTGCAATGGGGGAGAAGGTGACCGGTCAGGAGAAAATATTCTGCAATGGAAAACCGGTGGGTAAGACCGCCGGCGGGAAGAAGATAAAGCCGGTATTGCTGGCTGTCAACAAACCGCGCGGAGTGGTATGTACCACTTCAGACAAAGACAGGGCTCCCAATATCGTGGATTTACTGAAGTATCCGGGGCGGATCTATCCGGTGGGCAGACTGGATAAAGATTCCGAAGGGTTACTGCTGATGACCAATCAGGGTGATCTGGCCAATCAGATCATGCATGCCGGAAACCTCCACGAAAAAGAGTATCAGGTAACGGTGGACCAGCCTTACAATGCTGCTTTTGTGAAACGAATGCAGGAAGGTGTGGAATTAAAAGAACTGAAAGTGACAACACGCCCATGTACGGTCACTCCGACCGGCAAGCGGACGTTCAATATTGTCCTGACACAGGGGCTGAACCGGCAGATCCGGCGAATGTGCGAAGAACTGGGCTATCATGTCGTATCATTAAAGAGAATTCGTATTATGAATATACATTTGGATAAACTGAAGACAGGAGACTGCCGGAAAGTGAGTCCCAGAGAGTGGGAAGAGCTTAAGCGCCGGTTGGAATTATCAGCAGAAGAATAATCCAAATTAATACAGGAGTGTGTCATGAGCCAGAAAAAGAATAGTAAGACAGAACAATCATTAATACGAATGAAAGAACTGTCAGCAGTTTTGTCAGAAGCGGCTAAGGCTTATTATCAGGAAAGCCGTGAGATTATGAGCAACTTTGAATATGATAAGCTGTATGACGAACTGTTGGAATTGGAAGCAGAATCCGGTGTGCTATTAGCCGGAAGTCCGACGCAGAAGGTTGGATACGAAGTCCTTGGCGAATTGCCGAAAGAGGCTCATGAAAGTCTGATGCTGTCATTGGATAAAACCAAAGAACTGGATGCTTTGCAGGAATGGCTTGGTGACCAGACCGGAATATTGTCCTGGAAGCTCGATGGCCTTACCATTGTGCTTACTTATCAGGATGGAGAATTAAAGAAGGCCGTTACCCGCGGCAATGGCGAGATCGGCGAGGTGATCACCAACAATGCCAGAGTATTTGCCAATATTCCGCTGAAACTGGCCTTTAAAGGCGAATTGGTACTGCGCGGCGAGGCTGTAATTAAGTACTCTGATTTTGAAAAGATAAATGAGGCAATCGAAGATGTTGATGCCAAATACAAGAATCCCCGGAATCTGTGTGCCGGTTCGGTACGGCAGCTTAATAATGAGATCACGGCACAAAGAAATGTCAACTTTGAAGCGTTTATGCTGGTTAAAGCCGATGGTGTTGACTTTCAAAACTCCCGGCAGCAGCAATTTTTATGGCTGAAAGACCAGGGGTTTGATGTTGTTGATTATGAGGTGGTGAATCGGGAGAACATGCCGGCGGCAGTAGAGCGGTTTGCTCTGGCTGTTCAGAATTATGATATTCCTTCTGACGGGCTTGTTCTTTTGATGGAGGATATTGCATATGGTGAATCACTTGGCAGAACAGCCAAGTTCCCCCGCAATTCAATCGCGTATAAATGGGCTGATGAGATCAAAGAAACAACCCTGAAAGAAATTGAATGGAGTGCTTCACGAACCGGTCTGATCAATCCGGTGGCAATCTTTGAGCCGGTTGAACTGGAAGGAACCACGGTCAGCCGTGCCAGTGTCCATAACCTCAGTATTATGGAGGCCCTTGAACTCGGTGTCGGGGATACCATTACGGTATATAAGGCGAACATGATCATTCCCCAGATTGCCGACAATCTGACCCGCAGCGGTTCCATTATACCGCCGGAGGAATGTCCGGTCTGTTCCGGCAAGACCCGTATCCAACAGGTAAACGATGTCCGTTCTTTATATTGTACCAATCCGGAATGCCAGGCCAAGAAAATCAAACGATTTTCCCTGATGGTCAGCCGTGATGCCTTAAATATTGAAGGTTTGTCAGAGGCCACTCTGGAGAAATTCATCGGTGCCGGATTTATTCACGAGTTTGCCGATATGTTTCATCTGGAACAATATCAGGAAGTGATCACTCAGATGGAAGGTTTTGGCCAGAAATCATATGATAACCTGATCGATTCGCTAAAAAAGGCTTCTCACACTACTCTGCCGCGTGTTATCTACGGTCTTGGAATTGCCGGAATCGGTCTGGCCAATGCCAAGATGCTGTGCCGCAGATTTCACTTTGACCTGGATGTCATGCGTCGGGCTGAAAGAGAGGAATTGCTGGAAGTCGACGGGATCGGCGGGGTACTGGCTGATGCCTGGCTGGATTATTTTTCATCGGAGAAGAATAATCAGGCGGTAGACGATCTGATGAAAGAATTAACCATTGAACAGGAAGCCGAGAATCCGGATCTGGCAGTATTTGAAGGCCTGACCTTTGTTATTACCGGATCGGTAGAGCATTTTGCCAATCGCAAAGAACTACAGGAACTGATCGAAGCCAAGGGGGGAAAGGCGACCGGTTCTGTGACAGCCAAGACCTCTTATCTGATCAACAATGATACGATGTCAAATTCATCAAAAAATAAAAAAGCGAAATCGCTGGGAATCCCGATTCTGTCAGAGACGGATTTTCTGCAATTATTGGAGGAGAGAGAACATGCCGATCAAAGTACAGAATGATTTACCCGCGAAAGCGATCCTCGAATCAGAAAACATCTTCGTCATGGATGAAGACCGGGCTCTGAGCCAGGACATTCGTCCGCTGCAGATTTTGATTCTGAATCTGATGCCCGTTAAAGAGGACACGGAGACCCAGCTGCTGCGTGCGTTGTCCAATACGCCGCTGCAGGTGGACTGCACCTTCCTGATGTTATCAACGCATACATCCAAGAATACCTCGGCCAGTCATCTGAACAAGTTCTATGTACCATTTGGCGAGATCCGAAAGAAAAAATTCGATGGTTTTATTATTACCGGTGCACCGGTTGAGAATATGGACTTTGAAGAAGTAAACTATTGGGAAGAGCTTAAGCAGATTATGGAATGGTCAAAGAAACATGTCCATTCCACGCTGCACATCTGCTGGGGCGCCCAGGCCGGCCTGTATTATCATTACGGGATCCCGAAATATCAGAGAGATAAAAAACTCTCAGGTGTGTACCGGCATCGGGTGCTGAACCGCAAGCTGCCGCTGGTGCGGAGTATGGATGATTACATAATGACGCCTCATTCCCGTTATACGGAAGTGAAGCGGAGCGATATCGAAAAAGTGCCGGAGCTTATCATTGCCGCTGAGTCAGATGAAGCAGGGATTCTTTTGACCCTTAACCGTAAGGGAAACCAGATTTTTGTACAGGGACATCCCGAATATGACCGGATGACCTTAAACAACGAATACCACCGTGACCTGCAAAAGGGACTGACTCCTGAGGTACCGTGTAATTACTATGAAAATAATGACCCGTTTCAGACACCAATCCTGAGCTGGCGGAATATGTCCAATACGCTGTATGCAAACTGGCTCAATTTCTATGTATATCAGACCACAGACTACGTTCTTGATGAGATTGAATGACCTATGCAGCTCATATTAAATATTGCAGGATACGACAGGAGAAACACGAATGAATAAAGGATTACTTCTATTGGGATTAACCGCAGGGATGCTGCTTGTTACTGCTGCCGTTGTGCCGGCAGCAGCTGTACCGGCTGAAGGTGAAGAGCTTAAGATCATGACCCGAAGCCAGAATCAGCCGCTTGATGCTGCCAGAATTGAAAACTATATTGCCCAAATGGTCAATCAGAAACGAACCGAGGCCGGAGTCAATACAATTACGGTTAATGCTGAATTATCTGCGAATGCAGCAGTAAGAGCGGTTGAAGTCAGAGAGAAGTTTACACACCGCCGTCTGGACGGAAGTACTTTCGCTACCGTGATTTCAGTTCCCTACAGCAGTTATGGTGAGAACATTGCTTTTTACTTTCAGGGTCCGGAGCCATTCAGCGAAGAGGAACTTGCCGCCTGGGTTGTGGAAAACTGGATGAGTTCATCCGTTCATAAAAACAATCTGCTCGATTCCAGATGGAATGAGACCGGAGTCGGAGTATATGTTGTTGATAACGCGATTTTTGTCAGTCAGCTTTATATTGTAAACTAGCACAGTACTGCATGGCAAGTTCATGTGCAGACAGCACCCGCAATTACGAAAGGGGAGACGATATGATTGAATTGCCGGAGGCATTGATCCTAGCAGATCAAATCAGCAGGACCTGTATCGGAAAGACGATAAAGAATGTACATGGCCCGTCGTATGTTCACAAGTTTACCTGGTTTCATGGCGATGCCGCAACTTATAACGATTCACTTAAAGACAGGCAGATCACGGCAGCAGATGCATTTGGGATCTATGTGGAGATCAGCCTTGATAATAACTATAAACTGAATTTCAACGATGGCATCAATGTCCGTTTTCTCGAGGCAGAGACTAAAGTTCCCGACCGGTATCAGCTTCTGATCACATTTACAGATGGCTGTGCCCTGGTGTTTACGGTTGCTATGTATGGCGGGTTTTCCTGTCATCAGGGGGAGTTTGACAACAAATATTACCTGCAGAGTCTGGCCAGCATTTCACCGCTCTCAGAGGCATTTACAGAAGCATATTTTGAGGAACTTTTAGCATCTGTAAAACCATCGATGAATGCCAAAGCATTTCTGGCGACTGAGCAGCGTATTCCGGGCCTGGGCAACGGTACTCTTCAGGATATTCTGCTGACCTGCCGCGTCCATCCCAAACGTAAAATCCAGTCACTGTCAGCAGATGAATGCCAGGCAATGTATCAGGCCGTTAAATCTGTGCTTAGACAAATGAAGGAAGAGGGCGGCCGTGATACCGAAAAAGACCTGTTTGGCTGCAGCGGCGGCTACCAGACACTATTGTCAGCAAAATCATATAAAAAGGGATGCCCTGTCTGCGGCGGCCCAATTGATAAACAGGCATATATGGGTGGATCCATATACACCTGCGCTAACTGTCAGCCGTTATAACATATAACCAATACGTGTTTGTCACCGGAGGGGTTCGCCCCTCCTTTTTGATTCATTCTGTCCTTTGGTCAATTATTTAATTCAGATAACTTCTCATGGCTTTCAGTGCATTTTTTTCAAGCCGGCTGACCTGAGCCTGGCTGATATGGATTTCTTCAGCTACTTCTGTCTGGGTTTTGCCTTCAAAGAAACGCATATCAATAATATTCCGTTCTCTGGCAGGCAGCCGGTCCATGGCTTCCCGCAGTGATATTTCTTCAACCCAGTTTTCCTCATGATGCTTCTTGTCACTAATCTGATCCATCACGTATAAAGGATCGCCCCCATCGGTAAAAATAGGTTCATAGAGACTTACCGGACTTTGAATTGCGTCCAGGGCATAAGTAATTTCTTCCTTGCTGACGCCGATTTCTGCAGCGATTTCCACAAGTGTCGGTTCTTTGGCATTTTTCCTTGTCAGGCCCTCGCGGGCATAGATTGCTTTATAAGCAGTGTCACGCAGTGAACGGCTGACCCGGATCGAATTGTTGTCCCTGAGATAACGGCGGACTTCACCCATAATCATAGGTACTGCATAGGTAGAAAAACGGACATTCTGGGTAATGTCAAAATTGTCAATGGCTTTGATCAGTCCAATACAGCCGATCTGAAACAGATCATCGATATTCTCGTTGCTGTTGGAAAAGCGCTGGATGACACTTAATACCAGGCGCAGGTTGCCCTTAATGTACTGTTCGCGAGCTTCCAGATCACCCTCCAGAATCCGTTTAAACAAGACATCCTTTTCTTCATTCGTAAGCAGTGGAAGTTTTGCCGTATTCACTCCGCAGATTTCAACTTTGTATCCCGCCATGTTTCTTACCTCCGCATTCCGTTGTCTAGATGTACTTCATTCACTGAAAATGATTCACGAAAACGAGTGGTATTATACTTCCATTTACTGGTTTTATTTTTGTAAAACAGGCTTGAAATGTCCGCGGTTTTGTGGTATTGAAGGGTCACGCAACGACAAAAATTGCCACTGTCAGCGATATTGACAAAAATAATGAACTACAGTAAAATGTTACTATCCAATAAATAAAAGAGGTGATTAATCCGGCATGCCAGATGTTGCAGAATCAGTAACATGGGTGTGACTGGAACAGAGCAGATAGAATCAATATAAAAGGCTAAAAAGAACTGTTAATAACAGTTTTATTTTCATGCCTGATAATTGATTTTATTTTGCTCGTATGTCTGTCCTCATTACACGGGAAAGCCGCAGAGCAAAATCTGCGGCTTTTTTATTTAATAGGAAAGTGCTCTATTAAATAAAAACGCTCCGCTATGGATGCGCACTACGCGCTAAGGAAGATGGTTGCTAAAGCAACCGCGCTCCGTCGCAAGAGCCCGGCAAGCCGGCCTCTTAATTTTTATTTAATTGGAAAAAGAAAGGAGTCTTAACAATGTTAGACAAATTAATCAAAGAAGTAGAAAAACCAGAGCTTTACAAAAAAACAGAAGGGGCCTTCTGGGATGATGAGCACATTTCAAAACAAATGCTGAAAGCCCACCTTAATCCCGATTTTGAAGGTGCCAGCAGAAAAAAGGATTTCATCAGCAAATCTGCCGCCTGGATAGCAGCAACCATTCCGCCCGTATCCTATCCCGACCTTCTGGATATCGGCTGCGGTCCGGGAATATACGCAGAACACTTTACAAAAGCCGGTTATCACGTAACAGGCATCGACTTCTCCCGCCGCTCAATCAACCATGCCATTCAGTCGGCACGGCAGCAGGAATTAAACATTACTTATTTATACCAGAATTATTTAAACATGGAGTTAAACCAGGAATTTGACGGTGCAGCTATGATTTACTGTGACTATGGTGCCCTGTCCCAAACAGACAGAAAAATACTCATGGACAAAGTCTGTCACCATTTAAAACCCGGCGGAAAGTTCCTCTTAGACGTATTTTCCACAACATACTACGAAAACTTTCAGGAAAACCAGACATGGGAACACCATCCCCACGGCGGTTTCTGGAATCCCGGTGAACACCTCGCCCTGACCGGCCGGTACAAATACCCCGATCACATAACCCTGGAACAAACCACCATCCTTTCCGCCAAAGATAAACGCACCTACTACCTGTGGAACACCTGTTTCACTCCCCGACAACTAAAAAAAGAAGCCGAACAATCCGGCTTCAAAACCCACAGCATCTATAGTGACATCTCAGGAACCCCATATACAGAATCCAGTCCCACCATTGCAATATTACTGGAGAAGTAAAAACTTCATAAACGCTTTTGTTTTTCCCCCAAGGCAGCGAACAGGTAGCTGGGGGGAGAGGCGGACTGGAGCCGATTCCGGCCCCAGTCCGCCTCTTCCCCTTGCAACTACCTATCCCTGCCCCCACTATTTTTTTGATAAAGAATCCACAACCCCTTCAGCAGCAATGCCTCATCATAAATAATGGTATGCCGGCAAAGCGGTGCAATAAACCGTGACAATCCCCCGGTTGCAATGATTGTAGCCTGACTGCCGAGTTCTTCTTCCATCCGGTCCAGAATTCCGTCAATCATACCGGCGCTGCCGTACATAACTCCGCTGCGCATACAGTCAATGGTGTTCTTGCCGATTACTTTTTTAGGAATGTCGATACTGATTGAAGGCAGCTGTGCTGTCTTGCTGCTTAATGAATCAAGTGACACCTTCAGGCCGGGGAAGATAACTCCGCCGATATAATTACCGGATTTATCCACTACCGACATCGTGGTTGCGGTACCCATATCAATGATAACCAGAGGGCAGGGATACTCCTGGATGGCAGCGACCGCATCGACGATCATATCGCTGCCGACAGTCTTAGGATTATCCATAATTATATTGATACCGGTTTTCATCCCGGCACCGACTAACAGCGGCCGGAAACCAAAGATTTTGTTGATTGCGGATCCGATTGCGGCATTCAGCGGCGGAACTACAGAAGAGAGGATTGCTCCCTCAATCTCAGACGTATTAATCTCATAAATATCTAAAATGTTTTTTATATTAATCGCATATTCCATACCGGTTTTGACGTGGTCGGTGGTGATCCGCTCGACGAAATATGTCCTGGTGGAGTCGATTGCTCCGATGACGATGTTTGTGTTGCCCATATCGATGGCTAAAATCATTGGGAACTCCTTTCAAAGCCTAAAGTTTTGTGATATACTTGGAACATTGAAGTCCAAAATTTATCCTATCATATTTTGGCTTGAAACACAATGTTCATATGGAAGACAGGAGGCATTTATGTTACGGGGAAAGACAGTTGTACTGGGTGTAACAGGAGGAATTGCAGCATATAAGATTATCAGTCTGGCGAGTATGCTGAAAAAACAGCACGCCAATGTGGAAGTTATTATGAGTCAGAATGCGGCTAAATTTATTGCTCCGATTACGTTCGAATCTTTGACCGGGACAAAATGTCTGGTGGACACGTTTGACCGGGAATTTAAATTTGATGTGGAGCACATTGCGCTGGCAAAGCGGGCGGATGTATTTATGATAGCCCCGGCAACGGCCAATGTGATAGCAAAGGTGGCACACGGGATTGCCGATGATATGCTGACGACAACCTTTCTGGCCTGCAAAAAGCCGAAACTGGTTGTCCCGGCGATGAATACGGCGATGTATGAGAATCCGGTTACACAGGATAATATGGCAATCTGCCGGCGGTACGGCATGAAGGTGATCGAACCGGCTGTCGGTTATCTCGCCTGCGGCGATACCGGTGCGGGTAAGATGCCGGAACCTGCCGAACTGTTTGAATACCTGATCCAGGAGATTGGTTTTGAAAAAGACCTGGCCGGCAGGAAGATTCTGGTCACAGCAGGACCGACCAGAGAAGCGATTGATCCGGTCCGTTATATTACCAATCATTCGACCGGCAAGATGGGATATGCGATTGCCCGGGCAGCAGCCAGACGCGGTGCCGGGGTTACGCTGGTCAGCGGCCCGGTTCATCAGGAAGTGCCGCTTGGTGTGACACGGGTTTTGGTAACCAGCGCCGCCGAAATGTTTGCGGCGGTAACAAAGGTGAGTCATGAGCACGATGTGATCATCAAATCGGCAGCAGTCGCTGACTACCGTCCTTCCCATGTAGGACAGGAGAAGACCAAAAAAACGGATGGTGAACTGAACATTGGACTCGAGCGAACCGATGACATTCTGGCATGGCTTGGCAGCCATCGGAGGGACGGACAGTTTCTCTGCGGTTTTTCGATGGAGACCCGGGATATGCTGGAAAACAGCAGAAATAAACTGGCCAGAAAGAATATTGATATGATTGTGGCTAATAATCTTAAGGTGGAAGGTGCCGGATTTGGTACTGACACCAATGTTGTTACGGTTATTACCAGAGATAATGAAGAAGAGCTGGAACTGATGAGTAAAGATGAGGTGGCGCATCATCTGCTGAACCGCATTGCTGACCGGATCCGGTAAGAACAGGCAGAGAGGAAGCATTCCGCTATGAAATACGAGACATGGAAGATCAAAGTGCCGGGGCAGGTAACCGGTGAAGCAAATGTGACAGGATACGTGCTTGATTCTGTCAGTGTCAGACCTGGGTATAAACGTCCGGCAGTCGTAATTCTGCCGGGCGGCGGTTATATCCGGCGATCAGATCGTGAAGGGGAACCGGTCGCCATGCAGTATCTGGCGATGGGATATCATGCCTTTATTGTCCATTACAGTGTGGCTCCCAACCGCTTTCCGACCGCCCTCCATGAGGTGGCTTCGGCAATTGCTGATATCAGGAAAAATGCTGCCGCCTGGAATGTTGATCCGGACCGGATTCTGGTATGCGGTTTTTCCGCCGGCGGGCATCTGGCCTGCAGCATCGGTACGCTGTGGAATCAGACGCTGGCGTATGAAGCAATTGGCCGGACGGCCGGGGATATCCGCCCGAACGGACTGATTCTGTGCTATCCGGTTATCAGTGCCGGTGAGTTTCGTCATGCCGGATCCTTTTCTGCCCTGGTGGGAGATGATGCAGATGAAGATACTCTGTTTCAGGTTTCCCTGGAGCAGCAGGTCAGTGCTGATATGCCGCCGGTATTTTTGTGGCATACACTGACCGATCAGTCGGTGCCGGTTGAAAACAGCCTGGCTTTGGCGGCGGCCATGCGGCGCCGGAATGTCAGTTTTGAAATGCATATCTTCCCGGAAGGTGTACACGGATTGTCGCTGGCCAATGAAGAAACCGGCGGAGAGAATCCCGATTTGACCGTACCAGGTTGTCAAAGTTGGATTTCTTTGGTAAAATCATGGATTGAGACGAAATTTAACGGAGGACAAAACCTTGTCAAATCATAACGAAGAAATAAAGAAACGAAGAACATTCGCAATTATCTCTCACCCGGATGCCGGTAAGACGACTCTGACAGAGAAGTTTTTGCTGTACGGAGGTGCGATCAACCTGGCCGGAACCGTTAAGGGCCGCAAGGCCGCCAAGCATGCCGTATCCGACTGGATGGAGATTGAAAAAGAAAGAGGAATCTCGGTTACGTCCTCAGTTATGCAGTTCAATTATGACGGTTACTGCATCAACATCCTGGATACGCCCGGACATCAGGACTTCTCAGAGGACACTTACCGTACCCTGATGGCAGCGGACAGCGCAGTCATGGTAATCGATGGCTCCAAGGGTGTTGAGGCCCAGACAATTAAGTTATTTAAAGTTTGTGTGATGCGGGGAATCCCGATTTTTACTTTTGTTAATAAGATGGATCGTGAAGCAAGAGATCCGTTTGAATTAATGGATGAGATTGAAAATGTACTTGGTATCCGCACCTGTCCTGTTAACTGGCCAATTGGCTGCGGAAAGGGATTTAAAGGGGTCTATGACCGCAATAAAAAACAGATTACAACCTTTACCGCAGCAATGGGCGGGCAGAAGGAAGTAGCGGCACAGACGTTTGATGTGGAAGGTACTGATGTCGATGCAGTGATCGGAGCTGATTACCATCAGCAGCTGCTCGATGAGATCGAACTGCTGGACGGCGCAGCCGATGAATTTGATATCGAACGTGTCAGCCGCGGCAATCTGTCACCGATGTTTTTCGGTTCGGCACTGACAAACTTTGGTGTTGAGACCTTTTTGCGTCATTTCCTGGAGATGACATCATCGCCGCTGCCGCGTAAGACCACAACCGGTGTGGTAGATCCGTTTACGGAGGATTTCTCGGCGTTTGTATTTAAGATTCAGGCGAATATGAACAAGGCCCACCGCGACCGGATTGCTTTTATGCGGATTGTATCCGGCAAGTTTGAAGCGGGGATGGAAGTCAATCATGTTCAGGGCGGTAAAAAGATCCGTTTGTCGCAGCCGCAGCAGATGATGGCACAGGATCGAAAGATTGTTGAAGAAGCGTATGCCGGCGATATTATCGGTGTTTTTGATCCGGGTATTTTTGCGATCGGCGATACCTTGTGCAAAACGAACCAGAAGCTTGAATATGAAGGGATTCCGACCTTTGCACCCGAGCATTTTGCACGAGTGCGACAGATCGATACGATGAAGCGTAAGCAGTTCCTGAAGGGGGTCAGTCAGATCGCCCAGGAAGGTGCGATCCAGATTTTTCAGGAGTTCAACACCGGTATGGAAGAGATTATCGTTGGTGTGGTCGGTGTGCTGCAGTTTGAAGTTCTGACCTACCGTCTGGAGAATGAATACAATGTTGAGGTGAAGCTGGAGAAGCTGCCTTATGAATATATCCGCTGGATCGAGAACAAAGAGCAGGTGGATGTTGAGAAGATTCAGGGTACTTCCGATATGAAACGGATCAAGGATCTGAAAGACAATCCGCTCCTGCTGTTTGCCAACAGCTGGAGTGTCGGCATGGTACTGGATCGTAATCCGGGCCTTGAGCTGAGTGAATTTGGACGAAATTAAGCAAAGGAGACAATAGAATGAGCAAGACTGATATCGTAAGAGCTGCCATGATGGAAGCCATGAAGCAGAAAGATAAACCAAAAAAAGATTCCCTGGCAATGCTTTTAGGTGCCTTGAAAAATGCAGAGATTGACAAACGTGAGCCCCTGACCGATGATGAAGCTAATGCAGTCATTAAAAAAGAGATCCGCCAGACTCAGGAGACCTATGATACAGCTCCGGAGGAGCGTACGGATATCCGGGAAGAAGCCAATGCCCGGATGGCTGTTTTTAAAGAATTTGTTCCGGCTGATATGAGTGAAGAGCAGATCCGGGAAGTGATCGGCGGTGTTCTCAGTGATCTGGGGATCGACAAGCCAACCGGTGCCGATAAGGGCAATATCATGAAAGTTCTGATGCCGCTGGTAAAGGGCAAAGCCGACGGAAAACTGGTAAACCAGATCCTTTCCGATCTGATGAAATAGCGGAGGATAATATGTACAGAGAAAAAATAGATGCATTTATTGATGCCCACAGACAGGAAATGATTGATGATATCTGTGAATTGTGCCGGATCAACAGTGAAAAGATGCCTGCGGAAGAGGGCATGCCATACGGTCCCGGCGCAGCTGAGGCGCTGGACGCGGCGATGGATATGGCCGAAGGTTATGGTTTTGAAGTGACGGATTATGATGGTTATGTCGGCTGTGCTGACTTGAATGAAGGCCCCCGGCAGTTAGACATCCTGGCTCACCTCGATGTGGTGCCGGCCGGTGACGGATGGAAGATTACCGAACCGTTTCAGCCGATTGAAAAAGACGGCAATTTATATGGCCGCGGTACTGCTGATGATAAGGGACCTGCTGTAGCGGCTCTTTATGCAATGCGGGCAGTAAAAGAACTTGGAATTCCGCTGACGAAAAATGTCCGCCTGATTCTTGGTACGGATGAAGAGTGCGGCAGTTCAGATATCGCACATTATTATGCGATAGAAGAAGAGGCTCCGATGACCTTTTCTCCGGACGCAGATTTCCCTGTGACGAATGTTGAAAAGGGACGCCTGCCCGGTCATTTTACAGCGGAATGGGAACCGTCCGGGGCATTGCCAAAGGTGATATCCATTGATGCCGGAACCAAGATCAATGTGGTGCCGGGAAAGGCACAGGCGATAGTTACCGGTCTATTAGCAGCTCAGGTCGAAGCGGCCGCTAAGGATGTGGAAGCAGAGACGAAAGTACGTTTTCAGATTTCTTCAGTCGGCGAAGACGTGCAGATCACTGCAATTGGTTCGGGTGCCCACGCGATGATGCCGGAAGAAGGGCTCAACGCTATCACCGGGCTGCTGACATTGCTTGTCCGCCTGCCGTTGGCACCGTGCGGCCAGACTGAAGCACTGAACAATATGCTGGCCGTAATTCCTCATGGTGACGTTAATGGTACAACACTTGGGGTTGATATGCAGGATGATCTTTCCGGACGCCTGACCCTTGCTTTCAGCATGCTGAAGGTTACAGACCGGTCTCTGGAAGGGCAGTTTGACAGCCGCCTTCCGATCTGTGCAACTACCGAAAATGTACTGGAGGTGATCCGGGCCGCGATGAAGGCACATGGCCTGACGCTGCTGAATGAGAATATGACTCCGCCTCATTATGTAGACGGAGATTCCGACTTTGTCAGAACACTGATGAAAGCATTTGAAGACTATACCGGATTAAAAGGTGAATGTCAGTCTACCGGCGGCGGGACATACGTACACAATCTGAAAAACGGCGTGGCGTTTGGTGCGGCGATGCCCGGTACTGAGAACCGGATGCATGGTGCCGATGAATTTGCCGTGATCGATCAATTGATGATGAGTGCGAAGATATTTGCGCAGGTCATTGTTGATTTATGCAGTTAAGTACAACTTAAGATTAAAATATTTGAAAATCAGAACAAATCTCTGGCGATCTGAAGGAAATCCTTCACCAGAGGTTTGTTTTTTGCGTTGACGGTATAGATGCCAAAAGAAACCGGAGGAATATCCCTGACCGGAACATAGGTCAGACCGGATTCCCGGCAGAGCGGGATATCCGGATATAAAGTAAAGCCGACACCGGACCGGATCAGTGTAATGGCACTGTTAAAGCCGTCTGCATGATAAATACCGGTGCCGGTATTGGCAATTACCCGGTTTATCAGCTGAAAAGAATCATAGGCGGCAATGTTGTGATCACAGGCAATAAAATCACCGGTCAGTACTGTAGTAGTCAGCTCCTGACTGGCGGCCAGCGGATGATCTTTGCTGCAGATACACATTATGGGGCAGCTGGTCAGTTCCTGATAGGATATGGTCACGGCATGGGGATGCTTATGTTCAAAACCGAACAGAACATCCATCTTTTCTTCAGTCAGGCGGGTTTCCATAATGGTAGGCGGAGCTGTTTTCAGATCCGGATGAACCATCGGATTTTTTTTCAGGAAGGCGGTCAGGATCGGCGGAATCAGTGCATGTTCAAACTGATCGTGACAGCCGATTTCAAAGTGTACCAAAGATGTATTTCCGGAATGTGAGAGATAACGTTCTTTTGCAGTTTCGGCGATGCGAAGGATTTCCCTGGCATCGTCAATGAACTGGATGCCGGAAACGGTCAGCTCCACTTTTTTGCTGGTCCGCATAAACAGCCTGACACCAAGTTCCTCTTCCAGTGAGGTGATCTGGCGGCTGACAGCCGGCTGTGTGATCTGGACAGCCTCGGCGGCCCGGGAAAAGTTTAAATAACGGGCTACGGCGAGAAAACACTCTAATTGGGTTGTGTTCACTGTGACAAAGTCCTTTCTGTGATAACTTGTTTTAATTGTTAACTATGCAAATATGTTATAGATTATAACATATTTGCATTTCACTTTCCACCCCGAATCTGGTATAACTGTTAGCAAGCAAACAATTTGCTAGTTAACTATTGAAAGGAGGATGACTGATTTGAAGAACCTGGAAGAAATGATATTAGGCGATATAAAGAAGATAAATATCAGTGTCGAGAATGAGCTGAACCGGACAATGACATCGTTGGGGCTCACGGCATCTCAGGGCCATGTGCTGATCCATATTCTGAATTATGCCGGTGACGGGATGAGTGCCACAGACCTGCATCAACATCTGGAATTATCGAGAGCGACAGTTTCGGGCCTGCTGAAAAAACTCAGGATGAAGGGGTATATTGAATTTAAGGATGACCGGAGTGATAACCGTTTAAAAATGATCATGGTAACGGAGAAGGGCAGCCAGCTGAAAGCACAGCTGGATGATCAGCTTAATCAGGCTGCGGTGATTGTATATCATGGTTTTTCAGATCAGGAATTGCTTATGTTAAATCATTTACAGAAAAAAATACTTACGAATTTGTATGAACAGAATTGGCTGAGGAGGAAAAAGCGATGAAGATGATATTAAAACAGCTTGGTGAATTTAAGAAAGATGCTGTCCTTGCGCCGGTGTTTACAACTCTGGAAGTTATTATGGAGGTGCTGCTTCCGTTTATAACTGCAAAAATCATCGATGACGGACTGCAGATGGGTAACTTCAATCTGGTCTGCCGTTATGGTGTAATCATGGTTGTCATGGCTCTGTTCAGCCTGCTTTTCGGAGCCAGGGCAGGCGCTTATGCAGCCAGTGCCTCATCCGGTCTGGCCTTTAAGCTGAGAGAAAATATCTATGACAGGATTCAGACATTTTCTTTTTCCAACATTGATAAATACAGTACGGCCGGTCTGGTAACCCGGATGACAACCGATGTTACCAATATCCAGAATGCTTTTCAGATGATTTTGCGGATCGCAGTCCGGTCTCCGGTCATGCTGATTTCCAGTATGGTTATGTGTTTTCTGATTGATGCCAGGCTGAGCCTGATCTTCCTTGCAGCAATGGTGTTTCTGGCAGTTGTGCTGGGCGTGATTATGCTGTCGGCTATGAAGGTTTTTAATCAGGTATTTAAAAAATACGACGATTTAAATGCCAGTGTTCAGGAAAATGTCACCGCAATCAGAGTGGTCAAAGCATTCGTCCGGGAAGATTATGAGAACGGTAAATTTGCCAAAGCTGCCGAAAAATTGTATTCCCTGTTTGTTAAAGCAGAAGGGCGGCTGGCTTTTAACAATCCGGTCATGATGCTGGTGATATACGGCTGTATCATTGCCGTATCCTGGCTCG
Source organism: Lachnospiraceae bacterium (assembly GCA_032073745.1). GTDB lineage: Bacteria > Bacillota > Clostridia > Lachnospirales > Lachnospiraceae > Brotaphodocola. The sequence continues at coordinate 130,965 of DAMAMW010000010.1, read as the reverse complement.
GTGCCCATCATATAGTGGACGGTTCGATGACAACCGGAGAACTGACATCAATGCTCAGTTATGTCACATCAATTATGATGTCACTGATGATGCTGTCGATGGTATTTGTTATGCTGTCCATGAGCATGGCCAGCATCCGCCGTATTTCTGAGGTACTGAGTGAGCAGCCGGAACTTGTTAATCCGGAACAGCCGGTGATGGAAATACCGGATGGAAGTATTGATTTTAATCATGTTAATTTCCGTTACAGAAGTGACAGCAAACAAAATGTACTAAGTGATATTGACCTGCATATCAGGGCCGGTGAAACGATCGGAATCATCGGCGGAACCGGAACCGGCAAAACTTCTCTGGTTAATCTGATCAGCCGCTTGTACGATGTGAATGACGGCAGTGTTTGTGTCGGCGGTGTCAATGTCAAAGATTATGACATGACAGAATTAAGAAATCAGGTATCGGTTGTTTTACAGAAAAATGTTCTGTTTTCCGGCACCATTCTGGAAAACCTCCGTTGGGGAAATGAGAATGCTACGGACGAAGAATGTATCCGTGCCTGTCAGGCGGCCTGTGCTGACGAATTTATCGAGCGTTTTCCGGAGCAGTACAATACTTATATTGAACGCGGCGGCGCCAACGTATCCGGCGGCCAGAAGCAGCGTCTCTGCATTGCCAGAGCCCTGCTGAAGAATCCTAAGATCCTGATACTCGATGACTCGACCAGTGCCGTTGATACAGCAACTGATGCCAAGATCAGGGCCGCTTTCGCCGAAAATATACCGGGTACGACAAAGATAATTATTGCCCAGAGAATCTCCAGTGTTGAACATGCAGACCGGATTCTGATTCTTGACCACGGACGTATTGACGGATTGGGTACCAGTGACGAACTATTGCAGAATAATCAGATTTACCGGGAGCTTTATGAATCCCAGACGAAGGGCGGCGGAGATTTCGATATGGCTGAAAACAGAAAGGCAGGTGCTTAAGATGGAACACAATAAAAACAGAAAAGGAACATCAGTAAAGGTGCTGGGCCGCCTGTTCGGTTATATGCTGAAACGATATAAGATCGCATTTGGCGTGGTGGTGGCCTGTATTCTGATTTCCTCAGTTATGACACTCAACGGAATGCTTTTTATCCAGTCGCTGGTAGATGATTATATTATGCCGATGCTGACAGCTAAAACACCCGATTACGGTCCGCTGGGGATGGCGATTCTGCGGGTGGCAGCCTGTTACCTGGCCGGTATCCTGGCTTCCTATGCTTACAACCGGATCATGGTTAGTATCAGCCAGGGAACGATGTGCAGTCTGAGAAAAGATCTGTTTGGCAATATGGAACAGCTGCCGATCAAATATTTTGATACGCATGCCCACGGGGATATTATGTCGGTTTATACCAATGATGTGGATACGCTGAGACAGTTTATGGGACAGAGTCTGCCGCAGATTATCAATGCTTTGGTTACCCTGGTGGCGACATTTGTATCAATGCTGATTTTAAATGTACCGCTGACGATGATTACGCTGATCATGGCAGCAGTTATGCTGACCGTCACATTTAAACTGTCCGGCAAATCAGGTGTTTATTTTGGTAAGCAGCAGCGGGATCTGGGTGAAGTAAACGGTTTTATTGAAGAAATGCTGGATGGCCAGAAAGTTGTTAAGGTATTTTGCCATGAGGAACAGGCAAAAGCGGATTTTTATGAAATCAATGAGCAGCTCAGAGACAGTGCTAAAAAAGCAAATACCTATTCCAGTATTCTGATGCCGATTAATGCCAATATCGGAAACTTAAGTTATGTCCTGTGTGCCGTTATTGGTTCACTGCTGGCATTGAATGGTTACGGCGGGATTACGATTGGTACCATTATCGCTTTTGTCAGTTTAAATAAAAGCTTTACCCAGCCGATCACTCAGACCAGCCAGCAGACCAACTCAATTGTTATGGCGGCGGCAGGTGCAGAAAGAGCATTTAAACTGCTGGATGAGGTGCCGGAAGAAGATCACGGTTATGTGGAGTTTGTAAATGCAGCCGAGCAGAAAGACGGTACCTTTAAAGAGGCGGCAAGACGAACCGGAACCTGGGCCTGGAAGCATCCGCACAAGGCGGAAGGTACTGTCACCTATACAAAACAGGAGGGCAGTGTCGTATTTGATGATGTGGATTTCGGTTATGATGATGACAAGATGGTTCTGCATAATATCAAAATGTTTGCCGAACCGGGCCAGAAGATTGCTTTTGTCGGATCAACCGGTGCCGGCAAGACTACGATAACAAATCTGATCAACCGGTTTTATGATATTCAGGACGGCAAAATCCGTTACGACGGAATCAATATTACCAAGATCAAAAAGTCGGCGCTGCGAAAATCGATGGGAATTGTTCTGCAGGATACCCACCTGTTCACCGGAACGGTTATGGATAATATCCGCTATGGCAAACTGGATGCAACTGATGAGGAATGTATTGCGGCGGCAAAACTGGCGAATGCTGATTCTTTTATCACTCATCTGCCGGATGGATATCAAACAGTGCTGACAGGGGATGCTGCAAACTTAAGCCAGGGGCAGCGGCAGCTGCTGGCAATTGCCCGGGCAGCGGTGGCAGACCCGCCGGTATTGATTCTGGATGAGGCGACTTCCTCGATTGACACCAGAACTGAGCAGCTGGTACAGGCCGGAATGGATGCACTGATGGCCGGCAGGACGACATTTGTAATTGCCCATCGTCTGTCTACGATTCGTAACTCAGACTGTATCATGGTTATGGAACAGGGACGGATTATTGAACGCGGATCTCATGATGAACTGATTGAGAAACGCGGGAAGTATTATCAGCTTTATACTGGGAATTTTGTTGAAGGAGGGGAGTTTTAGGCGGGGAGATTGCAGCGTGAGGGGCGCCCGGCCCGCTTCCGGAGCCGTTCACATCCTTGAATCAGGTGCCGTTTCAGATAATAAGAAGAACATGAAAGTAAGGTGGATTTGGAGATGCTTTACATTTCATTTTGGATGTAGTAAAATGATGGGAATGGAATATTGTAACTTGGTATGTATACAGCGATGGGGGGATTATGATGAGACGGGGAGTTATTGCGGCTATTGTATTTGGGGTTTCTGTTTGTTCGATGTCTATGGCGGCATTTGCGGGGACGTGGGAGGAGTATGCTGAGGGGCGGAAGTACCGGTATGATGACGGATCTTATGCAAAATGGGAGGATAATCGCCTGGTGCAGGACTCGTACAGGATTTCGGTGGCTTGTCCGGATGAGGGCATGGTATATATGTATGCATTTGATGAGGAGGGATGGCTTCATACGGAAGGACCGATGCATCGAAGTTATACTGCCGGCAGTGACGGCAGATTGCTTTATAATGGATTACCTAGCGGAATTCCGATTGTTGATTATGAACTTCCTGTGACTGAAACGGTGACATACAGACCTGGAGGATCATACCGTACGGTGATAAGCCAGTGGAAACAGACATTGTCTCTGGATGACAGTGTGGCCCTGGCGGAGGGATATACGTTTCACCTGAGTAATACGGCGATCTTTCTGGCTGATAATTATATCGGTGATATTCTGAAAAAGTATGAGGTTGAGAGCGTACTGAAAATAGAGAAGTATCTGGAGGATGATAACTGGACACAATACTTTTTTAAGTTTAAAGGGATTCCTTATGTCTGTGAGTTGACGTTATATGTTGAACCGATTGATGGGTATCAGTGTGATGATTATTTTGATGAAGTGAGAGATATCAGTGAGTCACGGACAGTAATGTTTGATCTGGTTCAGGGAAGCCTTCTTGAACTGTATGGGGATAATTTCCGGACAGGATTACTGCAGTTCAGCCAGTTCCCGAATGGCGCTCTTTACAATCCTCAGATGCCTTATAACCTTTTGTTTTATTACGACCGTGAATTCGCCGGTGGTGAGAATTATATAAAAGCAGATTATCTTAAGGGCTATAGCAGCAGGTACCGGCCTGTGTTCCGGTAATTGAATAAATGATTATTTTGACTGGCAGTGATGGCAGCTGATTTACTGTAAAACGGGTGGAGGAAATTTTATCCTTCAACCGTTTTTTTGTTGCAGAAATAGTCCGAGGTGTTTTGATTGTGAAAAATAAACAAAAATAAAAAGTATTTTAAGCATAAATGAATGAAAACAACAAAAAGATATTTACAACTTGTTCAACATCTGTTATATTATGAATAAGTTGTTGAACAAGTTGAAGTGATTGTATAATCACGGTAGTGTAAAGTAGCCTATGAAAAACTGGGGCCAAAGAAAAAGCTCCAGAAGAACCTTGATAATTGCAGATATATTTAGATGTTGGCGGTGTCCGCCACCCTTGACGGCACACCAAAACAATGCTCTGAAGTTTTCACCGACGGCGAAGAACTCAAGAACAGTTAGTTTTCTCCGTCTGGTCACAGCATTGTAGCATTGTTTTGGTGTGCCATCAAGGGCAGGTCCCTGCGGGATGGCTGGTTAACTTTTCCTCAGGCTCGGAATCTAAGAACAGTTAGTGGCAGCTGTTTTCTGTTGTTGCAGAATGACCTGTTGTCCGAGGTAAATAAGAAGCTGCCATTTACCAGGCATGTTGTTAGCTCCTTCTAAGAGTTCTACTTTATTGAGCGGTTCTTTACCGCCGGAAACCTCATGAGGTCGTAGAAAGTTGTAGTATGCAACCCAGAGTGAAACGCTGTGAGCAGCACCATCTTCGGCACCATACCCACAGGTGTTGCGGTAGGATTCCTTGAACGTACGGTTCAGACGTTCAATAAGTTGCTTAAAGGAACGGAATCGTTTGGAAACCTCGTCGCCGTTAGTAAGTCCAATGACCTGAGTGATGAAAACATCCCAGTCCTTTTCCAGTTTGAACTGCTGGGCAGCCAGTGGATAAGCACTGTAGCCATCGGCGATGAACGTCAGAGCTTTACCAGGAAACTCTTTAAACTTATCAAAGGCCATACGCATGGTGAGGATGCAGGGACCAACATCTCTGGATGTGGAAACCTGATAGCCAAGAATGGAACGACTGACCTTATCCATAATCAGCCAGACATAGGCTTTTACGCCTCTGATCTTGATGTAGGTTTCATCGGCAGCCAGTTCACTCCCAGGCTCATAATCATAGGAATCCACGAAAGGCCGAATGATGACAGCGGCAGTCCTGGCATAATTATTGACCATGGTATGAGAGATGTTGATGCTATGGATATCATTCAAGGCCATGGCAGTTTGCCGCAGGGAGAGTTTTAAATTAACCCGATAGGTAAGGCAAAGCCCCATGATATAGGGATTGTTTCTTTTAAAGTCGAACGAGGTAGCCCATTTGGGCAGCTGATTTAAGTCCATATCAAAGAAGTTGATGGAGAACTCGCGGTAAAGGTAGCGAAGCTTGTATTTCCAGAGTTCGTCTTGTGGCAGTTCGGCTGGCAGCTTTTTCCGATTGCGTTTGTAGTAGGAGCAGTGATCATTGACACATTTGTGAACCCGGAAGTGTTTGCGGTTTTTAACCGGAACAAGGGAATGACTGCAATAAGGGCACTGTAACTTTAGCGGTGAAGTGACCTGCTCGCCACTAACGAAGGTCTGTGAACAAACCTTGCATTTAAATTGTCCCCGGGATCCATTATTGTTATAGATATATTGATGGGGAGCCCCACATAGAGGGCAAATCGTATCGTCAGGGACATTGCGAGTTTTCCCGGTCTGAGTTTTAACAGGGCGAAGTGTGTAGCCATATCGAAGCAGATAATACTGGGCCCAGAGCTGCCAGTCCTGTTTGACGAAAGGTTTGATGATGGGCAGTTTATCAGTAAGGAACTTTTGGTATTTGGGACTGTGCAGCTCATCATGAGCCCACTGCCTGAGAGGAATATATCTGGCAATAAAAAGAGTGAGCCAGCAAATTTGTTGGTGCTGGGAATGAATGATGTGAAGTAAATAGGCAATAATATCCATAAGCGATGAAGTCCTTTCATGTGTGTTTATTGGAGCCAGTTACTCACAGTATTCACAGAAAAAAGGGGGTCATTGCTTTTTTATTAAAAAAAGTGGTGAAATCCTTGAAAATAAAAGGTTTTTAGTAAAAACAGGGGTGTCAAACTTGACACTACCATAATCACAAAGGAGGAACGGAAATGAAAAAGAATTTTTTGGTACTGGTTTCGGCGTTGTTGCTGACTGGAGTGCTTGCTGCATGTGGCGGCAGCAATGGGCAGGGGCAGGCGGAAACGACGGCAGCTGGTGGAAGTGCAGCAGAGACTGTGCCGGCGGCAGAAACGGAGAAAACCCAGGAAGCAGTTGCTGCAGCTGATTTTAAGGTTGGGATTATTTTTACGGAAGCCGGACTTGGCGGCCAGTCCTTTAATGATCTGGCTTATGAAGGTGTGAAGCGGGCGGCTGATGAGTTGGGAATTCAGTTTGATGCTGTTGAACCGAAGAGTGTATCCGATGAAGAGATTGTACAGGATGAAATGGCGGCATCCGGTGAATATGGAATCATTATCTGTGTAGGTTCTGAGCAGGTTGATGCGCTGACTAAAGTGGCGCCGAATTATCCGGATCAGAAGTTTGCGCTGATTGATGCGGTACTGGAACTGGACAATGTGGCCTGTTTTACCAGTAAGGAACAGGAAGGCAGCTTCCTGGCCGGAGCTCTGGCAGTACTTGTAAAACAGGAACAGGTCAGTGACCTGGCCGGCGACAATAAGACTATCGGTGTTATGTGCGGTGTTGATAATGCTTTGCTGAACAAGTTCTCGGCCGGTTATAAAGCCGGTGCGATGTACATTGATCCGGAGTATAACGTGTTGATTGATTATGTCGGCGGTTTTTCGGATCCGACAACAGCTAAGAATATTGCAACGACTTTCCATGATAAGGGTGCTGATGTGATCTTCCATGCTGCTGGTGCTTCCGGTATGGGAATGTTCCAGGCGGCGGAAGAACAGGGCTTTATGGCAATTGGTGTCAACTTGAATCAGAATAATGTGGCGCCTGATTATATTGTTGCCAGTATGATGAAACGGGTTGACTCCAGTGCCTACTATGCGATTGAAAGTGCTATGAACGGTACTTTTGAACCGGGCGTAAAAGTAATGGGTGTTGCAGATGAAGGGGTCGGACTTGATATGTCGGGAAGCAATATTGAACTTCCGGCCAGTGTTACGGATCAGTTGGAGGAAATAAAGGCTAAGATTGCATCCGGTGAACTGGTTGTACCGGAAACGTTGGGTGAGGTAGATGCGTTTTTAGCAGATCAGTCATAGTACTGTTTTAATTTCTCTTGAGTCAGGAGGATATTTCATGTTAGCAATTGATATGCGAAACATTACCAAACGGTTTCCGGGTGTCCTGGCCAATGACCAGGTGAATCTTCAGGTGGAAGAAAAGCAGATTCATTGCCTGCTTGGAGAAAACGGCTGCGGCAAGTCGACCTTGATGAATGTCTTGTTCGGTCTGTATCATCCGGATGGCGGCGAGATTTATATCAGAGAACAAAAAGCGGCAATTGCTAATCCCAATGATGCATATCAGTTGGGGATTGGCATGGTTCATCAGCATTTTATGCTGGTGAACCAGATGACCGTACTGGAAAATATTATTTTGGGGAATGAGTGCGGAAACTTTTTATTGGATAGAAAAGCCAGCCGGGATAAGGTCTGGAAGCTGGTGACTGATTTTGGTTTTAAGCTGAATCTGGATGATAAGGTGGCCGATTTGTCGGTCGGTATGAAACAGCGGGTTGAGATTGTTAAAACATTGTACCGGGGAGCGGACATTATTATTCTGGACGAACCTACGGCGGTGCTGACTCCTCAGGAGGTCAGCGAGCTGTTTAAGATATTAAACCAGCTCAGGGCGGAAGGCCGGACGATTATCTTCATCACACACAAACTGAATGAGACGATGGAATTGTCGGATCAGGTAACTGTCCTGAGAAAGGGACAGAAGGTTACGACGGTAAATACAAAGGATACCACACCGGAAGAACTCGCTTCTTTTATGGTGGGACGCCAGGTGGACAGTATTGTCAGCAAACGTACCGCCACAGATGGCGAAGTTATATTAAAGATCGAAGAATTGATGGTTAATGATAAGACACTTCATCCGGTTAATCTGGAAGTAAGGGCAGGGGAGATTCTCGGCATTGCTGGGGTTGAAGGCAACGGGCAGCAGGAGCTGGAAGAGCTTTTGGTAGGTACTGCCAAAGTGAAAAAGGGCAGGCTGACCCTTTGCGGTCAGGACATTACCCAAATGCCGGTGGCCAAAAGGAAAAAACTTGGAATCGGATATATTCCGGCAGACCGTCATAAGAATGCCATGGTCAGCGGGTTCTCGGTGGAGGAGAACTATCTGCTCGGTTTTGAAAATGACCCGGTGTACAATCACAGAGGTTTTATCAGACAGAAAAAACTGCGTGCCGATGCTTACCGCCTGGTCGAAGAGTTTACCGTAAAAGTCGCCGATATCAATCATCATATCGGAACGTTATCCGGCGGCAATCAGCAGAAGGTGATTCTGGGCCGCGAGGTCAGTCATAATCCGTCACTGATCATTGCAGCACAGCCGATCCGCGGCCTTGATATCGGTGCGATCGAATATGTACATAAGACCCTGCTCCGGCTGAAGGCGGAGGGAAAGGCGATTCTCCTGATATCAGCGGAACTGAGTGAGGTGATGAATCTGTCTGACCGTATTGCTGTATTTTATGAGGGTGAAGTCAGCGCCCTGTTTCAGAATGGAAGTTACAATAAAGAAGAAATCGGTTTGTTTATGGCCGGAAAAAGGCAGGAGGTGGACGGCAAATGAAAAAAGAGCAGATGAAAAAGTTTGCCGGAGACCTGGGCAGTTCGTTGTTTTCGGTTATCGTTGCCCTGCTGATCGGTGCGCTGATTATTCTGGCGATCGGTGAAAATCCCTGGGAGGCATATCAGGCATTGTTCAAAGGAGCCCTGGGCAACTCACAGACATTTGCCAATACTCTGAGCAAGACGATTCCGCTCGCATTTACCGGACTGGCCGTTGCCCTGGGGCAGCGGGGCGGGATGCTGAATATCGGTGCGGAAGGACAGCTCTACGCCGGTGCCATGGCAACAACTGTGTTCGCGCTGATGTTTCCGGGCCTGCCGAAAATCATTATGCTTCCGATGTGTATCCTGGTCGGTTTTCTGGCCGGCATGCTGATCGGTGCGATTCCCGGCTATTTTAAAGCGAAGCGTCATACCAGTGAGGTGATTGTGGCCATTATGCTGAACTACCTGGTAACACTGTTCACCAGCTGGCTGGTCAATGGTCCGTTAAAGGCCCCGGGTTCCGTATCCCAGACTAATCCGATCAGTGAACAAGCAATGCTGACCAGAATATGGGGCAACAGTCAGCTGACCACAGCTATCTTTTTGCTGCTGATATTTGCGGCTGTGCAGTATATCTTTTTGTGGAAGAGTGCAAAAGGCTTTGAACTCAGGGCGGTTGGCGGGAACCGGCATGCATCGGTCAGCGCCGGAATCAATTCCTCGAGGATGATGATTCTGACCATGATGCTGTCAGGCGGAATTGCCGCCATGGCCGGTACTACCGAGATTATGGGTAAGTACGGAAGTTTTATCGATGGTTTTTCACCTTCCTTTGGTTTTACCGGAATTGCTGTGGCAATATTGGGACGAAACCATCCGGTTGGTGTCCTGTTAACTGCATTTTTATTTGGTATTTTAGATACCGGTGCCCTGCGGATGGGGCGGGTGACCAATGTATCGGCCAATATTATAGTTGTCGTCCAGAGTCTGGTCATTTTACTGGTTTCCGCACCTGAAATCATTAAGTTTTTCCAGAAGAAAAAGGAGGTATAGGGAATGGAGATAATGACACAGTTTGTTGCAATGACCCTGCGGCTTTCAATTCCCCTGATCCTCGGAGCCATGTGCGGTACAATTGCCGAACGGGGCGGGATCATTCTTCTCGGTGTTGAGGGGCTGATGCTGATCGGTGCATTCAGCGGTGTTTTGGGCAGCCATCTGACCGGAAGTGCTTATGCCGGTCTGCTGATATCAATGCTTGCCGGGGCCGGATTAGGCCTTCTGTATGCGGTCTTCTGCCTGAAACTGCGGGCCCATCAGAGTGTGGTCGGAGTCGGAGTCAATATGTTCGCCAGCGGTATTACAGCTGTCCTTTTAAAGGTATTCTGGCAGCGTGAGGGCATGACAGATCCGGTTAATACGGTAAAAAGTTTTTCGGTACCGGTGCTCAAAGATATCCCGATTGCCGGTGCGTTCTTCCATGAGCAGTCCCCTTATCTGTACCTCACTTTTTTCATTGTTTTTGCGGTATGGTTTGTCTTTTACCGGACCAGGGTGGGACTCAGATACCGGGCGATCGGGGAGCAGCCTCATGCGGTCCAGACATCCGGAATTAATGTAAACCGATACCGTTATGTGGCAATGGCGGCAGCAGGTATGATTGCGGGAGTCGGCGGATCCTTCCTGTCCCTGTCCCAGAACAATCTGTTTGTTGTGGATATGGTGGCCGGGCGGGGATTTATGGGACTGGCGGCCAACATCTTCGGTGGTTGGAGCCCGCTTGGAAGCCTTGGTGCCGGGATGATTTTTGCGCTGGCGCAGTCCGCTCGTTTTTATCTGTCGGATATTAATATACCGACACAGTTTATCCAGATGCTGCCGTATGCGCTGACTCTGTTTATTCTGTTATTTGTAGGAAAGAAAGCTAAGGGACCGGAATCTTTAGGGAAGCTGGTCAACTAAAAAATATATTATATATACTGGAGGTTTTATCATGTCAGAAGGAAAGAAAATGTTACATATCGCACTTAGTGAGGATCAGATCAGCAAATACGTATTCCTGCCGGGGAGTCCCGAACGTGTCCCGAAAATCGCTGCTTACCTGGATGATGCAAAAAAGATTGCCCAGAACAGAGAGCACACAACCTATGAAGGATACCTGAATGGAGTCCGTGTCCTCGTAACATCCACCGGTATGGGCGGCCCGTCAGCAATCATCTGTCTGGAGGAGTTATCCAAGCTGGGAGCCGATACCTTTATCCGTGTCGGCACCTGTGCATCGGTGTCACCTAAAGTAGAGCGCGGCGATATTGTGATTCCTAACGGAGCCGTAAGGATGGAAGGAACTTCTTCTCATTTCCTGCCGATGGAATATCCCGCAGTACCGGATTATTTTCTGGTCAGAAAGATGGAAGAGGCGGCGATTGAGCTTGGGTATAAGTATGATGTTGGAGTGACGATTACAAAAGACTCATTCTATACCCAGGTAGAGCCAGAGACCAGACCAATCGGACCAGAGCTTAAGTTTCGGTGGGATTCATATGAAAAAGGAGGAGCGACCTCGACCAGTATGGAATGTGCACCGTTGTTTATTGCGGCCGGGAGTTTAGGACTGAGAATGGCCAGTGTGATGGTATCGGCTACTAATTGTAAGAGTTATGGGAATGATTCGACTGTTTATCCGACAGATATGGAAAAACGAGCGATTATTACAAGTATAGAAGGGATGAAAAAAGTGATTGAAGAAGATGGGGGAGATGGTATAATGGAACGATAAAGACCAGGACGGCGGGAAAAAACGTATAAAAGCAGCTGTCAAGCTTGCTTGTAAAGCTGTTTTTATATGTTTTTTCACATCGGATGGTTCATCCGATGCTTCTTGAATAGCCCCATCATTCAAGAAGAGAGCCGTCCGGAACCAGCCAACCCCCCCCAGCAATCCAACCCAATTCAATCCAACCCACCCCAAAAAAACTCAAAGAAAAGGGAGAAAATAAGTGGAAGCAAAAGCACCTGCAACAGCCAAAACCAAAACCGAAAAAAAACTACCCCTCTTTGTAACCGTATACGGAACCATATACAACCGCATAGCCGAAGGTTTCTACAAACCAGGCGAACAGCTCCCCTCCGAAAGCGACCTTGCCGAAGAACTAAAAGTAAGCCGCGGCACCCTGCGGCAGGCCCTTCTCCTGTTACAAGAAGACGGCATGATCATCAACCACCAGGGCAAAGGCAGTTTCGTCCTCGAACGCGGATTACAATTCGAATCCGGAGTAGAACGCCTGAACAACGTACTAATCACCCATGCCAACGTCCCCATAGACCAGGTAGAAATGGAAATCCAATTCCAGGTAGCGACAGACAAGCACCGTGAGCAATTCAAACTAGAACCCTCATCACTCGTAGCCTTAATCGAGATTGTATACCTGTCAAATTCCACCCCCACCGGTCTTGCCCAGATTTTCATCCCCTACGAAATCCTGGTCGACAATCAGGTGACCCTAAATGAGGACAATGCCGTATACGAGTTCTACAACGAATTCATCCAGCGCGAAAAACTCTACAGCGACAGTAAAATAAGAATCGCCTACGCCCGAAAAAGCACCGCGAAGCTGCTCCACACAGACGAAGGCGTCCCAATGATCATGATGGAAGAAAAAATCTACCAGGCCAACCGCCAGGTAGTATTTCAAAAGAACTTCATGCTGCCCAACTATTACGAGCTTAAACTTCAGCGGTATAACGACAGACATTTAGGGAAGTAATTAAAAAAAGGTCAAAAAGAGAGGTCAATAAAATGGACAAGTCAAAAATTTTACAGGCAGTAGATCATACCCTGCTCGCCCAGACAGCCACATGGGAAGAAATCAAGCAGATCTGCGATGACGGAATCAACTATCATTGCGCCTCTGTCTGCATTCCGCCATCCTATGTCAAACGGGCAAAAGAATACGTCAATGGAAAGATAACCATCTGTACAGTAATCGGATTTCCAAATGGATATCACACAACTGCCTCAAAGGTTTTTGAAACAGAAGACGCCGTTCATAACGGTGCCGACGAAATAGATATGGTAATAAACATCGGCGACCTGAAAGACGGCAATGACAATAAGATCCTGGCAGAAATCAAATCAATAAAATCAGCCTGTCACGGAAAACTGCTCAAAGTAATCATCGAAACCTGTCTTCTGACCGACGAAGAAAAGATCCGCATGTGCCGGATCGTATCCCAAAGCGGCGCTGATTTTATCAAAACCTCTACCGGTTTTTCCACCGCCGGAGCCACTCTGAAAGATATTCAACTGTTTGCTGAACATGTAGGTCCGGAAGTAAAGATCAAAGCCGCCGGCGGGATCACTTCATTTGATGATGCTGAAGCATTTATGGCAGCCGGAGCAGCCCGGCTTGGAACCAGCCGTCTTGTGAAATTAATGAAAGAAGGAACCGCAGGAGAAAGCTCATACTAGTGCTGGTGCAACTCACATAACCTGCCAACCACTCTTTTCAGCCATTTACCTGATCAACAAGCCTGGGGACACTACACTGTACCAAAAACAGCCCTGTCCCCAGGCTATCGTTATTCTATTATATAACCACCAGTGAATCTGCAGATGTCTGTTCATTTCTTCTTCTATCCACACTCCAAATGCATCATCATTCCGCTCTGCACTACCTCCCGCCTCATCATGATTATCTTATTAAGATAAAAGGTGCCTATAATAAATAATATAATTAAAATAGTTAGATTAACCTTAAAATGTGAAGAAAAGGTGAAAGGTTGTGACCGGAAATGACTAAATTTCTCAATACATGACAAGTGATAATCTTTGTCATTTGGAATATTGTTCCAGTCTGGTTTCCGTACTATAATCCTTAGTGTTAGTTTTGGCTAACTAAAAAAGTTTGGAGGGAAACATGAGGAAAAAGCAAGGGATACGATTGATTGCTGCAGTGACAAGTTTGTCAATGGCATTTTCGGGACTGGCTTATGCCGGACAATGGCAGCAGCAGGGAAATCAATGGCAGTATGAAGACGAAAAAGAGGGCAAGCTGAAGAGTACCTGGATGAAGACTGCAGATGGGATGTGGTACCGTTTCGATGCGAACGGATTTATGCAGACCGGGTGGTTTTTGGACAGCAATGAAAAGTGGTATTATCTGAACCAGGACGGTTCGTTGGCAATGGGCTGGGTTCAGGTAGATAATAAATGGTATTACCTTAATATGCCAAATGGTGAATTACTTGTAGATACAGTAACTCCAGATGGATATCCGGTAGATGCGAACGGAATGTGGACCGGTGAATCAGAAAACAGTGTTCCTTTAAGTTCAGCACCGGGCGGCAGCAGTTCGAGTGGCGGAAGCAGCGACAGTGGAAGCAGCAACAGTGGAAGCAGCAACAGTGGAAGCAGTAATAGCGGGAGCAACAATAACGGAAACAACTCCAATAGTGGAAACAACTCCGGCAACGAAAATAATTCCGGTAGCGAAAATAGCGGAAATAGCAACGAAAACAGTGGCAACGAGAACGGCGGAAACGGCAACGAAAGTGGTGGAAATGAATCAGAAACTCCGCTGAAAGAAGTTCCCGAATACATTGGGTTCCTGGATGCAGTTTCAGGTGCCACCACAATACAGGTAGTTGATCAGAAAAGTTATACTACCGGTGAATCAGGAGAAATTGAACTTGGATATACCGGTAATACCGAGTATTATACTCAGCTTCAATCAGTAGAGGTATCTCGTGACGGAGAGATTGTTCGTATTTATGCGGACGATGACTGGAATGGCAGTTACATTCTGACCTTGAATCCATTCGATACAGCCGGGCAGTATAAAGTTCAGCTGCGGGCAGACGGATACAAAAATAAAGTATTGACAGCGTCGGTATCAGATGATGGCGGACAGAATGAAACGAATACCATTTTTAATACCCAGAAGAGTAACCTGTACAGTATCGAACAGGTACATTACGGCGTGCTTACCTTTGCAGCCGGCAGCCTGGATGACTATGATATATTACTGAATGGAATTCCAGCCGCGCCAACTGCAGTTAATGACCAGAAAACGGTTGTCAAACTGGAACTCAATCCAAATGAAGTGGCAGAGGTTACCGCGGTCAGCCGCACTGACAGCACCAGACAGGAGACAATCAGCCTGGGCAGCGGCACCAAGGCGTTTACGGCACCAATCGTTGGTGAGTCACCACAATATGTCCTGGCATCGGGACCAATATCAGTCTTTGATTATTACCTGCCAAACTATGATAATGATGGTAATGTAAGGGTATATCCGACAAAATCAACCTATGATACAGTGGCAGAGGGGACCGTTCCTGTTGATGATACTGTCCCCCAGCTTTCCTGTCCGGTTACTAAATTAGGCAATGATATTGAGATTACGTTTGATGTAACAGAAGAATCTGCCTTATGGCAGCGGGGAATCTATGAAGTTCAGAAGGATTACGATTCCGGTGCAGGAAGCAGACAGCCGTTATCTTACACCGTTACGAATGGCAGGATTGTAATTGATGCTGACAGTACTCCGATTCAGGGGCGAAATGAAAAGCATACCATAATTATTAAATCTAATGGTTATAATGATGCTAAAATCGTGGTTGAGCTGGTGAAACCGGCCGGAGAACTTGTCTTAAGCGGAAACTTCAATTTCTGGGCCGGACAGGACCTGCTGTTTGAACTGACTGATTTTAACTATGCAATTGTGAATCCGATTTATGCAGTATATCTGGATGGGCAACTCTTAACAGGTGATTGTGTTCACTACCATATTGTATCAAGTCTGGTTCGTTTGGAAAACAGCGCTCATTCACTTTTGACAGAGGGAAGCCACACCCTTATGGTAAAAGCTGTAGGGTATGAAGACTATACAAAGACCTTTATTTTGAATGCCCCATTAGCCGGACAGGAAAATCCAACGATGGGTGAAAGTGATGCGGCTGATTCCGCTTTCAGTGTCTACAGTACGTTAAATATACCAGATGATCAGGTGACACAAAGTGTCAGGAATACTCAGACCGTTCAAACGGCTCAGACATATGCCGGCCTTGACGGTATGTCAAGAGCGACCAGTGGTTCTTCCAGCGGCGGAAGCGAAGGCGGCAGTGTAAATATAAGAGGAACCATAGTATTTGAGTTTGATCTGGTTGCCAATGCACGGATTTTAGCAGCGCTTGGAATGGATACCGGTTATTCGCGTGAAGTACTGAGCTGGTGGGGAAGCCTTGACAAAGATGGCATCTTCTATCAGGATGGACTGAACAAAATCATTGATTATACCTATTATAAAAATCATTGTGGTATGCCATCCGGTGCGGATGACTATCTGACTCTGCATGAATTATACATATCCGTACCGGAAGCACCGGAGAATATTTTTACAGAAAAAGCCCATGAAGCACTGTATCTGGGAGGCGCAGAGCAGGTGAAGAACATGCTCGAAGACGGTCTGCTCGGCGATCTTTATTATTTCCGCAATGCAACGGGAAAACCAGTGCCGGAGATCACCATCGAACAGGCTTATACCGGCAGGGATGTGATCTTAAAATACTCAGATATTGAAAATGTAGATGAGTGGCTTGATGGAATTACCAGCATGTGGACAAACAACAGTCGGTTAATCACTAACTTTGTGATAGATAGGGATAATCGCATAATTACGATTCCGAATGATGAAAATAATCTGCTTTCAACTGGAGATAACGAATTTATTATTTATTCGACCTCATATCAGATTGCATCGGTAACCGTGAATCTGTCAAAGGAAAATCCGTTGGATTTGCAGGCGGTACGAAATGATTCGGGTGATATTGTCATTACCGGTTTGACCGAGAGTTATGCAAAGGCATTGTCAGGGTTGCGTTTGAATGGTACTGCTTTGTATGACAACAACGCAGTCGGCAGTGACGGTACTTATGAAATCGTAAATACCAGTCTGATTTTAAAATCGAGCTTATTCGAAGGCAAGGAAGATACACAGTTTGTACTGCAGATGAGCGCTTCCGGCTATCATGATGTCCGCTATGTATTTACCCCATCGGAGCTGGAGCAAAATGGTGAAATCAGGGCTGAAGTACCGGAATTGGTACAGCTGAGTGATGAGAACACCTATATTGCTAATAAAAATGTAACGATTATTGTGGGTAAAATGCTTGATACGGCATATGCAGAAAAAATCAGTTCAGTTACAGTAAATGGAGAAACGGTTGATAAAAATCTGCACACCGGCATGTGGAAGACCGATTATGTTATTAGCGGAAGTTACTTTGCAGCCAGCGGCGATTACTCAATTGTTATATATGCCGATGGTTATTATGACAAAGAATTTACAGTTACGATTCCGGAAGGCACTGTACTGGATGTTCCCGGTGGCGTTGGGATTATTAAATCTGGAAGAACTGTAGTATCTTCACTGGAAATTGAACCGGGTAGTTCCATTACGATCAGTGTGGGTGAGTCTTACGGTCAGGAAAAAATTGACTACATAAATGCATTTGAATCTGTAGTAATCATATTGGACGGCGAAGAGATTAAGGATTATTCAAGATCTGAAGTCCTTAATGGATATTATTTCTGGTATTATGATTTCGAACTCAATGAGTTCACTGAAAGCGGCAGTGAGTATGAAGTGATCCTGAAAGCTGACGGATATGCTGACAAGGTATTGACGGTCACAACAACCGGTGACAAGGCAGATGAGGAAGAACTGTCAGAGCCGGCGGATTATGTGGGAATTGCTTCTTATGAAACAGACAATGAAGGTTATGATCACAAAGAAATTCAGGAAGGATCATATATCTGGATAAAGATCGGCGATTTCTGGAAACAGGCTGAAAGTGATGCCTACAAAGCCGCATTTGAAAAAGTTGTAATTGAAAAAGATGGCGAAACATTTAAAACATTAAAGAAAAGTGATCTGAGTATAGGCCACGAATATTCCTTTAAGCTGAATCTCTTTGCGGAAGCCGGAGAGTATACTTTAACACTGGTGGCTGAAGGGTATGAGGACAAAGAACTGACACTTTCAGTCGTTGGTGATCCTGATATTATCGATGAAGATGATGAGCTGGAAGATGAGGACGGCAAGGATGTTCCTGCTGAAGTTGGAATCAAACAATCTGGCAGAGTCGTGGATACCACCAGTATTTCAAGTGGTAATTCTGTTCGGGTCCAGGTAAGGGAAACATTTACGAAAACTGAGTATTTCAAGAATTTTGAGTCGGTTTCAGTCTATATGGATGATCAGCTGGTGAGCAGCTATAAGAGATCAGAGCTTAGTCTGGGAATGTTTGCTTTGGAATTTACACTTAATGATTTTGATGAAGCCGGAGAATATACGATCAGGTTATCAGCTGACGGATTCAAGACAAAAGTTCTGACTGTGACAGTTACAGAAAATCAGAAAGCTCTTAGCAATGCTGATACATTAGCATCGCTGCTGACTGATACCCCTGACGAAGATATCACAGAGGAAACCGAAACCAAACTTCCGGAATATAAACCAGAGCAGGATGCTGCTAAAAAAGAAGAAGTAAATGATGATACTGTAACAGATGAGGCGGCGGTTGAGGAATCAGATCCGGATCAGGACGATACCGAAGAGGAGGATGTCACAAACGCTGCAGATGCTGATGATGACGAAGAGGAAGCGGAAGAAGATGAAGAACCAGAAAACAAGCCGGAAGAGGATGAAATCACAGAACCAACATAAAAATTTCCAGTTAATTTTCTGATAATAGCTTGACAAAAACTCTGTGCTGTCGTAAAATACGGCTCATAGAGTTTTTGTTTGGAGTTTGGAGGATTAGTGATGAGATCAATCGTGACCATGCAGATGAATATGGATATGATGAGCGGCATGATGATGGACATGTGCCGTATGTTCGTATGCTTAGAAAATCAAATATCATGCATGGATTGTGACAATCAGTAGTCATTGTTATAGGTATATATTGTTTGAATACTGTGATCGCAGGTCTGTGGAGGCCTGCGATTTTTTGCTTTGAGTGCTTGCATTGAGTGCTTAGCGAGGTCCTTCACGAGCATAGCAATCAAGCACACCTGCGAAACGAGCACGTCTTGTGTGCGACATTGAGCATGGTGTTACATCTTTAACATATCAGAAAAGAAAGGATATAAAATGGCAGAACAACCAATTATCCAATTAAGAGACCTGGGCAAGGAATTCAAGACAGCCAACGGCCCGGTAGTGGCGCTTAGCGACATCAATCTCGATATCAATCAGGGTGAGATATTCGGTATCATCGGTTTGTCCGGTGCCGGAAAAAGTACCCTGGTGCGATGCATTAATCTGCTGGAACTGCCCACTTCCGGTGAAGTGATTTTCGAAGGAGAGGATCTGGCGGCACTGCGAGATTCCGAAAAACGCAAAGCCAGACAGTCAATGGGCATGATCTTTCAGCAGTTCAATCTGCTGGCCCAGCGGAATGTGCTAAAGAACGTATGTTTTCCGCTTGAGATTACCGGGATGAAAAAAGATGAAGCAACAAAACGTGCAATGGAATTGTTAAAACTGGTTGGACTTGATGATCGGGCGCATTCCTATCCGGCCCAGTTATCCGGCGGCCAAAAGCAGCGGGTTGCGATTGCCAGAGCGATTGCCACCAATCCTAAAGTACTTTTGTGTGACGAAGCTACCAGCGCCCTGGATCCCAATACCACCAAATCAATCCTCGGCCTGATCAAACAGATCAACCGGGATCTGGGAATTACAGTCATCGTAATTACTCATGAGATGGCAGTAATTGAAGCAATTTGTGACCGTGTTGCCATTATCGATCAGAGCAGGATTGCCGAGGTCGGAAAGGTATCGGATCTGTTCTCCGAACCAAAGTCCAAGATCGGCCGCCAGCTGATTCTGGGTGATGCAGTAAAACAGGTGACCTTTGACCGTTCAAGGAAGATCCGGATTACATTCGACGGCCGCTCATCCAATGAGCCGGTAATTGCGAATATGATTCTTGCCAGCAAGGTGCCGCTGAATATTATGTATGCAGCAACAAAAGATATCAATGGTACTGCCCTGGGTCAGATGATTGTGCAGCTGCCTGAAGATGAAGGTGAAGCTAACAGAGCACTCAACTATCTGATTGCTGCGAAAGTTCCATTTGAGGAGGTGAATGAAGATGATGTTTAGTCTGACATTTATTAATACATTTTTTGATTTGGCCAAAGGAATTATCGAGACCATATATCAGAGCCGGGCAATGCTTGGTGTCGGGTTGATGGAAACCCTGTATATGGTGTTTTTATCCTCAGGTTTATCTTATCTGATTGGAATTCCACTGGGTATTATCCTGGTAGTAACCGACAAAGATGGAATTTATCCGATTCCCGGATTTCAGAAGGTACTGGGTACAATTATTAACCTGCTCCGGTCGATCCCGTTTATGATTTTATTAATCATGGTGATTCCGCTCACCCGCATAATTGTCGGGACAACACTGGGCGCAAAAGCAGTAGTACCGCCGCTTGTAATAGCGGCATCCCCATATATTGCCCGGATGGTTGAATCATCGTTCCGTGAGGTTGATGCAGGAGTGATTGAAGCCGCCAAATCAATGGGGGCCTCAACGTTTCAGATTATCTGGAAAGTGCTTCTGCCGGAAGCAAAACCATCACTTTTAGTAGGTGCAGCGATATCAATCACTACCATACTTGGTTATTCCGCGATGGCCGGATTTGTCGGCGGCGGTGGTCTCGGTACGATAGCAATCAACTACGGTTATTATCGTTACCAGACGGAGATGATGCTGATAACAGTAGCTATTCTGGTACTGATTGTACAGATCATTCAGGAGGTCGGCATGCTGATTGCCCGGCTGAGTGACAAAAGGATTCGGTAATTACTTACGGATTTAGCAGCCCGACGGGGCTGTTGGTGAAAACCTTATAAATCAAACCGAATGGCTTTATCATTCAAGAAGACAGCCGTCCGGAAACCCGGAAACACCCCATTCAAATCAGAGGAGGAAACAACTATGAAAAAATCAATCGCAATCATCACAGCAGCACTGGCTGCAGTATCCCTGACCGCATGCAGCGGCAGCAATAGCCAGACCCCAACAACCGCAGCGCCGGAGACTACAGCAGCAGAATCTGATGCAGCAGGCACTGACGCAGCAGATACCGGCACAGAAACAGACAAGGCCGAAGAAGCAGTACCGGCAGATTTAAAAGAAATCAAAGTAGGCGCAAGCCCGGCACCTCATGCTGAAATTCTGGAAGCAGCAGCACCGGTTCTGGAGAAACTTGGTTACAAGCTGAATATCGTAGAGTTTACTGATTATGTACAGCCAAACCTGGCTTTATCAACCGGTGACCTGGATGCCAACTACTTCCAGCACCTTCCTTATTTAGAGCAGTTTAATGAAGAAAATAAAACAACAATCCAGTCCGCCGCAGCCATTCATTACGAGCCGTTTGGTATCTATGCCGGTAAGACCGCGTCATTAGAAGCTCTGGCTGACGGCGCAAAAGTAGCCGTACCAAATGATGCAACCAATGAAGCAAGAGCTTTGCTTCTCCTTGAAGCACAGGGACTGATCAAACTGGCAGATGGCGTAGGCCTTAATGCAACCAAAATAGATATTGTTGAAAATCCTAAAAACCTTGATATTCTTGAGATTGAAGCAGCACAGGTTCCGCGTTCCCTTCAGGACGTTGATGTAGCAGTTGTAAACGGCAACTATGCTATTGAAGCAGGCCTTAAGGTATCTGATGCGCTGGCAGTAGAAGCTTCTGATTCAGAAGCAGCAGTGACTTACGGCAATGTAATCGCAGTTCAGGAAGGCAGCGAAAACGATGAAGCAATCCAGGCACTGATTGAAGCTCTGACCAGCGATGAAGTAGCTGAATTTATTAACAGCACATATGACGGAGCAGTAGTGCCGTTATTTTAAACGTAACAGTTCAGGATGGCGGGAAAATGTGTGTAAAAGCAGCTGTCAAGCTTGCTTGTAAAGCTGTTTTTATACACATTTTCACATTGGATGAATATCCGATGCTTCTTGACTGGCTTTATCAGTCAAGAAGATAGTCCCACCCGCCAGTTACATAGACACAATAAATCAGGAGAACATCATGGAAAATGACAAATCAGATATGTATTTAGCCGGCGGTGAGCAGCCGGTCAGTAAGGACAGTAATATGGCGTCTGCTTCGCAGGTGCTGGGGATTCTGACAGTGGTGACTTTTTGCTGCTGCTGGGTCTCAGTCATACTCGGGGCACTGGGCATTACCTTTGCCCTGTTGTCCCGGGTGGACGCAGAGCTGGAGAAAAAGGCTAAGATGGGGCTTATTCTGTCTGTGATTGGTATGGTACTGGGGATTGTAGCCTGGGTGGTCTTTTTCGTGCTTCAGATAGCGTTTGCGTATTCGCTGCCGTCAGCGCCAATATTGCCGGATCTCGAAAATCTGCTGACAATTGGGATTAGATTCCCGATGGGAGGTGCCGGATGATGAAACGAACCAGAGCTGAACTTAAAATGATGGCAAGGCGTGCGCTGGTCGGCAATTTCGGCACTGCAGCCGTCAGCGGCCTGCTTTCAGCAATGATTGTTGGTACCATTTTTACTGTGCTGTATATTGTAACGGTTGTCGCGATCATGTTTTTTGCAGCGGCACTTTACCGCGGTACCGGTGTTGTGGTGGCCGTCACAATTCTGTTTATGATAGTTTTATTTCTGCTTATCATATTGGCGGGAGTATTTCTTGGTGTAGGTTACATGCGCCTTTGTTATAAGATTGCAGTTGGCGAAAAAGCGGAGTATTCAGATTTGTTTTACGTGTTCCGTAACCGTCCGCTGAAATTTATCGGTGCTTCCTTACTTATCTCATTACTTGGTTTACTTGTTTCGATCCCCGGTTTCATCGTAAGCCTGATCGGAACATTTGTACTGGAAGGCGCGGCATCATTTGTGGTGAGTTTTATTGCCTGGCTGCTGTCATATATACCGGGGACCCTGATCGCACTGCGGTATTCGATGGTAATGTTTATCCTTATTGAGAATTCAGAGTATCGTGTATCAGATGCATTCAAACAAAGTAAGTATCTGATGCAGGATAACTATGGACGGCTGTTTGTCCTGTCACTCAGTTTTATCGGATGGATTATCCTGGGATATTTGTCAGTTGGTATCGGATATTTGTGGATAACTCCCTACATTTTATGTACTTCTGTGTATTTCTACCTGAGTATAAAAGAAGAAAAATACAATATGGGCAACCAAATGTAACTATACGCATAACATACACTAAGAGGATAAAAGGTGTATGTTATGCGTATTTGTGAATTAAAAAAAAAGAGGTAATTAATGTCTGCGACTGCAGACGGCTTGGATGTGTAGGCGATGTTGAATTTGATCCCTGTACCGGATGCATTACCCATCTGATCGTTCCGGGACCGGGGTGCCTGTGCGGCGTTTTCGGCCGTGAAAAAGAATTTGTGATTCCTTTTTGTGATGTGAAGCAGATCGGGCCGGATATCATACTGGTGGAAATCTGCAAGCTCAAAGATGTTGAAAAAGCCTGTAAGTTCGACTGATTGAAAGCGAAAGTGCTTGTGTTTATACAAATGGTAAGATAAAATATACATAAAATGAAGCAGCGATGAAAACAACAGGAGGATGAAGACGTGAAATGCCCTTATTGCAACGAATTAGATACCAAGGTTATCGATTCCAGACCGGCCGATGATAACAACTCTATCCGCCGCCGCCGTCAGTGCGGTACCTGTGGAAAGCGATTTACCACTTACGAGAAGCTGGAGACCATGCCATTGATGGTGATCAAGAAGGACCGCTCCAGAGAGACCTATGACCGTTCCAAGATCGAATCCGGTATTGTACAGTCCTGTCACAAACGTCCTGTATCGACACAGCAGATCAATGCGATGATTGACGAGATTGAGAATCAGGTATTCAATATGGAAGAAAAGGAGATTGAAACTTCAGCAGTCGGTGAGCTGGTTATGCGCAAGCTCAAACAGCTCGATGAGGTGGCTTATGTCCGTTTTGCTTCTGTATACCGTGAGTTCAAGGATGTAAATACCTTTATGGAAGAACTCGGCAAACTGCTGAACAATTCCACATCAACGAAATTATAAAGAAAGGCAGAGTAACCTAAATTTGCTGTTAGAACAATTTTATCCCAGGGAGTGGGTGGAGAGTGTCTACCAAATTCCCTGGGATTCATGGTATGAAAAGGGAATCCGGGGCGTCATCTTTGACATTGACAATACACTGGTACCGCATGGCGAACCGGCAGATGAGCAGATTATTGCATTGTTGGACAAGCTGCATGGAATGGGCATGAAGACCTGTCTGGTTTCAAATAACAAAGAACCCAGAGTAGCACCGTTTGCCGGACTGGTACATTCACCATATATCAGCAGTGCCCAAAAACCGTCCGTCAAAAGCTATAACAAAGCGATGGCGATCATGGGGACAACCTGTGATACGACCGTATTTGCCGGGGATCAGATATTTACTGACGTGTACGGTGCGAACCGCGCCGGGATCTATAGCTTTCTGGTAAAGCCCATCCATCCCCGGGAAGAGATCCAGATTGTTTTAAAACGATATCTGGAATCGATCGTATTATATTTTTACAAAAAGAAATGCGAAAAGAGAGACGAATAAATGATAGGTGGAAAGACTACTGTATGCGGTGTGATCGGATGTCCGATCGAACATACCATATCACCGCTGATGCACAATTTTTATGCCGGCCGGCTTGGGCTGGATCTGGCTTATCTGCCCTTTCTGGTTCAGCCGGATCAGGTTGGTGCAGCAGTCAGCGGGGCATTTGCCCTGAATATACAGGGGTTGAATGTTACTGTACCGCACAAGCAGGGAGTGATGCCGCATCTGACCGGGATTGATGAGGCGGCCAGTGTGATTGGTGCCGTCAACACCCTGGTCCGGACAGCGGATGGTTATAAAGGATACAATACGGATGCCGCCGGACTGAAACGGGCCATGCAGGAAGAGCAGATCAGCATCACCGGACAGACCTGCATTCTGCTTGGCGCAGGCGGCGCAGCCAAGGCGGCATTATATATGCTGGCAAAGGAAGGCGCCGGCAAGATCTATCTGCTCAACCGAAGTGTCGAAAAGGCCGGGCAGCTGGCACGGCATATCAGCCAGACGCTTGGTTACACTTCGGTTGAGGTGGGACCGATTGATGCCTGGCAGGGGATTCAGGAAGAAAAGTGTCTGGCGATTCAGACGACCAGTGTGGGAATGTACCCGCACCCGGACGATATTTTGATTGAAGATCCGGCCTTTTATGATAAGCTGCATACTGCTGTTGATATTATATATACACCGATGGAAACCGGTTTTATGAAACGGGCAGAGGCAGCAGGCGCGAAAACCATGAATGGTCTTACCATGCTGATGTACCAGGGGATTGCTGCTTTTGAACTGTGGAACCCCGGCGTGCTGGTAACAGCTGAAATGACAGCAGAATCGAAACAGCTTCTGCTGGATCATCTGGGAGGACGGGCCCGATGAAAAACAATACGATTCTGATTGGATTCATGGGAGCCGGGAAGACCAGCATCGGCACCTGCCTGAGTGAACGTTCAGGTCGTCCGCTGGTAGATACCGATCAGCTGATTGAAGCAGAAGCCGGGATGAGTATACCGCAGATATTCAGTGAACATGGCGAGGCCGGTTTTAGAAGAATTGAAAGCCGCATTTTGGAAAGACTAAATAATGAAGCAGATCATACGGTGATTTCCGTTGGCGGCGGACTTCCCCTCAGAGCAGAGAACCGGGCTATTTTATCTGAACTGGGAACGGTTGTGTTCCTGCGGACCCGGCCGGACACGGTACTGTCCCGATTGGAAGGTGATGTGACGAGACCACTTTTGCAGGTGGCCAACAAAAGAGAAAAGGTAGAGCAGCTGCTGGCAGACCGCAATCCGATCTATGAACAGGCGGCCCATCTGGTTATTGATGTGGACCGCAAGTCACCGGAACAGATCGTACAGGAACTGGAAACGGTCCTGCAGCAGATGTAATCGATGAAAGGATAGGACGAAATAATGAAACTACTGGTATTAAACGGACCGAATCTGAACTTTCTGGGAATCCGCGAAAAAGGTATTTACGGAACCCGGGATTATGCATATCTGGTCCGGATGCTGGAGGAGAAGGCAGAAAACGAAGGTCATGAGATTGAAGTTTTCCAGAGTAACTATGAAGGCGGATTGATTGATAAATTACAGGAAGCTTATCATAGCGGTGTGGAGGGGATTATTATTAATCCCGGTGCTTTTACCCACTATAGTTATGCGGTCAGAGATGCGCTGGCGTCCATTCAGGTACCGAGTATTGAGGTTCATATCTCAAATGTGCACAAGCGTGAGGAGTTCCGTCATGTCTCGGTAACGGCTCCGGTTTGTACCGGACAGGTGGTTGGCCTGGGGCTGACCGGTTATGCCCTGGCGATGGATTACCTGACCGGTTCATGTACTGCTGCAAAAAACAGTTGAAAAAACGGGCTTTTTATTATAGAATAGAGTAGATTATGCGTGAGTACGCAATGCAAGGAGGAATATCACATGATTTCAGCAGGTGATTTTAGAAACGGAATAACCCTGGAAATTGATGGAGCAGTTTTTCAGATTCTTGAATTTCAGCACGTAAAGCCAGGAAAGGGTGCGGCTTTTGTCAGAACCAAAATTAAGAACGTGATTAGTGGAGCAGTAGTAGAAAAGACTTTCCGTCCGAATGAGAAGTTCCCGCAGGCAAGAATTGATCGTGTAGATATGGAATATCTCTATTCAGACGGAGATTTATTCCACTTTATGAATAACGAGACTTATGATCAGGTGGCGCTGAACCAGGAGACCATTGGTGATGCACTGAAGTTCGTAAAAGAGAACGATGTATGTAAGATCTGTTCGATCAACGGCAATGTATTCTCTGTAGAGCCGCCGATGTTTGTAGAGCTGGAGATCAGCAATACTGAGCCGGGCTTTAAGGGTGATACCGCTCAGGGTGCAACCAAGCCGGCAACTGTTGAGACAGGAGCTACTGTATATGTACCGCTCTTCGTAGAGACAGGGGACAAGATCAAGATCGATACCCGTACCGGTGAGTATCTGTCCAGAGTGTAATCAGGGAATTGATTAAAGGGCTGACGGTCAATAGCAATTTTTGACCAGATGGCTAAAGAATAAGGATATTCTGTGGAAATCAGTGCTTCTAAAGCATCCGGTTTTTCACAGGATATCCTCTTTTCGTTTATATACACTTATTTTAGGACGCAAAAATCCCTTAATGTCATATTTCTAAACAGGACTTTCTTTTTGAGCCTTTCTGCTCGGTTTTCCCTCAAATTTCTTATGCTTAAAAACCCGGATATTAATTAAGTGATGAAAAATATTTTATTGAATAAAATAAAATATTAAAAATAAACAAAAATATATTGACTAAAATATATTTCAGTGTTAAGATCAAAATATAGAGGAAGGGAGGGATTAAATGGATGAAAAGATTTCGATGATCAGGCGGATGTTAAAGATACCGGATGAGGTTCTGGCAGTCAATGGAGGTTCGTGGGGACCGGTCAATACAGCGGCGTTGGAGGCGATGAAAGCATCATTTGAAATGGCACAGGAAACCCGTTATTTTCCTGATACCACCATGGCTCTGATGGCGCAGACACGGGATGCGGATCGCAGTGAAGTGGCATTGCTTCTGGGCTGTGAGGCCCGGGACATTGCTCTGGTTGAGTCTACGACTTATGGTATCAATGCCTGTTTGTGGGGAATGGATTGGGAACCGGATGATGAAATCATTGCCGGTACGATGGAGAATCCGGCGATTCAGGCGCCGCTTGAAACACTGGCAAAGCGTCGGGGCGTTAAGATTGTCTGGGTCCGGCAGGCGCCGCTTGATCAGGATATGGAGGACGCTTTGCTGGCGGCAGTCACAGCTAAGACAAAGGCATTGGTAATATCCCATGTACTTTATTGTGACGGACGGATTCTGAATATCTCATTGCTCTCGGAACAAATGAGACCAAAGGGAATTCTCACGATAGTTGACGGTGTGCAGGCGGCGAATACAATTCCTGTTGATGTCCGGGCTTTAAACTGTGATGTCTATGCTGTTGCCAGGCATAAGTTCTGCTGCGGACCGGATGGTGCCGGGGCGATGTATGTCCGTCCCTCGGCGTTGGCTCATTTCAGCCCGACGATCTGTGGTGTGTTCTCCCATGAAGAACATGGCAACGGCGGATACAGGCCGCTTAAGAGCCCGCAGATGTTTGAGGTCAGTACTTGTGCATTTCAGGTCAATGCCGGCGCATGTGCCGCACTTAAATGGCTGAGGACACAGGTGGGATACCAATACATATATGCCAGAACAGAGAGACTTAGGGAACAGCTGTGGCAGCAGTTAAATGAGGATGACAGAATTGAGCTTCTGTCGGCACGGGAAGGGTACACCGGTCTGATTCTTTTGCGGCACCGTGACTATAGCTGTGAGGAGCTGAAGAAATATCTGGATAAGGAGAAGGTGTATTGCCGGGTCGTAGAGCACCGGCAGCCGCCATACTATGATGACAGCTTTAAAGGGGTGCGGATTGCGGTTTCATACTGGAACCGGGAATCGGATATTGACGGAATCGCAGGTGTATTTAACCAGTTAAAAACGATATAAGAAAGGAAGAGGAGGTTATCTTATGGATTATGGTATTCTGACATTAATTCCCCCGATAATTGCAATTGTTCTGGCGTTCTGGCTGAAGGATCTGGTCATTGCCATGGTTGCCGGCATGATCGGCTGTTCCGTTATCATGAATGGAACCGGCTTTATCCGGCCGCTTGCCGAACAGTACCTGATGCAGGGGATTGCCGGGAATACAGGCATTATCCTGACAATCATTATATTTGGTCCGTTTTTGGCAGCGATAAAAAAAGCGGGTGGATTTGCTGCATTCGTCGAGATTTTTAACAGACGGGTAAAGTCACCAAAGATTGCCAAAGCGCTGACCTGGCTGATTTCCTGTCTGATGCTTGATCAGACTGCATCAACACTTGGTGCCGGTTCCGTGATGCGTCCGATTACTGATGAGCATAAGGTACCTCATGAGAAACTGGGATTTATCCTTTCTTCTGCCGGACCGGCGATGAATGCCCTGATTCCGATTACTATTTATCTGATTGTTTACTCCGGTGTGATCGCTTCGGCAGATCCCAGTTTAAATGGTGTGAATGAATATATCAAAGCAATTCCTTTTAATTTTTACGCGATCTTTTCTGTTACCCTGTCCCTTTTGTGGGCGCTGGAAATCCTCCCTGATTTTGGACCGATGAAACAGGCGGAACGGCGGGTGAAGGAAACCGGGCATTTATACCGCCCCGATTCTAATCCAATTTCGGCAAAAGAAATCGACGATATGAAGCTTCAGCCGGGGATGGAGCCGGATATCCTGACGTTTATTCTGCCGTTTGGAACATTCTTCCTATCTGTTATTGTGATTTATTTACAGACCAAAAGCATCCAGATTTATACACCGCTGTTTTTAGGCTTTATTGTATCTTTGGTGTACCCGCTGCTGCGTGGCTATTTTAAGCTGAAGGAGATAACCGGAATTGTTTTTACCGGATTTAAGGGGAACTGTACGGTGCTGATTATTCTGGCATTTGCCTTTGGCTTTGGTGTGGCAATTAAGGAACTGGGGTTTGCACCGTATCTGGTTTCCATATCCCAGGGGCTGCTCAGCGCCAGTTTATTGCCGGCACTGGCTTTTCTGATCAGCGCAATCGTAACTTTTGCAACCGGAAGTCTGGTCACCGGGCTGGTTATTCTGGCACCGATCGCCATACCGCTGGCAAGTTCTGTCGATGCCAATCTGTCAATGACCATTGCTGCTTTGCTTGGCGGCGCAATGTTTGGCGATTCGTCATCACCGATTTCAACAATTGTTGTCTTGCCGTCTACCGGTGCCAATGTGGATGTTATGGATTTAGCTCAGGCACAGATGCCATATAAGCTTTTGTTTAGCGGGGCAACGCTGGTTCTGTATCTGGTCGCCGGGTTTTTGTTTTGATTCTTATTTCGCATTTTAGCTGTGCCAAAGGAGGCAACTGTATGTATAATGTAAACTCAACCGTGAATTTTTATCTTACTTATGACCTTGAAAAAACCACTCATTTTTATACCGAACTGCTGGGGCTGAAACAAGTATTTGAAGTAGGACGTTACCGGATCTTCGGTGATCCGGAGAAAAAATATTTTATTGGTTTTGGCCAGAAACTGGAGGAGCATACAATCAACCCCCAGGGCATCTGCATCTCCTTTAACTGCCCTGACGAAGAGACGGTCCGCAAAAACTTTGAGCTGGTCAGAGAACACGCGCCGGTGGTTTATGAGCCGAATGAACTGGGAATGCTGGCAGATTATAATCACTGCTATGCAGCATCGGTGAAGGATCCCAGCGGATACAAGGTGGAGTTCCAGTATATTTATAATACGCCCTGTTTTTATTAAGCTTGTGTGATGGATAATTCTGTAATATAATGGATATTATTCTTGGTAAACAGGTGGTGGCAATGGGTGAAATGACAGTAAAACTAAACAAGACGGACCGAAAGATTTTAGAATCTTATAAAAATGTGTGTGAAGGACTGTCAGACTATCTGGGTGATGGTTATGAACTGGTTCTCTACAGCCTGGAGAGTTTTGAACATTCGGCAATCAAAGTGATCAATGGTTACCATACCGGGTGTGTGGAGGGGGATCCGCTTTCAGAGCAGACCGTTTCGATATTGACCCGGATTCAGGAGATGCGGGGACCGGGGTATATGAGTTATCTGTCAAAAGATAAACGAGGAGAACCGTTAAAATCTTCAACGATTGCAGTTAAAGGGGAAGGCAGTAAGATTATTGGTCTGCTGTGTATCAACTTTTATATGAATACTCCATTGTCTCATCTTCTGGAATTATTTCTGCCGGCGCAGGCGGCGGCCGGAAAGGAACAGCCCCAGCATATCGAACAGCTTGTGGATAATGTTGATGATATGATTTTCCAAACCGTAAAAGAGGTGCTTGCCCAGGTGCGGGAAGATCACCGGATCATTGCGGCAAATAAAAATAAAGAAGTGATCGGGCGGCTTTATCTGCGGGGGATTTTCAATTTGAAAGATGCAGTGATAAAGGTTGCCGATCAATTGGGAATCAGCAAAAATACGGTGTATATGCATGTCCGGAATTTGAATAAAGAGATTCAGAATACAGACTGATAAAATGGAACTGAAATGAAAAAGGATGCGGCAGCCGGATTGGCAGCCGTATCCTTTTATTACTTGTGTCATATTAAAAGATATTTTAATGGTCAATTATCCGCCAGATAACAGTTTGTCAGGCGCAGATATGTACCGCTCTTTAATGTGATTTTCATCTCACCTTCTACTAAATTACGACTGATATATCCGCTGTAAGTATTATGAGGGGAAGAATAAACCGTACAGTATGCTTCTCCGTTGCTGGCTCTGATCGTATAGGTTCCGGCCTTAATGTGGTATCCTACTTTAAACATCTCGCCTTTCGCGGTATCAATCTGAGGTACTTCACTCATTGGGACAGCAGTACAGTCATCCAGATTAAGGAACTGGCCTTCCTGCAGCTGGATGATAGCGTTATATCCAAAAAGGCAGTTGTCAATAATATCTTCATAAGATGCAAAATCATTATTGGCGCGGATCTCGTAATAGGGAAGCGTGGCATCAGATACAGCGAAGACAACATATTCGCCGGCCGGAATATCCGCTCCTACGGCATACTTGCCGGGCTGATATATGGATTGCGGCTGCGCCGGTGCCAAAGCTGCCTGTCCATCCCAGGCTCCTGATGCGTCAACATAGTAGCCGTCAGGTGTTACCTGATCCGACAGCATTACACCATCATCGTTTATGTAGTAGTCTTTGCCATTATCGTTTATCCATCCGGTCGCATAACTTCCGTCATCATTCACGTACGACCAGGTAGTGTCATCGTTCTGCTGCCAGGTACCGGCAGAGGCGGGGAAAGCAAGAAATGCTGAAAGCAGTCCCGCAGTAAAAAGAATAGTTGTTTTTGTCATGGTTAACCTCCTTTTCTTTCATGTGAATATTATAGCACAATTACCATGATTTTCAATGAATTTCCTGAATGTGGAAATATTGCATTTTCCTGATAGATATTATATACTTATTAACAGTTCCGGGCAGAAGATACCCATTATAGAAGGAGACCATAAAGGTGAAAAAAATCTTAGATTTAATTACAATAGAAATGAAAGCTGCATTTACCGCATGTGACTATGAGGACAGTTATGCCAAGGTGAACCTGTCAAACCGTCCTGACCTGTGCGAATATCAGTGCAATGGCGCGATGGCGGCAGCAAAGGCATATAAGAAAAAACCAATCGATATCGCAACTGAAGTTGTGGCAAAGCTGGAGGACAACCCGATGTTTTCCGAGATCAATGCAGTTATGCCCGGGTTTATTAATATCCGTCTGAATCCGCAGTATCTGGCTGATTTTATGAACGGTATGCAAAAGGAAGCAAAACTGGGCGTGGAAGAACCCGGCCATGGTGAGACCATTGTAGTTGATTACGGCGGAGCCAATGTGGCCAAGCCTTTGCATGTAGGTCATCTGCGTTCTGCGGTTATCGGAGAGAGCATAAAACGTCTGGGTTCATTTCTGGGTTATCATATGATCGGAGATGTACACCTGGGTGACTGGGGCCTGCAGATGGGGTTGATTATAGAGGAACTGCGTGACCGCAAACCGGATCTTGTCTACTTTGATGAAACCTATACCGGTGAGTATCCCAAAGAGGCACCGTTTACCATCAGTGAACTGGAAGATATCTATCCGACTGCCAGCGGCAAGGCCAAAGAAGACAGTTCATTCAAGGAGCGGGCCCAGGATGCGACATTCCGTCTGCAGAACGGTTATGCACCATTTACCGCGATCTGGAAACATATTATGGCGGTATCACTGGCCGACCTGAAAAAGAACTATGGCAATCTCGATGTCCACTTTGAACTGTGGAAAGGTGAGAGCGATGCCCAGCCATATATTCCGGGATTGATTGAAGATCTGGAGAAAAAAGGACTGGCTTATGAAAGTCAGGGAGCATTGGTGGTAGATATTACCGAACCGACCGATTCCAAGGAACTTCCGCCCTGTATTATCAGGAAGTCTGATGGGGCTGCCCTGTATGCGACCTCAGATCTGGGCACGATTATTGAACGCGAAAAAGAACTGGCTCCGGTTAAATATATCTATATTACGGATAAACGCCAGGAACTTCATTTCACCCAGGTATTCCGGGTAGCCAAAAAAGCCGGTTATGTGAAGGAAGAGACGCCGATGATCCATATCGGTTTCGGAACGATGAACGGAAAAGACGGCAAGCCGTTTAAGACAAGGGACGGCGGTGTTATGCGTCTGGAAGATCTGATTGCTGATATTGATGAGGCAGTATACGGACGTATCATGGAGAACCGCACCGTATCAGAGGAAGAAGCCAAGGAAACTTCGCGGGTCGTTGGTCTGGCAGCATTAAAATATGGTGATCTGTCCAACCAGGCAGCCAAAGACTATGTATTTGACCTTGACCGTTTTATTTCATTTGAGGGAAATACCGGCCCCTATATCTTATATACCATGGTCCGCATCAAGTCGATTCTGACCAAATATAATGATTTGGCCGATAAGTTCCAGGGCGAGCCGGTGATTCTGCCGGCGGCCAGTGATTCAGAAAAAGTTCTGATGCTGGAACTCAGTAAATATAATGAGGTGTTGGAAACTGCATTTATAGAAACCGCACCGCACAAGATCTGCCAGTACGTTTATGAGTTATCCAATGCGTGCAACAGTTTTTACCATAATACCAAAATCTTATCAGAGGAAGATAAGGCAAGACAGGCCAGTTATGTTCAGCTGATCACACTGGTAAAAGATGTGTTGGAGAATTGTATTCAGGTACTGGGATTCGAGGCGCCGGAGCGGATGTAGGGGAAGTGGGCTTATGAAGATAACAGAGATGACGACCAATACATTCTGGAAGGGTGAACTGGGCGTTAAGAGTATCGTGGAAGACGAAAACAACAGTTATAAAGTAAGCCTGTATATCAAGGGTAGTCAGATTCGCGACTACTCTTGTTCTTGTGTGCACGGAAATTCCTACAAAGGAATGTGCAGCCATGCCGGTTATGTCTGGGAACAGTGGCAGCAGCAGCGCGCCCAAAACAGTGGCCGGCCGGTATCCACCTCTCAGGAGGTACGTTCGATGATACAGGAATACACCAATCGGGAAGTGGCCAGAATCATCCGGGAAGGTGATGAAGAACCGGTATCACTGATTCCCCGCCTGCTGATCAGGCGTCAGGAGATCAATCTTGAATTTAAAATCGGCCGGGGCCGTTATTACCTGCTCAAGGATTTATGCGCTTTTACCGAAGCAATGGAGCAGGGAACACTGGTGGAATATGGCAAGCAGCTGGCATTTCACCACAGCATTCCGGCCTTTGCTCCGGAAGACCGCGATCTGGTGGTTCTGCTGATGGAGTTAGCCGACAGTTACAAGCAGCATTATGACCAGTTCCGCAAACGGTCTTTTATCACCATACCGGTGCTGAAGCAGTTAACTGTCAGCCGGATGAACCGCGACCGTTTCTTGAAAATGATGGAAGGGCGGCGTCTTGAACTTGAAGACCCCAAAGGCATCGGCCGTCTGGTCCGGGTCATCAGAAAGAATCCCGAACTGCAGGTAACGATCGAAAGTGCCGGTAAAGACGGCCTCCGGGTAACACTGGAAGACGATATGTTCAGCTTTCCGGGAGAACAGCATCTGTATGTGTGCAGCCATGATCAGCTTTATTGTCTGGATCAGCCGGCCAGCGAACGTCTCGATGTCTTCCTGAACTGGATCCAAAAACGTGCCGACGGAAAACATTCAGTCGATATCCAGGAACGTGACATGCCTCTGTTTTATGAACGGGTATTACAGCAGATCCTGCCGTACAGCCGTCTGGAAATCAAAGATGTGGATCTGGACAGCTACCGGCCGCAGGAACTCCGGGCAAAATTCCTGTTCGACAGCACCAAACCGGGTGAACTGACGATGATTCCCGAATTATCTTACGGTGACTATTCGTTCCACCCGATCGAAGATGAGAAGGTGCCCAGGACCATCTGCCGTGACGTTCCGGGCGAATTCCGGATCAGCCAGCTGATCACCCGTTACTTTAAATACCGCCAGGAAGGCAGCCGCAGTCTGATTATCCGCGACGATGATGATGCTTTATACCACCTGCTGACAGACGGTATGGCAGAATTTTCCGAACTGGGTGAGATCTTTTCTTCTGATTCCGCCAAAAAGATCCGGGTATCCCCGTCACCACAGGTATCAGTCGGAATCAAAACAATGGATAACTGGCTCGAGTTAAATATCGATGCCGGTGATATCAGCAGCAGTGAACTGACCAAAATCCTGTCCGAGTACCAGCAGAAAAAACCGTACTATCGTATGAAAAACGGTGAATTTCTGCAGCTTACCGATGATGGTTTGATGACACTTGCCAGACTGACCGAAGGTATCGATATTCAAAAGAATAAAATCCAGAATCATGAAATCAAAATCCCCATGTACCGTGCCCTTTATCTGGACAGTGTACTAAAAGACGGAGCCGGTATTACCCTGTACCGGGATCAGTTGTTTAAGGCTGTTGTACGCGGCATGAAATCAGTGGAGGACAGTGATTTTGAAATTCCGGACATTCTTTTAAATGTCCTGCGAAGCTATCAAAAGACCGGCTACCGGTGGCTGTGGACTCTGGACCAATATGGTTTTGGCGGAATACTTGCCGATGATATGGGGCTGGGCAAAACCATTCAGATGATCACCGTACTGCTGGCCTGGAAGCAGGCCAACCCTGAGAATCAGGATCTGTCCCTGATCGTCTGCCCGGCATCACTGGTTTACAACTGGGAGAGTGAGCTAAAACGATTCGCCCCACAGCTGAAAGTGCGTGCACTGACGGCCGCTGCCGCCGAACGTGAAGCGCAGATTCAGGAATGGCAGGGCTGCGATGTATTTATCACATCTTATGACCTGCTTAAACGCGACATTGCCCTCTATCAGAAACTGTCATTCCGTTTCCAGGTCATTGACGAAGCTCAATACATCAAAAACCCCGGAACCCAGAGTGCCAAAGCCGTAAAGCAGATCAATGCCAGAACCCGCTTCGCACTGACCGGAACCCCGATCGAGAACCGTCTCAGTGAACTGTGGAGTATTTTCGACTATCTGATGCCGGGATTTTTATACACATACCAAAAATTCAAAAAACAGTACGAAATTCCCATCATCAAGGATCAGAACAGAGACACTATGGAGAATCTCCGCCGCATGATCGGCCCATTCATTCTCCGCCGTCTCAAGACAGACGTTCTCAAAGAACTGCCCGGAAAGCTGGAAAGCGTCGTCTATTCCCGCAGCGAAGGCCGTCAGAGAGAGCTCTACACCGCCCAGGCGCTGCAGCTCAAAGAACAGCTCGAAGCCATGGGAGGAACCGAATATCAAAACGGAAAGCTTCAGATCCTCGCCCAGCTGATGCGGCTGCGCCAGGTCTGCTGCGATCCGTCGCTATGCTATAACAATTATCAAAGCGGTTCCGCCAAACTTGACACCTGTATGGAACTCCTCACCTCAGGTATCGAAGGCGGCCACAAGATCCTCCTGTTTTCCCAGTTCACTTCAATGCTTGCCATCATCGAGGAACGCCTGAAAAAGCAGGGCATATCCTACTACCTGCTGACCGGATCAACCTCCAAAGAAGAGCGGATGCGGATGGTCGGTGCCTTTGCCCAGGACGAAGTCAGCGTCTTCCTGATTTCCCTGAAAGCAGGCGGAACCGGACTGAACCTGACTGCCGCCGACATCGTCATCCATTACGACCCCTGGTGGAACGTCGCCGCCCAGAACCAGGCTACCGACCGGACCCACCGCATCGGCCAGGAAAAACAGGTTTCGGTTTTCCAGCTGATCATGAAAGACACGATTGAGGAAAATATGCTTCGCCTGCAGGAGAGTAAAAAGTATCTTGCAGAACAGATTATTACTGAGGGAACCATATCCCTCAGCAGCTTATCCAAAGAGGATCTGCTGGAAATGTTGGGGGGATAATATGGGGGAGATTTATCCAGAGAGCCATAGGCCGGGGGCGGAGCCGGTGGGCCATATGGTACGGATCGATTGCTGTTTCGGGACGTAAGAGAATCTAGGAGTTCAGTAAAATGTAAAAAGCATGCCCGCAATCCGCGAAACTCACGGCAAAAGCGGCCGTTCAAACAGTCGTCTCCTTGCGGGCATAAAACATTTGACTGAACTCCAAGAGTCTCTAACATCCCTGCAAATGCAAACGATCCGCACCATATGGCCCACCGGCTCCGCCCCCGGCCTATGGCTCTCCAGCGACTTACTTCCTTGCCATATTATAAAACCAACGTTTCCCTTGGGGGAATAGATTGCTGCTATAAAATGTTTCCGGAAGGTGTATTGTGTTTTTAGGGGAGAGTTTATATAATGTTAAGATAACAGTTCGGGACGGCGGGGAAAGTAGCCGTACTGACAACTACCTACAACTCAAAAGGAGTAAAAGTAAACATATGGCACTTTATGATTATATGAACGCAAGGCGGCAGGGACGCCGGCAGTATCAGCTGGCGGTGGCGATCGGAGAGTATCCTTATCTGCCGGTACTGGATGAGATTCTGAAAAATGCTGATATTGTTTCTGAGGTGAGCCTGGGGCTGATGGATGTTCCGCTGGAGAAGATTGTCGGGACCAAGACAGCCGGCAGAACCGAGGCATTTTCTAATAATTTTATGCCGCTGCTGGGGGAAAAAACAGAATTTGGAGCGAAGTGGGCTTTTCTGTATGATCATCAGATCAGTGACGGCATCCGTGACCCAATTCTGGTCTATGAGTTTATGAACCGTTATTATGTCCAGGAAGGGAATAAACGTGTCAGTGTACTGAAATACCTCAATGCTTACAGCATTACCGCATCGGTGATTCGTTTGATTCCGCGTCGTTCTGATGAATTAAATAATAAACTGTATTACGAATTTCTGGACTTTTATCAGGTGTCCTTTAACTGTGATGTCTGGTTTTCCAAAGAAGGCAGCTACCATAAGCTTTTAAAGGCGATGGGGAAAAAGGATGATGAGGTCTGGGATGATGATGAGCGTCAGTACTTTAAGGCGGTATATGATCTGTTTGTCCGGGTTTTCCGGGATATCCATACCGACGAAATGGGACTTACGGCATCGGATGCATTCCTGACTTATGTTGAGATTTTTGGTTATGAGCTTGTTAAAGAGCGGACAGAAAGCCAGATCAAAAAGGATATGGCGAAGCTGAAAGATGAGCTGCTGCTGACCTCCCGGGGGAATGAAATTGAACTGGTTGAGCAGCCGGAGGAAGTGGAGACTGTCCAGTCGGGTTCGGCCCGCCTGATCAACTGGCTGATTCCGTCAGCCAATATCGAACCGGAGATGTTAAAGATTGCTTTTATTCACAGCAAGAGCAAGGATACGTCCAGCTGGGTGTACAGCCATGAACTGGGACGGTCGTATCTGGAGAACTGTTTTGATGGGAAATTACAGACGCTGTCGTTTGAGAATGCGGCAACGGATGAATGGATTGAGCAGGCGATCGAAGAGGCGATTGCGGCTAAATGCAATATGATTTTTACTACTGCCTCACAGATGATCAGTCAAAGTGTGAAAGCAGCTGTACAGCATCCGCAGGTGAAGATTTTCAACTGTTCCGTCAATATGTCCTATACTTCCATCTGTACGTATTATACCAGACTGTATGAGGCGAAATTCCTGATGGGGGCACTGGCTGCAGCAATGAATGAGACGGATAAGATCGGTTATATTTCGGACTATCCGATTTATGGTTCAGTCAGCAATGTAAATGCATTTGCGCTG
This sequence comes from Lachnospiraceae bacterium, assembly GCA_032073745.1. Lineage (GTDB taxonomy): Bacteria > Bacillota > Clostridia > Lachnospirales > Lachnospiraceae > Brotaphodocola. Next base: position 92,096 of record DAMAMW010000010.1, on the reverse strand, counting down.
GGTGCTCAGATTATTAATCCGGATGCCAGAATATACCTGAAGTGGTCACGGCTGCAGGATCAGAACTACCGGGAGGAATTGAAGGCGGAGGGGATATCCTTTATATCGGACAGCGATTTTATCACGCCGAAGGACGCGTCAAGAGAATATGGTTTGTACCGCCGGATGGCAGATGGTTCGGTCGATAATCTGGCGACGGCATTTTGCCACTGGGGCAAGTTTTATGAGCGTATTGTCAAGCTGATCTGTCATGGTGATGGCGACTTGCGTGAGTGGAAAGGGAAGAAGGCAGTAAATTACTGGTGGGGGATGTCGGCAGATGTGATTGATGTCATTTGCTCGAGAGATCTGCCGCTTGGTACACGGCATCTGATCAATCATTTAAGTAAGTCAATCAAGAGTGGTGTGATACATCCTTTTGATGACCTGATTTATGATCAGGGCAAAGAGCCGCGGGGACAGGAAGGAAAGACACTGGCACCGGAGGACATTATCAAGATGAACTGGCTGGCGGAAAATGTGATTGGTGAGCTTCCTAAGCTGGAAGACTTTACCCCCGAAGCGCAGGCTTTGATTGGACTGCAGGGGGTAAGACCGTACCGGCATTAAGACAGAACGACGGAGGACATAAACGTGAAGATAATGGTAATCGCTGATCAGGAGTCGAAGCGGCTGTATGATTATTATGAACCATCCAAACTGGACGGAATAGACCTGATAATATCCTGCGGGGATCTGCGGGATGAGTATCTTGATTTTTTTGCTTCGGTAGCCAGGGTTCCGGTTTTATATGTACTGGGCAATCACGATAAGGAGTACAATCCGCAGGCCCATTGCGGCTGTATCTGTATTGAGGACTGTATTTATGAATTCAATGGTGTTCGTATTTTGGGACTGGGGGGATCGATGCAGTATATTCCCGGAGCACCCAACCAGTACAATGAAAAACAGATGAGACGGCGGATTCAAAAATTAAAATGGAAGATCTGGAAGAAAAAAGGGTTTGATATCCTGGTAACCCATGCGCCGGCCTTTGAGCTGAATGATCTGCCGGATCTTCCGCATCGCGGGTTTGTCTGTTTTAAGGAATTACTCGACCAGTATCGCCCCAAACTGTTTTTGCATGGACATGTCCACGCTAATTACGGTACCGGGTTTAAGCGGGAAGATACATATAATGAGACCCGCATTGTCAATGGGTATGAGTTTCATGTAATTGATTACCCGGATGGAAAAACCAGTTAATTGTTAATAAGCACTTGCATTTTTTTGTGAGTGCTTATATAATAGTCAAATAGTTTGCTAGCTAATAGTAAGCGAGCTAATAATCCGATAAGAAACCTGAAAAATGTATATAATAGCTGGTAGACAGGAGAGAATAAGATGAAGTGCAAAAATAAAAACCTGAATCAATGGGACAGTCCGCATAGCAATAAGATAAAGGCTTTTATTGAAGTTACAAGACTGCATCGTACGGTACTTGAACGGAGGCTTAATCAGACCGGAGTATACCGCAGCCAGCATCAGATACTGATGTACATCGCTAAGAACCCGAATGCGTCCCAGAAAGACATTGCCCGCCTTCATCATGCGTCTACGGCTACCATCGCGGTATCATTGAAAAAACTGGAAAAAGGCGGGTATATCACACGTATGGTTGACCGGAATGATAACCGCTATAATCAGATTGAAATTACGGATAAAGGTCAGGCTGTGATCAATGAAAGCAGACAATATTTTCAGTTGGTTGAGGACCAGATGTTTGCAGATTTTTCGCCTGATGAACTGGAGCAGTTTGAGGGCCTGCTGGGAAAGATCAAGATGAATTTATCGCAGTTTCTGGTTGATATAGAAAGAGAGGGACATAAACAAGATGAAACGATATAAGAAATATATCACTCCGTATTTAAGTGCGTTTATTATCGGACCGCTGCTGATGCTGACCGAAGTATTTGGCGAGATTATGCTGCCGAAGCTGATGTCGATGATTATCAATAACGGAATTGCGGCTCAGGATACCGGGTATGTCATTCGAATCGGAGCAGTAATGGTCGCCATTGTAGTTCTGATGGCAGTAAGCGGAATCGGCGGGGCTTATTTTTCCTCCAAGGCTTCGATCTGTTTTACCAGTGACCTGCGTCGGGATCTGTTTGCCAAAGTGCAGCAGTTCTCTTTTAAAAATATTGACGAATACAGCACCGGTTCCCTGGTAACCAGGCTGACCAATGATATTCAGCAGGTGCAGCAGGTAATGACTATGGGACTTCGGCTGGCCCTGCGTGCCCCGGGAATGCTGGTCGGGGCATTGATTATGGCTTTTTTGATGAACAGCCAGCTGGCCGTAATCATTTTGATTGTAATTCCGCTGCTGACGGCAGCGATTGCTGTGATATTAAAAATTGCATTTCCGCGTTTTACAGTAATGCAAAAGAAACTTGACCAGCTAAACAGCGGCATTCAGGAAGCGCTGACCAATGTCCGGGTTATCAAATCATTTGTAAGGGAGTCATTTGAAGAGGAAAAATTCAGTAAAGCCAATAAGGATCTGAAGGACAGTGGGCTTCACGCGATGAACGTGGTGATTCTGACCATGCCGATTATGATGCTGGCAATGAATGTAACGACTCTGGCAGTGGTGTGGTACGGCGGAAATATTATTATTGCCGGCGGGATGCAGGTTGGTGATCTGACTGCATTTACAACATATATTGTTCAGATTCTGATGTCTCTGATGATGCTGTCGATGGTATTTCTGCAGAGTTCCCGTGCCATGGCTTCGGTAAAGCGTATTAACGAGGTATTGAATACAGAGATCGATCTGACGGATGACAGCGCCGCACGTAAGGAGCTGGAAGTGACTGAAGGCAGAGTTGAATTCAAGAATGTTTTCTTCAGTTACCATAGTGAACGCGGGGAAGAGGTGCTGAAAGATATCAGCTTTACAGCTGAACCGGGACAGATTGTCGGTATTGTGGGAGCGACCGGCAGCGGTAAGACTTCTCTGGTACAGCTGATTCCCCGGTTATATGATGTCACATCGGGAGAAGTACTGGTTGACGGTGTGAATGTAAAGGATTATTCGCTGCGCCATTTAAGGGACGGCGTCGGTATGGTGCTTCAGAAGAATGTCCTGTTTTCCGGAACAATAGAGGAAAACCTGCGCTGGGGTGATGAAGATGCTTCGATGGAACTGATCCGTTCTGTGGCTGATGATGCCCAGGCGGACGGCTTTGTCAGCGGTTTTAAGAACGGGTATGACACCGATATGGGACAGGGCGGCGTCAATGTATCCGGCGGTCAGAAGCAGCGCCTGTGTATTGCCCGGGCCCTTCTGAAAATGCCGAAGATATTGATTCTGGATGATTCTACGAGTGCGGTAGATACGGCAACCGAAGCAAAGATCAGGGAATCGTTCCATACATCCCTTAAAAATACAACCAAGTTTATTATTGCCCAGCGAATCAGTTCCGTTGAAGATGCTGATATAATTCTGGTATTGGATGACGGTGCTGTGATTGGAATGGGAAATCATGAACAACTGATTGAAACCTGTGAGGCGTATCAGGAAATATATTATTCTCAGCGGGAGAAGGAAAGTGAGATCAGTGCATAATGAATAGAAAACAACGGACAGAAAGTCTGAAACGCCGGTATGGACGACATGTGGCAGAAGTGAAAAAAGGTCCCGGCGGCCCGCCCGGAGGTCCTGGTGCTCCGCGGCCGGGAGGCAGGCCGGAGAACCGTAATGCGACGATCCGGCGCCTGCTTTCCTATCTGCGTGAAGATCAGATGAAAATGGCAGCTGCATTTGTTTGCGTTATTTTAAATGCGTTGGGAACGCTTCTGGGTTCTTATATGCTGCGGCCGATTATCAACACTTATATTGTTCCGGCAGACGGCAGCCGCGGTGATCCTGCCGGCTTGCTGCGGAGTCTGATCGTTATGGCAGCCATTTATCTGGTCGGGGTTACGGCCAACTATGCGCAGGCCAAGATCATGCTGACAGTGGCACAGAATGCCTTGCAGAAGATAAGAAATGATTTGTTTGTTAAGATGCAGTCATTGCCGGTAAGGTTTTATGATACCAACAGCAACGGTGACCTGATGAGCCGGTTTACCAATGATGTGGATACCATCGGACAGATGCTGAGCAGTACACTGATACAGCTTTTCTCCGGTGTATTAAGTATAATCGGGACGTTACTGCTGATGATCTACACCAACATCTGGTTAACCCTGATCACAGTGGTGATGATACCGCTGATGATGCGGGCCGGCGGTGCAGTGGCAAGACGCAGCCAGAAGTATTTTACAGCACAGCAGTCCTCACTTGGTGCGGTAAACGGATATATAGAAGAGACGATTACCGGTCAGAAGGTAGTCAAGGTATTTTGTCATGAAGATGTGGCGAATGAAGAGTTTGAGATCCTGAATGAGGAACTGCGCGATAATCAGATCCGTGCCCAGTTCTTTGGCGGTATGATGGGACCGGTTATGGGGAACCTGAGCCAGATCAATTATTCCCTGACGGCAGCAATCGGCGGTGTACTTTGTATTGTCAGAGGTTTTGATGTCGGCGGTCTGACTGTATTTTTGAATTTTTCCAGACAGTTCAGCAGGCCGATTAATGAAATTTCAATGCAGATCAGCAATGTATTTTCGGCTCTGGCCGGAGCTGAACGGGTTTTCTCTGTTATGGATGAAGAACCGGAAGCAGATGATGATGCCGATGCCGTAGTGTTGGATCCGATGCGTGGTCACGTGGCTCTGGATCATGTTTCATTCGGTTATAATCCGGATAAGATGATTCTGAAAGATATCAGCCTGTATGCAAAACCGGGACAAAAGATTGCTTTTGTCGGTTCAACCGGAGCAGGCAAGACAACAATTACAAACCTGATTAACCGGTTCTATGATATTCAGGAAGGAACCATAACCATAGATGATGTGAATATCACCCATCTCAAGCGCGATAATCTGCGCAAGAACATTGCCATGGTTTTGCAGGATACCCACCTTGTGACCGGTACGGTGATGGAAAATATCCGTTACGGCCGGCTTGAGGCTACCGATGAAGAGGTTATTGAAGCTGCTAAGACGGCTTCGGCCCATTCCTTTATCAACCGGCTGCCGAATGGATATCAGACTGTTCTGGAAGGCGATGGGGCCAATCTGAGCCAGGGGCAGAGACAGCTGTTAAACATTGCCAGGGCTGCGCTGTCAAAGGCACCTGTCCTGATTCTGGATGAAGCAACCAGCTCGGTTGATACCAGGACGGAAAAACATATTGAACGCGGAATGGACCGCCTGATGGCCGACCGGACTACCTTTGTTATCGCTCACCGTCTTTCAACAGTTCGTAATGCCAATGCCATTATGGTATTGGAGAATGGATCGATTATTGAACGCGGGGATCATGATGAACTGGTGGCTATGAAGGGGCGGTATTATGAATTGTATACCGGATTAAGTGAGCTGGAGTGAGTCGCGAGGGAAAGCGGGGCGATCGTGCCGGAACCTGCTCCCTTCGTTCGGCAGGAGATTCCTAAGATCAGAAACAGGAGTTTGCCGCGGCACCGGTTCGAAGCCACGAGAACTCTGAAGAGTTCTCGCGTCCCTCACCTGGTTTTCTGATTGGAGTACAGAAAACCTCCGCGGCAAACCCCTGTTTCTGATCTAAGGAATCTCACTGCCTCTCTCAAAGTCGCAGGTTCCGGCACGATCGCCCCACTTTCCCCGGCAACCTGACAGGCCCCGCTGGGTAAAAAACAAAGATAAATACATGAAACCTATAAGCTTTATATGGAGTAAAAGTATTTAAATGTAGTTTAGGTATCTGCTTAAGTAGTAGCGGCTATATAAATTGAGCATGACATTATTTCTTTTTAGGGAAATATGTTGTGCTCTTATTTTTTTGCAGATGGGGCGACAATGTACGCCACCTTTTGTTAAAAAGCAAAATAGTATAACTATTAAACAAAAATATGTTGACAAACGAACCGTTTGATAATATAATTCACTCATCAAATAGTTTAGCTATTAAACCAAAGGGAGAAAATGTGATGGAGGTTAAAGATTTTTGTAGCAGGTATTATACAAATCGTATGGGGTCATCTTCTTTGAAGTGGGATGCTTTGGATGTGCGGTTTGGAGATCCGGACCTGATCTCAATGTGGGTTGCGGACATGGAGTTTAAGACACCTGAGTGCGTACTCGAGGCATTGCATAACCGGGTTGATCATGGTGTGTTCGGATATTCGTTCGTACCGGATTCCTATTATGAAGCAGTGATTGACTGGGAGAGCAGCCACCATGGCTATCAGATGAAACGGGAATGGATGCGGGTAACACCGGGAGTGGTGGCAGCACTTTACTGGTCAGTTAACATGTACACCCGGGAAAATGATTCCATCATTATTCTGACACCGGTATACTATCCATTTCACAATTGTGTAAAAGACAGCTACCGGAATCTGGTTACCTGTGATCTGATTTATGATAAAGGAGTGTATACTGTTGATTTTGAAGCATTCGAAAAACAGATTATCGATAATGATGTAAAGATGTACATATTATGTTCGCCTCATAACCCGGCCGGCCGCGTATGGACGGAAGAGGAACTGGAAACAATGCTGGATATCTGTGCCCGTCATAATGTACTGGTTATTGCCGATGAAATTCATCAGGATCTGGTATTTGGCGGAAGGAAGAATATCCCGGCAGCAGCGATTGCAAAAGGCAGATATGCAAATAACATCATCACTATGTTTGCCGCATCAAAAACCTTTAATCTGGCAACCTGTCTGACCTCTACCGTAGTCATTGAGAATGAGGAACTGAGAAAAACCTGGGATACATTCACCAATGTTTATCACAATGTAGAAGTTAATGTTTTTGGTATTACTGCCGTGGAGGCTGCGCTCAGAGGCGGTGAAGAATGGTATCAGTCACTTAAAAATGTGATCGTAAGCAATTATGAAATGGCAGTGGAAGAAATGAAAGAATTCCCGGAAGTATATATTTCACCGCTGGAAGGTACCTATCTATTGTTTATGGATCTGAGAAATTATGTTGATCCGGATCAGACAAAAGAATTTATCCAGAACCAGTGTAAGCTTGCAGTTGACTATGGGGAGTGGTTTGGGGCGAACTGGAAAGGTTTTATCCGCTTAAATCTCGGCACAACGCCGGAGATTGTGGCAAAAACAATCGATAATATCAAAACTAACTTAAGAAAAATCTAGGGGAAAAGATTGGAGAAGGCAGTATGAAAAACATATGGAATACCTATAAATCTTCTGTTATTCTATTAGGCTCAATGATTCTCGGGGGAGTGGTCGGATTTTTCTGGGGCGAAGGTGCCAAAGTCCTGCAGCCGGTAGCTGATACATTTTTGAATCTGTTATATTGTTGTGTAGTTCCGCTGATATTCTGCTCCCTGACAGCAGCGATCGCAAAAATGGAAAACCTGGTTAAACTGCGTAAGATTATGGTCACCTTTTTATTTGGAACCATCATTACCGGTGTGATTTCCTGCCTGTTTATGGTAGTCGCCTCCCTGGTATTTGATCCGGCTAAGGGGGCGGTGCTTGATCTGGCTCAGGATGTTGAGAATGTAAGCGGCAGTATGAACTTTTTGGGGATGTTTACCGTAGGCGATTTCCCGCTGTTGTTTTCGAAGAGCAGTTTGATGCCTTTGATCGCATTTACCGTAATGTTTTCGATCGCAATCATTATGAGCGGGGAAAAAGGCAAGCCGGTGCTGACTCTGATGGAAGGACTTTCCGATATTATTGTTCATGTAATCGGGATTGTAATGAAAATAGCTCCGATTGGTCTGGGATGTTACTTTGCCATTCTGATTGGTGAATATGGCAATCAGGTGATTGGACCAATGTCAAGATCGATTATCATCTATTGCGTTGTGATTGTGGCTTATTATGCTGTATCGCAGACGGTTATGGCTTATATCGGCGCCGGTTCGATGGGAATAAGCAGATGGTGGAAGACTGCGATGCCGTCAACTCTGACTGCTCTGGGAACCTGTTCTTCTGCAGCGACACTGCCGATAAACCTGATTCAGGGAAAACAGCTGGGGATACCGGATGATATCGCAGATATCACAATCCCGTTAGGGGCAAATCTGCATAAGGATGGTGCCTGTGTTATTCAGATTTTAAAGATTGCATTTTTATGTTCCATTTTTGGCATCAACTATGCAACACCAAGAAATATCATTATGTCAATTGTAGTTGCCGTAATCGCATCAGTGGTCATGGGGGGGATTCCGGCAGGCGGATACGTTGCTGAGATCTTTATCATATCAGCATTCGGTTTCCCGACCGTAGCGATTCCGGTTATGGTTCTGATCGGCACGATCACGGATGCACCGGCAACGGTAGTTAATGTTACTGGTGATACAGGTCTGGCGATGGTAATTGCGAGAGTGGTTGATGGCAAGGATTGGATGAAGAAAGCAATTTCAGACGGGCGGATACCCGCTTAAGATAGAAGGACAATAAGACGCAGGGGTGTTTGGCGCATAACATGACCATCAGTTATGCGAACACTCTGCGTTTTGCTGCATGAATAAAGCGTAATTAATCTTGCTTTTTTTTGCTTTTTTTGCCGCGGTTTATTTCGAAGTCGGCCTGGATTACATCATTATAAACGGAAATAACTTTATAGAAGGCGTCAATTTCTTCAGCGGTACATTTTTTTCTCAGTTCGCCCATAGTTTTGGCAATATCAACAGTATCATAAAGTTTATGTGCCTTGCTTAGCCTGACTCCGGTTTCGGTCGCATATAAACGGATATTTTTGGCATTGTCTGCCTTTTTTTCTTTGCTGACAAGGCCTTTATCAGCCAGGCGGCTGACGGTTTGCGACAGGGCACCTTTGGTTTTATTCCAGTAATTAGCTAATTCAGTAACGGTAATACCGGGATTTTCTTCGATGTAAGTCAGGGTATGTGCTTCGATCATAGTTAGTAAAATGCCGAGGCCATAGTCATGCGTTGAAATAATATAGTCATTGTAACGTATAACAAACTGATAAATATTATTATGACGTTCATTCAGTGTACGAAATGTCTCATCGATCATACTGTCGTTTATATTCTGATTGCTGTCCATTTGGCCCGCTCCTTAAGCTTTTATTTAATCCAATATCAGTCTATCACAGCAAAATGGAAAAATCAAACGCAAATCCTGAATGCAGCAAAAATCGTATAGATGTTAAAATAAAATATTTGACTTAAATAATGCAAAAATGTATAATTCACTTAGTGGAAAGGTTTAGTTGTTAAACTATTTTGAGAGGGGAATGAATATGAAGGTGATAATGACAGGAAGCCATTTGTGTATTGATACTCTGGAGGCAATTTATAAATTCAGAGAACATAATATCCCATTTGAATATGTGGATATATCAGCCAGTCTTGATCATTTGAAAGATTATCTGAAGATCAGAGAAAATGATCCAATGTATCAACCGGTGCGTGCAGACGGTTATCTGGGCATACCGTTGTTTACGTTTGACGATGGTACCAAAACGCTGGATCTTCAGGCGGCAATTGATAAATTACTAAAATAGTGAATGACAAAGCAAGGGAGAAGGTACATGAACGATAATAAAAAACTTGGGGCAACTGCACTGTTACCGATGATCGTATTTCTGGTTTTGTATGTTGGATGCGGTATTACATTTACGATAATGGGGGTGGAAAGCCCGTTTGGCCAGTTTCCGCGCCACGTAGCACTGCTGGCCGGAATCGCAGTTGCGCTGATCCTTGTGCCGGAGTTGAAAGTCAGTGAGAAGCTGGATATATTTTGCAGTGGGATGGGCAATTCCGGTGTTATGATGATTATTTTAATTTACCTGATGGCTGGCGGTTTTCAGGGGGCTGCTGAGGCAATGGGGGGCAGCCGGTTAGTGGTCAATTTAAGCCTTAGTCTTATTCCGGCAAGGTTTCTGATTCCCGGAGTGTTCCTGATGTGTTGCTTTATATCGACGGCACTTGGCACTTCAATGGGAACAATAGCAGCAATGGCGCCAATTGCAATCAGCGTGGCGCAAGGCGCGGGCCTTAACACACCGGCAGTATGTGCAGCGGTTATCGGCGGATCTTATTTTGGCGATAACCTGTCAATGATTTCAGATACAACGATTGCTGCGGCACAAGGCTGCGGTTCTGAGATGAGGGACAAGTTCAAGATGAACTTTTTGATTGCGCTGCCGGCAGCGGTTGTTGCGATGACAATCTACAGTTTCACCGGCGGCAGCGGGGGTGTCATTGAGGCTGGTTCTTATCACCTGATTCAGATTCTGCCATATATCACGGTTCTGGTAATTGCTGTTATGGGTGTCAACGTGGCGGTAGTGCTGTTTATTGGCATTTTGATGACTGGGGCAATTGGTTTTACACAGGGGACTATCGGCTTTTTTGAGTGGACGAAAGCAATCGGTTCCGGTATGAGCGGAATGTTCAGTATCAGTATTGTTTCGCTGCTTATTTCCGGAATTATTGGTTTGGTCAGATATTATGGCGGAGTGGAATGGCTGGTTAATGTTATCACTTCAAACATCAAAAACCGCCGTGGTGCGGAATATGGAATTGGTTTACTTTCCGGAATCCTGTCGGCGGCTCTGGTCAATAATACGATCGGCATCATCGTTACCTGCCCGATGGCCAGAGAAATTGGAGCCAGATATAAGATTGCCCCGAAACGGCTGGCCAGCCTGGTGGATATCTTTGCCTGTGCTTTTCTGGTACTGATGCCTCATGATGGCGGGATGATGATGGTAACGGAATTATCCGGGGCTTCACCGCTTAGTGTGCTGAGGTATTCGTTCTATCCCGTTGGGTTACTGATTGTCACATGCATAACGATTCATTTCGGGTTGCTGAGGACACCGGAAGAGAAGGCAGCGGCATCTGTGGGGCAAATTCAAAGCAAGAGCTAAATACACATCAATGAGATAAAATATAATGGATAATCCTGACAGAGGCTTGTTTGAGACATGAGCCGTGGATAGGATTATCCATTAGAAATATTACTAAAAAGTTCTTGTAATCAGATCAAAAATGAAGTATAGTATTTAAATTAAGCGAATTCAACTTCGCTTAGTGTTCGAAATTCCTGGCATTTCAGCCAATTGATTCCTTAAGCTGTTGTTTTTGAAAAAATGTATTTTACCCATTGACAATACAACTTCATAGTTGTAAAATGACATTATAAGTTAGGAGTAAGCGTTATGTTTGTACATCATTTTTCTAGTAACTCAGGAAAAGATTTAATATTGGATTATATTAATTCTTTAACTGTTGAGGAACAGGTTGATGCATTGTCAGTTCTTGAATGCCTGGAGAAAGGAGAGATGGACCAGATATATTTTAAGCACTGGTATAAAAAAGTCTATGAAGTATATTTCAAAAAGCATAACCGGATTTTTTATGTGACAATGGACTCTGAAAATATCTATCTACTGCACGCATGCAGAAAGCAAAAGAACAAGACAGAGAAGCTGGATAGAAAAATTGTGATTCAAAGGGCAAAAGAATTGGAAAAAGAAGCTGGAAAAAAGTTTGTCTAGGAGGATATCATGCCATTCATAAAAGTTGAAGTAGATAAGATAATAGATCAGAAGAAGCAGGAATCAGGGCAGTTTCAGGAAGCGTGGGAGGAAAGTCGTGAGGAGTACCGGCTGATCGGAGAATTGATCCGGATCAGAAAAGAAGAGAAGATAACCCAGACAAAGCTGGCAGAAATTACAGGCAACAAACAGCAGGTCATTTCCCGGATTGAGAATAAGGAAAGTGTACCGACGTTAAGAACATTTTGTAATCTGATCAATGCATTGGGATACACTCTGCAAATAGTGAAAAAGGTATGAGTACCAAAAGTAACATGGTGACTCACATCGTTGCCTGTAAACAGTAACGAGAGCGAAGATCCATCACAGGTCTTCGCTCTCGCGGTTGTTAAGCCTTATTTTCGTGTAACCGCTGTGCAGTAGCCAGCATCAGTTTGATTCGATTCAGCTGGTTTACCTCACTGGCTCCGGGGTCATAGTCGACCGCAATGATATTGGCTTCCGGATGGGAACGCCGCAGTTCTTTGATTACACCCTTTCCGACAATGTGGTTCGGCAGACAGCCAAACGGCTGAGTACAGATGATGTTACTGACACCGCTGTGGATCAACTCCAGCATTTCACCGGTTAAAAACCATCCTTCACCGGTCTGATTGCCGAGAGATACATACTCTTTAGCCATATCAGCGAGTTCGTGAATCCGGGACGGCGGTGTAAAGTTCTGGCTTGCCGCAAACTCTTTGCGGGCCACCTTACGGAAGTACTCCAGCAAGGAGATGCCCATGTTGCACAGGCGTGCTGTCGAACGTTTGCCGCCCAGGTGGTCAGCTTTGAAATTGCTGTTGTAGAAGCAGTAGAGCAGGAAGTCCATAAGATCAGGCATCACTGCTTCAGCTCCTTCTGATTCCAGCAGCTCGACTACATGGTTGTTGGCCAGCGGCGAGAACTTAACCAGAATTTCGCCAACAATACCGACTTTCGGTTTGGTAATATCCAAACGCGGAAGATTATCAAAATCGCGGATAATTCCTTTAATATTGCGGGCAAATTCCATCATGTTCGGTGACTTGGTGGAAAGGCTTTTGGTGCAGCGTTTTTTCCACTTTTCATGCAGTGCGTTGGCAGCACCCGGTTCGGCCTCGTAAGGACGGGTCGCATATACAACACGCATGAAGATATCACCGTATACGACTGCCTGCATCGCTTTTGTCAGCAGCGGCAGGGTGATGTTAAAGCCCGGGTTGGTCTCCATACCGTTGGCATTGACGGAGATAACGGGGATATGTCCCATGCCGGTCTTTTCCAGTGCCCGGCGGATAAAACCGATATAATTTGATGCCCGGCAGCCGCCGCCGGTCTGACTCATGAAGATGGCTGTCCGGTCGAGGTCATACTTGCCGGATAACAGTGCATCCATAATCTGGCCGATGACGATCAGAGACGGGTAGCAGGCATCATTGTTTACATACTGCAGGCCGACATCGACCGCTTCGCGGTTGTCATTCTGCAGCACTTCGATCTTATATCCAAAGGCCCGGATTGCCGGTTCGATCAAATCAAAGTGAATCGGTGACATCTGCGGACAAAGCAGGGTATAGTCCTTCTTCATTTCTTTTGTAAATACAGCCCGATCGTAAGAACTGGATACCACTTTTCGTTCAAAACGGTTGCGCTCGCGTACCTTCAAAGCGGCAATCAGGGAACGGATCCGGATTCGGGCCGCACCTAAGTTGTTTACTTCGTCTATCTTCAGGACGGTATAGATTTTACCTGAATCAGTCAGAATATCATGGACCTGATCGGTGGTTACAGCATCCAGGCCACATCCAAAGGAATTCAGCTGAATCAGATCCAGGTGCTCGCTGTTCTTTACATATGCGGCAGCCTGATACAGCCGGGAATGGTACATCCACTGGTCGGTAACGACCATCGGCCGGTCCACTTTAGCCAGATGAGAGATCGAATCTTCGGTCAGGACAGCCAGCCCGTAGGATGCGATCAGTTCCGGAATACCATGGTGGATTTCCGGATCGATATGGTATGGGCGTCCGGCCAGAACAATTCCGTGGCGGTCGTTTGCTTCCAGCCAGGCGATGACTTCCTCGCCCTTTTTCTCCATGTCCCGACGGGAATTCAGCAATTCCTGCCATGCGGCATGAGCAGCTTTCTGAATCTCAACAGAAGGAATCTGATACTCCTTACCAAACTCTACGATCAGCTGTTTGGTCAGAATCTCCTCATTGGTAAAAGCCATAAACGGACACATGAAACGAATGTTATATTCAGACAGTTCTTCCATGTTGTTTTTAATATTCTCAGCATATGAGGTGACCATCGGACAGTTGAAGTGGTTGCCTGCCTCCGGAGTTTCGTTCCGCTCATACGGAATACATGGATAAAAAATTTGTTTGATATCATGTTTAATCAGCCATGATATATGTCCGTGTACCAGCTTGGCCGGATAACATTCCGATTCACTGGGGATCGATTCAATACCCAGCTCATAGATCTTCTTGGTGGATTGGGGTGACAAAACGGTGCGGAATCCCAGTTCTTTAAAGAAGACCGCCCAGAACGGGTAGTTTTCGTACATATTCAGGACACGCGGAATACCGATGGTACCGCGGGGGGCCTGATCCGGAGTCAGAGCTTCATAGTCAAACATCCGGTGGTGCTTGTAATCAAATAAGTTTGGCACCTCTTTTTTGATTTTTTCTTTACCGAGGCCGCGTTCACAGCGGTTGCCGCTGATAAACTGACGTCCGCCGCCAAAGCGGTTGATGGTCAGAACGCAGTGGTTGGTGCAGCCTTTGCACCGGGCCATGGAGGTGTCATATTTTAACTTCAGAATCTGATCGATGGTCAGCATCGAAGAGGATTTGTGTTTGTTGTAGCGTTCTCTGGCAATCAGCGCAGCACCGAAAGCACCCATGATACCGGCGATGTCGGGGCGTACTGCCTGACAGCCGGAGATGGTCTCAAAGCTTCGCAGAACAGCATCATTGTAGAATGTTCCGCCCTGAACCACGACATGTTCACCGAGGTCAGAAGCATCCGTAATCTTAATTACTTTAAACAGAGCATTTTTAATAACCGAATAAGCCAGTCCGGCCGAGATATCCGCTACGGTAGCCCCTTCTTTCTGGGCCTGTTTTACATTGGAATTCATAAAAACGGTACAGCGGGTGCCCAGGTCAATCGGGTTTTTCGCAAACAGTGCTTCCCGGGCAAATGCCTCCACCTCAAAATTGAGTGATTTGGCAAATGTTTCAATAAAAGATCCGCAGCCGGAGGAACAGGCTTCATTCAGCTGGACACTGTCAACGGTCTTGTCTTTAATCTTGATACATTTCATATCCTGGCCGCCGATATCAAGGATACAGTCTACCTTTGGCTCGAAGAAAGCCGCTGCATAGTAGTGGGAGATGGTTTCAACCTCACCCTCATCCAGCATAAAAGCCGCTTTCAGCAATGCTTCGCCGTAACCGGTAGAACAGGACCAGACGATATTGGCGCCATCTGGTTTCTGCGCATTGATCTCGCTGATTGCACGAATTGCAGTGTCCAGAAGGCTGCCGTTGTTATTGGAATAAAAACGGTATAACAGGCTGCCGTCTTCACCGACTAATGCTACCTTTGTAGTAGTTGAGCCGGCATCGATCCCCAGATAACAGTTGCCCTGATAAGTGGAAAGGTCAGCCGTTTTTACATGGTGGCTGGCATGACGGTCACAGAAGCTGTCATATTCTTCCTGGGTATCAAATAATGGCGGCATTCTTTTGACTTCAAATTCCATCTTGATACCGGAGGTGAGGCAGGCAATCATTTCATTCAATGATACGAAAGCGTCATCCCGGGCATTCATGGCAGCACCAATCGCCGCAAACAGATGGGAATGTCCCGGGGCGACAATGTGGTCATCATCCAGATTCAGGGTCCGCGTAAACGCATTGCGAAGTTCCGGAAGGAAGTGCAGCGGTCCGCCCAAGAAAGCCACGGTACCGCGGATCGGCTTGCCGCAGGCCAGACCGCTGATAGTCTGATTTACGACTGCCTGAAAAATAGAAGCAGCCAGATCTTCTCTGGTAGCCCCTTCATTGATGAGCGGCTGGATATCAGATTTAGCGAAAACACCGCATCTGGCGGCAATCGGATAGATCATCTGATAGTCTTTGGCATACTCATTGAGGCCGCTGGCATCAGTCTGAAGCAATGCGGCCATCTGATCAATAAAAGAACCGGTACCGCCGGCGCAGATTCCGTTCATACGCTGGTCGAGTCCACCGGTGAAATAAATAATTTTTGCATCTTCTCCGCCAAGTTCGATTGCAACATCGGTTTGCGGGGCATAATCCTGTAGAGAGGTAGCGACTGAGACAACCTCCTGGACAAATGGAACCTGCAGATGCTGTGACAAGGTAAGGCCGCCTGAACCCGTAATACTGGGATGTACCACAAGCTCGCCAAGCTGTGCGACAGCACGCTTGAGCAGTTCGGCCAGGGTTTCCTGAATGTTGGCAAAATGCCGCTCATAATCAGAAAACAATATTTGATTATTGCTGTCTAAAACAGCGATTTTTACGGTTGTGGAACCGATGTCGATTCCTAAAGTATTGTGTAAGTTCATAGATACGGGAATACTCCCATGCCTCCTTCGTAAATAAAGATATGCAGACCGGCAGTCGCATATCCACACAAGTGTAACATAAAATAAGAAAGAATACAATCGTACACCACTGTTAAAAAATCATAAACTATTTCTTAAACTCTGGTAAAATGAACCAAACTTTCTGTAAACAATGAACAGATATCCGGTTTGTGTTTGACAAACGGACACACAGAAATTATAATGGTTAAGGCATAGGAAATCCAGTAGAATAAAATGGAAAGGAAGTAAGCAGTTATGGACAGTGGTACGGGCTATCACATAGAAACAGAAGAAGCACGAAAGCGCATACCTGCAGTGCATCCTTAGGAATTGAACGGTTTTCTTTTCCCAAAGAGCGCAATGCAGGTTACTCTTGCGCGAATGAGAAGGGGGAAGACCGATGATTCGCATTTTTAAAACAGAAGGTGGAAGAATCCATCAAAAAGAAACAGCAGAGAGCGGCTGCTGGATTGCACTGACGAATCCGACAGCAGCTGAGATTACAGAGATTGCGGAAGGCTATAACATTGATCCGGAGCACTTAAAAGCACCACTGGATGAAGAAGAGCGTTCCCGTATTGAGACAGAGGATAATTACAGCCTGGTACTGGTAGATATTCCCGTTATTGAAGAACGGAATGAAAAAGACTGGTACGTTACGATTCCGATGGGAATCATTATGACGGAAGAAATTATTGTTACTGTATGCCTGGAGGATACACCGGTACTGACCGCTTTTATGGACAACCGGGTACGTGACTTCCATACCTACATGAAAACCCGTTTTATTTTACAGATTTTATATAAAAATGCCTCGTTATTTTTGCAGTATCTGAGAATTATTGATAAAAAAAGTGAAGTAGTAGAACGAAAGCTTCACAAATCCCAGAAAAATCAGGAACTGATTGAACTTTTAGAACTGGAGAAGAGTCTTGTCTATTTTACAACTTCCCTCCGATCCAACGAAGTTGTGTTTGAAAAGCTTCTCAAGAATGAAAAGATCAAGAAGTATCCGGAAGACACTGAACTTCTGGAAGATGTTATTATTGAGAATAAACAGGCGATTGAAATGGCCAATATCTACAGCGGCATTTTGAGCGGTACAATGGATGCTTTTGCCTCGGTTATCTCAAACAACTTAAACATTGTCATGAAATTTCTGGCGACGATCACCATTGTTATGTCGATTCCAACCATGGTGGCAAGTTTTTACGGGATGAATGTGAATTCGGCCGGGATGCCGTTCGCCGATCATCCTCACGGTTTTTCTATTGTACTGGTATTTACTCTGGTGTTGTCACTGGCAGTGGCCTGGGTTTTTTCCAAAAAGGATTTATTCTGATTGAAAGGAAAATAAATGAATCTTATTAGTAAAATGGAACGAAAATTTGGCAGGTATGCAATCCGGAACCTGATGTATTATATTATCATCATGTACAGTATCGGTCTTCTGATATGGATGGTAAATCCGGGTATATATATCGTGTATTTGCGCCTGGATGCTGCTAAGATTATGCAGGGGCAGATATGGCGTCTGTTTACATTTCTGCTGTTTCCGCCGTCACTGGCCAGTTGGCAGGTCGGCGGCGGGCTGATGAGCGGACTGATATCATTTGTGGATTTGATGATTGCCATTCTTATACTTCGGGTATACTATAATCTGGGACGCACACTTGAGAATATATGGGGGGCGTTCCGATTCAACCTGTTTTTTTTCACCGGAGTGATCGGACAGATTCTGGCGGCATTGATTGCCTGGCTGGTATTTCATCAACAGATTTTTATGACTACAGGATATATCAATGCATCCATATTTCTGGCTTTTGCCCTGTGTTTTCCTGAAGCGCAGTTTCTGCTTTTCTTTGTGCTGCCGGTTAAAGCTAAATGGCTGGCGATAGTAGAAGCGTTGATTTATCTCTATGATTTTATCAATGGGACAGCATCAATACGCTGTGCAATTGTGATTTCATTAGCCAATGTTATTATTTTCTTTTTACTTACACGCAATTTCAAACGTTATTCGCCAAAAGAGATTAAACGCAAGAGTGATTTCAAGAAAGGCATGAAAATCATACCACCTGGAATGGCCCGTCATAAATGTGCGGTGTGCGGGCGAACCGAAAAAGACGGAGAAGATCTGGATTTCCGTTATTGTTCCAAGTGCGAAGGTGATTATGAATACTGCCAGGATCATCTGTACACGCATCAGCATGTATCAAAGGATCACAGCAGTTAACCATAAAACGTAACCGTTCAGGACGGCGGGAAATTTGATGCAAAGACGTGCGTCAAGCTTGCTTGTAAGCATGTTTTTGTATCAAATTTCACATCGGATGAATATCCGATGCTTCTTGACTGGCTTTATCAGTCAAGAAGATATCCCGGCCTGAACAGTTCCAAAATATCAAACCACAAGATGGAGGAATCATGAAGAAAACCAAAATTATTTGTACCATGGGTCCGAATACCGGAGACAGAGAACTGTTAAAGGCATTGGCTGAGAATGGAATGGATATCGCAAGATTCAACTTTTCCCACGGTGACTATGAAGAGCAGAAAGGAAGACTGGACCTGCTCAAGAGTATTCGGGAAGAGCTGGATTTACCAATTGCATCCCTGCTTGATACAAAAGGACCGGAGATTCGTACCGGTCTGCTGAAAGACGAAAAAAAGGTAATCCTGCAGGACGGACAGACATACATCCTGACTACCAGAGATATCGTTGGTGATGACAAGATCGGCCATATCAATTATGTCGGCCTTGCAGAAGACGTTACAAACGGCAACCGCATCCTGATCGATGACGGTCTGATCGAACTGGAAGTTCAGAGTGTAAACGGTACTGATATCATCTGTAATGTTATCAACGGCGGTGAACTCGGCATGAGAAAAGGTGTTAACGTACCAAACGTTAAGATCAAACTTCCGGCTTTAACTGATAAAGACAAAGCAGATATCCAGTTTGGTATTGAACAGGGATTTGACTTTATCGCAGCTTCCTTTGTCAGAACCGCTGATGCAATCCGTGAAATCAAAGAAATTCTGGCGGCCAATCATTCCTCGATCCAGGTAATTGCGAAGATTGAAAATGCCGAAGGTATCGACAACCTGGACGAGATCATTGCAGTCAGTGACGGAATCATGGTAGCCCGCGGCGACATGGGGGTTGAGATTCCTGCCGAGCAGGTACCATATATCCAGAAGACCATTATCCGTAAATGCAACATTGCCTGCAAACCGGTTATCACTGCAACCCAGATGCTTGATTCTATGATCCGTAATCCAAGACCTACCAGAGCTGAGGTTACTGACGTAGCAAATGCCGTTTATGACGGAACCGATGCCGTTATGCTGTCCGGTGAGACTGCAATGGGCAAATATCCGCTTGAAACTTTAAAAATGATGGCACAGATCTGTGAAGCATCCGAGCAGCATCTGGACTATACTGCTTACCGTCAGAGAAGAGTATCAAAAGATAATGAACACAATATCTCAAATGCCGTATGTTACAGTTCGGTATCGACGGCACATGATTTGAATGCAAAAGCTATTATTGCTCCAAGTATCAGCGGTTTCACCACCCGTCAGTTATCCAAGTGGAGACCGGGCGTACAGGTGATCGGTTTATCACCGAATGCAGCTGCCGTACGTCAGATGCAGATCTATTGGGGCGTTAAGCCATATCAGGCAAAACGGGCAGATTCCACCGATCTTTTGATCGAAGCGTCTCTGGATATGCTGAAAGAGAAACAGGTGATCAATGAAGGTGACACCGTTATCGTAACTGCAGGTGTCGTTACCAGAGCAAACCGCCATGAACCGGCAACTCACACCAATATCATGAGAGTCGTCGTTGTGGATTAAGTGCGTTGCAGCCAGTCCGGTCGGCTATCTTCCTGAATGTCGGAAATGAAGCCGTCCTGAATAATTGCGAAAATTAATACTGGACAAAGAAGTCTGATAAGGTTACAATCGTTAAGGATTGAAGCCTTTATCAGGCTTTTTGGATTCAATTAGAAGATGAGAGCATGCGCCAGTGCGCATTCTGTATATATGAGAGGAGATATGATTATGGAAAAGACACCATTCGTAACGAAAGCACAACTTGAGGAAATCATTAAAGAGTATCCGACACCATTTCATTTGTATGATGAAAAAGGAATTCGCAACAATGCCAGACGTCTGCAGGATGCATTTTCCTGGAATAAAGGTTTTAAAGAATATTTTGCAGTAAAAGCAACCCCGAATCCATATCTGCTTAAGATATTAAAAGAATGCGGCTGCGGAACCGACTGTTCTTCCGCAACAGAACTGATGATGTCTGATGCCGTGGGCTTTAGCGGTCATGAGATCATGTTTTCCTCTAACGATACACCACTGGAAGAGTTTAAAATGGCCAATGATCTCGGCGCGATTATCAACCTTGATGATATTACCCATATTGAATGTGTAGAGCAAACCATAGGATATATCCCTAAAACAATTAGCTGCCGCTACAATCCCGGCGGACTGTTCAAAATCAGCAATGACATCATGGACAATCCCGGTGATGCCAAATATGGTCTGACAACAGAGCAGATGTTTGAAGCATTTAAAATCCTTAAAGAGAAAGGGGCCGAGAACTTTGGAATGCATGCCTTCCTGGCAAGCAATACAGTAACAAACGAGTATTATCCGACTCTGGCTAAACTTCTGTTTGAGGTTGCAGTTAAGCTGCAGGAAGAGACCGGTGCAAAGATTACATTTATCAATCTGTCCGGCGGAATCGGTATTCCTTATCGTCCGGATCAGACGCCGAATGATATTAAAGCTATTGGTGAAGGGGTTCGGAAGGCATATGAAGAAACACTGGTTCCGGCCGGAATGGAAGATGTTGCTATCTATACCGAATTGGGACGCTTTATGTTGGGCCCGTATGGCTGCCTGGTGACTAAGGCAATTCATGAAAAACATACTCACAAAGAGTATATCGGTGTAGATGCCTGTGCAGTAAATCTTATGCGCCCGGCTATGTATGGATCTTATCATCATATTACGGTAGCCGGTAAGGAAGATCAGCCGTGTGATCATAAATATGATGTTACCGGTTCCCTGTGTGAGAATAATGACAAATTTGCAATCGACAGAATGCTGCCGCGTGTTGATAAAGGTGATCTGCTTGTGATCCATGATACCGGTGCCCATGGTTTTGCAATGGGATACAATTATAACGGGAAGCTGAAGTCGGCCGAACTGCTGCTGAAAGAAGATGGCAGTGTACAGCAGATACGCCGGGCCGAGACTTATAAGGATTATTTTGCTACCTTGGATGGGTGTGAGATGATGCAGAAGTACTTGTAGGTGGCTGGGAGTGTGTCGCAGGGCACGGGCCTTGCGGCCGGAGCTGCTCCCTGAAACTGACGACGCATAACTAAAGAAAAAAGAACGGATAAAGCCGGGTACATGCCATAACTGCACAAACGTCGGAAGCGTTTCTGCTAAATGGCAGCAAATCGGGAGCGAGGAGCCCCCGATATGCCCCGGCTTTATCCGTTCTTTTCTAATTCGCTCGCCTGGGCAGGAAGGGAAAAACAGCAAGATCAGTGAAACTCTTCTCAGCAGTATTCATTATAATGGGATCAGGAAGGAGATGATAAATTGGAGAACAATCTGTTAAGCATATCGCGGATCATAGACTATATTGATTTGCATTTGGACGACAAGCTGGATTTAGATTTACTGGCATCAGAAGCAGGATATTCAAAATACCATCTGCATCGTATGTTCACGTGTGTGGTTGGTTTTACCGTCCATGAATATGTACGCCGCCGCAGACTGACAGAAGCCGCAAGGTTGCTTGTATTTACAAACCAGCCAATTATGGACATAACATTATCAGCCGGTTACCAAACACAGCAGTCATTCACTATGGCATTCCGCAATTTGTTCGGACACAGTCCCGGGGAAGTCAGAAAAAAACGCGACTTCTTCCCATTACAATTAAAATTCCAGGCAGACGGAAGAAAAGAGCTGAGAGGAGATAAAATCATGGAAGTAAGAATAACAGAATCCGGCCCCATATTACTGGCCGGTTATTGTGCCAGCACAAAAAACGGCTTTGCTGTAATACCCGCCAGCATGAAAAAGCTCGAGGCAAATAAGCACAACATACCGAATCAAGCAGACGAAACCTGTCTGATCAGTCTGAATGACTATTCAAATAACATCAACTGTGAAACCGATCAGCCAATCTTCGATTTCTATGCCGCAGCAGAAGTCAAAGATTTTTCCGATATCGCCAAAGGCATGATCACAAAAGAGCTTCCCCCGACCAAATACGCAGTATTCACCTTCCAAGCCAACCCCCAGGATTCCTTACAACCCGTAGCCGACTACATCTATAAAGAATGGTTCCCCCAATCAACCTGCCAATTCAACGAAAACAACAGATACGACTTCACCAAAACCTACCTGACAAAAAATCCAAATGGAAAAAGCAAACTAGAATACTGGATTCCAATAAAATGATTTTTGCACTTTGTTTTTGCTCTTCTTACCTAAAGGACGTCAGTTTGTTACTGGAACTAAGGGGAATGGGGTGAGGGCAGGGCAGTCTGACAGGCACAGGGGCCGGGACAGCGACATTGAAAACGGCGACAGCAGAACTTAAAGAAAAACATCGGATAAAATCGGGGCAAATTGGGGGTTTCCTCTCCCCCAATTTGTTGCCATCTAGCAGAAACGCTTCAGGCGTTTGTGCGTTTATGGCATGTACCCGGTTTTATCCGATGTTTTTCTTTTAGTTATGCGTCGTTGTTTTCAGGGAGCAGTCCCGGCCCCTGTGCCTGTCAGACTGCCCTGCCCTTACCCCATTCCCCTTAGTTCTTCCAACAACCAAACCTAACTCCTCCCCCTAAACATTGAAGCGGAACAAAATAACATCCCCATCCTTAACAACATACTCTTTTCCTTCCAGTCCTACAAGGCCCTTTTCCTTAGCTTTCGCATAAGTACCGCAGTCAAGCAGGTCCTGATAATTGACAACCTCAGCACGAATGAATCCCCGCTCAAAGTCGGTATGAATCTTACCGGCCGCCTGCGGAGCCTTGGTTCCTACAGTGATCGTCCAGGCTCTGGTTTCATCTTCTCCGGCTGTAAGATAACTGATTAATCCGAGTAAGCGATAGCTCGCTGCGATCATCTTGTCCAATCCTGATTCGGAAAGTCCCATTTCCTCAAGGAACTCTTTCTTTTCATCATCGTCCAGTTCTGCGATTTCCTGTTCAATCTGTGCACAGATGACAAAAACTTCTGAATTGTTCCCGGCAGCAAATGTGCGTACAGTAGATACATATTCATTGGAAGCCCCATCATCAGCAAGATCATCTTCTGCAACATTAGCGGCAAAGATAACAGGTTTGCAGGTCAGCAGATTCAATGACTGAACGAAAGCCATAATATCAGCATCGTCTTTCTGGTATGCGCAGGCCAGTTTGCCGTCTTCCAGAACATCTTTCAGCTCTTTTAAAATCTCGACTTCTTTTGCCAGGGTTTTATCGTTGTTGGCAGCTCTTGCTGATTTTGCAATCCGGCGTTCGAGGATCTCAATATCGGAGAAGATCAGCTCAAGGTTGATTGTTTCAATATCACGCAGCGGATTGACATTACCTTCGACATGGATAACGTTGGCATCCTCAAAACAACGGACAACATGAACGATGGCATCGACCTCACGGATATTGGCAAGGAACTGATTGCCGAGTCCTTCACCTTTGGAGGCGCCTTTTACGAGACCGGCAATATCAACGAATTCGATGACGGCCGGAGTTACCTTTTTAGATGTGTACAGATCTCCAAGCAGTTTGAGGCGGTGATCGGGTACGGTTACGATACCAACATTGGGGTCGATGGTGCAGAATGGGTAGTTAGCCGATTCTGCGCCTGCTTTGGTCAGTGAGTTGAAGAGGGTGCTTTTGCCGACATTCGGCAGTCCTACAATACCTAATTTCATTTTGAATTTCTCCTTGTGTCCCGTTCAGAACGGCTATCTTCCTGAATGGCAGAAATGAAGCCGTTATGAACTATTTTGTATAATTTAATAATTTTGTCCTTGATTTTCACGCGGATTAATTGTAGCATATAATTTGTGTGATGAAAAGCAGAATAATAATGTAACACCTACTCAATGTCGCACAAAAGACGTGCTCGTTTCCTAGGTGCGCTTGATTGCTAGGCTCAAAAAACGTTCGCCAAGCACTCAATGCGTGTCGACCACTGTCGATATTTAGGGTGCGAATTATATTGCTTTTTAATTAGTACAATTATAAAATGAAAGTAGCCTCGAAAGGAGCATATAGAATGGAAGGAGCTGATATTAGTTTCGTACATCTGGGGATCGCGATACAGAATTTGCGGAACAGTATCTCCGTATTTGGATTTTCAATCACATATTATGGTATTATTATTGGCGTGGGAATGTTAGCGGGGATTTGGGTAGCTCAGTCAGATGCGAGGCGAAGGGGACAAGATCCGGAGATGTACCTGGATTTTGCATTATTTGCAATTATCTTTGCAATTATTGGAGCCAGACTTTATTACGTTGCATTTGCGTGGGATGATTATAAGGACAACCTGATTCAGATATTTAATACGCGCGGCGGCGGTCTTGCCATTTATGGCGGTGTGATTGCTTCGGCGATTACTCTGATCGTATATACCAGAGTTAAAAAGGTATCATTCTTTTCTATGGCTGATACTGGTGTACTGGGACTTGTGACCGGACAGATTATCGGCAGATGGGGGAACTTTTTTAACTGTGAGGCGTTTGGCGGCTACACGGACAGTTTGTTTGCGATGCGGATCAGGCTTTCTCTGGTTGGCAGCAACATGCTCAATCAGGATGTTTTGGATCATATTATAGTAGAGAGTGGGATTGAATATATTCAGGTACACCCGACTTTTTTGTATGAATCTTTATGGAATTTGTGTTTGCTTATGTTTATGCTTTGGTATCGTAAACGCAAAAGCTTTGACGGAGAGATGTTCTGGATTTATTTATTTGGATACGGAGTGGGGCGATTCTGGATTGAAGGGCTTCGGACCGATCAGTTGAAGTTTCTTAACACCGGAATTCCGGTATCCCAGGCGTTGTCATTGCTTTTGGTTCTGTCTGCGGCGGTTGTATGGACGTTAAACCGCAGAAACAGAATGCACACTACTAAGGGAGACGCTAACGAATGAGGATGTCAAAAGAAGAACTGGTAGTATCAATAGAAGAAGCAAGAGAAAAACTGAATAACAGTATCGATGGAAATGAAGAATATGAAGAGATTTATAAGAAGAGTGTAACACTGGATCGTTTGATTGAACAATATATTGTATCTGGTTTTTAAAAAACAGCACATCTTGAGGCGGTTGCGAAAATAACGCAGCCGCCTTATTTTTTTGCGTTTTTTTAATTTAAAAACACCTTGCTATTTTCCTGTATTTATACTAGAATATACTTACCAAGTGGTGGAAAGTGGAACAAAGTGGTGGAAAATGGCAATCAGGTGGTGAAAAGTTAGCTTCTGTGGTTTCCAGATCAGGTACAGGTGATTATTATGTTCATGGGAGAATATAATCATACAGTAGATGCGAAAGGTCGTTTGATCGTACCTTCCAAATTTAGAGAACAGCTGGGGGATGAGTTCGTTGTTACAAAGGGACTCGATGGCTGTCTTTTCGTCTACGAAAATACCGAATGGAAAGTCCTCGAGGAAAAACTTCATTCATTACCACTGACAAATGCCAATGCAAGAAAGTTCTCCCGCTTTTTTCTGGCAGGTGCCACAACTTGTGAAGTAGACAAGCAGGGAAGGATTCTTCTTCCGGCGGTTTTACGTGATTTTGCGAAAATTACAAAAGAAGCTGTTCTGGTAGGAGTCGGCAGCCGGATTGAGATCTGGAGCCGCGATAGTTGGAATGAGTCCAATACCTATGATGACATGGAAGAAATTGCAGAAAACATGGAAGGTCTTGGCATATGATGTTTGAACACAAATCAGTTTTATTAAATGAGACCGTAGACAGTCTGAAGGTTAAGCCTGACGGTATCTATGTAGATGGTACATTAGGCGGAGGCGGACATGCTTATGCTGTGTGCAGCCTTCTTGGCGACGGCGGCAGACTGATCGGTATTGATCAGGATGAAGATGCGATTAAAGCAGCCGGGAAAAGACTGGAACCATTTGGTGATAAAGTAACCATAGTCAGAAGCAATTATGAACATATCGATGAAGTTCTGAAAAATCTTGCAATCAGTAAGGTGAATGGAATTTATCTGGATCTGGGCGTGTCTTCCTATCAGTTGGATACGGCCAGCCGGGGATTTACTTACCGCGAGGATGATGCCCCGCTTGATATGCGGATGGATCAGAGAAATACCCAGACAGCAGCAGATATCGTAAACACATATAGCGAAATGGATCTGTACCGGGTGATCCGGGACTACGGCGAGGACAAGTTTGCCAAGAATATTGCCAAGCATATTGTCAGAGCCAGGCAGGATACGCCGATCAGGACGACCGGAGAGCTGATTGAGATTATCAAGGCGGCGATTCCGATGAAGGTCAGAGCGACAGGCGGCCATCCGGCTAAGAAGACATTTCAGGCAATCAGGATTGAACTTAATCATGAACTGGATGTGCTGAAACGTTCAATAGATACCATGATAGACCTGCTGGAGCCGCAAGGCCGGCTCAGCATTATCACCTTCCATTCTCTGGAAGACCGAATCGTAAAAAATCGGTTCCGGGACAATGAGAACCCTTGTGTATGCCCGCACAGTTTTCCGGTGTGTGTATGCGGCAGGGAAAGTAAGGGAAAGATTATTACGAGAAAACCAGTTGTTCCGACAGAAGCCGAAATAACTGATAACAAACGCTCGAAAAGCTCCAAACTCAGGGTGTTTGAAAGAAAATAGAAGTTTGCGTAACTGTGAAGGAAAAAACCAGTTACAAGTTTGGAGAGACAACCGGTAGCGCAGAATAGTCAGAAGGGGAGGTATGGGTTATGGCAGCCAGAAATGCAAGCAGAAGCAGACAGCCAGGCAGAAGCAGACAAACAAGCAACCAGGACTATGTACACGGCAGTGCCGTAAGAAAAACCATGCCTGCGCAGCGGCCGCAGCGTCGGATTCAGGAGCAGCCGCGAAGACGCATCGATCATACCGTCAGAAGAAACCAGGAAAAGGCGTTGCATATGGATCTTCCATATGTGATTATGCTTACTATTGCTGCAATGTGTGTATTATCCATCTGTGTTTCCTATTTACATATGCAGTCAACGATGACATCCAGAATTCACAACATTGAAGGTCTGGAAAAAGAACTGGAACAGCTCAAATCAGAAAATGATGCGCTGGCATCCAGGATTAATACTTCGATTGACCTGGATCATGTATATAAGGTGGCAACAGAGGAACTCGGCATGGTTTATGCAAACAGAAATCAAGTCCTTCTGTATGATAAAACAGAAAGCGAGTATGTAAGACAGTATGAAGACATCCCGTAACAGAGAACGTATATTTACAAAATACATGCAGGAAAAGCTGGCGATTACGGTCATCGTGATTACGCTGGCTTTGTTTGCGCTCATCTATATTTTATATAATATTATTCAGGGCAACAAAGACCGCTATAATCAGATCGTTTTGTCCCAGCAGGAGTATGACAGCCGTGTCATTCCTTACCGCCGGGGCGACATCGTAGATCGTAACGGTACATTGCTGGCGACGACCGAAAAGGTGTATAACCTGATAATTGATCCCAGCCAGATCATACCGGACCCGGAAGACCATGCCAATCTGGAAGCTACAATTGCGGCATTGTCTGCGACTTATGGTTATGATATTCAGGAGCTTCGCACCCTGATCCTGGAAAACTCAGGCAAGGCTTACGTCCGTTATGCCAGACAATTGAGTTATGAAGAGAAAGAAACATTTGAGAAGCTTACAACAGAGACGAATACAGCCAACCGCAAGAGCGGCACCAAAGTAAGAATCAAAGGGGTCTGGTTTGAAGATGAATATAAACGGGTTTACCCGTATAATTCCCTTGCCTGTAATGTGCTTGGCTTTGCGACCAGCGCCGGTGATGCCGGAACAGGCGGTATCGAACAGTCCTATAATGATCAGCTGATCGGCATCAATGGCCGCGAATATGGTTATTTAAACGACGATTCCAACCTGGAACGGGTGATCAAGTCGGCAACAAATGGCAATACGGTAGTATCTACTATAGATGTTAATGTTCAGAATATCGTAGACAAATATATCGCAGAGTGGATGAGCACAGAGGGTTCGGACCGGGTCGGGGTTGTGGTAATGGATCCTAATAGCGGTGAGGTTCTGGCGATGTCCAGTGATATCCTGTTTGATTTAAATGATCCCAGGAATCTTGAAGGACGTTACACGGATGCAGAGATTCGCGAATTGGGGCTGACGGAAGCGAAGGATACTTATAATAGAAAGAACCGTGATGCAAGGCCGATCACGGAGGCAGAAGTTACGTCTCATTACAGTGAAGAAGAGATTAAGTCCTTTGGACAGCAGGTAGCATGGAATCAGGTGTGGCGGAACTTCTGTATCAGCGATACGTTTGAGCCCGGGTCACCGTCCAAGATCTTTACCGTTGCAGCAGGGCTTGAAGAAGCAGTTATCAGTGAAAATGACTCATTCTTTTGTGACGGATTTCAGGAAGTTGGCGGCTGGCAGATAAAATGTGTTAAGCGGACCGGACATGGAATGCTGACACTGGCAGAGTCCCTGATGCAGTCCTGCAACGACTGTATGATGCAGATTGCAGCGAAAGAAGGCCGGGAGACGTTCAGTAAGTATATGCAGTCCTTTGGTTTTGGTAATAAGACGGGGATTGATCTGCCGGGGGAAGCTGATACCAGAACCCTTATTTATAACGCTTCTAATATGAAGCCTTCTGATCTGGCGACCAATTCCTTTGGGCAGAACTACAACTGTACGATGATTCAGATGGCAGCTGCTTATGCTTCGGTTATTAACGGTGGTTCTTATTATGAGCCGCATGTGGTGAAGCAGATTGTAAATGATCAGGATGCGATTGTTAAGCGGGTGGAGCCGAATCTGGTCCGTGAAACCGTATCGGAGAGTACCAGTAATTTTATTAAGGATGCACTTTACCGGACCGTTGAAGAAGGTACTGGTACAGCAGCGATAATTGAGGGGTATGAGATTGCCGGGAAGACTGGGACGGCGGAGAAATATCCGCGTGGACGAGGGAATTATCTGTTGTCATTTTGTGGTTTTGCACCTGCGTATAACCCGCAGGTGCTGGTATATGTGGTTATCGATACTCCTCATGTCGAGGATCAGGCACGAAGCATTCATGCCAGCAGACTGTTTCAGAAGATTACCCATGATATCCTGCCGTATCTGAACATATTCCCGACGGGTGATTTTGAAGATGTCCAGGATGAAATTGCAGCCCAGCTGCCGGCTGAGGAGGGGATTTCCGGCAACAATGGGGGGCTGGAACCAGAGACAGCGGCTGAGACTAAGGTGTATGAAACTGATGAATATGTGGAGCCTGAGGATGAACGGGATACGGGAATTCCGGGCGATTTGCCGGGAGATGAAAGCTCTGGCAGTGGTGATTCGACGGAATCTTCGTCAGAGGCGGAACGGATGACTGAGGCGGCTGAAGAAGCGGCGGCGAGCGGTGCGGTTTCTGGGCCGGGCGGGACGACTAGTGCACGGGATGAGAGTTCGGCGGCGGAGACATCGGCGGCCGGGACGACGGCGGCGCAGACATCTGAGACGCAGTCGGAACCTGGGCGGCAGGAGTCTGGTGAGGGGGAACGGCCGGGGCAGATTCCGGTTGTTGATCCTAATCCTTCTTAAGATTTAAAAAACAAAACCTTGGTTATTGGCGGGCGGCCGCGGCTGTCTTCTTGAATGATAAAGCCATTCAAGAAGCATCGGATGTCCATCCGATGGGAAAAATGATAAAAAAACTGCCTTACAAGCGAGCTTGACGGCAGCTTTTTTATCATTTTTCCCGCCGCTCTGGATTTATTACGGTATTATATCTAAATCCACCTCATATATATATATCAATGAGATTTAAGGAGCCGGTTATGCGTTCCAATCAGACCCGTCATCGGGAAAAGATAGCCGTCTTGTGCATTCTGCTTTGCCTGTGCATGGCAGGACTCATGGGGCGGCTTGTTTATCTCATGACAATTCGTTCTGAACATTACAGCCGGATGGCAGAGGATCTGCATCAGCGGGAAAGAACCATCAAAGCGGCCCGCGGCAATATTGTCGATGCCAATGGCGTAGTGATTGCAACTAATCGAACAGTATGCACCATTTCTGTTATATACAATCAGGTCAAAGACCGTGAGGAAGTGATCAGGATTCTCTGCCAGGAGCTGGGAGCCGACGAGGCGACCGTTCGCAAGCGCGTTGAAAAACGCAGTTCCCGCGAGATTATCCAGACCAATGTTGATAAAGAAACAGGAGACAAGATCCGCGGTTACCAGCTGGCCGGAGTAAAGGTGGATGAAGATTATAAGCGCTATTATCCGTTTGATTCCCTGGCGTCAAGGGTTCTTGGCTTTACCGGTGGGGACAATCAGGGGATTATCGGACTGGAAGTAGCGTACGAGTCCTATTTGAAAGGGATCAACGGAACGATTCTGACGATGACGGATGCTGCCGGTGTGGAGATTGACAATGCGTTTGAGGATCGGGTTGAGCCGGTTGCCGGCAATGATCTGCATATCAGTCTGGATGTCAATATCCAGAAATATGCGGAACAGGCTGCGTATGAAACCATGGAACGCAAGCAGGCCAACAGGGTGTCCATTATTATCATGAATCCGCAGAACGGGGAAATTATGGCAATGGCCAATGTGCCGGAGTTCAATCTGAATGAGCCGTTTACCCTGAATGTGGATGCGGATCCGGGAATTTCTGCCGAGCAGAAACAGGAATTGCTGAATCAGATGTGGCGTAACCCCAGTATCAACGATACTTATGAACCCGGGTCGACGTTTAAGATTGTGACGGCGGCAGCAGGCCTGGAAGAAGGTGTGGTACACCTTAATGATACCTTCTCCTGTCCCGGTTTCCGGGTAGTGGAAGACCGTAAAATCCGTTGTCACAAAGTGGGCGGACATGGCGGTGAGACTTTTGTACAGGGGACCATGAACTCCTGCAATCCTGTATTTATCGATGTGGGACAGCGTCTGGGTGTGGATAATTATTACAAATACTTCGAGCAATTCGGATTAAAAGATAAGACGGGCATTGACTTGCCCGGTGAAGCCGGAACCATTATGCATAAAAAGGAAAATATGGGTCCGGTAGAGCTGGCTACCGTGTCTTTCGGCCAGTCCTTTCAGATCACCCCGATTCAGCTGCTTACAACAGCGGCATCGATTGTAAACGGCGGAAACCGGGTGACGCCCCACTTTGGCGTGAAAGCAGTGAATGAGGAACAAAATACCGTTCATCGTTTTACCTATCCGATTAAAGGCGGGATTGTCTCGGAAGAGACCAGCGAAATGATGCGTTATCTTCTGGAACAGGTGGTTGCTGAGGGCGGCGGCAAAAATGCGGCCGTGGAAGGATACCAGATCGGCGGCAAAACAGCAACTTCAGAGAAACTGCCGCGCAGCCTGAAACGGTATATTTCATCGTTTATCGGTTTTGTTCCGGCGGATGATCCGCAGGTGATTGCTTTGATTATGATCGATGAACCGCAGGGTGTTTATTACGGCGGAACGATCGCAGCGCCGGTGATTTCTGATGTTTTTAAGAATATTTTGCCTTATTTGGGAATTGAAGCAGACAAGGAAGAAAGTGTTTTGAGTGAATCCAATCAATAGTTGATTATTCCTTGAAAAAGACGTATACTATTGAATGTGTAAACACGAACGATACATAACAAACAGAGGTGCAGCATGATTAATGAAACCATTTTGGCAATTATAATAGCTTTTGCAATCAGCGCGATTTTGTGTCCGATTGTAATCCCGTTTCTTCATAAATTAAAGTTCGGACAGCAGGTGCGTGAGGATGGTCCTCAGGCACATTTGAAAAAGCAGGGAACTCCGACGATGGGCGGACTGGTGATTCTCACCAGTATCATTATCACTTCCCTGTTTTACATTCGTGATTATCCCAAGATTATCCCGGTTTTATTTATGACGGTCGGGTTTGGTATTATCGGTTTCCTGGATGATTACATCAAGATTGTGATGAAGCGTTCAGAGGGGCTGAATCCGAAGCAGAAGCTTGCGGGCCAGATTGTGATTACCGGCATCTTTATTTACTATCTGATGAATTCCAACGAAGTAGGGACGGAAGCGCTGATTCCATTTACCGGTGGATTCGATAAGGGTTATTTCCTGAATCTGGGGATTTTCTTTATTCCATTCGTTTTTATTGTGGTTTTGGGAACGGATAACGGGGTCAATTTTACCGACGGTCTGGATGGCCTTTGTACCAGTGTTACGATTCTGGTAGCCACCTTTCTGACAATCATTGCCATTGGTGAGAATACCGGCATCAGTCCGATTACCGGTGCGGTAGTGGGAAGCCTGCTCGGTTTTTTGCTCTTTAATGTTTATCCGGCCAAGGTTTTTATGGGGGACACCGGATCCCTTGCCCTCGGCGGATTTGTGGCGGCCAGTGCGTTTATGATGCAGATGCCGTTTTTTATCCCGATTATCGGTCTTATTTACCTGGTGGAAGTATTATCTGTTATTATGCAGGTTGGATACTTTAAACTTACCAAAGGAAAACGGATCTTTCGGATGGCGCCGATTCATCACCATTTTGAACTGGGGGGATGGTCGGAGACCAGAGTGGTTGCCGTATTTTCCATTGCCACAGCCATGTTGTGTCTTTTAGCGTACTTAGGATTATAGGAGGTAGCGAACATGAACGATCAGAAGGTTTTAGTAGCAGGCACCGGAAAAAGCGGAATTGCCGCGGCTAAACTGCTGCTGAAGATGGGCGGTGAGGTGGTTCTCTATGACGGGAATACTAATCTGGACAAAGATTCCATTAAGGCGCAGTTTGAAGAAACGTCAAAACTTACGGTGGTGCTGGGGGATCTTAGCCGCCCTGACCTGCTGGGGGTAGAACTTGCCATTATCAGTCCGGGGATTCCGCTCGGCGCTCCTTTTGTACCGATCCTGGATGAGGCCAAGATTCCGCTCTGGGGCGAGGTTCAGCTGGCTTATCATGTGGCCAAAGGAAAGCTGGCTGCCATCACCGGAACCAACGGGAAGACAACAACGACAGCACTGCTTGGCGAAATTATGAAAGCGCATCTGAATCCTCCGGTAAGTGAAGCTGATCCGGCAGAAGAAGAAAATGAAAAAGTATTCGTCGTTGGCAATATCGGCATTCCATATACGGAAACAGCGCTGCTGACAAGTGAGGAATCGGTTACGGTAGCTGAGATCAGCAGTTTTCAGCTGGAGACGATCATGGATTTCAGACCGGATGTCAGCGCAATCCTTAACATTACCCCGGATCATCTGGATCGTCATGGTACGATGGAGAACTATATTGAAGTAAAAGAGCGGATTGCTTCCAACCAGACCGAAGAGGACAGCATCATTCTGAATTATGATGATGAAGTTCTGCGTGAATTTGGTGAGAGCGATGATTTGAAAGCAAAGGTTGTTTATTTTTCCAGCGGCAGCGAATTGAAAGAAGGCGTATTTCTGCGTGACAGCAGTATTATTTACCGCAGGGACGGCAAGGATACTGAGGTGACTGATGTCCATGAACTGCAGCTGTTGGGACGGCACAATTACGATAATGTCATGGCGGCAGTCGCCATCGCATTACAGCTGGATGTCCCAATGGATACCATCCGTGAGGTCATTCGTACATTTAAAGCAGTGGAACACCGGATTGAATTTGTCCTGGAACGCGCCGGAGTCCGTTATTATAACGATTCCAAGGGAACCAATCCCGATGCGGCGATTCAGGCCATTCATGCAATGCCGGGGCCGACTCTGCTGATTGCCGGCGGTTATGATAAAGACAGTGAATATGATTCATGGATTGAAGCTTTTGGCAATAAAGTAAAATATCTCGTATTACTCGGCCAGACCCGCGATAAGATCGCTGCCTGTGCCAGAGCCCATGGTTTTACTGAGATTATGTATGCCGAAGATATGGCTGAAGCGGTGCGGGTTTGTGCAGCTTATGCCAATTCCGGAGATAGTGTTTTGCTTTCTCCGGCCTGTGCCAGCTGGGGAATGTTTGACAATTATGAACAGCGGGGCGATGTATTTAAAGAGTGTGTAAGAAATCTGTAGGAGGCAACTATGGCGAAAAAGAACAAAGCAAGGCGTTTTTATGATTACAGCCTGTTATTCTGTGTTATCTTCCTGACCGCATTTGGCTTAGTCATGATTTACAGTGCGAGTTCTTATAAAGCGCAGCTGGATTACCAGAATGCATCCCACTTTATGACCCGTCAGCTGCAGATTGCTGTGGTTGGTCTGATCGGAGCTGTTATTATCTCCAGAATGGATTATCACTGGTATGCCAGATTTGCTGTCTTTGCCTACATATTATCGTATGTTCTGATGATTACGGTATCCATCTTCGGTGTTGAAGTTAACGGTAAAAAACGCTGGCTGGAAGTTGCCGGGCAGAGATTTCAGCCGACGGAGTTTGTAAAGATTGCATTGATCGTATTGCTTGCAACAATGATCACCCAGATGGGGAAAAGCATCAATCAATGGAAGGCGATGGCGGTGGTAATTGCTGCTTCCCTGCCGATTGCGGCGATTGTTGCAGCTAATAACTTAAGCTCCGGTATTATTATTGTTGGTATCGCGTTCGTTATGTTATTTGTTGCGTGTGATAAGAAATGGCCGTTTTTCCTTTGCGGGGCTTTAGGGCTTGGGACGATTGCAATTGCCGGCCCGCTGGCTATTGCCCTGGAAAAGATCGGTCTGCTGCAGCCATATCAGCTTGAGCGTATTCATGTATGGCTGGATCCTGAAGCCTACCCGCGAGATGGCGGATATCAGGTGCTGCAGGGGTTATATGCGATCGGATCCGGCGGGCTGTTCGGCAGAGGGCTGGGCGAAAGTATTCAGAAGATGGGATTTGTGCCGGAGGCACAGAATGATATGATATTTTCCATTATCTGTGAGGAACTGGGCCTGTTTGGTGCGGCTTCAGTTATCCTGATTTTTTTATTTATGATTTACCGGTTTATGCTGATTGCAAACAATGCACCGGACCTGTTCGGTGCCCTGATTGTGGTCGGTGTCATGGGCCATATTGCCATTCAGGTTATTTTAAACATTGCCGTAGTAACCAATACCATCCCCAATACCGGGATCACATTGCCGTTTATCAGTTACGGAGGGACATCCGTCTTGTTCCTGATGATGGAAATGGGCATGGTTTTAAGCGTGTCCAATCAGATAAAGTTAGAAAAATAAAAACCATTCGCCAGGAACCTACATAAGATGGAATATAAGTAAGACGTAGGAGGTATCTGTTTGTCTGCGATTCGGTTATGCGGCTTACATTCCCTGAACGGTGAGATAACAATACAAGGTTCCAAGAATGCGGTGCTGCCGATTATGGCAGCATCACTTCTTCATAAAGGCACTACCGTGATAACAAATGTTCCTGAAATACAGGATGTCTACTGTATGATAGGGATACTGGAGTATCTCGGGTGCAGGATAAGCTTTAAGGATCATAGACTGGTTGTCGACAGCCGCGATTTGACACCGGTACGGATTCCTGATCTTCAGGTAAAACAGATGCGTTCTTCCATTATGCTGCTGGGTCCAATGCTCGGACGGCTGGGAGAAGCGGCGACCTGTCATCCGGGCGGCTGCTCAATCGGAGAACGTCCGGTTGATCTGCACTTGTATGCTCTGCGCGAATTAGGTGCCGATATACAGGTGGAAGGCGAACGGATTATTGCAACGGCAGCAAAGCTTCAAAGTGCTGATATCCATTTTAAATATCCCAGTGTCGGAGCTACGGAGAATGCCCTGATGGCAGCCGTGGCAACGGAAGGGATCACCAGGATTTATGGGGCGGCAAGAGAGCCGGAGATTATGGAACTGTGCCGTTTTCTAACAGCAATGGGAGCGGATATTTCCGGTGTGGGTTCTTCCGGCCTTGTCATTCAGGGCGGACGGCCTTTGCATGACATTACCTTTGAAGTGGCCGGTGACCGGATTGTGGCCGGAACCTATCTGGGTGCGCTTCTGGCAGTCGGCGGTGAGGTTCTGCTGCGTGATGCCCCGGTACATCATTTGGAGCAGATGATCGAAAAGGCCCGTGAAATGGGAGCTGTAATTGAGGAACAGCCAAATGGGCTCCGGGCAGTGATGAAGAACCGCCCCCGGCCGGTCGAGATTCATACTGCGCCCCATCCGGGATTTCCGACTGATCTGCAGTCGGTGATGCTGGCAGTAGCAGCGGTGGCCGATGGTGCCTCAAGTATTGAAGAAAATGTGTTTGAGGGGCGGTTTGCCACGGCAGGGGAACTGCAGAAAATGGGAGCCGACATTCTGGTAGATGAAAAGACGGCAGTCATACATGGCACCTCGCGGCTCTCGGGAGCCACGGTTAATGCAACAGATCTGCGCGGCGGAGCGGCACTGGTAGTAGCCGGTCTGGCGGCAGAGGGAGAGACAG
The DNA here is from genome assembly GCA_032073745.1 of Lachnospiraceae bacterium. Lineage (GTDB taxonomy): Bacteria > Bacillota > Clostridia > Lachnospirales > Lachnospiraceae > Brotaphodocola. Next base: position 55,149 of record DAMAMW010000010.1, on the reverse strand, counting down.
TGATTACCGGATACGGACACATCCGGAGAGGTTACGAGGATATCTGCCGTGATCTGGCGGGTGTGGGCGTTGATATTACGAAACTGCTGTACACGGCCGCGTCAATCACCGGCTGATTGACGCGGAGGATGCACGTTGTAGTCTGAAAGCAGACCGTCCGTCATCGAAGACGATTTAAAATGACGGGCTGCATTACTGTTTGCCGGCGTGCCGGTGAACCGTAATATAACGAAAGGGTAAGGGCGTTTGGAAGATGCAGAAAGGGACGAGGAAAACAGGTATTATTATAGCACTGCTGATCGGGCTTGTTCTGGCGATTGTGTTTCTGTCGGTGAATATCAAAGAAATCACAATAACCGGAAATCAGCGTTATACGGATGAACAGATGGTCGATATGCTGTTTCCGGATAAGGTAAGCCGCAACAGCTTTCTGTGCTACTTTAAGGAACGTTTCGGCAGGCACGAAACGATTCCCTTTGTAGAAGACTACAAGATTGTTTTTCAAAGTCCCGGACACGTTGAAGTGATTGTCTATGAAAAAAGTGTCGTTGGTTATGTCTCTTATATGAGCAGCTATATGTATTTTGATAAGGACGGTATTATCGTGGAAAGTTCCAATACGGAACTGCCGGGGATTCCCTGGATAACCGGTTTGAAATTCGGCAGTATCGTCCTGTATCAAAAGCTTCCGGTGGAAAGTACTGAGATCTTTGATGAAATTTTGAATCTGACCCAGATTCTCTCAATTTATGAACTGAAAGTGGACAAGATCAAATACAATTCATATAAAGAGGCGACCTTATACCTGGACGATATTGAAGTGGTTTTAGGCAATAACGAAAGTCTCAATGGCAAGATTGGAAAGCTGAATGATATGCTGCCGTTATTAATTGGCAGAAAAGGCACATTATCCCTCGACAATTACGATGAGAACGATACAAACGGGATATCTGTGTTTAAGCCGAAAACTTAAGCCCGGAAAATCCAAAAAAAGTTAATGGAAACTGAAAAATAAAGGTTGATATTTTGTTAGAAATCAAATATAGTATTAGATAGACGAGTTTTGCATAATATATTACAAAACTGTTACAAGAGAGATAGAGTAAGTGATTGAAGGAGGATTAGATCTTGTTAGAGATTAAGATAAATGATTCAGAGAATTCTGCAAGAATCATAGTTATAGGTGTTGGTGGTGCAGGTAATAACGCAGTGAACCGAATGATAGACGAGAATATAGTTGGTGTGGAGTTCATTGGTGTTAACACGGATAAGCAGGCTCTGCAGTTTTGTAAAGCACCAACTGTTATGCAGATCGGTGAGAAGTTAACCAAAGGCCTCGGCGCCGGTGCCAAACCGGAAGTAGGCCAGAAGGCAGCAGAAGAGAGTTCAGAAGAACTGGCACAGACCGTAAAGGGTGCCGACATGGTATTCGTCACCTGCGGCATGGGCGGCGGTACCGGCAGCGGTGCAGCACCGGTTATCGCAAAAATAGCAAAAGACATGGGGATTCTGACCGTCGGTGTAGTTACCAAGCCCTTCCGTTTCGAAGCCAAAGCCCGTATGTCAAATGCTCTTTCCGGAATCGAAAGACTTCAGGAAAGCGTAGACACATTAATTGTAATTCCGAATGACAAATTATTAGAGATCGTAGACCGCCGGACAACCATGCCGGATGCACTTAAAAAAGCCGACGAAGTTTTACAGCAGGCCGTCCAGGGAATCACCGACCTGATCAACGTACCGGGTCTGATCAACCTCGACTTTGCTGATGTACAGACCGTCATGACAGATAAGGGCATCGCTCATATCGGCATCGGACATGCCAAGGGCGATGACAAGGCCGTAGAAGCAGTAAAACAGGCAGTTGCCAGTCCGCTTCTCGAGACCACCATCGAAGGTGCAACCCACGTTATCATCAATATTTCCGGCGATATCAGCCTGATCGAAGCAAACGAAGCAGCCAGCTACGTTCAGGAACTTGCAGGCGACGATGCCAATATCATCTTTGGTGCAATGTATGACGAAGCAGCACAGGATGAAGCATCCATCACCGTCATCGCAACCGGTCTTGATGCCCACGGCATGAACACTCCGGTAGCAAAAGCAATGACCGGTTTCAACACCTTCAAGCCCAAGATGCCATCAGGTGTAAACGCTCAGAATATCGGACACCAGGCCACTGCAGCAACAGCAGAACCAACCATTCCGACCCAGCGTCCAACCGCTCAGCCAGCAGCGCAGCAGGCGCCAACCCAGCAGAGCAGCCAACCCTACTCCGCCCCAGCCTACCGCCCCATGAACAAAGAAGTCCAAATCAACATCCCGGACTTCCTGAAAAATAAAAGATAATCACCATCCTAAAATCATTTATTAAATAACTTCATATCATAAATTCTAAACATAACAAGCACCCTATTGTCAAATTCCATTTTGGCAACAGGGTGTTTTTATTGTCTTTTGAATTATTTTGCTTTTGCCCTTTTACCCTAATGGCCGCAAAATAGTTGCTGGGAGAACGTGGGGCGTTTGGGTGGAGGGGGATCGGTGACATTGAACGAGGTGTCGGCAGATCTTAGGTTGCAGCAAGGCATTTTCAGCGGAGGAATTTTGCTCTCCAAAGTGAAATTCCAGGGGCCCGGTGCGGTAAAGTTATGGAAAGTTTACCGCTAACTGGCCCCGGTGCCGCTGAAAATGCCTTGCTGCGGCCTTAGATCTGCCCCGCCAAGAGAACGGAACCGATCCCCCTCCACCCAAACGCCCCACGTTCTCCTGGTAACAACTTTCGCCATCCCCCCTGTCTGATTTTGTCGCCAAAAAAACCACCCCCTCCTCACCTTTTTTGACAAATTATTCGTCCTCTATTAGATATAATGGTATCCATTAGAGCATAGGGAGGTGGGACTGGAATTCATGACAGTGTAACGGTAACATTATATTTGGATTTGTATTTTCTGGTGAATTCTGCAGTCAATTATCTGTTGCTCTCCCTGGTGAGAAAGATTCTGAGGCTTTCATCTGTACCGTGGCGGTTGCTTGCAGCAGCGGTTTTCGGGGCTTTATGGGCCTGCATTCTGGTTCTTTATCCGGTATTGCCGGTCTGGTCAGAAGCGTTTGTCACCTGGATTATAATTGGGGGATTGCTGGTTCGGATTTCATTTGGAAAAACAAATTTTCTGGATCTTGTTAAAATAACGGGTGTGCTGTGTCTGGTCAGTGCAGCTGCCGGGGGGATTCTTGAGGGGATCGGCAGATCAGTACCGGGCACATGGTATCTGAGCGGTGGTTTTATACCGGGAAGATGGTCCGTAGTATCATTATTATGCGGAATGGCCGCCATTTATTTTGGAATATGTGCCGCCGCCAAAGTTATCTGGGCGCAGCGGCAAAAACAAAAAGATTACTATGAGGTGATTTTATTCTATCGGGATAAAAGCATAACTGTAACGGCACTTCGTGATACCGGCAATCAGCTGTTTGAGCCGTACACCCATCAGCCGGTGCATGTGATTACATATGCAGCCTGCAGCCAGTTATGCGAAAAGGTTTCCCAGGTGATTTATATACCGTTTCAGGCGGTAGGGACAAAAAGCGGGATGCTTCCGGGGATACAGATTGATGAAATGGATATCAGGCAGGATGGAAAAAGTGTGGAAGTTATATCAAAACCATGGCTGGCCATCACAAAAGAACCATTATCATCCGGGCACCAATATGAGATGCTTCTGCATAGAGAAGAATGACAGCAAATACCAATAGACATGGAGGATATAGTTTATGATAGTAAAGGTTTCCATACCGAACCGGTTTCAATTTAAAGCAATGCCATCTTTTACCACCATGCTGCGGCAAAAAGCCGGCGAGGTACATTATATCGGGGGAGCGGACATTCTGCCGCCGCCGCTTGACAGCAAAAGTGAAGCTGAGATGATCGGCAGACTGAAAACAGAAGATGAGTCAGAAGCCCGTTCGATCCTGATCGAACACAACCTCAGGCTGGTGGTATACATAGCAAAGAAATTTGACAATACTAATGTTGGCGTGGAAGATTTGATATCAATCGGTACGATCGGGTTGATCAAGGCAATCAATACATTTAATCCGGAAAAGAATATCAAGCTGGCAACCTACGCCTCCCGCTGTATCGAAAATGAGATCCTGATGTACTTAAGGCGTAACAACAAAACCAGATTTGAGGTCTCCATTGATGAACCTCTGAATGTGGATTGGGATGGAAATGAACTTCTGCTTTCGGATATTCTCGGAACAGACGAAGATATTATATACCGCGGACTGGAAGATGAGACTGAAAAGAATCTGCTTAAAAGTGCAATTTCACGGCTGAATCCACGGGAGCGCAGAATTGTTGAACTGCGTTACGGACTAAAGAATGAAGAGGGTCTTGAGATGACCCAAAAAGAAGTGGCGGATCTGCTTGGAATTTCCCAATCCTATATTTCCAGATTGGAGAAGAAAATTATGAAGCGTTTGAAAAAGGACATCGTACGATTTGAGTGACCCCACGATGTGGTTCACCTGGCTGCTGATCGGGGCACTGCAGCTGCAGTATCCGGCGGCAGCCGGTCCGGAAGTGATTACGATATCAGGCAATGATCCGTCCTGGGAGATTTATGAGAATTACAGGTATGCGTATGAAAACTACGGATACCTGTTTTTGACCGAGGAAACACAATATGACGGAACCCCGGAGGTGCCGGTACCGGGAGAGACTACTTCAGCTGCGGCTTCAGGCACATCATATCAGGCAGGACAGCTTTCCGACTATGATGTACTGATGAAACATTTCTACATTGTGCACTCGTCAACGACTGCGGGCAGAGAACTTATGAATGCTGCGAAATTCCAGCAGAACGATCTGAGTCTGGATCAGGATTCTTCTGCGCCGCAGATCCTGATCTACCATACCCACTCTCAGGAGGAATATGCAGACTATGGTCCGGGCAATCAGCAGGCAACTGTAATCGGAATCGGCAATTATCTGACCCAGCTGCTGGAGGCTAAAGGGTGGAATGTCATTCATGATACATCAAGTTATGATATTAAAAGCGGAAAACTGGACCGCAACCGGGCATATAATTATGCGCTGGATGGAATTACCCGGATCTTACAGGACAATCCGAGCATTCAGGTGGTCCTGGATGTGCACCGTGATGGTGTCAAGGAAGGCGTTCATCTCGTCTCGGAAGTCGCCGGAAAACAAACTGCCAACATTATGTTTTTTCAGGGCATGAGCCAGACACCGGACGGGCCGATTGAATATCTGCCAAATCCATATCTGGAAGACAATATGGCTTTTACTTTTCAAATGCAGCTGGATGCAGCAGACCGTTACCCCGGTCTGATGCGAAAAATATATCTGAAAGGGTTCCGTTATAACCTTCATGTGCGGCCAAGGGCAGCTTTGATTGAAGTGGGAGCACAGACTAACTCCTATCAGGAGGCCTTAAATGCAATGGAACCTCTGTCGGAACTTTTAGATAGGGTGTTGCAAGGAAATTGAAAAAATGATATATTAAAACGTGACGATGCAAAAGTACTATGATTAAAAAGCTGTTTTAAATAGAGAGGAAACCATATATGGCAACAACGAACCAAAGCAAAATCCGTAATTTCTGTATTATTGCGCATATTGATCACGGTAAATCTACCCTGGCTGACAGGATTATTGAAAAGACCGGTCTTTTGACCAGCCGGGAGATGCAGTCACAGGTACTTGACAATATGGATCTGGAACGGGAGAGGGGCATTACAATCAAGTCCCAGGCAGTCCGTACCGTATACAAGGCAGAAGACGGAGAAGAATATATTTTCAATCTGATTGATACACCCGGGCATGTGGATTTTAACTACGAAGTATCACGTAGTCTGGCCGCATGTGACGGAGCTATTCTGGTGGTCGATGCTGCCCAGGGGATTGAAGCCCAGACTCTGGCCAATGTATACCTGGCTCTGGATCATGACCTGGATGTGTTTCCCGTTATTAATAAAATCGATCTGCCCAGTGCCAGACCGGAATGGGTCATTAATGAGATCGAGGATGTTATCGGAATTGAAGCTCAGGACGCACCGCAGGTTTCGGCTAAAACCGGCCTGAATATTGAAGGTGTACTGGAAGCTATTGTACACAAGATTCCGGCACCTCAGGGAGATCCCGAAGCACCGCTGCAGGCACTGATCTTTGACTCACTGTATGACCAGTATCGTGGTGTCATTGTATTTTGCCGGATTAAAGAAGGTACCGTTACTAAAGGGACCCGTATCCGTATGATGGCGACCGGAGCGGAAGAAGACGTGGTGGAAGTAGGTTATTTCGGAGCCGGTCAGTTTATCCCATGTGACGAACTCAGTGCCGGAATGGTTGGATACATTACCGCCAGTATTAAAAATGTTAAAGATACGCGCGTCGGTGATACCATTACCGATGTGAAAAATCCCTGCGCTTCACCATTGCCGGGATATAAAAAGGTTACCTCCATGGTATACTGCGGCCTCTATCCGGCTGATGGTGCCAAATATAACGATCTGCGCGAGGCGCTGGAGAAGCTTCAGCTTAATGATGCATCCCTGCATTATGAGCCGGAGACCTCAATTGCATTGGGCTTCGGTTTTCGCTGCGGTTTTCTGGGCCTGCTTCACCTGGAGATTATTCAGGAGCGGCTTGAGCGGGAATACAATCTTGATCTCGTTACCACCGCGCCCAGTGTAATTTATCGTGTTCACAAGAAAAACGGCGGGATGATAGAGCTTACCAATCCGTCGAACCTGCCGGATCCGACAGAGATTGACTATATGGAAGAGCCGATTGTGAGCGCTGAGATCATGGTAACCACTGAATTTGTCGGTGCAATCATGACCTTATGCCAGGAACGACGTGGTGTCTACAAAGGTATGGAATACATGGAAGAAACCAGAGCCCTGCTCAGGTACGATCTGCCGCTCAATGAGATTATATATGATTTCTTCGATGCTCTGAAGTCCCGTTCCAAAGGATACGCATCCTTTGATTATGACATCAAAGGCTATGAGACATCCCAGCTTGTCAAACTGGACATCTTGATCAACAAGGAAGAAGTCGATGCCCTGTCCTTTATTGTCCATGCCGACTCCGCTTATGAACGCGGCAGAAGAATGTGCGAGAAGCTGAAAGACGAGATCCCGAGACATTTGTTCGAGATTCCGATTCAGGCGGCTGTAGGCGGCAAGATCATTGCCCGTGAGACGGTTAAGGCAATGCGTAAAGATGTTCTGGCTAAGTGTTATGGCGGTGATATTACCCGAAAGAAGAAACTGTTGGAGAAACAGAAAGAAGGAAAGAAGAGAATGCGTCAGGTGGGCAATGTAGAGATCCCGCAGAAGGCATTCATGAGTGTACTCAAATTAGATGATGAATAAAAATGCCCTGGAATTATACCTCCATATTCCGTTTTGTGCGATGAAATGCGCCTACTGTGACTTTTTATCCTTTCGTGCCCCGGAGAGAGTCTATCGTGAATACGGAGAAAAGCTGGTCGAAGAGATCTACAGCCGCAGTGGCGCATTCGTTGACAGGCAGGTTACCAGTCTCTTCATCGGCGGCGGCACCCCATCCATTATGCCGGCACAGCTGATGAGCGAAGTGCTCAGCGTTCTTCATAACTGCTTCAATTTTTCCGAAGATGCTGAAGTAACAATCGAAGCCAACCCCGGCACCCTGACGATGGATAAGCTTGAGACCTATCTGGAAGGCGGTATCAACCGGCTCAGTCTGGGTCTTCAGTCAGCAGACGATAATGAGCTTAGAACTTTAGGCAGGATTCATTCCTATGATGAATTCCTCAAAAGTTTTCAGCGTGCCAGACAGGCCGGTTTCACAAATATTAATATTGACCTGATGTCAGGACTGCCCGGCCAGACCGTGCAGTCCTGGAAGCATTCCCTTAGAAAGATATTGATGCTGAAACCTGAGCATATTTCGGCTTACGGTCTGATCATAGAAGAGGGCACCCCATTCTATGAACGTTATGCGGACCATCCCGAAGAGCTTCCGGATGAAGATACAGACCGTGAGATGTACCATCTGACCAGGACGCTGCTGAAAGAGCAGGGATACCATCGTTATGAAATCTCAAACTATGCCAAGCCCGGCTATGAATGCCGTCACAATATCGGATATTGGACCGGAGCTGATTACCTGGGGTTAGGGCTTGGTTCCTCGTCTTATATTAATGATCACCGTTTTCACAATCCGGCCGACCGCAATGAATACATGAACCTTAATCTGCTTGATCCCAACGCACCGATCTGCGATCTGCAGGAGCTTAGCCATAAGGACAAGATGGAAGAGTTTATGTTTCTTGGCCTGCGGATGATGCAGGGCGTTTCCGGAAGTGAATTTCTGGGCCGGTTTGGGGAGAATATGTGGAATGTTTATGGTGAGGTAATAGCAAAACTGGCGGAGCAGGGACTGATTGCCGTGGAATCGCCGTTTATCCGGCTGACGGAATTGGGTATTGATGTGAGTAATTATGTGTTAAGTGAGTTTTTGCTTGGGTAGATATTTGTGATCCGTAATTTATTGTTAAACGACAAAACAGAAAGCCTGTTAAGACTTTCTGTTTTATTGTTTAAGACTTCATTATTTCAATATAAGCCAGAATTAATGGCGCTACGCCCTTGGCTTCGTTCTTAACAATCGGTTCCCTCATGTAATAATCAAATGTACCTTCACGCATTTCAGTGTTGCCGAGTCCGGCAACCAGGCAGATTCCATCAAGTTGTAATTCTCCGTCCTGTTCGGACAGATATTTCTCGCAGGTTCCGTCAAATGCTTTGCGTCCGTAAGCAAAATAAGACTGATCAAGGAAACCGAGGCGGACACTCTTCATGATTGCAAAAGCAAAAATAGCGGTGCCGGATGTTTCTAAGTAGTTTGGTGCAATACCGCCGCGATTGACGACTTGGTACCACATGCCGGTCTCCTCGTCCTGATAGGGGAGCATGGCATCGATGAGTTCTTTATAAATGCGATTTAGTTCCTGCTTTTCGGCGGACATGGATTCAGGCATAACTTCCATGGTGTCGATCAGGGCCATTGCATACCAGCCCATGGCCCGCAGCCAGAAGTTGTCGGAGAGGCCGGTGACTTTGTCACACCAGAAGGATTCACGGGAATCATCGTAGGCATGATAGTAAAGGCCGTTGCGCTGGTCACGCAGCAGGTTGTATACGTTGGTAAACTGCTGGAAAACATCCTGGCAGTTTTTGCCTTCATTATAAGTAAGTTCGTACTGCATGTAGAATGGCTGCGCCATGTATAACCCATCGAGCCAGATCTGATTCGGGTAAATCAGCTTGTGCCAGAAGTTGCCGGTTGATGTCCGGGGCTGGCCTTTGATCTGGCTGTATACGGTATCAATGGCTTTGCGGTATTTTTCCTTTTTTGTCAGTTCGTACAGGTCGAATAATGTCTTGCCGGCGTTGACGTTGTCCAGATTGTATTCTTCAGGGTCATAGGAGCGGATACTTCCGTCATCATTAACAAAATAATCAATGAAGTGATCGGCGAAGGTAAGGTACTCCTCTTTTTGTGTGATGTGATACAGTTCAATAATTGCTTTGATCATACAGCCATCCATGTAGTTCCAGGACGGAGCTTTCCCCTCATTGATCTTTTCAATGTTCCAGATAGGGGCCTGAGGACTGCTCTTTTTCAACAGCTGGTCGATGTAGCGGTCTAGAATTTTCATAAATCAAACTCCTTATCATTAAATAGTCGAAATTCAAACGTTTGCATTTTTATATCTTAACATAGATTTAAAATAATTAAAATTAGATAAATTATACAAAAAAATAAAATTAAACTATACAGGTTAACTAATTGACAATTGCATGAAACAGTGATATCATGTAACCATCAACAAAAGTGATGTGTGTTTGCAAGGATTCATGGTAAATGAAAGCGCTTACAGAGCAAACAGGCATTATTTTTTGCAAGGGATTGCAAACCTTTGCAACCATGCAAGCTATGTAATGTAATTTCAAAGCGATTAAACAAGAAAGGGAGAAGTATTTTATGAGAAAGAGTATTAAGAAAGTATTATCATTATCACTGGCTTCGATGATGGCACTGTCACTGGCAGCATGCGGCGGAAGCAACAATCAACCGACAACAGAGGCGGCACTTACAGAGGCAACTGAAGCTACAGAAGCAACCGAGGCTACTACAGCAGCACCGGCAGACGCAGAGGGGTTAGCTGTTAATACGACTGATCCGATTTCAATTTCTTTGAGCTGGTGGGGCGGTGACTCCAGACATGACGCAACAATGGCAGCAGTTAACAAGTTCATGGAGAAATATCCGAACATTACTGTTGAAATGCAGTATGCGGCATGGTCCGGATGGGAAGACAAGATGTCAGCAGCATTCTCCACAAACTCCGCAGCAGATGTAAACCAGATCAACTGGAACTGGATTACTTCTTTCAGCGCAGACGGCTCTAAATTTTATGACTTAAATAAAGTATCCGATATCTTGGATCTGACTCAGTTCCCGGAGAACTACCTGGCAGATTGCTCAGGTGCAGGCAAACTCCAGGGTGTTCCGATCTCCATGACCGGACGTATCTTCTACTGGAACAAGACTACATTTGAAGCAGCCGGCCTGGAAACACCTAACACTTTGGCTGACCTGATGGCAGCCGGCCCGGTATTCCAGGAGAAATTAGGCGATGACTACTATCCGCTGGTACTGAACGCATATGACCGTTCGATCCTGACTGTATTCTATCTGGAATCAGTATATGGCAAACCGTGGGTAGAGAACAATGAACTGCAGTACAACGAAGAAGAGATCATCGAAGGTCTGGAATTCATCCAGTCTCTGGAAGATGCTCATGTAATTCCTTCAATCAAGACAGTTCGCAGCAACGGTGCAGAATCTGTTGACAAAGATCAGAACTGGATGGATGGAAAGTATGCCGGTATCTTCGAGTGGGATTCTTCCGCTTCCAAGTTCAAAGGCGCACTGAACGAAGGACAGGAATTTGTAGTAGGTGAAGAACTGGCTGATATGGGCGATTACAATGGCGGTTTTGCAAAAGTTTCCATGTGTTTCGCAATCTCTGAGAACACAGAGCATCCGGCAGAATGTGCAGCACTGATCAACTTCCTGCTGAATGAAGAAGAGGGTGTAGAGATCATGGCTTCCGAGCGTGGTATTCCGGTATCAAAAGCAGGTCTGGCTATCTGTGAAGAAAAAGGACTGTTAAATGAACTGGTATCTGAAGCAAACCAGAAAGTACTTAACTATGTAGAGTTCCCGCTGGATCCTAAGTTTGAAGCAGCAGCACTTAAAGCTGAGCCGGAAGGCATTTACTGGGATGCATTTGAAGGTTTAAGCTATGGCGATTATGATGTGAATGATGCAGCAGAAGTATTGATTGACGGTATCAACGAAGTATTAAGCAAGAACTAATTATCAGCAATTGGAATCTGAGGCGCTTTCAAAGACGGGCAGAAATATCTGAGCAATAAAAGCTTTGGAAGCGCCCTTAAATTGGTCAAAATTAATAAGGAATATAACATGGCAGATAATAACAGCGAACAGAAAAAAAGATATCTGGAACTCACAGGGAATGGTGCGTTGGAGAATAAAGAGAATTTAAAACTGGTAGCAGAATATTTATCTGCCAGTATAGATGCCGCTGAAGCTACGAGTATTGAGCTTTACGAGCATTATAGAAAGCCGGTGGATCTGTTCCGCAGAGGCGTCAGAGCCTTGGCCCGGCAAAACTGGTGGCAGGAAGAGCGTTTTGACATCCTTGATGAGGATGTGCGGGAATTACTGGCCGCTTCCATATTAAAAGGTTGTCAGATGCAGGTTATCCTGCGTGAAAAGTACCAGACGGCCGGCGAACATATCCGGGATTTTTCCGGAACAAGTAAAAATTAGGAAAAGGAGGAACAGGTATGGGAAAGAAGGGTTTTAGGAAGGTTTTACAGGACAATGCTGGTTTCTTTTTCATTTTGCCATGGCTGATCGGTTTTCTTGTGTTTAAAGTATATCCATTCGGATCATCTCTGGTTTACAGCTTTACCGATTTCCATCTGTTTGATGGTATTACTAAAGTTGGATTGTTTAACTACGAGGAGATTTTTACCAAGAAAAAGATCATTAACTCATTTATCATCACCTTTAAGTATGCATTTATGACAGTGCCGTTAAAACTGATTTTCGCATTGTTCATCGCATACATTCTGAACTTTAAGTTAAAAGGTGTCAATGCATTCCGAACCGCTTACTACATTCCGTCAATTCTCGGCGGATCCATAGCAATCGCAGTATTATGGAAAGCAATCTTTAAAACTGACGGTATCATCAACACCGTGATCGGCGTATTCGGTGCTCCGGCCATCGACTGGCTGTCCGAACCAAAGTATGCATTGTTTATTATCTGTCTGCTTCGTGTATGGCAGTTTGGTTCAGCAATGGTAATCTTTCTGGCAGCGCTCAAAGGTGTATCCGGCGATTTATATGAAGCTGCATCCATCGACGGCGCAGGAAAATGGAGACAGTTCTTTTCCATCACTGTTCCGATTATTACTCCGGTTATTTTCTACAACCTGGTTACCCAGTTATGTCAGGCATTCCAGGAGTTCAACGGACCGTACATCATCACCAAAGGTGGTCCGCGAAATGCAACAACCCTGATTTCGCTGTTAATCTATAACAACGCATTCAAGAGTTACGAAATGGGTCTTGCCAGTGCACAGGCATGGATTCTGTTCCTGATTGTATGTACCCTGACTGTGGTTGCATTTGTCAGCCAGAAGAAATGGGTTTATTATTCAGATGAGGATGGGAGGTAATCACGATGTCAAAAGAGACAAGAAAGACTATTTCAACATTTCTGCGTTATTTCATTTTGATCGCAGTCGGATTTATCATGGTATACCCTCTGATCTGGATGGTAGGCGCTACATTTAAAACAAACAACGAAATCTTCTCCGGAATCGGTTTCATCCCGAAAAATCCAACATTAGACGGATACCGGAACGCAATGAGAAGCTACGGCGGTGACATCGATATACTGAAAGCAATGCTGAACACTTATTCCATCGTTCTCCCCAAAGTTGTCTTCACCCTGTTCTCAGCAACCATAACCGCTTACGGTTTTGCCAGATTTGATTTCAAAGGCAGAGGCTTTTTATTCGCAGTCCTGATGTCAACCTTATTCCTGCCGCAGGTAGTACTAAACGTACCGCAGTACATCATGTTCAACTCCTTCAACTGGGTAAACCACCCATTCTACCTGGCGTTGATCGTACCGGCATTATTTGCAGCAGACACCTACTTCGTATTCATGCTGATCCAGTTCCTCAGAGGTATTCCAAAAGAGCTGGAAGAAGCAGCCAAGATCGACGGCTGCAACAGCATCAAGACACTCTGGTATGTAATCGTACCAATGCTGAAACCATCACTGGTTTCCTGTGCACTGTTCCAGTTTATGTGGTCATCCAATGACTTCATGGGACCGTTGCTTTACGTAAACTCACCAAAAAGATATCCTGCCTCCATTTTCGTAAAACTGTCAATGGACGGCGACGCCGGTTTCGACTGGAACCGCGTACTGGCAATGTCATTGATTTCCATCGTCCCATCGCTGATCGTGTTCTTTCTTGCACAGGATACTTTCGTAGACGGTATTGCAGCTGGGGGTGTGAAGGGGTAATATATAGTTCAAGAGAGTTATGATCCGAGGGCGGAGCCGGAGGGTAGGATGGTACGGAGTTGCCGCTGTTTCGGCATGTAAGTGTATCTAAGTGATCAAAATAAGGTTAAAAGCATAAGCGGAAATCCCTAAACTCGCTGCGCTCAAACAGTAGGAATTTCCGCTTATAACACCTGATTTTGCTCACTAAGATACACTAACATGCCTGCAAATGCGACAACTCCGCACCATCCTACCCTCCGGCTCCGCCCTCGGATCATAACTCTCCAGCCACCATATCTCAATCCTCCACTTAAAGTAAGTGGCAGGCTAAAGTGAATACCGTATGGCAAGCTATTCGGCCCATGATTTGAGTTGTTTTGAGTCGTAAATCAGTGGCACAACAAGTCAGGAATGTATTTTAAATCAGCTATACAAATGCAAGTAGTGGCAGCAATTTACTCAGTCGATGGTTTTTTATAATTTCGGCTGGCGAATGTGTTGCGGGAGAGTGATGGGGGAAGGGGCGGAGGGGCCCGGGGGGCAGTTCGGCTGCATTTGCAGGCGTGTTAGTGTATCTTAGCGATCAAAATCAGGTGTTATAAGTGAAAATTCCTACTGTTTGAGCGCAGCGAGTTTAGGGATTTTCACTTATGCTTTTAACCTGATTTTTATCGCTTAGATACACTTACGCGCCGAAACAGCGGCCGAACTGCCCCCCGGGCCCCTCCGCCCCTTCCCCCATCACTCTCAGAGAAACCACCATAACCCCAATAAAAATTTAGAAAAAACAGGAGACATCACATGAAGGTGAGGAATATATTTCGTACAGCCAGATGCATCACAATAGAAATTGAAGACGGCGGTATTTTTAAGACGGAACAGGAGTATGAGATTTATATTAATGATGTTCACTATAAGACTGCGGATAAGGTGATTAACAGTATCTATGGCCTGAAGCCGGATACGGATTATGCGGTTTCGGTGGTTTGCGGGGATGAGAGGGCTTATCTGCCGGTGCGGACGGATTATGAATTTGTTACTCTGAATGTACGGGATTTTGGTGCCAAGGGGGACGGGATTCAGGATGATACGTTGTTTATTCAGGCAGCGATTATGGCTTGTCCGCCGGAGAGCAGGGTGCTGATTCCGGAAGGCGTTTACCGGATTACGAGTTTGTTTTTGAAGGATGATTTACGGATTGAACTGGCTAAGGGGGCGGTGTTGTCGGCGGAGACTGAGCGGACTAAGTTTCCGGTTTTTCCTGGGATGATTCAAAGTTTCGATGAGGACGGGGAGTACAATCTGGGGACATGGGAAGGGAATCCGCTGCCAATGTTTTCGGGGATTATTACCGGTGTGAACAGTAAGAATGTGCTGATCTATGGCGAAGGTGAAATAAATGGAAATGCGAATGACGAAGTCGGCAATTGGTGGTATAATGCAAAACAGATGCGAATTGCGTTCCGGCCGCGGATGATATTTTTGAATCGTTGTGAAAATATTGTGGTGGAGGGAATTACGGTTAAGAATAGTCCGAGCTGGAATATTCATCCTTATTTTTCCAAGCGTCTGAGATTTTTAAATCTGTCGATTCTGAATCCGAAGGATTCACCGAATACGGATGGTCTGGATCCGGAGTCCTGTCAGGATGTGGAAGTGGCGGGAGTTTATTTCTCGCTGGGGGATGACTGTATTGCGGTTAAGTCCGGGAAGATTTATATGGGGGCGAAGTATAAGACGCCGTCGGAGGATATCATGATTCGTCAGTGCTGTATGCGTGACGGACATGGGTCGATTACAATCGGAAGTGAGATGGCCGGCGGGGTAAGGAATCTGACGGTTAAGGATTGTCTGTTTCTGAATACTGACCGCGGGCTTCGGATTAAGACGAGACGCGGCAGGGGTAAGGATGCGGTGATTGATGGTGTGCTGTTTGAAAATATCCGGATGGATCATGTGATGACTCCGCTGGTTATTAACAGTTTTTATTATTGTGATCCGGATGGATATAGTGAGTATGTCAGGTCGAAAGAGATGCTTCCGGTTGATGAGCGGACTCCGGATATCCGTACGCTGGTGTTCCATAATATAGAAGCAACGAATTGCCATGTGGCGGCTGCCTTCTTTTATGGACTGCCGGAGAAGAAGATCCGCAAGATTATGATGGAGCATGTCCGGATATCGTTTGCGAAGGAGCCCAAAAGCGGTGTTCCGGCGATGATGGAAGGGGTGGATCCCTGTTCGAAAATGGGGATTTTTGCACAGAATATTGAGACACTGCTGCTGAGCGATGTCCGGATCGAGGGCCAGGATGGCGAAGAAACGATTCTGGGTGGCATTGGTCAGCTGCTGAGATAAAGATGGTAACCGTTCTGCCGGTCCGGAGGTTGGATGATCGGACGGTTTACCGGGAAATCAGGGGGAATTATGGCTGTAACGATTAAGGATGTGGCAAAACGGGCGGGAGTATCTTATTCAACCGTTTCGCGGGCAATAAATGGAATTGGTGAAAATGCAGAGAAACGGAAACGGATTCTGGAGATTGCCCAGGAGATGGGGTATGTGCCTAATCAGGGGGCAATCAATCTGAAGTTATCCAAATCTTATGTGATCGGGCTGTATTTTTCAACGATCAGCAAGATGTCATCACCGTTTGTTCTTCATGATGTGCTGACCGGGGTTTATGATGTTGTGGGCAGTAAGTATAATGTGGTGGTAAAGGGTATTGATATGCACAGTGAGGGGACGCTTAACCCCAGTTGTTTTGACGGGATTATTGTGCTGACACAGCGGAATGAGGACAGTGCTTTTATGGATGAGGTGCTGGAAAAGAAGATTCCGATGGTGGCGATTTGCCGGACTGTGTTTGTTGATGCGCCGAATGTGACGACTGATGAGGCGCGGGCGATGGAATCGGCGATGGACTACCTGATTGAAAACGGGCACCGCCGGATCTGTGTGATTGAGGGGGCGCCGAATCTGGATTCGACGAGACTTCGTCACCGCGGCTGGATGACTTCGGTCAGAAAGCATGGCATTGATCCGGCAGATATTCCGTATGCGGGCGGGACATACCGTTATGCGAGCGGTTATCAGCGGGCGCGTCAGCTGCTTGAACATAAACCGACGGCAATTTTATGCTTTAATGATGAGATGGCGTTTGGTGCCCGGGAAGCGATTACGGAAGCCGGTCTCAGTGTGCCGGATGATGTGTCCCTGATTGGTTTTGATAATTGGGACATGTCGGGATATTCCAGTATGAAGCTGACGACTGTGGAACGGAATATGGGGGAGATTGCCAGGGAAGGTACCCGGATTCTCCTGCGGCGGCTGGAAAAAGGGGTGGTTGACAACCGCCGCGTTTTCCTTGACAATAAGTTGATTGTGCGGGAAACCGTAAGGAATTTGAATGATACCTGATATTGTCCTTTTATTCAGATTATGTTAAACTGATTCTGTTTGGTAGTACGTTACAGAAGTGGAGAGGTTTGGATGAAAAGGAAGAAGAATATGTTAAGACGGATTACAAGTATCTTATTATCGGCGATGATGTTTTGTACCACCGGTGCATCGAGTGTGAGCGGAGCAGTTGTCTCCGGCCCCGGTGCGGCTCAGGTGGAAGAGGAGATGAGAGGCGTCTGGATTTCGTATCTGGACTGGGATCAGATCCCCTCAGAGCAGAACGCATATCGTGCAGAGGTGGACAAAATACTGGATCGTTGCGTGGAGCTTCGGATGAACACCGTATTTGTCCATGTCAGACCGGATGGAGATGCGATGTATCCGTCTTCTTATTTTCCCTGGTCTAAGTTTGTGACCGGGACTCAGGGGCAGGATCCGGGGTATGATCCGCTGGCCTACTTTATAGAAGCATCGCATGCAAGAAACCTGGAATTTCATGCCTGGATCAACCCTTACCGGGTGACCGGTTATCTGCATCCGTGGGAAGCTGTATCAGATGTCAGTCCGGCCAGACAGTGGCTGAATGATTCAGACAGCAATAATGACCGGTGGGTGCTGCAGCATTCGGACAAATATTATTTTAATCCGGCGGTACCAGAGGTAAGGCAGCTGATTATCAATGGCGTAAAGGAGATTACGGCTAACTATGATGTGGATGGGATTCATTTTGATGATTACTTCTATCCGGATGTCAATAATAACTCTGCGGCAATGTGGTTTGACAAGCCTGAATATGATGCATCGGGCAGCAGTCTGACGATCAGCCAGTGGCGCCGGGAAAATGTCAACCAGCTGGTTCGTGACGTATATCGTTCAGTGAAGGAGATCAAACCGCATGTTGAATTCGGAATCAGTCCGGAAGGTTATGTGCAGAATCTGCGCAGCGACAGCCGCCTGTTTGTGGATATTGATACCTGGATGAGTCAGGAGGGATATATCGATTATATACTGCCGCAGATTTACTGGGGTTTTGAGCATAAGCTAAGCAATGGCAGTCCGGCACCGTTTGCTTTTTCGAACAACCTGCAGACCTGGATCGGGCTGAAGAATCAGGGCAATGTAAAGTTATATCTTGGTCTTGCGATGTATAAGACCGGTTCAAATACAAAAGATAATAATGAAGTACCGGAATGGCTGCGTTATCAGGATGTTATGAAGCGGCAGGTGGAAGCGGGCAGGGCAAGCGGTCAGGTGTCGGGTTACTGCTTTTATGCATACAGCTCGTTCCAGGAAAGTGCCTGCCGGCAGGAAGTTCAAAACCTTATGACGATACTGCATTGAGCATGGTGTTACGATATACAGAGGGAAAGGATAAAATTATGAAGAAGTTAGAAGAATATGTAAGAAGTATTCCGGATTTTCCGGAGCCGGGGATTATATTCCGCGATGTTACCTCGATCCTTCAGGATGCTGACGGACTGCAGCTGGCAGTGGATCAGATTATGGGAATGCTTAAAGATGTTGATTTTGATGTGGTGGTGGGGCCTGAGTCCCGCGGTTTTATCTTTGGCGTACCGGTGGCATATCTGCAGCATAAAGGTTTTGTCCCGGTCAGAAAGAAGGGAAAGCTGCCTTGTGAGACGCTTACCGTTGAATATCAGCTGGAATACGGTACAGCCGAAATTGAGATTCACAAAGATGCAATCAAACCCGGACAGAAGGTCGTGATTATTGATGACCTGCTTGCTACCGGCGGAACGATAGAAGCGATGATTCAGCTGATTGAGCGTCTGGGCGGTGAAGTGGTCAAGATCTGTCTGGTGATGGAACTGGCCGGACTGAACGGCAGAGCTAATCTGGCCGGCTATCAGGTAGAGTCAGCTATTGTGTATGAAGGGCATTAAAACCTGAAGGCCTGCAACGCCGGGTAAGGCAGAAGGTGCTTGCAATTTATGACAAAAAAAATTATAATGGATGGTAACAGTTCGGGACGGCGGGAAAATGTGTATGAAAGCAGACGTCAAGCTTGCTTGTAAGCCTGCTTTTATGCGCATTTTCACATCGGAGGAACATCCGATGCTTCTTGAATAGTTTTATCATTCAAGAAGACAGCCGTCCGGGGCAGCAATGAATAACTAATGGCGATAAAAGGTGGCTTGTGTATGGCAGATCAATACGCGACAGAAGAAACAGTAAAGAAGATGGATCAGGAACTGGATAATCCTGCGGACTTTACCAGTCCGGAAGAATTGTATCAGGAATTAGTGAAAAGCATTCGCAGATATCATCCGTCTGATGACATCTCCTTAATAGAAAAAGCATATAACATTGCAAACGATGCCCATACCGGGCAGCTGCGAAAGTCGGGTGAACCTTATATCATTCACCCGCTTTGTGTTGCAATTATTCTGGCGGACCTGGAACTTGATAAAGAGACGATTGTGGCCGGTATTCTCCATGATGTGGTGGAAGATACGGTGATGACACTCGATGAGGTGTCTCAGGTGTTCGGCGAGGAAGTGGCGCTGCTGGTTGACGGTGTTACGAAGCTGACACAGCTTAGCTGGTCGATGGATAAGGTGGAGATTCAGGCTGAGAACCTGCGCAAGATGTTCCTTGCGATGGCAAAGGATATCAGGGTTATTCTGATTAAGCTGGCTGACCGCCTGCACAATATGCGGACACTTCAGTATATGCGTCCGGAGAAGCAGAAGGAAAAAGCCCGTGAAACGATGGATATTTATGCTCCGATCGCTCATCGTCTCGGTATTTCCAAGATCAAGATTGAGCTGGATGATTTGTCTTTAAAATATCTGGAACCGGAAGTGTATTATGATCTGGCTGAGAAGATTTCTCTGCGCAAGGATGCCCGCGAGGCATTTGTTGATAATATCGTGACAGAGGTTGGCGAACATATGCAGGAATCCGGAATTGTTGCGAAGATTGACGGCCGGGTGAAGCATTTTTTCAGTATTTATAAAAAGATGATTAACCAGGATAAGACCCTGGATCAGATCTACGATTTATTTGCCGTGCGGATTCTGGTTGATACGGTCAAAGACTGTTATGCGGCGCTTGGGGTGATACATGAACTCTATAAACCGATACCGGGACGTTTCAAAGATTACATTGCGATGCCCAAGCAGAATATGTATCAGTCACTGCATACTACCCTGATTGGCAGCGGCGGACAGCCGTTTGAGATACAGATCCGGACTTATGAGATGCACCGTACTGCCGAGTACGGAATTGCTGCTCACTGGAAGTACAAGGAGACCGGCAGCGGGGCGGTGGCGGCCGGTGATGAAGAGGCGAAACTGAGCTGGCTGCGTCAGATTCTGGAATGGCAGACCGGTACATCGGACAATAAAGAGTTCTTAAGCCTGATTAAAAATGACCTTAACCTGTTTTCGGACAGTGTTTATTGCTTTACCCCGAGCGGTGATGTCAAGAACCTGCCAAGCGGTTCGACACCGATTGACTTCGCATACTCCATCCACAGTGCTGTCGGCAATAAGATGGTCGGCGCCAGGGTGAACGGAAAACTGGTCAATATAGACTACGTGATCCAGAACGGTGACCGGATTGAGATTATTACATCCCAGAATTCGCGGGGACCGAGCCGCGACTGGCTTGGCCTGGTCAAGAGCACACAGGCAAAAAACAAGATCAACCAGTGGTTTAAAGCCGAACTCAAAGAGGATAATATCCTCAAGGGCAAGGAGATGGTTGAGCATTACTGCAAATCAAAAGGGATTCATTATTCAAATATCAATAAACCGGAATTCCAGGAGAAGGTTATGACGCGTTATGCCTTCAGGGACTGGGATTCGGTACTTGCTTCGATCGGTCACGGCGGTCTGAAAGAGGGCCAGGTCATCAACAAGATGCTTGATGAACGTGACAAGAAGATGAAAAAAGAGGTCACCGATAAAAATATCCTTGACGGTATTGAAGAGATGTCGGCCAAAGCGCCGGTATCCAGAAAATCAAAAAGCGGCATTGTGGTCAAAGGCATCCACGATGTGGCAGTCCGTTTTTCCCGTTGCTGCAGTCCGGTACCGGGGGATGAGATTGTTGGATTTGTCACCAGGGGACGCGGCGTTTCCCTGCACCGGACCGACTGCATCAATATTATTCATTTACCGGAGGATGAAAGGGTACGGCTTATTGACGCCGAATGGGAGCAGCTGGAAAGCGATGGCGGCAAGGAACGTTATTCGACCGAGATTCAGATCTTTGCAAATAACCGGATCGGTATGTTTGTAGATATATCCAAAGTTTTTACAGAGCGACAAATAGATATTACATCCATGAATGTACGTACAAGCAAGCAGGGGAAGGCAACCATCATCATGACATTTGATATCCATGGGATTGCCGAACTGAACCGTCTGACTGATAAATTGAGACAGATTGAAGGCGTATTGGATATTGAGAGGACTGCGGGGTAGTTACACACGCAGTTTTTCTCATGCATTGAGTGCTTAGTGAGGTGCTTTTTCGAACTTAGCAATCAAGCACACCTGCGAAACGAGCACGTTTTTTGTGCGACATTGAGTATGGTGTCACCTTATTTGTATGTAAGAGGAGACCACTAATATGAGTGATTTAAGAATAAAGACATGTGTACTGGGGCAGGTGGCAACAAACTGCTACCTGGTATATAATGAGCAGACCAAAGCGGCAGTCGTGATCGATCCGGCCGACAACAGTGAGTATATTATTGACAAGTGCAGCAGCCTGGGGATTGTGCCGAATGCTGTGTTGCTGACGCATGGACATTTTGACCATATTCTGGCGGCAAAGGATGTTGCCCGTGAATATGGCTGCAAGATTTATGCCGGCCGTGATGAAGAGGCACTTTTGCTGGATCCGGCTAAGAACATGACCGGGGCATGGGGAATGCCGCAGCTTTCCCTGCAGGCGGATGTCCTGGTTCGGGATAAAGAGGTGCTGAATCTGCTCGGGTTTGAGTGGGAGGTATTGTTTACTCCGGGACATACGGCCGGATCGGTTTGTTATTATATTGGTTCGGATGGCGTATTGTTCAGTGGTGATACGTTGTTTGCCGATTCGCTTGGCAGGACAGATCTGCCAACCGGCAGTTCTTCTGTTATTGTTAAATCTATTCTGGAACGGTTACTGGTGCTGCCGGAGGATACGATGGTGTATCCGGGACATGGCGATCCCACGACCATAGGACATGAACAGCAGTACAATCCGGTGGCGGTATATAACCATGGCGGAAGATAAACAGGTGCAGGAGCTGATATGATAGCGATTTTGTTAAATGATAATTCATATGAACAGGACATTAGGGAGCTTTTGATGGCTTTTTTGCCGGGGGAGACTGTTGTTTACCAGCCGGATGACAATGCCTGGCTGACATTTTCCGGAACCGTGAGTGATGACAGGAAACTGTTTGAACTGACGGTGACAACAAGGCCTGTGAATGAAACGGCAGTTCCGTTTAACGGCACGGAGCAAATTGAAGTGGACTATGACAGCCGCTTTGAAACAAAAAACCAGATCAAGCGGTGTCTGTACCGTTTTCTGCATTCCGCTACCGGGAAGACACTTCCCTGGGGAACACTGACCGGGATCCGCCCGACGAAGATTGTAATGCAGAGACAGGCTGAAGGTATGACTGAGGCGGCAGCAGCTTCCTATATGAGAGATACTTACTATACCAGTGAAGATAAGATTGCACTCAGCTGGGAGATTGCTCAGCGTGAGCGAGAACTTTTGTCCGTCATCGATTACCAGAACGGTTACAGCCTGTACCTGGGGATTCCGTTTTGTCCGACGACCTGCCTGTACTGTTCGTTCACTTCATATCCGATCGGCAAATGGAAAGATAAGACGCATCTGTATCTGGAGGCGTTGTTTCGGGAGATGGATTTTGTGGCAGCAGTGAAAAAGGGGGCACCCCTTGATACCGTTTATATCGGCGGCGGAACACCGACTTCCTTGTCGGCAGATGACCTGGATCTGCTGCTGAAACGTCTGCGGACGGTGTTTGATCTGTCGGGCCTGCAGGAACTGACGGTGGAAGCCGGAAGACCGGACAGTATCACCCGGGAAAAGCTGGAAGTCCTGAAGCGGCATGGTGTGACCAGAATATCAATCAATCCTCAGACGATGCAGCAGAAGACATTGGATATTATCGGCCGGCGTCATTCTGTGGAAGCGGTGAAAGAGTGCTTTGTGCTGGCCAGAGAACTGGGATTTGATAATATTAATATGGACCTGATTATCGGGCTGCCGGAAGAAACCCTGGCAGATGTGACCGGTACGATGGAACAGATTAAGTTATTAAAGCCGGACAGCATTACGGTGCATACACTTGCGATTAAGCGGGCGGCCAGACTGAATACAATGAAAGAAGTTTACAAAGACTTAAAAATAACCGGTACTCAGGAGATGATCGAAATAACTGCTGCATATGCCCGGGAGATGGGAATGGAGCCGTATTACCTGTATCGTCAGAAAAATATGGCCGGTAATTTTGAGAACGTCGGGTATGCATCTCCGGGTAAAGCCTGCATTTACAATATTTTGATTATGGAAGAACAGCAGACAATTATGGCCTGTGGTGCAGGAACAACCACAAAGGTTCTTTATCCGGAAGAAAACAGGCTTGAGCGTGCTGAAAATGTAAAGGACGTAGAGCAGTATATCAGCCGGGTTGATGAAATGACAGAGCGCAAGCGCAGATTAATGAGATGACGGTAAGGGGCGATAGGTATGAGTGAAGCCGGTAACTACGGCGATGTCGGCATCTATGTCGTGGATGCTGATTTTCGGATTCTATATTTTAATGATGTTATTGCACAGATGTATCCTGAGTTAGCCTGCGGTGGTTATTGTTATCAGGAACTCTGTGGTGAAGAGTGTGTATGCAAGACCTGTGCGGTTATTCACAAAGAGAAACGCGGGAGTATGTATTATAACCGGATTCTGGGTATCTGGATTGAAGTTAACTGTACTCCGGTCGACTGGCCGGGGGCAGGATCATGTATGATGATGATGTCACGGCTGGTGCAGGGGCGGAATAAGGAATTATTCTATAATCTGACCAGTATCTCCGGCTATGATGAACTGATGGAGATCAACTTCAGCAAACAGACATATAAAATCCTGCAATGCCGGGAAGATAAATATATGCCGATTCCGATGGAGGGAACCAGCGCCCAGCTGGTTGCCGGAATGAAGAAGGGGATTATATATCCGGATGATACAGCGGACCTTGGGAATTTCTGGAATCCTGATTATCTGCAGAAAAACCTTCGCAGCCAGGGAGATGAGAATGCAGTGCGGATGAGCTTTCGCAGGCAGATGATCGACGGCAGCTACAGGTGGGTACAGATGATTCTTGTGCCATTGGAGCAAAATGATGATACCGATTCCGTGTACATGTGTTTTGTACAGGATATTCATGAGCAGGTGATGACGGAAATGGGGGGGAGTACCGGCCGGCAGAATTCTGACAATAATAATAGAGATCCGCTGACCGGACTGTACTGGCATTCGAGCTTTTTCAGAGAAGCATATCTTTTGCTGGAACACGGCGGTGATCAGCCTTATTGCCTGATGGCTCTGGATATTGAGCACTTTAAGTTGTACAACGAATGGCATGGCAGGGCGGCCGGAGATGAATTTCTGGTTCATATTGCTTCCTATTTAAAGCAGGTAGAAAAAGAGCAAAATAGTGTCGCCGGTTATATGGGCGGGGATGATTTTGCGATTGTTCTGCCTAATGATGCTGCGCTTTTGTCCGATTTACAGGATCAGGTCACGGAGGGGGCCAAGAAGTATGGTCAGAATGCCGGTTTCCTGCCGGCTTTTGGGTTTTATGAAATTGATGATCCAACGGTGCCGATCAGCAAGATGTATGACCGGGCAATGATAGCGCTGAGTGAAGTGAAAGGCAATTATGCACAGCGTTGTAAATGGTATGACAATCGTATGATTGGCCAGCTGGAAGAAGATCATATTTTATTATCGGAAGTTCAGCGGGCTCTTGATAAGGGCGAATTTATCTATTATCTGCAGCCGCAGTGCAATATGGAAACGGGAAAGATCATCGGCTTTGAGTCACTGGTACGCTGGCAGCATCCGCAGCGGGGGCTGATCGCTCCCGGTGGATTTGTGCCCCTGATGGAAAAGAACGGTATTATTACCACGCTTGATTTCTATGTCTGGGATAAGATGTGTGCCGATCTGCGGGAATGGATCAACCAGGGCATCCGCCCTGTTCCGATATCGGTTAATGTATCGCGGATCGATATCTTTGTAATGGATATCGTTGAATGTTTCCGCGGTCTGGTTGAAAAATATGAGCTCGACCCGCGCCTGGTTGAAATAGAGATAACCGAGACGTCGTATACAGAAGAATACCATGTTATCATGGGCGTAGTAGAGCGGCTGCAGGAATCGGGGTTCCTGGTTTTGATGGATGATTTCGGCAGCGGTTACTCTTCGCTTAATATGCTGAAAGATGTCAATGTTGATGTGCTGAAACTGGATATGAAGTTTCTGGATATGACGGAGCAGAGTCAGGAACGCGGCATGGGGATTTTAAAGGCAATCACCAATATGGCCAGATTTATGGGGATCAGCCTGATTGCGGAAGGGGTTGAGACCAGGGAGCAGATGGAGTTTCTGCTGAATCTGGGGTGCAGCAGTGCCCAGGGATATTACTTTTACAAACCAATGCCGGTCGAAGCATGTCTTGAGATATTAAAAGATCCTTCACGATTGGATTACAGCGGTATCCGGCCGCTTAAAGTTGATCATATGAGAATCAGGGAACTGATTAATGATGACATGTTCAGTGAAATGACCATTAATAATATTCTGGGTGGAATTGCGATTTCCAGTGTGCAGGAAGATAAGGTGAAACTGCTTCGGGTAAATGAGCATTACTGCAATATTATGAAAATCAGGCCGGAACAGCTGGAGGATAAGGATTTTTCGATTTTACATCACATATACGAAGAAGATCATGAGCGGTTTATGGCGTTGTTCCATAAAGCCTATCAGAACCAGTCAGGCGGTGCTGAAGACATTCTGCGCAGTATTCGTGGCGACGGCAATACCATATGGACACATGCCCGTGTGTTTTTTATGAGAGAACAGGACGGAAACCAGATGTATTATGCGTCGGTCAGCGACGTGACAGGCCAGACGCTCAGGGAGCGGGAACTTGAGGTATCCCAGTGGGCACTGGCTTCGATGCTGAAGGTTGAAAATCAGGATGAATCTTTTATGCAGCTGGAGGAAGAACACCGCAAGCTGGCAAAATCGATTGTGGCCCAGATGAATCCGGCGGGAATGTGCGGTGCTTATTGTGAGGAAGGCTGGCCGGTGTATTTTATCAATCAGGAGCTGGTAAAGCTGCTGGGATATGAGAGTTATGATGAGCTGAACACAGCCATTAACGGCCTGATTATTAA
The DNA here is from genome assembly GCA_032073745.1 of Lachnospiraceae bacterium. GTDB lineage: Bacteria > Bacillota > Clostridia > Lachnospirales > Lachnospiraceae > Brotaphodocola. The sequence goes on along the minus strand of DAMAMW010000010.1, from coordinate 28,577 downwards.
TATGATTCATCCCGATGATCTGGAACAGGTTCATGCAGATATTGGCGATGATATCCATGCCGGCATGGAATACCGCACCACTTACCGGATGCCTAAAAAGAACGGTACATGGTTCTGGGTACTGGACAAAGGCCGGGTAGTGGAGACCCGGGACGGCCGGTTGGTGATTATCAGTGCCTGTACGGATATCTCCGAAGTTATGATGGTTCAGCAGCAGCTGGCTGAGCGGAACGAAGTACTGCAGCGCCAGTATCAGGAACTTTATTTCCTGAATAACGGAATACCGGGCGGTTATCACCGCTGCGCAGATATCGATGGTTTTGAATTTACCTATCTGAGCAATCGTTTTTTGGAAATTATCGGTTACTCGAAAGAGGAGCTGGAGGAGCTGTTTGACAATAAATTTATCAACATGGTTCATCCGGATGATCTGGAAGCCACCTGTGAAAAGCTGGCTCTGTTGAAAGATGACAAAGGAAATATTGAAAATGTTGAATACCGGATGATGAGTAAAAACGGCTATATCTGGGTCGTTGATCAGAGCCGCTATATGGAATACAACGGAAACAGCTTTTTTCAATGTGTTGTCATGGATGTCACGAAGATCAAACAAAATGAACAGGAGATTTCCCTGCTGAACCAGAAGATGGAGAGTATCCTCAGGCAGGCTGCCATTAACAGCTGGGATTGGGATATCGTTCATGATCAGCTGGTTATGAGCAATGTTTCGATCGGACATCATATTCTGCAGGCAGATACGGATGCAAACGAGAATATGATCGTGGTCGACGACTTTACTGATCAGATAAACCGCTGGTCGTTTCTGGAACAGGATGACCGTGATTCGTTCCGGGAATTCCTAAAGCAGATCAGGGAAAACTGCAGCGGTACGCCGCTGGGTTACGAACTGGCACTGCAGAAAGAACCGGGGGTTACAATCTGGCACAAAATTGTCTGTGAAACCCTGCGGGATAAAGATGGGAATGCGGTAAAGGCAGTCGGATATTATGTGGATATAACAAAAGATGAAGTATTGTCGCGGTCAGCGGGACGTGATGCTTTGACCGGTCTGTATAACCGCCAGACTGCCTTTGCAAAAATTGAGATATATCTGGAGGAACGGGAAGATGAATCGGCGATTATGATTATCCTGAATATGGATCGGTTTGACCTGGCTAATGATCTTTACGGTCATTCGGCCGGTGAACGGATGCTGGTACAGGCCGCTCATCAGCTGACGCGGTTCTTCCGCAATAATGACATAGTCTGCCGGGTAGAGAGCAACCAGTTTCTGATTCTGTGTAAAAACATCACGGACGAGACGATCAGATTCAGGCTTAACGATCTTTTAGAAACGATAAAAAGCACCTGTGAGAAAGACGGTGAAGAGCAGGTATTTACCGTATCGGCAGGATACGCTCTGATCCCGGAGCATGGAGTCCGGCTGGCTGAATTGTATCATAAAGCAGGTAAAGCCCTGAATGCTGTTCGTCAGGATCAGGGAAATATGTATTGTTGTTATGAGGAGGGAATGGAAAACAGTTGTATAAAGGAATAGAAATAAGTCGTTGAAATTTGGGGGGAGTGGGGGTATAATCGAACGTAACAGTCCAGGACGGCGGGAAATTGCAGCTGAAAGCGGACGTCAAGCTAGCTTGTAAGACCGCTTTCAGCTGCAATTTCCCATCGGATGGCAATCCGATGCTTCTTGAATGGCATCTTTTCGCCATTCAAGAAGAGAGCCGTCCGGAACCAGAGAAAACCCCTCTAGAATTCCTCTTATATTAAAACAAAGAAACAGCCAAAAAAAGACAGGAGCAAAACCACCAATGCCATTAAAGAAAAAACCAGTCAACGGCATGAAAGACATCTTGCCGTCAGAGATGCGAATACGCGAATACGTAACAAACCAAATCAAAGAAACCTACCGCTCATTCGGTTTCACCCAGCTGGACACCCCATGTGTAGAGCACATCGAGAACCTGACCAGCAAGCAGGGCGGAGACAATGAAAAACTCATATTCAAGATTCTAAAACGCGGCGAAAAACTGAATCTGGCACAGGCCGAAACAGAAACCGACCTTACCGACAGCGGTCTGCGCTACGACCTGACCGTTCCGTTAGCCAGATACTACGCCAACAACAGCGCTGTCCTCCCAACCCCATTCAAAGCATTACAGATGGGCAGCGTATGGCGTGCCGACAGACCACAAAAAGGCAGATTCCGCCAGTTCGTCCAATGCGACATCGACATATTAGGCGACCCTACCTCCCTGGCCGAGATCGAACTGATCCTCGCCACAACCACAGCCCTCGGCAAAATCTGCCCGGACAACCACTTCGTAGTCCGGATCAACGACCGAAACATCTTAAAAGGAATGGCCCTGCACTGCGGATTCCCCGAAGAGTCTCTGGAGCAGGTATTCATAACCCTCGACAAAATGGACAAAATAGGCAATGAAGGCGTTGCCCGTGAGCTCCTGGAAGCCGGACACCCACAGGCAGGCATTGACCAATACCTGAATATGTTATCATCAGTAACCGACAATGCAGCAGGCGTACGCAGCCTCAGCACCGTTCTCGCCGACGTCCTTACCCCCGAAATCACCGAGAACCTTGCAACCATAATGGACACCATATCAGAAGTATCCGAGACCGATTTCAAACTAAGCTTCGATCCAACCCTGGTCCGCGGAATGTCTTACTACACCGGTACCATTTTCGAAGTCTCCATGGAAGGATTCGGCGGATCCGTAGCCGGCGGCGGCCGCTACGACAAAATGATCGGCAGATTTACCGGTAAAGACACCCCGGCATGCGGTTTCTCAATCGGTTTTGAACGAATCGTCGGCATCTTAATGGACAACGAAGCAAAAATATCAACAGAACCAAAGAAAGCATACCTGATCGAAAAAGGTGTTGACGATGGAAAATTCCGCTCGATCATGAAACAGGCAATGGAAGAACGGAAAAACGGCACCCAGGTACTGGTTGTCCGGATGAACAAAAATAAAAAGTTCCAGAAAGAACAGCTTCAGAACGAAGGTTACCAGGAATTTGTTGATTTTTACAAAGAAGCATTACAATAAGGAGACATTACCATGGCAGAATCAATGATGGGTCTGAAAAGATCCCACAGATGTACAGAGGTTTCAACCGCTCAGATCGGTCAGGAAGTGACCGTGATGGGATGGGTTCAGAAAAGCAGAAATAAAGGCGGAATTATCTTTGTAGATTTAAGAGACCGTTCCGGTATCCTGCAGATTATTTTTGAAGAAAGCGACTGCGGTGCAGAGAATTTCGCCAAAGCTGAAAAAATCAGAAGCGAATTCGTCATTGCAGTTACCGGCAATGTAGTAGAGCGTTCCGGCGGAGCCAATGAGAACCTCGCTACCGGTGCCATCGAAGTAAGGGCAACCGGCCTGCGCATTCTTTCCGAATCTGAGACCCCGCCGTTTCCAATTGAGGAAAACAGCAAAACCAAGGAAGAACTGCGTCTCAAATACCGCTATCTGGATCTGAGAAGACCGGATATCCAGCGGAACCTGATGCTGCGCAGTGACATAGCTATCCTGACCCGCCAGTTCCTGGCCGAGGAAGGTTTTTTAGAGATCGAAACACCGACTCTGATCAAGAGCACACCGGAAGGCGCCAGAGATTACCTGGTACCGAGCCGTGTTCATCCGGGCAGCTTTTATGCTCTGCCGCAGTCCCCTCAGATCTACAAACAGCTGCTGATGTGTTCCGGATATGACCGTTACTTCCAGCTGGCACGCTGCTATCGTGATGAAGACCTGCGGGCAGATCGTCAGCCGGAGTTTACCCAGATCGATATGGAACTGTCATTTGTAGACGTTGATGACGTTCTCGATGTCAACGAGCGCCTGCTCTATAAGCTCTTCAAAGAACTCCTTAACGTTGAGATTCCGCAGCCGATACCGCGGATGACATGGCAGGAAGCCATGGACCGCTATGGTTCCGACAAGCCGGACCTGCGTTTTGGCATGGAACTCATTGATGTTTCCGCGGTAGTAAAAGACTGTGAATTTGTTGTCTTCAAAGGCGCTCTCGAGCAGGGCGGCAGTGTCCGCGGCCTGAATGCGGCAGGACAGGGAGCAATGCCGCGTAAGAAGATCGATGCCCTTGTTCAGTTTGCCAAGGATTTCGGTGCCAAAGGACTGGCCTATCTGGCTATCAATGAAGACGGCTCCTATAAATCTTCATTCGCAAAGTTTATGACCGATGAAGAAATGGCAGCTCTGGTATCTGCAATGGATGGAAAACCAGGCGACCTGCTTCTGTTTGCAGCCGATAAGAACAGCGTAGTCTGGAATGTTCTCGGCAATCTGCGCCTGGAACTGGCCAGACAGCTGGATCTTTTAAACACAAATGAATTCAAATTCCTGTGGGTGACAGAATTCCCGCTGCTTGAATACAACGAAGAGCAGGGGCGTTTTTCCGCCATGCATCATCCATTCACCATGCCGATGGAAGAAGACTGGCATCTGATCGATACCGATCCCGGTGCTGTCCGGGCCAAGGCTTATGATATTGTCCTGAATGGTACTGAGCTGGGCGGCGGTTCCGTCCGTATCCACCAGGGCGATATTCAGTCAAAAATGTTCGAGATACTCGGGTTTACTCCGGAAGCAGCTCAGGAGCAGTTCGGTTTCCTGCTTGATGCATTCAGATATGGAGTGCCGCCGCACGCCGGACTGGCTTACGGTCTGGATCGTGTTGCAATGCTGATGAGCGGTACCGACAGCATCAGGGAAGTAATGGCGTTCCCGAAGGTAAAAGACGCGTCCTGTCTGATGTGTGAAGCACCTGCACCGGTTGATGAAAAGCAGCTGGAAGAACTTGGGATTGCGGTAGGCGATGCTAACGGAATGTAATAGTTGTCTTTAAATGTTGGAATTATTAGGAGAAGCCTTCTTAAAACACTGATAAATACAGTGTTTTAAGAAGGTTTATTAGCAGATAAACAGATTTAAATTACACAACTTCTTTCGGAAATCAAACCAATTATCTATAATTTTGAGAAATATAGATCTAAAGTTGATGAAAGAGTGAAGAGAGGAATTCTATTTATGGGAAAGATTGCTTTACTGGTCTCACGGGAAGAAATGTTGTATCAGGCGCATAATTTATTGCAGGAGAAACATTATGATATTGGGATTATGCGTGTGATCAAAACCGAAGATGCGGTTTCAGAGGCGCGCCAGTCCGTGGCAAACGGCGCGTCGATCATTATTGCCCGGGGCCTGCAGGCATCTTTGATCAAACAATATACGGATATTCCAGTGGCGGAGATCGTGATTACGGCACAGGAGATGGCTCTTCTGGTGATGCGGGCAAAGCAGATTCTGAAAAAACCGAATCCGATGATCGGTGTAGTCGGCTTTCCGAACATGTTTTGTGACATGTCTTATTTTGAAACGATTTATGAGATTGATCTGCGGACCTACTTTGCCAGGCGGGGGAGTGAACTGGAGATGGCCGCCAGACAGGCGGTTGAAGAACGGGTTGACCTGATCATTGGCGGTGATACAGCGGTTGGAGTGGCCAGTCAAAACGGTGTGCCGTCCTTGTTTCTTTCGATTACCGAGGATTCGATGCGGAATGCCTTTGATATGGCGCAGCGTATGGAGTTTGCCATGGGAGCGGAGAAGCGGAATGCGGCTCAGATGGAAACGCTGCTCGACTATTCGTTTAATGGAATTACCCGGATGGATGCGGATGGGGTGATTACCGATATCAACAAGATTATGGAAGACATCCTTGGCCGGAAGAAGGAAGAGGTGCAGGGACAGCCGGTTCATCAGATCTACCGGGAGCTGGATCAGGAGAGTCTGCGGCAGGTGCTGCAGGATGGGAAAGAGTCATATTCTTTTTTGATGCAGATTAACCGGACTTCGATTTTTGCGATTGTTGCTCCGGTGATGATTGACCAGCGGGTAGATGGTGCGATTTTGACGTGTCACCGGATGAAAAAACGCCAGACGCCGGAAGAGGAATCGAAACGAAAACGTCATTCTCAGGGCATGATTGCGCTGGGCGAGTTTTCCGATTTAATTCAGGAATCGAAGGCGATGCAGGAATGTGTACATCTGGCCAAGTTATATGCATTATCGGAGAAACCGGTGCTGATCTCTGGTGAGGCCGGGACGGAAAAACGGCTGCTGGCGCAGAGTATCCATAATGCGGGATTGCGGCGGGGGAAACCGTTTATCGATATTTCCTGTGACGGGATTGAGGATCAGATGCAGTCGGAGATGATTTTTGGTGATAAGGGGGCTTTGGTGCAGGCCGAAGGCGGTTCCATCCTGATTGAGGATATTGACTGCCTGACGCGGGCGAATCAGTACCGGCTGTATCAGCTGGTTCGTTATCGGCTGCGGATCGGCAGTACGGCGGTACATTCTGCGAATATTGACATCCGGGTGATGGCAACGTCCAAAGTGCCGTTGGCGCAGCTTGTCAAAGCCGGAGTGTTCCGGGACGACCTGTATTATCTGCTGGCGGGGCTTACCGTTCGGGTGCCGCCGCTGCGGGAACGGGCGGAGGATTTAAGGATAAAGATTGAGGCAAGTATCCGGGAATGTTTGGCGCATTATTCGCGTTATCATGTGCTGACCCAGGGGGCGATGAAGATACTTCTGGAGTATCCCTGGGAAGGGAATTTATTCCAGGTGGAAAATTATTGTGAGCGGCTGATTCTGACGGCGAACAGACGGTCACTAGATGAAATTGTGATCCGTCAGGTTCTCAGTGAACTGTATCCGGAAGTGGTGACGGATTTTGGTGATGGCGGGACTGTGCCGGATTCTGTTGGTGGCATAACGGCGGAGGAGATCACCCGGATGCTTCGCCAGATGCGGGGGAACCGGGAAAAAACTGCGCAGGCATTAGGCATCAGCAAAGCAACATTATGGCGGCGGATGAAAAAATATGGGATTCGGTAGTGAATTGTTTCATAACGGCATACATTTCGGCGTAGCCATCTTCACATAAGACTTCTTCAAATTGCGGTATCGGGCTGCTGACATTCCGGAAATGGACGGAGTAGATGCGGTCTGTGCCGCAAAAGATAATTTCCGGTTTGAAGACCACGAATATGCAATCCGCATGGCGGCGCTGGGAACGAAAGTAACGGTCAAATGTTTCTGTGAATCCAAGCATGGTTTTATTGTCCATTGTACGGAGGAGTGGGAGCAGGGACAGGAATTGGTGATTGAAATTATTAAGCAGGCGAGGCTCCGTTGAAAAACGGAGCTTTTTTAACTAATATTCACTATTTTTGTGTTGTGGGATTAGAATGCTTGACAAATAATAAATGATTCATCATAATAAATACATCAAACTATTTCGCTTTTCTATCTGAAAAGCAATTGACGGAATTCTATCATTCATAGAGGCCGATTCGGCCGGATTTCACATCGTTTGAAAAAAACAGGAAAGCAGGTGATGTCTTTTAAGATTATTTTTCTTTAAAACAGCTTGTAACCAGAGACAATATTTTTTATAATGGAGGTAAGTATATTGAGGCAAAAACAACCAATGAAACCATTGAAAGACCTGACACTGCTAGACCGATTTTTGTTCGCTGAGGTGATGGAGAATCCGGAGATCAGCCAGATCATGCTGGAAATTATTTTAGGGTACGAAGTTTCTGTATCTGAATGGGCTCAGGCAGAAAAGGAGATTCGTATCTCACCACTGAATCGCATGGCCCGGATTGATCTGTATTTGAAGGACCGGGAAGGAAATGTGTACGATGCAGAGGTGCAGAAAGATAATAAAGGGAATCTGGCACATCGCAGCCGTTTTTATGGCAGTATGATTGATTCGAAATTAATGCCGCCGGGAGTTGTTGATTTTAATGAAATGGGAGATTCGTATATCATTATTATTAGTCCGTTTGATCTTGTGAAGAAAGGCAGCTATTGCTACACGTTTAAGATGCGATGTACCGAGTACCCGGACTATTGTCTGGAAGATGGCAGTACCCGGATTTTTCTAAATACCAGGGGGAAAGACGAGCAGTCGGCGACTCCGGAACTGATTGAACTACTGCATTATTTTGAGCGGGCTACCGGGGATTGGCAAGAGCCGATTGTTAGTGAGCGGGTAAAGCGGATTCACGATTATGTCCAGACAGTCAGGTTGAGTGAAGAGACAGGAGTGAAGTATATGCAATTGTGGGAAGAGATGTTAATGGAGCGTCAGGAAGGGCGGGAAGAGGGACGGAAGTTTAGAAACATTTCATTGATTCGGGAGAATTCCGGTCAGGGGATGCCGCTGGAAACCATTGCGGCGTTCTTGAAACTGGATGTTAGCATTGTGAAACAAATTTGTGAGGCGGTAGAGCTTAACCCGGAAGTATCAGACGAGGACTTGATTCAGATGCTGCCGGATTGATTTATCGGACAGGTGATGAGGAAATTGAGCTGGTTCCGGTGTTTGGCGGATCTCCGGTTCAACCGCCAACTGCGCTTAGGATTTGCATGACGATTTGTTATGTCATATGTTTGATCTTAACATTATCTTCTTTGCAAAAATTCTTAAAATAAATATCATGAAATAGTAAAGCAGCCGGCCAAGTGCCGGCTGTTTCTGTGAATCAATAACAATACAAAAATGAGAGCAAATGAAACAAAGTGAAATAATGGATGAAACGTTGTACGAAGTTAATAAAAAAGTGAACTTCTTTTATGCGATTCATCAATAGCAAAACCATTTAAAATCTTCTATAATGCAACCATCAAGTAAATAAAGATTCAAGAAAAGTGAGGAAAACAAACATGAAAATTGGATTTATCGGATTAGGAATTATGGGACGCCCAATGGCAAAGAACCTGGTAAAAGCAGGACATGACGTAGTAGTATTCGATTTTAATAAAGAAGCGGTTGCAGACCTTGTTTCCTGCGGCGCAGCATCTGCTGAAACCGGAAAAGATGTAGCATCTCAGGTAGAAGTGGTGATTACCATGGTACCAAACTCTCCACACGTAAGAGCAGCAGTTCTTGGTGAAAATGGTGTAGCTGACGGTGCGAAAGAAGGAACTGTAGTCATCGATATGAGCTCCATCGACCCAACTGAAAGCAAAGCAATCGGCGCTGAATTAGCAAAAAAAGGCATCGAGATGATGGATGCACCGGTATCCGGCGGCGAGCCAAAAGCAATCGACGGAACCTTGTCCGTAATGGTTGGCGGTAAGAAAGAAACTTTTGACAAGTACTATGACATGCTGATGGTAATGGCAGGTTCTGTCGTATACGTTGGTGAACTGGGTTCCGGTAACGTAGCAAAATTGGCAAACCAGATTGTTGTTGCTGTTAATATTGCAGCCGTATCTGAGGCATTAACATTTGCTAAAAAAGCCGGTACTGACCCGGAATTAGTATATCAGGCAATCCGTGGCGGCCTGGCAGGATCTACCGTTATGGATGCAAAAGCACCAATGATGTTAGACCGCAACTTCAAACCGGGATTCCGGATCGAATTACATATTAAAGATTTAAATAATGCTCTGAATGCAGCACATGCGATCAGCTCTCCGGTACCGTTGACCGGACAGTTAATGGAAATTATGCAGGGATTAAAAGCTGACGGAAATGAAATGGATGATCACTCAGCAATTGTAAAATACTACGAGAAGATTTCCAACGTAACCGTTGAGCCGGGTAAATAATTCCATTTCGAGAAGGAGAATTCACATGAATACAGATTTTATGAAGGGTGTTGTAGTTCCAATGATTACTCCGATCGATGCCAACGAGATGATTGATGAGGCGGGGATCAGAGGGCAGGTTGACTATGTGATTGATGGTGGTGTAACGGGAATTCTTTTGTTCGGCAGCAACGGCGAGTTCTATGTTATTGAAGAAGATGAGATGGAACGAGGCCTGAAAATTGTTGTAGGTCAAGCGGCTGGCCGTGTTCCGGTATACTTTGGCATCGGTGCTATCAGCACGAAAAAATGTTGCCGTCTGGCTAAAATGGCAGTGGCAAATGGTGCGGCAGCAATTTCTATCCTGCAGCCAATGTTCTTAAAACCAACCGAAACAGAAATGTTTGCGCATTTTAAGACAATTGCAGAAACCGTTCCCAATACACCGGTATTGTTGTATAATAATCCTGGACGTACCGGTTATACCATGTCAGGGAATATTGTTGAAAAACTGGCACGTGAGGTAGATAATATCGTTGGCATGAAAGATACCAGCGGTGATATCACTCAGACGGCAGAGTTCATCCGCAGAACCCGTGACATTAATTTTAAAGTATTTGGCGGTAAAGATACCTTGTTATATGCATCGATGTGTCATGGTGCCGTTGGCGGTGTTTGTACCGCAGCGAACTTTATGCCGGAATTAATTACCGCAGTATACGATAAGTATGTTGCCGGTGACCTGGAAGGTTCTTTGGAAGTACAGTTTAAGCTGAACCCGGTTCGTTTGTCCATGGATCCGGCCAGTTTCCCGGTAGCGGCAAAAGATATGGCAAATCTTCGCGGCAGAAATATTGGCGTGCCGTACACACCAAACCTTCCGACCCCGGAAGGCCCTGTACTGGATAAAATCCGTAAAGAGATGCAGACAGCAGGTCTGATCTGAAACAAATAACATCCCCCAGCATTGAATGATTTAAAAACTAAAACAGACCGGTGGCCCAGATATGAGTTGCCGGTCTGTTTTCACAACAGATATATCAGAGAGAAGGGAGCTATTATGAAGTTTTTATTTGCGTCGGATTCGTTTAAAGGGACATTATCCTCAGAAGAAATTATCACCATCCTGACGGCTGCAGCCCGGCAGGTTTTTCCTGACTGCAGCTGTGCCGGGGTACCGGTGGCTGACGGCGGCGAGGGGACGGTAGATGCAGTTGTCAAAGCCATGAATGGTGAGATGAGAACCGTGGCAGTACACGGTCCGCTGATGGAAGAAACAAAAGCTGATTACGGTGTATTTGGCGGTGAGCAGGCAGTAATCGAAATGGCGGCGGCATCCGGCCTGCCAATGGTGCCTGTCGATCAAAGAAATCCATTACATACCACTACTTATGGTACCGGTGAACTGATTAAAGATGCCCTTGACCGGGGTTACCGTAAAATTGCTATCGCTATCGGCGGCAGTGCAACAAATGACGGCGGTATCGGGGCAATGGCGGCATTGGGAGTGAAGTTTTTTGATGCTGCAGGAAATGTATTAACCGGATTTGGGCAGGATCTGGGCAGCATAGCATCCATCGATATATCGGGTCTTCATCCGGCTGCAGCAGAGACCGAGTTTACCGTCATGTGTGACGTAACCAATCCGCTGACCGGACCGGAGGGAGCAACCTATACCTTCGGCAAACAAAAGGGCGGTACACCTGAGATTTTGGATCGTCTGGAAACAGATATGAAAAATTATGCAAAACTGTTATACGACCTGAGCGGAATCGATGCAGACCAGATTGCCGGTGCCGGAGCAGCAGGCGGACTGGGTGCGGCTTTGTGCGTCTTTTTGAAGGCCGGCATGAAATCCGGAATTGAAACAGTCCTTGATCTGATTAACTTTGATGATCTGCTTGACGGAGTTGACCTGGTTATTACCGGTGAAGGAAGAATGGACTGGCAGTCTGCATTTGGTAAAGTACCAAGCGGTATTGGTTTGCGATGCCGCAATAAAGGTATTCCGGCGATTGCAATTGTCGGCGGAATGGGTGATGGTGCCGAGAAGATTTATGAGTTTGGCATCGACAGCATTATTCCGACGATTAATGGTGCAATGGATATTCAGGAAGCACTTGAACGGGCGGTGGAGTTGTATGAGGGCGCAGCAACACGCACCTTCAGGATGCTTCAGGTGGGTATGAAAATGAAGCGTTAAAGCAGAAAAGGGGTTGTGCATGGAAGTAGGGGAGTTATGGTCACTGCAGTGTATGATGTTTTTACTGGCTGCAGCGGGAGCGTTTTTAAAGAAAAAAGGAATTTTAAAAGATGGGGCGAAGGAAGTGTTGACAGATGCGGTGATCTATCTGTTTTTGCCTTGTAACATTATCAATTCATTCCGGATGGATTTTGACATCCGGATGCTGAGAAAGTTTGCCGTAATTCTGACGATCTCAGTTTGCGTCCAGATTGTCACTTATACTTTAAGCAAGATATTGTATAACCGTAAGCCGGATGGTATTAAGCGAGTCATGCAGTATGGCACGATGATATCAAATTCGGGCTTTCTCGGGCTGCCGATCATTGATGGTATTTATGGTGCGGAAGGTGTTATGTATGCATCTGTGTTTATTATTCCAATGCGCATTATGATGTGGTCAGCCGGCATTGCCTGCTTTACCGAGAGTCCGGATCTGAAGTCAGTTGTTAAAAAAATAGCAGTTCATCCCTGCATTATAGCCGTATATATCGGCCTGGGACTGTTGTTTCTGCAAGGTCCGCTGGAATTATTCTATCTGGGTTTTGTAAGCAATTCAGGTCTGCAGCTTCAGGCAGTTGCACAGGTAGTGGGAGCAGCCCTGGATAAAGCGGTGCGTTCCGCCGGCGGTTGTACGACCAGCGTAACGATGATACTGATTGGTATGATGCTGGTGGAAGTAAATATAAAGAGTCTGTTTCAAAAGGATGCACTGCTTATTTCCGTGCTGCGCCTGGGCATTCTGCCGCTGATGGTACTGATTGGGGGCAGAATGTTCCATGTTGATTCATTCCTGATTGGAATAGCGGTATTTCTGACCGGAATGCCAGTTGGCAGTACTTCGGCTATTTTGGCAGCAAAATATGGCTGTGATTATACCTTTGCAACAAAATGTGTCGTTGTGTCTACTTTGTTGTCAATGTCTAGTATTCCTCTGTGGGGGATGATGCTGTAATCCGATGTGAAATGTTGTGAACTTGTACTAAATCAAAAAATACTTGATGACTTTTTAACTTTCCTTGTATACAATGTGCCGTTGATGTAAACTATGATTATAAACCGGTTAGTATTTTGTGTCAGATTGAAGGAGGAACGTTATGGCAGTGCATGTAATTCATGAAGCAGACCGTTGTCTGAACTGCAAAAAACCAATGTGTCAGCAGGGGTGTCCGATTCATACGCCGATCCCGGCGATGATTCAGGCCTTTAAAGCAGGTCAGCTTGCAGATGCAGGAAATATGATATTTGAAAATAATCCGATGTCCCTGATCTGTTCTCTGGTCTGCAACCACGAAAAGCAGTGTGAGGGACATTGCGTATTAGGGCGGAAAGGTCAGCCTGTCCATATCAGTTCCATTGAAAACTACATTTCAGACACCATGTTCGATCGTCTAAAGATAGAAAAGCAGCCATCCAACGGCAAAAAAGTAGCAGTCATCGGTGCCGGTCCGGCCGGGATCACCATCGCAATTCTGTTAACAAAAAAAGGCTATTCAGTAACCATTTTCGATGCCAGAGACAAGATCGGTGGTGTCCTGCAATACGGAATTCCCGAATTCCGCCTGCCCAAGACAATCCTGTCCCGCTACAAGAAAAAGCTGCTGGAACTGGGCATCAAAATTCGCCCCAACACCACGATCGGCGGTGCCCTGGAAATCAAAGACCTGTTCCGCGACGGCTATAAAAGCATCTTCATCGGAACCGGCGTATGGCGACCCAAAAAGCTCGGCATCAAAGGCGAATCCCTGGGACACGTACACTTCGCCATCGATTACCTGGCCAATCCCGATGCCTACAACCTGGGTGACCGCGTAGCTATCATAGGAGTCGGCAACTCCGCCATGGACGTAGCCCGCACCGTAATCCGTCACGGCTCCCGTGACGTTACATTATACGCCAGAGGAAGCAAAAGCGACGCCAGCGAACACGAAACCACCTACGCCAAACTGGACGGAGCCAGATTCGAATTCGGCAAAGCCATAACCGAAATAAACGACGACGGCCCCGTATTTCACAAAGTATTTTTTGACGAAGAAGGCAACAAAACCGGTGTATCCGAAGATACAGAGCAGGTATACGCCGATTCCATCATCATATCCATCAGCCAGGGTCCAAAGAGCAAACTGGTCAACACCACCGAAGGATTAAAAGCATCAGAAAACGGTCTCCTCGTAACCAACCAGTTCGGCGAAACCACCCACCCCGGAATCTTCGCCGCCGGCGACGTAGTCCTGGGCGCCAAAACCGTAGTAGAAGCAACCGCCTATTCCAAAATGGTAGCCGACTCAATGGACAAATATATGCAGAGTCAAGAAAGCTGAAGTATGAAGTTAAAATAAAGCCATAATACAAAGTATAAAAAGTCAGCACCGCCTGTTGCACTCAGACAATATCTCCAATGTCTGAACACAACAGATGGTGCTGATTTTGCGTAACATGTATCACGGTCTTTTATGTTTAAAGAGATGTATTTTCTTTTACCGAAATTATGTAATTCCCGCAACCTTACGCCGGCGAATATGGTTGCTGGGAGAGTGGGGGATCGGGGATGGTTCAGCGACATACGGAGTGATGCAGATATACCTTAGGGCGTCGGGCGGCAATTGAGAGGGCAAATTCTGATCTCCAAATCAGAATTTGGGGTGAGCTGAACTGAGTTTTCATCAAGAAAACTCAGTGAATCGATCCCGGACCCTCTCAATTGCCGTCCGACGCTCTTAGGTATATCCGCATCACGCAGTCGGAGCAGAACCATCCCCGATCCCCCGCTCTCCAGGATGCAACTGTATTCCCCCTCAATTAGAAAAAGTTAGAGAAATCTTAAAATAACGAATTTTACTTCGACTACAAAAGCGATTATAATGACACATGAGAAAAGTAATGCGCATTACTTCGTCAAAGTAGACAAAAAACAAAACACTATTTATCAGGAAAACATGCTTTTACCATATTGCAGAAACACTTCTCCGGTTCATACATTGTCAATGTTTTACGATGAACGAGAAGATTGTACCGGAACAGCTTTGGCTGAAGTGAATAGTATCTGACCAGATCCCGGTCCGTAGCACAGGACTCAGCGATGAAAGTCACACCGACACCGTTAGCAACCATGGCTCTGGTAGTAATAATACTGTTCGTTTCACACATCGCTTTCGGCTGGAACTGATATTCAGCAAAGATCCGGTCAGCAATGGTACGAAGCGTAGATCCCTTCTTTGACAATAAAAAATTATCCTCCTGAAAGGCTTCTGCCAGATCCTTAATCGGAAGCATGTCATCAGAATCATGTCCGGATTGAAAAGGGTGTGAGGCTGGAATGGCGAAGAAGACCTCTTCTTCCTGCAGAATCCACGACTGGTTTTCAAACGGTGCCAGCTCATTGGCGGCCATAATACCCAGGTCAATGGTTTCGTTCAGCAACAGTTTGGTCAGGGCCGGGAGACTGGTCTCAGTGATCTCGATCGAAAAGTCCGGATAGATCTTCTTGAATTCCGGGATGATCTCAGACAGAATCCGCAGACCGAACTGAGAGGTGACACCGACGGTAATCTGCCCTTTATTCTCAAGGGATGAGATGTCGTGATACAGCTGCTTCTGGATCTGAATAATCTGCCTGGCAGCATCAACATACAACTGGCCGGCAGGGGTAAGGGTCAATTCATTTTTTGCACGGAAAAATAAAGGAGTATCCAGTTCCTGCTCCAGTTTAGCCAGATATTGGCTGAGTGAGGATTGGGATACATAAAGCTCTTTGGCAGCTTTGGTCATATTTTTATTCTGTGCGATAGCAAGTATGTATTCCAGATATTTAATATCCATATGCCGAAGATCTCCTTTGTATTTGGCGGTATTAGCAAAAGTGATTGCTGCAATCAGGATTGCGAATTGGTAAAAATACATCGCCTGTTGTATGATACCAACATGGGAATGAGCAATATGCACAACAAAGTGTATTTTGACCATACTTAAAAAAATTATAGCATAAATGCTTGTGTTTAGCAATGAATCAGAGGAGGCGGAAGATGGAGAAAGCAGGAACACCGATAGTAACCGGGATGCAGGTAATACCGGTTGCCGGATATGACAGCATGTCGATGACACTGAGTGGTGCGCATGCACCGTATTTTACCAGGAACCTGGTGATCTTAAAGGACAGTGCAGGTAATACCGGGATCGGAGAGATCCATGGCGGAGATTATACCTGTGAAGCATTAAGAAGTGTTGCAGACCTGGTGAAAGGACAGCAGATCGGCAAGTACCGGGCGATCCTGGACAGTATACATAAGGCCAGTTCCAGAGCGGAAGGCGACGATGGCGAGGGAATACAGAGTCTCGATATCAGTAAACTGAAGTTTGTGGTAAAAGCAGAATGGGCCATTGAATGTGCTTTGCTTGATCTTCTTGGCCAGTATCTGGGATTACCGATGTGTGATCTTTTAGGAGATGGTAAACAGCGTGATAAGGTAGAAACGCTGGGTTATCTGTTCTATGTAAGTGATAAGGAAAAGGCCGCCGGAATCGGTTATCTGGACGAATCCGACAGCAGCGATCCATGGTTCAGGCTGAGACGGCAGGAAATGCTGACACCGGAACGGATCGTTGAACAGGCCTGTGTATTAAATGAAAAGTATGGTTTTAAGAATTTCAAGCTTAAAGGCGGTGTATTGACCGGAAGTGAAGAAATGAAAGCAGTCCGGGCATTAAAAAAACAGTTTCCGAACGGGCGTGTCAATATTGACCCGAACGGTGCATGGAGTCTGGCTGAGGCAATTGAACTGTGTAAGCCGATGGAAGACATCCTTACATACATCGAAGATCCGTGCGGACCGGAAAGTGGTTTTTCCAGCAGAGAGATTATGTGTGAGTTTAAAACCGCAGTTAATCTGCCGGTAGCCACCAATATGATCGCAACCGACTGGCGGCAGTTCTATCATGCAGCATCTTTAAAAGCTGTGGATATTGTGTTGGCCGACCCGCATTTCTGGGGATTCGGCGGCAGTGTGAGAATGGCCCAGATCCTGAATGACTGGGGAATGACATGGGGAAGCCATTCCAATAACCATTTTGATATTACCTTGACGGCATTTGCCCATGTAGCGGCGGCGGCACCGGGAAATCCGACGGCGCTTGATACACACTGGATCTGGCAGGATGGTCAGAACCTGCTGACGGATACACCGCAGATCAAAGACGGTTATCTGGAAGTTCCAACCAGGCCCGGGCTTGGAGTAACCATTGATATGAACAAGGTGATGGAAGCGAACGAGTTATACAACCGGCTTCCCAGCCATGACCGGGATGATGCGATGGCAATGCAGTACCTGATTCCGGACTGGAAGTTTGATTCGAAGAAACCGGCCTTGGTCAGATAAAAAGAAAAGGGGAATGAGAAATGTTCTTTAAGAAGTATGGTGACGTTATTGTAAGTGTGTTCTACCTATTGCTTGCAACGGCTGTAATCGTAATGGCAAGAGCTTTGCCGAAATCAGCAATCATAAGCATTGGCCCTGAGTTTATGCCAACAGTTATCGGTGTATTTACTCTAATTCTGGCACTGATCCTGCTGGTGACCAGTCTTAAAGATTTTAAATCCAATGCGGCGAAGCTGGCAGCAGGGGAAGCGATTGAAGCCGTAGATTACAAACGGGTGATAAGCAGTTTTATTGTGATTATAGCATATGTAATGATTTTACAGCCAATCGGATTTATCGTATCAACAATCGTATATCTGCCGCTTCAGATGTTTATTCTGGCACCGGCCGATAAGAGGAGCGTTAAAGATATCATCCAATTGATTATCTTAGCGGTAATATTTACCTTAGTGGTATTCTTTCTGTTCCGTTATGGCTTTAAAATTATCTTACCAACTGGTATTTTCACAATAAATTTATAGGGAGGTTCATGATATGCAGGCACTGGCAAGTTTGGGAAATGCATTTGTTGCGATTTCAACACCGTCATCGTTGCTGCTGATGGCAGCAGGTGTTTTTGTTGGTATTATCTTTGGTTCTATTCCCGGTCTTTCGGCATCGATGGCAGTAGCACTGTTTTTGCCGCTGACCTTTGGAATGACACCATCTATGGGGATGAATCTTTTGGTAGCGGTTTATATCGGTGGTATATCCGGCGGACTGATATCGGCAATTCTGCTGAATATGCCGGGAACAGCTTCTTCGATCGCAACCTGTTTTGACGGCCACCCAATGGCTCAAAAAGGAGAAGCCGGAAAAGCTTTAGGTTTGGGAATTGTATTCTCTTTCCTGGGATCTGTTTTTTCTTTTATTATTTTGACATTCTGTGCACCGCTGCTGGCGGATATTGCACTTAAATTTACACCGGCGGAGAACTTTGGTATTGCATTCTTTGCTTTGACCATGGTGTCGATTCTTTCTTCCGGTAATATGGTCAAGGGTGTACTGGCCGGTATGCTGGGACTAATGTTTACTCTGGTTGGAATGTCTCCGATTGACGGAACACCGAGATTTATTTTCGGCAATTCGAACCTGATGGCGGGATTTGATACTCTGCCGACACTGATTGGTATTTTCGCTATTTCTGAGATACTGGTCACGGCTGAGACTATCAGCCATGGCAAGGTGGAAGCGACGAAGATGAAACCAATGAGAGGTTTTGGTTTCAGCGTGGCTGAGTTTATCTATCATCTGCCGAACTTCTTCCGCTCAGCACTGATTGGTACCGGTATCGGAATTTTGCCGGGAATCGGCGGAAGTACCTCTGGTATGCTGGCGTATGTAACTGCTAAAAATATGTCAAAACATCCGGAAGAGTTTGGAAAAGGCTGCCCGGATGGTATTGTTGCTACAGAGTCGGCAAATAACGCAACTATCGGCGGGGCGATGATTCCGCTGCTGGTACTTGGCATTCCGGGTGACGGTGTAACCGCAATGATGCTTGGTGGTTTCCTGATTCACGGTTTGTCGGCAGGACCGTTGCTGTTTGTTAAGAATGCTGACATTGTATATGGTATCTTTGCAGCATGTATGATCTGTAGTTTATTTATGCTGATTATTGAGTTTGGCGGAATCAGGGTATTTACACAGTTATTAAAGATTCCGAAGCATATCTTAATGCCGCTCATCCTGGTACTGTGCTGTGTCGGTGCTTATGCGACAAACAACCGGATTTTCGATGTACAGTCGATCATCTTGTTTGGTATGGTGGGATATTTATTCCACAAATTCAAACTGCCGACGACACCATTTGTTCTTTGTTTCCTGATCGGTAAGATGCTGGAAGAGTACTTGCGCCGTGGCATTATGCTTTACAAATCATTTGGCGCATTTTTCAAACGACCGATTTTTGATGTATTTTTCTTCATTGCAATTGCTATCGTAATCTGGTCGGTATTTAAAGAAGTTAAAGCAAAAAAACAAACTGCATAGAATCCCGTCTGGGTTTTTATAAAAAAGAAAAGGAGAGGTATTATATTATGAAAAAGAGAATTTTAGCAACGGTATTGGCTGTAGGCATGGCAGCAGGCTTAACTGCATGCGGCGGATCAAATGGAGGAACAACAGCTGCAGCATCAGAAAAAACAGAAGCAGCAAAGACCGAAGGCGGTGAAACCGCAGCATCAGTAGAAACCGCAGAAGGCGGTTGGGAGCCATCTACTACAGTGACAATCGTTGTTCCGGCAGGAGCCGGCGGAAACACAGACCTTTCGGCACGTGTATTTGCCCAGTATGCAAAAGAAATGACCGGACATGATTTCATTGTACAGAATTCCAATGGTGCAGCGGGTTCTGTAGCAGCAAATCAGGTATTGAGTGCAGAAGCGGACGGACACACATTCCTTTATGGTCATAACCTGGTTAACGTAGCCAATATTGCCGGTGTAACAGATTACAATTACTCTGCATTTAAATTAGGCCCGAACTTCTGTAAAGATCCGGCACAGCAGCTGTATGTAAACCCGGAAAAATATGAGTCTCTTGACGCATTTATTGAAGCAGCAAAAGCAAACCCGGGCAAGTTACAGGCTTGTACTGAAGTTGGTGCTTATACATACTACGAGCTGTTAGAGTTCCAGAAACAGGCGGGTATCGAACTTGATCTGGTTGACGTTGGTTCTAACTCAGATAAGATTACCGCAATGTTAAGCGGTCAGGTTGACTTAATGCCGGGTGCATACATCAACTGTAAAGATTACCTCGAGAGCAACAAATTCATCTGCTTGGGAGCACCAACAGCAGAAAGATATGATATCATCAAAGACATCCCGACTTTCAACGAGCAGGGCATTGAATTTGTATATCCTGACTGTGACTTCTCTTTCTACTTCCCGAAAGAGACTCCGGACGAAGCAATTGCCTTTTATGAGAATCTGGTAGAAAAAATGCTTGAAGATCCGGCTGCAATAGAAGGTCTTGCAAAAGTTGAGATGGAACCGTACTTCTTAAGTGCAGCAGATGCTGAGAAAAATGATGAAGAAATTTATAACTATATCAAAAATATTGCTGATTCTTTAGCACAGTAATGATGATAGCAAGAGGGCAGTCGGGAGAAATTGACCGACTGCCCTTTTATTGATGTTTACTGACTTAATTGAAATAAAGACAGTGAAGCATTGATACCAAGACCAGTTGTAACTTTTGTGATGCTGTCTGATTCAATAACCAGATCAATAACATCACCGGCTAACAGATCCAGAATAATGCTGTTGTTATACGAGGAGTATATTGCTGCATTCTGCAGTCTCGTCAGTGTGGTATTGGCCAGAAGAATGCCGTTTCTCCGGATTGTTAAAGAAAGCAGATCAGTTGTCTCGGATCCGACAAGGAAATAATAATCTGCTTTATAGGTTCCTGAGATGAGAATCGTAATGCTGTTGGCCGGAGTATAGGATACGTTGGCCAGAGGCATATCCAGATTCATTGGCACCTGGGTCGGTACACCTGGTGAGAGTGGTATTGACTGAACGGTCTGATTGTAGCGGCCGCCATAAGCCATGAATACGGATCCGGTGGCACCGGTAACACCCTGTGGTCCCTGAGCACCGGTAGCGCCGGTAGCACCGGTAACACCCTGTGGTCCCTGAGCGCCCGCAGCACCGGTCGGGCCAGCGATTCCCTGTGGTCCCTGTGCACCTTGTGCGCCAGTAGCGCCGGTTGGTCCGGCAATTCCCTGCGGTCCCTGAGCGCCGGTCGCTCCAGCAGCGCCGGTGGCACCGGTCGGTCCGGTGATTCCCTGTGGTCCTTGTGCACCAGTCGCACCCTGTGATCCCTGAGCACCGGCAGCACCAGTCGCACCGGTTGCACCCTGCAGACCTTGCGGGCCGGCACTTCCGGTTGGTCCGGTAATTCCCTGCGGACCCTGTGCGCCTGTCGGGCCGGTAACGCCCTGCGGGCCTTGTGCTCCAACGGCTCCCATTACACAAACCAACATTCACAATCACATTTGAATATTTATTGAATTAATTGACTGGGAAAAAACCATTATCCAAAATCAAACGAGAAAATTGCTAATAAAAATCGATAATCAGCAAAATTATTCAAAAATAACTATTCATATTCAAAACAAAAAACAGCCCAATTTATAGCTGTTTTTTGTTAGAAATATTCGTTGAATGTAGTTTAATCATGATATGAACTTTTTTCAGGTATAATTTTTCCGTTATCGTCGTATCTAATTTTCAAATGACTATGACCCTTTGAGCTATTTGATTTATGATATTCATCATAATGATTCCATCCATACTCCATTGTTCCACCATCTGGTAATTCACCTCTAAATTTACCCTCGTCAATCAACTGTAAAATAGTTTCCTCTACCGATTTTTTTGATTCTTCAGTATTCTTGTATAGCCCATCCCAAGGTGCTTTTTTAGACATTCAATATCCTCCTTGAATTAATGATAGTTTATAACTACAATATCTTCATTTTCACCGAATAAATCTTTTTTTCTATTTTCATCAATTTTCATTCCAGTACCACTAGCACATATGCCATCTTTAATAATATTATGTAATTCATAGTTTGACATGGCATTGATAAACTCAGGTGTTGCCTTGATTGCTACTTCGTTACAATAAGGGTTACTAATTACTTTTGCTGGAAGATGAAATATAAATTCATCTTTTTCAAAACTAAATTCAAAGGTTATGATATCTGTAAAAAAATTATTCATAAAATAAACTGGATATTTTTAATATACTACACTGATGAAATACCACTTTACACCTCCATTCTTTTAATATACTTATATTATAGCAAAAGATTATTACAAACATAATACTTTTTATAATAAATATTCTGTTGTTTTTTTTCAATAATTAATATATAGTTTATATAAATAAGAAACTAATATATTTCTCGTTGTACTAAGTAAAAACAAGAGGAAATTAAAATGAAAATTATTGCTAAAGGTGAAGTTCTGTTTAAAGGGGATTACTATGTTTATGTAATATATGAAAATAATACTTATGAAATATTTTCAAAGGAAGAATATGAAAAAAAACATAGAAGTGAAAAAATTGATAATTTTAGTCAAATCAGTAAAGATGAAATTAAAAGTATTTTAACTTCTAATACAAACAACTCAAATTCTCTGTTTGATTCGGGTGAAAATGATACGCTTACAAATGAAATTTCTTCTATATTTTATCTATTCATTTGTATTGCGATTATTTCAGTTATATACAAACTTAGAAAAATAATTTGGGCAATATTTAAAAATATTCAACTTTTAATACCTATTCTGATTTGTATTTGTATTTTATTTACTATCACGTATATTATTCAGCAAAAAAAAGATGCTTTACATTCTTTTAATATATTTTATGGAATTATTAGCGCCTTTTTGGGCTTTGGGGGCAGTATGTTTTTTGTAGTGAGTGTTATGATGATTATTCTAATTATTTCTAGTTTTGCAAACTCAAATTTTAATGAACAAATAGAAGATATGTTTAAGTATATTAATATATTTGTATTTTCAATGACAGTTGGCGGAGGTTTTTTAGGTCTATTTCATTTTAAAAAAATGTCTAAATTAGAATTTTTGATAGGGCCATGCGTATTAGGAGGAATTTTCGGTTTAATTGCTATTTTTAGAGCATTAACTTGATATAGTAGTGTACATAAAAGACGACTTTTAAAGTCGTCTTAAATTTAAATTATATCATCAAAATTAAAATCCAACGCTTTGATATCTGTTTTTGGTTTGTTAGTTTCTTGCTTTGTAGGTTGCTTTTTACTAACTTTGCTTTGCGACTCTTGTATACGCTCAATTTTTTTTATTCCTAAAAAATCAAAATCCATTGAGGAATTATCTATACAAAATGCTTGAAATGTCCTTGTAATAGACCCTTTAATAATAAATCTGCCTTTTACATCTGGTAGATGCATGGCTGAGTCATTACCAAGCATGATGCGTGATGGTTCTGGGTCAACAAACCTACCACATATACGTGTTGAAACATTGTTTTTTATCTGCCCATTTATAATCGTTGCATCCGGCCTTTGAAGTCCCATGACTAAATGTATACCGACTGCTCTTGCAAGCCTTGTAACGGTCTCTAAATCGCTTGTAATGGCTTTGTTTCCATCTTTGTCACCAGAACGCATCAATTCAGCCAGTTCGTCAATAAAAACTACCATGCGTTTCATTGTGCATCCAGTAATCTTGTTGTATTCTTTAATATCTTCAACCTTATGTTCACGTAATAAATCAAGACGATCGTTTGTCTCTTTGACAATGCTTTTAAGTAATAGCTTGATTTTGTCATAATCGGAATAGATTTCAACATAATCAGCAAAGGCAACAAATGACACACCTCTTTTAAAATCTATTAGCTTTACATCATAGCATTTTATTATCGTTTGATAAATTATACATTTAATTAAGTTTGTTTTACCGGAACCAGTTTCGCCAGCGATAAAAATGTGTGGCGAGTTATTTAAGTCGATAGGAATGATACCACTATGGTCAATACCAAGAGAAATATAATCTTGCGATGCTATATGCTCGTTTACGTTCCATGCCACATAACTCGGTAATGGTTGTTTTTCAATAGCAATAACTACGATATTATTATCATTCAAATGGTTTTCGATATCAATAATCTTTGTATTCAAATAGGTTTCTAAAAGTGGTTGTTTTTTCTTCCATTCTTCTAAGGGAATAACTGTTTTAAAAGCATGAAGTAATATGTATTCATTTTCATCTGCACCGATGTAAAAGGGATACTGACCATCACCAGACACCAACTTAATACTTTCAAATATCTTCGCAAACTGGTCGTTGATTTTTCTTTGTGGTCGTGTCAATAAATGTTGCCATGAACCAATTATCACAAATATCGGAAATACCACAATAAAGAATAATGTAAAAGTATAAATCAAAGCATATTTACCTGATGTAATAAAGAAAACAATATAAGCTAATATCAAAGCAACAGGTAGTAATGGATACTTTTTCATTATTGTTCCAAAATATAAAACTCCTTGTAAGAATAAGCCAAGAATAGCACCTATTACAGTCCCGAAGATAGTACCAATGAATTTCCCAATAGCATATAATATTTTTTCGCTCATTTTAATTACTCCTTTACATGGGTATTTCCACTAGATAATATTTTTTCAAAAGTTCATATGCCTTTAAATTCACAATGATTTTTCGGGTGGATTTTTTAGAGGTTTTATCATAAATGACACTTGTATAGCCTTTAGAATTACAGATAATCAGATTTAATGCTTTGTAAAATTCTAGCTTTCTTTTTCTTTTGATATAAAGATTTTTGTCTATCAGGGCATAAAACAATGAACTGTTGATAATGATTTTATCATTCGTGTAATCAGCGTTTGTTTTCAAGTGTTCAACAATTGCGAAGTACTCTTGCAATATAATATCTGTCAGTTTTATAAGACCACCTCCAATTTTAGGGATTTACTATTATATGCAATGAAATAAAGCAAGTATGTACTTTTGACTAGATATCAATTTTGCTATTCAAATAGATTTTAGTATTTTTGGTGCTTGTATGGCGCATGGCATCCTTAACAACATTTATATCTTTGTTATTCTTACGTGTGATTTTGGCAAATGCTCTACGGAGGTCATGACAATTAAATCCCATATCACTAGCTTTAGTTTGTAGGTAGTTCGTACTGTAAAATACCTTTTTGCTTTCGGATGCTCCGGTTATCAATTCTACTAAATTAGTATAAAGTTTCATGTTATCAGCTTTATTTATGGTGACACTTTCTTTTTTCTGTCCTTTGCCAGTAAAAAAGAATTGCACATTATTGTTTGATACGATGCAATCTGTTTTTTTTATCTGACTTAATTCTGATACACGCAGGCCGGTGGCAAGCATAGTCTCATATGATAGCTTTAGTTTCTTATCTTTGCATCCACGTAAATGGTTTTTGATGTCTTCTAATTTTCTAGGTTCCATCTTTCTGTATTTTTTCTTTTTATCCAAATTTGCAATATCAAGTTTCAAAAGGATATCATTGCTCAATTTGATATCTAGGAAATCACAAAACTTTAAAAAGGCATTCTTATATTTAGAATACTGATTCTTGTATTTCATTCCTTGTAGTTTGTCGATAACTGAATTTATATCCATATCAGTCCAATCAATTAAGTATTGTTCATCTAAAAGAAAATCAACAGCTTTTTTGTACGTAGCTGCCGTTGACGGGGCGCAGCCCCTTAGCAAAAAGTCGTGAAAGTCGCTGAGCGTATTATACTTCGTATCCGCCACCTCCTTACACTCCTTTTTATTCCATATATTACTAAAGTAATATATGAAATATTCTCTTATTTGTTACAAAATATCCAAAATCCCTTTTAAATACTTAAAAATCTAGGTGTAACAAGATATGAAAATCAGCACAAAAAAATTACACCTAAATTATTAGGTGTAATCTTGTCGATTTATAGGGGGGAGGTTATCGGAACAACTGACGATAATCCAAGCTAATATAAGTTCAAAATTTAACTTAGTAGCATGGTCTTGGCAAAAATGCTTTCTGAAATTTTGCCTTGAACAAGTTAGCCAGTAAAGACCTTTTTGTTTGTGTATGTACATGGAATAATAATATTGATTACATTTTAAACACACATAAAGTGGCATAGATTTATAGACGAAGGATGCACTTATCAAGTTAATCGATTCAGGATAATCATATTTTACAATAAAGTCTATTAGCAATTTATTGTTTTCTTCACGTTCTATAAGATTTAACAGGTATTTAATCATTGTATTATATTCTGATTGCTTTTTACCCATTTTAAGCCGTTTAAGAAGTTTACAAGTGTAAAATCACCGGAATATTCTAATTCGCTTGTTAATGGATATATTTTGAATTTGAGAGTATCCGTATTATCAATAAAAAAGTGAAAGATATAACCTTTATTCTTGTAATCTACACACACTTGCAAATATTGTTCTTGGATTCCTTGCATGGAACTGTGCCATTTAAAACCTACCGGCATCATATACTGCATATATCTATCTATTTTATTTAAGTTCATAAATCACCTCTATCTTGTAATAATTACGTTTAACATAAAAGCCACGGAATACGTGGCTGGCTTACAGACATAAATGTCTTGTGGCTAAGGGCTGGTTTAAACCCTTTAATCAAAATAAATAATAATTCAATGAAAACATTAGTCACATTACAACGTCTACTTCAATTACTACTATACATCAATATACTTCAATTACTTCGTTTACTGCAAATGCTCCAAAACATAAAATCTATGTTTAATACTTCAATAACTAATTTCATGAATTTTTTTAAATATTTTGATTACAATATCATTATATTCTTCAATTTGAAGAATGTCAAGAAAAAGTGATGGCATAATTCTCTTATACGAAGAATGGAGGTAATATATATGCCAGCTAATAAAGATGTTATAAATTATTCAGAAACACTTAAACACATGAGAAATGAAGCTGGATTCACTCAACAGGAATTAGCTAAATTATTAAATATGCCACATCAAACATATTCAAATTATGAAAGAGGACATAATAAAATCACAATGGAAAAGTTCTTGAATATTGCAAAAATTTGTGAATTTGAGGTCACAATGACAATAAAGGATAGCAATAATAACAAAATTATAAGTATTGAATTAGAAAAATAAATTTTCAACCAAATAATTTAAATAAAGATTATAATGGACAACTCCTAAATAATAGTCTGTATTAAGACTATGACTTAGGAGTTTTTTTATGTCACAAACACCTAGAAAAGCATATGATACTACAGATTTAACAGTCTGGAGGTGTAATCATGCTTGATAAGGAAGATTTAATCTATTTACGTAGCCGTAGCATTGACGAAATACCTTATACAGAGTTAAAAGAATTAACTGATTCAAATGTTGATTCAAACTTATCAATCGAAGAAAGAATTGATAAGTTTTTCAGCTACATCGAAAATCCATACTGCTTTTTGGTTAAGGGTGTACCCGTACAATTATCTTTTAATCCTGATAGTGACAGTATTGAAGACCTTTTTATAAGATATGTAATTTCTAAAAAAGATAAATAAATCATGATATAATACACTTATGTGATTGTGATTTATTGAAAGGAGTAAATATGTGAATCACGATTCAAACGCATTAAAACCAAATTTAATGCAATATAAAGACCATTTCGATTTCTTATCAAAAGGTCGCCCAGAGTGGTTTCTGGGACTATACGTCCGTATTTCTAAAGAAGAAAAGAAGAAAAAGCAAGTTACAAAAAGTATTGAACATCAATTAGAACATTTAAGTTACGTTTTATCTGGTGCTGACGAAGAATTTAACAGGGCCGTGCCACTTGATAACTTTGTAATTTATGATATCTACATTGATGATGGATATTCTGGTACCGATTTTGACAGACCTGATTACCAAAGATTACAAAAAGATATCGAGAATAAAATAGTCAATTGTTTCATTGTTGTTGATTTAACAAGGTATGCAAGAAATGTAAAAGAATCTATTCAAGGTTTAGAGGATTTTGTATTTAAAACAAAGGTACGATTTATTAAAGCAACTGACCATTTTATAGATACCTACACAAATCCTAAAGCAATATCAAGTGATGAGGTTATGAAAGAAATTACTACCGCAGAAGACCATGCAAGAACTACATCAAAAAAAATCAGACGTATGCAAGCTATGAAAATGCGTACTGGTCAGCCAGTTGGAGGATTTCCACCATATGGCTACTTAAAAAATGAAAGTGAATTTGAACATCACTATTTAATTGACCCTTATGCAAGTAAAATCATAAAACAAATATTTAACTGGGCAGAAGATGGATATTCAGATAGACAAATCGCTAAAATGTTGAATGAACAAAAGATTTTAAATCCTACTGCATATAAAAGAGAAGTTCTTCATTATAATTATCAGAACCCACTTACTAATAAAAACAGTGGCTTGTGGTGGCCTAATAATATTAGTGCAATACTAAATGACCGTACCTACACAGGAGCAATGGTGCAAGGGAAAACAGAACGTTTTGACCATTTAAGACATAAAGCAATCAGAGTTGCTAAAGAAAAATATTATATTGTTCCAAATTGTCATGAACCAATAATAAGCATTGAACAATTTGAAAAAATTCAGGTAACTATTCAGAACCCCCTCACAGGGTATGAGTGTTCTTTGTGCAAAACAGAGA
>DAMAMW010000009.1:0-174851 GCA_032073745.1 Lachnospiraceae bacterium | reverse complement strand
CCTCAAAGATTGAGGGGGCAGGGGGAGCTGAGAGTGGCGAAGCCACTTTGTTCTTATTTCGTGTTTCACAGGATGAACAATAATGCCTATTTAAAGAGCTTTGTTGAGCACAACAGCCAGGTGACAGACCTGGCTTTCGGCAACATTGACAAGCAGATTATGATGGCAGTCCACCAGATTCCCCAGTTCTATTTTTCACCGATCGCGGAGAATGATGATCTGTTGTCTCCCCAGGAGCAGGATATTGCCGGTTCACCGGACAAGATTCTGGCGCTGACTTCTGCAATGCGTAAGCTGCAGCAGGTTTATACCTATGTGAAGAGTATTGATATTTATTATGAAGGTACGGGGGCGGTGGTGACCGGCTTTGATAAGGTGCATTTTCCGGAAACACAGGAGCGCTTCAACCAGTATCTTCCGTGGTTTCAGCCATGGCAGGACGGCGGGGCAGAGAATGGTTTTCTGATCCGGCATGTCAGGGCGTATACGGTTAATGAACCGGTTATCACTTATGTGGTGAAGCTGTCACAGCATAAATGGAACGGCAAATCCATCTATCTCGCCATTCATATTGATGAGTCATCCTTTGGCGAGTATATCAGCGAGCAGGAGGGGGCTTTGGCGATTATGACCAAAGACAACCAGATTATCTATGATACCCGTTTGTTTGAAGAGGAACGGTTGTCGGCGGCAGCGGTGATGGCGGAGGCGAACAGACAGGGGATTGTCATTGAAAAGGGCGGTAGGCCGGTGTCGCTGAACGTAAGCGGAAACAGCCAGACTGTCTTTTATACAAGCTCTTCTGACACCGGATATTTATATCTGTACCGGATTCCCGACAGCAGTTTTTACCAGGAATACAATGTAACAAAGCGGATGTTTGTCATTGGTTATCTGGTTTCAATAGCATTTAACCTGCTGGTTCTGGCCCTGATTACTTATTACAATAATACGGCTTACCGTAAGCGGATTCTGCAGGTGTCCAAAGGGGCGGGAATCGATATAACCCAGGATAACAAAAGCTTTGAAGGAACGCTCCGGGTACTGACAAATGAGATCAGTTCCCTGCATCAATCGATTGACTCTTCCAATGCACTGCTGTTTCAAAGTGCGGTCCGGTCCGTTATCCTTAATAAAAACCCGGAGCGTGATTATGACCAGCTGGAACCATATCTTACAGGCGACTGTGTATGCACCTTCTTCCTTTATCTCACGGAAAAAGACGGCGGGAAGCTGTCGGTGGAAAAACTGCAGGAAGAGTATGCGATTGGCAGCAGAGCTTACGAAGTGTTGTTTACCATCATGGAAAATGACGGGCTGGTAGCTGTTCTGGCTGCATCGGAGCAGCATATGGAAGCGGCCAAAGAAAGCTTCATCAGGGAGATGTCGGAGCGTTTTTATATGTGCCATATCGTTTCCGGAAAGAACTGCCAGGTCAAAAAAGAAGGCGTGAGGGGAAGTTACAAATCTGCGGCGGAGGTCGCCAGATACCGTTATATTTATAAGGATGATGCCTGTCTGTCTTATGAGATGCTGCATATGGAAAAACGGAAACATTCCGGCAGCCATCTGAAGCTGTTTGAGGTGATGAAGCGGGATATTGCAAATGAGCAGTTCCTGGACTTTAAGACCCACATGGAAGGTCTGATTGTATCCTTTAAGAGCGGAGATTATGATATCACCTACTGCAGTTCTACGCTGCGGGATTTGGTGACGCTGTTCTACGAGATGATGCAGCAGAACCAGTTGGATATGTGGGTCGTGTTTGGATATGACATCCGGGAATATTACAAGCAGATTCCGGATATCGATGCGTTCCAC
This sequence comes from Lachnospiraceae bacterium, assembly GCA_032073745.1. Classification (GTDB taxonomy): domain Bacteria; phylum Bacillota; class Clostridia; order Lachnospirales; family Lachnospiraceae; genus Brotaphodocola. The sequence continues at coordinate 173,030 of DAMAMW010000009.1, read as the reverse complement.
CAGTGGGGAAATTACCTGTGTGAGACCATTGTCAGAAGTATCAGGCACCAGAAGGAATCGATAGATGTGGATCTGAAGGAGAAGATCATCAGGATCATTGATGACAATCTGGAGACTTGTATTTCGCTGGATTATCTGGCCGATGAGCTGCATATGCGCCCCGATGCAGCCAGCCGTATGTTCAAGCAGATGATGGGCAAAGGATATGCCGAATACATCAAAGAAGAGAAATTAAACCGCGCAATCCGGCTGATGGAGCAGGGATACAGCGTTAAAGATATTGCGGAGAAACTGGGGTACAGTTCTTCCCAGTATTTCATTAAAGTATTTAAAGAGGTGTATGGGATAACGCCGCACCAGTATCGTAAGAAGCAGCAGGAGAATAAAAACTGATTGGGGCGGATGCCGTCGCTTTGATTTCAGGGTCTCAGAATTCTTTATTACTAAGAGTTCTGGGGCTTTTATTATTTGTATAAGCAAGAGATATATGGTAATATTGAGTAATAAGAATAAGTCTGTGAGGGCGGTAATATGAAGATAGATCGATTGGTATTATCTGATTTTAGAGGAGTTCATAATCTGAACCTGGAGCTAAAGGGGGGCAGTACTGTTTTATTTGGTATAAATGGAGCGGGGAAATCGACGGTTCTAGCAGCTATTAATCTTTTATATGCTACTATTATTAATAGAATTGTAAATCAAAGATTTAAACAGACTATGAGTTTAGAGCTGACAGATATTAAAGCTGGAAAAGCCTCTGCTAAGATTGCTGCAGATTTTATTTTTGATAATCAATCAGGGCGGTTTTCTTTTAGCAGAAGAATTACACATATGAATAAACGCTTTATGTCGGGTGAGAGTTTAAATAAGCTAATCAGCTACTATGAAAAATTATATGTTGGGGAAGCTGAAATAGATGAAGATAATAATCTTCTATTAAGCAAAGATGACTTTAATCTGCCCATTTTTGCAAATTACGGTGTGAATCGCCTGGTATTAAAAACACCTTTGCGCATACGCAAAAGCCAATCCTATGGACAGTATTCAGCGTTTGAAAAAGCGATTGAAAACCAGATCGCATTTGGCAAACTTTTTGAGTGGTCTATGGAACAGGAAATGGATGAAATGCAAAAACAAAAGCAAGATCCAGCATATCAAAATAGAGCGTTAAACGCTGTAAAAAAAGCTATGTTGGCCATGCTTGATGATTGTGAAGATATTCATATTTTAGCTAATCCATATTCTATGAAGATCACAAAGAGCGGAGATGTTTTAGATATATTACAACTTTCAGACGGAGAGAAATGTACGCTGGCTTTATTTGGTGATATTGCCAGACGGTTGGCAATTGCAAATCCATCGTTAGAAAATCCCTTGGAAGGAGAAGGGGTTGTTTTAATTGATGAATTAGAATTGCATATGCATACTTTATGGCAACGTAAAGTGATAGGCGTTTTGAGCGAAACATTTCCTAATATTCAATTTATTATTACAACTCATTCACCGCAGGTTTTAGGGGAAATTGGAACAGGGTTTAATGTTTTTTCTTTATCTCGTTTTGAAAATGAAGTGAGTATAACCCCTATGGAGCCTTTATATGGAATGGATTCTAATTCGGTTTTAGAAGATGTATTGAAAACGGATTCTGTTAGTGCAGAGGTTAAGAATAAAGTGGACCTGATGTATCATGCATTAGAGCAGAAGGCATTTGACGAAGCACTGGACCTTGCAGATACTATTGATGAGATAACAAACAAAAAAAATACAGATACGGTCAGGGCAAGATTGTTGATAAAAAGAGGAAAAGCACGAAATGCGTAGAATTAGAAAAAGTACGGAACCATTGCATTTTAGTACATGGAAGCAGCAGTTTTTAATTAATAGTGGCAGAGAACCTGTTTATAGCGATATTTATGGTACTGATGAATATGGGAAATTAAAAAAGGAGTTATTAGAAGAGCAGGGGTATATCTGTTGTTATTGTGAGAAGCGTATTGGTGGAAATTCGATGAGGGATTGTACGATTGAGCACTTTATGCCAAGAAATCCAGATCCTAATTGTTTAAGTGGGGATGAATATACGCGTTGTGTAAATGCTCAATTACAATATGAGAATTTGTTTGCTTCTTGCAAGGGAATGGAGCAAGTTTCTTTAGATCACTGCAACCACAAAAAGGATAATTGGTTTGACTTTAAATATTGTGTTTCTCCAACATCTGAGCAGATAGAAGGTATTTTTGGTTTTCGAACAAATGGCAAGATTTTTGCAGAGGGAAGCAATCTCTGCGCAGAAAAAATGAAACAGCATCTGAATCTTGATACATATGTACTGCAGGAACAACGAAAAACCGCGTATAGTACGATCTGTGAAGTGGAATTTGATGATGTAAATATACTGGACGATGAATATGTTTATTCAGTGCTGGATTTTTATTCGGAAAAAGATACGGATGGTAAACATGAACCGTTTATTTCTATGATTACGTATTGTATACAAAATTATATTTTAAATTGATTTCTATTTACTTAACGAAGGGAGTTTAATGAGAAAAGAAGCTGATATACAGATATGGAAGGAATTATATGAACTGGCATTTGAGATTAAGCAGCGTAAGCCGTGGGACTATCTGTCCGATATGGATCTGATAGCGGTGCATCCGAAAGGTTATGATGAACCGGTATATTGCTGTATTATGGGCTCTGGCGGGGAGTATTTTGCTGTTGCCTGTTATGTGGGGCAGGGAGGCCTGAATGATTTGTACAGTATCGTGGCAGCTGGTAATAGCCCTACGCCTGTGCACTATATTATGATGAGTCAAAGCAATCTGACATGTACTTTTGGTGACCGGGATGAGGTATCACCACAACAGAAAAAAATTATAAAAGAGTTGGGATATCGTTTTCGGGGGAAAGGGAACTGGGTTTATTTTGAATCATATAAGCCGGGTTATATACCTTACATTCCTGACCAACAGGAAGTCAGACTGCTGATGGATGTGTATCCGCAGTTGATTCAAGCGATTGATTCTTTATTTGCAGAGGAAATCGATGTTGATTTTGAAAATGGAATGTGTCTGATGCGCCGGTTTGACGCACAGACGGGGCATTATATCAATTCGTCTGTTAAAGTGCCGGATAAGGAAGATGACCAGTCGGTTTATACATTGTCAAACGAAGTACAAAAGCGGCAGTTGAAAAAGAAAAAGCAGAATAATCAACATATTATTATGGATTTGTGCTACATGAAATCTGCTGTTATCGATAAAAAGTATGACAGGCCGGTTTTGCCACAGATTTTATTTGTGGTGGATTGGGATACTGAACTGATTTTGGCGGCGGATATGCTTCATCCCGGAGATAATGTTGCAAGTGCTATATTAACACGTCTTTGCGATTGCGTGATGAAGATGGGCCGGTTTAAGGCTGTGATTCTCAGAAATATGCTTATTTATGATGTTATTGAAAAGACCTGTGAAGAACTGGGGATTGAAGTTGCGGGCTCGGATGAGGCGATGGCGTTGATGGATGACTTGATTGGAGAGATGATGAATTTTCATATGTGATCAAAGTAAATAGCGTGGAAAAAGTCCGATACAGGCTAATACAGCTGGTCGGACTTTTTAAGTTAAATCCATGAAGAAATAGTATATTGTTATTCTTGTGCATACGGAAATGCTGTGCGATAATGGTGACATAGAGAGTTGGGTAGAGCGGACTACGTATATGTCAGGAGGTGATTTTGTTTTCTTAATATGGACAAAGAGATATAAATCTGCTAAGATAGTCGATGTCTTTTTCTGCCGATGAATGATCGGCTGAGATTTTGAAACAGGTTCATAATGTATGGGTGGATTTACTTAATTAAAAGAGAGGAGAAGCAAAATGGATGCAGCAATTTATCAGGAAGTAAAAAAGATACTGTCTGAGGAGTATGGATTACAATCAGTGGATGAGGTGGAAACTCTTGATGGGGAAACAATGGCGGAGCTTTATGAGCAGCTGAAATTTGTTCAGGAAGAATATGATCTTTCGGATGAAGATATGGAAGACATATTGGATGAAATTGAACTCTAAGTGAGGATGTTGTATGTGTCAGGAATGTTATGCTGATCAAAACAGAATTACGCCGCTTCTGAATCCGGTTGATTGTCTGGAGAAGCACACGCAATATATTTGTGGTACCTGTGGACGTTGTATTTGTATTGAACATGATCCGAAGCGCGGATTGCAGAGATATCATTTTCCATTTAAATCAATGGAAAATGCAAAATTGTATTTGCGAACGGCTGATCATGAAAATAAGAGGCCATGTGGTATCTATGAACTTCAGAACAGCAAAGGGCGGTTGTCGTATAAGATATTTCCGGAACGACAGGATCTGGAGACTTATTTGAAAAAGAACAGGGATAAAAGGTGTGAAAAGATGAAACCGGTTTTTTCAGCAGGAGAATATCGGGTATTTTCAGATACACAAGTTCGTAAGCTTGTTGCAGCGGAAATTGAAAAGTATATGTTGGAGCGTCAAACTCTAGAGTGATCGAAAGCGGGTAAATAAAAATGAGAACGTTAGGCATTAATGACAGAAAGCCTGAAATAATTAACCGGCTAATGATGGTCTGGAGGCAGTCGGTAGAGTTGACACATACCTTTTTGACAAGGGAAGATATTGATAGTATCGCTGGATTTGTTCCAGATGCGATAGCCGAAATACCGGTACTGCTGGTATCAGAAACTGATGACGGGATTCTTGGTTTTGCCGGTGTGGATGGGACAAAGCTTGAGATGCTGTTCCTTGCTCCAGAGGCGAGAGGACGTGGGATTGGTCGCCAGATGGTTGATTTTATGATAGTGAATTATGGCATATCAGAATTGTGTGTGAATGAACAGAACCCTCAGGCAAAAGGATTTTATGAACATATGGGATTTGAGGTGTATAAAAGGGAGCCATTGGATGAGCAGGGGAACCCGTTTCCGATTTTGTATATGAGGTTGGGGGCGTAAGTATTATGAAGTGGAATCGTGCTAAAAGACGGGAGATGTGCAGCTGCCATTTCGGCAGTGATGACATTATCGTTGATGGTTTTATTTTTAATAATGTCCATGTGGTTCCTGACGTATGGGCAGAAGATCAAGAGGTGGATTTTTATCTGGATACCGGGGATGATATCTGCCTTTTGCGTTTGAGGAATAATGATAAGAATCAGATCACCTTTTGTGAAGGTACCATTATGTATCTTGTGGTTGAAAAAAAGATGGGTTCTAATATGTTGGAAGAGTTGAGGTGCGTAGTGGCGGGATTACGGGTGATTGGGATACCGGATGCAGATGATTTAAAGGGACAAAAAACAGCAGTCTGGCCGGCCGGGGAATAATCGTGAGTGTAAATTGGAGAGTAAACATATGCAGACAATTGTGATAGCATTAAATCCGGGAAAACTTGTGAATGCCGATGCAGATCTTCGCTATCAGGTACCGGATCGTATCGAAGAAGTGTCGAAAGGATTGATTCAGAGTAATGGATATGATTATATTGATTGTGAGGATGGTGGCCCGTTAATGGGGGTATGGCTGAGTACGGAATCGGCTATGGAAAGTTATCCGTTGGTAGTTCAGTTGCTGCAGACGGAGCAATTTCTGGGGAATGATTTATCTTTATCAGCTGAGGTGTATGTTTCTGAAAATGACACGGAAGATCTTGAGAATTGTATTATGGTTTACCCAGGATGATCGGGACTAAAAGAAAATGTCGAATTAAATAGTCTTATTGATAACATTGGAGGGAAATCTGATGGGCAGATGGTGATATGTGTGTCACACGATTTAATGCCGAAACAGAGATAACAGAGGAAATTATAATAACTCAAAATGAGTATTTAAGGTTTCTGTGTGAGATGAGCAGGGAGTTATGATAGTGGCCGGATTATCAGCAGGGGCTGTGTGTTTTCTTCTTGACATTGACGTCGCGTCAACTGGTATCATTATCTTGAAGGGGGACTAATCATGGAACTGCAAACGATCAGCCAGGTATCAAGATATTTTTCTATCTCAACCAGAACACTCAGGTATTATGAACAGATCGGGTTGATAACACCGGTGAAGAGAGACGATAATACCTGCCGGGTATATGACAACGAAACGATCACTCGTCTGCGGCAGATTATTATTTTACGCAAACTGAGGATACCGCTAAAACAGATTGCCGAGATTCTGCAAAAAGCAGATGTGCTTATTGCAATCGAAGCATTTGAGCGTAACCTTGTCGAAGTTGAGGATGAAATTACTGCGTTGTCTACTATTCGCAGTGTTATTAAATCGTTTATTGAACATCTGAATCTGGGGAGTGCGGTGTTTGCACTGCCGGATGATGAAGGACTGATGGAAATTGTAGATTCGTTGACTGTCTCCAAAGTTAATTTCAAGGAGGAAAAGTCGATGGAACAAGTGAATCAGGCCAGTGAGAAGTTGAGTAAAATTGAGGATAAGGATGTACGGATTGTATATCTTCCGCCGATGACCGTAGCGGCGGCGTTCGCATCAGGAGAAGACTGTGAGGGTACAACCGGTGCGATGATCAAGCAATTTGTAATGGATAGTGACTTGCTGAAGATCAAACCGGATGCCCGGAGTTTCGGATTTGACTGCTCGAAGGAGGCGACGGTAATTGGGGAGCCATCGCATGTGTATGAGATGTGGGTATCTGTACCCGATGATATGGAGATACCGGTGCCTTTGGTAAAACGAACATTTAACGGCGGATTATATGCTGCACATGTATTGAGAGCGTGGAACTTTGAAGACTGGCGATTGCTGGGGGAATGGGTAAATGCCAGCGATAAATATGATAATGACTGGGGCGCGCCACGTTGGACATCCCCGGAAACGGTTGCCGGACAAGGGTTCGAAGAAACGATGAATTTCTATAATTATGTTCAGAATGGTCAAATGAAGGATTTGCAGCTTGATTTATTATTCCCGATAAAGGAGAAAGCGAATGGGAACGATTAGTATTGGTGAGACGATATCATTTGGCGATTACAACTGGCGTGTTCTTGATATAAAAGATAACGCGGCCCTGATCATAACGGAGAAAATAATCGAACAGCGTTCTTATCATGATGAATATAAAGATATAACATGGGCGGACTGTTCGCTGCGGAAGTACCTTAACGGGGTGTTTTTTGAACGGTTTCGGGCGGCTGATCAATCCAGAATCATTCCGGTAATGAATCAAAATGCCGACAATCAATGGTATGGTACAGAAGGTGGTGCAGATACAACGGACCAGATATTTTTATTAAGTATGGAGGAAGCGACGTGCCTGTATTTCGGTGACAGTAGTGCGAAACTTTATAATCCGGGAAAGAATCAAAGATATTGGTTTGAACGGAGAGATGAAAATAATAGCAAACGGATCGCAGGACTTGAGGCAGAAAACGGGCGGATCTGGTGGTGGTGGCTGCGGTCGCCGGGACGCGTTGGTGTAAAGGTCGTGTACATCCATGGTGACGGCAATATCGGGATCCAGGGAAACAACATATTGAAGGGCAATGCCAGCGACGGCAGATGTACCGGCGGTGTCCGACCGGCTTTGTGGCTGAAGCTGTAACTTGGAATGGAGGAAAAAATAATGAGCAGATATGAAGAAGGCATCAGACTGATAGAGGCAAGCTGTGGAAATGGAAAAGATAATGTGATATCACTGGCAACAATTGCAACCGATCAAAGTGCTGACGGAAAACCCTGGCCTGCTGTACGTGAAGTGGATGCATTTTATGAGGATGGTGTGTTTTATATTACAACGTGGGCAAAGTCAGATAAAATGCAGCAGATTGCTAAAAATAAGGAGGTTGCATTTTCGACAGGGTTTGAAGGGATTTCCGGATATGGAATCGGCGAAAACCTCGGATGGGTTCTGGATCCGAAGAATGCTGAGCTGAGGACGAAGCTTCGCAAGGTGTTTGCTGATTGGTACGATGCGGCAAATAAGGAACAGGATGAGAACTGTGTTATTCTGGCAGTGCGTGTTACGAAAGCAACGATATTCAGGGATCATGGTGCGGTGCAGTATCATCTGGATTTCATCAACAAAACAGAGCAATAAATGATTTTTTTGTTTATTTAAGTAAGGTTTTATATCGGCTAAGGTTGTTGCGATTATGCAGCAGCCTTTTTTCTATGCAAATAGTGATTGTTTTGAGGCAGAGTGAAACCAATCGTGACTGGTGCTGGGGCGTGTGGTATAATAGTATCACCTACTAATGAAATAATGTCTCATTTTGAGGGAGGAAAATCAGATGCAGGTGATATTTCTTTTGAGTATTTTGGTTGCTGCCTGGATTATATTTTGTCTGTCAATGACTTTTATCGATCTCAAGTCTCCTTTTTCCACAAAGGTGGAACGGTACTTCTGGAACCTTCGCATCGACCAGTTATCCCGGCCGCCGATGAATCTGATTATGAAGGTGTATGAAGGGAAAAGTTATATCAAGATGTGTCTGGCGGTTATTATTGCCAATTTTGCTGGCCACTGTGTTACCTTTCTTATGGGGCTCACTTTAATTGGCGGTGTTTATTTCGTGGTACAGGTTTTTCTGATGGGGGTGCTTGTAGCACAGGGAGATCCCAAGACAAAAATGTATGGTGTGGTGACGGCAGTTTTTGAGGTTAGTGCTTTTACGCTGACGAATGGAATTGGATTTCTTTGTTCCTGGGGTGCACTTACATCGGAGATGGGTTTTGGGGCGTCAGTTATCAGCACTCTGAAATCTTACATCTGGGTACCGATGCTGCTCCTGATCGGCAATGGTATAGTGGAAGCCTGTGGTGCTCTGATCGGTGCGCAGGGAGTACCCGGGGTTGAGAATGTGAAGAATAAACGGTATAAGGAATGATTATTTTGACTACATTCGGATCGTCTGTATCAGATATGATTATATTTGTTAGTGGGAGTGTGGGAAATGAGCAGGATATATGATGCGTATGAAGTTTGTTATGGTGTGTGGGAAGTGATGGATAAGATACCGTTTCCACCGGAGCTGGTGAAATTTGCACGCACTACGCAGGATCCGGAACTGATGTTGGTCGATGGGGACCGGATCGGTGAGTATATTGATGCGTATGAGAATATTGAGTTCAGTGATGAAGGGCGATTTGCCCTGATGTTTGTGATTTTAGATTCGTTTAATGATATGGTTGTGGATAACGATCCGGATTTTCTAAAACATTGGGGAAATATTAAGCGGCTGCTGATGGCGGATGATCTGTTTTACTCAAAGCTTGTGATTTATTATGCTTCGGTTGACCGGGGAAAGGACTTGGAGGATGCGTGGCCGATTGCTCCGTATATGCGTTTTTTGCTGATCGATATTGCTGAAAAGTATGAGTACATTAAAGTGGGATCGGATACGCCGTTTTTAGCGGATTGGGATTATCTGCCGGGTGATTGCACGGAAACTCCAAGGGAATTTGGTGAATAGAGTTAGAAAACCGTATGAAGAAGATGAAGGAGGAACGATTATGAGTCCGGAAAATGATTTATATCCTTACGGTTATTGTGGTATGCCATGTGCGCTGTGCCCTTATTTTCACACAAAAGGAACCAGCAGATGTGAAGGCTGTTCTTGTGGCGGATTGTTTACGGGTGGCTGCTCCATTTATAAATGCCTGAGAAACAGGGCTGGGGAATTAAAGCACTGCGTCTCCTGTGACGAGTATCCGTGCAAAAAGCATGCGGGTCTGAAGGAATTCAACTGTATGGACACTAAAAATGTCTGGCTGGTTACTTGCGTTGACATAAGGGCCAAAGGGATTGATGACTGGATGAATACTTACAGAGCTAAGTCCGACTATTTGCGGATCGCTCTTGAAACATACAACAATGGCCGAATGAAAAAATACTTATGTCAGTTGTTTATTGAATTGCCACTGGAGAAGATCGAATTGTTGATGGCCAGAGCCGAGCGGTGTTCCGGGGATAAAAAGGAGCTTGCAAATCAGTTCAAGGAGCTGGCAAAGGAAATAAGTTAGTTGTCACAACTCAAAGTATAAGACATATAATGACTGTAGATGCTGAGAATTAATCATATCGTGTGATGAGAGCTCAACCGTAAGGTGAAAACGCAAGTTCATAGTTTCATTATTTTTGGAAAAAATAAAAAAATTCAAAAAGGTGTTGACAGCGGTTTTCTCGTGTGATAGTATATACCCAGATAAAGGAAGTGCCTGTCCGATGTCTGCGACTATTTGTCGTGGATGCGTGCAGGCTTTTTTATTTAAATAATTAAATTAAAAATATCAGGATAATAAATGTCCGAAGAAAGGATCAAGACTATGAAGGCGAATATGCGATTTATGAGCAATGAAAGCTATAAACAGTGGAACGTTCTGGATAATAGAGCGTTTAGTTTATCATGCCTATATATGGGTCTTTTCCTGCAGGAAAGTTTTTATTATACCATAGATATGTTGAGATCTTATATGCAGACGGAATTCGTTTACCTTTTTATGCCCTGGCACAGGCACGCCTTGGGCTGAATTGGTGAAGGAAGTGTTGATTAACACCGTCTGTCAGGATATGAGGCAGGCGGTTTTTTTGTACCATTTTTCCTGTAAATACGGGATTTTGGCGATGATTTAGATGATTCTGAGTAGCTCAGTTGGTGGAGCACATGGCTGTTAACCATGGGGCCGCAGGTTCGAATCCTGCCTCAGGAGCTCCCGCTTTAGGGAATAAAAAAATATAATAAAACAGGCACGTAACCCGTTGACATTGCACCGAAAAAGGAGAATATTATGAACTCTGATTTTACCGAATTTATGAAGGGGCGTAAGCTAATCCGGTGAAAGCGTCTGCTTGAAGCGCAGAAGAGTCAGGATCGACACCTGAACGCCCCATTTATGGTCCTGGGTTTTGATAAACCTTCGCAGCTGGATCATAGGAGAGTTTTGTTCATGCGGCAAAGACACGCCGGATAAGGAAAGCAGGCACTTACTTATCCGGTCGTGGCTGAAACGCTGATGGAAACAGCATTTTATATGGTAAATCATTTAAAGGAAGATTTAAGATGATGAAAAAACGAATACGAATACCGAAGGCAATGTATAAGATCTAGCGCCTGAGGTGATGCGGTACGTTGCACCCGGCTTATATCCGGCGATTGCAGGTTCGACTCCTGCCGGGCGTACTGGAATAGACAGCCGATGTTGCACTGCTATGGAGTGCGGAGGTATTGTCAGCAGCAGGTTCAAATCCTGCCGTCGGCTCTGCAGAAGAGTGAAACGGAATATCACATTTGGCTCATAACCAAAGAATAGTGGGTTCGACTCCCATTTCTGCAACGACAAAAATATGAAAGGAGATTTTACTATGGGAGTACTATGCCGATTATGGCTGCTACGGCCGGGAAAATTAAATATTGTTCGTATATACACCCGTGGTGAAATGGCAGACGCAGCCGGTTTAAGCCCGGTTTCCAGGTGGAGTGTGGGTTCGAATCCCACCGGGTGTACGATACTCCTGTAGCAGAATGGCATATGCGCCGGATTAAGGATCCGGGTACCGTTGGTACATGTGGGTTCGAGTCCCACCGGGAGTATGGGGAAACCCAACCACTGGTTTTTAGGTGGAATTATGCAGGAATAGTAAGAGGGAATATTTGTTTAGGTGATTTCCTCTTGCTAAGAATGGTACGTTGTTATATCTCTGGTGAAATGATGTTGAATGTAGGAGAGCAACTGACTAAAATCCTGCATGAGGCCCGAATGGCGGAATGGCATACGCACTGCACTCAGACTGCAGGTATTGCAGGTTCAAATCCTGCTTCGGGTATTTAACTTTTTAGAAAGGAGAAAAATGTTATGGAGAGTTATTATTATCAAAATAAAAATGAGTACGAATCCGGGTAGGTATGCAAATGGTGAAGCAAGCTGACTGTAAATCAGTTACGTTAGAAACGCTACAGGTTCGAATCCTGTCCTGCCCATTCTGTAATAAGATAATTAAGGGATCATAGCTCAGTTGGGTGAGCGCCTGCCTTGCAAGCAGGAGGTCGTGAGTTCAAATCTCGCTGGTTCCATTGATATTGTTTTGCCTTCATAGGAAAATGGTTAATCCGTCCGACTGTCTATCGGAAGAGTGTGGGTTCGAATCCCACTGGAGGCGTTATTCTGATGTATCTCAGCCTGGCAGAGGCCCCGTGCTTCATCCAAACGCGGTGAAGCGATACGGGAAGTCGGGAGTTCAAATCTTCCCATCAGAAACAGTGGCTATACGTTGATATTGGCAAGATTTATAGTTTTAGGATCCACTTGCGAGGGTTTAATTCCCTCTAGTCACGCCAAAGGTTTGTAGTGTAATGGAAACACACTGGTCTCCAAAACCAGCGATGATGGTTCAAATCCATCCGGGCCTGCTATGCCGCATTATAAAGGTAAATGGTACCCCTCCGGTTTGCTAAACCGGCAGTCGAGTGATATCGGCTTCTGGGTTCGACTCCCAGGTACGGCGCTTTGTCTGAGTAGTTCAACGGAGAGAACAGGAGATTTCTAATCTTCTAATGTAGGTTCGATTCCTGCCTTGGACATTAGCTTTATGAATTATTGTGTGTAAATTATTTGTATACTACAGGTAGATTTACAACAGATATTGAACGTTATATAATAATTACAGAAAGAACAAAAATTATTTGAAAGGAAAGAAAGACAATGGATACTATGTTAATGACTACGATGAAATGCCGTAAGGAACAACAGAAACAGAAACGCGCTTGCGAACAGCGTGTGTTTGGTTTGCCATTACGGAATAGTGGGAAGTTGAGATGGTATTGTATTTGTATGACAAAATTTGGAGTAGGATTATTTTGATTATCTGAATTTTGTTGTAGGAATAATGTGACCTTTTCTTATAGAACCGCTTGTCTGTGATGGACAGCGGATTTTTTGTGCTCAAAAATACAAAATTTGCATGTGTAGCTCAACTGGCAGAGCAACGGACTTTTAATCCGTAGGTTCCGGGTTCGATCCCCGGCACACGCATCTGCATGTATAGCCAAGTGGTATGGCAACGGGCTTTTAACCCGTATATCGCAGGTTCGAACCCTGCTACATGCACTCTGGTCCCGTAGTCAAGTGGTTACGATGCCGGCCTTTCAAGCCGGAGGTGTAGGGTTCAATTCCCACCGGGATCATCTGGCGCCTTAGTCGAATGGTAATGACGATTCCCTCTCAAGGAATAGAAGATGGGTTCGATCCCCTCAGGCGTCACTGGGAAAAGAAGATTTTCCTTATAATGCGGTTTGGTTCAATGGCAGAACGACCGGCTCTGACCCGGTAGATAAAGGTTCGATTCCTTTATCCGCAGTTTGAAAATTAATATGGGGATATAGCGTATCTGGCAGCGCACGGGACTTTGACTCCCGATGAGGCAGTTCGAATCTGTCTGTCCCTGTTTTCAGCCTATAGCCAAAAGGATAAGGCGCATGGCTACGAACCATGTATTTCGGAGTTCGAATCTCTGTAGGCTGATTGATTGTGGGGCCATTAATAGGAAAAGAAAGGAGAAAAAAGTAATGGACTATCCGACAATAGATGTTGCCGCGACAGGTTCGCGGATTGACAGTTTGCGGAGAGAGAATGGAATAAGTGTGGCGGCGATGAGAGATTATCTTGGATTGTCAACAACGAATGCTATTTATAAGTGGCTGAGAGGAGAGACACTTCCGACATTGGATAATGTGGTTGCACTTAGTGTACTTTTTGCAGTGACGATTGATGATTTGATTTTACGGTGACTTTCTTTTGATCATGCCCTATAATAGAAGGTAAATATCTGAAAATCTGAAAAGGGGTATGATTTAATGTGGACTATGAAGGAATAATGTACGAATTTTCAGCCGAAGCCTATCATTCGGAATCATCACCGGATATGCCCGGCTGGATGCTGGTCTCGCTTCCGAAAGATCTTGCAGTTGAAATAAGAGATAATTTCAAGTGGCGTGAACAAGGGTGGGGCAGAATGAGAATAACTGCCAGGATTGGCAGCACGAAATGGCAGACAGCAATCTGGTTTGATACAAAACAGGATACGTATCTGCTGCCCCTAAAAGCAGAAATCAGGAAGAAGGAACATATTACATGTGGCAGCGATGTTAATGCTATTATCTGGGTTTAATGTTGTCACCGGGAGTATATGAACATGTTTGAAGTTATAAATTTTAAGAATTGTGAGATTCTGTATCGGGAAACCACGGACGAATCTAAAGAGGATTTACTGCAGTTGAGATGCCCGAATGGCCGGCTGATTGATGTGGGGTGGTATGGGAAAGACAATGGATACTGCCTGTATGTGATTGAGAATCAGAACTGGGAGTGCCCGTGCTATCGGGTTATACGACAACCAAAGCTGGAGTATGTAGAACATCACCTGCAAAAAGTGATTGCTTTTGAAACTTCAGATTTCACTCTGCCGGTGCAGAAGATCATGAAACAGATCACAGATGCGATTGACAGCTTTCCGGATTATGAAGGTACATTTGAAGATATTGTAAGTCTCCTTGCTCAATTGAGAGACCTGAGCCTATCGAAGAAAGAGGCGGCTGACTATATAGAAGTCTACGCTATGCGGTATTATGACTGTTGCGAAGGTAAATGGGATTTTGCCTGCGACATGTTGGACCGCATTACCGGCTGGTGTGCGCCGGAACTGCATATTTGGAGAGAATAGGGAGGAATAAGTTTGAAACAACCATATACGTTTAAGTATCCTCTGCCGCCCTTGTGGATGATGCATCCTCATATTTTCAGAGGCAGCATCGGCTGGCGAATGGGTTATGGTGAGGACTATAGTCATAAATTCTTTGATTTCTATAGAGGCCTGACTGAATCGGAGCAACAGCAATATCAGGTTATGTTTCCTGAACCCAGGCTGTGGCGGGGGTTTTATAACAAGGATTTTTCTGCCTCAGACCTGGAGGACTATTTCAGTCACGGTGTACCTTTTGGGAATAAGCACGGAAAGGCGACCTACACCAGGGACTGGCTGCTGGGTGAACAGGAAGCCGGCAAACGGCTCTCCTATGTGTTCTTCTGGAAACCCGGGGAGCATCCTGAGGATTGCCTGGGACAGTGGCAGCCGTCGGTGTTTCACGGCCAGCATCTGACGTATTCCTGTGCTGAGCAGTACATGATGGCAGAAAAGGCCCGTGTATTTGGGGATGAGCAGACCCGCAAACAGATCATGGAAGCTGGTTCTCCGGCAAAGATGAAGTCGCTGGGGCAAAAGGTAAGACATTTTGAAGAAGATGTGTGGAATCAGCTCAAGTATGCAATTGTTTGTAATGGTAATTACCTGAAGTTTTCACAAAATAAAGCCATGCGGGAGTATTTGCTTGCCACCGGCGATAAAATTCTGGTGGAGGCAAGCCCCATGGACCGGATCTGGGGCATCGGCCTGGCCGGAGAGGATGAACGGGCCGGGAATGTCATAGCTTGGCGGGGCCAGAATCTGTTGGGTTTTGCCCTGATGGAAGTAAGGGATGATTTGCGCAGGGTATACCAGAACTATGATAGAATAGACTGGGAGCAGATTGCTGAGGATCATGCGTGAGGTCATGGATTAATTATCTGCATAATTAAGTTTACTTTTCACTGCTAAAGTATTAAGATTAGGGAGGTTGAAGACTCGCTTGAAGTCTCAATGAAATGAAAAGGGAGAATTATGCAGTTTATACAATTAGGTATCAGCACACCAATATTAAAAGTGCTGAAAGAAGAATCATATAGTGTACCGACGCCGATTCAGGAACAAACGATCCCCAGTGCATTGGCCGGAAAAGACATTTTGGGACTGGCACAGACCGGAACCGGGAAAACAGCAGCATTTTCGATTCCGGCCTTACAGCTTCTGGCTGATCGGAGACAGGGCGGCGGAAAACGGAAAATCAAGGCGCTGGTGCTTACACCGACCAGGGAGCTGGCGATACAGGTTCGTGAGAGTTTTGCGGTTTACGGGCGATATCTGCCACTGAAATCAACCGTGATATTCGGCGGAGTCGGACAAGACAAACAAGTTAATGAGCTGAGGCGCGGTGTTGATATTCTTGTGGCTACACCGGGACGATTGCTGGACTTGATGAATCAGGGACATGTAGATATTTCGGCGATAGAGTTCTTTATATTGGATGAAGCCGACCGTATGCTGGATATGGGATTTATTCACGATGTCCGCCGGATCATTAAGTATCTGCCGGCTAAAAGGCAGACCATGTTATTCTCTGCGACGATGCCCAAGGGAATGAAAGAGATCGTTAACAAGCTGCTGGTAAATCCGGTTGAGGTTTCTGTTACACCAGTATCATCGACGGTGGAAATCATTGAGCAGTTTGTTTATTTTGTGGACAAGGAGAACAAGATTGAGCTCCTGACTGACTTTTTAAAGCAGCACAGAAATGAGCCGATTTTGATCTTTACCAGAACAAAAAGCGGGGCGGACCGGGTCGTTAAGAAACTTAGCCGGAAAAATATCAGCGCCCTGGCGATTCATGGCGGCAAGTCACAAAATGCCAGGCAGATTGCCCTTGAAAAATTCAAGAGTGCCGAGGTTTGTGTCCTGGCAGCTACGGATATTGCGGCCAGGGGGATTGATATTAACGAGTTGAAATATGTGATTAATTATGATCTGCCGGAGGTGCCTGAAACCTATGTCCACCGGATCGGGCGAACCGGACGGGCCGGGAATAGCGGTGTCGCACTTTCATTCTGCAGCTTTTCGGAGAAGGATCTGCTGAAAGATATTGAGAAACTGGTTAAAAAGAAGATTGAGGTTTTAGAAAATAAGAAGTATCCGATGGTAGATCTGACAATCAAAGAGAAAGTGACGCAGCCCCGGAAACAAAAACGGGAAAACCAGACCCGGGACAGCCAGAAGCGGGATAACCAGAATCGTATGATTAATAAGAAGACTAACAATAAAAAGAAACAAATGACGAAATAAAATTGATATTGCAACTGTATTTGTATTGAACTGCTTATCTTGCGAAAGATAGGCAGTTCTTTTGTGTTTAGTTTATACTACCTTAACTACCTGATTGTGTGGGGCATTTTACAGATCAAACTGATATAATTAAAAAATATATTTAGCAATGAAAAATTTTGTATTCAAGGGGGAGGATTGTTATGAAAAAAAGAATTAAGAGCATCCTTACATGCATGCTCACGCTTGTTATCTGTATTATGAGTATGCCTCTGACCAGTGCAGCTTCCGGCGTACCACATGAAATGCGGCAGATGGGGCAGGTCCAGATACACTTCAGTCACTTGTATGTCGGGTCTGAAGGCTTTGACATGTATCTCAACCTGAACGGTTATATACCCAAAACGGTTTCGATGACAATGTCGGGGGATTTTACGGAAGAAGAAATGCAGGCGGCCTTTGACAGCGGCAGCTGCATCAAAGAGCGTATTTCGCCGGTGATACCACGCCCGGAACTCTACAGTGAGGCAGCAGTAACTTTGGAAAGTATAAATGATATCAGAAACGGTCTTTTTGGAAAATTATATCCCAAAAATGTTGAAACTCTGAGTCAGACGTGGACCAGTGTAGAGTACTCGATCATACCACCGGATAACGAACCCCTGAATGGAATGTCTGTGCAGGCAATTGGGTCAAGTGTAGAACTGCAGTCTGGCGGAGAGACACGACAGGTTACGCGCAAAATCTACATGGACGGCCAACTTATTGTGGAATATACCTGTAAGACATCACCTTCCGGAAGCGCACGGGTATTATCCTATACGGTCTATGATGCAGAGTTTAAAGCAGATTAAGGAGGAATTGGGATGAAAAGAAAGTTATCAGAGCGGATTTTTAGCGGAGTTCTGGCATGTTCTCTGGCCGCCGGAATGTCCATTGTTTTGCCGGCATCGGCAAATGCGGCGCCGGATTACTATGGATTTGAAGTGCATCAGATGGGGCAGGCAACACTTTATACACACGCGTTAGTAAACGGCAGTGATGGTTTTAATGCGATTTTAAGTTTTGATGATTACACACCAAAAACGATCTCATTGACAATGACCGGAGATTTTACGGTAGCCCAGCAGCAGGCAGCGTTAGATAATAATGGTTGGAACTATAATGTTATTATACCAACGTCGCGGGCAACGGGTTATCATACTGCATTGACGAATCTGGATGGGGATATCATGTATGAAATGCTAAATGGCAAGTACGCACTTTACCGTAATACTTATCAGTCAGGCGGTACCATAAGCCGGGCAGACTATTCTGTTATTCAGCCGGCAGAGGGAGAGATAAAGGCCTTATCGTTTCATGGCAACTGCACTAGTTTTAAGCCGGTGGGGGAAGAGAACCGGCGGAGAACTGTGCGTTCCCTTTATCTGGATGATCAGCTGATGGTGGAATGGGTTACGATGAATGGGCGCGTTATATCATATAAATTCCATAATGCCAACTTTCAGAGGGTGCAGGAGGAAAGCAGCGCAGCGGCAGAACCAATGTCTGCCAGGGTTTTTCTTGATGGAAATGAAGCGGACCTGAAGGCTTATGATATAAACGGAAATACTTATGTCAAACTCGGGGATATCGCCAGTTTGATGCGTGATACGCCGGCGAAATTTGATGTACAATGGCAATCAGGCAGCAATACGATCGAACTTAAACCGGGGAAAGCCTATACTCCGGCAGATGGTGAACAGGCTTCGCTGTCCCCCGCTACGGCAATTACTGCCCAATCGGTCATAACCCGCGAGTACGATACATATCCTGAAGGGCCGGATGGTTTCAGGCTATACGGTTATAGTGTCGGTGGTGAAGATTTCTTCAAACTGCGGGATATTGCCCATATTGCTGGTTTTACTGTGAAATGGGATGTCGGAACAAATAGCTGGAACATAAAATCTGAGGAACTTACGTTTAAGAGCGCATATTTTGGATAGAAAGAAGATAACTAAAAAATGAGGTGTAAAGCTGAGAATATTAATCAGACTTTACACCTTTATTTATTTTGTCGTTGTAATATACACGCTGTTTGCCGCCGCATCCCAGTCAGCAGTAAATCCGGCCATATGTGCGACATCACGCAATTCGTAAAAAATATCACCATTAATTTGATATACGGCTGGCTGAAAGTCCACCTGATATATTTTGTTAAAGACTGCTGTTATCTTACTGGTAACCTGTTCCCTTGAAACGCTTGCTGTTGCAGCGGATAATCCTGCTGATTCACTACTCTGGCCGGTATAGGTTTCTCCGGGCAGCAATTCTGTAAGATTTCTGTCCTGGTGCCGTTTAATGTTAAATTTTGCATCTGTCCCTTTTAACATATAGGCGATGTCACTTAGCTTCATATAGTTGCTTCCATTGATAAAATACGCATTTGCTGCCGCCTGCTGGCCGTCAACATATATGTTTGATGTGGTCGGTTCGGCTGTAACCTGATATCCGTTTTGCGACTCTTGTGACATCTGGAAGTTTGCATTATGAATCTTGTATGACTGTACTCTTACTCCCGAAGTGATCACGCCGGTATATTCGAGGAAAAGCTGGTCATCCATGTAGACCTTGAATGTTGTGGGCAGATATGATCCGTCAAAGGATAGCGAGACCGGTATTGCACCACCATGAACCGATATCCCGTTCCAGGGTTTGTCTCCGGGCGGTAAGAAGGAGTACTCGACACTGGTCAGGCTGCGGTCCGATTCGTAGGTGTTGTGATAATAAGACTCTCCCAGCAGGCCATTTACTGCATCTAATCTGTCCTGATCGTTCGTGACCGCGACGGAGTGCATTTCAGGCTTAAGTGTCAAAGTGATTCGGAGCGTATTATCCATGGTGGAATTGCGGTCAATGGCGGCGCGTAACTCTTCTTCAGTAAAATTACCCGATATTGTTGTAGTAATCTTTTTTGGTACATAACCATTCAGGTTAATGTAGTAAGAAAAACTGTCAACGCCGGCATATAACCGGTAGAAGTTCATGGTCACCTGCCCCATCTGCCGGACCTCCGTATATGCTTCTGTTGAAGCAAAACCGGTCATTGAAAAACATGAAAAACACATCATAAATGCCAGTGCGCCGGTTAAGAAACGTTTAAAGCTTTTTTTCATATTGAACTACCCCCTTCTCTTGATCATATATCTGCTGATATAAAATACCTGACTATATTTTAGCTCATCGGCAGATAAATTACCCCACACAATCGGGTAGTTTCAATGTAGAAAAGAACAGTACCGGCAGCATTAACAATCTTTATTCTGCAAAACAGCCTGGCTTAAAATATCATCCAGTTCTTCGCATGTTTTGGCCTGAAGGCAGGCATCTCTGAAATCTTCTTCTAAAAGGGCACAGGCAACGGATGATATTAATTTTAAATGTGTATTATCGACATCGTGTTCCGGTACTGCAAACATAAAGACCATATGGGTCTTTTCCTTGCTGTCCGACTGCCAATAGAAACCGTTATCACTTCTGCCGAAAGCAATACATGGGGTGAGTACTGCGGCGGAGCGTGCATGAGGCAATGCAACTCCCCATTCCATCTCTGTCGGCAGTGTATCTTCACGTTCGAACACATCTGTTACAAATGCATCAACCGAACTAACCACACCTTTTTCAAACAGCATTTCTGCAATTTCAATGATGGCTGTCTGCGCATCTTTCGCTTTTAAATTCAAGTCTACATACTCTGAACTCACCATTTTTTTGTCCATAGTTATTCTCCCCTTAATCTAATAAGATAAATTCCCCGGTCCTGGCGTACTATGACTGATTTTTGCCAATAACTACCACTTGCTTTGTGAGGATGAGAATGCTAGAATTCATCAACTGACATCCTGTAACCATCTCCGGACGCCCTCCCTTCAAGCCAATGTATCCCTATATATGCAGGTCTGTATCTACGCCTGGTACTACATAAATATTATAAAATGTATCGATTCTGATTTTACGGTCAATTAGTATATAAATTTTGCAGAATATGTACCAAAATAAAACTAATTATAATACTTAATATGATAAATATGCTGAAAATTTTAGTATAATTGATATTGAAGTTATGTTGACTATATTGATGCTTTACAAAAGGGGGAAAAGCATGAAAATAATCAAACAGTTTTTAACGAAAAGACAGCTTCGCATTGCTATAGCGATTCTTAACCAATCCGGTATCTTCTCGATAAATGATATTGCTGAAGATTCTCAGATACCGAAAAGGGCTGTATATTATGAGCTCTCTGTGATCAAAGGTATCTTCAAAGAGTTTCAAGTAGAAATAATAAATCAAAACAAATCCGAATTTTATCTCCAGGCATCGCCGGAACATATGAAAGCGCTGAAAGATCAGCTGGATAAAGAAAACTATATATTGGTGTCTGACAGTACCGAACGAATTAATTATATTATATTTGAATTGCTGAGTCGACCGGAACCGGTATTAATAAAAGAAATTATGTATCGTTTTGGTATCTCAAAACCAACTGTATTAAAAGACTTTCAGGCCGTGAAAGCGGAATTGGAAAAGGAGCATCTGGTTTTTCTGAGCAGACAGAATTATGGTTCTTATGTATCGGGGAAAGAAGTATTTATACGAAATGCTTTAAATAATTTTATTCTTGATAATTATCTGGACATGGCATTTGCGTTGGCAAACAGGTTGAACAAAAATACGATTCAGGCAAATAAAAAAGTATCGAAATTAGAATCCAGGATTATTGACTATTTTACGAAACCATTAGTGTGGAACTGTGCCAGGGCGCTGAAAAATTATGAATCTTATGCAAAAGTTATTTTTAGCGAACTGGACCGGATCTCAATCATTTTTTATTTTGCGATAGCTGTTAAACGGATTCAGATGGGACATATTGTTGAGATCAACCAGGATGTATTGGACGAATTAAAGGGCACTCCGCTTTATACATATATGGTTAAAGTATTGGATAATTTCGTGCAGTATGTGGGGATCACAATACCAAATGCAGAGCGGATTTATCTGATGATTCAGTTGTTAAACGGGAATATGAAGGAAAGAGAAGAAGTCATAACCGAAACCGTAAAAGGAAATTTATGTGAGGAAATTGTGACAAGCTTTATCAGGGAAGCGGCAACTTATCTCGATCCGAAACTGGTGCAGGAAGAGGTCCTTTATAATAATCTGTTCAACCATCTGTATGCTCTCATTTATAGGTGTATGAACGGGATCCCGGTGCGGAATCAGATGCTTTCGACGATACAGGAGAAATTGCCCTATTCGTATTTCGTTGCCGAACGCTGTGCCGGAATTATTAATGAAAGGATCGGCAGTCCGATATCGAAGGAGGAGATTGGCTATTTAGCTATTTACTTAGAGGCGGCGTCGAAGCAGCTGGGAAAGGAATCAAACCGGCTTCGGGCGATTATTATCTGCATTGAAGGTATTGCTACGGCATGGCTGCTGGCTGTCAGTATTTCAAATGCTTTTCCTTATATAGAGATTATACAGGTGCTTTCGGTGAGTGAATATTATAGTTATGAGGAGATGGGGGATATTGATCTGATTATATCGACCAGCCATATGATAGAAAAAGTGAATTCTAATATTCCTTTTCTGGTCATTAACCCGATATTGACTAACAGTGATAAGGACGCAATCAAACACCTTGTCTTTGAGAAACGGTATCACAGAACGGAAGCATTGTCAACTGCACCGCAGGATCAGCAGAGTCTGCTTTCGGTGCTGACAGAGGATATGATTCAGATTAAGGAAGTTGCCTTGGACTGGAGAGAAGTGATTGATAAAGCATCGGTGCCAATGCTGAAAGGACATAAGATTACAGAAGAATATGTTCAGGCAATGAAGTATAATATCGAAACTTATGGTTCTTATGTTGTGTCATTTCCGGGCGTTGTTATTCTTCATGCCAACCCAAAAATCCGGGGGACAAAACTCGGCCTGAGTCTGACTACTCTTGAAGTTCCGGTATACTTTGGCGAGAGGGACCGGTCTCCGATATCGGTAGCTTTTGTACTTTCAAGTCCGAATCAGGAAGACCATATGATGATTCTTGAGGATCTGGTTACGCTGTTTCAAAATGAGGAAGTATTTCTGGATATTAATGATGCAAAGAGTGCTGAGGAGGTAATTATGATTCTGAAGGATGTGCTGATGTGAGCTGTGTCCGGGCATTTTCCTGACTGATAAATCCAGCCAGGAAGCAGCGGATATTCATCCGATGTGAAAGTTTGACATAATAAGTATGAATATAAACATGTTTAAGTACCAATTGTTTACTAATTGGTCAGTAAATGCCGGTATTATCAATATATAATGGTATTATAAAAAGCGCTTTTTAAAACGAGAAGGGGAAGCAGGAATGAGAAGGGAACTATAAATGAGAAGGGAAGGTTTGCTATGTTAGAAGAAATTAAGTTAAAGTTTGAAGACACATCTAAGCATTTTGCTACGGGGTCGGCATATATGATCAAGTTTTTGACTATTGCCGGATTTATGAATCTGTTTGCCAAGCTTTTTGAGGGGATGCCGGTTGCAGACGTATTCACACAGATTGGTGGTTACGGAATGATGATGTTTGTACCTATCCTGTCTGGTTATATTGCGTTTGGTATTGCCGATCGCCAGGCACTTGCAGCCGGATTGATCGGCGGCCTGCTTGCTTACAATCTGGGGACGGGGTTTATCGGGGGCGTCATCACCGGATTTTTATGCGGCTACATTGTAGTCATTCTGAGCTGCATTAAAATGCCATCGGTTCTTCGGGATTTCTGGACCTGGATGATACCTGTATTTGCGATTGTAATTGTCGGAATTTTTTTCAATTACCTGATTGCACCGCCGATTGCAGCGCTCATGGCGATACTTCAGAGCAGCCTGACGCAGCTGCTGAATATCAGCCCGATTCTGCTTGGTCTTGTTCTTGGGCTGCTGGCCGGATCTGATTTCGGCGGTCCGATAAACAAGGTCGGATATATGTTTTCTATGGCACTGTTCACAGAGGGTATTACAGAGGCTATGGCAATGTTTATGCCGGCATGTGCAGTTGTCAGTATTGGAATGGGACTTGCTACAATTATGAAACCTAAGCTCTATTCAAAGGATGAACTTGAAAATGGTAAAAATGCATTGACCCTGGGATTGTTTATGGGATTCTCTGAAGGTGCCATTCCGTTTGCACTCAATGACTTCAAAAATGTAATGTTATCTTCTTTGGCCGGTGCTGCGACTACCGGAACCATCGCTGCCCTGTTTAAATTGAGCTGTATTGGTACAGGTTCAGGAATTATCGTCGGTCCGATGATGACAAGTAATATCGTTGGTTATTTTGTTGCTTTGATTCCAGGCGTTCTTGTATGTGCTTTTTTAGTAAACTTTTTAAAGAGAAATCGTGTTCCGATAGAGGAAGAAGATTTTTGAGCAGACAATGAAGGGAGAACAATATGAAGATTGTAGCAATTACGGCATGTATCGTAGGACTGGCTCATTGTAAAATGTCTCGCCAGGCGCTTATGAAGCAGGCGAAAAAAGAAGGAATCGACCTTAAGTGTGAAGTTCAAAGCAGTGCCGGAATTGAATACCGGCTGACAGAAGAAGAGATTGCGGAAGCGGATGTGGTGATTTTTGCAACGGATGTTGAGCCGCGTGATAAGGGACGTTTTAAGGATAAAAAGGTATATCAGTCTGCGACGGTAAAAGCGATCAGACGTCCGGAACAGGAAATTGCAAAAGCGATTGCATTAATAAAATAGTATTAAAGGAGCGTGGAATGATTCAAATTCGACCTGAAGTTCAGAATGCCTTGTCCGAAAAACGGCCGGTCGTCGTGATAGAAAGTGCGTTTTTTGCCGGCAGAGGTGAAGGACATGCTTTTGTAAAAACAGCGGTGACGATTGACGAGACCATCCGGGAATATGGTGCGGTTCCGGCGTTGCTTGGCATTCTTGATGGAGAGCTCATTGTCGGAATGGGAGAGGCAGATATTCAGAGGATTGCTGATCCGAAGGAAGTCTATGCAAAAGGAGGCAGTAAAATGCTGCTTCCTTATATGCACAGGAACAAGCTGTCCGGTGGTGTGAATAATGCTTTGATGCTCTATGCGGCGGATCGATGCGGAACCCCGTTTGCTGTTACCGGCGGAATCGGGGGAGTAAGCAGGATAAACAGTTTTGATATATCTGCAGATCTGTATGAGCTGTCGCGTGTACCTGTAATGTTATTCAGTTCCGGCCCTAAATCGATGCTGGACCTTGCTGCGACGAAGGAAGTGATGGAGACCATGGGAATAACATCAGGGGGATACAAAACAAAGGTTATGCCATCGTTCTTCAGCAGTTCGTCGCCCGCGGTTGTTGACTGGCAAGCTGATGATACGGATGAACTGGCAGAGATATATCAGAGTCATGTGAAGGCAGGAATTTCGTCAGGGATATCTGTGGGGGTTCCGGTTTTGCCTGAATTTAGTCACCCGTTTGATCAGATTGAACAGATCTTAAGCAGTGTGATTCATGATGCTGCAGATGGTGTGATGGATGGTTATATGTTTCAATGTCTTATAAATGAGATTAATCGTATATCGGATTACGGTGCACAGCAGGCAATGACTTCGATGTTTATTAATAATGCCCGAATTGCCGCAAAAACAGCTGTGAGATATGCGGATCTCATTACTAACTAATGGGGAGAAAAACTATGAAGAAAATATTGTTAAGTGCCGGCATGAGCGCTGCAGATTATGGCAATCTCGGAGAGCAGGTTGCGGCGGCGGAAAAAGCGGGGGTTGACTGCATCCATGTCGATGCGGCAGATACATACAGACATTATCCGCGTCTGGGACTGATGTGGGGGCCTCAATTAGTAGAAGGCATTCGCCCCTATACAAGCCTTCCGATTGAGGTTCATGCAAATGTGGACAAACTGGATGAAAGGCATGTGGATGCTTATGCGGAAGCCGGAGCGGATTATCTTGTTCTGCCGGCAGAAAGTTATATGGGACACCGGCTGTCGTTTATGATTCAGCGTATGCGCGAGAAGGGGCTTAAGGCCGGACTGACCGTTTCGCCGTCCTGTTCGATTACGCTGCTGGAGAATTCACTGTATCTGATCGACCGTGTCATTGTCTATGCCCGTGATGCGAGTGATTATGGCGGCGGCATCTTTGAGCCGGCAATAAAAGCAATTGAGGCGCTTCGTGCTAAGATCGATACTGAAAATATTCCGTGTTTGCTGTGTACTGATGGAGCTGCAAATGTAGATACTGTGGCCAGGTTAGTCCGGGCAGGTGCAGATTCTATTGAGGCATCCCGTTCAATCTGGAAGACAGGACTCAGTGTCAGCGAATCTGTTGATAATCTGCGACGGGTTATTGATGAAGCGGCTGCCGGATTATAGTAGAAAAGAAAGAAGGGTGATATGGAAATGGAGAGAGTTTTAGATGTTAAAACAACTAAATTGTATGAAGCAGTTGATATTACGGATCAGGTAGAAGCTTCCATCGAAGAAGGGGAAGAGGGATTTCTGTTCATTCTGGCACCGCACACAAGTGCAGCGCTGTTGATGGGGATGAGCGCACCGGCGGCGGTGGCTGATAATGAGAGAGTTGCGGAGACGATGTTTGCATGTGCCCGGCCGTATCTGCATGCCGGAAAGGATGGCCCGAATGCGGAGGGACATATGTATAGCTATCTTCATGGAAATGACATGATTCTGCCGATTGAGGATGGAAAACTGAAACTTGGCAGCCTTCAGCGGATTTTCTTTGTTGAAACATCGGGTCCCCGTAATCGTAAAGTTCGTGTCTTTAATATTAAGTAGGAAAAGAGAGGGAAAGAAGCATATGAAAACTATTACGTTTACTTCTTGTGTGGAACCATGGACAGCGATTGATGTTACTGAGCGGATTCAGGAACAGATTGGTGCTGATGAGAATGGATTCGCATTGATATATACACCGCATACGTCCACGGCTATCCGGATCGGGAAAAATACAGAGGAACTTTTGAAGGACTATTCCACTGCAGCGCAAACCATGCTGGCCTGCGGCCGTCCGTATCAGCACCGGTCGGGCATTCATGAGAGTGGTGAGCAGCATGCGTTTTGTTTTATTGCCGGATTTGAGGTTTTGGTTCCGGTTGAAAATGGGGAATTAAAGCTCGGTGATGATCAGCGGATATTTTATTTTGACAGTACCGGGGAAGCACGCGACCGTAATATCTGGTTATTTAATGTAAAAGGAGAGGTCTGATGAAAAAGGTTGTTATTAAATCACATGAAGAGCCATGGTCTGCAATTGATATCACTGCGATAATTCAGGAAGAGATTAAAACGGGGCTTAATGGTATGGTAATGCTTTATTCTCCGGATACGGAGGTTAATATTTTTACCGGGGAATATGATGAGGTGCTGCCGACGGATTATTCACGGACGGCGCAGAGTATTCTTGCCGGGGGAAGACCCTATACGGCGGAAAAGGGCGAGCAGTATGCTTTTAATTTCCTGCATACCTGTGGGAAGATGATTCCTGTTATTGATGGGAAGATTAGTTTAGGGAAGCTGCTGCAGGTTTACATGTTTGATGCTGCGGGGGGCGCGCGGGAGCGGACTTTGTGGCTGTACGAGTTAGAGTAAAATGTCGCACATAGTGGTGGGGAGAACGTGGGGCGTTTGCTTGGACCAGAATAGGTTCCGTTCTCTCGATGGGGTGGTTCTAAGGCTGCCACAAATAATTTTCAGCGGCACCGGGGTGAGTACTACACAACATAAATGCATCAACCAATAGCACCAGCTATCCACACCAGAAGTGGACCTGCGAAGCTAGCCGTAGGATCCACTACGTCGTCGCTTCGCAGATCCACGTCTGATGCGGATATCAGGCACTCTTGGCCGACGCATTTATGTTGCGCAGCACTCGTTGCGCTAAACTCTTGATGACTTTAACGCGCCGGGCCCCTGGAATCACGCTTTGGAGAGCATGATTCCTCCGCTGAAAATCACTTGCGGCAGCCTAAGAACCACCGACATCTCGTTCAATGTCACCGATTCTGGTCCAACCAAACGCCCCACGTTCTCCCAGCAACTTTGTGGCTCCGGTTAGGGGGAAAAGCAAAACCATATGTAGTAGGATCTGGCGTTTGGGGCGGCAATGGGTATTTTTCTAAGGTGAAAAATTAGAGGAGGGTGTGAATATATGAAAAAAATTAGGTGGGGGGTTATTGGGCCTGGGTTTATTGCGCATGAGTTTGCCAGGCTTTTTCCGGAGACGCCGGATAGTGATGTTTATGCGGTTTGTGGGTTGACGGAAGAGGATGCGGTATCGTATAAAGAGGAGTTTGGGCTTGAGAGGGCTTATTGGCAGTTGGAGGATTTTTTGGGGGATCCAGAGATTACGGTGGTTTATATTGCTACTCCTTGCAGGTCGCATCCGGACTTGATTAAGGCTTGTCTGAATGCGGGGAAGCATGTGCTTTGTGAGAAGTCGATTACGATGACGGCGGGGCAGCTGGAGGAGTGTGTGGAGATTGCCAGGGCGAAGGGGCTTATCTTGTCTGAGGAGATTACCAGTGTCTATGAGCCGGCTATGAGATTTATGAAGGAGAAGGTAACTTCGGGGACTTATGGGAAGGTGCATTTTGTGACTGTTACTTTTGGATCTTGTAAGCCTTATGATATTCGGAACCGGTTTTTTAATCCGGAGAATGGCGGAGGGGCGCTGTTTGATATTGGGTGTTATGCGATTGGGTTTGCGAATTATTTTATGAGCAGTTATCCGACGCTGGTTAAGTCGGAAGGGGCGCTTTGTGATATTGGTGTTGATCTGAAGAGTGCTTATGTGTTGCGGAATAAGGAGGATGAGCTGGCTACGGTGATGATTGCGTTTCGGTCTAAGACGGAGAAGATCGGGGTTGTTGCCTGTGAGGATGCCTGGATTAAGATTGAGCATATTCAGCGGAATTCGGTGGCGGAGGTTGAGTATTTTGATGGGCGTAAGGAACGGTATGAGTTTCCTGTCAGGCATCAGGATGCGGCGGTTGAGGCTATGAATGATGATATTATGAATGGGAGAACGGAGAGCAGTGTTTGTCCGGTTGATTTGAGTTTGTCTATTTTGAGGGTGATGGATGAGGCGAGGAAACAGTGGGGGTATAAGTTTGATTTTGAAACGTCAGATTAAGATGATTGGGCTGGATCTGGATGGTACGCTTCTGACGGATAAGAAGGAAATATTGCCTTATACGAAGCGGGTTCTTGATGAGGTGATTTCCCGGGGCGTTATTGTGCTTCCGGTTACGGGGCGTTCGGCTAATGCTGTTCCTGAGATGATTATGAAGTATCCGGGGATACGGTATGCGGTGACGTCGAATGGTGCGAGGGTGATGGATACTGCCCGGAATGAAGTTGTATTTGAGAATCTGATTTCGTATGAGACGTCGATGCAGATATTGGAGATAATGGGGAGATATGATGCGCTTCGTGAGATTTATTATGAAGGGCAGGGGTATCTGGACCGGGAGGTGCTGGGGAATATTGAGCATTATCATCGTGATCCGTTCTTTGGGGAGTATATAAGGATGACGCGGAAGGCGGTTTCGGATATTATGGAGCTGGCGGAAAGCAGGCATTGTGCAATGGAGAATGTGCTGGGACTTTTTGCGGATGAGAAAGAGCATCAGCTGGCATGGAGTGAGCTGGAGCGGAGAACGGATATTTCTATGTCAGCTTCAGGTGAGAATACGATTGAGGTTACTGCGGCCGGTGTGAACAAGGGAACTGCGCTTGTGGAGCTGGGGAGATTGCTTGGGATCGGGCGGGACGAGATTATGGCTTGTGGTGATGGGGATAATGATGTTGAAATGCTGCGGGCGGCGGGAATTGGTGTTGCGATGGCGAACGCGGCGGAGCATGTGAAGGTTGCGGCGGATTATGTCGGACTGTCGAATGAAGAGGAAGGGGCGGCAAAAGCTATAGAAACATTGTTAGGCCTTACTGAAGGGGTGGGATGATAATGAAAATCAAATGTATTCGCAAGGATTTTTACAGCATTGAGGATGAAGTGGTTCGCTGTTTTCTGGTGATTGGGGACAAGGAGGCGCTGCTGATTGATGCGGGGAGGGAAAAGGGAATCAGGGAGCAGGTCATCGAAATGACGGATCTGCCGGTTAAGGTGATTCTGACTCATGGAGATTTGGATCATATTGCTTCAATGGGTGAGTTTGAAAATGTCTATGCCCATCCGGCGGAACTGGGATTTAAAAGACTTGACGGAGTTCTTCCTTTGAGTGAGAAACAGGTTGTTGTGGGGGATTTTCAGTTTGAGATTATTTCCATTCCGGGGCATACTCCGGGAAGCATCGCCCTGCTGGAGAAAAATCAGCATTTTCTGGTTGGGGGTGACAGTATTTCTGAGGCGACAATCTATATGTTTGGCGAGGGACGGAATCTGTCGCTCTGGAAAAAGAGCCTTGAACTGCTTGCTGCGCGCAAAGATGAATTTGAGGTCATTTATGCTTCACATGGGCCTTTGGAAGTTCATCCGGATCAGATTGATGAGTGCTGTTTACTGATTGATGAAACACAAGGCGGAAGGCTTTTCGGGGGGTCGGCTCCAGAAAAGTTTGCCTGCGAGGTACGCGTCTATGCAACTCAGAAAGCATCTATGTACTATATTAAAGAATAATAAGGAAAATCAGATATGTGTCGTCAAAAAATTTATCCGGTCATAACGCTGTTCTGCTGCTGTTTATTGTTTGGCTGTGCTATTGGTTTACTGGGTAATTGCATCGGCTTATTTATAACACCGATCAGTCAATCTCTGGGAATTACTATAGGCAGTCTGTCTATATTCGTGACTTTACAAAACCTCTCTACTGCTTTCTGCAATCTTTTATATCCATTTTTCATGAAGCGCTTTAAAATCCAGCATTTGATACGTTATGGTGTTTTGAGATGTTCCGGAAATCTGCTGCTTATGTCGTGTTATCATTCATATGCCGGGTTTTATCTATCGGGGATCATTGCCGGGACAGGCATTGTCTGCTTCTCTAATGTGACCTGTGTGTCCATTTTACAGAACTGGTTTAAAAGGAATAACGGGTTGGTGGTAAGCCTTGCCATGGCATTTAGCGGAATCATGGGGGCAATTATGAATCCGGTGCTTGGCAGGATCATTGTCAGTTTTGGCTGGCGGAGTGGTTTTCGATGTGCAGCGGTGCTGTTGTTGGTTATGACGCTGCCGTGTTCTTTTTTCCTGCGGTCAACGCCGGGGGAATATGGGGTGTTTCCGGTGGGTGAAGCGGGCGCGTCGATTGCACAGGATGATGGCGGAAGGGGGAAAATGCCAAAACTTGCTTTGGTTCTGCTGGTTATCTGTGTGGTCTGTTTTCATGCTCCGGTTGGTTTGAATTCTCATCTTTCCAGCTTTGGGATGTCCCTGGGAATGACGCTGACGGAAAGTGCAAATCTGGTGATGATTGCAATGCTGGCAAATGTGGTTTTTAAAATCGTGCTGGGGTGGTTGAGTGATCGTCTGGGGATCTTTAAAGCGGTGATAATCACCTGTTGCATTACTTTAGTGGGATTATTGCTCTGGCTCACAGTTCCGGCTTCCTCCAACTGGTTTCTGCTTGGGGCGTTCCTGTTTGGAGCTGCCTATGGGACCGGCAATGTATGCCTTCCGTTAATCATACGCGTGTTTGTAGGGAATGAGGGATTTTCGGCTTTTTATTCCAGGATTATGCTGATGATTTCGTTGAGTGTTGCGGTTTTTACGAGCGTGATTGGTTTGCTTTATGATTATTTTCAGAGTTACCGGCCGGTGCTGGTGATGCTGGGCGGGGCTGTAATGATAGGGATGTTGGCGGTTCTTTGGATGGGGCGGGTGGCGAAACGGAGGCGGTGGTCTGATGAGTAATCAGGTTTTGCTGTCAGGATCGGATTGTGGCAGCAAAATCATGCAGCATTGATTCTTCGTCAAGAAACCATGTTTTTTTCAGTTGTGCCGAGTGTGCGGGATTGGTGCTGTTCAGATAAGGCTGATGCAGCCGGCTGATGGCGGCCGGAGCGTTGTAAATCTGATTTAGCAGTTCCAGTGGTTCCGGATAGCGGAAGTAAAGGTTCGGCGCGGGTGTCGGATTGTCCAGGCGCCATTGTGCGAGCGCGGGTGAAAAGTTTTTATACTCTGGTGTTTTGAGTTGTGAAAATGCATCTTCCGGCAGCAATAACCAGGCCAGGCAGTATAGGCCATGGGCACTGATACATAAACGTTTGTATGCCGCGCCGGAGTCCGTGCGCATATAGGCTTTGCAGACCATTAACAGATGTTCGGCAGCAGCTTCCATGTCGTGGCTGTGCAGACAGAGCAGGAACAAAACCGCAGACCGCTCCCACTGCGGTTTTTTTGATGCGGCAAATTTCTCTGCTTTAGGAATTGCTGTTTCGAGCATTTTGTCATCGTGGTACCATAAGGCCATGAAGAGGTTGGCGGCGGCGATATAAAAGGGGTAGCCGTTGCTGGATGGGCCGAGTTCGTGCGGCAGCACTCGTGCAACCGTTTCGGTGTCGCCGCAGGCAATTGCTGCTAAAACTGATTCAAAATGCCGGCTGTGGTCGTATCCGCTGCTGCATCCGGGAAGCAGGCTGTGCCGGAGGTTTTGATAGATTAAGTCGTTGAGTCCCTGCCAGTTGCGACTGGTGAGGCATTCGTCAAGCCAGGTTTCGTAGTTGGGGACGATCAGGCTGAAGGCTAGGGAACGGACTGTGGCGGATATCAGGCTTTCGTTTCTTGCGTTGGCGGTCTTCTCTAGCTTTTCGCTGGATAGCTGCTTGAGACAGTGTTCGAGGTATTCTTTATTGGGATGTGAGGGCATGGAGGTGGGGGTCCTTTCTTTGGGGATGGATTTATTGATTTTATTATAGGGGAGGGGGTGGGGGAAATCAAGGGCGGAGGGGGAGCAGTGACGATTTGAGGATAATTTTTAGTATATGTGCATAGACACATTATTTGTTTGGATATTTGTGGAAAAAGAGCAACTTGTGATTTTTTTGGAGATATGGGATAATGGTGAAAGTAGATTTAATGTGTGAACACACTCGGATATTAATGACGTATAATTAAGAAGTCATATAACCTTTAGGAAAGTAGGATAATGGAAATGAGTGATACTAATACCTTGCAATACTATGATGATTTTGCAGAAAACTTTTCTGAAAGTACAAAATCAGTTGATTTCGAGCATACACAAGAACAATTTCTAAAGTATCTTGAGCCTGGAGATCGTATATTAGATTTCGGTTGTGGATCGGGGCGCGATACGAAGTATTTTATGAATAAAGGATATCAGGTTGATGCAGTTGACGGTTCCATAGAATTAGTTAAGATTGCTTCTGAACATACGGGTATTGAAGTGAAACAAATGTTATTTCAGGAGTTGGATTTGGAAGAAGTGTATGATGGAATATGGGCATGTTCTTCAATCCTGCATTTGACAATGAGTGATCTGGAGGATGTGCTGATAAAGATTGCAAGGGCACTTGTCTCAGAGGGGGTTCTCTATACATCTTTCAAATATGGGACAGAAGAAGTTGAACGAAATGGCCGGTATTTTACGGATATGACGGAAGATAAGATAAAGATATTACTAGGTAAGGTGGATATGTTTACAATTGAAGACATGTGGATGACAGCTGATGTGCGTCCGGGAAGAGAAGATGAAAAATGGCTGAATTTAATATTGCGGAAGAACATATAGAGGTATCTGAAGGGATTCAGATGGAAGTGGAACGCTGTGAAGCGATTACAGGCGGCAGGGAGAAAAATAAGTTTTTACTATATCAGCTTAAATATAGCATGATGGAAGCTGACCGGATTGATATTATTGTATCTTTTCTTATGGAATCCGGGGTGAAAATGCTGTTGGATGATTTGAAGACAGCATTGGCACGAGGTGCGAAGATACGGATTTTGACGGGAAATTATCTTGGCATTACACAGCCCGGGGCATTGTATCTGATAAAAGACTCGCTGGGAGATCAAGTGGATCTCCGCTTTTACAATGAAAAGAATCGATCCTTTCACCCGAAGGCTTACATATTCCATAAAAAGAAGTTTGGTGAAATATATATAGGATCTTCAAATATATCCAGAAGTGCGCTTACATCAGCTATTGAATGGAACTATCATTTTGATATTAGTCGTGATAAGGAGAACTTTGAAAGTTTTTATGAGAACTTTGAAGATCTGTTTTATAACCATTCTATTATTATAAATGACGAGGTGTTGAAGCAGTATTCAAAAGAGTGGAAGAAACCGGCGTTGCAGAAGGATCTGGACAGGTATGATAGGGAAAGCTCTGATACGAATGTCAGAATGATATTTGAGCCGCGAGGGGCACAGATAGAAGCGCTTTATGCGTTGAAAAACAGTCGAAAAGAAGGGGCGAATAAAGGGCTGGTTTACGCAGCAACAGGAATCGGTAAAACCTATCTTGCGGCATTTGATTCGATTGATTATAAAACGGTACTGTTTGTTGCACATAAAGAAGAGATTTTGCAGCAGGCCGCCACAAGTTTTAAAAATGTAAGGCATTCTGAGGATTATGGCTTTTTTGATGGGAAAGAAAAGTCTGTAGGTAAATCGATTGTATTTGCATCGGTGGCGACATTGGCAAAGCCTGAGTATTTGAATGATTCATATTTTGCAAAGGATTATTTTGAATATATTGTGATCGATGAGTTCCATCATGCAGCAGCTGATCAGTATAAACGTATTTTGGAATATTTCACTCCGAAGTTTATGCTTGGACTGACGGCTACACCGGAACGGATGGACGGAAAGAGTATCTACGAACTTTGCGATTATAATGTGCCATATCAAATCAGCTTGCAGGAGGCGATTAATAAGGGGATGTTGGTGCCGTTTCACTATTACGGGATTAATGATGAGACGGTTAATTACTCCGGGATTCGTAAAGTGAAGGGGGAGTATGTTCGCTCAGCATTGACAACAGAACTGCTGGTCAAGGATAGGTATGACCTGATATATAAGCACTATATGAAATACCGCTCAGCTAAAGCACTGGGGTTTTGTTGTACCAAAAAACATGCAGAAGAGATGGCGAAGCAATTCTGTCAGCGGGATATTCCTTCTGTAGCAGTTTATAGTGATTCTAAGGGGGAATATGCGGAAGACAGAAGTGAAGCACTTCGTAAATTAAGATGTGGCGAAATCAAAGTCATTTTTTCGGTTGATATGTTTAATGAGGGACTGGATGTATGCGACATTGATATGGTAATGTTCTTGCGACCTACGGAATCACCAGTGGTGTTTTTGCAGCAGTTGGGCAGAGGGCTTCGAAAAAGCAGAGGAAAGGAATTCTTGAACGTTCTGGACTTTATCGGTAATTATGAAAAGGCTGGTCTGGCTCCGTTTTTGCTTAGTGGAAGGCCATATTCAAGAACAGATGCCGGGAAGATGCAGCAGGCAGATTTTGAGTTTCCGGATGATTGTCTTGTGGATTTTGATATGAGATTGATTGATTTGTTTCAGGAGATGGCTAAGAAGCAGGTAACAAAGGATGATCGGATACGTGAAGAGTATTTCCGTATTAAAGAGCAGTTAGACGACGAAGTTCCTAGCAGGATGGATTTGTTTACTTTGATGGACGATGAGGTGTATCAGATTTGCTATGAGGTGAAAAATAATCCGTTCAAGCACTATTTGAGATATCTGGACGGGATTAATGAACTTAGTGGTGAGGATCTGGAGATTTACCGGGGAATTGGAAAGGAATTGCTGGAATTAATGGAGTCGACGCAGATGAGCAAGTCATATAAGATGCCGGTGTTTTTGGCGTTTTATAATGATGGGAATATTAAGATGGCGATAGACGAAGATGATATTTATCGGAGCTATAAGGCTTATTATAATACGCCTAATAAATGGAGGGATCTGGAGAAGGATAAGGGTACCAGCGATTTTAGGACATGGGATAAGAAACGGTGTGTTAGTGAGGCGTTGAAGAATCCGGTGAAATTCTTGCTGAAGTCTGATACCGGGTATTTTGTAGAGCAGGAGGGGATGGTGCTGGCTTTGAATGGACAGTTTAAGGATGCGATCAGGCAGCCGGGATTTGCCAGACAGATGAAGGATGTGATTGAGTTTCGTAGTATGGATTATTATCGGAAGAGGTATATGGTTTTAACGTGAGTTAATACACTGTCTTTTCTTGAGTTCCATGGTTTCACCAGCAAGATGGTTTCTGTTTTTAGCAAAGGTGAACATGTAAATAATGAAGATATGGTGATGCGAAAAAGACGATTTTGGGATGAAAAGGTGTTAGTATCTGTCAATTGGGATACTAACATCTGATTTTGTATTAATCTTTTTTAGGATCAAAATTATTCTTTATAATATCTAGGAACTGCAGTATATGTAAGTGGCTTTTTTCATCAAATCCATCTATATGTAATACTTTTCTGTCATTGAGGCCAAGAAGACAATCAGTAGAAACATGATACAGTAGTGCAAGATCAACGAGTGTTTCAACACTGGGGGTTTGTATATTGTTTTCGTATCCGGAAATCGTCTGTTTTGAAACATGTAAACGATTTGCCACAAAAGATTGAGAATATCCATTTTGAATTCGTAATTCTTGTAGTTGTCGACCAAAGTCAAATGCCTGCATTTATAAATAGTGCCTCCTATCAGTGATATAATATTGCTAATTTCGGGGTTTAAAATTATCTTGAATAATTTCCAGTATTTTAAGAATATGCATTTGGCTTTCTTTATCGAAACCATCAATATATAATGTTTCCCGGTGATCTAAACCAAGAAGATAGTCTGTTGACACATTATAAAACAACGCCAAATTTATAAGTGCATCTAAGCTTGGTGTTTGAGTATTATTTTCATAACGAGAAATAGTCTGCTTAGATACATTAAGACGATCGGCAACAAAAGATTGGGAATATCCTTTGGCTATTCGTATATCTTGTAAGCGTTTTCCAAAATCATAAGGTTCCTTCATAATAACCCTCCACTTTATATTGATATCATAAATTAGCAAGGTCAATTTATAAGTTTATTAAAAGTCAATTTTAAATTGACTAAAGCGAGAAATCATTGCTATAATATAGGTATCTTCATCACTGCATATTATTGATTATTTCAGTGGAAAATAAAACAAAGGGGGAATGGCAGATGGCTACTAAGATTTCAAAATATGTGAAGCAGATGACTGAAAATGTATTACTTTCAGCATGTGGAATAAGCATGATTGCACTTATGGTTTATAATGATTTAAAGGTGGATGTTCCGAAAGATATATTGAAATGGCAGGGATACAATGTTGAAGGTGTGGAATTTACACAAATTGATGAAGTGGCTTGGTGGGAAGGGGAAATATACAGATCTTCAATGCCATTATCGCTGGAAAATAAAGAATCGTGTGAATATTGGCAAATCAGGCGGTGGGGACAGTGCTCTTTTGCTCAAATAGCTATTCCATATAAATATGACAGATAAATAATTATCCAGCTAATATGATTCAACAGCTTAACTAATACAAATTATATTGAGTCTGGAACAATGGAGCCATTGCTGTTCCAGATTTTATATATAACTTCAGTTACTCTGGTTTTTTAAATTCAAGCCCTCAAAAAAGTCATTATAACTGCATTGATAAATCTGCTGCAAAGCAACCAAAACGTAAACTGGTATGTTTAACTCACCTGTTTCATAACGGGAGTAGGTGCTTCGTGTTATGCCAATATCTAAAAGTCCTAATTTTGCAACAATCTGATCCTGCTTATAGCAGTGTTTTATTCTTAATAATCTGAGATTATTTCCAAAAGACCTATTATTTTTTAACTTTTGCATTTAACAAACCTCGAATTGTTTTGCTCATGATATTGTGCAAAACAATGTTTTGTGATATAGTTGATCCAATCACCGTTTGCTCAAGATAATGAGCGGAAGGGGAGTGATCATTCAATAATCAACCCCTTAAAAAACGCATCATAGGAACAGGAGTATATCTGACGAAGAGCAATCAAAACTTCTATTGGTACATTTAACTCACCGGTTTCATAACGAGAATATGCATTTCTAGAGATGGAGATCCCCAGAATTCCCAGTTTGGCAACAACTATATCCTGGGTAAATTGATGGTCTGTTCTAAGGATGCGTAGGTTATTTCCAAAATTTCGGCTGTTTTTTAGCTTCTGCATATAACATCCCATTTTATAATCAAGTTTGCTCAATATAATGAACATATTTTATGGTAAATTATGGAATTTTTGGCTCAGTATTTTGAGCGTGCAAAGGTTAATTTGCGGGTTTGTTAATTTTTACATGATTTACATAAAGTTGAATAGAAATATGGATGAAAAACGGATGAAGTGACATGAATATTGTTATTTTCGAAGATGACAGGAATTTTGCGGAAAATTTAGAAAATGTGGTAACAGGGTATGGTTATCATGTGGTATTAAATACAGATAATCTGGAATATCTAGAGAAACATTTAATCTTGACTGATAGGGCAGAACTATATCTGTTAGATATTATCATTTGTGATAATCCGGAAGGCCTGGATGCATTTCGCTTGATTCAAGAAGATTCAATACAAAACCTGTGTGTGTTTATCACAAACTATTTGGATTATATTTTGTTTAACCCTGCATTAAAAATAAATGTTTTTTCATTTATAAAGAAGCATAATTTGAGGGAGTTGTCCCAGACCTTGAAAATGGCAGAGCAGCGATTGAAAAATGAAAACTTATTGATTATTCATAGCAAATTCAATCAAATATCAGTCTCAATGGCAGGAATTTATTATATGGAAAGTATATCAGGATCTGTATATATTTATCATGAAGATGGGAAGTTTCAGACACGTATGAATCTGTATGCCTTGATGGATAAATTAGATGATGATTTTATTCAATGCCATCGCTCATATGTGGTGAATAAAAGGAAAGTAATAAAATATGATAAATCAAATCAAATGATAATTTTAAGAAATGGATACAGATGCCCCTATGTTAAGGAACGGATCGATAGATGGCTTCTTTAGTTGTGAGTGCAGTAAGCAGTGCAATTGCTGTTCAAATAATAATATCTGGACTCAGGCCGGGGGACCGGAGTCTTTTTGTAGGAATTCGCGTAATTCATATTATTTTGGTGCTGCTTGTTGAACTGGCTTCTGCTATCGCAGGTGTTAATCTGCTGTATGCTCGAATTGCCATTGAATTTCTTGTATTGTTGTGTCCGGTCAAGAATGTGGTTGATACATTGTTTTGCATTATGGCAAGTGAAACATTTATCCTTTGCATCGTTTTTACGGCGGGGCCTTTTATTTACCTTTTTCCGGATCTGCTATACATGGATATTTATATGCTGACTATGTCCTTTCTGGTATTAGCAGTATCGATTATAATTCGAAAACTGCTGTATATGATCAGACAATATATATCTATTATTTCAATCAAATTAAAAATTATTGTGACATTGCTTGCATCTATAATATTGATACCAATAACTTTGCTGCACAGGTACTTTGATAGACAAGAACAATTGTTGATCGTAACAACGATGTTGTTACTTTATATCATGGTATTTATAGGATTCATTATTTACACTTGTTATGTGGGGGTGAAAAATAAAGAATTGTTTCGTAAGAAGTTGAATAGCGAGAAGCAAAAGGAATTTATTGAGAAACAATATGGCCGGATGACTCATTTTGTTGTTCCATCGCTGAAGCTATTGCGTAAAGGGATAGATTCAAACGATATGGAGACAGTTCGAGAATTATATGTTAAATATGTAGAGCCTATCCAGAAAAAGCAGCTGAGAACTTCCGAAATGGAAGTTCTGGACCTTATAAAAATGCAATCAATACAAGCCTGCCTGTATCATGCGATGCTGTTGTCAGAAAGAATAACTTTGAATGTAAACGGATATATACATGTTCCGGAAACTATTATCCCAGAGAGCGAGTTGTATTTAGTCTTATCTGAGTATTTGAACAATGCTATTACACATATTGAAGGGCATTCGGAGGGGAGTATATCGGTGTTGATAATGCAGGAGATGAATGGCTGGTTTATACAGGTGGAAAATACTTACTATGGAGAAGAAAACAATTTGTGTCAGGATTCAAAGGCGCATATCGGATTCGGGTTATTGGCTACACAAGATATTTTGGATAAATATTCTCTGATACATCATACCTACATACAGAATAATCGATACATTCAGGTTTTAGAGCTATAAGGAGAAACTGCATTGAAGAGTTGGAAGCGTTTTAGAATTTCCCTGCAGAAAAGATGTTTGGATTTTTTATTTAAAAGAGCGTATCCGGATTCACCGTTTGACAGGGAGTCAGATGAATATTTGAATGCATTTTATATATTCGAGGTGGTTTATGAGAATATATCAAAGTTTGCGGCTACCGGTGGTATTGCATTATTATTGGGCATTGGAAAGTATTTTTTATTTTTTGCACTAATTTATGGTATGCTGAAGTATTTTTCGTATGGAGTGCATTTTGATAGTTCGCTGCGTTGTTTGCTTGTTGGCGCACTAACATACTATGGTAGTATTTATCTGGCTTTGTATCTGGGAAGGTTTGTAATTCCCGAGGTGATTTATTTTGGGGTATATGTGGGATGTTTTGTAATATATCGCCTGTATGCCCCGGCGGTAAGTAAAATGCAGTATCTGCGGACAGATCGGAAAGCTAAGCTGAAGCAACATGTTCAGTACTTTATTGTAGCGTTATTCCTGGTGCAATTTGTATTTTCAGATGTCTACAGGAACCTGATGTTGTTAGCTTTGGTGGCAGAAGCAACCAATATTCTGCCGATAGCTTTCTATCTGATTGAAGGAAAGGAGGTGAAAGACTGATGAGAGAAAGAATTAAGAATTTAATAAAGTCGCCGAAGGTCAAAACATTAATTCAGACATCATGCAAACTTACGTTGGCTTTTATGATTGTTGCGGCTGAGGCAGTGACAAGCCGGTGTTATGTGTATTGGCTGCATGCTCCGGAATTACCGCCATCGATGCGTAATAAGGTTAGTGAGTAAATGAAATTAGTGGGGGGCAGAAGAAACTGCCTCCTCGGCTATTTGTATAGGCAGGAGGCACAAATGGGAGATTTTGATAGACTTATGACAAAGATACGATTATTGGAAGATGAATATTCGAAAGAGATATTGGCTGTAAAGCAGGAACAGATTTATAGGTTATACATTGGTTTGAAAGAAGAGTTGCAGGAGCGGATAGAGAATAAAGACGTTAGAACAGAAATTGTGTCAGGGGATTACGATGTAACAGTTCGGATTATTTCACCTGAAGAGCTGCTTATTTCTGAATATGATGTTTATATAAATAAATTGGTGAGGATAGCTGATTTTAAGTCTATGAAGAGTGTAATGGGGAAGGTTGTTTTGGAATTGTGGTTTCGTTGTTGGGAGTATTGTAAAAGAGAAGGTCATTGATCGCTGTGTCGCTTGGCACTTAGAAAGCCGCTTATGCCACAGATGGTTATTCTCAGAAGTATGAGTATTGGCGGGGACTATTAATAAGATTGAGGAATTGGCAAATACGCTTCAGGTTTGCTTTGATGCTGGTGACAAAAAGATACTCCTACCAATGTCAGCTGTAGCAGATATAGCAACTGTTCCGTCAGAATTATTCGCTAAGTTTCAGACCTCGTTTTTTACAAGCCCGGAGGATGCGGTTTATAAGGCGTTGGGAATTGAATAGTGTGTGACAAAGACCCGCAGAGCATTTATTATTGCTCTGTGGGTCTGCTTTGTGGTCAGCTAACATGTCATTTAACTATTAAATACTCCATGAAAATCAGGTATTTTAAGCAACTCGGTAAGTCTAACGCAATCTGACCGATTACCTGACAACACAATGATTGTTCCCCACTATACATGTCCCAACTGTATATCAACAAATACTAACGCAGAATAGTTGGCACTGCCCAACTCAATACTAAATTCCCCAACTGTTGTAAGCTAAATAAGTTACAGCAGTTTCTTTATGCCTAATATCAAGACAGTAAACACCTGATATCAAAGCCGAATTGAACCACCCCTATAACACCAGACGCTTGTTCTTTCCCAGAGAATATGTGATAATATCAAAAATAGCTAAAAAGCCACATAAAGCCATAACAAACACCCGGGAGGTACCCCCACCATGCCCCAATCCCACGATCTTCCCTACCACACATTCTCCGGCCTCACTCCCATGACCGTAAAATGCCCCAAATGTACCAAGGCAGGAACCGTCACACTGGACAAAGAAACCCGCATCGCAACCTTCCGCTGCAATTCCTGCTACACCTCCGAAGAAAAAATCCCCCAGCGAAACACCCACGAAGCAACCGGCCAATGCAGCCACTGCGCCAGATACTACCGCATATACCTAAAAGACAGCAAGCACCCCCGCGGAAAAATCCAGGTCGCCTGCCCTTATTGCAGCCAGCCAAATCAGGCTGATATCGCAATCCGCAGCCAAAGATACATCTACGCAGAGCCATCCGGCGGAAAAGATCCCTACTTCGGTTACCCGTTATATTATCAAGACAGTTTCCGCGGCCAACCCATCTGGGCACTAAACCGTGAACATTTACAATACCTGATCGATTATCTGGGTGCCGACCAAAGAAAGCACCCCATAGACTACGGCGGTAAACGAACACAGTCCGACACACTCCCGACATT
Organism: Lachnospiraceae bacterium; assembly: GCA_032073745.1. GTDB lineage: Bacteria > Bacillota > Clostridia > Lachnospirales > Lachnospiraceae > Brotaphodocola. Next base: position 130,293 of record DAMAMW010000009.1, on the reverse strand, counting down.
CATGAAGACCGCCAAAAATCGCCCCGGCATCATTAAACTGCTGGAAAAAATGCTGGCCCAGTGATAATATGACTATATAGTTAACAACATACATTAGTTTGAAAGACGAGTAAATCTTATGATATTGCAATATTCAGATGATAAGCTGGTGACATTTGAAAAGACAACAGGAATGACCGGTATATTTACGGGAAATGAACTGCAGCTAATAAAGAATTATGCAAAATGTGGTGAACAGACTCCCTTCATAGACCGCCTCTATGACCTGGGTATTTTCTGTGGCAATGCCAGCCGGGAACTTCACGGCCAGCTTGACATCCCGCAAAAGCCCGCACCATACGCCCTGCATATCGATACAACAACCTTTTGCCCTCTGCATTGCCCCCAATGTTATAAGGGTGATACAGGAGATACATTTCTGGCATGGGACAGGTATCAGGCGCTGATCGCTGAGGCGGAACAACTGCATATATTTCAGATCGCTCTGGGCGGCGGGGAACCGCTGTGTCATCCGCGTATTGTAGATATGGTTCAGGCGGTTGCCGGTACAGAGATGGCGATATCCATCACTACCAGCGGCAGCGGACTCACCGGCGAACGATTGACAGATTTAACCCATGCCGGTTTAAATCACATCCAGATATCATTAAACGGCAGCACGGAGGCGGTTCATTCATACTCAAGGGATGGTTTTGATGAGGCAATTGCGGCATTAGAGCTGTTATCCGGCAAAGGGATTTCATTTGGTGTCAACTGGGTGGCCCGCAGAGACAATCTGGATGATTTTCCGGCTGTAGTCAGCTATGTGAAATCGCTGGGAGCGGACAATATTAATGTCCTGCGCTATAAGCCGTCACCGGTGGAGTCATATGAAAAGGCGGCTCTTAACCGGGAGGAGTTTTACCGGCTGGCGGCGATGATTAAGCAGGTCAGGGGGCTGACGGTGAAGACCGATTCAGCATACTCCAACCTGCTGGTTTATTTAAATCATGGCCGGGTCAGTGCCAACAGCTGCGGCTGCGGTGCCGGAAGAACATTTGCGGCGGTTACGGCGGAGGGGCAGTTTAAGCCATGCAGTCATTTGCAGCTGACACATACGGCGGGATCACTTGGTGATTATCTGGAGAGCCGGGAGTTGAGAGAGTTTCTGACTGCCAGGGTGCAGACGCAGGATTGTGGTGTGTGCAGTTATCAGAATGTCTGTGGCGGATGCAGAGCGATTTGCCACAATGTTACAGGAGATTTGTTTGCCGGAGAGACGGATTGTCCGGCTTTTAAGGCGAGAACTTAGGGAGAAGAGATATGTTTGAATATTTGAGTGGTTATGAAATTGACGGGTCGGATACCAGCTTTTTTGTGGTGATGCCTGATCAGGAAAAAATTCGTGAGGTGGCGGAGTATTTTCTGGAGATTCCGCTGTTTGAAGAATTCGGCGTCGGATTTGAGAAGGATGTGTGGGCGCCGCACCGGGGCGAGGGAATCAGGAACCCTAAAAGACCTGAGCGGATTATACAGGAGATCAGGGATCATGAACGGGAAGCATTCTATATCACGGCAGGGTGCATTCATCCGTCGGAACTTGAAGATCCGCTGAAGCGTGAGATTTATGGATTATCGGCAGACCGGATGAAGAAGCATTTACAGACAGGTGCTGAACTGGAAGAAGACAGCCGGGATGATCATTTATATCTGGGAACGGGCAGCTGTGTGCCGTCAGTTGGACTTGATAGTTTCTATGGTGATTTTGTGGCTGCACTGGTTGTAAGTTATAACAAACCGGAAGGGGCGGAGGAAGCGCTGGATGGTTATATCATTAATGGTGATTCCTATCAGGAGACTGCGGATCAACCCGGCAGCATTCAGTTTGCGATTACCTGCGGCCCGTCATTTCTCTATGAGTATGCGATGTATGTGATTAATCATCTGGCGGCGCGTTTTCCGGAATTTGTATTTACCGGCGGATTGGATTGTGCGGGGGGATTTTTGTATGGATGTACTTATGCGGCTTCTTTGTATCAGTATGAGGTGCTGACACTGGAGGCCGGGACTGAGGTGAATGCGGTTGCAGATCTTTTGACACAATTATGTGAAAAAGGGATCATTTTCCACTGTTATAAACCGAGGAATAGAAAAGGCGATTATAGTTACCAGTATTATCTGTCACAGGAGGGCCAGTACTGCCGGATCAATTCCGGATGGGAAAAACCACAGAACTTTACTATTGGGGAATATATCACTTACCTGTCAGAAGTTCACCTGTCAGGAGCTTCTCTGAGTGTACAAAAAAGGGAGTGCGCCCTGATGGTTTTGACCAGATCGGTGTGTAAAAAGAACGGGCAGGCAGACTGGGAGTGGATGGCTCATGTTACGGCGTATTGTGAAGATGGGGTATGGATGGTTGAGCTGCATGTTCCGTATAAGGAGAGGGCGCGGCTGGAAAGTTTAATTGACAGAGAAGGATAAAGAACCGGCTGTCACCTGAACAGAGATCCACAAGTTTCATTCAAAATAAAAGAGCCATCACAGGCTCTTTTTATTACATCTATTCAATCATCTGCCATATCTTCGCCACCATATCCGGATTATGACCATAAGCATCATTCAAGAGGTTGGCCAGATTATAATTACGCGTCCCTACATCCTCCTGTTCCATCGCCGGTTTACTCAGCCATGTGGCAGCCGCATAAGCCGCGCTGGAGCTTGTTAGATCTACCGTGTACCAGGTGCCATCGATTTTAACATAAGACCAGGCATGGATGGAGTCCACATCAACAACTACAAACGACTCCAGGTTTACAAAACGACAAAGGGTTGTAAATGTTTCCGCATAACCCTGGCAGACGCACAGTTGATCAACAAGACAGCCTACCATATGATGGGAGCGGGTATGGGGGTTATCTGTAAACAGCATATTCGGATCATTTAACGTGTAACCGCCATCTTCCGTAACAGTACAATTTTCAGCTAACCATTCACGTAAAGTAGTTCCGTTTGCGGAATCATCATCGTAAGTGGCCTTACAACACAGTTCCATTATTTTATATACTTTTTCATAATCAGAGGCATTTTTCCAATCAAAGCTGCTTAAAAAGTCCCGGATAATTTTAACGGTATCTTCTACATCAGAATTACGGAATGGCGAACCCAAAGTCTTTATGTTGCCGGTTGGTTTTTCGCCGCTTAGTAAATACACATAAACCCAATTGCTGCTTTCTGAGCCCCAGGTTAATATGTTGTTATAAAAATGCCATTTTGTATACTCTTCACTTAAAATATTAAAGTCTGCATGCGTGTAATTAATATATTCTTCTGTCAAATGAAATTCTTCCCTGAGTCCACGAAGCGGGTACAGATAGCTGTCGTTCAGATCTATATTTTCCGGCAGCGTTACTTCGGTGGCATATTCATTATCATCAATTAACCGCCCTTGCTCATCCAGGTGATATCCATCCGGTAATTCAGTATTCGTGTTTAGCAATTTGCCATCAATATCAAGATAATATTTTTTCCCGCCTGCAATCAAAACGCTGTCTGCCATATCTTCATAATTATTGGCAAACACGACCAGCTTAGTTAAAGTTAAACTCATTAACAGACCAATAGCTATAACTTTTGTTAATTTCCTTCTCATACAGATCCCCTCCAATGTTACAAAAATTTTCTATTATACTATTGTAATGGATAATTTGAAATTATGCAATAAAGGTAATGCTAAATGTTGCCGGACTGAAAAGCCAAATGAAGAAGTCTGTTGACAATAACACATCATGATGATATATTACTGCCGGAACATATGTTCAGCCGGATTTTAATCGCTATAATATCCTCTGCTCCTGATTCGGGAATGATAACAAAGACGTTTGTAATCCAGAGAGAGGCGAATCCGGATATTAACATATTTTGATAATTATCATATAATACAAGCACAACCAAAAACAAGAAGGAGTATTAATGAAAAAATTCAACAAAGTATTAGCTGTCATTACAATTATGGCAGGATTATTTATCGGTACAAGAGAAATATATGCCAGTGAAAGTGGGACAACATATTATGTTTCTGCTACTGGAACATCAACAGATGGAACTGATATCAATGATCCGATGTCTTACGCAGCAGCAAATGATCAGACGAAAGAATACGCCGCCGGCTCACGCATCCTGTTAAAGCGCGGTGATACGTTTTATGGAGAATTCCGGCCAATTACCAGAGGCCTCGAAGGTAACGAAGTGTATATTGGCGCATATGGAGAAGGGCCTAAGCCAATAATCAGCGGTGCCAAAATAATTACAGATAGAGATGCTTTTATCCAGGAAGGTGACTTTTTCAAGATTGATTTATCAGATTGGAATAATTACGATGGATATAGAGATGTAATTAAAAAGAATGATACAAAAATATATTATGCAAATGTTGGTTTCGTCCAGGACAGAAACGGCAAAAAGTATGGTGAGCACAAGCAGTATGTGCCAGCATCTAATGATTTTTCTAATGCAAAAGAAAAATATGATTATCTTGAAGTGGACAAGTATCTATACATTAAAACAGATGTCAATCCAATCGATGAACTGGGAGAACTAACCTTAGGCGGCTATGTTACTCTTTATTATGTTGGAGATAATACAGTCACGGAAGACCTCCATTTGCAAAACACTGGATGGAATGGCGTAGAAAAAAGAGTGTATCCGATTAAAAACGTCACAATTAGAAACTGTATCGTTGACAATATTGGTGGCAGTCAGCAATGGGGTATCTATAATTCAGAAGGAAAATTCACCTTGTTTGGTAATGGAATTCAATTCTGGGATGGAGCAGATGATATCCTTGTAGAAAAAAATATCATTCGAAATGTCTATGATGCCGGTTTTACGATTCAAAGCCATGTGGGCAGCTACGATAATGTCGTAGTAAGAGATAATTTGTTCATCAACAATGAGTACTCTGTAGAGTTATGGGATTCACAAAGCAGTACCGGTATATATAATTATGAGCAATACAATAATATTTCGATCAATCAGGGCCGGGGATGGAGTCATGGTGCAAGAAGAGATGCAGGTCATGGAGCAGAATTTGTCTTCTTTACGGTGAACAAAGGGTTTGGCGGAATGAATGCCCATGATAATATTTTTTACAACCCAAGAAGGTTATATTTTACACCACCAGAGGAGTTGGAAAATTTTAAAGAAGGTTTTACATCCGACAATAATACGATTATCATCGATGAAGCCGAACAAAGCTATATACAGAATAAAACAGTAAACATAAAAGAATTTAATAAGCTGCAATCCGAATACAATGTTGACGCTAATTCAACGCTATCTTTCCTCACGGATCGCGCGGCACTTGCATCAATAACCGCTGTAGCAGATTTTTCACTAGACTATGACGAAATTAAGGAACACTTTTTAACTACTGCCGGTTTGGAATAATATCACAGCAAAAAATCATTTACTTAACCGAAACCTCAGAGTCCTTGTTAATCAAGGCCTCTGGGGTTTCATAATATAAAATTCCCGGACATCATTAAATTGCTGGAAAAAATACCCGACCAATGATAAGATGACTATAGGTGCTGAACAACAAAAGCTCATTTGCAAAATCCGGTTTATCTTCATACGCAGCCGTGGAGTTACAGGGCCGTTTTTTTGTATATCAGGCAAGGATTTAAAATACAAAAGACAGATACGTTTGCCGGTTATGAGAATCAATATGTGCAGGCGATGAATACGCTGGCAGAAGTACTGCCGGCAGAGCGGTATGAAGAACTGGAGAATGCCGTGCAGGGCAGCAGTTGAGGCAAAAACAGATACTATAGTTCCGAATTTAACTAAAAATCGTAAGTTGTGTGGCCCGTATACGAAGAGGGGAGGATGCAATGAAAAAGCTGCTTTTTTCCGGCACAATTAAAGCAAGACTATTGCGGTACAATTTATGCATCATCGTTGTGATTGCGGTTATTTTTAGTGTGAGCAGTTATGTGACGGCAAATAAAAAGACGATGGATCTCGCAAGAAATTCTTTGTCCTACCATGTGGACAGTATTTCCTTCCGCTATCAGATGGCCTATGAGGAGATGATCAACATCCTTCTTAGCTGTACGGAACGAAGTACATTTAATCTGAGACAGATGGGCAGTCTGCGGACACCTGAGGAAAAGCGGGCAGGGATCGAATATGCAAAACTTGCAAGCAACTACTGTGCCATTACTACTTATGAAAACTACATAAAACGTCTGGCCATTTTCAGTGATGACGGCATGATGGTTCAGGCGGGAAAGGCCATCAGCAGCATCGATGACGGCAACCGGATCTTAACTGCGGAATGGTTTGATGATGAATTGGAGAAACAGGTTGATTACTATCGCCTTGATCTGCGGGATCCTTTGTTTTATAATGAGACAGAACAGATGCTGCCGATCGTCAGGGCGATATCGGGAACCAGCGTAAGGAGCTGGGCGGGAATCTTTTTATCGCCTCAGTTATTTAAGGACGAACTGACAGCCAATGATAACGGAAATGAGATTCTGGTGGTCACTCATCAGGGGGTGCGGGTTGCTGCTCTTCATGAACGGCCTGAGAATCGGGAGGAGAACGATCAGCTGATTCAGCTTGTGTTAGGCCAGACAGAAAACAACGGCTTGCTGGATTACCGCGTTCATGGTGCCTCCTGCCTGCTTGCTTATGAAACCTATCCGCGCAGCGGCATTACAGTAATCGAAATTATGGATCTGGGTGAATTGAAAAATGACCGGATGATGATTCTGCAGACGATTATTATGATCTTTATTATGTGTCTGGTTCTGGGGCTGATCTTAAGTTTTCTTTTCAGCAACCAGGTGCGTAAACCAATCAGGTACCTGGTACAGCATATCAATAAGATTGCCGGGGGTGATTTCGATCAGGATAAAAGCCTGGAAAGTGAAGATGAGATCGGCACGATCGGAAAGGTCGTCAATACCATGTCGGGGCAGATTGATCAGCTGATGCAGCAGCGGATTGACGATGAAAAAGAGAAGAGCAGTCTGGAATTAAAGATGCTGCAGGCTCAGATTAACCCGCATTTTCTTTACAATACTCTTGACTCGATCAAATGGATCGCTGTGATTCAGAAGAACAGCGGTATTGTCAAGGCGGTGACAGCCCTGTCCCGGTTATTGAAAAACATGGCCAAAGGTTTTCATGAAAAAGTGACCATTGAAAAGGAACTCGAATTTGTCAATGATTATGTGACAATAGAAAAGCTGAAATATGTGGAATCTTTTGATCTGAAGATCCAGGTAGAGGATCCGGATTTGTATCGTGCGAAAATAGTCAAGCTTACGATCCAGCCGCTGGTGGAAAATGCCATTTTCAGCGGCATTGAACCAAGCGGCCAGAATGGTCTGATCCTGATTTATATTTATTCCCGGGAGAATGATCTTTACCTGAAGGTCAGGGATGACGGCGTGGGCATTCCGCCGGAAAAGATTGCGAGTATTCTGCGCGATACGGAACGGATTAAAGGCGACCGCATGAGCAGCATCGGGATCGCCAATGTTGACCGGCGGATTAAGCTGACTTATGGAGCTGAATACGGGTTGACGATTACGAGTGAAGTGGGTGTTTACACGGAGATAAAGATACGGATACCATTGGAGTATGAAAACGAAGGAGAAAACCATGCATCGGATCATGATTGTTGATGATGAACCACTGATTCTCGCTGGAATCTCTTCTATGCTGGTGTGGGAAGACTATGACTGCGAGATTGTCGGGAAAGTGACAAATGGTGTCCAGGCACTGGAGAAAATGGATCAGCTGCACCCGGATATCGTGATTACAGATATTAAGATGCCGGCTATGGACGGCATTGAGTTTATGAAAGAAGCAAAGCGGCTTGGTTATCCGGCGGTCTTTATTATTCTGACTAATCTGGAAGAGTTTTCTCTGGCGCGGGAGGCGATCCGTCTGGGAGCCGTTGACTACCTGATGAAATTAGAGCTGACCGAAGAGAAACTTCTGGACGCGCTCCTGGCGGCGAAGGAAAGAAGCCCGCGGGCGGGCCAGGACACGGAAGAGGTGGAACCGCCGGTGCTTACGATCACCAGAGAAGAGCGGATCCGTAACTATTTCCGTGAAGTTTTAGTCTATGACCGAGAGGCGGAGGACAGCGCGGCGACAGTTTCCCTTGTACGCAGTACCTTTGCAGAGCCATTGTTGGTTCTGATACATTTTAACTATGGTTTTGAAGGGTTTTCCCGGAATTTCACCAGAGTGGATCAGAAAAAAATGATGGGTTTTGCGGAGGATATCATCGGTGAGATGGTAAGGGGGTTTTTTGCTCAGAATTGTCTGCTGAGGAGAGAGCAGAACAGCTTCATTCTGGTATTGTCCACCAGAGGGGTGGCGGATTATCAGGCGCAGGTAAAGCGGATGGCAACGAAGTTTCTCTCCGTGATCAAAGATTATTTTGAGGTGTATGCCTCTGTTGCTGTCAGTCAGAGGGGCGAGCGGATCGAGGAATTGCCGGAGCTTTTGTATCAGGTGATGAGTGCGATGAATCATACTTACTACGAGAGCGGTGAGGCGATCATTTTTTATTCAGAAGCCTGTGAGGAAAATGACGGTTACAGGGGGCATTTTGATATAAACTTTCTGAAAAAAGATCTGGCCCACAGTATTCGTCACAATGACAGCGAACAGTTTGAGGCAATTATGGAACAGTTTATCGGACTTCTCAAAGAGTATAAACCTTCGCGGCCGCAGGCAATCAACGGCTGCAGCAGTTTATATTATTTCATCATTTCCTTTTTTGAGGAGCAGGAGGAGACCTTGTTTCCTTATTCGGTCGACGTTATCAGCCAACTGAATCATATGGAACATTTAAAGGATATCATTAAGTGGACCCAGTGGTTTTGCAGGCGGGTGCTCGCAACGCTGGAGGAACGGCGGAACCGGCGGTCGGACAAAAATGTGGAACTGGCCCAGGAATATGTGAACCGGCATTATAAGGAAAAGATATCGCTGGGGCAGGTTGCCGAGTCTCTGAATATCAGTCAGGGGCACCTGAGCAGTACCTTTAAGAAGCAGACCGGCATGAATTTTTCCGATTATGTCAATGAGATAAAGATCACAAAGGCAAAAGAACTGATTGAAACCCATCAGTATATGATGTATGAGATTTCTGATATCCTGGGTTTTGACACCCAATATTATTTCAGTACTGTTTTTAAGAAGATGACCGGTTTTACGCCCAAAGAATATGAGGCTCAGACATTAGGGAAAAATAGCTAGACTGAAAATATTATAAATTCCTGAAAATATTATAAAAATTAATCTCTTCGGAATGCTTATATTATAAAAAATAATTATTCCTTAGATTGGATTGCAAAAATCCTCCTGTTATACTTGATATATGAAAAAAATCAAGAAAACAGGAGGATTTTAATTATGAAAGTTAAAAAATTAGCGGCAATATCGTTACTGGCTGCGATCGCTCTTGTCGGCTGCGGTGGAAGTAAGCCAGCAGAAACAACGGCGGCACCTGATCCGGCCGCAGCAGAGACAACCGCCAGTGCGGCAGCAGACACTACTGCAGCAGCATCTGATGAGCAGGTAAAGCTTTCTGTTTCTGTCTGGGATAATGAAAGTACACCACAGTTTAAGGCAATTGCGAATGCTTTTATGGAGAAATACCCCAATGTCCAGGTTGAGTTGATTGACACTCAGTCATCGGAATATAACAATAAAATTACCGTTATGCTGGCAGGCGGTGATTCTGATCCGGATGTAATCATGGTGAAGGAAGCTGACACCCAGATGTCCATGAATGACAAAAACCAGCTGCTTGACCTGACTGAACTGGTACAGCGTGACGGAGTTGATCTGAGCATCTACGCCGGTGCGGCTGAGCAGCTTCAGATGGATGGCAAACAGTATACGCTGCCTTTCAGAAAAGACTGGTATGTACTGTATTACAATAAAGACCTTTTTGATAAAGCCGGCGTTGAATACCCGGGGGATGATATGACCTGGGCAGAATATGAAGCACTGGCAGAAAAGATGACTTCAGGAGAGGGCAGTGCCAAGGTATACGGTTCTCACAATCATACCTGGATGGCAATGGTAGCAAACTGGGCGCTTCAGGATGGTAAAAATACACTGATGTCGGAGGACTACAGTTTCTTAAAACCATACTATGAGCAGGCCGTCAGAATGCAGGACAACGGCGTGATCCAAAGCTATGCCAATTTAAAAACCGCTAACATTCATTACATCAGTGTATTTGAACAGCAGCAGTGTGCCATGGTGCCGATGGGTTCCTGGTTTATCTCCACCCTGATTCAGGACCAGAAGGACAATAAGTTTGACTTTAACTGGGGTGTTGTGACGCTGCCTCATCCGGAAGGCGTGGAAGCCGGCAGCACAGTAGGTTCCGTTACCCCGATCGCGATTAATGCGAAATCCGATGTACCGGATGTGGCTTGGGATTTTGTGAAGTTTGCAACCAGTGAAGAAGGTGCGCTTGTATTAGCTGAGAATGGCATCTTCCCGGCCGCAACCTCCGATACGATTGTCAATGTACTTGCAAACATGGAAGGTTTTCCGGAAGACGGAAAGAATGCTCTGGAAGTCAAAAACTTCGTGTTTGACCGTCCGATCGATGCTAAAATGGCCGGGGTACGTAAGGTAATCGAAGAAGAACATGACCTGATCATGATTGGTGAGGAAGATATCGATACCGGAATTGCAAATATGAACGAACGCGCAGCTGAGGCCAGAGCGGAATAACAAAACATGTGCAGAAGGGCGTTGACTAATCACCAACGCCCTTTTCCTAAGCCCTGAAAGGAGAAAAAGCAGGTGACCAGCAAACAAAAAAGAGCTTTGAAAACCAATTTAATTGGTTATTCCTTCGTAATCCCTAATTTTATCGGCTACTGTATCTTCGTATTTATCCCGGTATGTTTTTCCTTTGTTCTCAGTGTAATGAAGTGGGATGGATCGGATACCCCGATGCAGTTTGTCGGACTGCAGAACTTTCAAAAACTATTGAGTGACTCCAGCTTTATTATTTCTTTGAAAAATACCTTGTGGTACGCCGTATTTACGGTTCCGCTGACGATGGTTGCGGCGCTCCTGATTGCCGTGCTGCTTAATTCAAAGATCAAAGGTGTGGTAGTTTACCGGACCGCGTTTTTCTTCCCTTATGTGGCATCCCTGGTTGCAGTCGGGGCAGTCTGGAACATGTTGTTCCAGCCGGAGTTTGGTCCCATTAATGAGTTCTTAAAATGGGTTGGCGTGGCCAATCCGCCCCGCTGGACGGCATCTGTTGACTGGGCAATGTGGGTAATTATCATTGTCAGTGTCTGGAAGTATATGGGCTATTACATGGTTGTCTACCTGGCCGCGCTCCAGGGGATATCCGGGGATCTTTATGAAGCGGCCGGTATTGATGGTGCAACAGGCTGGAAAAAGCTCTGGTATATTACGATTCCGATGCTGACGCCAACAACATTTTTTGTTATTATCATGATGACGATCCAGTGTTTTAAGGTCTTTGACCTTATCTATGTCATGACCGGCGGCGGTCCCGGACGAGCGACGAATGTTCTGGTAAACCATATCTACAATGCAGCCTTTATTGACTTTAAATTTGGCTATGCAAGTGCATCGGCATTGGTGTTGTTTGCAATCGTTTTGATTGTCACGCTGATCCAGATGCGCGGCGAGCGCAAGTTTACCGATTTCGTGTAAGGGAGGACATATGAGTACAAGATCATTAAGAAGCAAAATCACGGTTTATATTGTTCTGTCTTTTCTGGCGATCGGTACAATCATTCCTTTCGGCTGGATGATCTTTTCTTCTTTTAAGAGCAGTAATGAGGTTTTTAGTATTCCGATGAAGGTGCTGCCGACAGTATGGCATTTTGAAAATTATCAGGACATCTGGAAAAAGATACCCCTGCTGACATTTTTCAAAAATACGCTTAAGCTGGCCGTCATAACAACTCTGATCCAGACATTTACCAGCTGTTTTGCTGCCTATGGTTTTGCCAAGGTAAAGTTCAGCGGGCGGGATCTCCTGTTTCTGGTCTGTGTCACAACGATTGCCGTTCCCTGGCAGGTATATATGGTCCCGCAGTTTGCCCTGATCAGTAAGATGCATCTGAATAATACGCACCTGGGGTTGATCCTGATGCAGGCGTTTAGTGCCTTCGGGGTGTTCCTGATGCGGCAGTTTATGATGGGAATCCCAAATGAACTTTTGGAGGCGGCCCGAATCGACGGGCTGAATGAGTATGGGATTTTTGCCCGAATCGCGCTGCCGCTTTCCAAACCGGGAATTGCGACCCTGGTTATCTTTACATTTGTTAATATCTGGAATGACTTTATGGGGCCAATGATTTATTTAAACAGTACGGAACTTAAGACGATCCAGCTTGGTATCCGGATGTTTATCTCCCAGTATGGCGCAGACTATGCGCTGATCATGGCGGCATCAGTCTGTTCGCTGGTTCCTGTATTTGTGATATTTATTATCTGTCAGCGTTGGTTTGTGGAAGGAATCACAGCTGGCGGTGTTAAGGGGTAAACTTGATATGAAGCATATAAGAGAGCAGTTTTTGCTGTATCACGGGCGCAGCCGGGCAGAAGTGAAGGCCTGTACCGATTATGTGACAAAACAATGGCCGGATGAACTGGCCCACCGGCTCCGCATTGCTGATGAGGCGGTAAATAACATATTTCTGTTTGACCTTCCCTGGGATATGGAACAGACAACGATTCCGGTTACATTTGCTGATGATATCGACTGGCAGTACCAGCCGGGGGATGATCCGGAGTTTGTCTATCAGATGAACCGTCACCGCTGCTTTATCTGCCTGGGGCAGGCCTTCGCAGTGACGGGACGGGAAGTTTATGCAGAATGTTTTGTCCGTCTGCTGTTGGACTGGATCGATAAAAATCCATTGACGGAAGAGACGAAGACCAGTACATGGCGGACGATTGAGGCCGGGCTGCGGGCGGAATCCTGGATCAAGGGCATGGGTTATATGATTGACAGTGCGGCAGTTACGGATGAAGTATTCGGGCAGTTTATCCGGTCACTGATCTGTCATGGTGAATATCTGGAAGCCTGTGATGTTCCTTTTAGTATCAAGAGTAACTGGGGAGTGCTGGAGAACAGCGGTCTCTATGCCATCGGTAAAGTAACAGAATGTCTGCAGCCCGACTGTACATTTGCCCGGACTGCGAAAAAAAGATTGCTGAAGCAGATCAAAACACAAGTGATGGACGATGGTGTTCACTGGGAGCAGTCACCGATGTATCACAATGAGGTGATGAAATGTTTACTGGAGGTCCTGCGGATTGCCGGCCGGTATGGCGACGAACTGCCGGAGGCATTTATTGAGACGGTCCATCAGATGGCCCGGGCAAACCGGATCTGGCAGCGGCCGGATGGGCTGCAGCCGCCGATCGGAGATAGTGATGCTACTGATCTCAGGGATCTGCTGACGATCTGTGCTTATCAGTTCCATGATCCTTATCTCAAGTCCGGCGGGTTTTCCGGCCTGGATTATGAGGGGGTCTGGGATTATGGAATGGATGCTCACAAACAGTATGCAGAGCTTAAAAGCAGTCAGCCGGAACGTACATTCAACTGGCTGAAGGAAAGCGGTAATTGGTATCTGCGTTCCGGCTGGACCGCGGACAGTGACTATCTGCATGTGCGCTGCGGCAGTCTGGGCGGCGGACACGGCCATTTTGACAAACTGCATATCAATCTGATGATCGGCGGCGAGGAATTCTTTACAGATCCGGGCAGATATACCTATGTGGACGGGGACCTGCGCCGGGGACTCAAAGGAAGTTCTGCCCACAACAGCATATGGGTTGACGATCATGACTACAGTGAATGTCTGGGCTCATGGGATGTGGCGGGACTTCCGCCGGCAGTCAATTGCGATGGGAAACAAAAAGGGCCTTATTCCCTGATTCAATGTGGCCATCTCGGTTATCTGGAAAGCGGTATTTTTTTAAACCGCAGGGTTATTGCCATCGGCACCAGAATTTTCTTACTGATAGATGGGGCGTACGGGCAGGGGACGCATACGTATGAACAGCATTTTCAGATCCCGGCCAATATCAGTGTTGCGCCTGGAGATAATGGTTTTAAACTGCAGGGAAGATATGCTCAGGTCGAATTGATCAGCCTGATGGAGGATTGTCGGGCAGAGCAGAGGCCGGGTCATATTTCCCGCCATTATAACCGGCTGGAAGAGGGGACAATGCTTTCATTACGGATTCAGGGGACCGGCAATATTGGTTTTATGACCGCCATTGTATGCCAGGATAAACAGAATAGTTTTCCGGTGAGCGTGACCCGGGTGGATGTGGAGTCGCCCGTCACCGGCAGAATCCTGAAGCGGCAGGAAGCGGAAGCGGCGGTCATCCGGTGTGGCGGCCAGTCGTATCTGGTGGTGGCAGCGCATGTGGATGCCGGCTCAGACTGTGAGTATATTGGCGCCTGCGGGTGCTACGGTCTTGGCCGGGTGATGGCGGCAGATCTGAATGCAGAAGAACCGGAGATGACGGTGCTGCAGTGGTAACGATAATAAAAAACAGGGAGGCATTGATGCAAACAGAAGCACACTTACTAACCTATCCTAAGATCGGTCAGGAGCTGGCCGATCAGGCAGTCAGGCTGGCAGTTTCACTTGTCCGGAACAATTTAAAGGACTTTACAGACTTTTTTCCGGACTCAAACAGCCATAACCAGTTCTATCCGCAGACAGGGAATGTGGAGTGGACGACCGGTTTCTGGACCGGAGAAATCTGGCTGGCTTATGAAGTGACAAAGGACGAAGCTTTTAAGGTTGCCGGAGAGGTACAGGTTGAAAGTTTTTTAAAACGTATTGTTGAGCGGCGGGATGTGGATCACCATGATATGGGGTTTCTGTACTCACCATCCTGTGTTGCTGCCTGGGAGCTGACCGGAAATGAGACAGCGAAAAAAGCCGCTCTCCTGGCGGCGGACAATCTGATGCTGCGTTTTCATGAGAAAGGCCAGTTTTTTCAGGCCTGGGGTGAACTGGGCGCGGCTGATAATTATCGGTTAATTATTGATTGTCTGTTGAATATGCCTCTTTTGTTCTGGGCGGCAGATATGACCGGCGAAAAGCGTTACCGGGAGAAGGCAATTGCCCACATTACGATAGCGATGCAATACGTGATCCGGCCGGACTGCTCTACTTACCACACTTATTTCTTTGATCCAAAGACCGGTGATCCGGTGCGCGGTGTCACCCACCAGGGCAACCGCGACGGCTCCGCCTGGTCACGGGGACAGGCGTGGGGAATCTATGGTGCCGCCATGGCTTATCGTTATGTCAAAAGAAATGAGTATATTGAGATATTCGAGAAAGTGACCGGATATTTTCTGCAGCACCTGCCGGCGAATCTGATTCCTTATTGGGATTTTGATTTTGATGATGGCAGTGATGAGCCGCGGGATTCCTCGGCAGCTGCGATAGCGGCCTGCGGGATGCTTGAGATGGCAAAGTATCTGCCCGAAGAAAAGGCCGGTTACTACCGTGATATGGCCCGCCGGCTGATGTTTGCGCTGTGGGAGCATTGTGCGGTAAAAGATGCGGCGGTTTCTAACGGACTGCTTCTCCACGGCACTTATGCCAGAGCTTCGGTGAATAATCCCTGTACAGACCGCGGTGTGGATGAGTGTAATACCTGGGGGGATTATTATTATCTGGAAGCACTGCTGCGGATTTTGGGAAATCCCTTTTGGTTGTAATGGTAACTGTCTGGCAATATCTTTAAATTAATAGCTTCCATATTTACATCTAGCGGTTTCCAACCAGGTTGGTACCGCTTTTCTTTATCTTAAAAACCTCTAAAGTAATTGCTTTTTATATTGACCTGATGATAATATAAAAATATTGAAACAACATATATTGGTTTGAAATAATTGCACAGACAGGGGGAAGTTATTGTTGGACAGAAATAGACGGGAACTTAGAATAACATCAACATCATTCCAGGACAATGGTTTTATGCCGAAGAAACATACCGGATTTGGCAAAGACATTTCACCGGGGTTTGAACTGGAAAACCTCAGCAATGATGCAGTTTCGATCGCCATCATCATGGACGACCTGGACATCCCCTTTATCAAAGCATACAATCATTGGCTGATCTGGAACATTCCGCCGATGACTTCGATCCGGGAGGACATCCCTTACGGAGAGACGGTAGCATCTCTTGGCAATGCTATCCAGGGCGTGGGGTATGGAAGTCATCGATACCGCGGCCCCAAACAGCCTGTTTTTGTCAGAAACACCCATCGGTACAGATTCTACATCTATGTCCTGGATTGCATGCTGGATTTATCATCCAGTTCAAAGAAACCAGAACTGCTGTCAGCAATGCAGGGACACGTTCTGCAGCAAGGCAGCATCACCGGAAAATATAAGCGTTAACAACCCAACCCGGCAAAACTCGGGAATACAACTCAGTGAACCCAAACGGAGGCCCCCAAATGCCATTCAAAATCATCCGAAATGACATCGTTAATATGCAGGCAGATGCCATCGTCAACACAGCAAACCCATACGCCGTCATTGGTGAAGGTGTTGACAGTGCGCTCCATCAAAAGGCCGGCAGCGGACTGCTGAAGGCCCGCGAAGCAGTTGGCACCATCGCGGTCGGTCAGGCCGCTGTAACCCCGGCTTTTAACCTCGATGCCAAATATGTAATCCATACAGTTGGCCCCATCTGGCAGGACGGCACAAAGCAGGAGGAACTTCTCCTGCAAAACTGCTACAAACACTCCCTGGAGCTGGCAGCAGCTTATGGCTGCGAATCCATTGCGTTTCCCCTGATCTCGTCCGGCAACTATGGTTTCCCCAAGGAACTGGCCTTGCAGACGGCAATAACCATGATCAGAGATTTCCTGGTGGATCATGAAATGATGGTCTGTCTGGTAGTGTTCGACCATACGGCCTATGCACTGTCCGGTCAACTGTTCCACGCAGTCGAAAGCTACATCGACGAACGATATGCAGAAGCAGTTGAGGGGACCATACAGCTTGCCGCCAGAGACTCTGGCCTGTACAATCCCGTCTCCACTTCCGGCGGGCCCCGAAGGAATCTAAGGCGGATCAGGCGCGAACACGACATCGAAGCCCCAGCCCTGGCCGAAACCCGCAGACTGGCAGACCTGCTTGAAGAACTGGACGACACCTTCTCAGAATCATTACTGCGGATCATTGACAGGCAGCAGAAAAAGGATTCCGAAGTCTATAAAAAAGCCAACATCGACCGCAAGCTCTTTTCCAAGATCCGCAGCAATCGCGACTATCGGCCAAGCAAGGCGACAGCCATTGCTCTGTCAATCGCCCTGGAGCTGAATCTGGACGAGATACAGGATTTGATCGGAAGGGCGGGTTATACCCTGACACACAGCAGCAAGTTTGATGTGATCATTGAATACTTTGTAGTTCAGGGGAATTATGATATCTATGAAATTAATGAAGTGTTGTTTGCCTTTGAGCAGCCGCTGATCGGCGCATAACAGAAGTTAAAATGTCGCTTCGCAGGCGACCATTCCTCTTTCCTTTTTTAGTATTATCAAACTATAAAAAAGAAGGAGGAATTTTTATATGAAAGGATTAACAGAGATTGTATTTATACTGGACCGGAGCGGTTCCATGTCGGGGCTGGAGCAGGATACTATCGGCAGTTTTAATTCCCTGATCGAAAAGCAGAAAAAGGAAGCCGGTGCAGCAATTGTATCAACGGTGTTGTTTGATGATGTCAGTGAGGTTTTGCATGACCGGGTGCTGCTGCCGGAGATTCGCCCCATGACCGATAAAGAGTATTACGTAAGGGGCTGGACAGCACTTCTGGATGCAATTGGCGGAGCGATTCACCATATTGGTGACCTGCATAAGAATATGAGGGCAAAGGACCGGCCCGAGAATATATTGTTTATCATTATTACCGACGGCATGGAGAATGCCAGCCGACGGTACCGGGATGATACCGTCAAGCGCCTGATTGAGCGGCAGAAGCGTAAATATCATTGGGAGTTTCTGTTTTTAGGTGCCAATATTGATGCCATTAAAACGGCCGGGCGTTTTGGTATTGAGTCTGAACGGGCAGCGAATTTCCATTGTGACAGCGCCGGTATAGCCCTCAACTATGAGGTTTTAAGCGAGACAATCTGCCAGGTGCGGGCGAACCGGCCGATTATGGCAGAGTGGAAAAATAAGATTGATCTGGATTATTGTATGAAGCGGCCGAACGTAAGATATCCGGCTGCTTGCAGATGGGGAAAACGGGAACCAGACGGCGAATTACAGTCCGCTGGTAGCGAATAAGGACCTTCTGCTATATGTCTTTTCGATTAACGATTACCAGCTGATCAGCGATTATGAGCGCCAGGGGGTGACCGGTTATTATACGGATATACTGACACCGGCAGAGATGGAACTTTTTCAGAGTATAGCGGCAATATTGCTGGTGATTGTTGCGGCTGTGGTATTTATCTTATATCCGGACGCATACAGCGGGACGTACGAGGATGTGCCGGTTTACGCGAGTTATTTTCTGCCCTGTTTTTTAATACTGGTTTTTGCGGTTCTTATTTTGGATATCCGGATTAATAATTTCATTTTAAGAACGGCAGCACAGGGGCTGTTAATATTAGCTGTCGTGACGGCAATGCTGTATGGAACAGAGATTTTAGCCGGCCGCCATATTTATTATATTACGTATAATCCGCTGGCGTTCTGGCTGAATATCGGTTATATCTTATCGATTGCAACCATCGTGTATGCACTGGCGGGTAAAATAAAACCGGCGATGCACAAATTGAAAAGCCGGACAATTCTATGTATCATAATCTGATTGTCTCGACTATGAGGCCGTTGCGATACATACCGGCAGCGGTTCGGCCTGGAGCCGTGATCAGGCACTTCGTATGCTTGATACGGCAAAGACTCCGATGTTTATGCATGTGCTAACCGTACAGACTCATGGCGGATACGAATATAAGGATTATGACAATGCCATTCCGGTTGAGTCGCCGGCCGGGGAATATCCCTGGACCGAACAGTTTCTGGGTGCTCTTTCGGAAAGTGAGATGGATCTGCAGGCATTTATTGAGCAGTTGGAGGGACGGGACAGGCCGACGCTGGTAATGTTTTATGGGGATCACATTCCGGCGATCGAGGATAGTTATCTCAAGGAAGTGGTAGCTCCGAGTGATGATCTTTATGCCTACAAGACATTTTATGGTGCCTGGGCCAATTATGAGCTGCCGGAGTTGTCAGTGAATGAACAGGAGTACTTAAGTATTAATTATCTGTATGCCAGCGTAATGGCAAATGCGAAGCTGCCGTTAACCGGTTATCAGAAGTTTCTGCTGGAAAGTGCCGATGCTTATCCGGTCATCAGTGTGGATGGTTTGATTGACAGTAACGGGGATGTGGTTCCGCTGGAGAGGGCAAGGGAAACATGCACCATAAATGTTTGACTGCCAGGGGGGGCGGGGGAAATGCTTGCCTGCTCATGCTGTTTATGATAAGATAAAACCATATAAATATAACAAATGCGTAAACTATAGTGCCGCAGAAACCGATTTCGGTTTTGGCATTTATGGTTTGCGCATTTGTTGGTTTATGGAATGTTAAAGCCGTGAAAAATCCTTATTAACATTTCACAACTGCTTTACATGCCACAACCCGTGTAAATACGTTGTTTTTTATTCGGGGTGTATTAACGGGGCGTTGATTTTATTAACATTTCAAATGAGATTTATTCAAAAAGAAGGGAGCAGAGATGAAAAGGAACACTACGAAACAGAGACGTAAACGATTGAAACAAAGAGGTGCGATCGGACTGATTCTCGTTTTACTGCTGACGATGATGCCGATGGAAGTATTTTCTGACACCGGCAGCAGTACGGATGCCGGGAAACAAGTGGAGGAAGAAGTGGTTGCGACAGTTTCTGACAGCAGTCATAAAGATGATGATGACGACGGGATTCCGGCAGCAACCGGATCGAATCAGGCCCCGGATGAGATCCCGATTATTGATGACCTGGAGAAGGGGATGAGGAAACTACCTGAAGGAAAGGTGAATGGAACTGGGTGGAGTTTTGATAGTGGGGTTTTGCATATATCGGATGGCAGTGTTTTGGCTGATTACTTAGTTGGCGAGGATCGGCCATGGGAGTCGGTGATTGAGGAGATTGAATCGATTGAGATTGATGATGGTATAGACCGTATTGGCGGGAGAGCATTTGAAGGCTGTATTAATCTGGAGGCGGTTGATTTTTCGGATGTTACCGAGCTGAGATGGAGAGCATTTTATGGGTGTGGGAATCTGAAAACAGTCAACCTTTCAGAAGTAACAGAGTTAGGGGAAGGTGCATTTTATGGGTGCACAAAACTGGAGTTGACAGAGGAAGGCTTCCATGAGGGTCTAACAACCATTCCTTACTATGCATTTTATGGGTGTGAAAACCTGAAAACAGTCAACCTTTCGGATGTAACAGAGTTAGGGGAATATGCATTTTCAGGCTGTACAAAACTGGAGTTGACAGAGGAAGGCTTCCATGAGGATCTTAAAACCATTCCTGCCTGTGCATTTTCTAGGTGTGAAAACCTGAAAATAGTCAACCTTTCACACATTACTACGCTGGGATATGAGTCATTCAGTAACTGTGTCAATCTAAAAGCAGTAATATTACCGGAAAACAAACCCATCATGGACGATAGTGCATTTGATAGTGTTCCGCCCCTCCTGTTACTGATCAGAGGCGGACAGCCCTATGCAGACGCTACTGGCTTTCCGGAAGGCTCAAGTGTTCCATATATAACGGGTGCCTCTTCCTATAAAGTGAATGATACCATAGAACTGACCGTTTTCCCGGAACAGGCAGAGCTTCTGGCCTGCGAGTGGTATTTCGATGATGAGCTCTTACCCGGAGAAACGAACCGGACCTTAACTGTTTTAAACGCACAGACCGGCAACAGCGGCCGTTATGAATGCCGCCTGACACTGGAAAACGTGACTGTTAAGGTGAGCCAGGACGTCACAGTTTCGCGGAATTACTCCGGCGGCGGGTCAGGTGACTCCGCCCAGCCTCAGGGAATCTGGAAAAAGGATGCTGTCGGCTGGTGGTATGAATATCCAAACGGTACGTATCCCCGCGCAGAATGGAAGCTGATTGCCGGCATTACCTACTACTTCCATCCCTCCGGCTACATGGCAACGGGCTGGCTGAACCAGAACGGGGCATGGTATATGCTGGAACCGGGCAGCGGCCGGATGATTGCCGGCGACTGGTATCTGTACCGGGATGACTGGTATTACTTTGATAAAGACGGGCGGATGGTAACCGGGTGGCTCAGCTATAAGGACAATTATTATTACCTGTCAACCACCGAGGATCAATATCAGGGCCGGATGTTAAAAGACCAGGTAACCCCGGATGGATATCAGGTAGATGAAACAGGAAAGTCGAACCGGATGTAGGATATTACCAATGTCTCCGGGGAATGAACGTCTCCGTGAAAATCAATGTGGCGCTCCTCCTGCGGGGAGCGCCATTGATTTTCAATAGCTTCAGTCTCAAAAAGTATACTTGTGATTTAATGCTGTATATGGGATAATGAACTGATCAAAGATAAAGAGAAGGAAGGGGGCCGGAACATGAAAACAATCGGTCTTATCGGCGGTATGAGTTGGGAGAGCACAGTTACATATTATCAGGTGATTAACGAGAGGGTAAAGAATCAACTGGGTGGACTGCACTCAGCAAAAATTGTGTTGTACAGTGTGGATTTCTTTGAGCTTGAAGCATATATGACTAAAGGTGAATGGGGAAGGATTTGTGATATTCTTACTGATGCGGCCAGACGTCTGGTGGCGGCAGGGGCGGATTTTATTGTGGTATGCACAAATACAATGCACAAGGTGGCCCCGCAGGTAGCGGAAGCCGCCGGTATCCCGCTTTTGCATATTGCGGAAGCAACTGCCAGGGATTTAAAACAGAATTCGGTCAGCAAGGTATTGCTGCTGGGAACAAAATATACAATGACACAGTCATTTATTAAGGATAAGCTGGTTGAGGCAGGAATTGAGGTAGTCATTCCGAACCCGCAGGAGATAGAAGTAATTAATAATATTATATTTAAAGAACTTTGTGTCGGAGTGATCAATCCGGAATCCAAAGCAACTTATCAGAAAATCATCGGCAATTACAGCGATGTGCAGGGCGTAATCTTTGGCTGTACCGAGATTGGATTGCTGCTGCAGCAAGAAGATGTGACGATTCCGGTATTTGATACGACTTATATTCATGCAGAACAAGCAGCAGAACTGGCATTAGAAGATGCGTGGTTAATGTAATCCTGCTCTTCGCAGTAAACCGCGATGACCGTCAGTTATTTCACGAGGTATTTGACAACTTGATCGTGCTCCTGTTAGAATATTCTAATCTGGAACGTATTTTATCAGGCACGTTTTTGGGGCGACATTGAGAATGGTGCTACACGTCATGGATTGCTTAGCGAGGGGAGAGGATTTTATGAAAACACACAGACACTTAATATCCAACAAAGAAGGCCTCCACGCCAGAACTGCAGTCACACTGGCCCAGATCTGCCGCGACACAGGGTGTCGGGTAGAGGTAACCGGCGGTGACTGCAGTGCTGACGGCAGTGATATCTTTGCTGTTATGAAACTGAATGCTGCCAGGGGAATGGAACTGGAGTTCCGGGTTGACGGCAGCGATGAAGAGGAAGTAATGAAGCAGGTGATTGATTTCTGCCGGGATTTTCTGACAGAAGAATGATAGCGCATCAGATAATATCAACATCATCTTCATGCAGCATGATATTGGCAAAAGAAAAAAGCAGGGCAGCAAATTCCGGCGTACAGTCATAAGTCAGATCGATACGGGGGAAGGGGCGGAGCATGTTATCGATCGTGCCGCATTTATCCCCCTGGCTGAAAATATCAAAGTCACGTTTACTTGTCTGTCTTATGATCGTGTCAGTATCATTCCAGTCTAATGTGATACAATCCGCAAAAGGCGGCCGGAATATAAATGACTGCTCACGCAGTGCCATAACCGCGGAACCGTTTCCGGCACTTCCCTTGATTTCAAATTCTGTTGGATTTATCTTATGTATTGTAATGATATCATCCCCTGCCGGATTTTTAATTATATAGCTGCCTTTTCTTACCGTAATAAACGCAGAAATCTTTTTATCACATTTCATGATTCTATATGAATCAATTCCTTTTTTCACTGTATATATCATCAGATACCTCCCCGCACTAACATGTCAATGAGTAAATTGGCAGCGCCGCAGCAGCTCATCACGAGAATCGGGTTGCATTTCCACTTTCGCAGGACAGCAAAAGCGATAACAAATATAGCAGCACCAATCCATTTCAGATTGATCAGATCGATCAGCCCTTCTCCGAACAGGACCATCTGCAGGATTGACAGTCCGGCCCCGGCTATCAGTGCAACTACCGCCGGGCGTAAGCTGGAAAGTACACTTTGTATCGCAGATACCCCCTTATATTTATAGTAAATAAAGGCCAGTAAAGTTACGATGAAACACGATGGCAGAATACAACCCAGTGTGGCAATCAGCGCCCCCCATATTCCGGCTATGCGGATCCCCACAAAAGTAGCGGAATTGATAGCAATCGGTCCGGGTGTCATCTCTGCAATGGTTATCAGATCGGTGAATTCTGTCATAGTAAGCCACTGATGGGATGTGACCACCTGATTCTGAATCAACGGCATCGCAGCGTATCCGCCGCCAACACTAAATAATCCCACCTTTAGAAAACTTAAGAACAATTCCAGATAAATCATGATAATTTTTCCTTTCTGCCGGTATTGATTTCTTTTAAAATTCCGATCAGGGCCGCGGCCAGAATGATATAGATAACATTTACATTAAAAAAGAAGGTGGCAATAAAGGCTGTGATCATGATGATCAGATTTAATCGCGATCTTGATGCCAATACATTAGATCCAAGACTGCATACCACATCCAGTATGACTGCCGCGACTCCGGCCTGCATCCCTTTTAAAACTACTGCAATATAATAATTGGCTGCGAATGAATTGTAAAAGAAAGATATAACAGATAAGATTGTCATGGGAGGAATAATGGTTCCTGAGACGGCTACAAGCATACCGGCAAATCCGGCGACACGCCACCCGACCAGAATGGCTGCATTGACAGCGATCGCCCCCGGTGATGACTGGGCAAGAGCGGTCAGGTCCAGCATTTCCTGTTCATCAATCCAATGGAATTCATCGACGAATTTTTTTTTCATAAAAGTGATAATGACAAACCCGCCCCCAAAGGTGAACGCACTGATATATAATGTACTGATAAATAACTGCAAGAGAATTTTCTTCTTGTTTTTCTGATTTTCTAAGATAGTATTCATGTTCTTCCTCCTGAGAGTCATTATATATATTGTATTGTTATTTGTATAATGCTATTATTAAATGAAGTTAATACCAAAAATGGTATGTGAGGGAGATATCATGACCGTAAAACATATGCGTATATTTCTAGAGGTCTACCGGAACGAGAATATTACTAAGGCAGCAGCCATACTCAATATGACACAGCCTGCAGTTACCCGAACCATTAAAGAGATTGAGTCATATTATGGAGTCTGTCTGTTCGAACGGATGAATCAAAGACTGTACAAAACTGAGAGCGGCACGTTATTGTATGCCCATGCGGTTCATATTGTTGAGGCATTTGATCTTATGGAGTTGGACATGAAGAACCGTGATATCATGGGGACGATCCGAATTGGTTCCAGCATTACAATCGGTAAATATGTAATGCCGCAGCTGGTAAAGCAGTATCAGCTTAAATACACTGAAATGAAGGCTAAAGTTTTAATTTCCAATGGCAGTATTTTAGAGGAAAAGCTGCTTGATAATGAACTGGATCTTGTATTGACCGAAGGATGCAGTAAAAATCCTTATTTTAGTACGAAGCTTGTCGGTTCGGACCGGCTGGTTCTGATATTACCTCCCGGTCATCCGTTAAATGAAAAAGAACAAATCAGGCCGTTTGATGTTTTAGATTATCCGCTGTTGTTAAGAGAGAAAGGCAGTACCGTGCGAACATTGGTGGATAACTACTTTACGATTAACAACCTGGCATTGAGCCCTGCATGGGAGAGTACAAGTACCCAGGCAATAGTCAAAGCAGTAAGCAGCGGAATCGGAATATCATTTCTGCCGGAACAGCTGGTAAACAATGATGTAAAAAAAGGGGCTGTTATCATAAAGGAGGTAACAGGGATGGATCTGAATCGCGAGTATCATCTGGTGTGGCACAAGAACAAACACCTGACAAAAGCAATGAAGAATTTCATTTCATTATGTGAATACGAACAGTATGGCAGCCGGCAAAAAAATGATGGAACTCCACTGCCGGATAAGATATAATCAAAATATCTAAAACCCGACCCCAACACAGTCAGGAGGACTGCAAAAGCATCGGCGAAACCCGCGACCTGAGCGGAGAATGGCTGGACCGGCTGACCGGAATCCCGGATGTGCACATCGTCGGCGAACACCTGTGTCTGCCTGGATATGATGAGAAGTACCCGACTTTAGAGCTCTTTGCATATGATAAGAGTATGGACTGTGCAAGCAACATTGTCGAATTGCAGAGCTGGTCCTAATAATAATAGGAGAGTATGTAATGGGGTTAATAAGTTATGTAAAACGGAAGATCCGGAATGGTCCGGATTTTTCGACAGTTAATTCTGCAGAAAAGGTGGAAACGTTGGTAGATAAGGGGGAGCTGGCACCGGTGTATTTGATGCCGCTGCGCTTTGAAGGTGAAGAGACGGAGCGGAACCGGCTTTTTGTACCGCCGTCAGTTGCGGAGCTTAAGGACCAATATGATGATGTAGTTGAACAGCTTTATCAGCAGAAGAAGATCAGCAGTTATACCTGTGTCCCCAGATACAGGGGGAAAAGTTTTGTTCCGTCGAAACTTATAATAATGGCAGGAAAAGACGGAATGATTGTTTTTGAGGAAACAATTAATATTTGGTAATTACTTCGCATTTCATACAATAAAAAGAGAAGACGAACCTCCTCCCGTTGGCTATAATGTGACTATCAAGAAAACATTGGCAGTTACAAAATGGGAGGGTGTTTATGAAAAGGGTATTTCGGATTTTAATTATGCTGGGAATTATAATATCATCTTTAGGCTGCATGGGATTCAAGCAAAGAGCGGAGGAAAATAAAATGTCATTAAACTATCGTATTGAAGAAATGGATTCTTTTCGGGTGGTTGGTGTAAAGTATGAAACAACCAATGAAAACGGCAAAGGAATGCAGGACATTCCGGCCTTTTGGGGTGAGCTGACCGGCAGCGGCAGACAGATGGATATCCTGCCGTTAATGAACAACAAGCCGTACGGACTGCTGGGCATTAACGTCTATAATACAGATCCTGAAGATGCCAGAAAATTTGATTACTATATTGCCTGTGCTTCTGATCAGGCGGTTCCGGAAGGGATGGCCGAATATACGGTTCCGGCATATACCTGGGGCGTCTTCCCCTGCAAGAACAGTGAAGTGGGACAGGTTATGGTACAGATTGTCACGGACTGGTTGCCGGGTTCCGGGTATGAACTGGTTAACAGTGGTTATGATACCGGTATTATGACCGGTGGTGCACCGGATATGGAAGTGTACAGTGAAGGTGATGATGTTGAGATCTGGATTGCAGTAAGAGAAAAATAATTTTCAGAAGGAGAAGGATAGATGAACTGGTTTGACGGGTTTAACCGGGTTATTGGTTATATTGAAGAACATTTGGAAGCTGAGACGGATTATCAGGCAATGGCTGATATTATGGGATATTCGGTTTATCATTTCCAGCGGCTGTTTATGATGGTGGCGGGAACCTCCGTTGCCGAGTATATTCGCTGCCGACGCTTGTCAAAGGCAGCAGCAGAGCTGCTGGAGGGCGATGATAAGATACTGGATATTGCGATGAAATATCAGTATAGTTCGGCCGGATCATTCAACCGGGCCTTTAAGGCTATGCATGGCATGGCACCGGGGGATGTCCGCAAAGGCGGTGCGACGATCAAGGCCTATCCGCCGCTGTCATTTGAGGTTACGATCAAAGGTGCCCAAACGATGGATTACCGGATTATTCAGATGGAAGCTTTCCGGATTGTTGGCAGAAAGCTGAGCACCACTATAGAAAACGGTGAAAGCTATGGCCGGATCCCGGCTTTCTGGGGTGAAATGATGCAGCAGGGCGGTCCCGGTCCGATTCTGGGACTGATGGATTCCGCACCGATGGGACTGTTGGGAGTCAGTGATTACAACCCTGATCTGGACAGCAGCCGATTTGATTATTATATTGCAGTATCAAGCAGTAAGACAGCACCTGATGATATGGCAGTGAAAGAGATTCCGGCAGCTTCCTGGGCGGTATTCCCCTGTAAAGAAAAGGCACCTGATAAGATGCAGGAATTTCAGAAGCAGATTGTCATGGACTGGCTGCCGGCCAGTGGTTATGAATTTGCCAAGGCACCGGATATTGAAGTATATGACGAGAGCGGTATTGCTGAAATGTGGCTGCCGATCAGAAAAAATCATTCTGCAGGATGATTGAAACGAGGAGGCAACAGAATGGAATGTAAGATCAGAAAATGGCGGACGGAAGATGCCGGGGACCTGGCAGCAGCGATGAATAATAAAAAGATTCAGGACAACCTGCGCGACGGAATACCATATCCGTATACAATAAAAGATGCGGAAGAATTTATTGATACCATGATGAAAGCAAATGCAGACGAAACGTATGCATTTGCTATTGTCGTTGAACATGAGGTTGATGATGCAGCGGAAGACAAAGCTGAGGATAAGGTGATTGGCAGCATTGGCTTATTCCGAAGCACCAACATCCACTACCGGACCGCAGAGATGGGATATTATATCGCGGAAGAGTACTGGGGCAAAGGGCTTGGCACGAGTGCCGTCAGACAGGCATGCAGATATGTGTTTGACAATACGGATATTGTCCGCATCTTTGCCGAACCCTTTGCAACGAATGCCGGTTCCTGCCGGATTCTTGAGAAAGCCGGATTTCAACTGGAAGGAATCATGCGTAAGAATGCAGTGAAAAACGGTGAAATTATCGATATGAAAATGTATGCGTTAACTAAATGAACCGGGGCCAGATCTTCCGGTAAAGTTTTACGGCCAGCCAGCCGCTGAACCAGCCTACCACAGCACCGGCGAGGACATCGGAAGGATAGTGGACTCCGGTATACAGTCTGGAACAGCCCATTAGCACAGCAATCACCAGAAAGACTGTCGACAGCCGGCTCCAGGCTTTATAATGGCGGAAAGCAGATGCGACTGAGAAGGCCGCACAGGTATGTCCTGATGGAAACGAGTTGGGATCATCGGAAAAAACAAGCGCCAGTGATTCTGCCAGTGTTTCATAGGGACGGACCCGGGCAAATATATGCTTAAATGCAACATTGGTAAACAGTGCACCGATACCCATTCCCAGAAAACCGATAAAACCCATTTTTCTGGTTTTGGGATGAAACAGCAGCAAGAGACAGGAGACAATCCATAACATTCCGTGGTCACCAAGGTTTGTAAAGAATATTACCAATGGATCGAGTGCTTCCAGACGAAGATTCTCCTGGATCCAGACGAGTATGGCCCCGTCGATTTGTGAAAGTGTCTGCAGCAATGGCAGGTCCTCCTTGCAATTTGATAAACAGTATTATAACATAGATTCAGAGGGAGTAGAGATGAAACGAGTAGAAATTAAACAGAGTGGTACGAAACAAATAAAACTTGTGATTTTATGTATTATCATGATAGCGGTGTCTGTATTTGTTATCTATTATTACACGCATGTAGAAGAGAATATATACAGATTGATAATTGGGATTATCAGTTTGATCTTTTTTGGCGGATGCTCTCTTTTCATTTTTAAAAGACTGGTAAGTCCGGTAACGGTGCTTGCGATTGATGAAAATGGGTTTACAGACCGTTCATCGGCATCGGCTCTTGGTTTTATCCCATGGAAGTATGTCGATGAAATAAAACCAACGTCATTGAACGGTCAGGAATTTATCTCAGTCAGCCTGAATGAAGCGGCGGATATCAAGATTTCGAAGATGAAGCAGAAGTTAATCGATGTCAATCTTCGTATGGGATTACCGGCAGTTAACATAACGCTGATGTCAGCAAAAGCGAAACGTGAAGATGTGATTGACACGATGCAGAAGTATCTGGCGGATTATCGCATCAGACAAATACAGGGGTTCACTTAATAAAATATATTAAAAACTTAATCAGCAGGAGGAAATTAAAATGAACAATTTACAGCTGGAAATGATTTTTGACTATACCTGTCCGTACTGTTACCGGGCTTATCAATTCATGAAAGATATCCGGACACAGTTTCCGGATATTGAGATTATATTTACCCCATGTGAGGCTCATCCCAGACCGGAAGAATGGAGTACTCACGGCGATCTGGAAGTGATGGGAATGCATTATTGCCTGGAACGCGGCATTGACGTGTGGAAATACAGTGATCTGGTTTATCATGCGTTATATGTTGATAAAATTGATGCAAAGAATCTTGATCAGCTGTCTGCAAGTTTGGGTGAGCTGGTAGATCCGGCAGACTTTAAAGCCGTGATTGAAAGCGGAACGTATGAAGAACAGCGGTTGGCAGCCAATCAATATGCGTGGGGAACACTTTCCCTTCCGGCAGTTCCGTCATATCAGATGGGAGGACAGGTGCTGGAAGCAATCGGCGGTGTCGGAGTGAGCAAAGAGGCGCTGGTTGATTTTATTAAGGCTCAAATGTAAGTATATTTTAGTGATAGGAGACAATCATGCGTTACAGTAAAATGAAAGAAAAGCTGTCAGACCTGTTTGACCGGGATAAACTCAAAAAAACTCCTTATGAGTGGGGATTTTATAATGAGACAGATCGTGAGGTCCGGCGATTGGGATATGCGACAAATCTGTCTGCTGATATTATCAAAAGAGCTGCTGATGAAAAAGTGGATTTTCTGCTTACGCATCATGATTCGTGGGAGTTTATCTATGGGCTGAAAGAGACATGTAATAGTCTGCTGATGGAATATGGGATTTCTCATGCGTTCTTCCATGCTCCGCTTGACGGGGCTGAATTTGGCACGAGTGCATCACTGGCAAAAGCGGTCGGGCTGATGAACTGTCAGATGGTTATGCCTTATGCCGAGGTCTATCAATGTGGAATTATTGGTGAGATACCGGAGACAGACTTTTCTGTATTTAAAGACCAGGTGTCAGCGATCCTGCAGGAACCAGTACGCGCATATCGAAATAACAATAATGCGGTGAAGAAAGTGGCAGTTGCAGCAGGTGCAGGTAATATGACGACTGAGATGAAACAGGCGGCAGAAGCTGGCTGTGACACCTATATCACCGGTGAATATGTCCTTTATTCACAGCAATATGCAGAACTTACAGGCATGAATCTGATCGTGGGAAGCCATACGAATACGGAGATTCTGGGTGTTAAGGCGATGGCAGAACTGCTCTCAGAGGGGACAGACATTGAGATTGTGAGAATTCCGGAGCCGAACTATTAATGTGATGTGTTAAGAAGAGGGGCCTTGATTGATGGAAGATACGGCATTATTGCTGCGGAAGTATTCAGACGCTGGAAAAGCTCTTTCTGATAATGAAATCATGGACTTGCTAAATAAGTCAAAGATTGTCCAAAAGCTGACCGGAGATTATGAAGAAAACCGCCTTTTCAATATTTTCAGACTTATATGTATGTCTGAAATTCCTTATATTTCCAGACTGTCTTATGTTCAGGCGGTTATCTCGTATGTTTCAGAACATGTGGCAACAATGGCGGGATTTTCGTATACAGGGGATATCAGCTATGTTGTGCCGTGTTATAATGCGATGCTGTTGGAAGCATATGTACGACTGGGATTGACTGAGTCGCCTGAGGCGGAGACTGCACTGGCCTGGATCAAACGATATCAGGTGTTTGAGCGTGGTGAGATTACAGACTGGAAGTATAACGGCATATGCAAACATGGCGGCTGTATGAATGCAGTGCCATGTTATATTGGTATCGGTAAGACAGTCAGGGCATTGATAACATACTCGGAATTTACGCACGGCAGGGACCGGGAAGCCGATGAATTAATCGACAGGGGTACGGCGTACATGCTGAAACACCACATGTTCAAACGATTATCGAATCAGCAGCCGATCAGCAGGCACATTACAGATATGATGTTTCCCCAGGCCTATATGTTGTCGCTAACTGACCTGGCGTATATTGCCGACAGACAGGAGTTGTGGGATGATGTTCGGACAACGGCTCTGAAAGAGCTGTTAAACGAGAAGATGGTGCAGCCCGGTCAGTGGAAAATTGACTATATTTATGGTCATAAAGGTTATAAATCTTTTGAAACCAGAAGATATCCTTCAGCGTGGATGGAGCATTTAATCAGATTTGACAGGAGGGACTTACATGAGTAATTGGGATAAGATGGACCGTAGTACAGCACCAACGATGGAAGATATATCAGCATATGTCAGAAATCCGGTTTGCGAGGAGCTGAGTGAGTTTATTATTGAGACCTATAAAGTGAAGCCGGTATTTGAGTACAGCCGCTGTTCCTGGCCCGGCTGGAATGTGAAGTTTAAAAAATCAGGGAAAAGTCTGTGCGCCTTTTACCCGTATGAGGGATATGTAGGAGTACTTGTGGTGATCGGCCAGAAGGAAAAGGAACGATTTGAACGGGAACTGCCGATGATGGGCAGTTATATGCGCAAGCTTTACGAGGAAACAAAGGAAGGAATGGGGCAGCGATGGCTGCTGATCGAGTTGGAAGATCCTGATATGCTGGAGGACGTAAAACATTGCATTCATATCCGCAGGTATCCGGATGGCAGTATATAACGGTATGCATCAGCGTGTAACGGTATGTGGCAGCGTATAACAGGCGACAAAGGCTGATAGAGAAAGGGGAAATAAAATGGTCAGTTCAATTATTGGCATTGCTTTTGATTGTCCGAAGGCGGACGAGCTTGCTGATTTTTATGTAAAATTAACCGGTTGGGAGAAGGAAATCTCCGGTGAAGAGTTTGCGGCTGTCCGCACTCCGGAGGGAATTTTGCTGGTATTTCAGTCGGTGGAGAATTATGTTCCGCCGGTATGGCCCTGGAAGGATGGTGCTCAGCAGCAGATGGCTCATATTGATTATAAGGTGGACAGCCTGCCGGAAGCAGAGCAGCATGCAATCAGCTGTGGGGCGGTAAAATCGGAGATTCAATATTATGATACTTCTTCGGTGATGTTTGATCCTGCTGGTCATCCGTTTTGTTTGTCTACGATTCAGCAGTAAGGGAATTGTGTAAAAGGAAATTATGTAAGCAGAAATTATTAATCAGGTGGTATTGGTATTGAAAAAACGAAGTGTAGTATTATGGATCATGTCGGTTCTTTGGCTTTTGACTGCATGTCTGGTGGTATCCTGCAGCGGAATGAATGCATCTTCCCGGGAGGCGGAATATGAAGATCTGACGACAGATACCTGGAGTTCTGAGATAAAGGATCCGGGAGAAAAGATTCAGTTTCTGGAGACGTATGTGAATTGTCCGGCAGAGGTTTTAGATACAGAGTATCATATTATTTATCAGGATAATTCTACCGGATTAGTGCCCGGACCGTCATATTGGAAGGTCGCAGCAGCCATTAAGATCAACCCGGGAGACAGCGCTAAATGGATTGATGATATGGAAGCGGTGTCGGAGACTGATATTGATATGAACTGGTGGAAGGATCTTAGTGTCGATGAATGGACTCTGAATGGTCCGGTGTCTTATTATAAGCGTCCGAAGGATAAAAGCTATCTCGTAGTTTATAATGAGACTGATGTGGTGCTGAAATATTTTTATACAGATTGATTTTTAACTTCTGTTATAACTTGAGAGGGACAATAGTTTTTATTTATTAGGGAAGGACTCTGTCAAAAAACGTTAGTTCCGTGTTTGCATCTAAGGTTTGATTCCTCTAAGATGCAGTTAAAGAAAAATAATAAAAATCTTGGACACTCAGCATTTTTGAGGCTTTTTGCTTATTTTTATTGTTAAGATTCAGAAAATATTTTTACAAAATTCTATCAATGTAGATGTGAACATTTGGCACAGTCCATATAAAATCTTGCGATTGATGGTATAATATGGTATAACACATTTATATTTACGTTAAGGGGACAGCCACGATGATACGGATTTTGACAAAGATAAAAAATAAATTTATAGAGCTAAAGAATAACTATGATACAGATTGTGATTATATAATTAAGCTCAGAGTTAAAAGGAATATTAGTATTTCAAAAATGATCATTTTTCTTGCGTTTCTTTGTGTATTGATCTTAATATCATTCATAATTATAAATCCATTTAATTGGCTGGATTTATGGGGAGGTAAAGTATCTCTGATTGCTGGAGTGGGTGGATTTTCATCTGTCATTTTTGCAGCATTTTATAAAGTATTTCTAAAAGCTTTTTCAATAAAAGAAGATGTAGTAAAGATATATTTCAACGAAAAATACCAACAAATTGATAGAAAACTGGTGCTAATCGATAAGCTTATATATATGTATGGTAACAATATACGAAAAATTTATATAGGTGGTTTAGGTGTTGCTTTGGTTACTTGTCTCTTTTTTATTGCGATTAGTTCCGATGTTAGTACAAGCAATAAAAATATAACAATCGACAAAGAAACCTCATATAGTGAGAAAACCTCGTCTGCTGTAATAGCAGACGATAAAATCAAAAGAACGCAAGCTTCCAGTGTGCCAGAGTCAAATGTAACAAATGAAACTGATACTGTTCGGTCAAATGAGGGAATTCTCGTTATTGAATCGGAAGTTGAGACTACAAAAACAGATGATGAAATGAAAATAAATAACCTTGTTATTAATGAAGAAACATTGATTGATGGTGATTGGCTGTTTGACTCTGAACATTTTACCTATGTTTTTTCTAATAAAGAGTTTGCGAAGGGATTTTATTTAGACTCTTTAGATAATTTATATTTTTTCAATGATTTGGGTCACTTGCATTTGGGGTGGTTAACGATTGGAAAAGATAAGTATTATTTTACTAAAAATGGTGCATACTCAGACGGCATTTACATGATAGACGATGAGGAGTATTATTTTTATAGTGACGCTAAATGCGCCAAAGACTCTAAAGCTGATAATAAATATTTGGTTAATAGTGAAGGGGCAATAATAAGAGATCTACCATGCCTTGAGATAAGTGCTTCTAATATATATACATCAGTTACGTTAACTATAAGTAATGATGGGAGATGTCCTGCCTTTCTGGACGAAGAGGGGCTTATTTGGAACACCCCAGAAGATCAAACGACTATGACTCTCCAGCATATTGACAAAAACGAGTATGGTAAAATAATTGAAAATCGAATTCCTGGCCAATTTTATATGTATTCAAACATTTATTTTTCTTCATCGAATTATATTGAAATTAAGGAAAGCACCAAGATAGTCTTTTTTATAACTTATGATGGTCAAAGATATAAATATACTGGTAGTAAGGCTGATGGTTTTCAATATGAAGAAGCATATAATTAGGAAGGGGTATTGCATAACTGTTTTTTCAGTCTTGCAATGCTCCCTTTTATTGTTTGTACTTGACCTGTGATTTTAACAATGTTAAAATATATAACAGTGTTAAATGTGTATGCAAGGAGGAAACTAATATGTCAATCCAAAGCCGCAAAGACAGGCAGAAACAGGAACTGCGCCACAAAATATTTGATACAGCTACGAGTATCATTTTAGAAGAAGGGTACGAGAAGCTTTCTATGCGGAAGCTGGCGGAACGTATCGAATATTCACCTACAATCATATACCATTACTTTAAAGATAAGGCCGACATTGTGAATCAGATTATACTGGAAACTTACCGTACCTCTGTAAACTCCGTAGCAGAGGTGGTTGATACATACAATGACCAGCCGGTTGATGTCCGTTTCCACCATGCTGTCGTATGTTTTATCACAACAATGACAGCAAATGCGCCTCAGTTCCGGGCTGTTTTGCTTAGTGGCGGTGATATGACCACTCCTGATCCGGAACGTGGTGAGGCTGGTCTTAACATGATCGAGGATCTTTTGCAGGAAGGAGTGCGGGAGGGGATATTCCACCAGATCACACCGTATACTTCCCAAATCATAATATCTGCATTATTTGGTTTGGTTTTTCATCTGATCGGCCACAAGATTGAGGATCCGGACAAGATTGAGGAAATGGCGAAGGAGTGCGTTGACATTCTGCTGACCGGTTGCAGAAGGAAACAGGAGGAGGTGGGATGATACGAAAGATAAAAGCAAGCGTACTGGTTTTAATTGGCGGCCTGGCACTGCTGATCTTATATCTGCATATTCCGGGCGGCAAATTGTGGAGATCGTTCCGGTCTCATGCCGCAAGGTCTCTTTCGGAGACAAAAGTACCGGAAGCCGGTGTGATTTCATCAGAGGATATAGCCGGATTGCCCGGTCCACTCAGGCGTTATTTTACAGCGTGTGAATTCATTGGGAAACCGATGATTTATAACGCATGCATTACATTCCGGAATGTCCCATTTATGTTGGCGAAGGATAAAGATCCGATGCAGATCAGCTATCAGCAGTACAACTCTCTGTTACGGCCTGAGCGGGTGGCTTTTGTTAACGGCAGTATGTTTGGTATCCCCTTCCAGGGAATGGACTATTACCGGAATGGAGAAGGATTTTTCACCGGGGTGTTGGCGAAACACATACCGGTTGTCCATTCATCTGAAACCGGAGAAATCATAAATCGTACCCATCTGCTTACTTTTCTCGGTGATGCCGTGCTAATGCCAAGTGTATTTATGGCTGATTATGTAAACTGTATTGAAGTTGATGCGAATACTGTAAAGGTTGGGATTTCCTGCTATAATGTAACGGCAGAGGGTATGTTTTATTTTAATGAGATTGGTGAGATTACGAAGTTTATCTGTGAGGACCGTCTCTATGACGACGGGCAGGGCACGGCCTATCCGGCCCGCTGGACGATTGAAATAACGGATTATCAGCCGGATGAAGCGATTGGCGTGCGCAGGCCTTATAAGGCAAAGGTTTATTGGGAGATGCCGGAAGGTGACTTTGTTTATTTCAGCAGTGAAGATATTTCCATTGCGTATAATGTTGCGTTGCCTGCGGATAAGATCGTACAGCCATAAGAAAGAGGAAATCAATTTGAAGAACAGATAGTAGGAGGAAGTCCCGGAACCTATATACAAAAAAGGTTCCGGGGCTTTTCGATTTTATATTGACGTAGTGACAACTTAAGTGATAAAATAAAGTTGTCACTTAAAATGATCGTGGGGGTGGTATAAAAATGGATGAAACTCCGGTATATATGCGCATTGCATATGACCTTGCAAAACGTATAGCCGAAGGTGATATAAAAGAAGACAGTTTTATTTCCGGCCGATCCTTATTGGGTCCGGCCTACGGTGTTTCTCCGGAGACGGCGAGACGGGCGATCCATTTACTCAGTGATACAGGGATCGTTGTTACCGAAAAAAATATTGGCAGCCGTGTCGTATCGCGGAAGCTGGCAGTTGAATATCTGGAACAGCACCAGTCAGCCAATGAGCTGCGGATGCTGAAGCAGGAACTGGAGCAGCTGCAGGAGACGCGGACTGAGATTGATTCAAAGATTAATACGGTATTAAACAAAATAACGGAACTGGCAACGCGTTTTCAGAGCAGCCGCGATATCCGGACTTATGAATTTGAAGTCAGCAAAGGAAGGCAGGCAGCAGGGCAGACGATCGGAGCGTTGGCATTTCGTGAAAAGACAGGAGCCACGATCGTGGCGGTCAGGCGCGGCGATGAGCTGTTTTCATCACCCGGGCCCGGATTTAAACTGGCTGCGGGCGATGTGCTCATAGTGGCTTGTGATATTACGAGTGTGCAGAAGGTGGGTAATTATGTTGGATAGTTGTTGATAGGAGTGATTATATGGAGAATAAGAAAAAGGTTAGTTTTTTTGCGTGTTTACTTCCGCTTGTTGTGGCGGTTGCGGTTCTGGCTTATGGCCTGGGGATTCGCCCGGTATTGCTGGGAAAGAGTGCTCTGCCGCTTGAAGTTCTTATGTTTATCTGTATTCTGTTTGTGACAGCTCAGCTGCTTATCATGCGTTTTTCCTGGGGAGATATTGAAAATGGTATGTCGGAACGAATTAAAGGCGGCGCACCTACATTTCTGGTAATGCTGTCTATCGGTCTAATGATTGGTACGTGGCTGGTCAGCGGGACAATTCCGTATATGATTCATATCGGCATGCATGTTATTGCCGTGAAATACATCTACGTGATCGCATTTTTACTCACCAGTTTTTTCTCGCTTTGCACCGGAACGTCCTGGGGCAGCGCGGCTTCTATCGGCGTGGTGCTGATCGGAATCGGCCATATGGTCGGGGCCAATATGCCTGTGCTGGCGGCGGCGGTTATCTCGGGGAGCCTGCTGGGAGATAAAATGAGTCCGCTTTCGGAGACAACAAATCTGGCGGCTAATGTTTCCGGTGTGTCGGTATATGATCATGTTGGTTCAATGGCGTATTCGATGATACCGTCAGCAGCGATAGCTTCAGTGATGTATTTGGTCTGCGGTTTCATATTCCCGGCGGCTAATGGTGTCGGTTCGGCAGCCGGTTCCATGGAACTGATGCAGGTGCTGGAATCTGCATTTCATATGACACCATGGTTGTTGCTGCCGGTGGCATTTGTACTTATTTGTTCTGTTATGCGTATGCCTGCTGTCCTGACGATGTGCCTTGCCACTCTGATCAGCGCTGTTCAGGCATTTGTGATTCAGGGACATTCGGCAGTGACCATTTTTCAGAGTATGAAGAGCGGTTTTACTTTTTCGATGACGGGGCAGAGCATTCCGGCCGGGATGGAGACGGTGCTGGGGGCTCTGGAACGGGGCGGGATCTACGATTTTGCATCGCTTATTATTACCGGAGTTCTGATATTTGCTTTTGTCGGCTGTCTGGATGTGATGGATGCAATGCCGGTGATTGTTGGCCGTTTACTCGGGTTTGCCAAGACGCGGTTTACCGTGGTGGCTTCTACACTTGGCTGCGGATTTGCATTTATGTGTATCCTGGGGCATGTGTCGGCATCAATATTGCTGACAGCAGATATTTTTTATCATAAATATGACGAGATCGGACTGTCACGGCGGGTACTGTCACGGTCGTTGGAAGATTCCACCACCTTTACTTCCTGTATGATGCCGTGGTCACTTACGGCTATCTATATGGTTGGGGTGACGGGGGTGAGTACGTTTAGTTATCTGCCGTTTTTATTCTGTAATTTTATTAACCTGGTTCTCGTTCTGCTTTATGCAGCAACCGGATGGAATTGCTATGGTCATAAGAATGAGGTGCAGGAGGCTGAAGTGATACCGTTTGCGGGGGATGAGATTTATTCTAATGAAGTGAGTTGAGGAGGGGACATTTTCGCGAGGGAAAGGGGCCTGTTTGGGAAGGAATCGGCTCCGTTCGTTCGCTGGGGCATTCCTAAGATTCTAACCCGGGCTTTTCCGCGGCACCGGCTCGAAGCCACGAGAACTCTGAAGAGTTCTCGCGTCCCTCACCTGGATTTCTGATTGGAGTACAGAAATCCTCCGCGGAAAAGCCCGGGCTAGAATCTAAGGACTGCCGTCAGCTCGCTCAATGTCGCCGATTTCTTCCCAAACAGGCCCCTTTCCCCTGCCATAATATTCGCGTCCTCTAGTAGATGAAAAGCAAGTGCGTTGTTACCCTTTAACTGTTTGTATGATTGCAGATGTCGCAAAATGATCGCCTTCGGCCTAACCTTCGGAGATAATCATTTTGTGGCATCTTTTTTTCCTCAACTGAGAAAAACCAGATATTGTGAAACCGGGGGTGCTGTGAGATAATAGTGAAATACAGGAATGTGTGACAGGAAAATAATACTGGTATATGATACCGGATAAGGAGTGGTTGCTTATGGACAGAGGAATAAGTGCGGCAGAATTCTATAGTAATTTCATTGATGTGTTTCAAGCATGGGCGGAAGGGGTAGATGATATCCGGGCAGCATTTATTATCGGATCACAGGCGCGCGAGGATCATCCGGCTGATATCTGGTCGGATATGGATATACTGATGTTTACAAGCAATCCGGACTTGTATTTAAGGCAGTCTGAATGGCAGCAGAATCTGGGCAATGTTCTTTGTTCATTCAGTACCTATACAGCAGGTGGTGACCCGGAGCGGCTGACTCTGTTTGCAGGTGGTTACCAGGTTGATTTTGTGGTTTCATCAGCGAATGAACTGACCAGACTCGCTGCCGCCCGGAAAGTTCACAAAAACTTCTATCGCGGAGTAAGGATGCTGGTGGACAAGGATCAGGTCAGTCATCATATTATGCCGGAAAGACCACGGAAATTGCTGATCAATCCGATTTCGGCAGAGAGGTTTGATCAAACCTGCAATATGTTCTGGTTTGTGGTATTGTATCTGGCCAAACAGGTACTTCGCGGTGACCTGTGGGTGGTGAAGAGCCGGGATACGGATCTGAAAGCGCTGCTGTTGCAGATGTGTGAATGGTATGAGCGGTGTATGCGGGGGGAAGATCATGATACCTGGCATGCCGGGCGGTTTATGTACGAATGGTTGAGTGCTGATATATATGAGCGGCTGCAGGCTTGTTTTGGGTCGTTTGATGCAGCAGGCAGCTGGCAGGCTCTGATTGAAACGACACTGCTGTTTAAGGAACTGTCACATAAGGTTGCTGTTGAAATGAATTATCCCGGGGTAGAGTCGGAGCGATTTGTCGAAGAATGGTTAAAGGAACATGGTAATCAATTGATAAATAGATGATGGAAGGTGTAGGTAAAGATTATGGCAAAAAGTTATTTCAGAGTAAAAGAGCTGCAGCCGGCGGAGGAAAATTTGCGGGAGATCATGCAGGAAAGCAAGGTCTTGTGGGATACATATGTAGATTTTGTGGATAAACTGGTTCCGGGAACCTCAAATCTGTGGAAATACTATGGAAAAGCATGGGGCTGGTGTATGGTTTATATTGAGAAAAAGAAAAATCTGATGTATCTGACCCCCGGAGAGAACTGTTTTTATGTATCTTTTACTTTTAGTGATAAAAACAGGGAAACGGCAGCAGATGCCGGATTAACGGATGAAGTCATTCAGATTATTGAGTCAGGGAAGAGCAATACAGCCGGTCATACGTTTGATATTGAGGTCAGAAATGATGATGATCTGGAACTGGTTAAATCACTTTTAAAGATCAAGTGCGGTAAATTCACAAAATAGAATTTGCCGGGATAAAAGCCACCTGAAACCAATGATTCATGAAACTATACAATGTAGAAAGGAGCAGACGAAAATGGTAAATAAACTGATGGGAATGAGTCTGGAAGAACTCTGGCAGCTGTTTCCGATCTTTTTGTCAGAGCCGGATGATGACTGGAGCAGATGGTATGATTCCGAACGGGAATTTTTACAGAAAATCCTGCCTGAGCAACAAATCAGACA
Organism: Lachnospiraceae bacterium; assembly: GCA_032073745.1. GTDB lineage: Bacteria > Bacillota > Clostridia > Lachnospirales > Lachnospiraceae > Brotaphodocola. Next base: position 89,550 of record DAMAMW010000009.1, on the reverse strand, counting down.
GATCAGCCATGTCGGAAGTACTGCGATTAAGGGGATCTGGGCCAAGCCGATTATAGATATCCTTGTGGAAATAGAGCCGGGATCTGATATGCGGTCGATGAAGGAGACCCTGACTGCCAACGGATATCTGTGCATGACCGAATCGAAGAGCCGGATCAGTCTGAATAAAGGATATACGGAGGATGGTTTTGCCCGGAAAGTTTTTCATTTACATCTGAGACAGGCTGGTGACAATGATGAGTTGTCGTTCCGGGATTATCTGAATCGGCATCCGGAGGCGGCAAGGCGGTATGAAGCGCTGAAACTCAAATTGTGGAAGCAGTATGAACATAACCGGGATGCATATACGGATAACAAGGCCGACTTTGTTACGGAGATTATGAATAACTGTAAAAAAGAAAGCATAATTGAAACCTATTTTAAGATGTGGGTAGAGCGGGATTTCAGCGGTTTAAATGACATCTTTGCTCCGGATATCTATTATAGTGAATGCTATGGGCCGGAGTATCGGGGATATGATGAAATCAATAAGTGGATTGACAAGATGCTGAAAGAGCAGACGGTGCTGGAATGGCCGGTCAGCCGGTTTATTCATCAGGGGAATACTGTGGTGACAGAGTGGCTGTTCAGAGACCGCAGCAATGGCACGGAGAACGAGTTCGACGGTGTTTCTGTTATTGAATTTAATGATGATATGACGATCACTTCAATAAAGGAATTTTCTTCAAAACGTGAGCATATCAGGCCGTTTGGTCCTTTCACGGAAGCGGAAGAAAAGAAAGAGGAGCCGGTTGAATATGCAATGAAAGCTGTGATTCTGGAACGGCTTTGTTATACCGATCTGGTCTATGACCGAATCAATAAAAAGCTTAAACTGAGTCTGGAACCGGAGGCGGTCAGGGATTACGTATATCAGACGGTGAAATCGGAAGACTGTGTGATCACCAGACGCGGCAAAAATTATTATGCCGGTAATGAAAAAGAAGGTGTGAGGATCACGATAAATTCTTATAATTACCGGATTATTACGGCTGATCGGATAACAGTCTCATCTGGATAATTCTACTGGTAAAAAATGACGGGAGGTGAATATGGCGGCGATTGACAGTGTCCGGTTCACATTTTTATATATCGGTTTTTATTCGATGGGATCGACCTGGGCTTATCCGGAAGCGAGGATTCCGTATCATATCTTCCGTTATGTAGTAAAGGGAAGCGCTGTATTTTATATTGATGGTGAAGAAATTATAGTAAGTGAAAATCAGATTGCATACATTCCGTCGGGATGTAAGTTATCCTGTAAGGCACTGACAGAAACCTTTGATTTTTACAGTATCCGGTTTGCGACTTCGGTTTTTAATGATAGTGCAGATGTACTCAGCAAACATTACGGAATCCGCGCCGTTACCGACAATCAGGGGGAAGATATTTATTTTCAGGAAATATACCGCTGTGTCAAATCTGACCATGTGGCCAGAAAGTGTTTTGTCCGCGGTTATCTGGACTTACTGATTGGCTCTCTTTCTCTTCGCGGAGAGACGGAAGCGAAGGAAGACGGCGAACTGGGCAGTGAAGATTTCGACCTGGAAACATTAAAGAACCGGGAACGCAAATCAACCCGGCAGATGGATTACCGGGTACAGGCGGTGGCGGACTATATTATCTTTCATCCTACTGAAAAGTACACACCGGAAAAGATGGCGGATATGGCTTCGCTCAGCAAACAGCGTTTCAGCAGCCTGTTTAAGACCCATATGGGAAAAACGCCGATGGAATATGTCCGGGAAATCCGCCTGACAACAGCTGCCCGCACGCTGCTGGTCAGTGATAAGAGCATCAACGATGTGGCCTACAGTGTGGGATATGAGGATACAAATTATTTTATCCGCGAGTTTAAATCGGCATTCGGTTTTACTCCAAACCGGTACCGGAAAATAGCTAGAGAAGGGTAGTATGGTAATTATGTACTGCTCTTTTTTCTTGCATTATGAGACTGTAGTGCTATTTTTAAAGGTCTGGTTAGTAGAATTAAACAATAAAAGTATGTAATATAGATGTAGAGTTAACAATTGTTACATGAAGGGAGAAGGGTATGAAGAGAAAAATCGCGTTAGTACTTGCAGCTGTCATGCTGGTATCAGGGGTTATGTCCGGATGTGGGCAGAAGGCAGAAAAAACACAGGATCCGTCGGGACAGGAGGCGGCAGGCACGGGGACAGGTACCGATACCGGGACCAATACAGACACAGGAGAGTTAGAGGGGGAGATTACATTCTGGCATTCCTTTACCCAGGGGCCAAGGCTTGAAGTGATCCAGGCAACGGCGGATCAGTTTATGATTGATAACCCGGGGGTGAAGATCACGATTGAAACATTTTCGTGGGGGGATTTTTATACCAAGTGGACAACCGGACTGGCATCGGGAAATGTACCGGATATGAGTACGGGACTGCCGGGTCATGTGGTTGAAATGATGGATGCGGATGCACTGGTTCCGCTCGATGATCTGATTGATACGATTGGCCGGGACAAGTTCTCTGAAACAGCATTGGCTGAAGGTGAGATGGATGGTTCCTGTTACTCGGTTCCGCTGTATTCCCATGCACAGGTTATGTGGTATCGCAAGGATCTGCTGGCTGAGGCAGGATTGGAAGTGCCGAAAACCTGGGCTGAATTTGCTGAGACGGCAAAAGCATTAACAAAGGATGGGGTATATGGCTGTTCATTCCCCTGCGGTTCTAATGACCTGATGGGAACCCGTTTCCTGAATTTTTATGTCCGCAGCGGCGGCGGAAGCCTTTTGACAGAGGATTTAAAGCCTGATATCACCAGTGATCTGGCGATTGAAGGCATCAATTTCTGGCTGGATATTTATAATAACTGTTCACCTAAGGACTCTGTAAATTATGCGGTTCTGGATCAGGCTACGTTATTCTATCAGGGCAAAACGGCATTTGATTTCAACTCCGGTTTTCAGATCGGCGGCGTACAGGCCAACTCCCCGGATCTGGTTGATCAGATTGATTGTGCCCCGCTGCCCCGCCGCAATGCCGCTGATCCGGAATACGGTGCAGAGACATCCAATATACCGATGGTTGTATGGAAGAATTCAGAGCATCCGGAAATCTGCAAGGCATTTATTGAAAAACTTTATGAGCAGGAAACCTATATCCAGTTCCTGGAGGCGACTCCGGTCGGAATGCTGCCGGCAATCTCCGGCATCTCTGATACGGCTGAATATCAGAATAATGAAACTGTTAAACAATTTTCTAATGCAGTAGAGGTTATTACAGATGCTATGAATAAAGGTGCTGCCATTGGTTTTGAGCGGGGACCGAGTGTTCAGGCGGGTCTGCTGACTTCACAGGGAATTATTGAAGGAATGTTCCAGGATATTATAACAAACGGCACAGATGTGGAGACTGCAGCCAAAACGGCTGAGGATAAATTGACTCAGGTTTTCAGTTCGGTACAATAACCGGCTGAGATCAGGAAAGGCGGCTAAGTATCGTGAAAACTAAGAAGAAATTTGACTATGAGCGTTGGGTTTTTGTCCTGCCTGCGTTGGTTATCGTCGGACTACTGTTGATCTACCCGATTTTATCCAGTCTGTATTACAGTATGACAACGAAGCATCTGATCAAACCGGCTTACGTTTTTGTGGGATTTTCCAACTATCAGGCGGTGCTGTCGGATCCTGATTTTTATAAAGCCTTCCTTAACTCTATTATATGGACGGTTTGTTCGCTGGCGGGGCAGCTGTTTATCGGCTTTACTGCCGCGCTGGCGATCAACCGGGTGCGGCGCGGCAAGGCGGTCTACCGGACACTGATGATCGTCCCGTGGGCATTTCCGTCGATTGTCATTGCCTTGTCCTGGAAGTGGATCTTAAATGGTGTTTCCGGATTTTTGCCTAATCTTCTGGTACAGCTTGGCATCTGTCAGGAACTGCCACAGTTTTTAAGTGACAGCAGCCTGGTCTTTTTGACACTGGTGTTTATCAACATCTGGTTTGGTGCACCGATGATTATGGTAAATGTGCTGTCCGCACTGCAGACGATCCCGCAGGATCAGTATGAGGCGGCTCAGATCGACGGTGCGTCAAAGTTTCAGCAGTTTCGTCATATCACCATGACACATATCAAGGTAGTAGTTGGCCTGCTGGTAGTGCTGCGGACAATCTGGATTTTTAATAACTTTGATCTGATCTACCTGCTGACCGGAGGTGGTCCGGCAAATGCGACAACTACAGTGCCGATTTATGCCTACAATATGGGCTGGGGTACGAAGCTGCTGGGCAGATCATCGGCGGTGACGATCCTTCTGCTGGCATTTCTGCTGCTGCTCTGCATGGTATATTTTACGATTATCGGAAAATGGGAAAAGGAGGATAAGTGATGGTAAGCAGAAAAGAAAAATTCGGCAATGCACTCTGCCATGTATACTTAAGTTTGTTATCCCTGGTCGCCATTTTCCCGCTGATCTGGATACTGCTCTGTTCAGTGAAATCTTCCGGTGATCTGATTGCCAATCCGACTAAATTTTTGCCGAGGGTATTTACCCTGGAAAACTTTATTCATGTAATTGATGATCTGGGGTTTGCAGTTAATATCAGAAACAGTATTATCATTGCGGCGTCAACAACAGTAATTGCGATTGTCATTTCGTCCATGGCGGCATATGGAATCGTTCGTTTTTTCCCGAAACTGGGGGCATTGATGTCCAGAGTTCTGGTGATGACCTATATGTTCCCGCCGATTTTACTGGCAATCCCGTATTCGCTGGTGATGGCGAAGCTGGGACTGACCAATACCAGGGGCGGTCTGGTGGTTGTATACCTTTCGTTCAGTGTGCCGTATGCCGTCTGGATGCTGGTTGGATTTTTTAAAACGGTTCCAATCGGGATTGAAGAAGCGGCGCGGGTCGACGGGGCAAACAAGTTTCAGACGTTTACAAGGATTGTGCTGCCGCTGGTAATGCCCGGGATTGTGGCAACGGCAATCTATACATTTATTAATGCGTGGAATGAATTTTTATATTCGTTAATTTTGATTAACAGTACCAGTAAAATGACGGTATCTGTAGCTTTAAAATCACTTCAGGGTTCAGAAATTCTGAACTGGGGGGACATGATGGCGGCTTCGGCGCTGGTCGTGGTACCGTCGATTATATTCTTTATGTTTATACAGAATAAGATTGCCGGTGGAATGGCGGACGGAGCAGTAAAGTAGATTGAGGAGGATTTATCTTGAAAAGCATAGGATATGCAATTGTCGGCAGCGGCTATTTTGGAGCTGAGCTTGGCCGGATTATGAATGAGGAAGAGGGGGCCAGGATTGTGGCGGTTCTGGATCCGGATAACGCTGTGGCCGTGGCTGAGGAGCTTGGTTGTGATGTGGAAACGGATCTGGATGTGCTGTACAGCCGGGAGGACGTTGATGCGGTCATTATTGCCACACCAAATTACCTGCATAAGGAGCCGGTGCTGAAAGCAGCAAAACACGGTGTTCATGTATTTTGTGAAAAACCCATCGCCTTAAGCTACCGGGACTGTGATGAGATGGTCAGAGCCTGCCAGGAACAGGACGTAACATTTATGGCCGGACATGTAATGAATTTCTTTAACGGTGTCCGTTATGCGAAGAAGCTGATTGGTGAAGGTGTAATCGGCGATGTCGTGTACTGTCATTCGGCAAGAAATGGATGGGAAGAAGTGCAGGATACAATATCCTGGAAAAAAATCCGTGAAAAGTCAGGCGGCCACCTCTATCATCACATTCACGAACTGGACTGCATCCAGTTTCTGATGGGCGGGATGCCGGAAACGGTGACGATGACCGGCGGCAATGTGGTTCATCAGGGTGAAAACTTCGGTGATGAAGACGACATGCTTTTTGTCAATATGGAATATGCGGATAACCGCTATGCAGTGCTTGAATGGGGCTCAGCATTCCGGTGGCCCGAGCACTATGTACTGATTCAGGGAACCAAAGGAGCGATTCGCATTGATATGTGTGACTGTAAGGGCACGTTAAAGGTTGACGGAAAAGATAAGCATTTTCTTGTTCATGAGAGTCAGGAAGAGGATGATGACCGGACGAGAATCTATCACGGCCTGGAAATGGACGGCGCAATCATGTATGGAAAACCGGGAAATAAGCCGCCGATGTGGCTGCACAGCATCATGAAAAAGGAAATGAATTATCTAAACGGGATCATGCATGGAAAAACGGCTGACGATGAATTCCGCCCGCTCCTGACTGGCGAGGCGGCGAGGGCTGCTATTGCAACGGCGGATGCTTGTACACTGTCAAGATATGAAGACCGTAAAGTGAAACTGAGTGAAATATTAGGATAAAAATATATAATGATAGGAAATGGGCTGCAGCACTAGCGATCAATGAATCGCAGGTGTGGTAGCCTTTTTCATATCGCTAAAAAACCTGTAATTACTACAACCAGTAAACTTTCATCGCGCATGGTTTTGTTTTTTATCTAGCGGGAGCATCATAGTTGCTGGGAGAACGTGGGGCGTTTGGTTGGAGTGGAATTGGTGACATTGAACGAGGTGACGGTGTTCCTTAGGCTGCAGCAGGTGATTTTCAGCGGAGGAATCATGCTCTCCAAAGCGTGATTCCAGGGGCCCGGCGCGTTAAAGTCATCAAGAGTTTAGCGCAAACTGGCCCCGGTGCCGCTGAAAATTACCTGCTGCAGCCTTAGAAACACCCCACCGAGAGAACGGAACCGATTCCACTCCAACCAAACGCCCCACGTTCTCCTTGAACCATGAGCGACGCCCCCTCTTTCTCGATTGACAGTCTGCCATCATTATTTTATAATGTTAATCAGATTAACTTTAAAGCAATTCTGATTTGGGGAGGGATTATGCCGAGAGCCGGAGTGGATACGGAGAAGGTTGTTTTACTGGCTGCACAGATGACAGATGAAAATGGCTTTGATGCGGTTACGCTGAAAGAGATAAGCCAGCGGCTGGGGGTAAGCCCGCCGGCGCTCTACCGGCATATTGACAGTTTGACGGAATTGAAGACGAGAGTATCTCATTACGCAATGGCAGAGCTCCGGGAAGTCCTTGTCAGATCGGTGATCGGGCGCAGTGGCATAGGCGCGATTAAAGCATTGGGACAGGCCTATATCCGGTTTGCCAGAGAGCACACGGGACTTTATGAAACCATTCAGTGGATGAATGTGATGGCGGATGTACAGGCCGGGTCACTTTTTTCGGAAGTACTGCAGCTGGTATATGAGCTTGGGGCTGAGTCAGGAATGGATGAACTCGAAGCATCGCATGTGATCCGGACTATACGAAGCCTTGTCCATGGTTTTGCCAGTATTGACAGCCATCACGGCTTTGCTCATGAATCGAGTGTGGAGAGCAGTTTTGAATATGCGGTGGATACCCTTATATTGGGAATGAAGTCGCGTTCGGAATAGGAAGGATTGTTTTATGGAAAAGCAAATGGAAACAGAACGGCTTGTGGTTCGCAGATTCAGAGAAACGGATTGGGAAGATCTGTATGAGTATTTATCTGATGAGAGAGTGGTGGAGTATGAACCTTATCCGCCGCTGACTAAGATGCAGTGCAGGCAGGCGGCAGCGAGCCGTATGGAATCCGATGACTTTTGGGCGGTATGTTTGAAAGTGGACGGTAAAATGATCGGGAATGTATATCTGGCCGGAAGAGACCAGAAGAACTGGGAGGTCGGTTATGTGTTTAATCATATTTATCAAAAACAGGGTTATGCCACAGAAGCGGTAGTGGCATTAATCAGCGATATTTTCTGCAATCAGAACGCTCACAGGGTATATGCAGAATGCAATCCCGAAAATGTATCGTCATGGAGACTGCTGGAACGAGTGGGCTTTCACAGAGAAGCACATCTCAGGAAAAATGTTTATTTCAATTGTTCCGGAGATGGGACGCCGCTTTGGCAGGATACTTATATTTATGGATTGCTGGAAGATGAATGGCAGTCTGAGATTTGAGCGTAATATTTAATTGGGAGGTGGGCTGTTTTGAGTACTGTTGCAAAGGGGAAAGTCGTAATAGTTGGAGTGATAAGTGCCATTTTATATGCAGTACTTATAATTGTGATTACGTTCCTTTCTAATATTTTCACACCTGGAGCTATTGTGAATCTGGCTTATTGGCGGATGGGTACAGTTCTGGTTCCGATTCCCCAGGGGATACAGATCATTTTCGGATGTCCGTTGTTTATCTATGGTGCGATACTCGTTTCGCGGACAACAAAACAAAATCACACAGCGCAGAATATGACAACAAGAAAACCGGAGCGGCTGTTAACGGATGGTGTATATGCCCAGCGAAGACATCCGATGTATACCGGATTTGTCTGTCTGCAGGCAGGCTTGTGGTTTTCTTCTGCCTGGGTGATCGGTTATCTGATCGGGGCAGTGATCATCGTTGTAGTATCGCTCAATTCACGGTTTGAAGAAACCGGTGAACTGGAGAAACTTTTCCCGGAAGAGTATGCAAAATATAAGCAGCTAGTTCCAAGACGGATGTATACGCCGATGTTATCACTGTATTTACTTATGATATTGTTCCTTGCGATCAGCAGTGTTGTTGCGGTTCTTTGTTTATAAGGAGGAAAAATGGCCGGGAGAATTATTTTAAATCTGGCGATCAGTCTGGATGGATTTATCGCTGATGAAAATGATGGATATGACTGGATTGTGCCATCGGGAGATGCTGCGCTGAATACGAATGAGCGTTGGAGTCATGACAAGTTTCTGGAGCAGGTGTCTGCAGTTGTTATGGGAAAACGGTGTTTCGATCTTGATATGCATAAGGAATATGCAGATAAAGATGTGTATGTTGTAACTTCTCAGCAGGTTGAAGATTACGATAATGTTCATTTTATTGCCGGGGATATTCCGGATAAGGTGCAGGAACTACAGAAAGTGACGGATGGTGACATCTACTTGTTTGGCGGCAGTATGTCGATTGATCCGATCTTGAAGGCGGGATTAATAGATGTATATGTGATTGGGGTTATTCCGGTCATATTGGGGCGGGGCATACCGCTGTTTTTGCCGGATAATCCAATGATTTCGCTGCACTTGACGGGTCAGTATGTTGAGGATGGGATTGTGGTGCTTCGATATGTCGTTCGATGATAAAATGTAAAAAGGCCATACTCAGAAAACGGAATGAGTATAGCCTTTTTACTTCATTAAAGGTTTGGCAAGATTAAAGTCAGCTCCTCATCCGGAACATCTGGTTCCGTCTGAATTTTTTCACAGATTTGTTTTACGATACTGGCATCAAGGTCCAGAAAAACTGCAATTGATTCAATTGACATGCCATGATTGAAATTTTTGCGGATTAATATTATCTGGCTTAACTTTTGGCCAATCGCACGACCCTCTTTCCGACCCTCTGTCAGTCCTTCCTCTCTTGCTTCCTGTTTATCCAGCAGTCTCTCTTCCCATAGCTGCATATACTTCACTCCTGTCTCTTCACTTTGCCTGACAGACTGCACCCGCTGATGAATTTGTTTTAGCTTATCCCCGGTGATTTCCGGCTGCACATCCCCTGTCACCCTTTCAATATAATGCAACAGTTCAATCAGCTCGGGACTGGCCGAATGCTCATCCGTTCCTCTTGTATTAAGGAAAATACGGACACCTCCATCCCCCAGGCAATAGTCCCGATCTTCATCACAACGCATTCGGAATGTGTAACTATAGCGGCCTTGATTGATCAAGTCGAACGGACTAATGATAATAATATAGCAGTCTTTCATCTCATTAAAATCAATAATTCCAGGAACAAGTAATGTAGAGTCAATCAGTCCCTGATACAAACGGCTGCGCCTGGGCAGGTTCCCCTCATCCTTTTTCTGGACTTCCGCATCATATACATTACCATCTTCGTCTGAAGAAAATACATCCACCCGGATGGATCTGGCCAGAGGTGAAATACGAACTTCCTTTTCAGTCTGTGTCCAGTTGTGCATAAGAAGTTCTTTCCCTAAAATAATTTCCAGTATCAGCTGATTAATCTCAGGATCATCCATGGCCTCAGCAAATAAAAAACGATCCAGCAGCGTCAGGTCTTTCAGTGGTTTTATTGTTTGTTTATTTCCCAAATATCTTTCCTCCATTATAAAAAAAATCAGTCTGCGTTACAAGTCATTTTGGCATAATTACATAATAATATCGTCAAACATAACCATTCAAAGGCAACACCTGCTTTCTGTATCTTATTTTAACTGTGTGATAATCAGCCGAACCGGCTAACATGGCCTGTCAGGGCCAGTATTGATTTGCTTTCCAGAGAGGAAAGCGAAGTGAAACTCTCTTTATTATGTTCAAAGATCATTCTGATGTCAAGGAAAAATTGCATTATTTTATTGCTAACAGTATAGAGGATGCAACAAAAATATTTTTTGCAGCACCCTCCTTTGCCCTTAAGTATATTACAGCAAATATTTATTTCATCAAACCTGCGCCGCTTTTCCAGGCCTGCCCAACCTTTTCCCCGATCTTATAATACCCATGCTGGAACTGGTCAAAGACAAATGCATTCAGTTTGGATGGATCAACTTTCCCCTTTTCATCCAATGCCTCCTCATCGACTAAAACATTAACAATTTCGCCAACAACCCGGAAACCGTAGTCGTCATTCTGGATTTCAGCAACTTTGCATTCCAGTGCGATCGGAAACTCTTCGACAACAGGCGCATCAACGAGTTCGCTTTTGACTGCGTGAAGTCCGCTTTTCTCAAATTTGTCAGGCATTTTATTGCCGGATGCAATGCCGAAAAAGTCAGCGGCCTCGATATGGTCGAGATCCGCAAGGCTGACGGTAAAAGCCCCTCTCTTTTTTATATTCTGTGAGGTTTTATGAGTTTCCTCAAGGCTTAACATAATCATGTTTTCAGCACAGATGCCACCCCAGGCAGCGTTCATGACATTGACCTTTTCGTCATCATTGTAGGTTGCAATCATTAATACGGGCATAGGGAACAGATAAGGCTGAACTCCAAAACTTTTCTTCATCGAAAATCCTCCATGTAATCTTAGTTTTTCGCAAATGTGTCTAGACAGTTTTGCTATATATGTTATGATAGTAGAAGCCGGAAGAAAAAACAAGTACCGAAAATTGGGTTAGTTACTTACCTGGAGGAAAGGGTGAATGCTGATATGATATCAAAATGTATCAAAGATACCAATTTTGAGGAGACGGGATTCAGTTATACGTTGTCACTGATATCAGGAAAATACAAGATGGTTATTTTGTATTGTCTGATGGAATTTCAAACGGTTCGATTCAATGAACTGCAGCGATATCTGAGACGAATTTCGGACAAGACACTCAGCCAAAACCTGAAGGAACTGGAACGGGATGGATTGATTGTGAAAGTGATTTTTCCGCAGATACCGCCGAAGGTGGAATATTCCCTGACTGGACGGGGAAAGTCGCTGATGCACGTGCTGGATGAATTGTGCTTATGGGGCGAGGAAAATAAAGGATGGAAGAATGAACAGTAGCAGATGAAATGAATGTAGAACTTGAATTGGCATATGACAAGCCACAGGAAGTAGGGCAATTATTTAATGAGTACAGAGACCACATTATCAGTCAGGGTGAAGATGTAAGACGCTGTCTGGAAGTTCAGAATTATGACCATGAAGTACTTGATCTGGAACTGAAATACGGATGGCCGGATGGCCGCCTGTATCTTGCATATATTGGTGAAGATGTGGTTGGGTGTGTAGCACTGAAAAAAACAGATGACGATTATTGTGAAATCAAGCGGTTGTATGTAAGACCTGGCTATCAGGGAAAGCATATCGGAAAAATACTGGCCGATCAGGTGATCGCGGATGCCAGGCAGATCGGATATAAATATATGCGGCTTGATACTTTTCCTACAATGGAACGGGCAATTGCAATGTATAAACAATACGGGTTTTATGTAATTGAGAAATATAATGATAACCCTGCACTTACCGCTGTTTATATGCAGCTGGATCTTTAGGAGGCTTTTATGTATAATCTTAGGAAATTGAATGATGCGGATGTAGACCTGGTACAGTCATGGCTGGAGCAGGAATATATCCGCAAATGGTTTGGTGATGTTGCTGACTGGATGGTGGAAATTAAGGGACGACATGATGAATACAGCTTTATTAAACATTTTATTGCTGAAGAAGATGGCCGGCCAATTGGCTTTTGCCAGTATTATGACTATACGAAATTACCTTTGGATGATGATGAAACCGCAGAGCCGGAAGGTACATATGGAATTGACTATATGATCGGTGATGAAGCTTTGCTGGGAAAAGGGCTCGGAAAACTACTGGTCAGGTTAATCAGCGATCAAGTATTGGCGGAGAACCATGGCGTGGTTCAGCTGGTAGCAGATCCTACCATTGAAGAGGGCAGAACCAATGTCGCGTCGATTAAGGTTTTAGAGGCAAATAAGTTTTACTATGATGATAAGTCGGAATTGTATAGAAAATGTATTTCTCAAAATAATGGTTAACTATTAGGTTTTTAACTGCTGCGGGATGTTGCAAGGGTTTCCTTGTGACATCCTCTTTTAGGGGAGTGTAAAATTTGCATATGATCTTTTTTACACTCCTTCCAGCAGATCTATTTTTCTTCATCAATGGCCTGTAACATGAATTTCTCGTTCTCTTTTACAATCTCATACTGATAATTAATACTTTTGTCATCAAATATTATTTTTATATTACTAATTTCTGCAACTCTTAAAATCATTTCAAATTTTGTTTCACGTTGGTTGTTTTCATACTGGGATAATGTGTTTTGGGCAATTCCTAATTGCTTTGCCATTTTGGTCTGAGTATAATCGCCTAATTCCCTGAGCTGTTTTAGAATTTCTCCATACATTGTAATCACCTCGATTTATTTTTTGTATTCCCCCGACTGGAAGAAATTTACAACAACGCTAGTTCAAGATAAGCAAAGTGATGGACAAATTATATAATTTTAATCTGCCATTATCTGTGATAATATACAATTAATTCATGAAGGTACTTATTATCTGCAAAAGATCTCCCCTCCACATTGTGCAGATTGAAAAAAATCCGGCCTAAAGTAAAACGCATGCGGGCAAGGCCGGAACAGGGGAGACGGTTACACGATTATCTGTCTGGAAAGAAAAAGGAGCGACTCACCATGCTGAAGTACATAATAAAGCGATTTCTCTGGATCATCCCTGTTATGATTTGCGCATCATTTTTGGTATTTGCCCTGCTCAATGCGGCACCGGGGGATCCGGCCCGGATTCATACGGGCAGTGATGCAACAGAAGCAGATGTGGCAAAGTTCAGAGAAGACCATGGGTTGGATAAGCCCTTCGCCGTTCAATATTTCGACTACATATCGAAAGTTTTTACCAAAGGGGATCTGGGTAATTCCTACAAATCCAATACGCCTGTGGCCCGTCGTATTATTCAGACATTTCCGGTGACACTGGAGCTCACGCTTCTATCGATGACAATCATGCTGTTTATCGGCGTTCCGCTCGGAATCATCTCGGCGCTGAAACAGTATTCCGTACTGGACAATATTGTTTCGTTCTTTGGAATGATTGGGGTGTCCATGCCGAACTTCTGGCTGGCATTGCAGCTGATCCTGATATTTTCCTTCCATCTGGGATGGCTGCCGGCTTCGGGGAGTGAAAGCCTGAAGTATTTTATCCTTCCGGCAGTGACGGCAGGGATTGCCGGTATGGCGACGATCATGCGGACAACCCGCTCGGCTATTCTTGAGGTTTACCGCCAGGATTATATTAAGACCGCTGAAGCAAAGGGGCAGAAAGAGTCGGTTATTATCTGGCGGCACATGCTTAAGAATGCATCTTTGCCGATTATTACGGTCATATCATCCACCTTCTGTGGAGCACTGGCCAACTCTACCGTTATCGAAACCGTATTTTCCATACCGGGGCTTTGCAAGATGCTCGTTGACAGTATTGTTTCCCGGGATTATATCGTCGTAATGGGAGCGATTATGGTGCTGGCTGTTACCTGCTGTATTGTCAATCTGGTGACAGATCTGATTTTTGCGATGATCGACCCGCGTATTAAGAGTCAGTTTAAGCAAAAACAGGTAAAGAGACGGTGACAGAAAAGCAGGAGTAAGGAGATAGAGAATGGATACGAGTAAAAAAAGCAGTTTGCTGTATGAATTTTGGAAACGCTTTCGCAGAAATAAACTTGCCATTGCAGGAGTTTTCGTAATTCTTCTGCTGATTCTGATTATCTTATTTGAAAGCAGGATTGCACCGGAAGGGATTAACAATCAAAAATACGATAACGTCCTGATGCCGCCGTCTGCGGACAGTCTGTTTGGTACTGATCAGTATGGCCGTGATATTTTCAGCCGGATGATCTATGGAACGAAGTATACGATAGCAATGGGACTGATCGCATCATCAATCTCGGCGGCAATCGGCATCTTTCTGGGTTGTATCACCGGATATTACGGCGGACGCCTGGACAATATCATCATGCGGTGTGTGGATATCTTTATGACACTGCCTAATATTTTACTGGCATTGGTTATGACGGCTTGCTTTGGACCTGGTTTTGTAAATACGATGATCGCAGTTGGTATTGCCGGTGCTCCGGCGATGACCCGGGTGACCCGGGCAGCCATTATGGGTGTACGTAATCAGGAGTTCATCGAGGCGGCTGTTTCCAATAATGCCGGTGACCTGAGAATTATTCTGAAATATGTTCTGCCCAATGCGATTGCACCAATTATTATTCAATATACGATGTTTGTAGCACAGGCAATTCTGACCGGTTCTTCACTGAGCTTTCTGGGGCTTGGCCTGCAGCCGCCGGAGCCGGAATGGGGGGCAATGCTGTCAGCAGGAAAGGCTTATATGAGAGAATGCTGGTGGCTCACCACGATTCCCGGTATCTTCATTATGTTCGTAGTTCTGGCTATCAACCTGATTGGCGACGGACTCAGAGATGCCCTTGATCCGAAACAGAAAAGGTAGGTAATACATAGATGAGTGAAAAGACAAAATTGCTTGAAGTAGAACATTTGAAAGTAAAGTATATGACGGATAACGGTGTTGTACACGCAGTCAATGATGTTAGTTTTGACCTGGATCATGGACAGATCATCGGTCTGGTCGGAGAGACAGGTGCCGGAAAGACGACGATCGCACTGTCGGTTATGCGGCTGCTGCAGACACCGCCGGCACGTATTCTGGAAGGAACGATCCGCCTGAGTGGTGATGATGTACTGAAAAAATCAAAAAAAGAAATGCAGCAGATCCGCGGCAAAAAAGTTTCGATGATCTTTCAGGATCCGATGACTGCTTTAAACCCGCTTGAAACAGTGGGTGACCAGGTAGAAGAGGTGATTCTGCTTCACGAAAAGCTGTCCCGTGCGGAAGCCCGGGTCAAAGCGATAGAGATTCTTGAAATGGTGGGCATCAAAGGCGAACGGTATCAGGATTATCCGAGCCAGTTTTCCGGCGGGATGAAACAGCGAATTGTCATAGCCATTGCCCTGGCCTGCCGCCCTGAACTGCTGATTGCAGATGAACCAACCACAGCACTGGATGTAACGATTCAGAATCAGGTGCTGGCATTGATCCGTAATCTGAAACGGGAACTGGGGACAGCAGTTATTTTGATCACACACGATCTTGGTGTAGTAGCTGAGATGTGTGAAAAGGTAGCGGTTATCTACGCCGGCGAAATCGTTGAGATCGGACCGATTGAAAGGATATATGACCACACCGCCCATCCATATACCAAAGGATTGTTCAAGGCAATCCCCAATATCAATGCGACAGAAGACCGGCTGGTGCCGATTCCGGGTTCGATGCATGATCCGCGTATTGAAAAGCAGGGCTGTGTATTCGCAGACCGCTGTGATTGTAAAATGTCTGCCTGTAACAGCCGGAAGCCGGAGCTGGTCGAGGTTGGCAAAGGACACCTGGTCAGGTGTCTGCATGCGGAAGCCTCTGGCAATAAGTCTGATCAGGAGGAGGGGAGGATAATATGAACATAAAAGTAGAAACAAAAGATCTGAAAAAATATTTTGAGACCCCTTCCGGTACTTTGCATGCCGTAGATGGTGTCAGTTTTAAAGTTCCGGAAAAACAGACGCTTGGAATCGTCGGAGAGTCCGGTTGCGGCAAATCAACTCTTGGCCGGCTGATTATTAAACTGCTTGACAATACCGGCGGACAGATTTTCTTTGACGGCAAAGACATTACCGATATCAGTAAAAAGGAGTTAAAAGACCTGCGGTGGAAAATGCAGATGATCTTTCAGGATCCTTATTCCTCAGTAAATCCCCGAATGACAGTAAGTCAGATTATCGCGGAGCCGCTGCGGATAACAAAACAGTTTTCCGGTGCCCATATCGATGCCCAGGTCGATCAATTGATGAAGATAGTCGGGCTCGATGCCAGATACCGGATGACATATCCGCATGAACTGGATGGCGGACGGCGTCAGCGTATCAGCATTGCCCGGGCGCTGGCGTTAAATCCCGCACTGATTGTGTGTGATGAACCGGTTTCTGCTCTGGATGTGTCAATTCAGGCACAAATACTTAATCTTTTAAAGGATCTGCAGGAACAGTACGGAATGACATTTTTATTTATCAGCCATAACCTGGCGGTTGTGAAATATATTTCCCATGCGATTATGGTGATGTATCTGGGCGTATCCGTGGAACACTGCTCAACCGAAGAGCTGTTCAGTAACCCGCTCCACCCGTATACCAAAGCTTTGCTTTCCGCTGTGCCGGTGGCAGATATTCATCATCAGAAGAACGAGATTGCGATAAGGGGGGAACTGACCTCACCGATCAATCCTCCGCCCGGCTGCCGGTTCGCACCGCGCTGCAATGATGCAAGGGAGGAGTGCTTCAAACAGACACCTGTAACCCGGGAGGTGATCAAAGATCATTTTGTAGCCTGCCATTTATACCAGTAAAGAAGGAGATTAGTTATGAAGAGAATGACAGCATTGCTATTAGCGTTTTCCATGATACTATGTGCCGGCTGCGGTCAGGCCGGTTCTGCAAATGATCCGGCAGATACCACTGCCGCAGGTCAGGCAGGAAGCAGTACAGCTGGCGGTAACAGTGCGGCAGCGGGAACGGCAAAAAACTCGCTGACGGTTGCGATTGCAATTGATCCGGGCAGCTTAAATCCATATGACCGTCTGGAAAATGTCGGCCGGCAGTTGTGGAATCCGGTCTATGAATCATTGTTTGCCTATGGCGAAGGTGATCTGGCGCCGACTCCGGTACTAGTGGATACCTATGAGTTTTCTGATGATTTAAAAAGTCTGACCCTTCACCTGAAACAAGGGATCAAATTCCATGATGGCGAGGAAATGAAAGCTTCTGATGTTGTTTACTCATTTACCATGATCAGACAAAAAAGTCCGGCTCATATGGGTGATATCGACTGGGATCATATTGAGGCAACGGATGACTATACCGTTCAGATTCCTTATAACAGCGTACAGGGACTGGCACTGTATTACCTGTGTAACCTGTATGTTATTTCCGAAAAACATATGACGGCTACTCCGGAGGCTGAGTGGGCGACCAGCTGTATCGGCACCGGCCCGTATATGTGGGGCGATTTTACCGAAGGGGCAGAATATAATCTGCTGCGCTTTGACGGTTACCGTGAGACCAAAAAACTGGATAAGATTGTTGTCCGTATTATTCCGGATTCAAATGTACAGAAGATCGAACTGGAAACCGGCGGTGTGGATCTGGCCTGTGGCCTGCAGTTCAGCGACCTGGCTGCATTTAAAGAGACATCCGGCAATGGCATTGAAGTAGTCCCAAGCAATACAATCGCTATTCTTGAACTGATCAACTGTTTCCCGAAAGGACAGGGGCCGTTAGCTGATGTGCGGGTCCGCCAGGCGGTATCCTATGCATTGAACCGTGACGCGATTAACAAAATAGTATTCAGCAATCTGGGAGCACCGGCTACAGCGATTTACCCAAGTGGCGTATCTGCTTATAAAATGGCGGACAATCAGCGCAGCTACTCGGCAGAAAAGGCCAAAGAACTGCTTGCCGAGGCCGGTTATCCCGATGGTGTTACCATTGACTTCTACTGTCAGAATACATCTATGTTCCAGATGCTGGCTGATGTTATGACAGGCATGTGTGCAGATGCCAACATCACCCTGAATGTCGTTATGTCTGACTTTGCAACTCTTGAGGGCTACATGGGATCCGGTGAGAAACCAGGTATTTACACCTTCCGTCAGTATGTAAACGGAGATCCGTATATACTGATTAATTATTTCTTCAGCAAAGACAAAGTTCTGTTTACACAGTCCGGTCATGATACGGATGAAAAGTTCCAGGAGGCTCTGAAGCTTCGGGAAGAAGCATTTCTGCTTAACGATATCGGCGAAAGAAATGATGTATACCACGACCTGATGCAGGTTGTTTATGACCGGGCCTACTATGAGCCGGTAATCGAATATGCGGATCTGGTGGCTTATAATGAAAATGTAAAAGGATTCTGGATGGCCGGGCCGCTCTACAACTATCAGGACTGCTATTTTGAATAAAACTTATTGAGATGAAGACAGAACCGGGAAGAGAGGACAGCAGTTATGAAAATAACAGATATTATTACACATGTATTGAATGGTAAGACAGACCCATATTCCACCTGGAATGCGGATTTTGTTGATGCCCGCTATGCGATGATTGTCGAAATCAAAACCGATGAAGGCATTACCGGCTGGGGCGAGTCCGTCTGCCATGGAAGACAGCCGGGCGGAGTGTCGGCGGCATACATTGAACATACCTTTAAACCGCTGCTTATCGGACAGGATCCTTTTAATGTGGAAGTTCTTTGGGAAAGCATGTTTCACGCATCCCGCCCGTTTGGCGGCGGGGGTGCGGTCAATGCTATCAGTGGAATTGATGTTGCGCTGTGGGACATTATCGGCAAGACCCTGGGTCGGCCGGTGCATCAGCTGATCGGCGGAGCCTTCCGTCTGGAGGTGATCCCGTATGCAACAAGCTTCTACCGTAAAGAAAACAGGGAATATCCGCAGGCTTATATTGAAGAGGCTAAGGAATTGATCGCGGATGGATTCCGGGCATTTAAACTTAAGACCGGCTATGGCATTAAGAAAGATTCGGAGTATATTCATGCAATGCGTGAGGCGATCGGTCCAGATATGCTGCTGGCGGCTGATGCCAACTGTGCCTACGATGCACCGCTGACCCGTCAGCTTCTGATGGAAGTAGAGGATGCAAAGCTCCACTTTATGGAAGAACCGATGAAAACAGATGATATCGAAGGTTATAAAATGCTCAGACATATGACCGGCACTCATCTTTCCTGCGGCGAGAATCTGTTCACCAAGTATGATTTCCGCCGTTGGATTACGGAAGGAGCAGTCGATATTCTTCAGCCGGATGTATGCAGTGCCGGCGGTATTACCGAATGTAAGAAGATTGCTGCTATGGCACAGGCCTATTCGGTCAGGGTAATTCCGCATGTATGGGGGACCGGGATCGGCCTGGCAGCAGCCCTGCAGGTCATTGCATCTCTGCCGGCTAATAATCTAAGCGCATTTGTTGCCGAACCGATGCTCGAATTCGATCGCTCCAGCCATCCATTCCGTGATAAGGTGGTCAAAGAGCCGATCGGGATGGAGAATGGTGTTGTCAGGGTGCCGATGAAGCCGGGGATTGGTATTGATGTGAATGAGGATGCCATAAAAGAGTTTGAAGTGCGCCTGTAGCAGAGGGAGAACCAGATGAGAGAATTCAATGAATACTATGAATGGCATGTCTCCAGAAAGGCTGAGTTTATGGCAGCAGCTCTGCGAAATAAGGACTTTCATGTTGAACTTGCAAAAACGAAGGAGGAAGCAAAGGAGGTATTACTTTCGATGATTCCGGAAGGCAGTTCAATCGGACTGGGGGGATCGCAGACCGTGGTGCAGCTGGGGGTTTTGGAGGAACTGCATTCAGATAAATATAAACTGCTGGACAGATATGTATATGACAGCAGGGAAGGGCAGCACTTCGGCATTCTGCGGGATTCGCTGCTGACGGATGTGTTCATCACCGGATCAAATGCGGTGACAATGAACGGCGAGATTGTCAATATGGACTGCAGCGGCAGCCGGGTGGCGGCAATGACTTACGGGCCGAAAAAAGTGATTATTGTTGTAGGCGTTAATAAGCTGGTCAAGGATATTCCGGCGGCGGTGGATCGGTTGTACCAGATTGCTCCGATGAATTGTCGGAAGGAGGAACACCATACCCCTTGTGTTGAGACCGGGATATGCTCGGACTGTAATGTGAAGCAGAGTGAGACAGTGCGGGGGCGGATGTGTAATTTTCTGTCGGTTATATTCAGCGCGCATAAGTTTCCCGGCAGGCTGAATGTGATTGTGGTTGAGGATGAAATGGGGTTTTGACAGAGTAAAAGGGGCTATGGTTATTGACTTAACCATAGCCCTTTTGGCGTTTTATACTTATTAGTTATACTTCATGTAGTTCTTGGGAGAAGTACCAACGATTTCTACAAAGGTTTTAAAAAAATTATTGTAGTTTTTAAACCCTACTTCAGCGAAGACATCACTTGGCCGTGCGCCATTGTTCATCAGGGCGGTGGCCAGACTGATGCGGCGGGCGGAGATGTACTTATTGATGGTGATGCCGGTATAACGCTTAAATAATCGGCACAGGTACGACTGGCTGATGAAGAATTCTTTTGATAAACGATCCAGATTGATATCTTCGGCCAGATGGTTGTTGATGTATTGGAGGATTGCCTGTGCAGTGGCATTGTTTGGGTCATTCGTTGGCAGATATTGGCTGCCCGATTCGGTCCGGCACTGCTGAAGCATGATTAAGATTTCACATAAGTACATATTTTCAAGCAGGTCGGTGCCGAAACCTTTGGCACCGGCTATTTTTTTAATCAGAGATTCGAAACGTTTTTGAAAGTCAACGGAAAGGTTCAGGCTTCGGCTGTCGGAGCTTTCGAAGCAGGAAACCAGCGGGGTTTCGGGGGTAGAATATTGTTCGATAAAATTGGGATGAATGGCTATGTTGATCCGCTCATGATTGACGTTTTCGAACTGGGTGATATGATGATTCTCGTTGGGGCAGATAAAGAATATATCATTGGGGTGGATTTCGTAGTAATCATTACCGATGAAAAACTCCTTGCCGCCGGAGATGGAATAATAAATCTCATAAAAGTCATGGAGATGGATTTTTAGCGTAGTCTCTTTTGGTTTCAGGTGAGATATGGTGAAGCGCTCTGTGCCCATACAGTAATCGTTGCCTTCTTGTTTGCGATAGAACAATTCCATATTTTTTCTCCTCGTACAGTGTGTTGATATGTAAATTATTATACCATAGTTACGGGTGAAAATCATGGATTAAGTATGGTTATTCCGTGATAGTATATTTAGTATTACATTTTCTGCAAACGACAATGGCCTGGTAGGATTTCAGGTTTTTAGGTACTGGTGAAAAGAGGGCTGAACCATCTCTCTGACAGCAGTATCTTCTGTTGACAGGATTGCGTCTTAGTGTTCCCCAGGATAAAGCTTTTGGTTCGATCTCACCGAATTTATTCTCTACCCATCCATGACAGCCGCATGAACAGGAGAACGTAAAGCGAAAATAGCGATAGGTTACATAACAAAGATAGGCAACGGTTTTTTTGCAGCCGGCACAATAGAGCCAGCTTGCATGGCCTTTTAAGAAGTATGCATTTTCGGCAGTTACTATAGGATTTTCTGATGACATTGATGGTTTCCTTCCAGATTTATTTTTGCAGTTTTGTATGTTACTTGATTATACCTCCTGTATATTTACAATACAAATGAAACAGAACCATGAATGTGGCTTGCTATTACTGCAGGGATATGATATACATTGGAAGAAGGAACAAGTACCGGGGGTAAGGAGAACCGCTTTGAAACGAAAGAATAATATGACCATTTTTCTAGCTATATCATTCCTGCATTATATAGGGGCAAATGTTGCCCATCCGATTACGCCAACAATAATTGTTAATCTGGATCTTCGTAACTATATGTTTGGGGCTGCATTTGCGGCGATGTCATTTACTAACTTCCTGTTTTCGCCTTTTTGGGGCAAGATGAGGGATTTCTTTCCGGCTAAAAGACTTTTGATGATCGGATCCACAGGTTATGCTTTCGGACAGTTTCTGTTCAGCATTATGAAAACCGAGGCAACAATTCTGATGGCAAGATGTTTCTCGGGATTTTTTATCGGTGCGGTGAGTGTCTCGACACTGGTTTATATTATTGATGTTTCACCCCCGGCCAAAAGGGGCGAAAATCTGACCCGGTTTGCGATTGTCCAGGCGGTTGGGGCGGCTACCGGTTATCTGACCGGCGGTGTTCTGGGCGTTTATTCGATCCGGCTCACATTTTTCGTTCAGTCGGTTTTGCTTTTTGCGGGTGGAATCCTGTTTTTGCTTTTACTGGACGACAATAAGGCGGGGGAATATGAACCTTTGAATACAAAGGGATTTATCCGCGAGATCAACCCGCTGAAGTCGTTTCTGGATTCGCGATCTTTTATGAACAAAAACCTGGCTCTTCTTTTTGTGGCAGTAGTTTTTGCCAATATCGGGACGAACGCATTTGACCAGTGCTTCAACTATTATCTGAAGGATCAGTTTCAGTTCACTTCGATATACAATGGCCTGATGAAAGCTGTGACCGGGATTATTACTTTGATTGTAAACGGTACGCTTTGTATGTGGATTATCCGGAGTGGCCGGGTGAAGCGGGCTACCGGAATGATTCTGGGTGGATGCGTGGCCAGTATAGTGATGATGCTGCTGGCTAACCATATCGTTCTGTTTTTTGCTGTATGTGTGGTATTTTATGGATTTAATGCGGCTTATATTCCGCTGCTGCAGGACTGCACGGCCAGAGGAGCAAATGAAGGCAACAGCAATGCTGTGATGGGATTTTATAATGCCACCAAGTCGCTGGGAATGATATGCGGTGCGCTGATTGCAGGGCTTATCTATAATTATGGTTCGGATTATCCGTTTATGCTGGCGGGGGCGTGCTTTGCGGTTGCGGCGGTGATTTTAGTCAGGAGTGAGCCGAGAAGGAAAAAACAGCGGTTATAAAAATAAGAAGGGCCATTTGCTGGCAACACGATCAGCAAATGGTCCTTCTTAACGTGAAATAACAGTGTAGTGGCCCTCGGGTTAGTTCTGTGTCCACTGCTGGAGTGTTTCCACAGGAATCTGGGTATACTGAATTATTTTCTCATACGGCATTCCATCCCGAAGCATTTGCAAGGCAATTTCCTGCCTTTCAGAATCCCTGCCTTCTTTCAAACCTTTCCTTAAGCCCTTTTCAATGCCACGTTCTTCGACTAAATCACTTAAATTACACATTTTACGTATCCCTCCCTCCACATCGTCCACAAGAAACGTAAGAACGAACTACTGGTTACGCACCCACTGGCGGAGTGTTTCCACAGGAATCTGGGTATACTGAATTATTTTTTCATACGGCATTCCATCCCGAAGCATTTGCAAAGCAATTTCCTGCCTTTCGGAATCCCTGCCTTCTTTCAGTCCTTTTTCAATGCCACGTTCTTCAACTAAATCGCTTAAATTACACATATTACGTATTCCTCCTTCCACATCATCTTCCATACGTATTCCAAAATCCTCCAGCAGATCAAGTTTTTGCTCAGCACTTAATAAACTGGAACATAATATCTGGAGTAAGCGTAAAACATCATCTTCAGATGTCACATTATCATTGATACGCAAAATCACAACATTCATCAAATCATATATATCAGGATCTCTTTTAACTACCCCAATTATATCATTCTTTTTTGTATGATACAAGATCGCGGTATTGGCCTCATAGTTCGGTACATTTCCCATACAAAGCCAGATGGAGTATACTTTTTGCAGACATCCATAGTTTGTTTCGCTATTGATATTTTTTAGCTGCACACTAAGGCTTCTGGCCGCATGAAAAAATCCCCGCATCTCCAATGGGTAACCTGGATAATATGACTTTTGAGCTTCAAGATTAATACACATACCAATATATACTCCATTACTGTCCGGATAGCGTACCCGAAAGATTATATCATAAAAAATGCGCCCTTCATTTATCGTAGAATCCTCATTCGTGACTCCATCAATATTGGTCACATTACGGGCAATCCCGACCTTTGACACTGATATCTGGTCAGCTTCAATATATTTTGTCTCGATATCATCCAGCGAAAAATCAGCAAATTCCCTGACAAAACGTTTCAGAATTCAGGCCAGAATCTGCTTGTTGGCCAGCAATTCCTTCATAGTGGCATCATATTTTTCCTTGCTGGCAGTTGCCGCAAGAGTATTACTGATTGCATTCAAACGCAATCCCTCCTTATGTAATTGTTCAGTGTGAGAATTGGCTGCAGAGACTGCATGAATTATAGAAGATTTCAGATTCTCTTTGACTGTTATATCAGTTTAGCAAATGAAATAGAAATTGTCCAGTTAAAGTAATCAAAAAAAGAGTCACTTACCAAGACTTCTGGTGAATGACTCTTTGCATCTTCATTTATATCAACTGCTCATTCAGGATTTTCCCCATTCGGGATATCCCTTCAACAATCTTATCATCCGGCATATTCGAGAAATTAAGTCTCAGTGTATTCTCATGCCCCCCATTCGGGAAGAACGACCCACCCGGAACAAAAGCGACATTTTCTGCCAGACATTTCTCCAAATAATCCCGCGCATTCATCTGCTCCGGAAGTTCCACCCAGGCAAACAAACCACCGCTTGGAATCGTAAAGGAAACCTCGTCAGGAAATGTTTCCTGCATTGTCTGAACAAACAAATCCCTTCTGCGTTTATAAACGGCACGGATTTTTTCAATATGCTCATCAATATCATAAAGCTCCAGATACTTTGCAATCTCCATCTGGGCAATCGTATTACATTGCAGATCAGTGCCCTGCTTAACTAAAACGAACTGACGGATAATATCCTTATCACCGGCAACCCAGCCGATCCGGTATCCCGGACAGAAGATCTTCGAAAAGGTTCCGGTACATAAGACATTGCCGGTCGTATCAAAAGCTTTTGCCGATGGCAGAAATTCACCCTCAAAGCGCAGTTCGCCGTAAGGATTGTCTTCTAAAACCGGCATCTGATACCGGGCAGATACGGCAGCCAGCTCTTTACGGCGTTCCAGACTCCATGTCCGTCCGGTCGGATTCTGGAAATCAGGGATCACATAGATCAGTTTCCCATTTGGATATTCCTGCAGTTTTTTCTCCAGTTCAGAGATAATCATGCCCTCATCATCAGTCGGGACTTCGGCAAAACGGCAGCCATATGCCTTAAATGCACTGATAGCAGCCAGATATGTAGGGCTTTCGCAAAATACCACATCATTTTCATCAAGAAATACCTTGCCGGTCAGATCCAGAGCCTGCTGGGAGCCATGAGTAATCAGGATATTGTCACAGTCGAAACTGGTACCAAGCCGTTTATTCATACGATCGGCTATCCATTCCCGCAGCGGCCGAAAGCCTTCGGTTGTACTGTACTGCAGTGCCTTGGGGCCGTCTGATTCCAATACAATCCGGTTAACTTCTTTGATTGCATCAACCGGAAACAATTCCGGTGCCGGCAGTCCGCCCGCGAACGAAATCACTTCCGGGCGTTCCGTTATTTTTAAAATCTCCCTGATCTCGGAAGCTTTGATATTTGACATGCGTCTTGCCATTTTAAAATCCATGATTGTCCTCCTGTAGAAAGTCCCCCTCACATACGTTCGGCGGCAGCGGTAAGTCCCCCTCACATACGTTCGGCGGAATTTATTACTTCACTATATCAGCAGAACGGTTTCAAGTCAATATCCCATTGCGGTCATTACCTGTCTGGTTTTAGATTCATCTGTCAACATTTCAAGCAGTTTAAATGCCACACCGGCGGCAGATGAGGGGCCGCAGGAGGTAATGACATGACCGCTTACGACCATTTTTTCATGGACAATATCAGAACAGTATAATTCCAGCTGTTTGATCCGTTGGCTGGAATTCAGATGGTATGTCGTTGCCTGCTTATTCATAAGAATTCCGCTTTTACCGAGTGCCAGCGCGGCAACACAGATCGCAGCGATCGGTTTCCTTTCAGCATCAAATTTACGAATCAGAGCGAGAAATCTTTCATCATGAGCTTCTTCAAAATAGCCGGATTCTTCAAAACCCCCGGGAATCGCCAGGGCGTCATAATCATCGGCACATACTTCATGGATCAGTTTATCGATGACAACAGGGACGCCAAAGGTACTGACGACCTCCCGCTGATATCCGCATGTGACTACATCAATATCATTACCAAAGTCATGTCGTGCCCAACCCATAACATCAATAAATACGCCGGTTTCCATGTGTTCAAAACCTTTTGCCAAGAACAGTAATACTTTCATTGTGTTCCTCCTGTGATCTGTACATTTTTAATCGTGAATGATAAAATCAGTGTAGTTTATCAGGGATAAAAATACAAGTACGCACATTTTTGTTCCTTAATCGGGAGGAGAACTACATATGGATGAAGATAATGGAAATTATGATAACATCGTATTTAGGTGCACTGATATTTACACCATGGGAGTGATCAGCGGAAAATGGCGGCTGCCGATTATCTGGACACTGTCGTTTCAGGATGGTATGCGTTATAACGAGATCAGGCGTGAACTTTCTGGTATTACGAATACCATGTTGACCCGCTCACTTCAGGGGCTGGAAGAGTATGGCCTGGTTAACCGAAGGGAGTTTCCGGAGGTACCGCCGCATGTTGAATATTTTCTTACAGATAAATGCAAAGAGTTATTGCCAATGCTGGAGGCCATTAATAAATGGGGGAAAGAGGTGCTTGCGGAGCATCATCAGAAGCTGGGTACGACAATTTAAATGGTGAAACACGAATTTAACTATTCATTTTACAAGGTGATCTGAAAAAAAGTATTGACTTAGAGCGAACTCCAGGGAGTATGATGCAATTAATCAATGAAAAGGAGGCGCTGTTATGGATATAAAAAATAAAAACATACTGATTGCATATTTTTCAAGAAGTGGAATGAATTATTCCAATGGCAAAATTGTCGACCTGTCAATCGGCAATACTGAGGTTGTCAGCAACCTGATTGCTGAACTTACCGGAGCCAGCCGGTTCAAGATAGAACCGCTTAATGCATATCCGGCAGATTATGAAGCTTGTACAGAGGCGGCAAAAAGTGAACTTAGAGCAAACTCAAGACCGGAGATAGCCCTGGATATTGACGCCGAGTACTACGATATCATTTTTCTGGGATATCCTAACTGGTGGAATACGATGCCGATGCCGGTATGGACCTTCCTTGAGGGCCATAATCTCAGAGGCAAGACAATTCTCCCGTTCTGTACCCACGAAGGCAGCGGCATGGGCAGCAGCGAACGTGATTTGAAGATGCTGTGCCCGGATTCCGATATCAGAAAAGGGCTGGCAATCACAGGGTCCCATGCTGACAGGGCGGAGGCCGCAGTGAAAAAATGGATTGATGAGGTGTGATAAAGATGGAATATACAATATTAGGTCATTCAGGAATAGAAGTATCCCGTTTTTGCGTTGGCTGTATGAGTTTTGGTGATCCGGCCAGCAAGATGCATGCATGGACACTGAATCCGCAGGAAAGCGAAGAGATTATCCGGCATGCACTGGATTTAGGAATTAACTTCTTTGACACGGCAAACTGTTATTCGGCAGGAACCAGTGAAGAATATCTGGGGAAAGCGATACAGAAGAATATTGCCCGTGATAAGGTAGTACTGGCAACAAAGGTTTACTTTAACGAGGGAAAACTTTCGAAAGCGGCCATTCATCGTGAAGTGGAAGGTTCATTAAAGCGGTTGGGGACCGACTACATCGATCTTTTAATTATTCACCGGTTTGATTATGATACGACGCCGGAAGAGACTATGGAAGCGCTGCACGAGGTCGTACAGTCCGGCAAGGTACGTGCGATTGGCGCATCGGCCATGTACGGGTACCAGTTTGCCAAATTGCAGTACATTGCCGAAAAAAATGGCTGGACAAAGTTTGTCTCAATGCAGAATCATTATAATCTTCTTTACCGCGAAGATGAACGGGAGTTGATTCCGATCTGCCGGGAACAGGGCGTGGTGTTGACTCCGTACAGCCCATTGGCGGCAGGCAGACTGTCCCGCATGTGGAGTGCGGAGACCCTGCGCAGTCAGACTGATGTAACGGCAGCAGGAAAATATGACAGCACCAGGGAAGCCGATATGGAAATTGTACAGCGAGTGGCAGCTATGGCAGAAAAATATAATGTTACAATGTCACAGATTGCATTGGCATGGCAGTTCCACAAAGGCGTAGCGGCACCGATCATCGGAGCTACAAAGGCCAAGTACTTTGATGACGCCGTTGGAAGCCTCGCAGTCACGCTAAGCCGGGATGATGCTGCATTATTGGAAGAAAACTATGTACCGCATAAAATTGTCGGTGCGATATAAAATGACTGAGAAGGCTATCAAATAAAACTATCAAATAACAGGACAACTGAAAGGACACTACAATGAATTCAAAATTTGTTTACGATATTCCCACAAAAGTATATTTTGGCGAAGACCAGTTAGGCAATCTGGGAGCAGAACTGAGCAGGTACGGCAAACGGATACTTTTGACTTACGGCGGCGGTTCGATTAAAAAAATCGGACTCTATGATAAAATCGTGGCTGAGATAAAAAACGCCGGATTAGAGTTGTTCGAGCTTTCAGGGATTGAACCAAATCCACGGGTATCTTCCGTTAATGCCGGAGCCGATATCTGCAAAAAAGAAAATATTGACGTACTGCTGGCAGTCGGCGGAGGATCAACGATTGACTGCACCAAATATATCGGCGCCGCATCATTCTATGATGGTGATGCCTGGGATATTTTACTGGGCAAAGTGGCCGTTGACAAATGTCTGCCGATCGTAACAGTATTGACACTGGCAGCAACCGGCTCTGAGATGAATACCGGCGGTGTGATCAGCAACCCGGAAACAAACGACAAGATCGGCCGGCTCTTTCCGTGTATGCAGCCGAAGGTTTCTTTTCTCGATCCGACGAATACTTATACGGTCAGCACATATCAGACGGCCTGCGGCAGTGTCGATATACTGTCACACATTATGGAAGTATATTTTAATATGAACCAGGATCTGTTTATGCTCGACAGCTTTATGGAAGGTATGATGAAGACCGTGATCAAATATGCTCCGATTGCAATGAAAGATCCGACCAACTACGAAGCCAGAGCCAACCTGATGTGGACATCTTCCTGGGCGATCAATGGTTTTGTGAACGGCGGTAAGACACAGGCATGGAGCTGCCACCCGATGGAACATGAGCTGTCGGCATACTACGATATCACACATGGCCTGGGGCTGGCGATTCTGACCCCGCGCTGGATGGAGTACTGTCTTGACGAGACAACTGTTTCTAAGTACTATCAGTTTGGCGTACAGGTATTTGGAATCGATGCATCCCTTCCGCCAATGGAAGTTGCGAAAAAAAGTATTGAACTGCTGAAGGATTTTATGTTTAAGACGCTGGGGCTTGAGAGTAGCCTGACGGAAATTGGTATTGACAAAACACACTTTAAGATTATGGCCGAAAAAGCAGCGAAAGGCGGAACAAAGTATGCATTTAAGCCGCTGGCAGCAGATGATATTGAAGCTATTTTAAACATGTGTCTGTAAATGGATAAGGGGGAGAAAGCCGATGACGATTGCTGAAGTAAGCAAAAAATATGACATTTCCCAGGATACTCTTCGTTACTACGAGCGGGTCGGAATGATTCCGCCGGTAACACGGACATCCGGTGGTATCCGGGATTATCAGGAGTCGGACTGCGGTTGGGTAGAACTTGCGAAATGTATGAGAAGTGCAGGGATCCCGATCGAAGTAATGATTGAGTATGTAAAGCTGTGTCAGGAGGGTGACAGTACTATTGAGGCAAGGATGCTGCTGCTGAAAGGGCAGCGGGAGGTGCTGCAGGAACAGCGCAGCCAGATTGATTCAATGCTGGACCGGTTGAATTATAAGATAGCCAGATATGAGATTGCTGTCGAGACCGGAACACTGTCGTGGTCTAAATGCGACGAGGATGAAAAAGAATGTGAATAAAAGCAGAAACAGGCCCCGGAGAATGGATAAGATTCTCCGGGGTTCTTCATAGCCTAATTATTGAAAGACTCAAATGCATGTGCCAGATCAGCAATAATATCATCAATATGTTCGGTACCGACCGACAGACGCACTGTATTTGGTTTAATCCCACAATTGTTCAGTTCCTGTTCATTCATCTGCGAATGAGTGGTCGATGCCGGATGAATCACCAGGGATTTTACATCAGCAACATTGGCAAGAAGTGAAAACAATTTAAGCCGCTCAGTAAAGATCTGAGCTTCTTTGGCACTGCCTTTGATCTCGAAGGTAAAAATTGATGCTGCACCGCGGGGGAAGTATTCGTCATACAGTTCTTTTGCCCGCCCGTCCGCAAGCGAAGGATGATTGACTTTCTCCACCATTGGATGTGCAGACAGGTAATCTACGACCTTCAGGGCGTTTTCCACATGGCGTTCCACTCTCAGGGATAGGGTTTCAAGTCCCTGCAGCAGGAGAAATGAATTAAATGGTGAAATCGCAGCGCCCTGGTCGCGCAGCAGCGTTGTGCGGATTTTGGTAATATAGGCCAGTTCTTTGACAGCATCAGTAAAGACAACCCCGTGATAAGACGGATTGGGTTTTGACAAGCCGGGGAACTTGTCATTCTGTGCCCAGTCAAACTGACCGGCATCAACAATCACACCACCCATAACAGTTCCGTGCCCACCGATAAATTTCGTTGCAGAATGCACCACGATATCAGCACCGTATTCAATCGGACGCAGCAGATATGGCGTAGCAAAGGTACTGTCCACAATCAAAGGAAGACCATGGCGGTGGGCGATATCCGCAACTGCACGCAGATCAATCACATCAGAATTCGGATTGCCCAGGGTCTCGGCATATATCAGCCGGGTATTATCCTGAATTGCTTTTGCGAAATTTTCCGGATCAGACGGATCGACAAAGGTGGTTTCAAGCCCCTGCTCTTTTAATGTATTGGCAAACAGGTTATAAGTGCCGCCGTATAAATTCTTCGAAGCGACAATGTGATCTCCGGCAACTGCAATATTCTGCACCGCATAGGTAATCGCTGCCGATCCGGTAGCGACAGAAAGAGCAGCAGCACCGCCTTCCAGGGCAGCAATTCGTTTTTCAAAGACATCGGAAGTGGGATTCATCAGACGGGTATAGATATTGCCGCTTTCAGAAAGGGCAAAACGACCGGCAGCCTGGGCGCTGTCCTTAAATACATAAGAAGTGGTGGCATAGATCGGTACGGCACGTGCATCGGTGGCCGGATCGGGGGATTCCTGGCCGACATGGAGCTGGAGTGTTTCAAATCGATAATTTGACATAATACAACGTCCTCCTGTAAATGTAAATTTCTGATAATAATAACGCTAATAACCTACTATGTCAATAGGTAATTGGAAAATATTATAGCCCCGTTTATACGGGGCTGATTAGATGGCACCGCCGGACTGTTGTGTCTGTTTACATAAGTCAGCGAGTGTTATCTGTTCAAAAAAGTTATCAATTAAGCTGTTAAGCTGCTCCCACATGGGAAGAGTACGGCAGCTGCCGGCCCGGCTGCAGTCCCCGGAATCTGGTTCCAGGCAGGCCACCGTAGCAATATTTCCTTCAACCAGTTTTAAAATATTGCCAACCTTATAAGCTTCCGGAGCATAAGTCAGCTTATATCCGCCCCCCTTACCCCGGTGGCCGGTCAAATAATTATGTTTAATCAGGGCAGGTAAAATCGCTTCGAGATATTTCTCCGAGATTTCCTGTCTTTTCGCTATTTCTTTCAGGGGAGTATAACTGTCATCCTGCTGTTCCGCCAGGTCTACCATAACACGCAGAGCATAACGGCCTCTTGTTGAAATCATCATATCAATCACCTCCCGATTACTATACTACAGATGAAATGGCGGGGCAAGGAGTTTTGAATACAAACCTTACACTCATACACCACCCTGAATATCCGTGGTATACTTCCAGATATCACACATTTTCTGTGCAGCAGGAGGTATACTAAATGAAAACTGATTCTAAAAAAACAATTGCCCTGTTTCTGGTGAGCCAGAACATCTCTCTGTTTGGTTCTCAGGTAGCTGGTTATGCAATTATCTGGTATATTACTCTGGAAACATCGTCTGGTATCTGGCTGATGTTATCTACCATATGTTCCATGCTGCCCCAGGCCATTATCTCCCTTTGGGGTGGGGTGTGGGCGGATCGTTATAACCGCAAGATGCTTATTATGTTTGCCGATGGTTTTATTGCCTTAGCAACATTGGGACTGGCGGTTGCTTTCGGGGCGGGGGGTTCCAGCATGGGACTTCTCTTAGCGGTATCAGCGGTACGATCAACCGGTGCCGGAATTCAGACGCCGGCAGTTAATGCTGTCTACCCGCAATTGGTTTCACATGAGCAGCTGACACGGGTTCAGGGGATCAACCAGACAATTGGTTCGGTGTGTATGCTTGCAGCTCCGGCACTTGGCGGCCTGGTGCTTGGTTCGGCCGGCATTGTGTGGGCATTCATGATAGATGTTATAACGGCATGTGTGGCAATTCTTATTATGGTTTTTATCCCGATCACACATGTGACCCGGACGGAAACGCCAGCCTCTGTGATCTGTGATCTGAAAGAGGGTGTTTCTTATTCGCTGCGGCATCCGTTACTGCGGCGAATCCTGATTTGTTATGCGTGTTCATTTTTTCTTTTTACACCGGCGGCCACATTGGCTCCGCTTCTTATTGAACGCACCTTTGGCGGTGAAATACAGTATCTTACCATAAATCAAATCGTATGGGCATCTGGTTCAATTGCCGGCGGAATTTATGTGTCCCTGCATGGAACCTTCGAGAATAAAACAAAGGTGATTGCTGTTAGCCTTGCACTCTTTGGTGCTGCTTTTGTACTTCAGGGGGTTTCATCAGGGTTTATTCTCTATCAGGTATTTATCGGCATCGCAGGCTTTATTTTGCCGCTTGTCGTTACAAATCAGACGGTATACATACAGGAGACCGCGGATGCATCAATGTTAGGACGGGTATTCTCTCTCATTCAGATTATTTCCGTCAGTGCCATGCCAGTCGCCATACTTATATTTGGCCCGCTGGCGGATATTGTATCGGTGCAGACAATTTTGATCATTTCCGGTGTTTTGCTGATACTTGTCGGAGCAGTTTATGGCCGGGGCAATCATAAGATACTACACTTGTGATCCTGAAAAAATAATGTGAGGAGGATGTTGCAGATGGCAGCCTATACAACAAAACAACTGGCAGATATGTTTTGTCTTCATCCCAATACCATTCGCCTGTATGAGCGTCAGGGATTCATTTCTCCGGCTGCCCGCAGTAAAAATAATTACCGGATATTTGGCGAACTTCATGTTGTACAGGTTAAAATCTGCCGCAGAATCTTTGGTTATCCCTTTTTCAACCGCCGGATCAGGGATACCGGTAACCAGGTCCTTTTTGCATCGGCCAATAAAGACTATGTTAATGGGGCAGTAAAGGTAAAGGCTTATTCAGACAGTATTGCCGATGAACTGGCTATCGCCTGTAAAGCTGCTGATATTCTGAATGAATGGGCAGTTACCGGTAAGTTGAAAACCGGTCCGTGGCAGCCGGATTCGCTGAGCAGGGTGGAGGCAGCCAAATTGCTGGGTACGACAAAGGAAACAGTTCGCAACTGGGAACGGAATAACCTGGTTCAGGCTGAATCAGGTTATGATGGCCGGCAGCGTTTTGACAGTACAAACATAGATAAACTACATGTGATCTATATGCTTCGATCCGCCGGCTACAGTATGTCAGCCATTCACCGCTGTCTGATTGAACTGGAAAAAGGGAAGCAGGATCCCATTACCATCCTCAATAATCCGGATGCGGAAGATGTGATCATGGTAGGCGACAGGTGGGTGTTTGAATTGAAACGCCTGCAGCAGGCAGCAGCGGAACTTCCCGCTC
This sequence comes from Lachnospiraceae bacterium, assembly GCA_032073745.1. GTDB lineage: Bacteria > Bacillota > Clostridia > Lachnospirales > Lachnospiraceae > Brotaphodocola. The sequence continues at coordinate 55,307 of DAMAMW010000009.1, read as the reverse complement.
TGTTTAAGGCAATGAAGAATTGTTAAATATAAACAAAAATCTTCTGTTCATTTTGGGTATAGCCACCAAAGTGGATGGAATGCACAAAAAGATGATTGACAAAAGTGTTATAACAGTAATATTATATAAAAGAACAGTACGAAACGAGTCGTTGATTCAAGCAAAATGACACAAAAAGTGAGGGGAAGAATGAAAGAAGATAATTTTCAGACAGCGCCGGACATCGCCTATCGCATTATTTCCCAGAAGATACTCGACGGAGAGTTTGAGCCCGGGATGAAGCTTTCGCGGCGGAAGATGGCAGAAGCCACCAATGTCAGCGTGATTCCGGTTATAGAGGCATTAAAACGATTGGAAGAAGACGGACTGGTCGAGTCGAAACCGCAGTGGGGGTCATTTGTGGTGATGCCGACAAAGGAAAAAATCATTCAGTGTTATCAGGTCCGTGAAGCGATTGAGTGCCAGGTAGCCCGGATTTTGAGCCGGAGTATTACCCCGGAGCAGATCGGGGAACTGGGAGTGATTGCAACTGAACTGGATACCGTTCCATATGCAAAGGACAGTGTGGTCGATTCCCGCAATAATCATTTACGTTTTCACAACAGACTTGCTGAATGTACCGGGAATGACCTGCTGGTGCGGACCCTGAACCGGATCAATCTGTTCTGGGTGTTGTGTAAAGCCCTGGGGGAGCGGGCATCGAAGACAGAATATCCCCGATACTGGCACCGCAAGCTGATTGATGAGATTGCAGCCGGTGATCCCGACCGGGCGGAAGCCGTGATGCGTGAACATGTGCTGGATTCCCTGCAGCCGATTCTGGATACACTCGATTCTTAGAATATTTCTCAGGATATAAAGTCTGGGGATATAAGATACAGGATACACGCAGCTGATATACGAGTACTGAAAAAGCAGCACTTTATATCGCTGCATCCTTTATGAATAATCTGTTATAACAGTAATATTTGATAGAGATCAATTGTAAACTTTCCGCGGAGTTAATTTTTTTTATATCAAGTGTTATAACAGTAATAAAATATTCAATTCAAATAAAACAAAGATCAAGGAGAAGTCGTTATGAAGAAAAGAAATGGGGTTATTTTCACAGCAGCAGCACTTATGGCAATGAGCATGTTATTTACCGGATGTGATAAAAAGTCAGAGACTTATCCAAGTGACAGCATTCAGGTGATTGTACCGGTCAAGGCAGGTGGTGATACTGATGCTAATGCCCGCCTTCTGGCAAAATATATGGAAAAAGACCTGGGTGTTGCCATGCCGATCGTCAATGTTTCCGGTTCATCAGGTACCGTTGGTATGGAGCAGGTTAAAGGAGCGGATGCAGATGGTTATACCTGCATGTTTTTCCATACGGAAGCAATGCTGCCGGAGATCGCCGGTCTGATTGATTATCAGCTGGATGAGTTCAAGATGGCCGGTGTCTGCCTGCAGGCCAATACAACCCTTCTGGTCACACATAAAGATTCCGGTTTTGCCACGCTGGATGAATTCCTGGCCCAGGCTAAAGCCAGTCCGGGGCAGATCGAATTTGGCATGGCAGTGGGCGGATACCCGCAGATCATTGGTCTGGCTCTCGAAGATGAGGCGGGGATTGACCTGAATCTTGTTGATATCGGTGGCAATGCAGATAAAATAGCTGCCCTGGCCGGACATAATACCGATATCATCAATGTGGAATACGCCATGGTTAAAGACTACCTGACGACCGGCGAGTTCGTGGCACTTGCTGTACTCAATAATGAACGTAACGAGCTGTTTGCCGATATTCCAACAGCAAAAGAACAGGGACTTGATATGGAGTTCGGCAAATTCTTCTTTGTTGCCTTTCCCAAAGATACACCGGATGAGGTAGTTGAAACCTTCACAGCCGCAATGAAGAAAACAGTTGATAACCCGGAATTTGTAAAAGCAGCTGAAGAATCCTATGCACTGACCGCTGTCTATATGGATCCGGCAGCAGGCGGTACATATGCTCAGGAAGTCTATGCGAAACTGAATACATATAAGGACTTATTCACAGCAAATTAGACCGGGCAATGAAAAGGAGAAGTTGAATCATGAAAAAGTATGGCGATATGGTTTGCGGAGGGATTGGAGTTGCTATTGCCCTTATTATGTTCATATTAAGTGTGGAAATCAGGATTAAAGAAGGTGATGCCATTGGTGCGGCTTTCCTGCCTCAGATTGTATCCGTTATTGTCTTTGCACTTTCTGCGGTACTGGTATGGCGGGGCTGGCAGAGCAGCAGGATACAGCAGGAAAATAGCGCAGCAGTACAACTGGCCAATACAAAAGGAGTTGTTTTGATGATGGGATGCTGCCTTTTATATGCTTATTTACTGAAACCATTGGGATTTATCATCGACAGTGCTGTTTTTCTCTATGTTTCATTGTGTCTGATGTCAAAAAAAGAGGAAACCAACTATATCAGATTCGGCATCATAACGGTCATTGCGGTAATGGCAATCTATCTGATATTCACCCAATTTTTTGGAATTCGACTGCCTAAGGGCATTTTGTAAAGGAGGGGAACGTAAATGAGTGAAATAACTGCGGGTATGTTATCAATATGTAATTTTCCGGTCATGGCCCTGATCTTTGTCGGTGTATTTATGGGAATTGTGATCGGAGCAATCCCCGGACTGAGTGTAACCATGGGTGTAGCGTTATTTTTGCCCCTTACCTTTGGCATGGAGCCAATTGCCGGTCTGGCCCTGTTATGTGGGCTTTACATAGGCGGGACATCAGGCGGACTGATCAGTGCCGTGCTGCTCAAGATGCCGGGAACCGCGGCTTCGGTAGCGACTACCTTTGACGGCCATCCCATGGCGGCAAAAGGGGAGGCCGGGAAAGCCCTTGGTGTGGGAATTGTTGCTTCCTTTTTTGGCGGCCTGTTCAGCTATGTTACATTAATGCTGCTTGCGCCGTTTATTGCAAAGTTCGCACTTCAGTTTGGCCCTTATGAATATTTTGCTATCGGCCTGTTCTCACTAACAATGATTGTCAGCCTGTCATCGGGTTCCCTGGTTAAAGGTGTACTGAGCGGTATGATCGGATTTATCCTGGCGATGGTCGGAATTGCCCCGATCACCAGTTTTACCCGGTTCACCTTTGGTTTTCGTGAGTTAAATGCCGGCTTTTCTTTGCTGCCCATGCTGATTGGTCTGTTTGCGGTGGCGGAGGTATTAACTTCTCTGGAAAATAAACACAAAGAGGTGAAGGAAACTGCCCAGGACCTAAAGATTAAAGGTTTTGGTTTTACCTGGAACGATATCAAGGATCAGGGCCCTAACTTCCTGATCTCCACCCTGATTGGCACCGGTGTCGGTATCCTTCCGGGATTGGGAGCAAGTATCTGTAACATCCTGTCTTATTCAGTGGTTAAGAATCGTTCTAAATATCCGGAGAAGTTTGGTACCGGAGTGGTAGACGGTATCGTAGCATCAGAAAGTTCCAATAACGCATCGACCGGCGGCGCAATGATCCCTCTGTTAACCCTTGGTTTGCCGGGAGATAATACAACCGCTCTGATTCTGGCCGGGTTTATGATTCATGGCATTACTCCGGGACCATTACTGTTCAGAACCGAAGGTGTTCTGGTATATGGCGTATTTGCAGCTCTGATGGTAGCTAACCTAATGATGCTGATCGTAGAATTTTTAGGTATGAGAGTATTTATCAGGATTTTGTCAGTACCGAAAAATGTTCTGCTTCCGATCGTAATGATTTTCTGTACCGTTGGTGCCTATGCCAACAATAACCGGGTATTTGATGTTGTTATCATGATGCTGTTTGGTATGCTGGGATATGGCATGAAGAAGATGAAATTCCCCCAGGCACCGATTATTCTGGCATTTATTCTGGCCCCGATTGTCGAGACCAACCTGCGCCGCGGCCTGATGAAGAGTCAGGGCAGCTTTGTACCATTTATTACATCTCCGATTGCAGCGGTATTTCTGATTATTGCTGTTGTTACCCTGGCAATGACGATCCGTAAGGAGTTTATCAATTCAAAAAAACTGAAAGAGGCTTATTAAATTATGAAAGTATATATCCCCCAGGCAGTAGCCAAAGAAGGTACCGATTATTTGCTGGAAAAAGGTTATGAAGTAATTGTCGGAGAAGGTTTCTCAATTGAAGAAATGAAACGTGATATCGCTGATTGCGATGCGATGCTGATTCGTACTGCAGAGTGTCCGAAAGAAGTGCTGGAAGCAGGAAAAAATGTCAGGGTGATTGCCAGACACGGTGTCGGATACGATAACATCGATGTAGCGGCAGCAACGGAACTGGGAATGTGGGTGACCAACACCCCTCAGGCCCTGTCCGATTCCGTAGCTGAGTTCACGCTGGCATCAATGATGATGGCGGCAAAGAACATTCCGGCCTGCAGTGAAGCTATGCGGCAGCAGAATTATGGTTACAAGAACAGTCATAAAGGTGTCGATATTTTAGGGAAAACATTGGGCATTGTAGGACTTGGCAGAATTGGCCGGACCGTCGCGGCCAAGGCATATTCCGGACTGGAGATGGAGATCATCGCTTATGATCCGTTCCTGAAGCAGTCCCAGGTTCCGGGCTATATCACATTATGCAGCTGGGATGAACTGTTTGCCCAGGCGGACTTTATCAGCTTGCATCTGCCGGGCGGTGATGAAAACCGTGGTGTTGTCGGAAAAAAAGAATTTGAAATAATGAAAGAAAGCGGTATCCTGCTGAATATGGCCCGTGGTGAGGTCGTAGACGAAACGGCACTTGATGAAGCGTTGCGGGCAGGACAGCTCAGATGTGCGGTACTTGATGTTCAGAGCCAGGAACCGCCGCGGGCAGACTGGCCGCTGTACCAGAATGACAAAGTGATCCTGACACCTCATATGGCATCCAATACCGAAGAGTGTATGGACCGTATGGCTCTGCATGCAGCATGGCAGGTACATAAGGTACTGAACGGTGACAAACCGGACTGGCCGGTCAATCAGCCGGTCATAACAAGCTAAGAAAAGAGGTTAAATTATGATATTTTCATCTGTTAATGCCAGAACAGCCGGATGTGCCTGGCCCAAGGCGATTAAAAAAGCACTAAATTTCCTGAACCAGCCGGGACTTGCCGATCTGGCCGCAGGAAGATACGAAATTGACGGCGACAATGTCTTCGCCCTGGTGCAGATTCAGAATACTGATGCACCTGACAAAAAGAATGCGGAGACTCATTATAATTACATCGATCTCCAGTACCTGATCGCCGGAGAAGAGCGGCAGGGATATGCTCTGCTGCATGACGGTGTCCGGGCCGAATGCCATCCGGAGCGTGATTTGATGTATTATTCAGAAGTAAATAATGAAAACTTTATCACATTACAGCCGGGCGATTTCACGATTTATTTTACCAATGACATCCACCGTCCTAACTGCGCAGTTTCACAAAATATGGAGATAAAAAAAGTCGTAATAAAGATTCTGGAGAAAAATTTGTATTTGGATAACTAAGTATATAAACAACAGAGCCCGGCAGCTGCAGATTTTTATTATCTGCAGCCGCCGGGTCTTATTGTTATTCCTTTATGATATGTTCACACTCGTTGAAAGCAGCAAGCCGGCGCAGACAGGAGTCAATTGCTGTCTGCAGTTTCTTCGTCTGCCGGATCCCATCTTCATACCATATATTTTTGACAATGAGAGTCTTTGTTTTATTGTCAGCAACGGCCTCAATCCGTCCGGCAAACTGCTCACCATACAGGAGCGGCAATACATAATATCCAAATTTCCGTTTATCCGCCGGAATATAAATCTCCCAGGTATACTCAAAACCAAACAGTGCTTTGATCAGTTTCCGGTCCCACATCAGATTGTCCAGCGGGGCAATCACTTCGCAGCGCTGGTGGTAAGTATTGTTTTCTAAAACCTGCTCCACAAGCGGCAAATCTTCTGAACGCAGGTAAAACGGATCCTTTATTCCCTCCACCTGAACCTGGCTGATCCGGCCTTCGGCCAGCAATTCAGAAAAAATCCGGTTCCGGTCGGCAGCGCTAATCCCCCAGATACCAAGCCATGCATCCGAGGGGCGGTTCCAGATCAATCCCGCCGAACCGATGCGGCGGAAAATACGCCATTTATAATGATCATAATCCTCCGGATGAGGATCATCAGCCGCAAGCACTTCTGCCGGAATATGGCGGGAGGCCAGATCGTAGTATTTGCGGGTCCGTTTTTTGTGATGGATAACCAGATCGCCGGTCGCATACATCTGCTCCAGTACGGAACGGGACAGGTTGCTGCCCGAACTCCAGTGGATCACCGAATGCCAGGCCAGATCACCTTCCAGTTTCAGATCATCGGAGCAGATGACGCCATGTTCGCTGATGTGAGCCTGCACCTGCCCGTACAGCTCCTTCATTTCCGGATATTTCAGCGCATTGTTACGGCTCATCTGACGGAAACGTTCAAAATACGGCCAGGATTCCACCGGGATAATAGCCATATTCTTATCCGTATAATCCACCAGTGAATGATCATGATACAGCAATTCATCCAGTATCTTCTTCCGGTAATTTTTGACCCGTGACTGCAGTACCAGGTCAGCATTCCGTCCGCATGCATCAATCGGATCGAACTGAATGCAGCCGGCCCGCCGGATAAAATCGAGAGCGCCTGCTTTCCCGATATATTTATATTTTCCCAATAAACCGTGTTTCAACAGAATGAATTGCCGTGCCTGGCGGTTTGTCAGTGTGATTTCCATGGTTCATTACTCCTTGTATTTTTGCCCGATAATGTTTTCCTATGTTCATTCTACCACATCAATGACGACAGCAGTATGTCGTCATTTAATCAAGTTTCGAATTTCCAGCGGTATCTGAATCTCAGTCAGAAATTTCTCACAATCTTCCTCATCCGCCGGACCAACATGTACAATCTGCCTGCTGGTATCACCCATTTGGTATTTATCATGCTTTTGCAGCCAGGCAGCGAAAGCATGATAGGATGCACCGATATTCTCAAAAGGCCCGTGAACCATGGAACAGGCCATGATCGGAACCGCTTCCGTATGCCGGTAGATAAAACCATCCGTATTCTCACCAACGTGAGGAACGGATACACATATTTCCATATCAACACCAGTTTCACGATAATCAGGGTCATGATATATAGTCAGTGTGTTGTCAGATATCAGAATATTATTTTTCTGTACAAAAGCACTTAGTTCTTTCCATAACAGACCTTCATGGAAATAGTCAGGCATTTTGCGCCGCAAAGATAAGACCTGATAACTGGGAATCGCCTTGATAGTAAAACCGGCATGAATCGCCATGTTTGTCCGCAGCAGGTCTTTTTCAGCCAGTTCGATTTTGGCCAGTTTATCTCGTTCCGTTTCTATCCGCTGTTCAATCTCCAGCCGCTTCTGATTAAGCAGCCCGGTAATATACTCATCATCCCAATGATCCAGTGCGGCAGTAATCTCCGATACAGTAAATCCCAGATCACGCAAAAATATAATTTTATTTAATACCGGAATCTGATCAGCAGAATAAAGCCGGTAATTAGTAAACCGATCCGTCTGTGCCGGTTTTAAGAGACCGGTTTCATCATAGTGCCGCAGCATCCGGATTGAAACCTGGGTCAGTTTTGAAAATTCACCTATTCTGAATATAGGACATCCCCCTCTCTGAATTATTCCTAGCATTTGCGTTATGCAGCACTAGTATAGCATAGCTATCGGAACAGTAACATCATTTTTTCTTTACCGGAGGGTAGAACTGAATTGTTGTTGCATGGTATAATATGATGAAAAATGCAGTACCATATTTAACACATGGAGGATAAGCAAATGCCGGACTTTATAATTGTAACAGACTCAGCTTCTGATCTCAGTTTAGAAATGATGACCAAAGCAGGAATCAAAGCAGTTTCCCTTTGCTTTACGATGGAAGATAAACTTTATTATGATATAGACTTAAAAGACCCGGATAAAAAGACCATGAATCCAAAGGAATTTTATGACCGGCTGAGAAATGGCGGCAGTGCCACCACCAATGCAGTCAATATCAATGATTATATAGAAACGATAGAACCGATCCTAAAAGCCGGTCAGGATGTATTACTGCTGGTATTTTCCTCAGGCCTGTCATCGACTTATAATTCAGCTGTTATGGCAGCAGACGCGATGCGTGAAGTTTATCCGCACCGTAAGATTCTGGTATCCGACACTCTGTCAGCATCGTTGGGACAGGGGCTGCTGGTCTGGCTGGCCGCAATGGAACAGCAGGCAGGAAAAAATATCGATGAAGTATTTCGCTGGGTTGAAGATAACAAACTAAACATCTGCCACCAGTTTACCGTAGATGATCTTGACTTTCTCAAACGCGGCGGCCGCATCTCCGGAATATCGGCAGCACTGGGCGGTGCCTTATCAATCAAACCGGTACTCCATGTTGACAATGACGGACACCTGATCAATATTCGTAAGGTTCGCGGCAGAAAAGCTGCATTGAAAGCACTGGTTGAAAGGATGAATGAAACGGCATTTAAAGATATCAGGCAGACCGTATTTATCAGCCACGGCGACTGTCCTGAAGATGCCGGACATATTGCCGAGATGGTAAAGGAACATTTTCCTGATGCCGAGATATATATTAATACCATTGGCCCGGTGATCGGATCTCACACCGGACCCAATGTTGCGGCGCTGTTTTACCAGGGGCAGCCGCGATAAACACAATGTTAGAAGCCATCCTGATACTCCCGTCAAAATCGTCGAGTGCCAGACGGTTATATACGATATAATGCAATTACTTCCGGAAGAAAGTACCATGCTGCAAAATGAACGGTACGATAAAAAAGGAGAGATGCCTTATGGATTATATGAAAGAGGTCTGGTCTGTTATTTCCTATGTTGAACAGCGAATCAGGACAGATATAGACTATCAGGAACTGGAACGGATTACCGGGTTTTCTTACCGGCATCTGCGGGAAGTATTTAAGCAGACGACCGGAACCAGCCTGTCCCGATACATCAATGAAAGAAAGTCTGCCAATGCTGCAGTTATGCTTGCCCATACCGACAAAAGTGCAACCGAAATCGCATTTGAGCTGGGGTTCGAAAGTTATGATACATTTACCCGTGTCTTTAAAAGGGCAGTCGGCCTTACGCCTTCTGATTTCAGACAGCAGGGCGGCAGTGTCAGCAGCCGGCGTCTGGGGGTCGGGTTGTTTGCACCGGTTATATCCGCGGTCGGTGAAGCAGAGGCATCTCCTCCTTTATGGATGGAGGAAAATAATATGGATAGGATGCGAAAAGATTATAACAGCTGTGTTCTCTACGGGGTACCAAAGGTGCATTTCGGCCTGGACGGATGGCAGTGCTCCCCATATCCGATGTGTCTTAAGGCAGTGCTCAACTACATGGGCCAGGAAATTGCGTATCCCTACCTGATGGCTGCATCCGGTATGGCATTTCGCCTGCGCTGGAACAGCAAGGAATGGGATCCGGGAAATGTCGGGATCCAGGTGATCTACACCGATCCCGAAGAAGGTTACCGCAAAGCTCTCCGGGCAGCAGGACGGGACGGATATATCCTGAGACGCCAGGGCCAGTCAACTGAGGAAAAAGAACTGTTCAAAACCCTGATATGCAGGCATCTGGATCAGGGTCACCCCCTTATTTCTGTAGGCGTAGCAGGCCCGCCGGAAGCCGGAATTGTAACCGGATATAAAAATGGCGGAGATACATTGCTTGGCTGGAGCCTGTTCCAGGAGAACATGGAATTCGCCGGAAGTCTGAGTTTTGATGAATCCGGCTATTATATCACAGATTCATGGTGGGAGACGGTAGAATGCATCATCGCCGTTGGAGAACCGCTGGGCGAATGTACTTCATTATTTCCGCTGCAGGAGATCGTCGAAAACGGTTTGATCATTCTGCAGACAGAAGAGATTGAAACCGGTTATGGAGAGCGGACCTATTGGGGCGGACAGGCAGCATACAGGGCCTGGGCCGAAGCGGTAGCCGATGACCGCAATTTCCCCGAACAGATGATATTCCCATTATTAATGGAACGCCTGATGTGTCAGAGTGACGCTGAAACTATGGTAGCAGAGGGCCGCCACTGCGCCGCCGGTTTTATGCGCTGGCTTGCCGGACAGTTTCCCGCCGCGCAGGAAGATTTAGAAAACACCGCGAAATATTTTGATGATACCTGCGCGCAGATTCAGGCAATTATGGAAATGCGAAACGGTTATGAACAAACAGAAACCACCCTGAGAAAATTCGCCGACCCCGACATCAGAAAACAAATCTCCGCCCGGATCCTCGCAGCCGCAGAATGCGAAGTATCCGCCGCAGAAGCTTTGAGCAAGGCGGCAGCAAAGATGCAGTAGTGGAACAAGGGGATGTCGCTCATAGTGGGAAGAAGACCGTGGGGCGTTGGATTTGGTTGGTCCTGAATCGGTTCCGTTACCTCGTTCATTGTCACCGATTCAGGACCAACCAAATCCAACGCCCCACGTTCTCCCAGCAACTATGTTGGCTCCCTCCAGGTAAAAAGCAAAACAGTACGTTATAAGGAAGTCTAAAATTAATGAAACTCTGGCAGGAACGGAGAACACATCACTTTCTGCTGAACTCAAACCTCCCCAGTTGGAGGTTTTTTAACATTATACCTATATTTTTATGACTTTTCATAATATTATTAAAATCACATCAAACTTTTTCAAACCCTCAATCGTCTATAGTATGTGCACACATATTTTCACAATAAGACAGATCAACCTGAGAGGAGCATAACCATATGAAAGTATCATGGCAGGATATCATATTGGGTGACCTGGACCGGTACTACCGGCTGGCCTTCTGCTATGTAAAAAATAAACAGGATGCCGGTGACATTGTCCAGGAATCTCTGTATAAAGCATTACGTAACAGTAAGGGACTGAAAGATTCCGGTGCCGTCAGAACCTGGTTTTACCGGATCGTAGTCAATACATCCCTGGATTTTATCAAAAAAGAAAAGAAACTGGTATATCTCGATGAACAGCAGTGGGAAGCAATTCCTGATGAAGACAGAGAAAATGACCTGGACCTGCGGGCAGCCGTTGATGCTTTGACGCCGCCATATAAGACGGTTATTGCGCTGCGTTATTTTGAAGGCATGAAAATATCAGAGATTGCAGATATTTTACAGGAAAATGAGAATACAATTAAAACAAGAATCTATTCAGCGTTAAAGAAGCTGCGCGTCCGTCTGGAGGAGGATGAACCATATGTATAAAGAAAAAGATTTGTATAAACTGGCTGAGGAATATGAGAGTGTAAGAGCACCGGAAGATCTGAATGTAAAAGCAATGGAGATTTTGGGGGGAAATAAAAAGACCGGTATTTTCCGGCTAAAGAAAGCGGGCCTGGCCGCGGCCTGTCTGATTGCGGTGATGACAGCAGGTGTAAATATCAGCCCCGCATTTGCGGAATCATTAAAGTCGGTCCCGATTATCGGTACAGCAATTGAATTTATAACATTCCGCCAGTATGAGGATAAATCGGAACACCATGAAATGCAGATTGATGGAGCCGAGCTTCGCGGCATGGAGAATCAGGAACTGCAGAACAACCTGAATGCCAAATATGCCAGTCAGGCCGAAATTCTGTATGATGACTTTAAAGAGCGTCTTCATGATGGCGAAGGCAATTTTACCCTGATCTCCGGGTATTCCATAAAGGCCGACAATGGTGTGACGGTTTCGATTGAACACAGCCTTTTCACCGCCCAGGCATCCGGCGCGCAAAGCTATACTTACGATACGATTGATTCACAGAATGAATGCTACATTACCCTGCCGGGTCTGTTTAAGGATGATTCTTATGTACAGCTGATCAGTCAGGAAGTCAAGCGGCAGATGCAGGCCGAAGTGGACCGCAACCAGGGGGCATCATTTTTCACCGATGAGTTTGCCTTTAAGGAGATTGATAAAAATCACCAGTTCTATATCAATAATGACCACAAACTGGTGATAACCTTTGATGAATATGCGATAGCCCCCGGAGTTATGGGAGCCCTGGAGTTCGTAATACCGACAGAGGTAATCCAGGGGGCGCTGGTCAGCAATGCCTATGTAAAATAATGATATCCGGCAGTTTATCTGCCGGCAGTAAAGAGTGTACCAACCTGACGGCCCTCAACAATATCATACAATCCGGCCGGGTTTTTACCATTGGTTATAATCGTCTCAATTCCCTGGGCCCCGGCGAGCCTGGCGGCCTGCAGCTTGGTCTTCATGCCGCCGGTACCGCGTCTGGAACCGGCCCCGCCGGCCAGGCATTCGATACTTTCATCGATTTTGGTAATCCGTTCAATCAGCCGCGCATCCGGATGAAGCCGGGGATCACTGTCATAGAACCCGTCAATATCGGAGAAGATAACGAGTTTCTGTGCCCGGCACAAAATGGCGACGATAGCAGAAAGCATATCATTATCACTGAATAATTTATCTACCGATTCGATTTCGGTATAACTGACGGAGTCATTTTCATTCACAACCGGGATCACACCCATCTCAAGCAGACTGTCGAAGGTATTGATGAGATTTTCCTTTTTTTCTTCAATTTCAATATCATCGGCAGTCAGCAATATCTGAGCAATTGTCTTATCATAATCACTGAAAAATTTATCATACAGAAACATAATACTGCATTGCCCGACCGCCGCAGCCGCCTGTTTCAGGCGCATCGTAGTGGGGCGTGTCTTTAAGTTCATTTTATTGGCGCCGACGGCGATTGCTCCTGAAGAAACCAGGATAACTTCATATCCCAGATTCTGAATATCGGATATCACACAGGCAAGGCGGTCAAAAGAACGCAGATTATTTTGCCCGATATCGTTTGTTAATGTTGAAGTTCCCACTTTTACTACAATTCTGTTCTGATATAGTCCCATTTTCATTTCCCTTTCTCTTGCTAATCCGGTCCATTCAGTTTATCATATTCTTAAGTATGTGAAAAACGAATATTTATCATGATAAAGATGACAAAAACAGATGTATGAGACTGGAGGGTGGATGGAATGGAAACAAATCTTCAAAAATATATGGCTTTTATAACAACGGTTGAGCACGGTAGTTTTACAAAAGCAGCCGAAGTATTAAATTACTCCCAGTCAGGGATCAGCCGTATGATACATGATCTGGAACGTGAATGGGGGATTGCCGTGCTTGAACGAAGTCGTTCGGGAGTGAGATTAACTTCAGAAGGATTAAGTTTACTTCCGTATGCTAAAAATGTCTGCCGTGAGCATCAGCGCCTGCAGCGACAGATAGAAGAGATCAACGGTCTGCAGTCCGGCATCATCCGGATCGGGACCTTTTCCAGTGTCGCGACACACTGGCTGCCCGGCATGATTAAGGCATTCAAAAAAGATTATCCGGCGATTGATTTTGAAATTCTGATGGGGGACTATACTGAGATAGAAGAATGGATCACAGAAGGGAGAGTAGACTGCGGTTTCCTGCGTCTACCGACAGCGGGAGAATTTAAAACAATTTTCCTGGAACAGGACCCGTTGATGGCAGTGCTGCCAGAAGATCATCCGCTGGCAGACCGCCCCCATTTTCCGATACAGGCCTTTAGCGACTACCCGTTTATGATGCTGCAGAAAGGGGCGCGGGCTGATGTATCGGAGTTATTCGAACAATGCGGCATTTCGCCCGCTGTCCAGTTTACTACCTGGGACGACTACGCGATTATGTCTATGGTTGAGAGCGGCCTGGGGATCAGTATTCTGCCAAGCCTGATCCTGCGCCGCAATCCGTATCGTATTGTAACCATGGAACTGGAAATACCGGCTTATCGTAAGATTGGACTGGCATTAAGAGATAAAAAAGAAGCCTCACTTGCAGTAAAACGTTTCCTGGAATATCTCGATTACCGATCCTGATCTAACAGGATTTTTGGCTAATCCAGCGAGCGCCGGATCAGGCTGAACTCCAGTTCCTGTGTCAGGAAGTAGCTGTCTGAGTACAACGTAAGTTCACCCTTATTTGAATAATGGCTCTGCTTCAGCAGCAGCAACGCAGTCGTTTCCGCAAGTTCCAGATGCTCCTGAAGTTTTGGGCTGCTAAGTGCAGAATGAAGCGTACAGCTGGAAAAAGCAGCCTTTCGTCCGTTCTGATCCAGCAAAGGAAACAGCGGCACATCCGGACTGGCGGCAAACAGCTCCAGCAGTCCTTCCTGATATGGAATGTAATCTTCGACATAGGCAATTGGTTTATTATCCGCTGTACGGACCCGCTCAATGTATAAAAACTCCTGGGACTCCGGCAGGTTCAGGTGTTTGCTGAGTTCGGCCGGGGCTGTCCGCCGTTCGAATAAAATACTCTTTGAGCCGGGAATATATCCGTTGTTGGCAATAATATCCGTAGTACTGTTTAAGACAGCAATATTATGTTTCATATGCCCCGGGGTACTGATGACAAAAGTACCGACCCCATGTCTGGAGATCAGAATGCCTTCATTCTCCAGTGCTTTTAATGCCTCTCTGACCGTGTTCCGGCTGACACCCATCTGCTCAGCCAGCTGTTGTTCTGATGGCAGCCGGCTCATGAACGAATAGTTCTCATTGATAAGTTTGGTGATTTCACTTTTGGCCTGACTGAACAGGGTAAGTGTTGTTAGCTTCATATGAGCCGTCCTTTCTGATAACTTCGATATCTTGATTATAAAGACTTTAGCAAAAAAAGGCAAGAGTAAGTTGTTGGACGACCAACTAGTCCGTCTGTTTTCATAAAACAAATTCACAAATATATACAAATTGCACAAAAATAATTAAAACATCCATTGAAAATTGAAATATATGTTGACAATGGTATTTAATGTTGTTATTGTAGAGGTAGGACGACTGAGTTCCAACATATTCTTGAGAGGAGAAAAAGTTATGGACTATACCAAAGTGAAAGAGGAACTGGTGCATATTTCGAAATTGACTTATCAGAAAGGCTACACCCAGGCATCAGGCGGCAACATCAGCTGCCGGGTACCGGGCACTGACTATTATGCCATTAAAAAGACAGCAATCAATATGGGGGAAATGACAACCGCGGATGTTTTGATTGTGGATGAGGATGCGAATGTCATTGACGGCGAAGGGATACCATCCAAAGAGGTGAACTTCCATATCGGAATCATGAAAGTAAGACCCGATGTGAATGCTGTGGTTCACTGCCATCCTTGTTATTCCATCGCATTTGCCGATGCCTGCATCAATCTTCCGCACACAACCGTAACATCAAAAAAGAACCTGGGCGAGATTCCCTGGATTGCAGCAGCACCCGCCGGTTCCACGGAACTGAGAGAATATGTGGTGGAAGCTTTTGTCAATAAACCGGGAATTAAAGGCATTCTGATGGAGCAGCACGGAATCTGTGCAGTAGGAGCATCTCTGATTAACGCATTCAATATGGCAGACCTGATCGAAGGAACAGCAAAGCAGGCTTATCTTTGCCTGGAAGTCAGCCGCAATGTGGAATATTTCAAGCAGCTTTCGTTATAACAAGCAAAGCAAGGAGAAGATAAATGGAATTATTGGATGAATTAACAAATAGCTGGAGGGAACAGAATCTGATACTGCCGATCTGGATGGAAGGACGGAATCTGAAAGTAATCAACCAGCTGAAACTGCCGATGCAGGAGGAGATCATCGATGTAAAGACGGTTGATCAGCTGGCTGATATCATCCGTACCATGACCCTGCGGGGATCAGGGGCAATCGGAATATCAGGAGCTTATGGCATGCTGCTGGAGACCTACATATCAGACGGTGATAAGAAAGCCATCGTTGCTGCAGGCAGCAGACTAAAAGATACCCGTCCCACAGCCGTAAACCTGATGAAAACAATCGACGAACTGACCGATTTTGTAAATGGTCTGGCTGATGATGAAGTTGTTTCGCAAATGGAAGAAAAGGTTGCCCGTGTGTTAGAGACACAGCTGGAGTTTGAACGGGCCCTGGGGAAATATGGTGCCGAAATGATTGCTGATGGCGATACCATACTGACCCATTGCCACTCCGGTGCCCTGGCCGGTTCCGGTTACGGCGGTCGTGCCTTATCTGTCATTCGCAGTGCCTGGGAGCAGGGAAAAAAGATCCATGTCTTTACCAGTGAGACCCGCCCATATCTGCAGGGGGCCAGAATCACCGCCTATGAACTGGGCCGGTTTGGAATTCCCCACACCCTGATCACCGATGGCATGTCCGGTTATCTGATGGAGCTGGGAAAGATTCAGAAAGTCGTTGTCGGATCAGACCGGGTGGCTTCCAATGGCGATCTGCTCAACAAAGTCGGCACTTACATGCATGCACTGGCGGCGAAAGACAACCAGGTGCCGTTTTACACGGCGACATCCAGCCATACGATTGATTTTTCTTTAAAACAAGGACTGGATATTGGTGTAGAATATAGAAAAGAAGAAGAAGTGACACACTTAAACGGTCAACGAATTACCCCGGAGGGAACCCGTGCATTGTATCCGTCCTTTGACGTGACGCCAAACCGTTTAATCAGTGGTATTATTACTGAAAAAGGAGTCGTGACACCCGAGTATACCACCAATCTGCAGATGTTAAATAAACCCTGACACGTGGGGGAGGAAGGGAAAGGAGTACTTAATCTGATGAATTTGAAAGCACCGACACACCATATTGCGGCACAAAAGGGGGAAATCGCTAAAACGGTTATTATGCCGGGAGATCCGCTCCGTGCCAGATACATTGCCGATAATTTTCTCGAAGATGTCAAAGAAGTAAATACCATTCGCTGTATGTATGCCTATACCGGAACTTATCAGGGCAAAGCGGTATCGGTCATGGCTCATGGTATCGGCGCACCGTCGATCGGAGTACATGCCTGGGAGCTGTACAACCTGTATGACGTGGAGAATATTATCCGGGTCGGAACCGCTGCTTCCATGCAGGAAGACTTACATATTAAAGATATCGTGATAGCAATGGGTGCCTGTTACAACACTCCGTACGCAGATCAGTTTCAGCTGCAGGGAACGTTTTCCGCGATTGCCTCATATCCGTTGTTAAAGAAAGCAACAGAACAGGCAGAGATCGCCGGAGCCAGATACCGGGTCGGCAATGTCCTGTCTTCGGATATTTTTTATCCGGAACATGCCTCCTATCAGGAGAACTGGCGTGATCTCGGAATCCTGTGTGTGGAAATGGAAATTGCCGCACTCTATATCGTGGCCGCCCGGGCAGGCCGTCAGGCCGTCGGCCTTCTGACCATGTCGGATCATGTGCTGACCGGAGAAAAGACCAGCGCCGATGACCGGCAGAGCAGCTTTACCCAGATGATGAAAATCGCACTCGAAATGGTGTAAATTAACTTTGATAAGGGATGAAAGGAAGAAAAATTATGAGAAAAAGTACAGTAACAATGGTAACTGCCGCCGCTTTGATTCTTTCTATGCTGTTAGGAGGATGCGGAAAACCTGTAAATTCAACGGAGACAACGACTCAGGCCCCGGCTGCCCAGACTACAGAAGGGCAGGCTGCGAGTGCTGATCAGGCAGAACCGGCAGCACCGGCCGACAGTGATATGAAGTTTGCTGTCGTGTTCGACCTCGGCGGAATCGGCGACAATGGTTACAATATGGAAATACATCAGGCCTGCGTAGATCTGGCTGAAAAATACGGAATCGGATTTGACTTTGTAGAGCCAAAAGCAATCAATGATTATGAAACCCAGTTCAGAATGTATGCTGATTCAGAAGAATATGCCGTTATCGTCGGTGTTGCTTATGCCCATGCAGATGCAATGCGGATGGTAGCACCGGATTATCCCGATCAGAAGTTTGCAATTCTTGATACCGTTGTTGACGATGTTGAAAATATCCATTCACTCAGCGCCTTCCATCCTGAGCAGCACTTCCTGTCAGGTGTCATTGCCGGTCTGGTAACTCAGGACGACCGGATGCCGATGGCCAATCCGGAAAATGTCCTCGGTTTTGCAATTGCAATGGATTCACCGGTATCACGTGCCCAGGCAGCCGGATTTATGGCCGGAGCCCGTTATGTTAACCCTGAAGTTGAATTTATTACCAACTACATCGGATCCTATAAAGATCCTGCCAAAGCCAAAGAGATTGCCATGACTGCATACGGACGCGGTGCTGATATCGTGTGCCAGAATGCCGGTGCTTCCGGAATGGGCGTATTTGCCGCAGGTGAGGAAGCGGGCAGATACGTGGTAGCCAGTTCAGTAGCGACCATCACTCCCGGATACACCCTTTCCGTATCCCTGAAACGTATGGAAACATTCCTGGATTATGAACTGAACTCAATCATGAATGGAACCTGGCAGGCCGGAAGCACCCAGCTGGGTATCAAAGACGGCGCCTGTGGTTATCTGATCGAAGGAACCGGTGTGGAGATTCCGGAAGATATCATTGAAAAAGCAGAAGAAATCAAACAGCAGTTTATCGACGGAAAATTCACCTTGCCGGAAGACATCGAAGAAATCGATGCCTGGACAGCCGCCAACCAATACCAGAGCTAAGTACATATAGTGCTGGAAACCAGTAGTAAAAGGAGCTTGTAACATGGAATTGCTGAAAATGACAGGGATAACCAAAATTTATCCCGGAACTGTTGCATTGGATGATGTGGATTTTTGGCTGGAAGAGGGAGAAATCATCTCTCTTCTGGGGGAAAATGGTGCAGGTAAGACTACTTTAATGAAGGTACTGTACGGTATGACCAAACCGGACAAAGGTGTAATTGAATATAAAGGAAGCGTAAAAGAAATTAAAAATCCTGCAGATGCCATTGATATGGGCATCTGCATGGTGCATCAGCATTTTATGCTGGTTCCGGCATTTACCGTAGCTGAAAACATTGTTGTCGGCAGTGAACCTCACAACGGTGTGGTCTTTGATAAAAATAAAGCCCGCGAAGAAGTGGCCGCCCTGATCGACCAGTTTCACTTTAACATCGATCCGGATGCACTGGTTGAGACTCTGTCTGTGGGAGAGCAGCAGCGCGTAGAAATATTGAAAGCACTGTACCGTAAAGCAGATGTAATCATCCTCGATGAACCGACCGCAGTTCTGACCCCAAAGGAGGTAGAGGAGCTGTTTGACATCCTGCGGCAGCTGAATGCTGAGAAAAAGTCAATCATCATAATCACTCATAAGCTGAAAGAGACCATGGCTCTGGCAAGCCGCGTCGTAGTTCTCAGAGATGGCCGGATCACGGCAACTGATCTGAGACCGGCAGAGGTTACCATTGAGTTTCTGTCAGAAATGATGGTTGGACGTAAGGTTGATATGGGGGTTCGGCATCCGGCTAAAAATATCGGTGAAGTCAGCCTGGCGGTAGATGGTCTGACCTACACGGCCGGCGGCAAAAAGAAACTGGACAACATCAGTTTTAAGGTTCACAAAGGTGAGATTCTGGGCATTGCCGGAATCGAAGGAAATGGTCAGTCGGAACTGATCAAAGCACTGACCGGCTGCATGAAACCGGATGAGATGAATCTGAGCCTGGACGGGCAGCCGATTCAGGGAAATGCGCGGACCTTTTTAAAGAACCGGATTGCCCATGTACCGGAAGACCGTCTGAAACAGGGACTGGTAGGCCCGATGTCAATTGAGAAAAACCTGATCCTGGGATACCATACCGAATCAGAATTCAGTAACAAAGGGTTGCTGAAACTGAACCAGATCAAAGAGTATGGACTGAAACTAAAAGAGAATTTTCTGATCAAGGCACCGACAACTGCGACTCCGGCCAGTTCATTGTCCGGCGGGAACCAGCAGAAGATCGTAATTGCCCGGGCCTTCAGCCGGGATCCGAAAGCACTTATTATTGCCAATCCAACCCGTGGAGTAGACATTGGCGCAATCGAATATATCCATGGCCAGATGCTGGGGCTGCGGGATACCGGCAAGGCAATTCTACTCATTTCGCCGGATCTGGATGAAGTACGGACGCTAAGTGACCGGATTCTGGTTCTGTATGAAGGCCGTATCGTCTCGGAAAGTAAACCGGGTGAACTGTCTGAAATCGAGATGGGACTTCTGATGACCGGTGGAAAACAAACAAAAAAGGAGGCAGGCGCATGAAAATCAATAAAAAATCTGCGGGCAGCGGAGCACTTTTAACTTCTGTTTTCGCACTCCTTTTTTCACTGCTGCTGGGGGCTTTGATTATCTGGCTGGCAGGTTATTCACCGATTCAAAGTTATGCCGCCATATTTGGATATTCACTCGGTACGGTAAAGGGAATGGCCCTTTCCCTGAGTCAGGCAACTCCGATCCTGTTTACCGGACTGGCCTTTGCCATTGCCTATAAAGTACGGATGATTAACACCGGTGCAGAAGGCCAGCTTTATATGGGCGCAATCGGCAGTGCCGTAATCGGTGCGTACCTGGCCGGGATGCCGCGAATGATTCATCTGCCGCTGACTCTGCTTGCCGGGATGCTGATGGGCGGACTGGCAGCGCTTCTGGTCGCGTCCCTGCGCGTGAAGTTTGGTGCCAGTGAAATCATCACATCATTGATGCTGAATGAAGTTTTCATCCTGTTTGCCGGTTATCTGGCAAATGGCCCGCTAAGACCCGATGGCAGCCCGCAGCCGCAGACAGAAATGATCGCAGAAACAGCCAGACTGAGCAAGCTGATTCCTAAAACGCAGCTGACAACCGCTATCCTGATCGGCGTTGTTTTAGCAATTCTGGTGCAGTTTATCTTAAAGCGAACAAACTACGGATATGAAATGAATGTAACCGGACTCAATCCGACAGCAGCAAAAACAGCCGGAATCCCGACTTCCCGGATTCACCTGATTACATTTTCGCTGTCAGGTGCAGTTGCAGGACTGTGCGGAAGTGCTCTGGTCATGGGAACAAACTTCCGGTTTGTCGAAGGGATTTCTTCTTCCTATGGATTTGCCGGCATTTCCGTAGCGGCATTGGCAGCCTACAATCCGATCGCGGTAATTCCGTCTGCAATCTTGTTTGGCATCTTAAAAGCAGGTGCCATCACCCTGAACCGGACAACCCCGATTCCGATCGAGTTTGTTGATGTGATTCAGGTACTTGTAGTTGTATTCGTGGCGGCCCCGAGGATGGTCCGTGCGATTCTGGATATTCCCAAACGAATAAAGGCAAAGGCGGAGGTGTAAGCATATGGAAGGATCTAATTTGATTTTACTCATAGTAGTATCTACCTTGAGAATGTCCGTACCGATGATACTGGCTTCCGCCGGTGCGGCGTTTTCGATGCGGTCAGGCGTCAGTGATCTGGGCTGTGAAGGTATGATGATCTCCGGTTCACTGTTCGCAGTTATTACTTCCTATTATACCGGAAGTGCCTGGCTGGGACTGCTCGGCGGGATCCTGGCCGGCGGAACGATCGCCATGCTGCATGCAGTCATGCACGTTACATACCGGGTCAATGCGACCATCAGCGGCATGTGTGTCAATCTGCTGGGGCTGGCAATATCACCGCTGATCCTGCAGATGATCTGGCAGCAGCGCAACAGCTCCTCGCGTGTGGCGGCATTTTCACCGATTAAACTTAGTTTCCTGGATCATATTCCGGTATTGGGAACGATTCTTAATCAGCAGAATATTCTGTTTTACCTGGCTATTATTTTGATCGCCGGGGGCTGGTTTTTCCTGTTTAAAACAACCCGTGGTTTGCGGCTACGTATGGTTGGCGAAAATCCGCAGGCGGCCAGTACAGTCGGGATTAATGTAGTCGGATATAAATATTTTGGTGTACTCATGTGTGGTTTACTGTGCGGCATGGGCGGAGCCTACCTGTCAATCGGACAGCTCGATCTGTTCGTTGACGGCATGACAGCCGGCCGCGGTTATATCGCTGTGGTAATCAATGCCTTTGGCCGTTACAATCCACTCGGCACATTACTTGGCGGCCTGTTCTTTGGCTTTTTTGATTCCATGCAGGTGGTATTCCAGGACAGCGGAGTACCTAACCAGCTGATGCGGATGATTCCGTATCTGTTTACTCTGGCAGTCATTTCATTTGGTGTCCGCGGATTACGTACACCGGCAGGTGTCGGCAAGTTCCAGGATGAATAAAAGAGAGTATAAGTATGAGGAGAATAAATTATGAGTGAATGGGAAAATGCCTCCCGACCGGTGAGTGTAGACGGAAAGCAATATCATATCCAATGCGGTCCCGGTGATGTGGCAAAGTACGTGCTTTTGCCCGGTGATCCAAAGCGGGTTGAAAAGATCGCAGCAATGTGGGATAATGCAGATAAAGTGGCTGATTACCGGGAACATGTCACCTATACAGGAACGATCGGTGAGACCGGCATATCCGCCTGTTCCACCGGTGCCGGCGGCGGTTCCACGGCAAGTACGCTGGAAGACCTGGCCGAGATCGGCTGTGACACCGTAATCCGTGTCGGTACCTGCGGTGCCATGCAGGAGCATATCCGGCCCGGTGACCTGATTATCTGTACCGGTGCCGTACGCAAGGAGGGGACAAGCTGTGATTATGTTTTGCCGGAATATCCCGCCTTTGCCGATCTTGAAGTAACGATGGCATTGGTAGAAGCAGCAGAACGGCTTGGCTATACGTATCACCTGGGGGTCGGATATACGGCAGCATCATTTTTCTGCGGCCAGGGCCGCCCCGGAGTAAAAGGCTACAGCCAGAGTTTTATGAAAAATATCCTCCCCGATATGCAGGCCGCCGGAGTGTTGAACTTTGAGATGGAGGCGGCAACAGTACTTACCATCAGCCGTCTGTATCAGATGCGGGCGGGAGCGGTATTTACGGTGATAGCCAACCGGGTACGGAATGATTTTTCTTATAATTCTGATACAACCGATCAGAATATCCAGGCAGCCAATCTGGCAGTACAGATTTTATCTGAGTGGGATAATAAGAAAAAACAGGCCGGAAAGAAACACATTTACCCGTCATTGATGCAGGGAAAGTAGTATGATCAAACGAATAAAGGAGAACAGATGAAAATGAAATGTGCAGTTGTAGAACCGTTAGGAGTAAAAAAAGAAGTACTGATAAAAATTGCCGAAGAGGCGCTTGGAACTTCAATTGAGATTGATTATTATGCTGACCGGGCTGAAGATCCGGCGTCATTGACCGAACGTTCCGGTGATGCTGATATCGTAATGATATCCAACATCCCTTATGGACGAGATATTATGGAAAAAAATCCGAACCTGAAAATGATCTGTGTTGCCTTTACCGGAATCGACCATATTGATATGGAATATTGCCGTGAACACAACATCACCGTATGCAATTGTTCCGGTTATGCCAACACCGCAGTTATGGAGCTGGTATTTGGCAGTGTGATTACCCTGTACCGCCGGATTATGCAGTGTGATACAGCAACCCGCGAGAGCAAAACCAAAGATGGTCTGGTAGGATTTGAACTGGAAGGAAAGACTTTCGGAATCATCGGACTGGGCGCAATCGGCGGTGCCGTTGCTAAAGTGGCACTGGCATTTGGCTGCCGGGTGATCGCGTACAGTGAAGATGATAACCAGATTGACGGAGTGGAGAAGGTGAGCTTCGAAGAAGTACTGAAAACCAGTGATGTCGTATCACTCCATGTACCGCTGCTCGATTCCACTCGTGGAATGATCAATGCTGACACCCTGAAATTAATGAAACCATCAGCTATCCTGGTGAATGCTGCCCGCGGCCCGGTCGTAGATAATGCTGCGCTGGCTCAGGCACTGCACAATGGCGTGATCGCCGGTGCAGCTCTGGATGTATTTGATATGGAACCACCGGTTCCCCAGGATTATCCGCTGCTGCAGGCACCTAATACCCTGCTGACGCCTCATGTGGCATTTGCTACGGCGGAGTCAATGGTAAAACGGGCACGGATTGCATTTGACAATGTGAAATTCTGGGCAGCAGGATCGCCCCGGAATGTGATGAAATAAAACAAGAAGAGCAGAAAAGCATTCGGGAAAACGGATGCTTTTTTGTGAAAACATAATCTGGGAAGACAAATATGGCTTTGTTTATACAAATAAAAAAAATAGGGTCAATACTGACATTTGTCAATCTCGACCCGCACAAAAACATAAGTTTTTTAACTTCATGTTATTATATTATTCGCTTTTTACAATTTTGTCAACAATTTTTTGTGTAAAGGAGTAGGAAGTTTTTATCAAATTATTGTTTACAAAGTATGACTTATTTCTCAACATTCGATTATTGAATAAGTCAGTTATTTCTTCATAAATTCTCTGTTTTGAAGCTTTACTCTTGATAATAAAGTTATAAAAATATAAAGTAGAGACAAAATCACATATAAAATGATTTGATAATTTAGTACCTCTGGCAGAGGGCGTAATCTCAGATATACTAGATATAAATTGAGTAACACAAGGTTCTGCAATTGCATCACTCTTGTGTAAGTCTCTTATTAAACAATGGCTGTGGGCGGCAGCATTCCGCAAACTACGCACCTTAAATATGATATCTGAATCTCTCTTTTTCCTATCCAGATCATTTATATATTTGTAAAAACGACATAAATCTCCAAATGAAATAACTTCTAGTAGTATCCAAATAGGATATCTGTGTTGATGACAGGATATTAATTCTTTGCAATAAGGACTATCAGCATGATCGTGTATATGGTTTTTTATATCAGGATATCTCTCCAAAAAAGCCAAGCTCATTGTATAGCCGTTATCTTCACGTTTAATACATTCATTGATAATCCAGACCTTTACCGCATGCTCTATGTCCAGACACATTTGAATAATGAGATATCTTAAACGAACGTCGATTTTTGAAAGTTCTTGAAGATAAGCAAATTCTAAATTTTGATATTTTCTGCGACCTTCTTTATCAGGCGCATATAAATAATTTTTTTTATATGATGAGAGCTTTTTATAGTAGTTATTGTTTTTTAGAAATTCCAATGCTTCGTCTTTTGATACTAAATTAAATCCTATTCCTCTTTGCTCCATGTGTAAAATCAGCAACTCAGGACTCAACAATTTTTTCATACGTACCCCTATGTTTTAAGATGTTTTAATATTAATACCAAAAAGAAGAAAAATCAATAAAAATAGTAAAATAAAAAAGCAATGAAGAAAACAAGTGGATGCCAGCAGACTGGCACCCATACTTTTGGTCCATTTCGTTATTCCTTTTCTTCCAGGCCATCGCTTCCGCTGCCCCTGACAAGAATTCCGTTCACCTCAACGGCCCCTTCAATCTCAATCACCAGACACCGCCGGCCATCGATCTCTTTCGTCTCAATCAGCCCGGAACGTTCAGGATTAACCTTAATAATAACATCCGGAGTCTTCACCTCAAAGGCCCGTGTATTCACCACGTTATTTGCAAAGATAGCCGCCTTCTCCCCCGCTGTCTCATCAAAATGCTTATCAAAGTCCTGCAGCGCTTCTTCTTCCACACCGCTGGTCTCCAGCAGATTTTTGACCTGATACTTGTCCAGCATCAATGGTTCCGGATCATCTTTGTGTTCTTCCAGCATCTCATTCAAATGTTCATGAATTGTACGAACTGTTTCATAGCTGCAGGTCTCGCCAAGAGTCTCCTCAATAATTGCAGTAAAAGATTCCTTCTGATACCCGGCCGGCAGCGGCAGCGGACAGCCCAGCAGCTGTTCGACAAAGGAATCCTGCAGGTCATCAGCATTTTTAGAATAATAAAGTGTACTATGTATATCAGTACTGCGGTCATTAAATGCGGGGAATAAAAATCCCATCTCCGGCATGGCCACCACCCAGTCCCGGACCCGGTTGCTAAACGTATTCTGGACTTCATTGTAGCTGAGTCCCGGTTTCGACAGATCGACCGGGCAGATACAGCATAAAATATAGCTGAACACCTCATCCGATGCGTCATCCATGGACAGCCCGTCGGAAGTCTTGCCGGGAATATCATACGAATCATGAACAATAAGGATCAGATAATTCCCTACATAATCATAAGTTTCAATCACCCGGTCATAAAAAGCCTCCAGGATTTCATCATCCTGCAGCTTGCTGCCCCGCAGACGCAGCAAAAATTCCTGCGGGCCGCCTTCCATCTCCGTATCCAGCGGAAAATCGAGGTTCAGCAGGTTTTTCCCCAGTGTACCCGACAGAGATTTCCGCAGGATCTCGAAATATTTAAACATATCGTCTTCCGGCAAAGACATAAAAGCCTCTTTTAGCTCCGTTTTCTTGTTTTTTTCACCATCAACATAACAGCCGCAGATGCGCGTAATCGAGCAGTTGGCGGGGGTGAATAAGCGTTTGATTTCTGATATTTCTTTTTTGATCATTGACATCATCTCCTGTTCTTCAAACGTCACTGTTCACTGGCAAGCCAGCAAACAGTAACGCAGACCGTCATTTTAAATCGCCTTTGGCGATGGACGGTCTGCTTTCCGGCCATAACGTACATCCTCCGAGTCAATCAGCAAGTGATTGACTCGGGTGTGAACCGTGACTTCAAACCCCTATTTTATATTAAAATGAAGAAAAAAACAACGAATTTTCCAAAAACACAGGCAGTAGACGAACGGAAATGGTTATGCTATAATTATAAAGATAATTTGCGATCGAAAAAGAAGCTTCAGGCTTATATGAAGGGGCTTTATAAGGAGACAATATATGAATGAAAATGTCAAAGCCAAGGGGCAGTTGAGAGTATACCTGATGTGGCCTCTTTTGTTGTCGCCCTTTGTTATTTGTGGTAATCTCGCGGTGTGGATGATCGATCCGATTTCTGCTGTGGCAGTGCTTCCTTTTACCCTGGTCTATATCATTGTTGCTGTCTGGATCTATGTTTACCGAAAGAACTGGCTGGTCGGCGGACTGGTCGATTTTTCTTCCGAATATGCCTGGATTCAGAAACAGTTGCTGACAGAGCTGTCGATTCCATATGCCATGGCATCGGAAGACGGCAGACTGATGTGGTGCAATGATGCATTTCAGAACATTCTGGATGAGGATGGCCTGACTAAAAAGAACCTGACCGCCCTGTTTCCCGGCGTATCCAAATCCGATTTTGAGACCGATGATGAAACCGTATATGTTCATACCAATGTCGGTCCGTTGCAGTTTAAGCTGGAACTGAAACCGGTATATATTTCCGGGACGGAACTGGAAGAGCGGCAGAGTCTGGTGGGACATCAGAAGATGTTTGCCGTCTATCTGTATGATGAGACTGAGATTCTGCAGTATAAGCAGCAGATTACCGATGAGAAGATGGTAGCCGGTCTGTTATATCTGGACAATTACGAAGAGGCACTGGAAAGCGTTGAAGAAGTGCGGCGCTCCCTGCTGACTGCCCTGATTGACCGGAAGATCAACAAATACATCAGCAGTATGAACGGCGTTGTAAAGAGTATAGAAAAAGACAAGTACTTCTTCACCATCAAGCAGAAATATATTGCACAGATTCAGGAAGAGAACATGCCGATCCTGGAGGAAGTAAAAAGCGTCAATATCGGTAATGAAATGTCGGTGACCCTGAGTGTCGGTATCGGTATGAACGGCGATTCTTACAGCCAGAATTACGACTTTGCCCGCACCGCTATTGATATGGCCCTGGGCCGCGGCGGTGATCAGGCCGTTCTGAAAGACGGCAGCCGGATTCTCTATTATGGCGGCAAGTCCCAGCAGCTTGAAAAGGCCACCCGTGTCAAGGCCCGTGTCAAAGCCCATGCCCTGCGTGAGCTGATCGAGACCAAGGACCGCCTGCTGATTATGGGCCATAAGATGAGTGATATTGATTCATTTGGTTCAGCGATCGGTATTTACCGGATTGCGACCTCATTGAATAAAAAAGCGCATGTTATTATTAATGAAGTAACAACATCAGTAAAACCGATGATGAGTCAGTTCCTGAACAATTCAGATTATCCGGATGACCTGTTTTTAACCGGCGCCAAAGCAGCAGAACTGGTGGATCACAATACCATGCTGGTTATCGTCGATGTCAATCGCCCAAGCATTGTTGATGCACCGGAACTGCTTCAGATGGTCAAGACTATTGTCGTGCTCGATCATCACAGACAGAGCAGCGAAGTTATCAGCAATCCGGTCCTGTCCTATGTGGAGCCTTATGCATCTTCCGCATGTGAGATGGTTGCTGAGGTCATGCAGTATATTGCTGACGGCATCAAGATGAAGTCGATTGAAGCCGATGCCATGTATGCCGGCATCGTAATCGATACCAACAACTTCACCAACCAGACCGGTGTCAGGACCTTTGAGGCAGCGGCATTCCTGAGACGATGCGGTGCCGATGTGACGAGAGTGCGCAAGCTATTTCGTGACAAGATGGAAGATTACAGGGCCAGAGCGGCCACAATTGCAGAAGCGGAAGTATACCGTGAATCATTTTCGATCGGTGTCTGTCCGGCCGAAGGCCTCGAGAGTCCTACTGTTGTAGGTGCGCAGGCGGCCAATGAACTGCTGGAGATTATCGGCATCAAGGCATCGGTAGTATTAACCAAATACAATGATATCATCTATCTCAGCGCCCGTTCCATCGATGAGGTAAATGTCCAGGTTATGATGGAACAGTTAGGCGGCGGAGGCCACAGGACGATTGCCGGTGCGCAGCTGACAGGTGTTACCATTGACGAAGCCAAAGAAAGAATCAAAACAATTATCAACAACATGCTCGAGAAAGGGGATATATCATAATGGATATTGTATTATTAGAGGACGTAAAGGCATTAGGCAAGAAGGGGCAGATCGTTAAAGTAAATGACGGTTACGCCAGAAACTTCATTCTGCCTAAGAAGCTGGGGGTAGAGGCAACCGCCAAGAACATGAACGATTTAAAACTGCAGAAAGCCAATGCAGAAAAGCTCGCAGCAGAAAAGCTCGCTGAGGCACAGGCACTGGCAGCAAAACTGGAAGATTTATCAGTATCCCTGACGATGAAAGCAGGCGAAGGCGGCAGAGCATTCGGCTCTATTTCCACCAAGGAGATTGCCGCAGCAGCGGTCAGCCAGCTTGGCCTTGAATTAGATAAGAAGAAACTGGTTCTCACCGATCCGATCAAAACTTTCGGAACCTTCGATGTACCGGTTAAAATCCATAAAGACGTAACCGGCAAGCTGACAGTCAAAGTCACCGAAGCATAAGGGGATATTATGGACGAAGCTCTGATGAAACGGGTGCTTCCTCATAGTGCAGAAGCGGAGCAGTCAGTAATCGGCTCGATGCTGATGGACCGCGAAGCGATTATTTCAGCTTCCGAGATTGTTATTGCATCTGATTTTTACCAGAGTCAATACGGCATCATGTTTGAATGTATGGTGGAACTGTATAATGAAGGGAAACCGGTTGATCTGGTTACCTTACAGGATCGTCTGAAGGAAAAGGATGTACCGCCGGAAGTCAGCAGTCTGGAGGTAGTCCGTGACATCATTACCACCGTTCCGACATCGGCAAACGTCAAATCATATGCCACAATTGTACATGAGAAAGCAGTCTTAAGAAAACTGATTAAAGTAAATGAAGAAATAGCTAATACCTGTTATGCAGGAAAAGAACCGCTGGAAGCAATCCTGGCGCATACGGAGAAGACCGTTTTCGAACTGCTGCAAAGCCGTAGTTCAGGTGATTTTGTCCCGATCCGTCAGGTTGCATTAAATGTACTGGATAAGATCGAGAGTGCATCCAAGAATCAGGGAACCGTAACCGGTATCCCGACCGGATTTATCGATCTGGACTATAAGACATCCGGCATGCAGCCTTCGGATTTTGTTCTGATTGCGGCCCGTCCTTCCATGGGAAAGACCGCTTTCGTTTTGAATCTGGTTGATCACGTAGCAGTAAAGCAAAATCTGCCATGTATGGTTTTCAGTCTGGAGATGTCAAAGGAGCAGCTGGTCAACCGTATGCTTGCAATGGAATCCAATGTTGACTCCCAAAAGCTTCGAACCGGTAATCTGTCCGATGCCGACTGGGATGCCGTTGTTGAAGGTGTCGGTACGATCGGTAACTCCAAGCTTATTATTGATGATACCCCGGGTATCTCGATTATGGAACTGCGTTCCAAATGCCGTAAGATGAAACTGGAATACGGACTCAGTATGGTTATCATCGATTACCTGCAGCTGATGTCCGGAAGCGGCAAGAGCGGCGAGAACCGTCAGCAGGAAATCTCCGATATCTCCCGTTCCCTAAAGGCTCTGGCCCGTGAGATGAGTGCGCCGGTTATTGCCCTGTCGCAGCTGAGCCGTGCCTGCGAGACCCGTCCCGACCATCGGCCGATGCTTTCGGATCTCCGTGAGTCCGGAGCGATCGAGCAGGATGCCGACGTTGTTATGTTTATTTATCGAGATGACTACTATAATAAAGACACTGAGACACCCAATATTGCTGAGGTAATTATCGCCAAGCAGCGTAATGGTCCGATTGGTACTGTAAGCTTGTTGTGGCAGCCTGAACTGACTAAGTTCCTGAATTTGGAACGCGGCGGGACGCAGCAATATGAGTAAGGGGGCTCGGGTGTATGGTCGCGGATGGCGGAAAGTGAGCGTGGTCCGGACGGCTGCGGCACCGGGGGCCCGGGGACTCCAACGGTCTTGAATCCATGGCTGTTTCCAGAACGTAAGAGAATCTAATTGATCAAAGAAATGTTAAAAACATACCCACACTGCGCTTAACTCGCGGCAAAAACGGCCGCTCAAACAGACGCTGCGTGTGGGTATAACACATTGCTTTGATCAATAAGATTCTCTAACGTCCTTCCAAATGCCATGGATTCAAGACCGTTGGAGTCCCCGGGCCCCCGGTGCCGCAGCCGTCCGGACCACGCTCACTTTCCGCCATCTGCAAACATGCATCCTCGCCTGGTAAAAAGCAGAGGGGCGTGAATGTGCTTGTGATTTGAAGTAGTTGAACGGAGGGGAGAAATGAATGGACAGATGTATCAAATTTGCAGTCAAAAGCCGTGACGTTAAAATTGTCACGGCTTTTGCAGAAGCTTTATTCAATTATTTTAAAGTAAACGTCAGTACGGCGATTTAATGCACGGTTGGCTTCGGTGTCGTTGGCTACGACAGGTTTGGCGGAGCCGTTGCCGACGGTGATGATGCGGTCGGCGCTGATGCCGTTCATGATGAAGTACTGTTTTACTGCTTCGGCTCTTTGCTTGGAGAGCATGAGGTTGGCCTGATCAGATGGGTCTGTGTTCGGGTTGGGATCGGTGTTGCCTTCGATCTGGATGATGGTTCCGTCTAATAGCTTGGCTACTTTGATGAAATCGTCAAGGGTTCCGGCGGCTTCAGCAGTATCGGTGAACTTTGCGGTGTTGATGATGAAGTTTACGGTCGAGGACTTGGT
Organism: Lachnospiraceae bacterium; assembly: GCA_032073745.1. Taxonomy (GTDB): domain Bacteria; phylum Bacillota; class Clostridia; order Lachnospirales; family Lachnospiraceae; genus Brotaphodocola. The sequence continues at coordinate 23,941 of DAMAMW010000009.1, read as the reverse complement.
CAGCAGCGCTGTGGTGTCCAGGACCTGAGCAGCATTTTCTTCGGTTACGGCTACGGTGTTGATGATGCCGGTGTCAGGTTCGGCAGCGTACTCGTAGGTGTCGGCCAGCATGTTCATGTAGGTGGTGTCAAAAAGGGTGGTGCCGAAATCTGGGTTTACATGTTCACCAACAGAGGCCCATACTTCACACATGTCGTAGAAGATTGCCGGGGCTTCGGTCTGCAGGGTGTCGATGTTGTTTTTCCATCCCGCCAGTGCTGCGTCTAATGTCATTTCCCTGATGTCTTCGTCACTCATTCCGGAGAACATCGGCATAACGCCGCGGACTGCTTCGAATTCAGTATCATACAGGTCCATGGCCTGCAGGGCACCGTCGATGAAGCTGGTTACTACTTCGGGATGTTCGGTGGCAAAATCGCTGCGGATCAGGATACCGTCAAGGATCAGACGGGTGGAGCTTGCGGTACTGAATAATACGTGGCAGTTCGATAGATTCTGAGCCTGAGTCAGGTAGGGCTGCCAGGTGGCGGCTACATCAATCTGACCGGCGAAGAATGCTTTGGCAGCTTCATCGGGTGTCTCAAAGAAGATGAGGTTGTCGATGATGTTCTGTTTTTCGGTTTGCGGCAGGTCGGACTGGTTGACGAACCAGACTACCAGAGAGTGTGCTTCAGAGAACTGGGGGACACCGATTCTGGCATCGACCAGAGATTCTACGGTCTGATAGGTATCGGTAGCGATGATTCCGTCACCGCCGTTCGAGTAGTTGGTAATGTACGGCATGATTACGTCTACGCCGGATTCTTCGAACTTGCCTGACAGGAAGGCAACGCGGTTGATGGTGTAACCGGCAGCATTTAAGTTGCCTTTGATCAGGGCGTTGCTGGACTGAGTGGCGTCGTTGATAATACTGATGTTCACTTTGATGCCGAGTTTGTCATAGATGGAACCGGGTTGGGTGGTCAGGCCGCCATTGGCATCAATGACGGATTTCCATCCGACCCATTCATCCAGGGAGAGGTTGATGGCTGCATCGGTATTGGCAGCTGGTTTTTGGGCTGCTGTTGTTTCCGGAGTTTTGTTGGCTGCGACTTTGGTTTCTTCCCCTGTTGTTACGAAGCCGGTCCTTACTCCCTGGAATACACCGCCGCCGATGACTGCGATAATAAATACGACCAATAAGATCTTTGCTGTCCTGGTTAAACGAAATCTGCGTGTTCTCATAAGTTCCTCCTTATGTAAATGAAGTTAATGGTATCGGTTTTGGTTGTTACTTGTTATATTTTTTCTTTAATCCCTCCAGGTAATCGTTGCTGTGGATTTTCTTTGCTTCGGCATTAGCCTTTTGCAGGCGGGTGGATATGCGGTTGTCGTGAACTGCTTTGGAACCTTCGACTACTTCGTCCAGTTCAATGTTTTTGTCCCTTACGGAATCCAGTAATTTATCAGCGGCAGTTACATTTTTCAATTCATCCATATCATCATAAACCTTTTTAAGTTGTTTCTTGACCTTCATGTTTTCCACGATCTCCTTGCTTTCGCGTTTGAGCTTGCGGAGGTTTCTTTCGCACAATTCCTGAGCTTCTCTGGCGGTGACTTCTGCGGTCTGGTAGGCTTTAATCAGTTCTGCATACCGGTTGATGTCGGATAGGATATCTTCACGTTCTTCTGATTTAAGCAGGGCCATATCCATCTTTCCGGATTTGACGAGTGCCTCACATTCGGCCTCGACTTTGATCAGTTGATTTTTCAGCTCTTCACTTTTACGCTTTGCCCGGCCAAGCTTGCCGGCTGCGACTCTCAGTGCATTGTCTGCTTTATTATATGAATCCTGTGCCTGATCAATCTTTTCGGCGTATATGGCCTGCGCACCTTCCGGCGTAGTTGCCATATCTTTGATGAATACACGGAACAGGCCCTTAAATAAAACCCTTGCTTCCGGAAATAAGATCATGATCAGGATAACTAAAGCGATACTGATGATTATAATTAGATTTGTTAAGGTCATGGTTTATTCTCCTTCCAAAAAGTTCATTAGTTGTGTTATCGTGGCCATTTCGCTGCTGATGATATCCTCAGAATCCATTACCCACCTTTTGTGCTCGGATATCTGTTTCTCAAGCAGCGCAATACTCCTTTTGTGATTCTCAATATCTGTCTGTTTTTCTGATATCATCTGTGAACCTTCGGATATGATCTTGGACTTTATCACTTCCAGAACCCGTATCCGGTCGGTCGCATCATCGATCAGCAGCGGTGTTTTCAAGCCGAAGCTTTCAAGTATCATTAAGACGGTGTTTCGTTTTGTCTCCGTGACCATTTCTCTTGGCAGTGTGCCGATCAGCTCATCGACCTTAAAGATAGACCGGGACTTATCAACCAGATTGTTCTGGTCATAGATATCATCAATAAGGCGGCTGGTATTGACAGCCCCGGAACGGACTTCTGTCTCTGGTGTGTCCGGATCTCCTATATCAGGCAGTTCGTCATGAGGATAAATATCTTCACGGACAATTTCTTCGATTAAGACACCTTTTAGATTTTTCAGTAGTTTCATACTCATTCTCTCCTTTACAGTTGTAAAATAATGTCACACATTTTTTCTGCCTCCGCACGGCTGTGCGTTACCATAATAATTGTGTTTTTGGTTTCTTTGTGCTTTGCAATGATCAGATCCTGCATTTCTGAGCGGGTTTTGGCATCCAGAGCTGATAACGGCTCATCCATCAGGATGATATCAGGATTCATAAACAGGGTTCTGGCCAGTGCCAGCCGCTGTCTCTGTCCGCCGGACAACTGCCGGGGGAATTTCGACTGTTCACTGTCAAGGCCGACCAGCTCAAGCATAAGCTTTGCATCCGCACGGTCCTGATCGTTTATTCTGCCTTTAATCTTTTTTGTAATCAGTACATTGTCCAGACAGTTCATCCAGTCAAAAGAGGTATAATTCTGATGCATCATATAGATGTCATTAACACTGGCTTTTGTAACCAGCTGACCATCAACCAGGATCTGTCCGGCCAGCGGCTTCATCAGGCCGGCAATGGTACGAAGCAGTGTGGTCTTGCCGCAGCCTGATTCTCCCAGTATCCCGTAAATCTTTTTATCAAAGTCACAGCTGTAATGTTCCAGCAGTGGTTTATTTTTTGTATATCCTGTATGTAAATCAATCAATTGAATCATTTACGTACCTCCATCGAAAAACTTTGCGGACAATTCGTTTTGCAAGCGTGTCAAACAGCACGCTTACCATCATAATTACGATAATGGACATGAACACCAGATCAGTACGTCCTCTGGCTGAAGACTGCTGAATAATATATCCCAGACCGAATCTGGCATTTATCGTTTCGGCAACTGCAATGTAGGTCCAGCCGATTCCGAACATCATGATAAAGCTATTCATGATACCCGGTAAAGAAGCCGGGATCTGGATCCGCGTAACAGTTTGCAGTCTGCTCATACCGATGGTCAGACCAGTATCAATTAAATCAGGGTTTACTTCCTCGAGACAAAGGATAACAGAAGGCATCATATAGACGAATGTGGCAATGAACAGGAAGACAATTTTCATTAATTCATCGATTCCAAACCACATGATCAGCAATGGATAGAAGGCAGTCACCGGTATGTATCTCATGATACTGATAACCGGGCTTAAGATATCTTTTGCAATCCTTGAATTGTAGACCAACAATCCGACAGGCAGTGCAATTATCGCTGATACAAAGGTGGCTGCTGTAATCCTTAAGAAGGAGTACAACAATGCCTTTAACAACATCCCGCTTTTTATCATCGCGATCAGATTCTTGAAAACACTTCGCGGTGCCGGTATAAACAGCGGGTTTATATACCGTGAGGCTGTCATCCAGATCAGAAAAATCAGAAACAGCAGCAGTATTCTTTTTAAAATTGTTTTCATAAACTCCCTCCCCCCTATAGTGGAATATTGTTATAATAAACAAAACGCCTTGTTAATTAATTAACGATCTGTTGTGAAAAATAAACTTCAATATCAAACGAAAGTATTGGTATTGAAGAATAACTTGTGTTTATATTCTTTTTTAACTTTGTTTTATGTATTTATCATACCATTATCTGATAACTTTGTCAATATATTCAGACAATATAATTTGAAATGATTAAAATTACATTTAAATGAGATGAAACAATAATATGACTGATCATTGCGCATATAAAAGTGAATATTAAGATATTAAAATATGTTAAATAATTATCAAAGAATGGCGTTCGAAAGTTGTAGGTTTGTATATTTTTAATAAACAATGCAGCAAATAGCTTACCCCTGAGTCTCGATCTAAACTGTGCCATATGAGGGCTGTAATTCATCGAAATATTTTTTTTAGAAGTTAATCATAATTCTTAACCCACTCACATAAACTATAAGTAAGTGGTGAAATAATGAGAACTTAAGGAGAGAAAATGATGGACAAGACACAATATTCCATATCTGAAGCTGGAAAAATGGTAGGAGTGGAGTCTCATGTTCTGAGGTATTGGGAAGATGAACTGCAGCTAAATATACCCAGAAACGGAAAAAGCCATCGGTACTATACCGAATTACATATCCGGCTATTCCAAAAGATAAAAGAGTTAAAGGAAAAGGGTTATCAGCTGAAAGCGATAGAACAGGTCTTAAAGAAAATGATAGAAGGGGGTGGGGATGTGAATCCCGATGAGATGCTCGAACAGGATGCAGTAAATACATTAATGGAGGGAACCTGCCCGGATGATGAAGAGGGAGAGACAGAGCTTCGGATTGTCCAGAAAAAGGATAATGCTGTCGTGGCCCAGGACAAGATGGAACAATTTCAGCAGATCATGAACCAGATAATCGGACAGGCCATTCAGGAGAACAACCAGCAGCTAAGTGAAGATATCAGCCGCCAGGTAAGTGACCGCATGTCACAGGAATTTGAATATATGATACGGGTCAGCGATGAAAAAGAAGAGGAGCGGTTTAAACTGCTCGATGAAACCCTTCGTGCATATCAGAAAGAAGGTAAGGGGAGAGCAGAGGCAGCAGCGACAAAGATTCCATTCTTTAAGAGAAGAAAAATGAAAAAAGAGAATAAAAAGAAATAATTACATAAACACTGCCCGCCAGTCATGGGATATTACCATGGCACTGGCGGGCAGTTCTTTATATGTTTCCGGCGGTGCTTACAAAGGCAGAAAAGAGCTTTGCTGCAGCCGCATCCTGCTCCCACAAGTATTCCGGGTGCCATTGAACGCCAAGGAAAAACGAATAATCAGGTTTCTCAAGGGCTTCAATCAACTGCCCTGCAGCCGTCCCGGACACAATAAGACCGGGAGCCGGAGTGCGTACTGCCTGATGATGCATACTGTTTACATTTATTTCTGTAAGTCCGCCGGCAATCTCAGACAACAGACTGCCCGGAGTAACGGTTACCTTATGCGATGGAATGTCATAAGCAAACGGCTGTGAATGGGCAATCGGGAAATCTTCATGAAACTGGCTGGGAAGATCCTGATAAATATCGCCGCCAAGGGCGATGTTAAGAACCTGTATGCCGCGACAGATGCCGAGCACCGGTTTTTGCCGTTCCATAACCAGCGGCAGTAATGCCAGTTCCATGATATCCCGTTTTAAGCAGATATTGCCGCTGCGGGCATGTGTTTCTTCGCCGAAATAGAAGGGGTGGACATCCGGCCCGCCTGTAAATATAAAACCATCAAAGGTGTCGACAATCTCGGTCAGATCGTCTTCTGACAATTCAAGGGGGAGAGTGACCGGGATTCCTCCTGCGGCCCGGATTGCTTTCAGGTAGCCGGGTCTCATGTATGTTTCTTCTTCTTTATTGTAATAAGGGGTAAGGGCGATGATGGGTTTTCGGTTGTTCATGGATGATGTCCTCCTGGTTAGTTAGAATAATGGAAAGGAAACACCTGCTCAGCACTCAAAGCAAGAAAAAGCCCCTTCCCGTCAGGGAAGAGGCGTCTCGTCTAAGTATTAACCTTCAATTGCACCTGTTGGGCAAGTACCCGCACAGCTACCGCAATCGATACAGGTATCAGCGTCGATAACAAATTTGCCGTCGCCTTCTGCGATCGCTCCTACAGGACACTCGCCTGCACAAGCGCCACAAGATACACAACTATCGTTAATTACATATGCCATGATATTACCTCCTTATATTCTATACATGTTTTGTGTTTTTATTCTATCCTATTTGTGTAAATTATTCAAGTATAAAATGTTGTACAATTATAGAATATTTGGATAAATTGTCAGTTACCTTTTGCTAACCGTGTATCTTTTATTCCTTTAAGAATAACTTGCCGGGCGGCGATTGCTTCATCCTTGCCAAGGGGTCTGGTGTCTTTTAACGGATAGTCCATACCCAGGCTTTCGTACTTGACTTTACCCATATCATGATAGGGCAGGACATCAAGTGCTTTGACGTTGTGCAGGGTACCGATGAAACGGCCGAGATCGTAAAGTGCAGTCTGGTCATAGGTAATACCGGGAACCACAACATGGCGCAGCCATACGGGTATTGCCTTGTCATCCAGATAACGGGCAAAATTCAGGACCGGCCCGAGCGGCTGACTGGTCAGCTTTTCGTGTTCAGCGGGATGGATGTGTTTGATGTCCAGCATGACCAGGTCGGTAACGGACATAAGCTGATCGAATTTTTCGACAATTTCAGGCTTGTCCTTGTTAAAGGTAATGCCGGATGTGTCCAGGCAGGTGTGAATACCCCGGTGGGCTGCCGCGCCAAACAGCTCGGTCACAAAATCGATCTGCATCAATGGCTCTCCGCCGGTTACTGTGATCCCGCCGCTTCCATAAAAAGCTCTGTTCTTTTCAAATTGATCCATAATTTGTCTGACAGTTGTTTCAGTGCCGCCGCTCATCTTCCAGGTATCCGGATTGTGGCAGTAGAGACAGCGCATCGGGCAGCCCTGTAAAAACACAACGAGACGGACACCTGGTCCGTCTACTGTGCCGAAACTCTCTATGGAATGGACATGTCCAACCATGGTATTCGCCTCCTAGATTGTATCGTGGAAAGTTCTTGAGATAACCTCATCCTGCTGCTCTTTGGTCAGTTTGATGAAGTTTACTGCATAACCGGAAACACGTACAGTCAGCTGAGGATACTTCTCAGGGTGTGCCTGTGCATCCAGCAGGGTTTCTTTGGTAAATACGTTTACGTTAAGATGATGGCCGCCTTTTTCGGAATATCCGTCCAGTAAGGCAACTAAGTTATCTACTTGGGCATCACTAATATTAGACATAATGAAATCCTCCTTATAATGTGTTTGCTGCGGACGGGGATCTTCTTGCCGTCCTGAACTGTTATCGTTCTACTCTCTATCCAATCCTTCCATCAGGTTAGGAATCTTGCAGGCAACATCGCCGGCACCGCATTCAAGTTCGACATCAAGATCGCCCATGAACATCTGATCTTCCTTACCGAGGGCTCCCGGAATAATAGAGAAGGTGTTTGAAATACCATCCTGCGCATCTTTAAATGGCAGTTTTGCAACGGATGCCAGTGATGCGATCGCACCATGAGAATCACGTCTGTGCATAGGGTTTGCTCCAGGAGCAAATGCCTCGCCGCCTTTTCTTCCATCAGGAGTAGATCCTGTAGCATTACCATATACTACATTGGAGGTAATTGTCAAGATGGAAGTAGTTGGTACGCCGCCGCGATAGCAATGATTACGTTTGATATAGTTCATGAATTCATGAACAACTTCTACAGCGATCTGATCGACACGATCGTCGTCATTGCCGTATTTAGGGAAGTCGCCTTCCACTTCATAGTCAACAGCAATGCCGTTTTCGTCGCGGATTGCTTTGACTTTTGCATATTTGATGGCAGATAACGAATCTGCTACTACGGAAAGACCGGCAATACCGGTTGCAAACCAGCGGGTAACCTTCTGATCATGCAGAGCCATCTGGATCTTCTCGTAGGAATATTTGTCATGCATATAGTGGATGATATTTAAGCTGTTTACATAAACGCCTGCCAGCCACTGCATCATATCATGGAAACGCTCCATTACTTCATCGTATTCCAGATATTCGGATGTGATCGGACGGAATTTAGGACCGATCTGTTTTTTGCTGACTTCGTCAACACCGCCGTTAATTGCGTAAAGCATACATTTGGCCAGGTTGGCTCGGGCACCGAAGAACTGCATTTCTTTACCGATCTTCATGGAAGATACACAGCAGGCGATTGCATAGTCATCACCATGGGTTACACGCATCAGATCGTCATTCTCATATTGAACGGATGAGGATGCAATTGAGGTGCGTGCACAGTAGCGTTTGAAAGCTTCCGGCAGTCTGGTAGACCACAGCACGGTTAAGTTTGGTTCCGGAGCAGTACCTAAGTTGGTCAGTGTGTGCAGGTAACGGAAAGATGATTTGGTTACCATATGACGTCCGTCGATGCCGATACCACCAATGGATTCAGTTACCCAGGTAGGATCACCGGAGAACAGGTTGTTGTACTCAGGCGTACGGGCAAACTTGACCAGACGCAGTTTCATTACGAAGTGATCAACAAATTCCTGGATCTGTTCTTCGGTATAGGTGCCTTCAGCCAGATCGCGTTCTGCATAGATGTCGATAAAGGTAGAAGTACGTCCCAGAGACATAGCAGCACCATTCTGCTCTTTAACTGCAGCCAGGTATCCGAAATACAGCCACTGGATAGCTTCCTTTACGTCTTTAGCCGGTTTGGAAATATCACAGCCGTAGATTTCGCCCAGTTTCTTCAGATCTTTTAGGGCACGGATCTGCTCGGATAATTCTTCGCGGTCACGGATGATTTCAGAGTACATAGTACTTCTGGTTGTTCTTTTCTGTTCTTCTTTGTCTTCGATCAGACGGTCAACACCATACAGGGAAATACGACGGTAGTCACCGATGATACGGCCGCGGCCATAAGCATCCGGAAGTCCGGTAATAATGTGGCTGGAACGGCATGCACGCATCTCCGGGGTATAAGCATCAAATACACCTGCGTTGTGTGTTTTTCTGTGTTTGTCAAATACTTCAACCACTTCCGGGTCTACAGTATAACCGTTGTCGGCACAGGCTTTCTCTGCCATGCGGATACCGCCGTATGGCTGCAGAGAACGTTTGAAAGGTTTGTCAGTCTGGAATCCGACGATGGTTTCCGTTTCTTTATTCAGATATCCCGGGCCGTGAGATGTGATACCGGAAATAACTTTGGTATCCATATCGAGAACGCCGCCGGCTTCACGTTCCTGTCTGCTCAGATCAAGAACCTGATCCCACAGATCAGTAGTGCGTTTGGTTGGTCCTGCTAAAAATGCTTCGTCACCATCATATGGTGTGTAGTTTTTCTGGATGAAGTCCCGTACGTTGATTTCACGGTTCCACACGCCTGATTTGAATGATTTCCATTCACTGTTCATGGATGTTACCTCCTGAAATTTATAAATGATAAAGTTTAATAGTTGTCATACCCAGATTATATATTGTATACAATACACAAGTCAATAGTATTATTGAGAATGTTTTGCGTGTTTGTTAAAAAATGCACAAATACATTAGATAATTTGAAGAAACACTTTGAAGGTTAGACCTTGCTATTTTAAGCAAAAAGTATTATGATAATTTTTAGTATGTACGAAAAGGAGGGAAATTAACATGCAGATTAGTAAAGATATGTTGATCGGTGAGTTAGTTCAGATGAATGAATTGATTCCTCCGATTTTAATGCGTGCAGGAATGCATTGCCTTGGATGCCCGTCAGCTCAGAGTGAGACTTTAGCGGAAGCATGCATGGTTCATGGCATTGACTGCGATAATCTGGTATCCGGAATTAATGAGGTTCTGGCAACTCAGGTATAAAGTTCAAGGGATACCGCAAAAAGAGGGTGTACCGGGTCTGCGTCCGGTGCACCCTCTTTTTGTGGTATCCCCCGCCAATATGTATCCTTGCGTAAGGCAGGGAAGGATAAAAATATGGGGCAGAAGGGAGAACATTTAATCCCCTGATGCCCCATAAAGTGTTACTTGAGTTGTTTGATAGTTGAGATCATTTATAATAGAAATGCTTAGATAAGTGCCAGCTTTTGAAGTGCCTGATCTCTGACGATCACTTCATAATGCTCTTTGTAATAGGCCTCGCTGGCGGCTTCCTGTTTGATCTTTTCACTGTATTCAGCAAGTACGTTACAAACGCGGCTGAATACCAGGGCATCGGTGTCTTCATCGGAAATCACCAGATAGTACTGGCCGGTAGCCGGTCTTTTGTAGAGAGTATTGCGCCCTGAATAGACATGTCCTAAGATATGGGACGCGTCGGTGATTTGATCCAGATTTCTGAAACGGAAAATACGGGTCTGGACCGTGGGTTTCTCTTCTTCGGCTTCTGCTTCGGCGATGATTTCATCGATAACGTCGGCCGGTGTTTCGCTGATGTCGGTCTGAGGGAGACCGAGCATATCTTTACGTAAAAAATCCAGAATACCGTCGGCGCCTTCCAGCAGCTCGCTGGTAAGTCCTCCGAACATCCCGTCTGAGCTGTCGTCAGCTGACTGGGAAAACTTGGAAAATCTGGTATCCAGTTCTTCCGGATCCTCTATTTTGGTAATGACCAGCATCACGCTTTCGTTGGACAGCGGAATGGCTTCAACCATCAGTGGGATATCTTCTGCTTCAAAACCAACTTCATTGGAAGCTTTTTGAATCATTTCACGAAAAAGATTACGTGCCTTTTCGCTTCCATAGGCTAGCTCGCCAAGGTTTAAATTTCTTACACTTAAGTCAAAACTGGTTAGGGTACAGCGAATCTGATTCTCATTGATCCGTTCTATTTTCATAAGATCACTCCTTTCTTTGAAAGAGAGAACCTGGTTTCCTAATCTAATTATAGTATATAATATAGGAAAAAGGCAATTCCTATGTAAAAAAATTTATAAAACTTTAAATTTTGATTGTAAATTCTTACTTTTTATATTAGAATATGCCTACAGGGATGATATGGTAACTGTTTTGTAAGGAGGTGGGAAGATAGAAAACACCACTTTATTTGGCAAATATCAGCTGTGCCGGATTCTTGGCAGAGGCCGTAATGGTACTGTCTGGCTGGCATTGCACCAAGACCTGGAGGAATACCGGGCGATCAAGCAGGTACCGAAAGCGAGTACCGGTTATCACCAGTTCCGACAGGAAGCATTGATACTGAAGACCCTGCGTCACCCCGGGATCCCGATCGTCTACGATCTGGAGGAGGATGGGGAGTTCAGCTATCTGATTGAAGAGTTTCTGGAAGGAGATTCTCTGTACGCCCTGATTTCTGATTTGGGGCATTTTTCAACGACAATGACGATCCGATATGGAATTCAGATTTGTCATCTGGTTAATTATCTGCATTTCGCAGAACCGATCCCTATTTTGTATTTAGATTTACAGCCAAAGAATCTGTTGTTGTGCAACGGTGTTATTAAGCTTGTCGATTTTGACCATGCCGTACACCTGAAGCAGGCAAAACAATTGACGAAACGATACGGAACCGTCGGGTGTGCTGCGCCGGAACAATATACCGGAGAAACACTGGACGAGAGAACGGATATCTATGCCATTGGTGCTGTCCTCTATTATATGCTGACCGGGTGTTTTCCGGGACCGTCACCGGCGTATCCCAGGGATTTAATATGCCCCGGATTGATCCGTATTATCAAAGTCTGTCTGCAGCCGGACCGGCAGCAGCGTTTCCAGTCAGTCAGGGCGCTTTGCGACCAGCTGGAACAGATTCAAGGGGAGGAAGACGGTGTTTTCGCAAACGATAATTTATCATCCCTGACTATTGCAGTAGCAGGAAGCGGGCCGGGTATCGGCACGACACATATTGCAATGGGACTCGCTTCATACCTGACCAGACAGGGTGTTCCTGTTTTATTCGAAGAAAAAGACGATTCCGGAGGGATCTGGCAGCTGGCCGAGTTTTGCCGTGCTGCGATGGATCGCTATGGAATTTACCGGATCCTTGGACAGCCGGTGCTGCCCTATTATGGTGCTGCTGTTCAGATGCCGCCGCATTCGTGGCAGATTGTGGTCCGGGATTTCGGATCGCAGTGGGATCACCCGGAAGTAACAGCAGCACAGCTGATTCTTCTGGTCAGCACGGGAAAACCGTGGCATACAGAGCGGGAAAAATCCGCATTTCAGAGTCTTGGCAGTCTGCCGGGACTGGCGGTAATCTACAACCATTTCTGCCGGCGGCTGAGTGTAAAGCCGCAGGGTCTGGCAAACGGTACCACCGTATATTTCATGCCGAATTTCACCAACCCATTTACAGGAAACAGACAGTCTGACCAGTGTTTTCGGGAATTATGGACAGACCGTGTTTCTTCTTTACAAGGAGGAAGATTACGAAAGCGTTTCACAAGCATATACAGAACCCTAAAAAGAACCGTCCGGCGGATTGCGGATATCATTCAATCGGGATAATCGGAGCAGGGAGACATACCGGTGTGACCCACCTGTGTGTATGGCTGGCAAATTATTTGACAGGAGCAGGCCATCGAAAGACTGCTGTACTTGAATGGAATACGCATGGCGATTTCAGGCGGATGCGGGATATCTGTGTGGATAATCAGGGAAAAAAGACTTCTTTTCGGGTGTTGGATGTGGATTATTATGCGCAGGCCGATGCCGGAGTGTGGATGGATTGTGTGAAGCGCGGCTATCAGCGGATCATTCTGGACTGTGGTGAGATCACCGGAGACAGTTTATATGAATGTGCGCGCTGTGACAAGACGGTAGTTGTTGGAAGTCTGACAGAGTGGCAGATCAAAAGCTTCTTGGATTTTCTGGATCAGGATGGCAAACCGGATACAAGCTGGAGTTACGCTGCTGCCTTTGGCAGTGAGGAGGCCAGAAAAAGATTAGAACAAAGGTATCGCCGGAAGATTCTCAGGATTCCATTTTCAGTAGATGCATTTTTGATTGGCCGGGCAGATATGGACTTTTTTGTTTCTTTACTAAAATAACAGACAGGCAGCCGGATAAGGAGCCTTGTGTCACGCCTCGGTGGTGGTCCGGCATGTCTGTCCAGAAAGCTTGGTGATATACTTGAAACGGGAACAGGAAGAAAATATCAAAAAATATCTTGAAGGACTTAAGAAATACCGTGAGAAGGGGATTCCGATCATGATTGACGGAGTCGAGTCTGAGCCTGAGGACTGGGAAGATATTTTCCAGGTCAGGGATGACGGGAGTTTTTATATGGGAGACTATGTATTAGCTGAAGAGAAGGGGGATGAGGCGCAGAGGAATTTAAAAGAAATCAGGTTTGATAAAGTTTATTATAAATAACGAGAGATACTCCAGAATCAGCCCGCGGAGCATGTATTCGTCAAAAAAGGCGCTGATGCGGAATATAAATGTCCGTTCAGTGCCTTTTTGTACTTATAACATATCTTTATTTCCCAATACCATTCTTTTTGTAACAGATGATGACGGAAATGAATCCTGAAAGTCCGCCGCAGATCACGGCAGTGATCAGATTACCAATTACATTTCCGGTTACATTTGTGGGCACGGCGCCCTCGCCAAGAACAAGACCGACAATGAGAGCGGTTGCAATGACACTGAATACGATGCTGGCAATCCCGCTGGTTATAGCTTCTTTAACCATATACTTTACCTCCAAAGTGATATCTATTGTTTGCTTATGGTACTGTTATTAGTGTCTTACCGGTGGTTTTACATCCCATTTTTCATAAGGGACATCCTCGGTATCGAATGTCATATCACCGTCTACGTTTTTAACCGTGATATATTTCATCCAATTGTTATTATCCATCTGCGGATAATCTTCGCGCAGGAACCAGCCTCTCGACTCCTGTCTCATCAGTGAAGCGCGCAGCTGCATTTCGGCGCAGAGAACCATCGCTTCGGCCTCATGGCAGGTCAGCATCCAGTGGAAATCATCAGCTTTCATCTGAGCCAGCTGCGGTTTCAGTGCTTCCAGCTTGCGCAGGGCGATATTCAGCCGGTATTCGTTCATATAAACACTGTTTTCCATTGGTCCCATAATCTCCAGAACCTGATTCATGATCTCTTTGGGATGAATGCCTTCGGTACGTTCAAGCGGGGCATAGGCACGGCTGATGCACTCGTCGAGCTGTTCTGCGGAAATTGAAACATCGGCTGTGTTCTGAGCATCGGCAATCGCCGGTTCAGCACATAAAATACCGGCAAAAACAGCATTAAGAATGCCTGAACCGCGGTTTCTTCCGGGTGGTGCCGGAACGGCTCCTGGAGCGGTGGACCCGCAGTAGGAGACATCACCGATTGCATAGAGGCCGCTTATATTAGTGCGGAAATCATGGTCAACCTTGACCGGTGACTGCTCGCCGATCAGTGCCGGAACAACCTCAAGTTCATCACCCTCCTCCGCACATTTGCGGAAATTGGTTTCCCAGAAAGGAAGGCCGTAAGGGCGGTCCCACATCGTAAACATCATGGTTTCGTTTTTCGTCTCGCCGCTTTCCTGAGTATGCAGATAGACCGGTCCTTTGCCTGCAGACATCTGATTATACCATTCGGCAATTGCGTTGGAATTGATATCGGTCTCACGGAAACGACGGAAATTTTTTGTAATGTTCTCGCCAAGTGAGTTGTACATAACATTTTCGCCGAATACTACTTCCTGATGGGTCCGTACTTTCAGCAGCTGGGCAAAGTTGCCGAATTCCGGATTGCGCATCTCTACGCCGGCACGGTAAGCGGCAGCGATACCGTCACCTCTTGCCGAGCTCCACATCGGAACCAGACGGTAATCCTGGCTGCCGGTAGCGAGAACAACGGACTTGGCTGATACATCGTAGAACGTACCGTCCAAAAGGCTGTATCCACATGCGCCGGTGATTTTGTCATTGTCGGTAAGAAGATCAGACATCGTTACTTTGTCGATGATTTCAACACCTAACTTAGCAGCAGTTGCGCGCACTTTCAGGGTGATATCCAGATCCACGCCAATCATTCCGGTCATTGGTCCGGCCTGCAGAATACGAAAGCTTCCGTCAGGGTTGCGGGGCACGCGGACACCCCATTCCTCCAGTTTGTTCAGCATATGGTTGTTCATTGCCACATACTTTTTCATCATGTCCTGGTCACCGAAATAGGCACCGATATTATGTACATGGAATTCCGTAAACATCTCCGGAGTGACTCTGGAAAGGTCAAAATACTGCAGGACGCCGCCGCCTTTATTGGCTTTGCCGCTGTATCCTGCGGTCTGCTTTTCCATGATCAGGACTTTGGTTTCAGGGGACAGTTCTTTGATTGATACTGCGGCAGTAAGTCCGCCGATACCGCCGCCGATTATTAATACATCTGTCGTAAGACTTTTTCTTTGATATTCCATCGTTTACGCCTCCTTTAGCGGTATTTATCAAAATTCTGATAGACCCGTTCGGTATCGAAATCAGGTACTACATTAATACAGTTTTTCTTGCAGACGATCTCACAATAGCTGCAGTGTTCGCAGTCTTCCACATATTTAAATACCGGCTGCTTTTTCTCCTCATCCCAGCGGATGACGTCAACAAAACAGGCTTTATAGCACATCTTACAACCGATACATTTAGATGCATCAAATTCAATTTTATTATTTGAATATACCATTCTTGGTTCCCCTCCTTACCAGTTGTCTTTTTCTTCTGCATAGACTTTCGGCAGAAGCGTTGCCAGATTCGTGAACTCTTTGATATTGTGAAGCAGCAGGCTCATTGGCCCCATTGGCGGCATTCTGGTGCCGTCAGGCAGTGCCTTGATATCCTTTCCGTTCTGGTAGGACCAGCCCATCCAGAAGCGGCTGCGCAGTTCAATACCGTCATCGGTTTCCCTGATAAAATGGCACATGATTGTCTCCGGACTTGCAAATGGCGGCTGTCCCTTACCGTTTCCTTTGGCACAGACAATGGTAGAGCAGGCCGGTGTACCAATCTTTGACTGGTCAAAGCCCAGATCGCCCGGCCGTTTAAAGTTAATGAAAAGACTTTCCGGCCCCATTCCGGTATCTTCCAGCACCTCATGAGTGGTATCCCAATATTTTTCTTTCAGGCTCAGATCCGGATCCAATGCTTTTTTCGGCTGCATCGTTCTGGCATAGTAGTGATCTTCCGGATCCCAGATAGAATAACGCAGATCATTTAAACCGTGCCATGCAAACCACCAGTCGAACATTTCAGTAGTAACTCCCGGCATCTTTGTCAGATTTGCCAGATAACCCGTTCCATCCGGCATGATGCAATACCCCAGTTCAGCTTCCAGATAACCCGGTTCAAACAGCCGGTTACGGTCCTTGAATGCAAGTGCTTTATCCGGTGAGATGGGACCCGCCAGCACCTGCCCGATTTTCTCCGGCGGGGCCGGGGTCATGGGTTCGGAATAGTATTTAAAATATGATCTCTTCTGGTCATCCTCTGATACCGGAACCCGTGGTAAATTGTTTGGTTGACTCATGATATATCCTCCTTTTTTGTTTATTGCGCACAAAAATAAAAAAATTAATATTGAGTGATTAGCACTTATTTCTATATTGACTATAATTTATCAATAAACATTTGGCAATAATGGCCTTGTGGACAGTAGTTACCATATGGAAAGTAGGTCAATACAAATAAAACAGGGCGTCACAAATCGTGACACCCTGAAGGCATAAAATATTTTGTCAAATAAAAGACAAGAATAGACTTTAGTTTTTTGTTTTTTGCTTTTTACCCAGAGGAAGAGAATATTGTAGCTGGGAAAGGGGGCTGGTTGGGCAGGAATCGGGGACATTGAGAAAGCTGTCGGCAGTCCTTAGATTCTACCCCGGGTTTTGCCGCGGAGGATTTCTGTACTCCAATCAGAAATCCAGGTGAGGGGCGCGAGAAGTCTTCAGAGTTCTCGTGCCTTCGAGCCGGTGCCGCGGCAAAATGCGGGGTAGAATCTTAGGAATGCCCCAGTGAACGAACGGAGCCGATTCCTGCCCAACCAGCCCCCTTTCCCCCGCGACAATCTGCTCTTTCTTATTTATCATTGTGTTCTTTGTGCCATTCTTCCGGCCAGGATTTTTTTATCCGGGATGGTTTCTGCCATTCACTCTTATCCATAATATCCTGAAGGTGAATCCGGTACTTCTCATCCTGATGAGAGTAAAAGGCATCGGGATCGATCGGCAGATCCAGTTCATCCAACCGTTTGATACTCCAGATATAGAGCTGGTCCAGAGCGGTGATCAGTTGTTTGCCGCTTTCAGTGAGAAAGTATTCTGTCTTGGGAGGAATGATATCGTATTGGACACGACGGATCAGTCCGTCTTCGATTAATTCTTTTAGTTGATTGCTGAGAACTTTTTCAGAGACACCCAGATTTTTTACGGTATCGTTGAAACGCATACTGTCAAATGCATGGGTATTATGTAAAATAGTCATTTTCCATTTAGCTCCCAATACATGGCGGATATAATGGTAAGGATTGACCGGATACTGCAGGCCCTCTCGTTTCATAGATGGATCCCCTTTCTGAACAAGGCTTACATTAAATATAACATAGCCAATTTTGATTCTCAATAACTATTGAAAATATGACTTTTTGCACAAATATGAGTATAATCATTTGAGCACTAACCACAAAATAATCAATATTAAACATGTATAATATTTCATGTTATGTCTTGCGTAATATTATTGCAATCAATTGCTTTTGCTTTTCTACCCGGTGGAGTCAACACGGTACCAATACCCCACGTTCTCACCCGCCACTATGACCGACCAAAACAATGTTATGAAAATTTAAGAGAATGAAAGCGGGATATATGGTATAATGGTATATGTTTTTAGTTTACGCAGGAGGAAGTGCGGATGAAGAGATTTTTGGTGTCTGTAATTACATTGATTTTAGCTGCGGCAGCTGTGGCAGCGGCTGTAGCAGGGATTTTTTTATATCGCAAATATGCGCCTTCGAAGGAGCAGGCAGACCCGGGCGAGTGGTTTGGTGTGTCCGGGGATCAGGTGGCGCTTGTACTTGATAATGAACTGGATGTATCGGCACAGGGGATGTACCTGGATGGGCAGACCTATCTGCCGCTGGTCTGGGTGAATCAATATATAAATGAACGGTTTTATTGGGACAGTCAGGGAGAGCAGATGATTTATGCGCTGCCGGACAGTATCGTTTATGCAGATAAAAATACTCTGGGAAGCAGCGGCAAACCGCTGATCGTCCAACGGGATGATCAGGTCTGGCTGGCAGCAGCGCTTGTCAGCAGTTATACAGATATCAGGATAGAAATGTTTGACGGGGATGCAGTGAAACGGGTGTTTATTGATACGAAGTGGGATCCTCAGATGACGGCGGAACTTAAAAAGGACAGCAGTGTCAGGGTTTTGGGCGGTGTGAAGAGTGCTGTTCTGATTGAGGCCGGCAAAGGGAGTGAAGTGACGGTTCTTGAGACAACAGACAGCTGGAGCCGGGTGCGGACAACGGATGGATTTCTGGGTTATGTGCAGAGCAAGGTGCTGGATGATGCTGTCGAACAGAGTATGATCAGTACGTTCCAGGCGCCTGTTTATACAAATATTTCCTTGGATGAACCGGTCGTGTTGGCCTGGCATCAGGTAACTAATCCGGATGCGAATAAAACGATGGAGCAGATGGTGGCCAATTCAAAAGGGCTCAATGTAATTGCACCAACCTGGTTTATGCTGACGGACAACAATGGAAACTATGATTCCCTGGCCGATCGCGATTATGTCGCGAAGGCGCATTCCAAAGGACTGCAGGTCTGGGCGGTACTTGACAATTTTAACCGGGGAGAAAATGTCCAGTCGGAGATCTTGTTCGCCAGTACAACGGCCCGGGCTAAACTGATTGAGAATCTGATGAAAGATGCGGAGTTTTATGCCCTGGACGGAATCAATCTGGATATTGAGATGATTAAGGCTGAGGCCGGTCCTCATTATGTCCAGTTTATCAGGGAACTTTCGGTAGCATGCCGGAAAGATGGTGTGATTTTATCGGTGGATAATGCGATTCCGGTGGCGACTTCGTTGTTTTATAACCGTGCGGAACAGGGGCGGGTGGCTGATTACGTCATCATTATGGGATATGATGAGCATACCGCTGTTGAAGGAAAGAGTTCGAGCGCATCTTACGGTTTTGTACGGGATGGCATCAAGGACACGCTGGCTGTGGTGCCGAAGGAGAAAGTGATTAATGCAATTCCGTTTTATACCCGTTTGTGGAAGACGGATGAGTCGGGTGAGACAACTTCCAACGCTCTGGGTCTCATTGCGGCGCAGAAATGGGTGACGGAAAATAACGTGGAATTGTATTGGCAGGAAGAATTGGGACAATCATACGGAGAGGCAAAGATCGATGGCGATGAATATGCGATCTGGATGGAGGATGAGAAATCTCTTGAAAAGAAGATGGAGTTGATTGCTGAACATGATCTGGCGGGAGTTGCGATCTGGAAGCTGGGATTGGAGCCGGCAGAGATTTGGGATACTATACTGGATGGACTGAGAGGGAAGACCGATGCGTAGCAGCGCACGGTCTCTCTGCGCCTGTGCAGCAGTGCTGCTGATGCTGTCCGGGTGCAGCAGACTGACCGGAGTGGGGGAATCAGAGGTTGCTACAGCTGAATCAGAGAGTATGCCGGTGATAAAGATCGAAACGACAGAGGCAGTTTCGACAGAGGCAGAGACTGAGGAGACAGAAGCTGAGTCCGAAGCGGAATCTGATCCGCTTCCGGAGGGAAAGAAGATTATTGCAGCTACAGATATTCATTATTTGTCGCGGACACTGACAGATGGCGGCAGTGTGTTTTCGCATATGGTGGAGCATGGTGACGGCAAGGTGGTCACTTATGTGGAAGAGATTGTTGATGCATTTCTGGCGGATGTGATCAGACAGCAGCCGGATGTATTGATTCTGAGTGGCGACCTGACTCTGAACGGAGAATTACGGAGCCATAAGGAACTGGCTGAAAAGCTATATGTGGTGAAGGAGGCGGGGATTCCGGTGCTGGTGATACCGGGCAATCATGACATTAACAACCGGCAGGCATCAGAATACCGGGGGGAAGACCGGCTGCCGGCGGAGTATACGTCGCCGGAAGCATTTCGGGAGATTTATAAGGACTTTGGTTATGATGATGCGCTGAGTGAGGATGTATCGACATTGAGTTATGTGTATGAGCTGGATGATGACTATCGTTTCCTGATGCTGGATACCTGTCAGTACCGGCCGTATGCAAAGGTGGGTGGTGCGATTCTTTCCGATACTTATGACTGGATTGAGATGCAGCTGGAGGCTTCATGGGATGATGAGGCGGATATGATTCCGGTGGGGCATCATAATCTGCTGGATGAGAGTGAGATTTATGTCGATGACTGTACGATTGAGCATGGTGAGCAGCTGGTTGACATCCTGAATGACTGGAGTGTTTCCCTGTTTCTGAGCGGACATCTGCATGTCCAGCACGCCAAGCAGTCGGAGGATGGTTACGGGATCTGGGAGATGGTAACCAGTTCGCTGACGACCCCGAGCTGTCAGTATGGGGTTCTGGTGCTTCCGGATGATGGCGGTTTTGTGTATCAGACCCGGACTGTGGATGTGGAGCGCTGGGCGAAGGAACATGACCGTCAGGAAGAAGATTTGCTGGCGTTTGAAGCATTTAAGGAACCATTTTTACGGCGGGTATTTTATAATCAGTCGTATGATGCATTATTGAAGCTGGAGACACTGACGGAACGGCAGCGCAAGGAGATGTCTGATTTTTACTCAGATCTTAATTACCATTATTATCAGGGGACGGTGTATAAGATAAAAGCTGAGGCACAGAAAGATCCGGCGTTTAAGCTGTGGCAGAATGAGGGCAGTGTGATTTTGCTGGGAGATTATGTGCAGTATATTATAGAAGATGGCAAGTGGGATTACAATTATGTAAAGGTAAGTCCCCCTCGCCGAGGCTCTTCGGAAAGTTCAGAATAAAAACCCGGATCGGTTCTTTTTTCGTGCATGTTTTATTATACTGAATTAGAGTTTATAATAATCGGGTGAATAAAACATTGAATAGTAGAAAATTTGAATTTTTAATGGGTTTGGCGTTTCTGCTGGGGGTTTTTTTGATATCCCGGCATGCCGGAATGCTGGTATCCGGACAGAACGTTATGGCCAGAAGAGAAAAGCCGGTGGTGGTGATTGACAGCGGGCAGGGAACGTCATATTTGCGAACCAATTGGGTAAAAAAATATGACGTTCCTTTTTTTGTTAAGATACCAGAGTTTTTAGTGTTTCAACTTCATTTGCGAATTTATAGGTGATTTTGATTTTGTTATCTTTGTAAATTTGAATTAAATGAATCATTTCTACAACAATACTTCTATCAAGACAAGAGATAGTTCTGGTTTCTAATAATTTTTTAATCCACATGGGAAGTTCACCTGTTTGTCTGTCTATTTCGAGTTTTAGTTCATCAATTTGTCTGGAGAGTGTAGCTTCTGCAATTTCAGTCTCTTGCTTTACATGAAGATAATCGCTTTTACTTATAAAATCTTCTTGAAAATCGTTATATGCTCTTCTTCTCTTTATGGACAGTCTTTCGTAGTCAGATTCTTTTTTTCTTACTTGTTGTTCCAAGTCCATTTTATAGGCATTCAAGCTTTTGTAATCTATTAAATCATTTAAGTTCTGTATTTCTTTTATAACAGAATTTAAATCATTTAGAATTATTCTTTCAAGAACATCATTTCTGATATATTCGTTGTCACATTCTGATTTTCCATGTCTTCTTCGATTACCACACACAAAGTACATTGCTTCACTTCCTTTTTGATGCTTGACAAAAGCTCTTCTACATTCGCCACATTTTATAAAACCAGCAAATAAATGTGGTTCTCCATTGTGATGTTTGATGTGATTTGCTTCTTTCATAACTCTTTGAACTTCATAGAAAACATCTTTACTTACAATGGCTGGAACTGAGTTCTCTGCAATAATCCAATCCTCTTTAGCCTTAACTTTAGGTTTTCTTCTCATTTTTTGTCTGACACGACCTTGGGTGAGATTACCTATATAAGTTTCATTAGTTAAAAGCCTATGTATAGTAGAAAAAGTCCAGAGTTGTTTTCCATCAAACTTTTCTCCATTTTTGTTATAAAATTTGGAGCCACTCATTTTTTTGTACTCAGTAGGTGAAGGAATACCTTGTTCATTAAGATAACGAGCAATAGCTTGGATATTCATACCCTTTAGTCTTAAATCGAAAATTAGTTCAACATTTTGTCTTACATTTTCATCAACTTCTAAAATGTTTTTATCTTCCTTATTTTTTACATACCCATAGCAACAAAAGCTACCTATAAATTTACCATGTCTTTGTTTGTAATCAATTTTTGAATGTACTTTTTTGCTGATATCCTCAGCATACATTTGATTGAAAGTATTTTTAATTTGAAACATACTATCATAATCATCAAATCGAGAATCAAAGTTATCAATATTTGAGATATATCTAATTTCTTCCAAATCATCTTCAAGAATAATTTGCATTCTGGCAGCATTTCTACCAAAACGAGAGTGGTCCTTTACAATAATACAGTTTATTGTTCCATTTAAACAGTCCTGTTTTAATTGCTTGAAGGCTGGTCGGTTGAAGTTTGTACCAGTGTAATCATCATCTACATATTCACCAGACAAGATAAAAATGTCGTCAGGGTATTTTTTGTTTAGAAGTTCAATATATTCTTGGTTAAGTTCTTTTTGACTAATGATACTATTACTTTCAGTATTATCATCTTCCTTACTGCTAAATCGACTATAGCTACCTACATTATAAATGTTACTTTTTTTACTACTCATTATTTTTCCTCCTGAGTAGCTTGCACAATCTAAACCCATTATAAAGAGAAAAGCTAAGATTGCCAAGCTACATTCTCTCTTTATTTTTGATGTGCTTTAATAATTCTCTTAATTAGTTCCTCTTTGCTAATCTGGTTTTTGTATACACGCTCTATTGTGTACTGGGGTTCTTCTTTCTTTTTCATTTCTGTCTATGTCCTGTACTTTCTTAAAACACTCTATGCAAATCTGGCTTGTACCCATGCATAAATTTAGTGGTTACACAGACATATCCAATTTGGTTCACTTATAAATTTTTGATATTGCGACCAAAAATATTTTTTTGTTCCATAATTCCCTTTAATGGTGTACAATTGTGTGTATATTCGATGCCAAAAGGAAGATTTATGACAGAGAAAAAGTTGATAAAAGCGTTTATAGATAGATTTGCAGATGAAGAGCATATAAGAGGTTTTACTATAAAAATGAATGCTGCTGAAGTAAGGGAATTCCTGTTAGATATAGAATGTGGTTTTACCCTACAGAAATTTAACAAGCTGGCTTGTTGTAATGGCAGGAGTACAAACAACAAATACAGTTACAGCCTATTGCATTTATATAACCTTATAAAAAAAGAAAAAGAAGAAACAACCAAGCAAATTAGAAGCTACCCCAGTAATCGCATATACACGATTGCTTATTATGGTTCTAAAAGAAAATGGCAACATGAGTACAACTTGTTGCTAGAAGAAGCCAAAAGGCAAGGCTGTATAACACTAGTTGATTGTTGTTGTGGCAGTGGGATTGTAGGTCTGGTGGGGGCTGAAAGTGGTTTTGACAAGGTTGTTTTAAATGATATTGATGGTTGGATTGTTAATTATCACAGATGCATACAGAACGAAGATACATTTAAGGCATTTAAAGGCTATTTAGAGCAGATTGGGGATTTACATGAGGAATTGTTCTATATACTAAAGAACAGGCTTCCAGGGGCAAATAAGAGTGTTAAGCGACACGCTCCAGCCGTTACAAACGACAGATTATTTTAGCCAAGGT
>DAMAMW010000008.1:139544-175039 GCA_032073745.1 Lachnospiraceae bacterium | reverse complement strand
TCTCAACCTTCTTTCTTGGAAATCCCTATATTTGAATTATACAGGAAGCTCCTTTGGTGTTTGTAATCATCTTATCACAGATCCACTCATTTAAACTCCTGTCCAAATTAGATCTTCGTATCTTTTGCATCTATCATTATATTACCAGCCTATCATTTCTTTACCGGCTGCGCCAGTTAACCTTTAACCCCGCCGGCAGTCACACCCTCAACAAAATACTTCTGGGCAAAAAAGTACAGTAAAATCGGCGGAATCAATGACACAAATGACATCGCCAGGATCTGATTCCACGGCGTCGAAGCCCCCTGACTGTCGATTGACATTTTCAGTGCCAGTGACAGCGTATAATTCTTTACACTGCTAATATAAACCAAATTGTTAAAATAGTCATTCCAACGCCATAATGTCTGGAAGATAATCACCGAAAAAATCGTCGGTTTCATCAGCGGCACTAAAATCTTAATATATACCATCAGCGGATTGCAGCCGTCAATATATGCCGATTCATCCAGCTCCCGCGGAATCCCCCGGATAAACTGAATCTGCATAAAGATTAAAAACGGATAACAGGCCAGCATCGCCGGCACCCAGAACGGCAGGTATGTATCAACCCAGCCCAGCCGGTTGTACACAACATAACGGGGAATCATAATAACCGCATCCGGCAGCATCAGCGTTGACAGCATCAGCGCAAACAGTATCTTCTTAAACGGAAACCGGAAACGGGCAAATCCATATGCTACGATACCGGTTGATAATGCCGTCAGCAATACCGTTGGCACCACCAGCTTAAACGTGTTCAGGTAAAAGGTCAGATACGTAAACTGTCCGCTGCCTTTCCATCCCTCACGGTAAGCGGCAAAAGAAAAATGCTCCGGCAATAATGTCATCTTGCCAAACAACTCCTGATTCTCCTTAAAGGTAGCAAAAAACAGCCAGAACAAAGGATAAATCATTATGATACCTACAATCAATAAAATCAGATATGCAATCAGATTATTCTTTTTCATCACTCCGCCCCTCCGTCGTTATAAAATACCCATGCACTCGATGAACGGAATACCAGGAGTGTAATGAGCAGGATCGTCACAAACATTACCCACGAAGTCGCTGACGCATACCCCATTTTCAGATTGCGGAACGCATCTTCGTAAATCTTGACTCCCATCAGATAAGTGCCATGATTAGGGCCGCCGTTTGTAATAATAAATGCTGATGTAAATTCCTGCAATGCATGGATAATCTGCATGATCAGATTAAAAAACACTACCGGTGTCAGCATCGGAAATGTCACATACCAGAACTGTACCAGTTTATTCGCACCATCCACCGAAGCAGCCTCATAAAGTTCTGTCGGAATGTTTTTCAGACCTGCTAAAAACAATACCATCGACGAACCAAACTGCCATACGACCAACAGACTGATCGTGACCAGCGCGATATCCGGGTCCCCCAGCCAGTCAACCGCCGGAATATGTAATACGGCTAAAAACTTATTCAGCATCCCCTCTTTCATAAACATAAACCGCCACAAAATCGAGATAGCCACGCTGCCCCCCATAATCGACGGCAGATAATAAATCGTTCGAAACAGATTGATCCCCTTTAACCGCATATTCAAAATCATCGCTACAATCAGAGCCATGACCAGCTTCATCGGCACCGACATCAGGGCATACTTGAATGTCAGAAAAAATGACTTCACAAAATATTTATCCTTGTTAAACAAACGGATATAATTATCGAGCCCGACCCATTTCCCATCAGATAAGATCGAAAAATCAGTAAAGGAATAATAAAGTGACATCAATAGCGGATATGCCTGAAGCAAACAAAAACCGATCAGCCACGGTACGATAAACAGCACTCCCCATTTCCAGTTTTTGGGATACTTACGCACCACCAACGTCCTTGCTGCTTTTGATGTTTCTGATGACATCTCTGACCGCCCCCTTTTCATAGTTTATAACATTTTGGCATTCGATACACTAGCCTTGATGGTATTGTATCAGCTTTCCCAACTCCCGCGCCCATGCAGGCATTATGTCCCGCTATCATTTTCATCTATCATTATATTAAGCGGCTATCTTTATGTTAGAGAATTCCGGTCACGATCAGGATAGGTTTGACGCTCCAACTTCCAGATGATATTATATAGGGAAAGAAACCAGTAGTTTTACAGGGGAGGAAACGGATATGTATGAATTGCTAATTGTCGATGATGAAGTACATTCCCGCAGCATTCTTGCATCCTGCTTTCCATGGCATGAGCAGGGATTTCATGTCTGCGGCGAGATGGACTGTGGGCTTGATGCCCTCGAATTTTTAAAGAAACAGACCGTACATGTGGTCCTCTCCGATATCAATATGCCCGATATGGATGGCATTGAACTGGCTAAAACCATTGCTGAATCTGAGGGCTCACAACCGGTTGTGGTCTTTTTAAGTGCCCATGACAGTTTCAAATATGCACAGGAAGCGATCCGTTACGGTGTCCGTTACTATGTGTTAAAGCCGACTAATTTCTCCGAATTAAAAGAGATTTTCGGCAATATCCGTCAGCAGTTAGACCGCAAATATCATATATCTGCCGACCAGCCGGAACAACAGTCGTCTGATGAAATCATCCGGAAAGTGTTTGATTACTGCCGGCAGAATTATCAGGACGGTTCCCTGGCCGCACTGGCTGAATTGTTATACTTAAATCCGTCTTATCTCAGTCAGCTGGTCAAACAAAAAACTGCCCGGACCTTTTCTGACATCCTGACTGATGCCAGAATGAAGCAGGCCGCATTGCTGCTTCAGGATCCGGATGCCAAGATCTACAATATCAGCATCATGATCGGTTATGTCAATCCTAATAACTTCGCCAGGGCCTTTAAAGCCTATTGGGGCGTAACCCCCACCGAGTATAGAAATCATGAAAAATAAACCGCGTTCAACAACGATCCGCTTCTTTATCCGCAGTCTGCTGGTCAACTGCTTTCTGATGCTGATTCCGCTTTTACTCATCAGCACCTACAGTATCTACCGGACTACCAATGAAGGCACTGAGGCGGCAGCCAAGAGTGCCTCTTTCGTGCTCAGTCAAACCAACGATATTCTGGATTCATTTTATCAGGACGTGGATAATGCCTACCTTTTCTTTGATTCCAATCCCCGCGTATCGCTTCAGCTAAAGGGTGCATTCAAGGAACAGTCCCTGTCCCTCAGCTCGCTGAAGTCAATCGAAAACATCTCATTGAATTTTCAAAATCTTATCTACACCGATAATTATCTGCGAAACATCTATATCTATTATGAAAATGACTATAGCCGCATCTATGCACCTCTGAGTGCAAAGCTTCTTTCCTTTCCGGCTGACCGCGAAAGTGAAATCCTGGACTTATATCACCATCAGGGAAGTGCTGATGTGTGGATGGAATTTTCTGATAAACCGCTGCTTTACTCCGATTATCATACGCCCAGCCTGGTCATATACCGCAAGTTATACCGCCGTACAACTGATAATCAGAATGGATTGATTATTTTCAATTTTGAAGCCGACCGGATTCTGCGCAAGATGGATAGTCTGCTTGAAACATCTGATCAACAGCTGTTTTTAATTGACAGCCACAATCAGATCGTCTGGCCGTCATCTGATGACTTTTCAGCCGATTCTTTATTGAAACTGGCCCGGGAAATGCCGGCCGGGTCTGAGACGACGGCTGTTTGCAGCCATGATTTTGGTGCTTACCGGGCATCCTTTTTACCATCGCCCCGGTCTTATGGTTTTTCTTATCTTCTGCTGACACCAAAGCAGCATATCTATAATACTTCGATCAATTTGATGAGTATGTATATCATCATTACATTGATCGCTATTTTGATGGCCTGTATTCTGGCTTTTGTTAAAACCCAGCATGACTATCGGTATCTCGGCAGAATCATTAATGTATTCAGTCAGCCGGAGACCGCACTGCTCAAAACAGAACGGTCCGGCCAGAAGAGTTCCAGCCCTTTTGAATATATACTGATGAATGTCATCCAGCTTTTCCTTGAACAGAATTATCTCAAGGTGCAGGACTCGGAAAAAGCCGCCAAGCTTCAGTTATCACGAATGCAGGCACTTCAGCATCAGATCAACCCGCATTTTTTACACAATACCTTAAATAACATCTATTGGGAGTCAGTTAAATTATTTGGCGATGAAAACATCTGCAGCCAGATGATCACCAACCTGTCTACGATCATGCGTTATTCGCTCAGCGATCCGCAGGACGATGTCAGCATCCGGGAAGAGATTAACTACCTGAAGAAATATCTCGAGATTATGAAGCTGCGGCACAATCATAACTTTGATGTAAAGTTTTCAATTGCCCCCGATTGCCAGCTATGCCCGATTAAAAAAATGCTCCTGCAGCCACTCGTCGAAAACTCAGTCTATCATGGCTTTAAGGGCATTAAAAAGATGGGCTTCATTCATATCAAAGCCCATCAGAAAAATAATCGGATCTATTTTAGTATTTATGACAACGGCAATGGCATGACCGATGACCAGCTCGCCTCCCTGCGTGACTCACTGACCCAAAACAGTCACGATGCCGTCAGCCATATCGGGGTAACCAATACCAATTCGCGGCTGATCCTGTCCTATGGGGAAGACTCGCAGCTGCATATAGACAGCAGGAAGGATCATCATACTGTAGTCTGGTTTTCAATTCCGGTCGATGTAAATAGTTAAATCATCATTCCCAGATCATACCCTTCACGGGTTGCAGCCATGGCATTTGATGTCTTCACCGCCCCGGCAATTTTGTGGAAGCTGATTCCTCTGGCCTCTAATTCATCAGCCAACTGTGTATTCGGCTTATACCCCAAAGCCAGAATCACGCAGTCACAGGGCAGCTCCATCACCTTTTCAGGGGTTTCGATGACAACAGATGTTTCCTTAATTTCCAACACTTTAGTATTTACATATTCTTTTATGTTGAAGCGGTTTAGTATCTTCCTGAGCGCCTGAGTATTAACGCCGTCGAGTTCTTCCATGATCTGCGGTTTCATCTCAATAATCGTTGCATCTTTTTGCACCATGCCCAGATGAGCTGCTGTTTCGCTGCCAACTTCTCCGCCGCCGGCGATGATACACTGGTCACCGGCTGCCGTTTTTCCGGTCAGGACATCTTCGGCAAATTTGACATGGGGCAGATCAATTCCTTTGATTGGCGGCATCAACGGCACTCCGCCTGTTGCAATCACAATTTCATCATAAGCCTTCTCTGCCAGGTCATCGGCACTGACAAGAGTATTAAGTTTTACTTCTACCCCATACTTTTCAAACTGATTATTGGCCCAACAGATGAAGGTTGTAAATCCGCCTTTGCCCGGAGGATACGCAGCTGATATATATTGGCCGCCAATTCTGTCTTTTGCTTCATACAAGGTCACATGATGACCTCTGCGAGCAGCGTGGATCGCTGTCTCAATACCACCGGGTCCCGCACCGACCACAGCAATTCGTTTCCGGCCGTCTGCCTTACTGTAATCCGCCTCATATTCCCGGCCCAGCTCCGGATTCACCAGACAGGTCAGCGGACCGCCCAGATACAATGCCCCCGTACATCCCTGCAGACAGCCGATACAATATCTGACCTCTTCTGACCTTCCTTCCTGCACTTTGACAGGCAACAGAGGATCTGCCAACGAACCGCGTCCCATACCGACAAAATCAGCTTTGCCCATACCAATCAATCCGTCTGCCATCCGGACATCATTGATACGGTTTACCGTCATCACCGGAATACTGACAATTTTCTTTACTTCTTCGGCATAATCAACGGTCCAGGCGTGCCGTTCATACATCGGCGACACAATTCCACGGTTGTAATCACCATAAACACCGGAACTGACATGGAGGGCATCAAAGCCCCATTCTTCAAACAGCTTTGCGATCACCCGGGTCTCGGCAATATCTCTGCCTCCCGGCATATCTTCATCTGCCGAAAAACGAATCATAACCGGAAAATCTGCCCCCACATTCCTGCGAATCGAATCCAGGCATTCTTTGATAATCCTTACCCGGTTATCCAGACAGCCGCCATATTTGTCTGTACGTTTGTTGATATAATGGGACATAAATTCGGCCAGTAAATAGCCATGTCCGGCATGAAGTTCGATCCCGTCAAATCCCGCCTGTTTTACCCTGAATGCACAGGTACCAAAGTCTTCCACAATCCTGTCAATCTCTTCAATCGTCATCTCCCGCGGCTGTTCACGGCACCACGGACAGGGAATGGCACTGGGTGCGACCGGCTGAACACCGCCGTTGACGTTGCTGCTGCTTTGCTTTCCGGGATGGTAGATCTGGGCAAATATTCTCGAACCATATTGGTGTACCGTATCGGTCAGCTTCTTATGCCCTTCAATCTGCGCATCCAGATACAGCCCGGCAACACACTCATATCCCTTGGCATTCTCATTGATGGCATAGTCCTCGGTGATGATAAGCCCCCAGCCGCCCTTCGCCTTTTCTTCGTGGTAACGAATGTAACGTTCCGTCGCATATCCATTGGAATCACAATAGTTGGAAACCATCGCCGTAACCGCCAGGCGATTTTTAATCTTGCAGTTACCGATCTGACCCTCTTGAAATACATTTGTAAACATAATTTACCTCCTGCCTGTTATTGTTTTAACAATTGTTATAGGCAAATTATAAATCCCGTAGTAACTACAGGGTCAAGAGGTTATTGATCTTTTGAACGAAAAAGTTCAGGACGGCTACATCTCTTCGACCGGAATAAATGCTTCGATATAGCGCAGATATTCAGTTCCCTGCCCGGCCTGCACTCTGGCCATGTAAAAACCAATCGCCGGACCGTTGGGCCGGTATCCCTGATCTTCAATAAACTTGTAAGCCGGTTTTAACAGGCTCGTTGAGAAGGTGTGTTTCTCACCGGCTACGATAACAGTATTGATATGAAGACCGCCGCTCTTATGAACTACGTTCTCTCCCATCGGCAGGCTTAAAAAATCAACATACTTTTGTTCTGCCAGCAGGCCGCAGTAATAATCCTGTTGATCCGGGTCGGCGATAATCAGTACCGGATCAACCAGCGGCATATGAGCAAGCCATGCCTGATACATATGCTCATTCTTTTTTTCATAAAAGTATTGATTATTATAACGGAACTTAAAATAGTGCATGTCTGTCTGTTGTGCAAAAGAACAAACATTGACTTTTTGTTTCAATATTTTCAGCCGGTTTACCAGTAGTTGATTTTTTTCCAGAATGTGCTGTTGATATTCAATCTCCTGTGCCAGCCGTTCATGATTATTCTCCATTGACTCCAGCAGCTCATCAAAAGAATGCCGATACAAAATATCCTTGGTATCCTGTTTACCGAAACCAAATCCCCGGTACTTTTTATACTCGATCAGATAGTTAATTTCCCAGTCCTCATAATAACGGTAATTATTGTCCCGTTTATGCGGAACCGCAATGCCCTCTTTGTCAAAAAAACGCAGGGTATCGGGTGACATTCCCAGCAGTTTTGATACTTCTCCGATTTTCAGAAAATGTTCAAATTCCATATTTGATAATCTCCGTTCTACTGTTTTGTTGAATCAAAGTTGAAGTTATAACCAATTTTAAAACATCGTCCCCGCCATGTCTATTCAAATTTCTTGATGCGGCATAAAGGATATGTTCGGACAGAATGAAACTGCCAGCGGGTTAAACCCACCGACAGTTTCCACTGATATCATTTATGAAGTTTTCTCCTTATCGGCTTCCAACATACCCAATGGCTTCTGATTCTTCTGTTCATAGATCCATTGATGGCTAATAGCATCCCAGTACCATCCCGACTCAGTTGAACCGGTTTCGTTGAAATAATACCAGCTGCCGTCAATTAATACCCAGCCTACTGCCATACGGCCGGTTGCCGGATCAAGGTAATACCAGTTGCCGTCATTCGGATCCTGATGCCATCCGGTCTGCATCGTTCCCTGCGTTCCATCCGCAGCCGGATTCAGATAATACCAGCTGTTGTCCGCATCCCTAAACCACCCGGTTGACATATATCCGTCTTCACCAAAATAATACCATTTCATTGTCTCCCCATAGGACAACTGAACCCAGGCATTTGTCACGTAACCACCGCTTGAAGTATAGTATCTCCAGCTGCCGTTTTCATCTGCCTGCCACTGGTCGGAAGATGTTGTACCGGAATCACTGCTGCCGGAACTCTGCTTCTGGTTGGTCGTCCCGGTTACAGTACAAATGGCATCTACCGTTTCAGATAAACTGTCGATCGTCAATACGGCTGTTGTCTCTCCGCTGGTTCCGATTCCGCTCCAGGCATAGGTATAACTGTCGGCTCCGGCTCCTCGGGCAGTAAGTTCCAGTGTCTTTCCGCCCAGTACAACCGCTCCTGTCAGAACTGACACGCCATCATACTTTGCCGTTATACCAGACCCATTTGCTGTACCTGAATCTGCCACTGCAAACTGTACCGTATAATAGTCCACATTCTCATTCACTGCCCCGCTTTTCTTGTTGATATCAATACCTGTATCCTCACTGGCTTCATACAGATCGTAGATTCCAACCGCTACACCTTCAAAGGTCACTGTCCCGTCTTCTCCGGTTCCGACGTACTTCTCAGTACCCGACTGCTGCAATGAAAAAACCTTTCCATGCCCCGTATAAATTTCTCCATCCTTCCTGATGGTCAGTGTCACAATCCCGCTCCCGGTTATCTTACAGGTTGCATTGACTTCTTCCGACAGATTGGTTTTCGTCAGAACTGAATCGGTTTCACCGTTGGTTCCGCTTCCGCTCCACAGGTAGGTATAGCTGTCTGCACCGGCTCCTGTTGCGGTCATTGTAAGTGTTTTCCCGCTTAGAACTACAGCTCCTGTATCAATAGCACTGCCATCATAAGTTGCAGTTATACCTGAGCCATTTGCTGCCCCTGCATTTTCCGCTGCAAACTGTACGGTATAGTAATTCACTGTTTCACTCTCTGATTCATCATCTACTGTAATGTTTATTCCTGTATCAATACTGCCGTCATACAGATCATACTGCCCCTTTGCTACATCACTGAATACAACAGTTTCATTGATACCACTTCCGGTATATACTGATGTTCCTGACTGATTCAAAGTAAAGGTTTTCCCATGACCGTTATAGCTGCCTCCATTTTTATTAACAGTCAGGGTCACATCATAAGCGATAAAATTAGCAACCAGATTTACCATCCCGGCAGCTTTAGGCATTGTATAGGTGGTAATTTCATCTGCCGGATAATCAATACCGCTTTCCGTTCCTGACCAGCCTGTAAATTCTCTTCCGCTGTTCGTGCCCGCACGAATTAGAAATTCATTCACTCCTATAGGAAAAATATAGGGATTTCCTGCTCCGTTCGGATTAGCCGATACACTTACAGTTCCATCAGAAACCGTAACTTGTTTGATTTTTTCACATAAATCAAATGCGCTAGGATCCAGACGGCCTAACTGCCCTAGGATAGTCACTTTTGTTAAGCTACTACAAGCAGCAAAAACAGTGACAGTTATCACAGTTACTTTTTCTGGGATAGTTACTTCTTTTAAGCTGCTACACCCAGCAAATGCTGAGGTTCCAATAGAATCCACTTCTTTTGGAATACTCACCTCAGCCAAGCTACT
Source organism: Lachnospiraceae bacterium (assembly GCA_032073745.1). Taxonomy (GTDB): domain Bacteria; phylum Bacillota; class Clostridia; order Lachnospirales; family Lachnospiraceae; genus Brotaphodocola. Next base: position 165,364 of record DAMAMW010000008.1, on the reverse strand, counting down.
ACAACCATTAAATGCACTTTGATATATGCTAGTCAGGCTTTCTGGGATAGTCACTTTTTTCAAGCTACTGCACTTATAAAATGCCTGATAACCAATAATAGTAACCCCCTCAGAAATCACCAGCCCCTTTACAACAGAAAAACCACTACTACCAATAATATTCTCATCATCTCTCCAATCAGTAGTCCCCGCATTCGTCTTCACCGTAAGAATTCCACTCTCAGCATCCCAGCTATAATTTTCATTCTCAACATCTGCCCGGGTCGCATTCATACCAACCGGAAAACGTGTCACCTCCACAAAAATCACCAGCCCGTCAACACCATCCGCCAGCTCACAGGACCCATCCTCCCATTCCGCCAGAAACGAATAACCGCCCAGACCGCCCTGATACTCAACCGGTTCTTTACTTCCCATATCAATACAATTCCACGTTACCGCCAGCTCATATGGATTGACCCTGTCATCCAACCTGACCAAAACAGTATCAGGCAAAAGCAATTCCTCCTGAGTCATCGGCCGTTCCTCATCGCCCACCCAATAGCTTTGAGCCAGATCGATACCTTCCAATGGCAGAAATTCCCGGATCAAAAATACAGTATCATCTTCCACATCACGATCCTGTGCCCAGGAACATGCTTCATAATCATCTGCGCATACCGGGCATTTCGTATTTATATAATCCTCCGAACAAATGTCCTCACAGATACAACGTCCTCCGGTATTAGAGTCAGATGCCAGAACATCCCCATCTGCATTACCCGGAGAAGCCAGATTTCCTGTCCCATACCCCGGCTGTGTTTGTGTTCCCGCTGCTGATACTCCGAGCGGCATGCCTGTACAGACCAGTGCCAGAACCAGCAGCATTGCAATTTTAGCTTTTAGTCTTTTATAACGACTCATAATCCCCTCCTGAATGTAATATTATAATGAAATGGTACTCATTTATTATAATATAAAATAGCTGCAAAAATCGATTTTAGCAAAAATGTTACCAGCCGTTTACTTTCAGCACGAAAATCACCGATATTTTCCCAAAATCATCCCCAAATGTAACTTTTTTAATCAATCCCCGTCCCGAATCATTGCTTAAAATGTAAAAACCGGCTGATACCCTGAAGTATCAGCCGGAAAAATCCTTATTATTATCTCAACTAACTCGATTCGCAGTGACAGCAAATGACCGCCGAACCAATTCATCTTCCTTTAAAATAAAATACCCGCTCTCCCGCTTTTCCAATACCCCATCTTCACACAGCTGCCCCAGCAGACGAAACATATGCCGGTAGCTCATGCCTACCGATGATGACACATCCGTCAGCGTATCATTAAACAGCCTGCCGTGTGTCGTCTGGAGAATATAAGAACACAGCCGCTGCTCACCGGAGCAAAGCGCCGCCAGCGTAAAATTATCAGAACTTCGGGACAGCTTCCCGGCCAGCTCACAGCCGATCTTATTGAGCAAAAGCACATTGGTTTTCAGTTCCCGGATACAGTCCTGATAGTTTATGGCCACACACTCAAAACCGGTAATTGCTACTACCGTAGTTGTCGCAGTCTCCTGTCCGGTCATCAGCTCCAGTTCTCCGATCAATCCTGCTGAAACTCCATAACACAGGATGAGACTTTTTCCATTCGGGGCAGTGCTGCATACTTTGGCACTGCCTTTGACGATGACAGACAGGTTGTTGATCGGTACCCCCTCCCGCTGAATTTCCTCTCCTGCTGAAAAATGCAGGCAGCAGCAGTCCTCCGGGGGTATATTTTGCAGGCCATATTCGGTAAGCACGGCTCTGTGAATTTCTTTTAGCGGCAGTTTCTTCATCTTGTATATCCTCCTCCATCCATTATAGCAGAAACTCTCAAAAACACTATGACAAATGTCCTATGCACTTCCCGTAAGTTCTGTTATTATGATGACAGGGAGGTAGTCTGCCATGTATCAGATTTTATCACTTACAGCCGGAATTGTTATTGCCTTTATGATTTCCATCAACGGAAATCTGGCCGGTCAGTATAATACGTTTACGGCCGCCGCTATTATCCATGCCGTCGGTTCCATTTTTGCAATATTACTTTGTGCCATGCAGAAAAATAAGACATCACTCTGGAATCACCACCCGAAATGGATCTACCTGGGCGGTGCCATCGGTGTCTTTACAACGGTCTTTCAAAACCTGGCATTCGGCGCCATCAGTATTACCAGTGTAATTGCCTTAGGACTTTTTGGCCAGACCGTCACTTCATTAGTAATCGATGGATTGGGACTGTTCGGCATGAAAAAAAGACCGTTCCCGCGGTATGCCGTAATCGGCCTGATATTCTCCGCTGCCGGAATCTTTATGATGCTGGATGATACCATAACGACAACTGTTTTCGCTGTGATTATCTCATTTGCATCAGGTATTTCGATTGTAATGTCCAGAACAGTCAATGCCTGTCTGTCTGATAAAACGGGGGCTTTGCGCGGATCATTGGTGAATCATCTGGTCGGCCTTGTGATCACGGTACTGCTCGCTCTGACTCTTGAGCATGGTGCTTATTTACTGACACCATTAAGCAGCAATTTCAAACTATGGATCTACACCGGCGGTATGCTTGGTGTAATATCGGTGATCCTTTTCAATGTTACCGTGCCAAAAGTTCCGGCGTTCCTGCTGACTCTGCTGGTTTTCGTCGGACAGGTATTTACCGGCATTATATTAGATCTGATGAGCGGAAACACTTATTCAGACAAATCTTTTCTTGGCGGTCTTGTTATCACGGCCGGAATCGTAATACATATGATTATGGAGCGGGTTACTTCTGCCAAAAACACCTGAGAACCTTTTCACACAGAAGAGGTATCAGGTGTTTCATTATTATTCTGAATCGCGAACCATTATCTTATCAATGCCACCAATATACAGAACATGATAATCCTTATTTGAGTAGAACTTTGAATCAATCTCCGGATCCACAAAACTCTCCGGATTCATCGTCTGGACAAACATCTTTTTACAGATAATCACTTTTGAAGCCTCTGCGATATAGGGCACCGTTCCCTCATGGTTCACATGAAGATTCATCTTCGCTATTTTATCCTCATCACGTCCGGATACACTGCCTAAATATCCCATTTCTTTCGCATAAGTATCGTGATTCAGAAATGATAATGAAAAACTATCCGCCGCATCAATAAATTCCTTGGTATAGCGGCTCTGGCGAATCACAGCAAAGGCAGCATCAGTTGCCCACATGACGCCGACACCACCCCAGGAAGCGGTCATGGTATTGACTTTTCCGTCTTTTTCCGCGGTAATTAACATCCATTCGCTGCCAATCATCCGAAACGGACTTTCGTTAAACTCCCTGGTGTTTACTTCATGAAATGTATTCATTTGATAATCCTCCTGTTGCCTGCAATTGATTTGGTTATGCTAATATCTTATCATATTTTTCGTTTATCGCAAGTATGCACATTTATCGATAACAGATTCCTGAAACTTTTGTTGTACTAAAATAAAAACCAGTTGAGTTTTTTTAAGATTCGCAGCGGGATCATTACGGCTGCTGATCAGCCGGTTATTTCTTTGATTTTGTTCATATCGGGAAAATTCTATACGACCATATGGCCGTCAGTCAGATATTTGAATTTCAGAAATAGAGATAAATTTCATATAACAGCAGAGGAGCTACTGCCCCTCTACTCTGGGTAATATTCCTTTAGCCTCCAGAACAGCAATAAGAGTTTGCTGGCCGTCGATAGTTAACGCAAGATCCTTTTTAATCTCCCGTTCCATACTCTTCGTATAAAATTCAAGATTATCAAGCTTTCGATGTGTCATGTCATGTTTGATTTCAAGGACACTCAAGCGATCATTCATAGAGGATACATCCGTCTTCAGGACGGCTACATCCACCTTCAGGACGGCTACATCCTCCCTTACAAGACTTAACTCTTCTTTTACCGGAACTAACTCTTCTTTTATAACATTTCTAATCAAATCAACAAATTCAACATTATCCATAATAACACGCTCCTTTTAGAGAAAGATTTTAAGTTTCAAAACCTCACCGCGTCTCTCTCAACTGGTATATAGTATCGTATCACAGAGCAAGGAGCATTTCAATAAAAAACCCAAACAATCTTCAATGCATTTTAAATGAACGGGGATACATCACTGACGGGTCCAGACCATAACGGCTCCCGAGCACCTTCAGCTGGCCGGCAATTCCTCTCGTCGTGATGCATTCTCCATGTCTATTTACAAAGATATATCCACTGGTTTTACCAATTTTATTCAGCCAGGCCATCGTTTCGTGCTGCAGGGCGGCCGGAATATAGATCCGTTTAACTTTACCATTATTTGAATAGATATCGAGATATCCGACACTAACATGTTCTGCTTTAATCTGTACCAGTTCACTGATATTGGCATTGGTTACTGCCAGAAAGGATACGATAAAATACCAGCTCATTTCTCCATCATGTTTCAGGCAGTTTTTAAAATACAGATAATCTGCCTCACTTATTACATTTTCAAAAAATGTACTTTTTTGCACTTTTACAGGTGATAAACTCCACTTTTCTTTATTAATACTTTCCAGATAACAATTTATTGCACGAATTCTGAGATTTACGGTCTGAGGTTTAAAATTTTTAATCAGGTATCTTTTATAATCACGTAAGTTATCCTCTGTCAGGGTATCGTATTTTTGTTGATACTGGTTAAGAGTATATGTATATGTTCTGACTGTATTCTGTGCCAGTCTATGATTGTTTAGATATTTTTCAAAGTCATTATTCATATAATCATCTCCTATTATTAAGAAACCCGCATATAGCTGGTTACAGCTGTATGCGGGTTTTTGAACAACCGTGATTCTTAATTCTAAAAAAACTTACTTAATATCTTCAGTCTTCCATTTTGTCAGGTCGGTACCATAATCGCCGGTTCCGTTCAGAGTCTTGTTGTTGGTGTACATTCTGATTTCTTTATTATCTACATAGAAATACCAGTCAGCACCATCTTTTGCAGCTGTTTTGTTCTTAACAATTGTACCACTTGTATTTACCAGATAGTAATCTTTAAGATCGTCAGTCGGTACATATCTGACAGTCTCATCATCTTTGTTTCTTACAGATCCGGATGCAGCAGTTCTTAATTTCTGACTTTCGACTTTCTTTACTTCAGCAGTACTGGTAGAGATCGAAGTATCATTATTTTCACCGCCGTCTACCGATACAACCTGATATTTGTCATCAGAGTCTGCTTTGATCTTGCATCCATACATATAGATATACTTGTCATCATCGATACCGGATACGCCCTTACCTCTGTTTTCTACACCACCGCTCTTGCTGAAGTAGAAGCTATAGCTTTCTCCATCCAGATTAATCGTTGTGCTGCCTGTCTTCATCGAACCGTCAGAATCTTCATCATTGCCAAAATAGTACAGTGTATAACCATCTTCTACTGTTACATCACTATCCAGGATGTCCTCCAGCTCATCTGCATCAACGTCATCATCCGCTACATCAATTACCTCACCGTCTTCTACTTTCATAAGTACCAGACCGTTCAGCATGGCCGCACCGTCTTCACCGTTATCCGGACGGAAAGCATAATATTTCCCCTTAATCTTCTTGATTTTGCCGACAACCAGTTCGCCGTCACTATCTGCATAATACCATCTTTCTTCTTCATCATCGGCGTCGTCTTTTGCAAATGTTCCCTGATAAATTTCGTCATTGAATGTATTATCCTCACTAGGAGCAACTACTTTAAACCAGCCTTTTGTCTGACGGGCACCATCTTCAGGACTGCTGAAGTACTTCCAGTCTGATGCCGATGCTGAGTTAGATCCGGTAGTCAAAGTCCACTGATATACCATAACACCACGACTGTCAAAACCATACTTCTTACCATTAATGGTTTTTTCTTTCATATTCTCATCGCCATCACTGTTATACTCTCTCTTACCATTAGACTTGAACCAGAACCAGTGTTCCATATCATCGTCTTCCTGCTCATCGTGAACATAGATTTTCTGCCAGCCGGTCTTCATGGCACCGTCATCCCATTCACCGCAGTAGTAGACATCCGGTCCCACAGTAGCCCAGTCATCTTCACCGGACAGTCTGCTGCCGTCTCCGTCTACCCAGCCATACAGCATCTTTCCGTCATCATCAAATGCATATCTTTTGCCGTCGATGGTTCTGAATTTTGTGCTGGAGGAGTCACCGGCTTTATATGCCTTACCATTAGACTGCATATAGTAGTAGTTGTACTCTGCCGGATCATCATCATCCTGATCTTCATTCACTACCTTAACCCAGGTGTTTCTAACCATAATTCCGTTAGAATCAACATAGTAGGTATTGTCACTGTCTTCAATCAGTTTGTCAACGGCCATAGCACCGTCTTCTTCACTATCCAGCCAATACCAGTTATCACCTGATTTCTTCCACTCATCTTCTACTTTGTTGCCGTCTTTGTCATAGTAGTACCATACACCATCTTCTTCGACCCAGCCGGAAGCTGCGAAGGAAGTCATTGATGCGCCAATAGCCAGTACTGCTGCCGCAGATGCCACAGCAACAACTTTTGTTTTCTTTCTCATGTTGCATACTCTCCTTTTTGTTTTGAAATTCTGCGAAATCCTTGAAATCCCTTCTATGAGGCTATCACTCCCCATAAAAGTCATAATATTTATTCATCCGGGAAATCTGGTTTCCTCTGGATGAATAACCATATTATAACAATACAATATTTCATGAAGCTTTAACGAACCTTAAAACAACATTAATTTTTAAAATATTTCTACAATAATAAGATAGGTGCATACGATGTAATATAGCTCTGGAAACCGAAAGGATATTCTTCTTAATGAAAAGACTTGTCTGCCTGGAACCTGCTGCAAACGAAGTATGTGATGCCAACTCCACCCCGCCGCTGATTTTTCAGCTTCCCCCTGCCGAGGGACGCATGAAATTAAACGAGGCCCAAAATTCTCCAATCTATAAAGCTCCTGCCATGATCGATACGGTATCGGTCTCCACCGGCCGGTGGGGTGTTATTCTTGTCCATATCGTGCGGCCCGATAATCTTGTCGGAATTCCCAATGTAATCTTTTATACCCACGGGGCCGGATGGGTCTTCGGCAATCTGCACACCCATGACAAACTGGTCCGTGAACTTGCCGCCCGGACAAATTCCATTCTGATCTTCCCGGAATACAGCCTGTCACCGGAAGCCCGCTATCCGACCGCAATCGAACAATGTTACAGTGTACTGTATCAGATCCCGATGATTCTTACACAGCTTAATCTGGCTGCAAATCTGACTACCCTGACCGTAGCCGGTGACAGTGTCGGCGGAAATATGGCAACAGTAATGACGATAATGTCAAAATTCCGCGGCGGGCCAAAAATACAAAAACAAGTAATGTTTTATCCGGTCACCAATGCCTGTTTTAACACCTGTTCCTATCAGAAATTCGCTACCGATTATTACCTGTACCGGGCTGGTATGATGTGGTTCTGGAATCAGTACGCACCGGATCAGTCCGTCCGGTTTGAGATTACGGCATCTCCGCTTCAGGCAACAACCGAACAGCTGCGGGGGCTGCCGGATGCACTGATTATAAATGGTGAGGCTGATGTTCTTCGGGATGAGGGAGAGGCTTATGCCAGAAAATTAAGATGTGCAGATGTCAATGTGACAACTGCACGGTTTAATGGAATTATTCATGATTTTGTAATGCTGAACGCACTGAATGAAACGAATGCATGTCGCGGAGCAATGGATCTGGCCACTGAATGGATCAATCAGAAAAATTTCACACTAATGTAGTTATTGTGCCATAACAGCATATAAAACAATAACTGAACGCTCTTTGATATACAACTTATTATCAAGAATCGCACGCTCATCATCAGACCAGGAATCATCCGGTATGGAAGGACTCATCCCTGTATCAGCCGCTTTGCGCCAGTAATGAAAAGGGGGCGGCGGCGGCAGGGTGATTTCGGCGGATTCCCAGAACGCATTGACTGCAAGGTAAACAATATCATCTTCTCCGGCTGAATTCCTGCCGGCAAACATGATCCCAATCAGCCGTTCATCCCAGCTGTAATTAAAATCCCACGGTGTCCGCCCGTGATAGCTGACCCCCGGATACCCGCAGGCTGCCGCTTTTGTATGGCGGCGGACTACCGTATGCTCCTTGCGGAATTGAATCATATACTGAAAGAACTGAAATATTTCCTGATTTTTCTCCATCAGCGACCAGTCGAGCCAGGATATTTCATTGTCCTGACAATATGGATTATTGTTGCCGGACTGGCTGTTGCAGAATTCGTCTCCGGCCAGAAACATCGGCGTTCCCCTGCTGCACATGAGGACAGCACAGGCGTTTTTGATCAGCCGGTATCTGAGTGAAAGAATCTGCTCATCCGTGGTATCGCCCTCCTGCCCGCAATTCCAGCTGCGGTTGTCATTGGTGCCGTCAGTATTATTCCAGCCATTTGCCTCATTATGCTTTTGATTATAGGAGTACAGATCATACAAGGTAAATCCGTCATGACAGGTAATGAAATTAACCGAGGCATGATCCCCGTTCTCCCGGAGCTCATAGATATCCGGCGAACCGGAGATACGCTGCAAAGCTGCCAGGGACAATCCGCCATCACCTTTTAAGAATCCCCGCAGATCATCACGATACCGGCCATTCCACTCAGCCCAGCGGTTCCAGGCAGGAAACGTCCCGACCTGATAGAGACCGCCGGCATCCCACGCTTCAGCGATCAGCTTCACCTTTCCGAGAATCGGATCAAAGGCGAGATTCTGCAGCAGCGGCGGCGTGCTCATCGGCGAACCGTCTTCATTTCTGCCCAGAATCGAGGCCAGGTCAAAGCGGAATCCATCGACCCGATAGTTGATAACCCAGTACCGCAGACAGTCCAGGATCATCCGCTGGACAATCGGATGATTGCAATTCAAAGTATTTCCACAGCCGCTGAAATTATAGTAATCACCTTCCGGTGTCAGCATATAATAAATATTGTTGTCCATCCCCTTAAAAGAGAAAACCGGACCATGCTCATTTCCTTCAGCCGTATGATTAAAAACAACATCAAGAATCACTTCAATGCCATTGGAATTCAGCACCTGAATCATCTTTTTTAATTCATTTCCTTCTTGATTGTATTCCTTATTGTGTGCATAGCTGGTATTAGGCGCAAAAAAACTCACTGAATTATAGCCCCAATAGTCAAGCAGCTTCCTGCCGCCATAATCCCTGGCGCTGCTGACTTCATCAAATTCAAATACCGGCATCAGTTCAACAGCATTGATTCCCAATGATTTTAAGTAAGGAATCTTCTCGATCAGTCCGGCAAAGGTACCGGGAGCATCTACGCCTGATGAATGATGATTTGTAAAACCGCGGACATGAAGTTCATATATAATCAGATCCGACATCGGGATCATCGGTTGCTTGCTGTCCCCCCAGTCAAAACCATCTTCTACCACCCGCGCTTTATATTGATTCACATCAGCCATCTTTTTGCCCCATTCACTCTGCCCGGTCACAGCTCTGGCATAAGGGTCAAGCAGATAGTTCTGTTTGGAGAATAAAAGGCCTTTTTCCTTATTATAAGGACCATCCATCCGGTAGGCATATTCAAACTCCTGAATATCCAGTCCGAAAACAATCATCGAATATACATGACCAATCTTATAATTTTCCGGGAACTTTAAGACTGCATAAGGTTCGGCTGCCAGGCGCTCGAAGATGAGAAGCTCACAGGACCTCGCATTTACGGACATCACTGTGAAATTCACCCCTCCGGGAATTGCTGTGGCACCATTCAGTTCAAAAAAACCGGGACGTACTTTAAAACCATTAACTTCATCAACAGGGGGAAGATGATATTTACTGGGGTATCTGAAACCGCTCATATAAGAACCACCTTTCATTGAATGTCAAATTGGTATGTAAAGTGTAACACAAATCCCAAAATAAATCACTCAAAAGGTACTCTTAACCTTTCCCCCTTCATTATTATATTCCGATCAGCTTTCGCACTGCCTGCGCAAACGGTATTGACGGAATCCCGCCCCGTTTTTGCACACACAAGGCCGCTGCACCGTTGCCAAAACGGGCAAACTGAGCCAGATCTGTGGTTTGCAGCTCATCAGGTGTCTTACCGCTGCCAAGGTATCCGCTCAGGAAGCCGCCCCAGAAGCAGTCTCCCGCCCCTGTCGTGTCAATCGCCTGAACCGGAAATGCCGGAACATGGCAGCCGCCCTCGCGGGTCGCTGTATAAACACCATCCGAACCTAATGTAATCGCCAGTACTTTCGGTCCCTGTTCCAGAATCTGTTTCGCTGCCTTTTTATAGTCCGGCTCACCTGTGATCAGATAACTTTCCTCATCCGATACCTTCATAATATCTGTATATGGAATCAGACTGCTGATTTCTTTTTTTGCCGTCTCATGATCGCACCAAAGCGAAGCCCGGTAATTGGGATCATAGGATATCATTGCTCCGGCATCGGATGCTAATCTGAGTGCTTCAATGGTTGCACTCCTGGCCGGCTCATTGGTAAGAGACAGGGAACCCACATGGAAGATCCGGCAATCACGCAGCAAATCCCTGTTTAATTCTTCCGGCCTCAACAGCGTATCGGCTCCTGGTTTTCTCGCGAAAGAAAATTCCCGTTCACCGCCCGCTCCGATTCCCACAAATGCCAGTGTGGTAAATACCTGATCATCCATCACCAGACCATCCGTATTGATCCCTTCCCTATCCAGCGTCTGCTTCAGAAACACACCATGCATATCCGTTCCGACTTTTCCAATAAATCCGGTTTTCCGTTTCATATGACTGGCTGCCGTCAGCATATTGGCCGGTGCTCCGCCGGGATTTTGTTCGAACAATGTCATCCCGTTCTCACTGGTTCCGGCATATGTAAAGTCCACCAGCAGCTCGCCCAGGGCTATAATATCAAATGTTTTTCCCATTATCATTCCTCCGGTTCCAGCAACCGTCACATCACAATCAGTGCTGCTGGCAAAATTCAATACTTTCACCATTCGGTCCTTTGATTTTGCAGAAACTTACGCCATTCTCCCAAAACGGAAGGCTTTCGATCTCCGGGGTTGTAAGTGTATATCCATGTGTCAGAAGATATTCATATACCGCCTTAATGTCCGTCACAGCTACTGCGATATGATCCACCGCTCCGTCGATCAGGGCAGCCTGATGGTTTTCATAGGTCTCGATCATCAGTGACCCCGCCTGGAGAAAAGCCACCTTCTCATCTGCCTTTTCATTTACAGTTTCATATACAACGTCAAAACCCAGGCCGGTATAAAAACGAATTGTTTCTTCCATATCATTTGTCGGAATCCCGATGTGAGCCACTCCGGTTATGTTTTCTTTTAATCCCATTTTATCTACTCCTGCACATTTATGATAACTTTCATAGTTGTCTCTCTGTTTGCATCAATAAATTCATACGCCTTCTTATAATCCTTAAAGGCAAACCGTTCGGAAATCAGCGGCTGCAGCGATACTTTTTTCTCATTTACCAGACGGATTGCATCGACATAATCCTCATGCCGGTACATCATGCTGGTTTTAAGATCCAGTTCATGATCATTCAAAACCGCCAGATCAATCTGGCCCATTCCGTCAAATACCGCAACCAGTACAATGATACTGCCTTTTCTGGCATATTTAATCGCCTGCCCCATGGTAATATTGTTTCCGGCACAGTCAAAGATAACATCGGCCTTATCCGGTCCGAATGCTTCCACCATGGCTTCGCCAAAATCCTTGTCTCTGGTATTGACACAGACATCCACACCACATTCTTTTGCCTTTGCCAGACGCAGATCGCTGACATCGGTAATCATAACCCCTGCTGCGCCCATTCCTTTAGCCGTCTGTGCCACAAGGTTGCCGATCGGACCGGCACCGAGGACTGCAATTTTCAACCCACTGGCATCGCCAATCTGTTTGATACTATGGACTGCCACTGCCAGCGGCTCGATCATCGCCCCTTCCTCATAAGACATTTCATCGGGAAGCAGGGTGACCTTGGACGCATCCACTGCAAAATATTCAGAAGCCGTTCCGGTTGTCTGGAATCCCATTACTTTAAGTTCTTCGCACAGATTATACTTTCCATGCCTGCAGGGATAACATTCACCGCAGTATACCTGTGGTTCAATCGTTACCTTCTGCCCTTTTTTAAAGGCCCTGATCTTAGTTCCCACTTCAACCACCTCACCGGACACCTCATGCCCCTGAGTCACCGGATATGGTGTAAACGGATGCTTGCCGTGATATACATGGATGTCAGAACCGCACACACCGATATTCATAATCTTTACCAGAACCTGTTCCTCTTCACATACCGGAGTATCGATCTCACGAAATTCAATCTCTCCGGGACTTGTCATAACCTGTTGTAACATAATATAATCCTCCTTTATTATTTGTAATCGCCCACATTTTCTTTGGTTATCAACTGGAAATCAATATAATACTCATGTTCCACGGTCTCGCCTTTAGCTGCCATAACTGCTACTTCCATCGCTTTTCCGGCCTGTGTTCTGGCATCCTGAAACACGGTTGCAATCAGCTTGCCTTCTTCAACTGCCGTCAAAGCATCAGCAATCGCATCAATTCCGATGACACTGATCTGATCCTGTTTTCCGGCTGCTTCAATCGCTTTCTGCGCGCCAATCGCCATCTCATCATTCTGAGCCAGAACACCAACGATTTCCAGAGAACCCTGAAGCTTGTTTTCCATCAGCTTCATTGCCTTTTCCCGATCCCAGTCCGCCGGTTCGTCCACAACAATCTGAATATCAGGATATTCTTCGAGTACGGCAAATACACCTTCGGTACGGCCAACCTCTGCGGAATTACCGATCGGGCCGCGGATCATCATGATATTCCCACTGCCGCCGATCGCATCAGCCAGCTCTCTCATTGCCATTTCACCGGCTACCTTATCATCGGAGCCGACATAGGCAACGGCCTGATCCATGTTGTTTACCGTAGAGTTAACAATGATCAGCGGAATCCCTGCCTCCTTTGCCTTTACAACAGCCGGGGCACAGGCATCCTTATCATATGGTGCCATAACAATGGCATCAACCTTTTGGGAGATCAGCTGTTCCATCTGAGAGACCTGTTTTGACGCATCCCCCTGACCGTCCTGCTCCACAATCTGCACCCCAAGCTCTGTTGCTTTTTCTCTGGCTGCATCCAGCATTGCCACCTGAAACTCATTCGACAGGTTCGTATTCATAAAGCCTATTTTCATCGTTGCTGAATTGTCACCGGTACTGCTTGCTGCCTGGCTCTGACAACCGCTGAGTAATCCCACTGCTGTTACTGCTGCTAATAATAACGCTGATACCTTCTTCATCATAATCCTCCCATTTCTATGCCTTACTTTTCTTATCCATCAATACCGCACCAATAATAATAAATCCTTTAATAATCTGCTGATAATAGGAAGATACTCCTATCAGGTCGAGGCCGTTGCTCAAAACTCCCATAATCAGAATCCCGACAATCGTTCCCTGCATTGTGCCTTTACCGCCGGAGGAACTGGTTCCGCCGATAATAACAGCCGCAATTGCATCCAGCTCATATCCCGTACCGGCAATAACCGTCGCCGTTTCAACCCGCGCCGATAATACAATTCCTGATAATGCCGCCAGCGTTCCCATCAGCGTATATACCATGATGTAAATTTTATCAACATTGATGCCTGACACCTTTGCCGTAATCTCATTTCCGCCGATCGCATATACATAACGGCCAAAGCGGGTTTTATTTAACAGGAACCAGCCGAACAAGACAACCATTCCAAAGATCAGTACCGGAACCGGTATCCCAAGTACACTGCCGCCGCCGATAAAATTAAATGCCGGTGATAAATTATTGACCGGCCTGCCGCCGTTAAACAGCTGGGTAAGGCCGCGGGCAATCGTCAGCATTCCCAAGGTCACGATAAACGGAGCAACCTTTCCTTTGGCAATGACCACACCATTAAACAACCCCAGCAGCGCGCCCACCAAAAGAGCTACAACAATCGGTACAAACACCGGATATTCCCCGGGATGAGCAAAGCTGCAGGCAATGATCGAAGCATACGCCAGCATCGATCCGACACTCAGGTCAATACCGCCGGTAATAATGACAAATGACATTCCGATTGCCATAATACCATTAATCGAAATCTGACGCAGGATATTGAGCTGGTTGCTGACAGTCAGAAATGTTGCCGGCCGGATTGCTCCCATCGCCGCAAACAGAACTAAAAAAGCGATCAGGATTCCGTACTTACTCATAAACTTTCGTAGATCCAATGTTTTTATCCGTGTATTCCCCTTATCAACTGATGCTGTAGTCATTTTGCAGCTCCTCCTTTCGCTTGCCTGATGCGCATGTCATTATCTTTTCCTGATCGAATTCATCGCGGCTGAAAACTCCGGTCATCTTCCCCTGGGAAAGCACATACACACGGTCACTCATACCAAGTACCTCCGGCATCTCGGAAGAGATCATAATGACCGCTTTTCCTTTTGCCGCAAAGTCACACATCATCCGGTAGATTTCCGCCTTGGCCCCGACATCGATTCCGCGGGTCGGTTCATCCATGATAATCACCTCCGGATCACAGGACATCCATTTTGCCAGGACCACCTTCTGCTGGTTACCACCGCTTAGTTTGCCGACCTCCATATCAATGGACGGGGCTTTTACGTTAAACATTTTCGCATATTTACCGGCATTTTCCCGTTCCTGTGAATGCCTGATGACATGCCTTGCAAAACAGTATTTCTCAAGATTAGCAAGAGTAATATTGTCTTTAATCGTGCTGATCAGATTAAGTCCGACCGTTTTCCGGTCTTCTGATACAAATGCAATGCGATTGCGGATTCCATCAGCCGGTTCTTTGATCCGGACCGGTTTACCGTTCATTTTTATCTCGCCCTGATCAGCGGGCTGGTATCCGAAGATTGCTTCGGCAACTTCCGTTCTTCCTGAACCGACCAGTCCGGCAAAACCAATGATCTCGCCGCGTCGAAGGGACAATGAAACATCCCGGAACTTGCCGTTCTTACTCAGTCCGCTTACTTCCAGCAGCTGCTCACCCGGCTCAACCATAACCTTCGGGTACACCTCCGTCAGTTCCCGGCCCACCATCATCTTGATCAGCTGATTTTCAGTCAGGTTTTTGGCCAGATCGGTGCCAACATAGGTACCATCACGCATAATTGTAATCTCATCACTGATCCGGAATATCTCATCCATCTTATGGGAAATATAGATAATTGCTTTTCCCCTGCCGACCAGATCACGGATCAGGGCAAACAGTTTATCAACTTCCTTTTCTGTAATGGCTGAAGTCGGTTCATCCATGATAATGATATCAGCCCCCTGTGAAACCGCTTTGACAATCTCCACCATCTGCATCTGGGCCACACTCAGGTCTTTCATCTTCGTGTTCGGATCCAGTTCCATTCCCACCTGGGTACGGAGCAGCTCTGCCGCTTGCCCGTTCATCGACTGGCGGTTGATAATATGTAACGGACCGCTCACCTCTTCCCGGCCCAGAAAGATATTTTCCGCTATGGACATCTCAAGAACCGGCGATAATTCCTGATGAATCATCGAAACACCATTAGCGATCGCATCTTTGACTGATTCCAGCTTCACCGTTTTGCCGGATATGCATATCTCTCCGGAATCCGGCGGCTGAACACCCGCAAGTGCCTTCATCAGAGTAGACTTTCCTGCTCCGTTTTCTCCCATCAGTGCATGAACCGTGCCCTTTCGCAAAACAAAGTCAACCCCTTTTAATGCGTGAACACTGCCAAATGATTTGCTGATGCCTGTCATCTTCAGACAGATTTCCTGCTGTAAAATCCCCAAGAAGCACTCCTCCTTCCCTCAATACCGTTATCGTATCATCATTACATACAGGTATAAGCTCCATCAACAATCAGATCCGAACCGTTGGTGTAACCGGCACTGTCAGAAGCCAGATAAATAACTGCTCCCACCAGTTCTTCCGGTGTTCCCATCCGGTGCGCCGGTATCAATGGCATCCAGGCATCCTTGAGTTCCTGGGGGGTATCTACTGACATCGGAGTTGCTATGTATCCCGGACTCAGACTGTTGACCCGAATGCCATAATCCGCCCATTCGACTGCCAGTGATTTGCTCAGATGAATAACTCCGGCTTTTGATGCGTTATAGGACGCCTGCCACTGCGGTACATTCACGATGCTGCCCGACATCGATCCCATATTGATAATGCTGCCTTTAATCTTATTGTCGATCATGTAATGACCTGCTGCTCTGGCAACGGTATAAACACCGGTAAGGTTGATATCGATCACCTTTCTCCACTCAGCCAGGCTGGCTTCGACCGTTCCCTTATGAATACAGATGCCGGCATTGTTAAATACAACATCAATGGAACCGGATCTTTCTGCCACCATCTCTACAGCTGCTTCTACCATAAGTTCATCCGTTACATCGACGGAAATACCATATGCTGTCTTCCCTTCTTTTTCGATTAATGAAACGGTTTCCTCCGTATCCATCAAATCGAAGATCACCACTTCAGCGCCTGCTCTTGCGAGTCCCAGTGCAACCACCTGACCGATTCCTCTGCCGCCGCCGGTAACAATTGCAACTTTTCCTTTTAAACCAAACATGTTTTCTAAATACATACGCCTCACCTTTCTTTTACCCAAACAGTATTGTTTGTAATTTCATTTAGTTAATAACTTTATATAAATGACTTTAGTAACATCATAAATTCTCTAACTACATTTGTCAATACCTTTGTTTATATTTGTTATTAATCACAAATTTTCTATTATTTTTTATGCATTATATCCAAATCAACGTATTTTTACCTTATTTCACGCTCTCCTGTACCCGCCTGGCAAGAGTCCTCTTGCCAAACTTAATTAAATACTATAATATAAGCATATAAAACAATAAAGGTATGGTAAGAACTATGGCTTATAAATCATTAAATAATATTGACGCCCGTCACATGAACCGGAATCGTGTCTACCGTCTGGTTTATGACAGGGGCGGCATTTCAAAACCGGAAATCGCCCAGCAGCTCGGCATCAGTCTGCCGACAGCAATCCAGAATGTCAAAATGCTGCAGGAAGACGGACTGCTGCTTGAAGGAGAGGCCCTGGAATCAACCGGCGGACGGAAGGCCGTTGCTGTCACCTGCAATGCCAATGCCCGTTATGCAATCGGTATCGATATCACAAGGAATCATATCCGAATCGTAGTGATTAACCTGAAGGCAGAAATTATATTCAATAATCGTATCCATGCCCCGTTTCACAACTCTTCCGAATACTTTTCACAGCTGGGAGATCTGATCAATGAAACGGTAAAGGAAAATGCCATCGAACCAGAAAAAATCCTCGGTGTCGGAGTATCGATCCCAGGCATATTAAGTGCCGACCATCAGCTCCTGATCCACTCCCATGCCCTGAATATCTCCGGCCTGGAATGCTCACGGCTGATGCATTCAGTCCCCTATCCGTCCGTGCTTTGCAATGATGCAAATGCCGCCGGACTGGCTGAACTGTGGTCCGATCACGCGAATAAAAATGCTGTCTACTTATCTCTCAGCAATACCGTCGGCGGTGCTATCATTCTGGGAGAAGATTTATATTATGGCGACAGCCAGCGCTCCGGCGAGTTCGGGCATATGACGCTGGTAAAAGACGGGCTGCCCTGTTACTGCGGGAAAAAAGGCTGTCTCGATACGTATTGCTCCGCTCAGGTGCTTTCACAGCATACAAATGACAGCCTGGATGTGTTTTTTGAAAAGTTAAAGGATGGAGATTCGAATATAAAAAAGATTTGGGATCAGTACCTTGGATGGTTGGCTACTGCCATTAATAACCTGACAGTCTTCTTTGACTGCAAGATTATTCTGGGCGGGTATCTGGGAAGTTATCTCGGGGATTATATTGATGATTTACAGAAATTAGTGTCAGAATTGACGACGTTTCCGGGAAATGAACGATATGCAACGGTTTGTACACATCAGATGGATGCAGCTTCGGTGGGGGCGGCGTTGTTATTTGTACGGCCGTTTATTGAACAGATTTAGCAGATATATAGAACCAAAAATAATACCCTGACTGCCGGAAAACCAGATTTACTGGTCCCTGACTGCCGGGGTATTACTCCGGAAGGGCACCTTATATTTATCAACTCCCGCCAATCCGGACTTCTAATCCGTAACTTTCTGCCTCCATTTTCAACTCATTCATCATATTCTGCGAAGGAACTTTTATATTATCGCCATAAGCCATACCCAAACTCTCATTTTTCGCGCTGCCCAGATTGTGATACGGCAATAAGTGAACCGCCACATCAGTTCCCAGTTCCTTTACAATAAATGCTGCCGTTGCCGCAATATTCCCGGCCGTTTCATTATATCCGGGAATCACCGGAATGCGGATAGTCACCCGCGTGTTAAGATAATGGTAAATATATCTGATATTATCCAGAATCTGCTCATTCGGCACGCCGGTTATCTGCTTGTGAACTGCCGTATCCATATGTTTGATATCCAGCAATCCATAATCCACATGCTCAAAGACCTGCCTTATCACCACCCGGGAGGCATAACAGCAGCTCTCAACCGCCGTATTGATACCAGCTTCATGGCTGGCGGCCATCAAGGCTGCTGCAAAATCAGGATACAACAGCACCTCCCCGCCGCTCATGGTCATTCCGCCGCCTGAACTCTGATAAAATATCTTATCTTCTGTCACCCGTTTTAAGGCCTCACCAACCGTCATCATCCGGCCGGCAATCTCCCTGGCATCCGCCTGGCAGATAGTCACGCACCGCCCGCAGTCGGTACATAAGTTCCGGTCTGTCACCGCCGCCACTGCTCTGCTCTTTTCCCTGACAGATTTAACAGCAATTGCCAGTTTCGGGCACACATCCGCACAACGGGAACAGGCGGTGCATTTATTGGCATACGTCATTAACTGGGGCCTGGCAGAGTTTGATTCCGGATTGGCGCACCACAGGCAACGCAGGGGGCAGCCTTTGACAAAAACCGTGGTGCGGATTCCCGGCCCGTCGTGAATGCAATAGTTCTGGATATTAAATACCGGTGCCTGAATTACTCTCTCTGCTTCTGTCATCTGACTTCCCCCTTTCTGAGTCTGATATCGTATTTCCATGTTCACTCAACCTACAGATGATGTTCCATGCGGGCGATTACTTCATCCTGCATCTGTTCGTTCAGCTGGACGAAATAACAGCTGTATCCGGCAATCCGGACAATCAGATCCCGGTGTGCCCCGGGATTTTCCTTCGCCGCCAATAACGTCTCTTTGTCCACAACATTAAACTGAATATGCTTGCCGCCACTGGTCAGGTATGTACGAATCAACGCCGCCAGCTTCTTTAAATCCGACTCCGTTTTTAATGCGGTCGGATGAAACTTCATATTCAGGAGTGTGGCCTGCCAGTTATCCTGCCCTATCTTCAACGCACTGTTCAGCACGGCCGTAGGCCCGTGTTTATCAACACCGTGCATCGGCGAAACCGATCCGTCAGCCAGTATTTCTCCCGCCTTACGCCCATCCGGTGTGGCCCCGGTCAGCAAGCCGCCCGGCTGATGGCTGGTGATGGAGATTCCGGTCGGATAATGGTGTCCGCCGGTGATGGTCGGGATGGTCAGGCAGTAGTCTTCAAACGCCTGATAACACCTTGCCACCATCAGGTCGGCATAGTCATCATTATTGCCATACTTCGGTGCCTGCTCAAAATCCTTTTGCATGGACTCATATCCCACCCAGTCTGCTTCCAGAGCATCATAAAGTTCTTTCAGGGTGTAACGTTTCTCATCAAAAACCAGTTTTTTGATTGCCGTAAGGGAATCCCCCACATTGACCATACCGATCGGGTCAATCACCGCCGCATTGTCAAACGGCATATGACGGCAGAAGGTATCGGTACCTGATTCAATCCCTTCGAACATCAGGGCTGAACGCAGCGGATCCGGCAGCAGCTCGCGGGTGATTTTAAGTTCCACATTATTTTTTTCGCCAACACGGTCCATACAATATTCCAGTTGTTTTACAAAACCGGCAAACAGATCTTCAAAGGTTTCATAACCGGTAAAATCACCGGTCTTTATCCCGCACCTGCTGCCATTTTTCACATCAATACCATTATGGCGGAAAATATCAAAAATCAGCGGAATTGTCATCATCGGCACCGGTCCGGTCCGTGATTTCCCCGGCAGGTTTGCATCCAGACAGCCGGTAATGATGTAATCTCTGGCATCCTCAACCGGACAGCCGTGATTGGTGAAGAATTTTATATAAGAATCGTCACTGATAAAGGCCGGCATGCCCATTCCTGCTTTGACCACCTCAAGCGCCTTCACCATCAGCTCTTCCGGTGTGTCTTTGCTTACCCTGACCGTCAATGTATGCTGCGGTGTTTTCGTGATCAGTGCGGCATCCAGCATCATATAAGAGATATCATTCGTACCGTCTGTGCCGTCCGGTTTCATCCCGCCGATCAGGAAGTTATGCCAATTGGCCATGCCGGCATTTTTCTTCCGGTTGTTTTTACCGGAGGTGCGGTTTAACTCCATATCTTTCAGACGCAGGCAGCACAACCACTCAACGGCCTCTTCTCTGGTTATGTTACCGGCTTCAAGATCCTGCTTGTAATACGGGTACATCAGCTGGTCAAAACGGCCGCCCGGCAAAGTTGTCGACGGGCTCAGCATCAGAAACTGGAACCAGAAACACTGCATTGCCTCTTTAAAGGTCCTGGCCGGATATGCCGGAACGCGGGCACAGATTGCTGCAATTTCAGCCAGTTCGGCTTTTCTCACCTCGTTTGTTTCCGCCTCAGCCATCTCAGATGCCAGTTCCGCATAACGCTCACCTAGGCGGATCATTGCCTCCAGTGACAGAATCACCGCCTTATAGTAACGGTACTTATCGATACCATCGGCATCGGAAAAGCTGATCTTTTCCATCTCTGCCCTGGCCTGACGGATCAGTTCACCGGCACCGTGTGTGAGCAGCTTTTTATAATCCACGCCTAACAGAATAAGGGAAGGCCCCAGGCCAAGACCCGACTGGCAATAGCCGCCGCCAACACCTTTTCCGGCCGCCTTATCCTTCCAGGGCGGGAGGATAAATCCGGCTTTCAGCAGGGACAATATATCTTCATTTTCCGGTTCATAGAAAATATCACCCATCAGGCCGATTAATGTTGCCGGATTATGTTTTTTATTTAACTCCTGCAGATCCAGAACATCCTGCGGGTCCATCAGATACCCGTCCTCGATCAGGGAATCAATTTCATCCTGCGTCCAGATCCCGTAATGGGGATCAATCTCAAGCCCCATCGGCTTTGATGCCCCGATCCCGACCATCAGCTCATCCGGTGCAATGGCAATCGGCATCCGTTCAATTGTCTCTTTTAATATTTTGCCGCGCTGGATAATCACCGGATCATTTTGTGTTTTTTCAATCACATCAAGGGTTATCCGGTATTTTTCAATACAAATCGGATAATGGTCTATGACCACCCGCTCTTTAATCCGTTCAATTCGTTCATACATAATATCAACCTTCACCTTTCCTTAAAAAATCCCCAGTATTCCGGTCATTGCCAGAATAATCGTTGCTGCCAGGCCATATCCTGCCAGCCCTAACTGTCTGCCGATCAATGTTCCCCGTACTTTTTCATCCTGACAGTTGGACATGAAGATTGCCCCGCCGGTTGAAAACGGTGAAATTGCCGTGTAACAGGCGCCCAGTAATATCGCGATAAACAAAGTAACCGGCTTCACGCCGCCAACCGCCAGAGACGGAACAATCGGTGCCAGCATCGGAAATACCGTATTCACGCCGCCGGAGAAGAAACTCAGAAAACCGCCAAGGACGCAAAGGAAGGCCGTAACCGCAAACGCCGGAACACTGTTGTTCAGCCAGGAAGACATCATCTCCACAACCCCGGCCTCTGTTGCCACGCTCATCAGCATGGAAATACCGCCGACCAGAATAATCGTGTTCCACAGAACAGCTTTGATGACCTTCTTTTCATCAGCAAGCTTCATCAGCGAGCAGACAATAAAACCAATCATGCCAAGCATCTGAATATCACACAATCGGGCAAAGCTTTTAAGTCCCGGTATCATTCCCGGAATCACAACAAGGGCAACCACAATCCCGATAATCAACAAATTTTTCTTGTGTACGGAAGTAAACGGCTCCGGCTTTTCCACCCTGACATTTTTCAGTTTATTTCCTTTAAACACAATATAAAGAACTGCCAGCAATAAAAGACTGACCAGGAAAAAGGCAATAACAAACGACCAGGTCATACCATTTGCTTCCGTTTCATATCCGGCTGCTGCAATTGTCGTGCTGACAACCGATCCCGAGGCCGACCATGGCAGACAGGCGCCAATATTGGCACCGTGACAAACAGCCCAGGCAATAATCACCGGATGCAGTCCGGCCGGCAGCCCAATGGAGAAACCAATAACCGCCATAATCGCATTCGCTGCCGGCGGCGGGCATCCCAGCGCCCCCAGAATAATGGCAATAAAGTAAATCGCAAAGGCGATCATCCAGGTCTGATTGCGTACCGCATAAAGCAGATGATTGGCAACTGCCTGCATCGTCCCATTCAATACCGCAAATCCGAAAAACAGGGTAATTGACATCAGCTGAAAAGCAACCGAATTCGGCCACAGGGCAACCACGTCACGAACCCGCATCCCCATCATAAAACATCCCACAATGTAGGCAAATACAATACCGGTAACACCCATATTAATTCCAAACTTATACCCCAATGCAATGGCAATGACAATCCCCAAAAGACATACCGCAATAATAAAAGAAGCACTCATTTTTATTCCCCTCCATCATCATTCTTCACGTCTGGTTTCCACAAATGCCGGTGACTAAACCGGCTCTTCTCCTCCTCCCCACTTGAATCGTCCCGTTATACATGTTAAACTGTACATGTTATTTTTTTATCATGTATTGATACTAATTTGAAGGGTTATTTTGACCATATCACAAGTCAAAATGCACATATTTGGATCAAGGAGGAAACGATGCTGCCGATCGACTATTTTTTAACCGCATTAGAGATACATATTGTTGCCAGCCAGACCTCTTCCCATTTGATTTCAACTGCGGAAGGAATTTTTTTACTGGATTCTGATCTTATCTTAACACCAAATACAATTTTTGTGGGAAGTGTTTCGGCGTTTGCCGATCTTGCCGGATGCCACTCCTCTTTTGAACAATGTACCTTCTTTTTATGCGACGGCAGACAAAATGAGCGCTTTTCCGTTCCTGAATATCCTGATTGTAATGTTATTATTACAGACTTACCCCTGGCGACACTATACAATCAACTCTTCTCGTTATATCGCAAGGGGTGTCTTTGGGAGTCGCAGCTGATAAAAGAATCTTCCCATGGACTGAGTCACATGATCCGCTTCGCTGCACGAGAGCTTGACAGCTCCGTCTGCATGATTGATTATACCCAAAAATTCGTTTACAGTGCCTTTCGTTCCCAGGATCAAAACCTGCTCCTGACAGATGAGGACAATTTCACCAATGAGGTTCAGGGTTACTTAAACACTTATTTGCTGGAGAAGCATTCTTCCTGTATTTGTTTTTCTAACGAAAACAGCCGCCATGTGATTGCTGATCTTCCGGTAGATGATCGGACCATCGGTTATCTTTACGCCTATTGCAAAGAACAGCCGATCGTGATAACTTCTCTGATGCTGCTTTTACGTCAGGCTGTCATCAGTTATTTATCAAAAAACCATGCTTCTGACAGTCAAATCAGTTTTCACGTATTTGCAGAACGTTTATTTCTGTCAGAGGTCACCGATTATGGGCAGATGCAGCTGTTACTGCCCCGGTTAAAAGCCAGTCCGGAAAAATACATGCGGATTATTAATGTGATCCTTGACCAGCCGGAAGAAGATACCACACAGCCCCGGCTGCATAAACTGTTCAAATCTTTGCAGGCATATTTTTCGCCTGCGAATATGACGATTATCGGGACAGAAATTATTATTCTGATCTCATCAAAAGTTGGCTTCTGTCCGGTTACCCAACCCAGAGAGATGATGGAAGAAATCCTGGCCGCCCATGGGGCCGCCGCTATTATCAGTTATGTCTGTACTTCTGCGAAGGCATTACGGATTAACTATCAGAAAACGCAAATGATGTTTCCGCTGGTACACAGCATACGGCTTGACAATGCCGATCGTTTTATCCACTTTGGACGCTATAATCCTTACCTTATTATCGATATCTGCGCCAAAAGCATGAACCAGCACCTGGATACTGACGATATTATCTATTTATGTCCGCCGGGAATATTGACGCTGACCAGATATGATCAGACTTACAGCAGTGATTTAAGAGATGTGTTATTTCATTATCTGATTTTTGACCGCAGTATTGCCGATACCGCCAAGGTGATGTATATGCACCGGAATACGGTGATTAATAAACTGAACAAGATTAAAGATTTACTGAATTATGACTTTGAAGATCCTTATTACCGGTTCCATCTGCTGTTTTCCTGCATGCTGATCCGGTATTATGAAAATCATCAGAATAAGAATCTGAGTTTGTCGCCATTTGTGCGGGATGATTATAAGTAGGGGATCGGAAGTAACGAAGACTTAATGCTATGATCCAGTCAAATACAAATACTTTTTACATTACCAAAATAAAGTTTCGGAGCACTTCAATCCACAATTTTAAGGATGAGAAGTGCTTTTTTGTTGATCAGATTTAGCTGCAATGAAATTTTCTCATGATTGCCATAAACTCCGAATGATTATAAACCACTCTCCTGATGGGTAGACGAACTACAGCCTAATTGTCAGGGGATTTTCATAAAGATAAGTCCGTTTCTGATGATACAAATTTCTACCGCCCCTCTTCGCAGAGTGTGACTTTGACAGACTATGCAACGCTAACGGGATATCATTTCAATCCACACCGTCTTCGCAGGCTGTGACAAACTACATCAAAGCATTATGTCATCCGAGATGATATTTCAATCCACACAGCCTTCGCAGACTGTGACCTGATCAAAGAGGTAACTACCGACAACTTTTTCATTTCAATCCACACAGTCCTCGCAGACTGTGACTACTTAGACTGGGAAGAAGCCGACAATGCCAGAATTTCAATCCACACAGTCTTCGCATACTGTGACGTCCGTTTCATCGGAATTACTTCTTCAAGCATCTATTTCAATCCACACAGTCTTCGCATACTGTGACCTGACATTATTTTAATATACGCGACAAATGAACTCCTATTTCAATCCACACAGTCTTCGCATACTGTGACGAAAATAAACCAGAATTACACCTTACCACATTAGGATTTCAATCCACACAGTCTTCGCATACTGTGACACAATTTGACACAGTATGATGGAGAAAAGAAGAATTTCAATCCACACAGTCTTCGCAGACTGTGACTCGGTAAAAGTGCTAAGTCTGTAGTGACCTATTTATTTCAATCCACACAGTCTTCGCAGACTGTGACTGGCACAGCTTAGGGATGCGTGCAGAAATGCCAGGATTTCAATCCACACAATCTTCGCAGACTGTGACAGGAAGTATCGGAGGCATAATTTATGGCAGAAGTATTTCAATCCACACAATCTTCGCAGACTGTGACGATATGTCTGAGAT
>DAMAMW010000008.1:0-139444 GCA_032073745.1 Lachnospiraceae bacterium | reverse complement strand
TACAGCCATGATTACCGATGCTATTTCAATCCACACAATCTTCGCAGACTGTGACGATATGTCTGAGATTACAGCCATGATTACCGATGCTATTTCAATCCACACAATCTTCGCAGACTGTGACTTTAACTGCCGCCCTGGTAACAACACCACAATCGCATTTCAATCCACACAATCTTCGCAGACTGTGACATATGATAACACATTTAAGCAAATAAACCAGATGATTTCAATCCACACAATCTTCGCAGACTGTGACTCTAAGATACCGGCCAGGCGGTGAACTGTACAATATTTCAATCCACACAATCTTCGCAGACTGTGACCAAAAACTTCTGATTCGTTTTCTTCCCACAGATATTTCAATCCACACAATCTTCGCAGACTGTGACTGATTGCTAAATCACTATTTAGCTGTGCAAAAAATTTCAATCCACACAATCTTCGCAGACTGTGACGTGGAGCGACAGTATACAGTAGCAAGGCCGTTCTGATTTCAATCCACACAATCTTCGCAGACTGTGACGACAGATAGGTGTTGTCTTATGAGATATAGAATTATTTCAATCCACACAATCTTCGCAGACTGTGACTCAATTACTATCTCATAAGCACTTCACACGAGGGATTTCAATCCACACAATCTTCGCAGACTGTGACCCAATAGTTCAAAAAATATATTTACTTCTGGTAATTTCAATCCACACAATCTTCGCAGACTGTGACCTATTCGTTGCAAACATAATATTGTCGTCTGCAGATTTCAATCCACACAATCTTCGCAGACTGTGACCCGATCCGGGATCTGGATACCGTCATAGACATTGCAATTTCAATCCACACAATCTTCGCAGACTGTGACCTTCGCAGCTCACTCTGTGCTCGGGCCTGAGCTATTTCAATCCACACAATCTTCGCAGACTGTGACCAGAAAGCTATCATCTTTCATCCAGCCTAATTTTATTTCAATCCACACAATCTTCGCAGACTGTGACCTTGTCGGTGGGGCCATTTGAAGCTAACGAAGATATTTCAATCCACACAATCTTCGCAGACTGTGACAGCAATTTTCAACAAGAAAACAAACATTAAAACACACAAAACCAATCACACTGCACAATCCCCTCCAACAAGTAAACAGCTCCCCCAAGTTCCAATCCCTTAAACACCATCTTTATATGGTGCGAATCTCCCAGTAATTTCATGTTCACCTCCGATTCGCACCAGACTATTTCAGCAAAAATCAACTATAAATTCTTGTTACTGTCATCTACTTGCTTCACGCACCTCCCCACTCCATATCCCAAGGATGTTTTAGCTCCAAGTCCATACTGGGTGAGCATGCATTCAACCATCTCGTCTATATCTTTATTCCAACAACGCCAAACTTCCGAATCATTGCATCCAAGCAAAAGCAAGAACTCGGAGTCTCTCAAACATGCATATTTAATCGGAATCGGTGACTGATCATCGGTCGGTTCCTTGCTTTGACTGCCATAGTATTGACTATAATGAACAGTCTGGACATCTGCACCAATTTCAAACCGATCAGGATATATGTCAAAAAATCTTAATTTCCCTTCTGATTGAACAGAATCAGCCCCCATTCCACCAAATAATGATATAAATCCATTATCGGCCTCTGCATCTTCCTCGCTGCCACCAAATCTTTCAAGTATCCAGACATTTCTCAATGTACCTTTTATTACACTGGCAGGCAGGTAAGGGATACCATACAACGGATGTAATCTTAAAGCCTGCATACCAATATAAGCACTATTTCCATCCCCCAACAATAGTTTATCATATGGACTGAATAAATAGCAATTATGAAACAAGAAGTCATTCACAAGTCCCCTGTTTCTTTCGTTCAAATTCTCCATTAACCGAGCAGCTTGTGCCTTGTACATATCAGAATGTTTAATCTTCCCGGTTTTTATCACCGTTCCAAGCATAGAACCATCCTTTATTACATTTCTATCACGTATTTTTTGAGTATAACGAAAATAATATCGATTTTGAATTAAGTACAAGTTGATATCTCTGATATTCTCAATTTTTAGCAAAAAATCTCTTGACTGCTTGGGCAAGATAACATGATCAGATTCTTTATTTCTATTATTTTCCTGTTGCTTATTTGGTTTCGCCATCTATCCATCCCTCCGAAAACCGTTTTACCCACAGGCATAGTTTCATCATCTCAGACATGTATAATCTATATGTACTACTATCTAAGTTAACAATCCTCTCAATTAAATCTTTCGTTTCTCCTGTGACTTGAAATTTTTTGTCTCGAAACCACTTGTCCATAATCTGATACATTAGCTCATGGGCGTTGCCTCTCTTTTTCTTCGAACACAGAAATGCTATAGCTGCACCTAATCCATTTACTTGCAAAATTGATGGCATAGATCGAGCCAGACTGCGAAATTCCTTATCATTCTTGGAAATACGCGAGACTTCAGTAAACACAAATTGTGCCATTTGATTGTGAAGATTCCCTCCCATCTATTTCCCCTCCCAGATTTCCAACTGGATTAGACCTTTGCCTAATGTACTATTAGCACCTACTTGAATCGTGCCTCCAGACAGCCAGTTTACAAATGTTTTTTTCACCTGTTCCTTGTTCATTCTATTCTCATCTGATCCACTCTTCTGTGCTTGATGAGAGTCTGTAAAAAATAAAAGACTATACAAAATACATTCAGGCGGCAAATATTCTTCTGTAAACAAGCCTGTATCTGCTACGGTTCCAGTTGATGGCTCAATCTTAATTCTTGTATTAACTTCAGTGGAATATTTTACAAAACCAGCAAAATCATTATCATTTAGGACAACCGCATGTGCTGCCATCATGTCACGAGTAATTGAATTTACTGGCAAAAGCTTTATAAACTCCGTCAGAAAAGCAGTGAACTGTCCACTCTTTTCTGTTTTCTTATCTACGATATATGTATAATCCTCAAGCATAATAATATTTTCATTATTTAATCTTTGGTCTAATACACAAGTGTCCGTAACAAGATTCACACCTTCAGCTTTAAAACTACCAGCAAACTCTTTTCCATTAGTCAACAGATAATCCTTAAAGAAACGCTCCAGCACCATTGGACAAGTCACCCAGCCAAATACACCTTTCGCCGATTTCACAGGAAAGAATAACAACCGTGCATCTGTCAAAGACAGTGCCGATGCAAAATCACCATTATCTGCATTTCCAAAAATCCGTTCAATTGCTTCCTTTTCCCCACTATTTTTCTCAGTGACACTGGCTCTGATACATCCTTTTAATGTGGATGCTTCAATTTTAGGATACCCCGTATGACCTTCTCTTTGTATCGGCATATCTATGTAACTTAATTCTGTACCACTTCCCGCATGAGTTGAGGTAAGAGTATTTAACATCATAATCGCTGCTGAATCATTGTACATTTAAAAATTCCTCCTGCTCTTTGCTTAACCTGCCTACCAGTGAATATCCAAATCCCCGGTCACAATATCTGCTTCTTGTAAAAACCTGATAATCAAATCCCATATTTTCTCTGTACTCGCTGATACATTTTTGGTGAAACAACTTTACCGCATCCTGATATGTCCCTTTTATTATTTCAAAATAATAGACACTTCCGGCCGGAACAGCATACCTCAGCTCTCTTGGTCGTCCAGTTTTTCTGTTATTCTGATCACTCACATATCCAAATCCACCACATGGTACCGCTCGTTCAACACATGCACTGATAAGCTTAATTTTTACTGATCGTTTTCTATGGCTGAAATACCCGGTATAGTTACCTTGATCAATCCAACCAGGAACCCACCCCTGTGAAAATATTGCTGGTGTTGCCAGATAAATTTTAAAAAACCGACTTTCTGAAGCTGTTGCAGCAATGTCCAACGATATATCTGCTTTCCTGACATGTGCCAGTTTTCCCTCTCCACCAAACTTCAATATTTTTTGATCGCATATTAAATCTGTCTGAATATCCACCGCAAGTTTTATTTTATCATCGGGACGAACACACAAAGTAGTATATATTTGCTGATTTTGAGCAGTTCCACTTTTTTGATTAATCCCGATTCCAACTTTTGATTCCATAACCAATTTATCAGAAAGATCTTCACAAAGTATTTGCCGGTGATCTCCGTTCAAATATGAATTCATCAAATCTTCCTTCATATAAAGCATCAACTGCTTTTTATGTTTTTTAGACGATAGTTCATTAACATGCATGATAAATTTCAACGGATAATTGGACAATGTTTTCTTAGCCAGCCCCTTCGCACTGACATTCCACTGCAAATTTTGCTTCTGATCTGTGAGATGTAAATCTCCAGGCAAGGGAAAATAAAACTTATCATCCATTGTAACACCGCTTAATCCCATCTTAAAACCATGTTTCCCGACATGCCCGAAGTCTGTAAGTGTTCGAAATGCACCTGCATAAGTAGAAGGAAGTGGTGGAAAGATACTATGTAAAACTGTCGTTTCACCGCCCTTTTCAAAAGGAATCGGACTGCGGAAGAAGAAATTATCTAGCGGTTCTATCTTATATATCATTACACCACCTCCTTTGATAAAAATGCAATACCATCAACAATTTGCATAAACTCTTCCATATTTTTGGAATGCTTGTAAAACAGCATCAGCTGCTCCAGTAAGTATTCTTTATTAAACTGTTCATTATCACTTGCAGAATGAAAAATACAATTTTTTAATAGAATTTTTGTCAATGAATCCTCTGGCTTAACCTCATCTACTAAAAAACATTTCAAATGATCTGATATATTAAAAAGCATTGATCTTGAAAATCGAGAATCCTTCGTCATTCCAATCAACTCAACCATAAGGTTTAATTGTGGAACCCCCTCTTCTGCTGTTAATTTTATTGCTGGCATAATAACAATATCACCACTTCGCTTAATAATACTTATTGCGAAAGCATTTTTATCTGACAGTGCTTTAGCATGTGTTTCCATAATATCTGCATGATTCAGTACCTCTCGCATCGGCTGCATTAAATGTGCAATCGAAATTCCAACAGAAAAGCTTCGCTGTGTCAATTCATAAAATTTTTCACGCAGTTCACCGATACATACAAATAAACTATTAAGAGGCAAGAAACCAAGAAAATCTTCTCCACCAGCAAAAACAGGCAACCCGCCATATCTGGAAATGATATCAGGCACTTCATACGCAAAACTGCATATCCTTTCACTAAGCCCCTGCTGATCCTCAACTGTCTTAAGCTGTTTAAATGCCTCTCCCATATTGTCACCATCAAATTTGACAATCGCATAATAAGAATTCAGTTTTATATTCGTTCTTCTGATCTTCTCATGCAGGTCTTTGGCTACTGCTATTGCTTCCAGAGTATATTCATCTTCTTCCAATACGTTCTCATTTTCAAGATCATAAACCGCATTCGCTACCATTGTTCTCATTTCGCTGCCCAAAGTCTTAATTTGGGCTTCAGCAAACATTTCATTGGGTATCCTGCTTTCCAATAACATATTTCTAATCGAATAGATATCTTTCCGCTGCATCCCATATATGCGTTTCACTAATGCGATTGAAGACAGTGCCTCTTTTTCCTTAACAGTATACTCAAGGTATGTATTATCTGTTATATCATACAAATATTCAGGGTTGGTATGGCGTGGATATACTATTTTATCATTACTTTCACTTCTGTATTTTTTAACGAATATCGCATTATAATCAGGGAAGCGCATGCATTTTCTTCCCCACACCTCTGAACTCTGGCTAAATGGTCTTATACCTTTCACTTCATGGATTCCGGCAAGCAGTTTTTGATATATTTCCGAATAACTCAGTGAAGTATAATCCTCAAATATCCAATAAATCTCAAGAAAATCTTCCCATTGATTCTTCGCCAGCTGTATCCCCCTTACTGATATTCCAGCCACTTTCAGCATATCTACACAGCGCTGATGGAAATATGTCTTTACAAATACCGTAAGATTTTCGGCCACGGTCCTCAGATCATCCTGTGTATAATCTGTAAATTCAGCTACCAATCGGTTAGGTATATTGGGAACTTCTTTATTCAGTTTCTGATCAACAGGAAATAGAACTTTTATCCCCTCGGTCTTGCTAAGCCAACTCACAGCTTCCCACATCATCTCAGATAACATACTGCTTCCGGCATATAGATCAATTCCTTTCCGGGAATTTTCGATAAATGATTTTACCGGCCCTATTGTAAACAGGAACAAACTTTTCATTTCATGTTTCCTCCCTTCCACAATTTTTCTACTCCCTCAACAAACTTTTCTCTGTCAGTACATTGTGGATCAATTTCCCCTCCATTTCTAATTCCCTTTACGAAAATATAGAGCGGATAATAACCTTCCTCAGTTTGTATAATACGTATAAAAAGTGGGGAAGCAAATTTCGGCTGCCTATTTGGATTGCCTGTTATCTCTGATGGTAAACCTAAATCCCCACGTTTCAACTGGTGACATAACTCGTCCACAACTGATAAATAATGATCAACTTGCCCCTGTCTCATCATTTTTCCAACTATGATTTTTTGTATTATCGGTCGTTTGATGCAATTGATTATGTATTTAGAGCTGATCACATTATTTTGTATTTCGTAATATCCATCTTTCTCCTGTGAAGAAACAACGGCAATATTATTAAGCTTCTGGCAAAACCATTCCAACATATGTTGCTTATTTGCAAATGTTAAATCATTGATTTGAAAACAACCTCTTCCCTTTCTGCTACGTCTTCCCATACCGCATATCATAAGGCTCAGCTTTATTAAATCACTATACCAATTTAAATCAAGCGGTCTTAAAGCTTCTGGAAGCTTCTCTACTATTGGTCGACTGAGATGAGCCGTAATCACAATATCCCCTCCTAAAAAGCAACTCAGATACTGCCTTCCTCCGCGATGAAGCAACAAATTCTTTTCACCCTTTCTCAGATCATCCCCTTGCATTACCACCCTTACCGGAGAGATATGCCCCGTTCCATATTTGGCTCCTGTAGCACCTCCAAACAATTCAGCTTCGTCTTTTGCTAATTGCCTTGTATCAGACGGGCAAATCATGCGGTAAGTATACCTCATCGCTCCCTTTAATTCAGCAGACCTGAGTTCAGCTGAATTCTTGTCTGCTCCAAAGCTGAATAAGGGCGTAATTAACTTACAGTAAATTCTTTTTTCTTCCATCACTCATCCCACTTTCTCTCGTCTCCGTTGAACATCTTTGCATATGCCAGATGCGGAAATAAAATCGGGTTATTGATCAGCATCAATAATTGATTCAGTTGAAAATTGAAGGTGAGCAAAGATATTTCCTGATCTCCTTGCTTCACGTTGAGATCCTCAAGTTTGTAATCTTTGAGTTTTTCATTCTCAGTTATAAAAATTTTATCCTTATTTGAAGTAATTGGTGATTCCTTTTCATAGTGATCCAGATTTTTATACCATTCTTGCAGGGAGGTTTTCTTTTTTGTTTTGATATCAATTTTATCAATTCCCTCTTTCCTGGAAGCAATAAGTATAAAATCAAATCGCTTTTCCATCTCAACCCAATTCTTCTTAGATATTTCTGTTTCAAATCCGCAAAAAATCATAACAGGACGCGTAGATGTCTGAGTGGAATAATATATTTGCTCCTTTTTGCCTCCATCATCTCTATTTTCTTCCTTTTTTGCCCGGCCATATGACTTCCCGTCTACCACCGTCCCCGTCGCCATCCTTGCTACTGATTCCAGCGAAGTTCGAAGCTGTGATATTTGGTTACACCAAAGGGCTAAACCAGATTCTATCGTTCTTCCGTCCTCACACTTTTTTTCGAATTCGATAGTTGTACTTTTGCATTCAATTACAGCAGCAACTGCTTCAATTGGAACAAATTTTAATCTTCCATATTGAAATATATATGGCGTGTAAGCATTATCAATTATCGCTAGATCTACCTCCCTGGAAATTTGATAATAAGAATCTATAATAAATATAGAATGCTCTATCACAAATTTCTTTGGAACAATCCTTTCAAAAAGCTCTAACCATATATCCTCTCTCAAGCTTCCGGTTGTTGTTGAATGATTTTTATTGTACAAACTCAACTGCCGAACAATCGACTTCTCCAAATCACAATAATTCTGAATTATATTTCCAACAAATGTTCCAGATTCATTCCCATCTTCTTTCTTCCTTTTTCCTTTTGTTGACAATACCATCTCCTCCTGCCTTTTTATTAATCATATGTATAAAAAAAGAGCGACTAAGGGTATACAAAACCAACTCACATTAGTTTTGTGATACCCCCAATATCCCTTTTGCAATAAAGCAATTATACTATATTCTGTCATTTTTTTCCAGTTAATCTGAAACCATTAAAAATCATTAGAAACATAACGTAAATCTTCTGTTAACGTAGCCTTTGTAAATTAAGACACTTTTAACGCAATATTATATACTCGTCTTATTTAATTTCTATCCACACAGTCTTCGCAGACTGTGACTTGGCCTGAAGTAAAGAACAATGCAAAGGCAGCAATTTCAATCCACACAGTCTTCGCAGACTGTGACAAAAGGCAGATAAGACATGGGACAAAGGTGTTTGGATTTCAATCCACACAGTCTTCGCAGACTGTGACTTTTAAGAGCGAGAAGCTGTTGACAAGCAAAAAATTTCAATCCACACAGTCTTCGCAGACTGTGACGGATCCGTCAGCGGCGTCATTCATTACGGAGTTGCGATTTCAATCCACACAGTCTTCGCAGACTGTGACCGGGAGGTGTGACATGACTAAATGGATCGAAACAATTTCAATCCACACAGTCTTCGCAGACTGTGACAGAAACGAGACTCGAAACTGCCTAAAAGCATTTGCTATTTCAATCCACACAGTCTTCGCAGACTGTGACGAGATTGATGAATATGCAATTAAAGTGGCAATGCTATTTCAATCCACACAGTCTTCGCAGACTGTGACGCAACCAATACCCTATCTCCAGGCATAACACTAGATTTCAATCCACACAGTCTTCGCAGACTGTGACGAACAACCGACAAGATTTCATATGGTGTAAAAATATTTCAATCCACACAGTCTTCGCAGACTGTGACTATTTTGCTTTCTGGAGATGTACCATGCCCTAAATTTCAATCCACACAGTCTTCGCAG
Organism: Lachnospiraceae bacterium; assembly: GCA_032073745.1. Lineage (GTDB taxonomy): Bacteria > Bacillota > Clostridia > Lachnospirales > Lachnospiraceae > Brotaphodocola. Next base: position 130,275 of record DAMAMW010000008.1, on the reverse strand, counting down.
ACTGTGACGATACTGGAGGCTATGGGCCTTGACAGCACATTAATTTCAATCCACACAGTCTTCGCAGACTGTGACGTGGGAAAATTAATTTTTGATGGAGGGAAATATATATTTCAATCCACACAGTCTTCGCAGACTGTGACAAGGATAACAACGGCTGGTGGTACGCTAATACGATTTCAATCCACACAGTCTTCGCAGACTGTGACACCACACGTCATTAATGCGGTTGTCATATCGGTTATTTCAATCCACACAGTCTTCGCAGACTGTGACAAAACTTAACAATTACAGTCAACTCACGGCACTACATTTCAATCCACACAGTCTTCGCAGACTGTGACCCTCACAAGTCGCCAGAATCGCCCATAAGAGCGATTTCAATCCACACAGTCTTCGCAGACTGTGACTTCCTACATCGTCGTAGCTAATGGTTGAAACGTAATTTCAATCCACACAGTCTTCGCAGACTGTGACTTCTGAAATAATTGCTTTTTTAGCAGATTCAGAAGTATTTCAATCCACACAGTCTTCGCAGACTGTGACACCAGAAATCATTTTCTTTAGGAGACAGCGAAGATATTTCAATCCACACAGTCTTCGCAGACTGTGACCATATTATGCAAATCCAGATGACACAATCTATCCATTTCAATCCACACAGTCTTCGCAGACTGTGACGAAAAAATCACAAGGATAAATACAATCACTATCATTTCAATCCACACAGTCTTCGCAGACTGTGACGAGAATACAGCACCAATACTAGAATACTGTGTGTGTATTTCAATCCACACAGTCTTCGCAGACTGTGACATAACTCGGCCCTGAGCCATAGCAAGTGCCATCTGATTTCAATCCACACAGTCTTCGCAGACTGTGACAAACAGCAACGTATACACCCACTCCGGGTTTAAAAATTTCAATCCACACAGTCTTCGCAGACTGTGACGCTCTGTCCCCCTGTTTTTTTCTGCTGCGGTGGATTTCAATCCACACAGTCTTCGCAGACTGTGACCCCGTCTGGCGGTTCTGGCAATTGGGATACATGTAATTTCAATCCACACAGTCTTCGCAGACTGTGACTGCCGCAGTACACCGTTTATTGTAGCGAATGTAGCATTTCAATCCACACAGTCTTCGCAGACTGTGACTTGGCAGGATTGTTTCCTGGGGAAGATTCTGCCGGTATTTCAATCCACACAGTCTTCGCAGACTGTGACCCAGATCTTGTTATAACATCCGATGTTCCCCCAGATTTCAATCCACACAGTCTTCGCAGACTGTGACAGGATGTGGGGGCCGTTATTCCAAATACCATTATATTTCAATCCACACAGTCTTCGCAGACTGTGACGATCCAAGCACCGATATTAAGCGCAGTCTGCTGTATATTTCAATCCACACAGTCTTCGCAGACTGTGACTATTCTATTATTATAGGAGGATTATATATGTCTGATTTCAATCCACACAGTCTTCGCAGACTGTGACAGAATACGGTTAATCGCACCCCCCTGGGTGACATAAATTTCAATCCACACAGTCTTCGCAGACTGTGACGAAGAGAAAATCCACTGGTACGAAGAAATGCTTGAATTTCAATCCACACAGTCTTCGCAGACTGTGACAGCAATTTCTAACAATCAGACACTCTATGCAACCAACAAAAACAAGCATTATGCACAACTTATACAAGTAAAACACAAACACACATAATCTTCAACCTTAAAACCGCTCTATTTCTGGTGCGAATCCCCCAGGCAAATCATGTTCACTTCCGATTCGCACCAAGATTACTATCTTAACTATACATTACATAAAACCAGTTATTTTAATGGCAAACCTTACAGGCATCCCGACTCCCCGCCTGATTCCGCGTCCCGGAATTAATCGCCTTCGACCGTTTCAAAGTACTGCAATTCGGGGAACTATGATATTTTCCCCCATTTGGTGTCCAATAGACAGTACTGCCAACTTCATTCCTTACCGCAGCAGTAGTTTCCGGAACCGTTTCACTAACAGCAGCATTATTATTCCCGGTTGACTTACTCTGCACCGCACCATTAATAACCCATGCCCCGTCAGCATTCACAGTACTTCCGTCAGGAGTATTGGAATCCATCACACAATATCCGTCAGAATCAAAATAATAGTACTCTGCTATCCCGTCATTATTTCCATCAATCCACAGCCAGCAATTAACCGCATAGCTGCCATCATCATGCTGGTATTTCCATCCCTGCAAGTCCTGCTGCCATTGTCCGGCAAATGCTGAAATAACCATCATAGCGGTCAGCATCAATGTGATAATCAGTAACCTCATTCTTTTCATAACTCATACCTCTTCTCGAATATTCTATTTTCCTCACATTCGTGCCCCCCACGGAATATCCACATTATACCATATTTAAAACACATGATCAAACATCTGCCCCAAACCACCACCCGCAAATCCCTAACACCTCCGGTATCACCACCGTCTCCCCGCCGCTCACCGGCACTAATCCATCCGCCGCTACCCGGAATACCGATACCGACGATGACCGCTGATTCGCACACAACAAATACTCCCCCAGTAAAAAAATATCTCTGGGAGAGTCCCCGCCGCAGGAAATGGCCGATAGCAGCTGGATTCCGCTGCTGTCATATTCCAATATTGATATGCTGTTGTCCCCGCGGTTGGAAACATAGAGTTTGTTTCCCCGCCTCCTGATCGCCGCACAGGTGGTGTCCGCCGGATAACCAGCCGGCAATACCGGTATCGTCTGCCGCTCAGTCAGCCGCCCGTCATCATAATCAAACATTGTCACACTGCATCCCAGCTCATTTACACAAAACACATGATTGCAGTCAGAAACCAGATGTCTGGGGCCGCTGCCGGGCGGCAGTGCCGCCATACCGGTCAGATCCAGATTCTCGTCATACACCATAATCTGATCCAGGCCAAGATCTGTTACCAGCAGATATTTCCCATCCGGTGAAGGTGAAATAAAATGCGTATGTGCGGTCTCCTGCCGATACGGATCCGGCCCGCTGCCGGTATGCGTCCGCAGTGTCCCGTCGCTGCAAAACACACTGCCGGAAAGATAATTCACCGCATACTGTTTTCCTTTAAACCGGCACAGGTGACAGCCGCAGAGCCCTTTCGTACTGACAATTTCCGACGCCTTGCCCAACCGCCCGTCAGCCGCAATCTCCCAGCTGATCAAACCGCTGTCTGCACAATCACCAAACGGTTCCCGCAGGACCGCATGCAGCTGCGAATCCTCCTGGATCATATACATCGGCCGGTCACAAACCGTCCGATCAATAAAAACCAGCTGACCGTCAGGCAGCATCCGGTAATGATAAATTCCGCCATCAACAACACAGGAGGCAAAATACACATGCATCTGCCCCCTCATCTCATCTTTCATCAGCTTCCCGCACCTCCCGGCTCACGACTCACGGATATCCTGTCTATTCCGCTCCGTTCATCACACTCACACATTTCCAGCAATCCGCGCAGATAACCGATCGCATACAACCGTCCCAGCGCATTATATCCGGTATTTTCCCCGGTCTCACCAGCCATCAGCGGTACATGGTCTACCCGGATCGGCACATCGATCCCGCAGCGTATATAATTCCGGATCAATCCGGCCATATCCAGTTCACCATTATCATGAAAGGTCTCACTGAACCGGTACTTATCCCCCCGGCAATTCCTGAAATGAATGAAAAAAATCTTATCTGCCAGTTCCGCTGTCACCAGTTCAACATCTGCCCCCATCATATGATAAGTTGCCTGGCACATGGTAATCCCCAGATAGTCACTTTTTACGACTGCAAGTGCCCGCCGGATCGCATCGGCAGATATCATAATCCGGCTCACATTTCCCAGCCGCGCCACCGGCGGATCATCAGGATGCAGCGCCATACGAATCCCGTACCGCTCCGCCTCCGGCATCACCGCCCGGATAAAATATTCATAATTATCCCATAATGCCGCCTCGCTGACCGAACGGCCTTTTCCGCCATAATCACCGGCATTAAACACCGCCATATCAAAACCGGTAACCATCGCCCCGCCGCGTTCCGCAATATCCGAGGCGGTACGCAGCCAGCCGATATGGGCCATGAAATTAAAACAGACGGTCGTAATCCCGTTGTCCCGCATAATGGGAAATGCCCGGATCAGCTGATCAATACTGGCATCTCTCAGCTCATCCCCGGCCTTAATATGGTCGTGCAGCCGGTTGGGAATCGGCTCCAGTACCACCGGTTTTATACCATAAGCCTCAAACCGGCCGCAGATATCGCGCCACTGCGCGGCATTGGTAATATCAAAATCCGGACTGTCCGGCAGCCGGATTACGCCATGACTGACCCCGCACTGAACGGCAAAATCCCACGTCCGGTCAGGATCAGAACGAAAATAATCAGTCAGAATCATAGTCCCTCCTATAAACTCATGCCGCCATCTATCGTAATATTGGTTCCGGTAATATACCGCCCTGCCTCACCTGCCAGCAGCTGCACTGCACCGACACAGTCCTGCGCCGTACCGACAAATCCCAGCGGAATATTAGCCAGCAGCTTTCCGGCATAATCCGTATCATGAAGCGCCTCCTCATTCCGCGGCGTGGCAATCACTCCCGGAGCAATATTGTTGACCGTGATCCCGTCCGGCGCCAGCTGCTTTGCCAGGTTCCGCACCATGCTGTACTGCGCATCCTTGGACGCGGCATAAACAAGCATATCCTTATGCGGTACAAATTGCTGGACACTGCCTACCGTAATGATCCTGCCCCACCGCTTCTCCTTCATATATGGTACATACCTCTGAATCAGTTCCAGCGAACTTCTGAAGTTGACGTTAATCTGCCGGGTAAATTCCTCACGGGTAATATGATCCCAGGCATTACGATACTGTACCGAGGCATTTAAAATCAGGATATCCACACTGCCGGTTTGATCAAAAAGCTGATCCGCACAGTTATCCGCGGACAAATCTGCGTACACCGGCAAAGCATTGCCGCCGATCTCACCGGCCGCCTGTTCCGTCTTTGCCTGCCCCGATCCATGCACATAAACAGCAGCCCCTTCCGCTGCAAACGCCGCCGCAATCGCCCGCCCGATTCCCTGTGTGGAACCGGTTACCAGTATTTTTTTATTCGCCGTATCAAACATAACGTCCTCCTTATATCTTTGCCGCAGCTGTACCGTTTTGTCACGATTATCTACAGAGCCGACTGCGTATCATTCGGATCACCGTTACGGGCCAGGTCATACTCCTGGCTCCAGTCCAGATCCCGGTATAAAGCCCCCCGCGGATCCGTCCGGATAAATGCAAGCAGCTCATCCAGCATCTCCTCTGTCCAGGTATTCTTATCAACCTGAGCCGTCGTAAACCGGTTCTGTGATATCATCTCAAACCCGAACAAATCCTTGACCTGAATCTTCGCACCGCCCTCCACTACATCTTTTACCAGATGCGGCGGAATAAACAGCACCCCGCCGCTGCATCCGTACACAACATCCCCCGGCAGGCAGAGCGCCGCAGTCTGTCCTTCCCCAAGCCGCACCGGAACATTGAATCCGGTCATTGCAAACTCCCGGATCGGGGTGGGGTCAATGCCGCGGTAATACACCTGAATATCACCGACCTGCCGCATCTGCTCCACATCACGGATACCGCCCCAGATAACGGCCCCGCCGCTGCCTGTTTTAGTTTTGATTGCCGTTGTCAGGTTGCCGCCCAGATAAGTGCCTTTATAAATTTTGTCATACATATCCACGACAACCACATCCCGTTCCGTCAGGCTGTCAATCACCCACTGATTCGGTGTTCCCGACCAGCCCCGGGCGGCGGCACTGCTCATCATTGCCGCAAAATAATCCGGTCTTGACGGTGCATACACCGCCGTTACCGCCCGTCCGACCAGCTTCAGATTCACCTCTCCCGAAGCCTTAAACTCCGGATGCAGTGATTTCATGCTGATAAACTGACGCTCATAACCCTGCACAAATATCGGTTTCCACAGTTCCTCTAAAGTCATATTATACAATGCATCGAGATACTTGTCCGCTACTTTCGGACGGCCGTCGGCAAAACGTTCCCCGTCCCAGGCCGCCGTCATTTCAATGATATCTTCACGGTTATTAAATCGCATGATGTTTCTCCTTTATAAATCCCTACAGCTCAGGAAGTTATGCACTTCCATAGACGAGTTTGGGAACAATTGTAACAATCCACGGAAAATAAGTCACTATCATCAGCACCGCAATACAGACGCCGACAAACGGCAGTAATTCCCGGTAAAGTATAGAGGTCTTTACCTTGACCGTACCGGCTACAAGGAAGATATAAGTGCCAAATGGCGGTGTAATCGCACCGATTGCACAGTTTAAACACATCATCAGGCCAAAATGAATCATATTCACGCCCAGCGCCTGGGCAACCGGAGCCAGCAGCGGAGCAATCACGATCATACAGGCCATTCCGTCCAGAAACATTCCCAGTACCAGCAAAAGCAGGTTGCACAACAGTAAAAAGGCATATTTATTCGGCGTAAATTCAATCAGCGCTGTAGTCAGCATATGCGGAATCCGTTCCCAGCTCATGTAATAGCTGAATACCTTGGCCCCGCACATAATCAGCATGACCGTAGCGGTTGACAATACGGCCTCCAGCATAATCTCAGGCAGCATCCTGAATTTCAGCTTTTTGTAAATAAACTTTCCGACAAATAACGAGTAAAGTGCCATCAATGCACCACCCTCGGTTGCGGTAAAAACCCCCAGCCGCAGTCCCATAATCAGACCAAACGGAAGAAACAGCGCCCACAGCGATTCCAACAGCAGCTTAAGTACTTCCCGGGCCGGAACCATATGGTCACGGGCTGCTTTATATCCGCGCTTGCGGGAGATCACATAAACCATCCCCATCATTGCCAGACACAACATCAGTCCCGGCAGATATCCCGCCATTAAAAGCTTACCAACCGACACATCGCAAATACAGGCATAGACCACCAGACCCACACCCGGCGGAATGATCGGTGTAATACATGCGGAAGCGGCTGTTACTGCCGCTGAAAAACCCTTTCCATAACCGTGCTTTAACATCTCAGGCACCAGAACCTTACATTCCATAGCTGCATCCGCCGCCCCCGAACCGGAGATTCCGCCCATCATCGTTGACAGCAGAACATTAGCATGACCGAGGCCGCCGGTAAAATGCCCTACCAGCGCATCTGCAAGCTTTACCAGCTTCTCTGTAATCCCCGAATAATTCATTATCGAACCGGCCGTAATAAAAAATGGTACGGCCATCAGGGAAACACTTTCAGTATTGGAAACCAGCTTCTGGATAATAACCTGGGTCGACAGGTTCGGATCCGATATAAAGTACGGGATACACCCGACAATCAACGCGAATGCCACCGGCAGACCTAACATAAACAGCAGCGCAAGCAATATTACCGGTACAAATGTCATACACTCTCCCCCTCTTCAAATGCATCCCCCTGATAACGGGCGTCAAATTTCTCCGGCGCACGAAATGCCTGAACCGTATAGATCACAGAATAAATCGTCATGCTGCCAAATCCCACCACTGCCGAAGCATCGATCCATTTGTAAGACAGCCTTGAAAACGGCATAACCTTCACCGCACTCATTGTAAATCTGGCGCTGAGATAGGTCAGATAAGCGCAGACGGCTGCCAGCAGCACTGTCATGCCGATCCGCATCAGACGCTTGCCCCGGTCCGACAAACGGTCCAGCACAAACTCCATACCGAAATGCAGGTTGCGCTTATAAGCCGCTGCACTTCCCACAAAAGTCGTCCAGGCCAGCATCAGCACACATATTTCATCTGCCCAGCTCAGGGCATTTTTCAAACAATACCTCGCCACCACATTCCATGAGCAGATTACCAGCATTAATGTCAGTGCCGTTACCGCAATCAACTCTTCGGCATTGAATACCAACCATAATAACTTGTTGTCGGTCTTACGATACATTACAACATCCCCCTCCCATCTGTCAGCGTCCCCGGTCCGAGAAACCGGGGACGGCCTCACCGGCCCCGGTAATCTCCTGATTTTTATTTCATCGCTTCCTGCATTCTTTCAACCAGACCTTCACTCAGTTCCGGAAAATCCTTTGCCGCATCAACTGCCGCTGCCTGCATCACAGCCTTGTCCGCCTCTGACGGTTCCACAAATGTCACCCCGGCCGCTTCCAGTTTCTGACGATATTCCGGTGTATTGTCGATATTTAATTTAGTAAAATATTCGCCGCCCTTTTCAAATTCCTCCAGGAAAATCTGCTGCTCCTCTGCAGATAGTTCATTAAACAGTTTGGAACTCATCCCCCAACAGCAGGGGGCATAGGTATGGGCGCTAAGATAGGAATATTTGGCAACTTCCTGCAGTGATGCGTTGTAGATCGTTCCCAGCGGAAATTCTGCCGCATCAACCATTCCCTGCTGCATCCCCGTATATACTTCCGACATCGTCATATTGACAGTGCTGCAGCCGAGACGTTTAAAGAATGCCACATACGGCGGAAGCGGAACCCGGATCATCATGCCGTTTAAATCTTCGACTGAATTAATCGGCTTCATGCTGATAATCTGCCTCGGCGCACAGGCCCAGTTCATGCTCAGCATTTTAATTCCCGAATTCTCCTCCAGTTCATCGCACATCTCTTTAAATAAATCGGAGCTGTTAAAACGGAGTACCGATTCCGTATCCGGATATAATCCCATCAGGTTGAGTGCCGTCATGTCCGGGCAGCCGTATGGTGCATAAGCATCTCCGGAGGTACCGTCAATGATGTTGCCGCCCATTGCAATGCCCTCAATCGTATCTGTAAAAGTACCCAGCTCACCATTATAGTAGACCTCAAATTTCACCCGTCCGTTTGTACGTTCTTCAATATTTTTTACTACCTCCTGGATCGCCAGCGCCTTATTATCGGTCGCCGGTTCCGGCATACTGACCCTGAAAAGCATCTGCTCTGCTGCCGGCTGAGCCGCTTCCTGTGACTGTCCGCTGCTCTGGCCACCGGCCTCTGCCTTTTGCTCCGTCCCTGCTGCCGGCTGTTCTCCGCCGCCGGTTCCATCCGCCGCTTTGCCGCATGCCGCCAGTGACAATACCATCATCATTGTTACCATTCCCGCCGTCAATTTTTTCATACCGCTTTCCTCCTCTGATTTAAAGTTCTTCCGTATGGATTTTTACCCCATGATTTCTCAATGTTAACTGCAGCAATTCCAGATCTGTCCCGGTAATATCACGGTTCAGTGCCAATGCCGTTCCCGCGGCCTGTCCGGTAACCGCACAGGCGGGAATTACCCTGGTAATATCCCACATTGCATCCGTAACCGAGATGCAGCGTCCTGCCGCAGCCAGATTCTTTATTTTTCCGGTATACAGTGACCGTAAGGGAATCTCATAGACCGGCCCGCGTTTGCGCCAGTCTCCCACCATTCCGATACTGTCATAAAACCGTTCATGCATCTGTGTATCATCCTCTGTATATTCTCCAGCCAGCCGCCTTGTCATACGCAGCTGCGGAATCGCCGCCAGCGTTGTCAGGCTGTGTTGTTCCGATACGTTCCCCGCCTTCAGAAACGCCGCCAGCGAACGGGCATGCGAATCAACCACCATCGCACTGACCTCTGCCGCATCAATTCCTGTAATCCGCTTTGCTTCCAGCTTCTCCGGTGTTTTACTGCCGGCATCCTCTGCCAGTACATCGGCAGCCCCCAGCATATGCAGGCTGTTTTTCCCCTGCTCCGTTTCATAAAACCAGGCAGCCAGAGCATTGGCATTCCCATATATTTCAGTCGCTGCCCCGGCCATCTTGCAGATATCCGCATCACCGGTGGCATCCACCACGGCCCCAGCCCGGATCACGCTCCGGCCGCTTTTATTTTCAATGATCAGGGCATCCAGGAAGTCTCCCTGCCGGGATACATCCGTCACCAGTGTACCATACAGAATATCGACACCTTCTGCCCGCAGCAGCTGTTCCATCAGAACCGAAAAAACCTGGGCATTGTAGCGCACCTGATAACGCTGATTTTCATCAGTACTGCTTTCCTTTCCGCCAGGCAGCCACCGGTCCGGATAATCCGTTTCATATCCATGCCTGATGGAAAGCTTTAAAAGTTCCTCTGCCAGACCGAAGCTGACCTGCCGCCCGCAACCGTCACACAGCGGCAGATAAATCGTCACCAGACCCAGCGTTGCCAGACCGCCGATGCCGAACATCCGCTCAATCAGCACCACCCGCCTACCCAGCCGTGCCGCCGCCAGAGCCGCCGCCGTCCCGGCGATACCGCCGCCTACCACAGCCAGATCATAGGAGCTGCTGACAACCGTTTGCCGCTCCTTTTCGTGTATATATGTTTCCATATATCCCTCCCATCACCCAACACCAGTTTTATTGTGCACAATGTGTATTGATAGGATTATTATAACCGTATTTTTAGTAATATTCTTCAAATATCTTGTTTCAAAGTAGTACTATTCTCTAATAAATTTCACCTACTAACTAAAACAGCGGCAGCAGATCCCGTTATATCCGGAATCTGCCAGCCGCATTCAGCTGCAATATCTTATGATCAGTCCGTTTCCGGACCGGCTTTATATACTAACCGCCGGCGGTATTCCCGCGGTGACATCCCGGTCGCCCGCTTAAAGGCCCGGTTAAAATTCGTTGTATTATTAAACCCGCTTTTAAAGACAATATTCAGAACCGGTTCTTCCGATGTCAGAAGCAGCGTCTGAGCCAGTTCGATCCGTTTGCCGACAATATACTCCCAGGCGGAAAACCCGTTCAGGGTTTTAAACAGCAGTGAAAAATAAGATACGCTCATATTAGCCACCTCTGCCAGCTGTTCCAGAGTCAGCTGTTCATCCAGATGCAGGTCAATATAACTCATGGCATTCTCAATATGCACGCGGTTTTCCCGCTTGATCATCACAGCCGGATCTGACTCAGCCAGATGGTCGTACTTCCTCGCCAGCAGAATCAGCAGCGAAATCAGCTTGACCTTGACCATCAGTCCATAATCAAGGTTCTCATCACTGAATTCATCCACGATGTCCGCAATCAGCGCCCGGATCTTCTCTGTTCGTTCGCAATTCCGGTCAAGTTTGTTGTCAAACTGTCCGTTGGCTCCCGAGAACAGGCTGTACACATGCTTCATATCACATAATTCGTTCCCCGGAGACCAGATAAAGTCCGGTGAGAACTGCAGCCCGGTACAGATACAATCTGCCCCTTCTTCCATATGGACAATGCTGTGCTCTTCATTACTCCTGAGCACAAAGATATCTCCCGGCATGATCGGATACTCCGTCTCACCGATGACATAAACTCCACGGCAGGATTCACTGAAAACATTAATCTCCAAAGCCAGGTGAGAATGCGGTAACTTCTCCCGGTGACGCGGTTCCAGGCGGTTATAATATAACCGCACCCGGTACTTGTGATTTCCCTGTGACGGCAGATTCATCTCCTGTACTGTCATGCGAATCTCCTTTGCTCTGCAATCCGGATCGGGTATACATTTGGTGTCATAATACAATTATTACGAATATTGTACTCTATTTCGGATCCGGTTACAACCCACAATCATTCGATCCGCTGCATCAGAATACGAACGACTTTCTGAAATCATTAGTTGACATTTTATTACATCTCTTATAAGGTTATCTTAAACAACTATAGGAAGGAGACTGTATGAATTATTCTCCCATACAACTACTCTGGTTCTTTTTCATCTACTCATTCCTTGGATGGGTGCTGGAAATCAGCTATGCCGCCATCAGAAAACGGCGGTTCCTGAATAAAGGAATCTTAAATGGTCCGTTATGCCCTATTTTCGGTTTGGGGATGATACTCTGCTCCGTTTTCTTTGGTTCAGCCGATGAGAATATCTTCTTTTTATCAATCGCCTGTACTGTGACAGCCATTATACTCGAATACTTCACCGGCTTAATCATAGAACGCCTGTGGCGGAAGCGCTGGTGGGATTATTCCGGTTATCGTTATAATCTGAACGGCTACGTATGTCTTCCGGTTTCCGCCCTGTGGAGTATCGGCGCAGCCGTTACTCTGCGCTATATCCAACCGGCCATGCTGTTTTTACTGAATAAGATTCCAACTTTAGCCGGACGACTGATTCTGGGATTTCTTGTCATTACCCTTATCGCCGACACCCTTAGTGTCCTCGGTTTCATGTTCCGTGACAAACGTTATAACCAGGGGCTGGAAGATGTAGCCGAAAGTATGCAGCAATTATCCCATCGAATCGGGATGCGTATCTACCACAGAATCGAACGCCGGGTTCAGCGCTCAGTCACCTACATCAGTCAGGCCGAAGCCTCAAAAAGGGAAAAGGCCGCAAAAGAAACTGTCTTTGCCAAGGGATGTTGCTTTCACAAACTTGTTTGGCTGTTTGTGATCACTGCTTTTCTGGGTGATATAACAGAAACCATTTTCTGCTATGCGACATCCGGTGTCTTAATGAGCCGCAGCAGTGTTGTCTATGGTCATTTCAGCATCGTGTGGGGTCTCGGAGTTGTCGTACTGACACTGATGCTGCACCGGTACCAGGATCGCGAAGACCGGTATATCTTTTTATTCGGCACCGTCATGGGCGGCGTATATGAGTATGCCTGCAGCGTTTTTACCGAAATGGTCTTTGGCACCGTTTTCTGGGATTACAGCAAGATTCCGTTTAATCTGGGCGGCCGTGTCAACCTGCTTTATTGTCTGTTCTGGGGACTGGCTTCTGTTGTCTGGATCAAAATACTCTATCCCCGGATATCGGGACTGATTGAACGTGTTCCCATCAAAACCGGGCATATCCTGAGCCGGATCATCATAGTGCTGATGGTCTTTAATATTGGAATGTCAGCGTTAAGCCTGGGACGGTATGCGGAGCGTCAGTTAGGAATTGCCGGCAGCAACTCGCTCGAAACCTTCCTTGACGAACGATTCCCTGATGAAAGGATGTCCAGAATCTACCCGAATGCGATTATCAGATAACTGACGACCGCATCAGTCAGCTACGCAGAAGCCGTCTGCTCTTCTTTCAGCTGATTTAACTCCTTTAAAATAGCAATCACAATAACCGTAGCCAGAACAAAGGTAAGCATATCGGCAATCGGCTGCGCCATCTGAATTCCCAGCAGGCCAAATACCTTCGGCAGAAACAGCAGTGACGGAATCAGGAACAGCCCCTGTCTTCCCATCGCCACAATCGACGAGCGGAAGCCATAACCGATTGACTGGGTCAGCATATTCACCATAACAATCCAGGCCTGGAACGGCATGGTCAGCAGCTGCAGGCGTAATGCCAGTGTTCCGATCCGGATAACATCCAGATCATCCTTCCGGAACAATCCGATGATATTTCCGCTGACTGCAAACGCAATAACCCCAAATACCGACAGCATAATCACCGCTACTTTCACACAGAACCAAAAGGCCTCCAGCACCCGGTCATACCGTTTGGCACCAAAGTTGAATCCGCACACCGGCTGAAATCCCTGGCCGAATCCAATCAGACTGGAGTTAATAAACATCATAATCCGGCTGACGATCGACATTGCTGCGATGGCCGCATCACCATATGGATGAGCCGCAAAATTCAGGACAACGACCGCAGCACTGGCAAGTCCCTGGCGGCAGAATGACGGTAAACCGGCATGAATAATTTCATAGTAAATATATTTACTGGGACGAAACTTTGAAATCTGTATCTTAATACAATCGGCCCTGAAGTTACACTGATAAAACAAAATCCCGAAACTGATCATCTGACTGACCATCGTTGCAATAGCCGCTCCGGCAATTCCCATATCAAATCCATAAATCAGAATTGGATCCAGGATCATATTCAGGATTCCACCAGCGGTAATACCAAACATCGAAAACAATGCATTCCCTTGTGAACGCAGTGCATTATTCATAACAAACGAAGTCATCATAAACGGTGTCGCCAGTAAAATATAACGTGCATATTCCTCAGCATAAGGTGCAATGGTCGGAGTTGCCCCCAGAAAATACACCAGCGGTTCAGAAAATGCAATACCAAAAACCAATATGATAAATCCGATGATCGCAGTTGTAAAAAAAGCGGTGGAAGCAAATATTCCGGCTTTTTCCTCCTCCTGGTTGCCCAGTGCCCGGGAGATATTATTGCCGCTGCCCATGCCAAGCATAAATCCAATCGCCTGGATCATTGCCATAGCAGAAAAGATAACCCCTACTGCGGCAGACGCACTGGTATTGATCTGGCTGACAAAATAAGTATCCGCCATATTGTATATTGCTGTAACCAGCATACTGATAATCGTCGGTACCGCCAGCCGTGGAATCAACTGATGCACCGGTGTCTCTGTCATTTGTCTTAATCTGTCTTCTTTTGTCAACCCCTGTTTCATGTCCGTACTCCTTCTCCTACCGGCTTCCCGGCGGGAAGCCTCTTCAATGTCCAGCTGTAATAACCCACAAATACAATCCCTTTTGCCAGGCTGCTGATGGTAAGTGCCCACCAGATACCGTCAAGTCCCAATGATGTGGAACCGAGTATAAGTGCAAGCGGAATTCTGGATGCTGTTAATATAATCGTGATCAAAGATGCCGCTGTGGTCTTCCCCATCCCCTGCAGGGCTCCAACCGTCATCAGTTCTTCACACATAAACATCTGGCTGAAACCTATGATAGTCAGGTAACTTACTCCGATCGGCACAACTTCCGGCTCCCTGATGAACAGACGAAAAATAAAGTCTGCACCGAATACCAGTACAGCAGTGGTAAAAAGCCCCCAGATACACATAATCACTGCTGCTGTAGTATAACTCTTTTTAATCCGTTCATACTGTCCCGCACCATAATTCTGTCCGGTAAAAGCATTCATGGCAGCACCGAATCCTTCTGCCGTCGCCCAGGATATACCTTCTATCTGACCGCCGACACGCTGTACAGCCACAGCAGAATCTCCCCATGATGCAACCTGTTTTGTCAGAACCATTGATATTGAACTGTATAATATATTCTGCAGCGCAGATGGGATTCCTAATCGCAGAATTGATGTATAATGTGATTTTGATATCCGTTTCCATACCTTTACTTTATCAAATAATACAGTATCTTTAAATGCCCGTATAACCATCACGATCGTTACAATCATCTGAGCTGTTACTGTTGCTATCGCTGCTCCTGCCACTCCCATCCGCGGCAGTGGGCCCAAACCAAAGATAAGGACCGGATCAAGGATCATATTCACAACCAAACCGATACTGTTTGCAATGAATGGCGTTTTGCTGTCACCAATTGCGGTAAAAAGTCCGGTCATCGTCTGATTTAAGAAAGAAAATACGATCAGGCCGCAGGCAATCCGCAGATAGAGGATTGAATTATCGATGATAACCTGGCTGCTCAGTCCGAAGAAACCGATCAGCGGACCGGCAAAGAGGTTGGTAACCAGGCCAAACAGCAGGGCCAGCAGCAAGGTCATCTGGATACCGCCCTGAGCGTATTCTGCCGCTTCCATCGGCTGTCTCTTGCCCAGGCTGTGAGCAACTTTTATCTGAGCACCCATCCGGGCCAGGGTAACGATGCCGCCGGACAGCCAGGTATACATGCCGGCGGTTCCGACTGCGGTTACGGCGTGACTGCCGATCATTCCGATCCAGGCCATGTCGGTTAAGTTGTATGCGGTCTGAATCAGTGAAGTTGCCATGATTGGCATGGCTAAGCCGGCCAGGGAGGGCAGGATTTTTCCCTTTAAGATATCGATGTGACTAGACATAGTGTTTCTAAACCTTCCTGTAGTATGTGGGTATGTGTTCCAGAGAGATATTAGCTGAAAAAGCCGCCGCGGAGGGGGTGCCTGATGCTGAGTCTGGCTCACTG
The DNA here is from genome assembly GCA_032073745.1 of Lachnospiraceae bacterium. GTDB lineage: Bacteria > Bacillota > Clostridia > Lachnospirales > Lachnospiraceae > Brotaphodocola. The sequence continues at coordinate 114,343 of DAMAMW010000008.1, read as the reverse complement.
TCGAAAAAGCAGTGATTTCTAAGACGACGGAAACGAAATTGTATGGGCACCGGCTCGAACTTTTGAGAAATCTTGATGATTTCTCAAAAGCTCGCCTGAATTTCCGGGTTGAAACCGGAAATTCTCCCATACAATTCCGCTTCCGCCGTCTAAGAACTCACAGCTTCTTCTCCAAAGTCGCCAGACTCAGCATCAGGCACCCCCTCCGCGGCGGCTTTTTCAGCTAATATCTCTCCAGCTACATGCTCGCTGCCATCAGTATTAAGAACATATATCTGGTGGTGCGTTTTGTTAGGGTTTGAGATATTTATTTGTTGCTTAGGTAATCATGAATTCCTCTGGCGCCGGAACGGCCGGCTTCCATGGCGAGGATTACGGTTGCGGCACCACTGACTGCGTCTCCTCCGGCAAATACGCCCGGACGGGATGTCTGGCCGTTTGATTCGTCGGCTACGATACATTTCCAGCGGTTGGTTTCGAGTCCTTCTGTTGTAGACGAAATCAATGGGTTTGGTGAGGTTCCCAATGACATGATTACGGTGTCTACTTCTATTGTGTAATCGGATCCGGCCAGTTCTACCGGCCGTCTTCTGCCGGATGCGTCGGGTTCTCCGAGTTCCATTTTGCGTACGATCATACCTTTTACCCAGCCGTTTTCATCGGCCAGGATTTCAACGGGGTTGGTCAGCAGGTCGAAGATGATTCCTTCTTCCTTGGCGTGATGGACTTCTTCCACACGGGCCGGGAGCTCTTCTTCGCTGCGGCGGTAGACCACATGTACTTCGGCTCCTAAGCGCAGCGCTGTTCTGGCGGCATCCATAGCTACGTTTCCGCCGCCTACGACGGCTACTTTTTTACCGGCGATAATCGGGGTGTCGTAGTCTTCGCGGAAGGCCTTCATCAGGTTGCTTCTCGTTAAGTATTCATTGGCTGAAGATACTCCGTTGGCATTCTCTCCGGGGATTCCCATAAATTTGGGCAGTCCGGCTCCGGAACCGATGAATACGGCTTCAAATCCTTCTTCGTCCATTAATTCGTCGATGATTACGGATTTGCCGATGATAACATCGGTTTCGATTTTGACGCCGAGTTTCACTACGTTATCGATTTCGGTTTTTACGACAGTACCTTTTGGCAGACGGAATTCGGGAATTCCGTAGATTAATACGCCGCCTGGTTCGTGTAAGGCTTCGAAGATGGTGACATCATAGCCCATTTTTGCAAGGTCTCCGGCACAGGTAAGACCGGCCGGGCCGGATCCGACAACGGCTACTTTTTTGCCGTTTGGTGCGGCTTCTGTTGTTGGTACAAAGTTGTTTTCTCTGGACCAGTCGGCTACGTAGCGTTCCAGCTTTCCGATGGAAATTGGTTCGCCTTTGATGCCGCGGACACATTTGCCTTCACACTGGGATTCCTGGGGGCAGACACGGCCGCATACGGCCGGCAGGGCAGATGACTGCGCAATTACCTGGGCTGCTGCTTCCATGTTTCCTTCCTGGACTTCTTTGATGAAGCCGGGAATGTCGATGGCTACCGGGCATCCGGCGATACATCTGGCGTTTTTGCATTTCAGGCATCTGGTTGATTCTGCTACCGCTTCTTCCCGGTTATATCCTAAACATACTTCTTCGAAGTTCGTTGCTCTTTCCTTTGCATCCTGCTCTCTGACAGGAACTTTCTTCATTACGTCCATTTCTTTCCTCCCGATTAATTGCAGTTTCCTTTGCTTAATTGCAGTTTCCACAGCCGCCGTGATGGGTATCGCCTTCGATTTCCTTTAACATGGCGCGGCCCTCTTCGGTCTTATAGGTCTGCTGTCTCTTCATCGCTTCATCAAAGTTTACCAAATGGCCGTCGAATTCCGGACCGTCGACACAGGCAAACTTCACTTCATCGCCTACACTTAAGCGGCACGCACCGCACATTCCGGTTCCGTCCACCATAATCGGGTTCATACTTACGATTGTCTTTAAGTTCAGTTCTTTGGTCAGCAGGCAGACGAATTTCATCATGATCATGGGGCCGATCGCAACGCATTCATCGTACTGAATGCCCTGATTCTGCACCAGATCTTTGATGACTTCGGTTACCATGCCTTTGCGGCCGTAGGAACCGTCATCGGTTGTAATGTAAAGATTTCCTGCTACTTCTTTCATCTGGTCTTCGAGAATGAGCAGGTCTTTGTTCTTGGCTCCGACAATGACGTCGACATCGATGCCGTTTTCTTTCATCCATTTGACCTGCGGGTAAACCGGTGCGGTTCCCACTCCGCCGGCTACGAACAGGATCTTTTTATTTTTCAGTTTGGCAAGGTCTTCTTTGACGAACTCGGAAGGCTGTCCCAGCGGGCCAACGAAATCCTGGAAGAAATCACCGGTGGTCAGGTCTGCCATCCGCTGTGTGGATGCGCCGACAATCTGGAATACGATGGTTACGGTTCCGGCTGCTCTGTCGTAATCACAGATGGTCAGCGGAATCCGTTCGCCCTTTTCGTCTATCTTTACTATGACAAACTCTCCCGGCTGACAGGACTTGGCTACCCGCGGTGCCTCTACGTCCATCAGGAAAATCTTGTCTGCAAGCTTCTCTGCTTTTAAAATCTTATACATTTCCATCCTCCTAAAGCTATTTCTCTTTTTTATATACCCGGTATTCATAACATAAATCAAAATAAGTCTGTTCATCACTGACCTGAATCGTCTTCCAGTCTTCTTTTTGATCCAAATCCGGAAAATACGTATCTGCAGAATATGCAAAATCGATGTAAGTAATATACGCTGTATGGCAATATGGCAGAAACTGCTCATATATGGTCTGGCCGCCGATGACATAGATCGTCTCCCGCGGATAAGTCCTGAGCACTTCCATCGTCTGCTCGATGCTGTTGCATACTACCGCTCCTGACACCTGATATTTCTTATCTGTGCTCAGAACTACATTGAGCCTTCCGTATAATGGTTTTCCACCCGGAAGACTCTCAAGCGTTTTTCTTCCCATAACAATTACTTTGCCCAGCGTCTCATCTCTGAACATCTTCTGGTCCAAAGGTATACTGACGAGCTGCTGCCCGCGGTTCCCGATGGCCCAGTTCTTATCTACTGCTGCTATAATATTCAAATTTTAATCATTCCTTTAATTATTTTCTCCGGCTGCGATGATAATGCCGTCTGCGTACGGCAATGTCTCGATCCAGTCACAGAACGTGTGCCACTCCTGCAGCTTGTGATTTTTTCTGGAATGGTAGATATTAACGAGAGTCTCATAGTTGAAGGAACAGGTCCTCAGCTGATTGTAGCTGGAGGGAAGAAGCTGAATCAGATCATACCAGTCTTCTTTGTTCTTATGTTCCACAAAACGAAGCCGGATCTCTTCCAGCTTATCTACAACTGTCTGCATAAATTCTGCCGTCGCCGGTGTCATATGGTCTGTGCTGAAGTCTTCCATTGAAAACGGCTTGCTGTGAATCTTATGCATGGTGCTGGTTGAATTGGCAACCGTTGATACTTTGTAGGTGTCATATTCTTTCCACCAGTACATCGGTGCTGTAATATCTACTGATACAAAAATCTGACGGATAAACTTGCGATGGTCGCTCCCGGCTCTGCGAAGCCGTTTTGCCAGATCCAGATCATTAGGTCCAAGTATATAATTCCCGCTGTCATCATAGTAGCTGTCCATTCGGCCCCAGCTGTTCATGGGATTTCTGGCACCGCGCATTGCGTTTTCCAGATTCATTACGCTGGTCCTGTCTAATTGAATCATAATCTCTCCTCCATATGTATTCTCCGGATGCAAATAAAGAATGTGCTATGCACATTCTTAACCGAAGCATAGCTGCACCTGCCCGCCCGGCAGTAATGAGGAGTATCCCCTCCAAGGCAACTATTTACTATTATAGCTAATCCCCATCCCTGTGACAAGCGTTTTTATCAATATCAGTCAATTCTTTTTCATTCTCTACCATGTATAAATATACATCATCCTGATGTCTGCTTAAAACCTGCTTACCGCCGACATCACCGGACAGGGCATATAACTCTGTAAAATAATTCCGTGAATATACTCCCGGATTTCCCAGCCGGTCCTTATATCCCAGACAGCCAATCCCTTTATCACTATGCTTCCACTGTTTCAAAAAAGCCTGAATGGTCTCTCCCCGAAGCCAGGGCTGGTCACAAACGGCAAAACAGGCTGCATCTGTCTGCTTATGCAGATGATCCAGCGCCAGATGAATCGAATGGGAAATCCCCAGGCAGCTCTGTGTATTCTCCACTACCTCATAACCAGACGATTCCAGGTCTTCAGCGATCTCCGGATATTGTGTAACCAGTATTTTCTGACAAAATAAATCCCCGGGCAGCGCCGCCACCTGATCAGCCAGATGCCGGTACATCGGTATCCCGCCTACATCACTTAACAGTTTATTGCCGCCAAATCTCCGGCTGTCACCGGCCGCCAGCAGCACCAAAGCAATCTTTTTACTCATTCTGACTCCTTAATCTCTTAAAAATAATATACTGTCTTCCGGCAGCTGCAGGTATTCCGGCAGTTGCTGATGATATTTATGCTGCCAGTCTTCCTTTGATACCTTCCACCAGATCCCCTGGTGTGTAATTGCAGTGATCTCAAACGGATCCTCCAACACTTTTCCCCACTGACAGCTGATACAGTTCAAACCACGATCATCTGCTGCCGGCCGCAGATAATGGGCCCGGATCCCCACCGCAGTCAGCCAGTCCGGCACCTTGCGTTCCATCTTAAGATGCAGTCCCCAGCCCGGTACTTCAATCTCATGATCTGATATCTTTCCGGCTGGTTCCATATTCTTACAGCCGGTCAGCTGCGCCGCTGCAATCACCTGCGGGTCAGCAAATACCCGTTTGGTCGGACCGGAAGCTACCAACTTACCTTTATCAAGAATATAAATCTGTTCACAGAAACGGTATACCTCATCACGATTGTGCGTCACCATCAGAATATCTCCCTGATAAGCCCCCAAAATATCCAGCAGCTCAATCTGCAATATTTCTTTCAGGTATGCGTCGAGAGCAGAAAACGGTTCATCAAGCATCAATACTTCCGGTTTGGAAGCCAGAATCCTGGCCAGTGCCGCCCGCTGCTGCTGCCCGCCCGACAGCCTGGCCGGATACCGGCCGGCAAACTCCTGAATCTGCATCAGTTCCAGATAAAAATCAGCGATCTCATTTTGTTTTTCTGCCGTATCACGAATTGCGATCCGGATATTCTCACGAATCGTCATATTCGGAAACAACGCGTAATTTTGAAACAGATAGCCGGCCCGTCGTTCCTGGATCTTTACGTCTGTTTTATTCCCCGAATCAAACAGCACCCGGTCATTCAGGCGGATGGTGCCCCGGTCAGGCCTGACAATTCCGGCAATGCTTTTTAAAGTCATACTTTTGCCGCATCCGGAGGCTCCTAAAATGCCTGTAATTCCCTGACAGCCATTGGTATCAATCTTCACCTGCAATGTGATATCTTTTAGTTTTTTTTCTATGTCTAAATAAAGTCCCATTTGTTTATCCTCACCGCAATGACTGTCTGCAAGCTGCCGCCAGATTCATTCCGCCTACAATCAAAAGTGAAATTGCCACGATGATCCAGACATAAACTCCGGCCGCCTCCATATTGCCTGATGCCACTTCGGAATAGATCGCCAAAGGCAGTGTTCTGGTCTTCCCGGCAATATTCCCGGCAATCATGGCTGTGGCTCCAAATTCTCCAAGTCCTCTGGTAAACGCCAGTACACCGCCGGACAGAATCCCCGGCATCGCCTGAGGCATTACCACTTTCCAGAAAATCTTCCATTCGGATAATCCCAGAGTCTGCCCGGCATAAACCAGATTCTGGTCGACCTGTTCAAAAGCACCCCGGGCGGAGCGGTACATAAGCGGGAATGATATCACCACCGCCGCCAATACCGTCGCTGTCCAGGAGAATGCAATCTTGAAGTTGAAGTATGTCAGAAAGAACTGCCCGACCGGACGTTTTACCCCGAACAGATGCAGCAGAAAAAAACCTGCCACCGTTGGCGGCAGCACCAGCGGCAAAGTCAATATTCCGTCCAGCAGAACCTTGACTTTTTCCTGCTTGATTCCAATAACCCAACGGGCTACTGCAATACCCGCAAAAAAAGTGATAAAAATCGCCGCAGTTGCTGTTTTTAAAGATATCAGAATCGGACTAAAATCCATCCCCGGCGTCTCCTCTCATATTTTAGTTAGCAGAGAAACCATACTGTTCAAATACCGCCAGTGCTTCCTCTGTCTGTAAGAATTCCACAAATTTCTGTGCCGCATCTTTATTCTCAGATTCAGATACAATACCTACCGGATAAATAACTTTCTTTTCCAGACTTCCTTCCGGAGCTTCCGCAATAACAACTACCTTTTCGGTCGTTGCTGCATCAGTAGCATATACGATTCCGGCATCAGCACTGCCTTCTGCAACCCAGTTAAGGACTTCTGTTACATTGGTTCCCAAAGTAGATTTTGCTTCTACTTCATCCCAGATACCCAGACTGGTCAGTGCTTCTTTCGCATACTGTCCGGCCGGTACACTCTCCGGATCACCAACAGCAATAGTATCAGCACCTGCAATATCTTCAAAGCTGGTCACCTTCGCATCCATTCCCTCTGGTACGATCAATACAATCTTGTTCTCCAGCAGATCAACCACACTGTCTGCATCAATCATATTCTGCTCCTGCAGTGCTGTCATCTGTTTTGTAGCTGCCGACATAAATACATCAGCACCCAGGCCTTCTTCAATCTGAGTCTGCAGCTTACCTGAACTGTCAAATGTTGCTTCCACTTTAATACCGGGATTTGCTGCCTCAAACATCGGAATCAACTCTTCTTCATAAGAATACTTCAAACTTGCTGCGGCTGCAACCAGAATCGTAGCCTCGGTGGCTGCTTCTGCCGCTGCGGTGGTTGTCTCCGCTGTAGAACTCTCCTTTGCCGCCGTAGTTGCTTCTGTTGTTTCTGCCGGCTTACTCCCGCCACAGGCGGTCAAAGCCATCATTGCTGCTAAAAATACTGCTGCTTTCTTGGTTGTGTTGTTTGTTCTTCTCATATTTTTTAGTCCTCCCTTTTTATTTTTCTGATGCCGCGAGACCGATATTCTCAACCAAGAATATCGAATGCAAAATGAAGCATCTGCCTAGCAGACTTCATTTTTCAGGCTCAATATTGCTTCCAGCACACCACCTGCGATTGCACTGGCTTTATCTGAAACCGTAAAACAATGAGCCGCTTCACATCGCGGATCAACGTCTCCGGACTTCATTCCTTTTTTTACCACCACACCATCCTGTAAAATCCCCCGGACAATGCCCGCAATCTGTGCATAGACCGGACTCTCTCCGGCATATCCGACCAGGTCTCCCGGCGCAACATGGTCCCCAATCAGTACCGTCCCACGGAAAATACCGTCAGCACTGGCCTTGATTAAGCGTTCCAGGCCATAACCGCCGATTTCCCCCGGCACACCGGTGTTGGGAATGGCGCCGCCTTCATAAATACAACGTCCCAGGTAATGCCCGCGTTTGGTTTCCACAACGCAATGGCAGTCAGAACCGGCTGTAAATCCGGGCCCGACACCTATCACAATCGCTGCGTCAGACATAACCGTACCGAGATTTCTTTTTGCAAGAATCGCATCAACAATAACATCCGGCTGCCATTCCCCGCGAATCCGCGCTTCTTCATCGACCACAACCGGTATCTGACGCTTAGCGAGTGCCGCATTGATCTCCTGCAGATTATCACAGCGGATCCCTGTTACCCCTTCGACACAACTCCTGCCTTCATAGACCGCAGGAGAAAATGCTACCGTCCGGCGAACCGTTGTCGGAACCGCGATATCCGTCATTACAACCGCAAAACCGCAGCGGTGCAGCCGCAGGGCAATACCGCTGGCCAGATCACCGGCACCTTTTATCAGTATTTTCATGACAATCCCTTTCTGTTCATTTATCATCTGGTGCGGGTTTCACCAGTTCTATGGACGGGCACATTCACCGGCATCACCCAGCAAAATATCAAGGCCATGAGGAAGGCTGTCCAGAATATATTCCAGTGCCTCTTTCACCGCTTTCGGACTTCCCGGCAGATTGACAATCAGAGTGCCGCCGCGAATGGCGCTGACCGCCCGGCTCAGCATCGCCCGTTTGGTAATGGTCATACTATACGCTCTGATTGCTTCCGCGATACCCGGAGCGATCCGGTCAGCGACTGCCAGCGTTGCCTCCGGTGTAACATCACGTCTTGAAAATCCGGTTCCGCCGGTCGTCAGAATCAGATGACAGCCTTCTTCTTCACTCAGCCGGATCATCTCCTGTATTAATGAATCCTTATCATCCGGCAATACCCGATAGCTCACCACCTGATACATTGTTTCCGGAAGCAGCTGACGAATCATCGGTCCGCTCAGATCTTCCCGTTCACCGGCTGCCCCCTTATCACTGGAGGTTATAATTCCTACTCTGTACATAGATCTATTTCATCTCCTGTCATCATGGTACCGCCGTGCAGAACCCTGGCAAAGATTCCGTTGGTCGGCATAATACATTCTCCCATTGTGTGGTAAATCGCACAGTGGGTGTGGCATTCCTTCCCGATCTGGGTTACTTCCAGCAAAATATCATTACAGCGCAATTTTGTCCCAACCGGCAAATGAATCAGGTCAATTCCCTTCACCACAATATTCTCACCAAAAGCACCATCAACAATTTCTGCCCCTTTGGCCTTAAATGCTTCAATCGTTTCATAGGAAAGCAGGCTGACCTGCCGATGCCAGTTTCCCGCATGGGCATCTGTATCAATCCCATGATTTTCAATCAGTTTCGCCTCCGGAATCCTTGTTTTCTGGGTTCCCTTGCGTTCACTGATACATATTGCCATTACTGTTCCCATGTTATCCTCCTATCCGGTTCATCGTCAGCTCCGGCTGCCTGACACCGCTGCCAAACTGATGACTGACCGGCTTTTGCAGTATGATCTGTTTCACGGTTTCCGATAAATCCCCGTCTGTAATCCCCTGTCTCATCACATCCCGGAGACTGATGCCAGCTTCCTGTGCCAGACACAGCTTCAGATATCCGTCTGAAGTCAGCCGTACCCGGTTGCAGCTGCTGCAGAATTGATGATGGACGGCACTGATAAAGCCAATACAGCCCTGGTTATCAGAAAAACTGTAATACACCGCCGGTCCGTTTCCCATCGTCTGCTTCGTTAATGTTACATCGCTATAATTTTCCTTCAGTGACTGCAGCAGTACATCATTATCCAGTGTCTGAAATGCCTGGCCCTGACCAATCGGCATCATTTCAATAAAACGTACCGGAATCTGGTTCCGGACCGAATATTCTGCGAATTCTGCCACCTCCGGCAGCTGAAAATGCTCTGTTACCGCGCAGTTGATTTTCACCTTCATGCCGGCTTCCTTTGCTGCCGTGATTCCTGCCAGTACCGTTTCGTACTGATCACGTCTGGTAAGCATGGCAAAACGGCTGCGGTCAAGGGTATCCAGACTGACATTGATACTGGAAAGACCGGCCTCATAAAGTGCTTTGGCATGTTCCTTCAGCAATACACCGTTTGTAGTCATCGTAACATCTTCGATCCCCGGTATGGCCAGCAGCTGCTTTGTCAGCCAGACCACATTTTTACGCACCAGCGGTTCACCGCCTGTCAGTTTTACCCGGCTGATCCCAAGTTTGGCCATACATCCGCATACCCGGATAATTTCCTCCAACGTCAGCATATCGGCATGCTCGTACAGATGAGTTCCCTCCTCCGGCATACAATACAGACACCGCAGATTGCAGCGGTCTGTCACAGATATCCTGATATAATTAATCGTTCTTCCCAGACTGTCTTTCATACCGTCCACTCTTACCGCCTTCTTTCTGCAACAGGCAGATGCCGGTTATCATCATATCCTTGTCAATCGCCTTACACATATCATAAATGGTCAGCAGCGCCGTTGACACCCCGGTCAGGGCTTCCATCTCCACTCCCGTTTTACCGTGGGTCTTTACCGTACAGCGGGCTTCTATCTTCAGTTCCTCTTCATGGCAGATGAACTCCAGGCTGCATCCGGTCAGCTGCAAAATATGGCATAACGGAATCAGGTCTGAAGTTTTCTTTGCTCCCATAATTCCGGCAATCCTCGATACCCCCAGAACGTCGCCTTTTTTCGCTGTTCCTTCGGCAATCGCCTGATATACCGCCGCGCTGACCTGAATATATCCATGAGCCACCGCGCTCCGGTCGGTCTCTGTCTTGCCGCCGACATCTACCATCCACGCCTGCCCCTGCCCATCAAAATGAGTTAATTCTGACATCATATTCTCCTTTTACCAGCCCTTGCCAAAGCCGCAGTTCGGCCATGTGCAGGGTTCACAGTTAAGGCATAACCCGCCCTTGCCAAGTTTATCAAGTTCTGCCTTGTCTACCGGATCATCTGCCACCAGACGCGGCAGGATCAGATCAAAGATCGTCCGCTTCGCATACATCACACATCCGGGCAGCCCGACAATAGGAATACTGCTGCCGTTTTTACGGTAATAAGACAACAAAAACATCGCTCCCGGCAGTACCGGGGCACCATAGGAAATAATATCCGCACCGGTATTTTTAATCGCCAGCGGTGTCCGGTCATCCGGATCCACACTCATTCCGCCGCTGCACAGCACGATTTCGGCACCTGCACGAATTGCTTCCAGGATTGCCTCAGTAATCATCTCCGGTTTATCATCACAGATCTTCTGACTGATCACCTGACAGCCATACTCCTCTGCCTTCTTGATCAGAACCGGGCCAAATGCGTCCTTAATCCGGCCGTGATACACCTCACTGCCGGTTGTGATAACCGCCACCTTTTTAGGAATAAACGGCAGCAGCGAAAAGATAGGGGTATCACCGCAGACAGCCTCGGCTTCTGCCATCTTCGTCTTTTCTATTACCAGCGGAATCACTCTGGTCCCGCATATTTTGTCCCCTTTTTTTATCGGGATATTAGGATGTCTTGATGCTATCATCATCTGCCCCAGACTGTTAATGCGGTCCAGCAGATCAACGCGGATTTTTAACAGCCCGTCCCGCTCTGCAATAAGTTCGATCTTACCCTCTTTTACAGCACTCCGGCCCATGTATTCATTCTCACAGATCCGGCATAGAATCTCAGCCGCCTCATCCTCATGATACATGGTCTCATCCTGTTCCCATACATACAAATGCTCTTTTCCCAGTGACAAAAGTACCGGTATATCTGCCTCCGTCACCACATGTCCCTTACGAAATCTGGCGTCTTTTATGACCCCCGGAACAATCTGGGTAATATCATGACACAGTACCTGACCGACTGCATCCTCTGTTTTAATCTGTTTCATTCCTCAGCCTCCATTGCTTCGATATTCTCAATCAAGAATATCCCAGACAAACTTTTATTTATATATTTTCAGCAAAATGTTTTTGAAACAATTGGTCCAGTGCCGCCTGTGCTTCATTCGTAAATGCAAGATATCGTTTCAGCAGATCCTCTCCTTCCGGAGTCAGTACCGTCCGGCCGCCGTGTTCACCGCCGCGGACTCCCTCCATCAGCGAGATGTCCAGATCCGCCTCAGCTTTTTTCACCAGCTTCCAGGCTTTTGAATATGCCATATTCATTTCTTTGCATGCCGCTGAAAGAGATCCGTATTGCTTTACCAGCTGCATCAGCTGAATCGTTCCCGGACCAAAGTCTTTTTCGGTCCGGTATATCCTGATTTTGGCATGATACTTAAGCGATTGTTCAGCCATTTTATCCCACCTTATCCTACAGACGTTCAAATAATACTTCCACCTGTCCGCCGCACCACATTCCCAGTGATGCCGCCGATTGATTGTTGACCTGATAATTTACAATATCAATAGAAACATCCGGCTGTTCCACCATCGCTACAGCTCTTTTTACCGCCTCATATTCTACGGCTCCGCCACCGATGGTACCACAGATAATCCCGTCCCTGCCAACCAGCATCCGGCTTCCGGTACCTCTTGGAGCCGATCCCTGTTTGTCAATAATAGTCGCCAACACCCCCGATTTAACCTGTCCGAGGTGACGTACCATATCCATCTCCAGATAACCTGACGGCCACTCCCGATTCGTTATCTGAATCAGCTGGGCAGCAATGCTGACCGCTATCTCTTTTGGTGTCTGACCGCCGATATCCAGCCCGATCGGTGCATGAACCTGACTAAGCTGTTCTTCACTGTAACCTTTTGATGTCAGCAGCTCCATTGTCCTGGCTACCTTGGCCCGGCTCCCGATCATTCCGATATAACCATACGGGCGGTTCAGAATCAGCTCCAGACATTCGATATCAGCCTGATGCCCTCTGGTCACAATAATATAGTAAACATTTGCAGACAAAACATCAAGTTCCGTCAGTGCTTCCTGAAACGGTCTGCAGATACACTCCACGGCCCCCGGAAAACGTTCCTGATTGCAGAATTCCTCGCGGTCATCCAATACGGTATAGGAATACTCCAAATAATCGGACAGGACTGCAAGCTCCTGTGATATATGACCGCCGCCGCAGATAACCAGCTGCGGACTGTGATTCAAACGTTCGACAAACAGTGTCTCTCCGTCAAGGCAGATCTTGCCGGCCTTCTTAGTCGACTCAAACGGCTCCGGCACCTCACACGGATTCCAGAAATACTTTTTACCGGCTGCCGTCCCATCTAAAACCGTAGCCGTCCAGACCGGCCCCTGTTTCAGGCGGTCCAGCAGCTGCTCGTAACTACTCCTGATGCTCATTCCTCTTTTCATCCCTTTCATAACCCGTCAGAACACATCCCGGTTTCATAAACCCGGGCAACAGCCGAACCAGCTGTCCGGCCTGTTCTATTGCTGTTTCGTGATCCGCCTGGTTTAAAATGATCCGGTACCGGCAGTCGGTTAACTGTGAGAAACCTTTTCTGCTTCCCCGCTCATCCATCACCACCAGAGCAATGTCTTCCCCGGTAATCAAATCTCGCTGATCCCGGTGCAGCCAGGTTCCATAATCTTCAAATCTAAAACATCCGTCGGCAAAAGTTTTGCCAATAGCCGTCAATCCGGCACAGGCCACTACCATTTCAGTCTGCGGCAGCAACACCGGTTCATGTTCTGCCGGTACTTTAAGCGGATATTCTTTTGATCCGTCCGCTTCGACCAGAACCACACAGGACTTTTTGAGGATTCGTTCCATCGCCGCCGGATCAAACAGATCATCCGGTGCCGTCAGTTTGCCGGTTTTATCTTCCAGATTTCCTACTGTCAGAATCCGTTCCTGCCATCCTCCGTCAACCGCTTCTTCAATTGACTTGTTACAAACCACCCAGCCATCCTTTGGACAGCGGATATGGGTACTGGTTGTCACTACAACATAACAGCCCCGCTCCGCCAGCTCATCCGCCAGCTGGTACATTGATGTAGTTTTCCCGCCTGCCCCGACAAATGAGATAACCTTCGGCATTACCTGATCCTCACCGTCACCGATGCCCAGGGCGTCACAGAGCGATGCAGCATCAAGCCAGTTTTCATCCGGCTGCTGCCACTGCTTTACCTCACACAGAATCTGGTGACGGTTCCACATCCGTACCCGTGTGTCCATAACCGAATCAGGAAACATCAGACGGTACAGGGCCTCAAGCTCGGCTGCCATATCAATCTGTTCTTCATTCAGATTCAAACAAAGTATTTCATATTCTACATCGTATAAAAAGCTCTTTACTCTGCCGCGCACGCATCCATTGCGCAGGTAAAACTGAATTCTGCGCTTGCGGATCTGACGCTGTTCTTCATCTGGTGAGGTACACTCACTCTCACATTCGAGTAAAATCGCCCGCCGGTCAGCGTAATGGGACCTCATCTTTTCCATAAAGATACTTCCCACGCCGGAAGCCCGGTACTGCGGCGTAACCGCCAGATAATCCAGCAGCAGCGTACCCCGCTCTTCATTTTTCACAAAAAACGCATAGGAAACCAGTTCCTCCTGCTGATACAGCCCCAGACAGTCATAGATCCCCTTTTCCAGCATCCAGACAATCGCTTTAAGCGGCTTCAGTTCTTCCTTCGGAAAATCCGTCACCATATATGTTTCATAAACCCAGGTTATTTGTGTAAGATCCAGAGTTTTTATTTCCATCAAATTCTTTAACATTTCCTGTTCTTTTTCCTTTCCACGGATATACTATAGTATTATGAACAAGAGCATATTTCCCAGCGTCTCAGATATGACCGATCATTCCTTTTCCCTTATGTTGTCAGGGTTTGGTATGTTTCTTACCGTCTGTGAGCTGTACAAACAAATTTTCATGTACTATATCATAAATCACAGGCAGTATGACTGGTGGTTTTTTCCGTTCCAGCTGTGCAGCGTTCCGATGTATCTGTGCCTGCTGCTGCCGTTTGTGCCGGCGGGTGCATTTAAGACCAGGATCTATACGTTTATGCAGGACTTCTGCATCCTGGGCGGTATTGCCGCACTGATTATCCCGGAAGGATTTTCAAACATCCACTGGTCATTGACCATACACGGGTATATGTGGCATATTGCCTTAATTATCATCAGCATGCTGATTGTAATTTCCCGACGCGCAGATATGAGTGCCCATGGCTATTTACAAATCCTGCCGCTGTTTACTATCTTCTGCTCGGTAGCCACCCTGATCAATGTGCTGGCGCCTGGACATGGCCGCGCCAATATGTTTTATATTTCACCATTTACGGAGACCACACAGCCGGTGTTCCGGCAATTGGCCTCTGTGATCGGCATTATACCATCCAATCTGCTCTATCTTGTCACCGTCAGTGCCGGTGCCGCTATTGTTCATCTTACATTTAACAAGTGCATCTTCTCGCTAAGCTCAAAAATGCTTCGCTAAGTGATCATAGTATATCACACAAACAACTTGGAGGAAAGTCCCCCCCACCTGCGTTCGGCGGAATAGTAGGAAAGTCCCCCTCACATCCGTTCAACGGAAAGGCGGGAAATATCAGAAAGTCTGATATTTCCCTCTTTTTACAAACTGCCCCATTAAGGGGTTTACAATTGTTCCGTGGCTGGCCGCCAGCTTTCCGTGCAGATACACAGCTTCGGCCTCACCACAGACAGCCGTCCCCTCATAAGGACTGTAGTCACATACGGACTCCTGGTTATCGACCGAAATCGTCCAGGTCTTATCCGGATCCCATACGACAATATCTGCATCACTGCCGACAGCAATTGCCCCTTTCCGGGGATACATGCCATACAGCTTAGCCGCATTTGTCGAAAGCAACGCACACATTTGCTCCAGTGAGATCCGGTTTTCTTTAACACCATAAGTATACATCAAAACCGGTCTGTTTTCCGTTCCCGGCATTCCGTTCGGGACACGGCTGAAATCATCGCGACCTGCTGCTTTTTGTTCCGTCGTAAAGCTGCAGTGGTCGGTTGCAATCGTCTGAATCTGACCGTCTTTAAGCGCCTGCCATAAAACATCCTGATCAGCAGCCGTTCGCAGCGGCGGTGAGCAGATGTATTTGGCCCCTTCAAATCCGGGCAGACTGTAACGGCTGTTTTCCATCACAAAATACTGGGGACAGCTCTCAACGAAGAATTCCTGTCCTTCGGCCCGGGCATACTGAATCTCTTTCAGTCCTGCCGCGGAACTTAAGTGTACAACAATTACCGGTGTATCCGCTTCTTTTGCCAGTTTCAGCAGACGGTCGATCGCCTCTGCTTCGGCCAGAGCCGGGCGGGTTCTGGGGTGGGTGGCAGGGGTCAGATGCCCCTGCTCCTTCTCCTCTTTTACCAAAGCATCGATCATTCCGGCGTTCTCGCAGTGAACACCGGTAATGCCGCCGATCTGTTTTAGGCGCTTTAAGACCTGATAGATTGATTTGTCATCAAGGATCATCGCCGGATAGGTCATGTAAAGCTTAAAGGAGGTAATACCTTTTGCCATCATTTCTTCCAGTTCAAGGCTGACCGCCTCATTCCAGTCCGATACCGCCATATGAAATCCGTAGTCGCAGGAAGATTTGCCATCAGCTTTCTGATGCCAGTTGGACAGTGCTTCTTTCAGCGTCTCGCCTTTATTCTGGGTCGCAAAATCGATAATCATTGTGGTTCCGCCGCTGATCGCCGCCCGGGTTCCGGTCGTGAAATCATCGGCTGTAACCGTTCCTGATACCTCCAGATCAAAGTGGGTATGGGCATCAATAAATCCGGGAAATAAAAGCTTTCCGGTCACATCGACTACTTCATATTTTTCTGCCACAGATGCTAAATTCAGCTGCGGCTCCACCCTTAAGATCTGCCCCGTCTCCTCATCTATCAGAACATCAAGCTGTTTTAGCCCCTCAGGGCTTACTACTGTACCACCCTTTAACAAACGTTTCATTCCGGCCATCCTTTCTGTCTAATCCCTGATGACTGCTGCCATTACAGCAGCCATGGATAATCGCTCATGATTGTTTCCATTACCAGTTGCAGGGTCTTTGGAATATCTGATTCCTCACCCTTGTTCCATTTTATTATATTCCCTAAGTAACGTACCTGGCAAGCGCCAGATTCTCTGTCAAGAACTAAGAAGCCCTCGTTTTTACTGTCATCCATATCTCTTTCTGTAGAGAACAGCGTAAACTTGTCAAGATACGGTGAACTGTCATATGGACAGAAGCTGGTACAGTTGCCGCATTCATTACACATCCGGTCGAGGTGAACAATCTGGTGTTTTGCCACACCCGGAACGGCCAGTGCAAGATTGGCACGGTTTGGACAAACTTCAGAACAGTTCTCACAGATACTGGAACATGACAGACACCGTCCGCCTTCTGCACTGCCGGTTCTGGTCTCTTCCATTTCACCACGGCGGGCATAGATTGCTTCTTCATCAAGCGTATTTTCAAAATCTTTTGCCACAGCACGGCCAACAATTGCCCCGGCAGCATTTTTAGCATCGCGGATGCCTTCAACGACGGTTGCCGGGCCATACAGTCCGTCACCTACCACATAAACGCCCTTAACACTGCTCTCCAATGTCTCGGGATTTACCATCGCCCTGCCTTTGCGGTCAACTTCCAGACCATTGGCATTCAGCCAGGCACCATCCACCTGTTCTCCGACAGCTGCAATTACAGTATCAGCAGGAACATCCATAAACTCACCGGTCGCTTCCACACCTCTCCGTCCCGATGCATCAATATTGCCCAGACGCATAACTTCACAGGTCAGAACCCCGTCCTTGAGACTCTTTGGTGCCAGAAGTTCTTTGAATTCCACACCATCTTCCAGAGCCAGAATAAGCTCTTCTTCATCAGCCGGCATATAACGTTTTGTTCTGCGGTATACCAGATAGACATGTTCCACTCCGGTGGTCCGTTTTGCCGCACGGGCGGTATCCATTGCGGTGTTTCCGCCGCCGATAACAACCACATTGGCACCGATGTCAAGCTTTCCTTCCTTATCTTTAAAGTCAGCCAGGAAATCGAGTGCATTTACCGTTTTTGCTCCTTCTACTGTCAGCTCACCTTTCACCGATGCACCGGCAGCAAGAACTACATAATCATATTGTTTTTTCAATGCAGCAATATCTTCAATCTTCTTATTTAATTCAACTTTTGCACCATATGCAGTAATTAAACGGACATCGTTATCAATTGCCCGGTGCGAAATCCGGAAGTCCGGGATTACATGTCTGATCACACCGCCGAGGCTGTCTGTCTGCTCGAACAGAGTGGTATCAACACCGGCACGGCTGAGGAAAAATGCTGCTGCCATGCCGGCAGGTCCTCCGCCGACGATTGCTGCAGTCTTTCCGGTAGCTGAATCTGCCGGTTTAAGTGCCTTCATCAGATCTTCAAAGCCATTTTCAGCCGCAACCAGTTTGGCATTGCGGATATGCACCGGTTCTTCATAGAAGTTTCTGGTACACTTACTCATACAGTTATGGGCACAAATCGTGCCGGTAATAAACGGAAGCGGGTTCTTTTCAGTAATTACCTGCATTGCCTCTTCCATCCTGCCTGCTTCCACCAGTTCCAGATAAGCGGTAATATCCTGATTGATCGGACATCCGTTTTCACAAGGTGCAATAAAGCAGTCAATCAGCGGCACCTGTTTGTTAAGCTTTCTGACCGGCAGCGGTTTCACGGCCTTTACATGGTATTTATCAGTAATTGCATCTTCAGCCAGCTTCTTAGCGGCGGCAACGTTCACGCCGGTGAAAACCGGATTGGTTGCCTCGGTCTCTTCTGCCATCTGTGAAAGCCTCTGATATCCGCCTGTTTTCAGCAGCGTCGTAGCCACAGTCACCGGCCAGATACCGGCTGCCACGATCTTATCAATATTAAATGCATCAGCACCGCCGGAATAAGAGATTCTGAGCCTGCCGTCAAATTCTTCCGACAGTTTGGCTGCCAGTGAAATCGACAGCGGGTACAGGGACTTCCCGGACATATACATCTCTTCACTCGGCAATTCCTGCTGTTTTACATCAACCGGGAAGGTATTGGTGATTTTCACACCAAATTCAACGCCTTTTTCTGCACTCAGTGCCAACAGGCGGTTAAGCATAGGCACGGCATCTTCATACTGCAGATCATCTTTAAAGTGGAAGTCGCCAAATGCAATATAATCATATCCCATGCGATCCATCGTTTCCCTGGCAAATTCATAACCCAGCAGCGTTGGATTACATTTGATAAAGGTATGCAGACCCTTTTCCTGAATTAAATAGGAAGCAATCCGCTCAATCTCCTGCGGCGGACAGCCATGCAGGGTTGATAATGTTACGGAATTACAGATCTGCGGTGAAATCGCCTCTATATCATCAATAGTTACATGCTCAAAATCACCGGCATGATCTAACAGATACTGGCGGCACTCTGCCCAGATTGCTGTATTCTGCGCATCTTTCATATTATCGATAAATGAATTCACCTTTTCGGTTTTGATTCCATCGAGGTCATATCCGACACTCATGTTAAACTGGAATCCATCGGCCGACCCCAGCCCGAATTCCTTTGCCATGATATTCAGCATAAACCATGCTTTGATGTATTCATCCTGTGCCTGCGGCACATACAGTTCCGTTGACCACTCGCAGTTGTAACATTCATCATCGGCCTTGATACACGGTTTGCTGACCGGCAGATCTTCACCGTCCAGAATCTGTACGGTCTTCAGTTCGAAAAACCGGCTACCGCTGAAGTATGAAGCCACAATATTCTGAGCCAGCTGCGTATGCGGTCCGGCTGCCGGGCCGATCGGTGTCTCAAGCTTCCGGTCAAAAATCGTCCGGATATGTTCTGCCTTCGCCTTGTATGGGCGGTATACACCAAATACGGTCCCCTTTTCTTTATGCTCTGCTAACGTCCATTCTGCCAGCTGGTGAAATGGAATCGGTGTCATTCTGTCACTCATGTGATTCTTCCTCCTGAATATTATTTTATTGCCCGGATCGATGTCCCCTCATCTTATCCGTTGATTGATTTTGCCATTTCTGCTGATGCCTGACGGCAGTCTGCCATCACCTTTTCTTCGTCAATAGAAGTCAGCACCCGATCTTTCATCAGTACCTTTCCGTTAGCTACGGTCGTAGTCACACTGCGTCCGGTCATGCCGAACAGAATGTGTCCGTTGCAGTTCGTATCTCCCATCGGAGTCGGCGGAATATAGTCGGTAACAATAATATCTGCCGCAGCCCCTTCTTTTAATACTCCAAGCGGTTTATCAAAATACCGGGCGGCAATCGCTGCATTGTTCTGGAATAACATCTCCGGCACTTCGCCCCAGGCCGCATTGGCATCGCACAGATGATGCTTGTGCAATATATTAGCTACCTTATAGGATTCCAGCATATCGTGGGTGTATCCGTCGGTTCCAAGACCGGTCAATATTCCTTTATGAACAATTTCCATCGTCGGCGGGCATCCGCAGGCATTGCCCATATTGGATTCCGGATTGTGAACCACCATGGTGCCGGTCTCTTTCAATAAATCCATCTCATGGCCGTTTATATAGATACAGTGCGCAGCCAGTGTCTTTTCTCCAAGAATATCACAGTCCATCAGCCGGTCAACAATCCGCTTGCCATGAACCTTCAGACACTGATGCAGATCCTCAATTCCTTCAGCTACATGAATATGATAACCAACTTCGTCCGGTTTCGCCGCCGCACATTTCTTCATGGTTTCATCTGAAATGGTAAAGGAAGCATGCATTCCCATCATTCCGGCGATCATATCGCTGTCATCGGCCAGTGCATGACGGATAAAGGCAGCATTTTCTGCAATTGCTTCATCAGCCTTCGTCAGTCCGTCACGATCTGATACTTCATAACACAGGCAGGAACGAACGCCGGTTTCGCGGGCTGCTTCTTCTATCTTAAATAATGAATCACGGATATGCCCGAAGCTGGCATGATGATCAAATATAGTAGTAACACCGTTTTTAATACAGTCAATATAAGTAGCCATAGCACTCAGCCTGGTCTGCTCCAGCGTCAGATGACGGTCAATCGTCCACCACATCCCGTCGAGAATATCCAAAAATCCCTTGGGATCATATCCATTGATACTAAGCCCTCTGCCGAATGCACTATAGATATGTTCATGGACATTGATAAATGCCGGCATGATCACCCCGCCTCTGGCGTCAATAAACTCCGCATCCGGATATTCTTTTCTGACATCCGCTAAGTTTCCGACCCTTTTAATCGTAGTTCCTTCTACAGCAACCGCACCCTCTTCAATAAAAAAACGCCCCGGGTCTCTGGTTACCACTCTGCCGTTACCAATGATAAACATATACCAATCCTCCTTATTTTTTTGTGTATTATGCTTAACAACATCTTTTATGCTTACAGTTTAACAAACAAAGTGCCTATTTGCAATAGAATAATTAAATTTTTTCAGTTTACCTAAATTTTTTTTAGATTTGCTATTGAAATTTATTTTTTTTGTGTTATGATGAACTTAGCTAAAAAATTTTTAGATACCTGACACACGAAAGGATGGATACCCACATGCAGGAAAAATTGGATCTGCTTATCCAGCTTGCGCATGGTGTCGCCGCAGAATTCGGATCGGCCTGTGAAGTAGTAATTCACGACCTGAGAAGTGAGGATATGGAAAGTTCTATTGTATATATAGAAAACGGCCATATCACCAACCGCCAGAAAGGTGACGGACCTTCCGGAATCGTTCTGGAGACCCTGAACAAGGGCGCGGAAGTTCTGCAAGACAAACTTGCCTACCTGACCAAGACTGATGACGGAAGAATCTTAAAGTCCAGTACCATGTTTGTCCGCGGCGCTGACAATGCCGTAGACTACATCTTCGCACTGAACTATGACATCACCGGACTCATCACAATGGATCAGGCCCTGCGATCTCTGACTGAGACACAGAGTGAGAGTGACCGCAAGCCAAAACGAATTACCCACAATGTCAATGATCTGCTGGATACTTTAATTGAACAGTCGGTCGAACTGGTTGGCAAACCGGCACCGCTGATGACCAAGGATGAGAAAGTCACTGCAATTCAATTTTTAAATAATGCCGGTGCCTTTTTAATCACCAGATCAGGTGACAAAGTTTCTACTTATTTTGGAATATCCAAGTTCACACTTTATAGTTACATTGAAGCCGGCAAACAGCAGCCGGAAGAAGGAGGCGATTCACATGAGTAAAATGGAATGGGCAGCGAATCGGATGCCAAAAACCGATGACAAACAACTTGCGGTAATGACAATGGAGGAAGTAAAGAAAGCCCGGATGTTTCACGAGAGCTTTCCCCAGTACTCCAAGACTCCACTGGCAAACCTGCCTAATATGGCAGCTTACCTGGGTCTGAAGGAAGTATATGTAAAAGATGAGTCTTACCGTTTCGGTCTCAATGCTTTTAAGGTGCTTGGCGGATCTTACGCCATGGCCCGCTACATAGCCCAGCAGACCGGCAAGGATGTATCAGAACTTCCTTATCATGTATTAACATCCGATAAACTGCGTCAGGAATTCGGTCAGGCAACCTTTTTCACCGCTACCGACGGCAACCACGGCCGCGGCGTAGCATGGGCTGCCAATAAGTTAAAACAAAAAGCTGTCGTATTTATGCCAAAGGGTACCACCCAGATCCGTCTGGATAATATCCTCAAAGAAAATGCTACTGCTACTATAGAAGAAGTTAACTACGATGAATGTGTCCGGATGGCCGCTGCCGCCGCTGCCAAAGTACCGAATGGTGTGGTAGTGCAGGATACTGCCTGGGACGGATACGAAGAAATCCCCGCCTGGATCATGCAGGGATACGGAACCATGGCAATGGAAGCAGACGAACAGTTAAAGAGCTATTCCTGTGACCGCCCGACCCACGTATTCATTCAGGCCGGTGTCGGATCATTAGCCGGTGCCGTGCAGGGTTACTTCACCAACCGTTTCCCTGAGAATCCGCCGAAAGTAGTCGTTGTCGAAGCCGATGTTGCCGCCTGTCTGTATAAAGGCGCAGTCAAAGGTGACGGAAGCATTCAGATCGTCGACGGCGATATGCAGACAATTATGGCCGGCCTGGCCTGCGGCGAACCAAACACGATCTCATGGGATATCTTAAGAAACCATACCGACCTCTTTATCTCCGCTCCCGACTGGGTAGCTGCCAAGGGTATGCGGATGCTCTCAGCACCATTTAAGGGCGATCCCCAAGTCGTATCCGGAGAGTCCGGAGCCGCACCGTTTGGCGCACTGGCATGCATCATGCTGATGGACGAATATAAAGAACTGCGCGATGAACTGGAACTGAATGCAGATTCCAAAGTACTCCTCTTCTCAACCGAGGGAGACACAGACCCGGAACGTTATAAAAATATCGTCTGGGACGGCAAAGAGCGTTAGGTAGTATGCAACTGGTCCGGACAGCTATCTTCTTGAATGATAATGCTATTCAAGAAGCATCGGATGTCCATCCGATGTGAAATGATGTAAAAAAGCAGCCTTACAAGCAAGCTTGACAGCTGCTTCTTCACACCATTTCCCGCCGTCCTGGGCTGTTACGTTAAAATATAAAATTTGGAGGGAATAAGATTATGGATTTTGAAGCAATCAAGAAAGCAGCCAAAGGTTATGAAGCGGATATGACCCGTTTCCTGCGTGATCTGGTAAAGATTCCGGGCGAAAGCTGTGACGAGGAAGGCCATATCAACCGCATCGCCGAAGAAATGGAAAAAGTCGGCTTTAACAAAGTTGTAATTGATGATATGGGTAACGTTCTGGGTTATATGGGGACCGGCGAAACTCTGATCGGCTACGATGCTCACATTGATACCGTTGGTATCGGCAACATCAGCAACTGGGATTTTGATCCATACGATGGCTTTGAAGATGATGAAGCAATCGGCGGCCGCGGAACCTCCGACCAGATGGGCGGAATCGTTTCTGCAGTATATGGCGCTAAAATCATGAAAGACCTGGGCATGCTCAGTGACAAATACACTGTTTTAGTAACCGGAACCGTTCAGGAAGAAGATTGTGACGGCCTGTGCTGGCAGTACATTATTAATGAAGATAAAGTAAGACCTGAATTTGTTGTTTCTACCGAACCGACTGATGGCGGTATCTACCGCGGACAGCGTGGACGTATGGAAATCCGTATCGACGTAAAAGGCGTATCCTGCCACGGTTCCGCTCCGGAGCGCGGCGACAACGCAATCTATAAAATGGCCGATATCCTCCAGGATGTCCGTGCTCTGAACGAGAACGACGATGCTCCTGAGACCGAGATCAAAGGTCTTGTCAAAATGCTAAAAGAAGAATTCAACCCGGAATGGAAAGAAGCAAACTTCCTTGGACGCGGTACCGTAACCACCTCCGAGATCTTCTTCACCTCTCCAAGCCGTTGTGCCGTAGCTGACTCCTGCTCCGTTTCACTTGACCGCCGGATGACTGCCGGAGAGACCTGGGAAAGCTGTCTGGAAGAAATCAGAAATCTTCCTAATGTAAAGAAATATGGCGATGATGTAGTCGTTTCCATGTACAACTATGACCGTCCTTCCTACAAAGGACTCTCCTATCCGATCGAATGTTACTTCCCGACATGGGTTATTCCGGAAGATCACAAAGTAACTTCCGCCCTGGAGGATGCATACAAAGGTCTCTACGGAGATAAGAGAATCGGACCGGCAGAAACCATGCCAGTACGTGAAGTTCGTCCGCTGACCGACAAATGGACCTTCTCTACCAACGGTGTTTCGATCATGGGCAGAAACAAAATTCCATGTATCGGATTCGGACCTGGCGCAGAAGCACAGGCACATGCACCGAATGAAAGAACATGGAAACAGGATCTTGTTACCTGCGCAGCTGTTTATGCAGCACTGCCAGCCATTTACACGAGATAACCCAGGACGGCGGGAAATAGTATGCAAGCGCAGCCGTCAAGCTCGCTTGTAAGGCTGTGATTGTATACTATTTCACATCGGATGGGCATCCGATGCTTCTTGAATAGCTTTATCATTCAAGAAGATAGCCGCCCGGAACCAGCCAAAAACCAGTAAAACAAAACAGCCCAGGACGGCATCATATATTGATAAGGCTCCGTCGTCCGGGCCGTTTGAATAATAAATCAATCAAATCAATCTAAATTAATCAAATGGAGGAAACGAGCATGGATCAGGTATTACAGGGTTATATTGACAAGTTAAACAAATTAAATTTCAAGGAAATGTACGAAGGCGATTTTTTCCTGACCTGGGAAAAAACTGATGATGAACTGCAGGCAGTATTTTTAGTTGCTGATGCACTCCGTTATATGAGAGAGCAGAATATCTCCACTACCGTATTTGAAAGCGGACTGGGCATCTCCTTATTCCGTGACAACTCTACAAGAACCCGTTTCTCTTTCGCTTCCGCATGTAACATGCTGGGACTGGAAGTTCAGGATCTGGATGAAGGAAAATCCCAGATTGCTCATGGCGAGACTGTCAGAGAAACTGCCAACATGATCTCTTTCATGGCTGATGTTATCGGTATCCGTGATGATATGTACATCGGCAAAGGTAATACCTATATGCACGAAGTTGTAGATGCTGTTACCCAGGGCAACAAAGACGGCATTCTGGAGCAGAAACCTACCCTTGTTAACTTACAGTGTGATATCGATCATCCGACCCAGAGTATGGCTGACATGCTTCACATCATCCATGAGTTCGGCGGAATCGAGAACCTGAAAGGCAAAAAACTGGCTATGACATGGGCTTACTCTCCTTCTTACGGCAAACCGCTCTCCGTTCCTCAGGGTATCATCGGCCTGATGACCAGAATGGGTATGGAAGTAGTTTTAGCTCATCCGGAAGGTTATGAAGTAATGCCTGAAGTAGAAGCAGTTGCTGCCAAGAACGCCGAAAAATCAGGCGGTTCCTTCCGCAGAACCAACGATATGGCAGATGCCTTCAAAGATGCTGACATCGTATATCCAAAGAGCTGGGCACCTTTTGCAGCCATGGAAAAGAGAACAGATCTTTACGCTGCAGGCGATGACGCCGGTATCAAAGCTCTCGAGAAAGAACTTCTGGCACAGAACGCAAATCACAAAGACTGGGCATGTACCGAAGAACTGATGAAGACCACCAAAGACGGCAAAGCATTATACATGCACTGTCTGCCGGCCGATATCACCGGTGTAAGCTGTGAAACCGGCGAAGTTGACGCTTCTGTCTTTGATCGTTACCGTGATCCGCTGTACAAAGAAGCAAGTTACAAACCATATGTTATCGCTGCTATGATTTTCCTGGCAAAATTCGAAAATCCGGCAGAAACTTTAAAAGCTCTTGAAGAGAGAAATGTGCCTCGTAAATTCAAATAATTAGATAAAAAGCGGCTTTGTTCAAGGGGAAGCGGGGATGATCCTTTGGGCAGGAATCGACTCCGTTCTCTCGGCTGGATATTCCTAAGGGCCGAAAAGGGGATTTGACCCGGCACCGGAGCCATTCACGGAGAACTTTTGATAACTTCTCCGTTCAGGGCTCCTGGATTTCAGCTTTTGAGAGCAGAAATCCTCCGGGTCAAATCCCCTTTTCGTCCCTAAGGACTATCGAAGCCTCATTCAATGTCCTCGATTCCTGCCCAAAGGATCATCCCCGCTTCCCCCAGCTACAAAGTCGCTTGCTTTAGATATGTAAAACCAGTGATACTGACTTTTTATATATGCTTTTATCTTATACGTTTTTGCTTTTATGTTTTTGCTTTTTTACTTACTAGCTGTAGCTTTCAAAGTCGCCGGGAGAACGTGGGGAGTTCGTACAGGAATTGGTGACATTGAACGAAATGACGGTGGTTCTTAGGTTATAGCAAGCAATTTTCAGGGGAGAAATTCTGCTCTCCAAAGCTGGATTTCAGGGGCCGGAGTGGAGAAGTTATAAAAAGTTCTCCAGGACTGGCCCCGGTGCCCCTGAAAATTGATTGCTATAACCTTAGAACCACCCCATTAAGAGAACGGAACCAATTTCTGTACGAACTCCCCACGTTCTCCATGCAACTATGAACAACAAAAACAAAATATATCACCAGGAGGAGGATATATCATGAGTAAAAAGAAAAGAATTGTCATCGCATTAGGGGGTAATGCTCTTGGCAATACGCTTCCGGAGCAGATGGAAGCAGTTAAAATCACCGCAAAAGCCATCGTTGATCTGATCCAGGAAGGCTGTGAAGTCGTTATTGTCCATGGCAACGGTCCGCAGGTTGGTATGATCAACAATGCTATGGCCGCTTTATCAAGAGAGAATCCGGCTCAGCCGAATACACCACTCTCCGTATGTGTGGCAATGAGTCAGGCATATATCGGTTATGACCTGCAGAATGCCCTGCGTGAGGAATTGTGGAACCGCGATATCACGGAAACTCCGGTTGTAACAATGGTTACCCAGATCCGCGTTGATGAGGATGATCCAGCCTTTAAGGATCCAACAAAACCGATTGGTCATTTTATGACTGAAGATCAGGCCCGCCATGCCGAGCAGGAATATGGCTATGTTATGAAGGAAGACTCCGGACGCGGATGGCGGCGTGTTGTCGCATCTCCGAAGCCGGCAGAAATTATTGAGATTGGTGCAATCCGTTCACTGGTACAGGAAGGGCAGCTCGTCATCGCCTGCGGCGGCGGCGGTATTCCGGTAACACTGCAGGGCAAACACCTAAAAGGTGCCAGTGCTGTTATCGATAAAGATTTCGCCAGCTGTCTGCTGGCAAAAGAACTGGATGCTGATGTACTGATTATACTTACTGCTGTAGAAAAAGTAGCTGTTAATTATGGAAAACCAGATCAGCAGTGGCTTGATGATCTGTCTGCGGATCAGGCAAAGGTATATATGAAAGAAGGTCAGTTCGCCCCCGGCTCCATGCTTCCTAAAGTCGAAGCAGCCGTATCTTTCGCAGAATCTGCACCCGGCAGAACTGCACTCATCACCCTGCTGCAAAAAGCCAAGGATGGTATTTTAGGAAATACAGGAACCCGAATTCACTCATAGATCGGAGGCACGTATGAATAGTTTTACCGATTCAAAACCGGCCTCGCTCTTTGACTTAAACGGGGTCCCTTCATTAAAACAGGCCTTTCCTTTAGCGTTACAGCATGTTGTAGCTATGATTGTCGGCTGTGTTACCCCGGCAATTATTATCTCCGGCGTCTCGGGCCTGTCCGAAAAGGACAGTGTCATCCTGATTCAGTCGGCACTGGTAGTCTCGGCACTCTCCACTCTGCTTCAACTGTTTCCCATCGGCGGGAAACGCGGAATGCGTCTGGGTGCCGGCCTGCCGGTCATTATGGGAGTAAGTTTTGCTTATCTTCCGAGTATGCAGGCAATTGCAGGTGATTTTAGTCTGCAGACGATCTTTGGTGCTCAGCTGGTCGGTGGTGTTATTGCCATTATCGTTGGCCTGCTGATCAATAAGATCCGTAAGTTCTTTCCGCCTCTGATTGCCGGTACGGTTGTCTTTACCATTGGATTATCCTTGTATCCTACGGCCATTAATTATATGGCCGGCGGTACCAGCAATCCGGAATATGGGTCATGGCAAAATTGGCTGGTGGCAATATTTACCCTGACCGTTGTAACTCTGCTGAATCACTTTGGCCGCGGTATTCTGAAACTGGCATCGATTTTAGCTGGTATCATCTGCGGTTATCTGTTCAGTATGATCTTTGGCATGGTCCATTTTGATGCCATATCTACTGCCCAGATCATTCAGTTACCACGATTGATGCATTTTGGTTTTGAATTTGAGATTTCATCCTGTGTCGCTATCGGCATCTTGTTTGCGATTAACTCGATCCAGGCCATCGGTGATTTTTCTGCCACTACAATCGGGGGCCTGGACCGTGAACCAACCAACAAAGAATTACAGGGTGGTATTGTTGGTTATGGAATTACAAATATTATCGGATCTCTGTTAGGCGGTCTGCCAACCGCCACATACAGTCAGAATGTCGGTATTGTAACCACAACCAGGGTCGTTAACCGCTGCACTCTGGGCCTTTCCGCGCTGATTCTTTTAACTGCCGGACTGCTGCCAAAATTCTCAGCACTGCTGACCACCATTCCGCAATGCGTGCTGGGTGGTGCGACGGTTTCTGTATTTGCCTCAATCGCCATGACCGGAATGAAACTGGTTATGTCTGAAGAAATGAACTACCGTAATTCCTCTATTGTCGGACTTGCCGCGGCGTTGGGGATGGGTGTTTCACAGGCTTCTGCAGCCTTGTCGGCGTTTCCAAACTGGGTGACTACGATATTCGGTAAATCACCGGTTGTTATTGCGACACTTGTGGCTGTTGTGCTGAATATTATTCTGCCAAAAGAGAAGCATTAATACAAATAAGGGGCGATCGGAATGATTGCTCCTATTTTGGCATTTAAATATATCGATATATACTAAGTAATATTCCAATCAATATATAACTTACCAATATCCCGGTTTGGTCATAGCTAATAAAAGGACAATAGGAAGAAATCATTAAAATCCCTGTATTCCCCATAATATAAATCACTAGCTGCAAAGATAACACAGCAATACATCCGGTTCCTATCGATATTGCAAGCTTATTTTCTTGCTTTAAAATAATACTTAACATCCTTCCAAACAAAAAACTTATAGATCCAACTACTGCAACTGCTGTAACCATCCCATAATGTGATAAGATATAAGTAAGCAGAAAATCTCTGCTGCCATTCAATGTTTTTTCAATATCCATCCCACTTGATCCAAATAACTTGATTGATGCTACCAACGATCTGATCGCGCGAAGTTGATATGCATGTTCAAAATACGGATTTTAAAGCATTTGATTTTCTCCGGTTAATCGTATTGATTAATTTCCGCTGGCATTATATATTGTTCAAGCTGGTATTCTATTCCTTTCTCTTTATGGATCAATATCATTTCTCCTTCAAAATCAATGTCTGCAACATAATCAATTTTAGATATAGACCTTATCGGTATACCTCATCCTAATTATCAAACATATAGTCGCCTGATTTGTTATACCCAAACGTATTTCACCAATACATAAAATCAATCTGATAATTCGTTAAACTGCCTTATCATCTCCTCCTTATCAATATCTAATATACCTGGAATAAAGTAATAGAACATTTCCAAATCAGCTTTTTCTTCATAGAATTTCTTTGATTTAACTGTTGCATTTCCACGTTGAGCATATTCCAAAATAAATAATCCTTCTTTTACAATATGTGCTGTACTATATATACCTGAGGTCCCAAGCACATAAGTGTTCGTATCCAATTCCATAATTTGCTTATCAGTAACAGTTCGATTTTCTGCAATATTACTAAAATCATCTTTAGTGAGTAAGTGGTCAAAATAATAACTTCCAAAAACCTCATTATTCTCATTGAAAAAAGCAAACAATACCCCCCCCAATGTATCTTGTAAAACAACATAATTATACGTATATTCTTCATCGAATATTTCATGAACCCCTTCAAAACAGCGAACACATTCAAACTGGTATAGTTGTTCTAGATAATTTCTTTTCAGAAACTCTTCCGAATACCTAGATATTGTAATTTTCTTATGTAATGCTTTTAATTCATCAGAATTATATTTTATCGTTATTAGTTCTTCATATTTTTTTTGTTGGTTATCAATTTCTGTTATTTTATCACTCTGTACAGACAATACCATCACTCCTCCCACTATAATTAATATCACCAAAAAAACACACTTTACTTTACTCCAGGATTTCAAAACATACCCCTTTCAATATTTCCACTTTTTCTTTCCCCCATTTCATATTTATGTGGCTGTATAAATCTTAATCTGCTTTTGCATAAAACAAAATCATCTTGTATTTTCACATTTCACTCCTTCTTTTTTAACGGCAAAATAAACGATATCTGAGTCATAAAAAGGTCTTCCATCCATTAACCAAGCAATATCTTCATCACTTAATTCATTCCATCTAGACGCAGTACTTCCACGCTTATCTGCCCACGTTCCATCTGATAGTAAAATCGCAAAATGATAATCCCACGACGCTGGAAACCCTATCTTTTCACCATTACTTATCCTTAATGCTACAATATACTCATCATCATATTTGTCTTCTTTCGAAAGTACTATCCTTACTTCTTTTTCAAATTTCACCATATCATCCATTACCAAATCTGCAATATCATGAACTGTAATATTATTATAAGATAATAGTGAGTCCAAATAAATTCCCCTTACTTCACCTGGATTATATCTTCCTCTCAGATCAAATGCATATGTATAGCAATTTCTAGACGACCACCAATAATCTTTCACATAGTCTGATGGTGGATTAGGAATATCAGGTATTGGTTCTGGAATCGTATCCCCCTGTCTGGCAGCATTTGATGGCTTTGATCTACTTTTTTGCGATGGCATTCGTTTACTATCAGTGGGGGGTTGCGGAAATTTTCCAGTTAAGTCTATCATTGTAATAGGATTCTGCCAACAATACCCATATTCATTCAAAGTTTCTGGCAATCTGGCACTGCCTTTTACAACATCCTCCCCACCAAACCGTCCAGTCCCCGGCATATACTCCCTGGCCTGTGCAAAATACGTATTCGCTACACGATCCGTCTGATACCCCGTATACCCAAACGGCTGCACTTCTCCCTGATTTCCAAACAGGTCCCGGCCAAATTCATCATATCCATACACCGTCTGATAATCTCCATGCGCATCAAGCATACGAACCGGACTTCCCAGTTCATCCTGCAGATAAATACAGGCCCGTTCACCCTCTGTCATTGCAACTACAATCCCATCCCAGATATAATCCTGACGCTGCACAGCCACCCCATTCCGTTCCGTCTTTGAAAGCAGATTATGGTATGGTTTAGTTAAGTCAAGCAGATAATCAGCCTCTCTCGCTGGTTTTAACTCCTCCTCAATCTCCCAGTTTACTGCCTCCTGAGATTTTAGTCCGGATCTCAGATTTATCTCTCGAGAATATATCTGACATCCAACCCGATTTCCCAGCCCATTGTATTGATAACAGGACATCTGCCCGGTACCATCAGCTGCCTTACTCAGCCGGTTGGTTTCATCATATTGATAACCATTAACCAACCGCCCCTCTTTCATGATTTCCGTCAGATTCCCCCGTCGGTCATACCGATAACTTTCTTTTCCATTTTTCTTTAACTGATCCATCTCATTATAGATACAAATCTGATCAGTATGATGCTCCTGATCTAAATGGCGTACACGGTTTCCAAATGCATCATATTCATAAGTACGGAGCATATGCTGGTTCTGTACCACTGCTGTCAGACGGTTTAAACAGTCATAACGAAAATGATAGGTTCCGCTCGTATCCCGCAGGCCATTCCGAATCTCCTCTGGTAACAGAATACAGGAAATCGCTGCATTCCGTTCTTTTTGAATTTCCGTTTTATTCCCCATCAAATCATAAGAGTAACGGTATTCCTCCAGAACGGTATTCTGATAGCTATGGGTCAATTTCTTCAGCAATCCATTTTCATCATAAGAATACATAGTCTGTAAATCATTTTTATAATATTTACCCGCCAGCAGTCCATCCTCAGTATACTGATAATCCACCGCAGTCACACCATCCTCCAGATGACTCAAACGCCCTTGATCATTATATTCATATGCTACTTTCCGTCCATCCGGATAGCAAATAGCTTCCCGTTCGCCTGTCCGGCTCCACTGATAAAGAACTTCTCTTCCTGCATAATCCGTGATTTTCTCTGCCCGTCCTGCCGCGTCTAACTCAACATTGGTAATGCCTAACCAGTCTTTCACCTGAATCAGCTGGCGCAAGGCATTATAAGTATATTCCACACTTCTTCCATCGTTATAGGTAACCTGTTCCAACTTATGAAATGGAGTATAAGCATAAACAGTCCGATATCCTTCCTTATCAGTCTTTGCAACCATCTGCCCCATAAGATCATACTCAAAGGTCTCCTCATATCCCAACGGGTCGGTGATTTTAGTTATCTTACCCAGGCCGTCCCGCTCATACCGGGTGAGGCGGAGCGGGCCTGACCGATACGGACCGCTGCTGTTCAAAAGACTTCCATCCTGATTCAACAGCGTTTCTGCCCCTCTATGGCGAAATACCGTCGTCAGATTTGACATTCCATCATAAGCATATTCTGTCTTATGCCCGGCAGCATCAATGACTGCGATCAGATTTCCGTCCGGAGAATACTCATACCTGGTCTGATTCCCATTTGCATCCGTGACTGAGGTTACATTACCAACGGCATTATACGTATATCTCTGCTCCTGACCGGATTTCCCTGACATCTTAATCATCCGATCCAGACAGTCATACTGAAATTCCAGATAATCGCCTCTCTGATTCTCACGGCGGATCAGATTTCCATTAGAGTCATATGTATAACTTTCACTTGTCCCATCCGGATAACTTGCCTCTTCCAGAATCCCACCTGTCCCATATTTATACCATACATTCTGGTTTCTCGGGTCTGTGATACACGTGACCTTTCCCATCTCATTATATTCATAACTTACCGTATTCCCCAGAATATCGGTTTCACTGACCTTCTGCCCCATTTCATCATAACAGTATGTATGCGACTGACCAGCAGCATTGGTAATACAGACAAGATTTCCGTCCATGTCATATTCATATTCGGTTGTGGCACCGTCTGCTTCTGTCACTGCTGTGACACGGTTTAATTCATCATAGGTACTTGTCGTTCTGTTTCCATTGGCATCAATAACCGCCGTCCGATTCCCATTCGGGTCATATTCATATCGAATTGCCCCGCCGGTTGGTAATGTCATCTGTTCCATCCGGTTTAATGGGTCATAAGCATACAGGAATTCCGCTCCGGTCGGCAAGACTCTCCTGGTCACGTTCTGCATCTGGTCGTATTCAAACTTCGTAATACCCCCATTCGGCATGATGATATTTTTCACCTGATTCATATCGTTGTATTCCTGGCTTGTCACCGCACCATTAAAGTCAATGACCCTGGTTATCTTGCCATTTTTGGTGTAATCGTAGCTGCGGACATCTCCTTTTGCATTGATCACTTTCTTCAGCTGATTTGCTGCATCATATTGATACTCCGTCTGATTGCCATTCCGATCCATAGATTTTACCACCCGGTTCAATTCATCGTACTGATACCCGGTGGTATTTCCGTAAACGTCTGTAATATTGCATATATTTCCTCTGTTATCATAAGTAAACGTCAGTTTGCTTCCATCCGCCTGAACCATCTTGCAAACAGCTCCATCTTCGTCGCGGATAAATGTTCGTTTTCGCCCCAACGCATCCTCTGTGGAAATCAGGCTCCCCTTTGAATCATAAATATTTCTAACCTTTGTTTTTCCATTTACAGACATGACAAGAAGACGGTTGTCCGCATTATAAGTCATGTTATGCTTGGATCCGTCAGGATAAAGAACTTGGGCAATATTACCTTTATCATCATAAGAAAATCGTGTTTTATTACCATTTTTGTCGATGCATTGTATCCGCTGATTCCGGTCATTGTAGACAAAAGACTCTTCTCCATCCATGTAAATGGTTTGTATGTTTCGGTACTTCTCGTCCCGGACATAAGCAATCCGATTTCCATTCTGTTCAGTCATCAGTGTCCGGCTCTGATCATCCTGATAATCATACAGGATCACTCCGCCATCAGCAAACTGCTGCCGGACCGTACGCCCCCTGTCATCATATTCGTTGTTCAATACCAGAACATTTCTGGGATTTTTGATTTTTGAAATCGCATTATCTTTATCATAATAATAGCAATAGCTTTGGCCCAGTGCGTTTGTCACCTGGCTGAGGCGGTTAAATTCATAGGTCAGGATAATACTTCTTCCACTGTGATCAGTAACCCGAGTAAGCCGCCCACTTTCATAATGATAAGAAAGCGATGCACCATATCTGTTGGACACCTGGCTTACCCACCCTTCTTTATCGTAAAGATACCGAAGTCCCTGCCCATTCTTATCACTGGTTTTGGTCAGCTGTCCATTCTCATTAAAAAAATATCCGAGGCCTTCCTGAGTCTTATAACTGAATCCATCTCTTGTTTCTTCCAACCGGTTGAAACATCCAAAGAGTGCTTCAGGTGACTGACCATGCTGCCGCAGATAAATTTCCTCTCTGCCATCCTCCCATATGATGACATATCTGTCCTCTTCAATCAGCAGTTCAATCTCATGGTTATGGCGCCATCCCTTCCCCATACAGCCGGTGCGCGTGTCGATCCGGTTGTAAAACCGTTTGAAACAAAGAGGTTGTCGACCTGTTATGGTTAAGTCTTCTTTCTCATATAGAAAATTCCCGGTATTGGCATTAATCGGGTCACCGGTAATAGCACAAACAACAGACTGCAGCCCTTTCATAAACTCCAGCAAACTGCAATCTTCCATGGCATGTTTTAACAACTCCATCAATTGAGAATATGCCGGACCGGCCTTTTGAAGCATCTGCATCAGATACATAAGAAGCTGCTTTTTAATATCATCTTCTGTCAGCTTTCCCATGGAACCATATGCACCATTTGTAATGCGCATATAACTGGCCGGATATGAAGTGAGAAAACCTGCTCCGTTCGGATTATAAGATACAGCGATCTTACCTGATGTACAGACCGATGCAATTGCCGCCATTGTCTGTGTTCCTCCGGCTCCCGTCAGACCGGCAGATACCGGAATCGCTCCCAAAAGGTTCGGCAGCATTGCCGAAACACTCTGTGAGATATCCGGTACAGCCTCCATCTGATCCGGACAGGCATTTCTGTTGGTGGCCTTTATTCTGACATCCCTGGCCAGGACATTAATCTCGTGATTCATCGAAAACGAACTGCCTGATATCATTCTTTTTCCCATTATGCTCAACTTCCCTTCTCTGATTGTGTCACAAATTTCAAATCCCCCATATAATTCCCGCATAAAATCTTAAATTCCTGCCGTTTTTCCACTCCCTTAAATTCATCAGATACAACGATTTGTTCCATCGACCGGCTCCAGATCAACTCAGCAAAAGCGTGATATTCTGACAATATGGATCTTGTGACCTGTTCAATCTCGTACGTTTCAAGCCGCACAAAATATTTTCTAAGTTCTTTCTCTACACCATCCTTTAGCTTCTCCGCATCATTATAGATAAGCCGCGGCACCCAGTCACAGTTCACCTGACGAGTATCTAAATATAACGACTCATCTGCTAATACAAGCCGATAACGGTAACTGCCGGTCCATAAACTGCTTTGAAAATAAAATAAAACAAGATAGGCTGCTGCCCCCATTCTTTGCTCGCGCTGTTTTTCCTGTGCCTGCAAAAGAAGTTTCTTTGTAAGTAACAGGAGTTCTTCTTCCTTTTGCTCTGAACACGCTTTCACTTTATTGATTATCCACTCCCGCCGAAAATACTGTAACGAGAGGATCATCTTATCTATCCGGTTCATCGTCTATCCCCCTGCACTTAAAATCCCTTTCGATTAATTTCCACGCTCAAAAATACTTCCTTTGCTGCATCCTTCCAGTCATCTTTGTCCCGCTCCAGGCAATTGAACGTAGCTTGCAGGATCTTTCCATTTACAAATAAGATACCCATCAGATTGTAAACCTGTTGATCCAGGCCAAAGCTGGTGAAATCAAAGATAGAAATTTTGTTACCATCAGACATCTCTTCCGTAGAAAAATCATAAAAGATGATTGAGGGATTCGTCTGTTTTAATGCAATGCTAAAACTATTCGCCACCTCTTCTGTTTTTCCGCTCAAACCATCTCCACCCAACAGATTGAAGGCGAAATTCACGGTACTGTCCAAAGTCGTTTTAATGATCTGGGGTCGAAAAGCAGAAGGATATTTCAGTTCTTTCACCTGACTTGGCATATCCACAAAAGTTTCCGGTAAATAAATCGAAATCCTTTCATCAAACAAGACTTCTTTAACAAAAGTCTCTTTCTTTCCGTTTATGTAATACCCATGCTCAAGAGACATCGCTATCTGCTCTTTGGCTTCCATTTTTAATGAGATTATCTTTTCATCATTATATTCCATCATCTCTTCTCCTGATATTTAAACATAAAGTATAACTATTGCCAAAAAAACCAACTGCATGAAACAGCTAAAGAAATCAATAATAAACAATCTTTCTTTATATGGCGAATCATACCTGAACTCCTGTAATTTATTTGGATTAACATAAATCTGCAATTTTTGCCCCTTCTTGAACTTAAATAGCCAACTATATATCGCTGAGTTAATTAACTGCTTTTCACCTGATAAATATGTTTCAAAAACAGGTTTATATAACGGTACAATTCCACCTTTTCTTCGTAGTTCTTTTATTTCGATTATCTCAACAGTTAATTTCATTGTACAGTTTTGTCTTTCTTTTATCCATTTTCGTATAGTGCTGCAGTTATTAAACAAAACAATGAAAATAGTTACACCTATAAAAATTGTCCGCATTTTTTCCCCCATCCGAATATATAATTATAATGATTTAATACAGTATCCTAAATAATATAATAAATAAAAAAGGTGCAATACACGCAATTTTATCCAGGAATATTATTTTTTCTTTATACGGTGAATCATAAGTAAAATCCTGAATATCACTTGGATTAACATATAAATACAACTCTTGACCCTCCTCAAGCTGAAAGAGCATTGTACTTCTTGCCGAATCAATTATTTTCCGTTCCCCTGAAATAAAAGTTTCAAAGATCGGCTTATATAGCATAGCATTTCCACTTCTTGGTTTTCTTGCTATAACCTCTATTACCCGCACAGGTATTTTTAATGTGCAGCGTTTGCTTCTATTTCTCCATTTTCTAATAATATAAAAGATTTGGATGACACCTGGAATCCCCCAAAGTATGTATATACCAACCATTAGCATCTCCTTTTTAGTCAGCTAATATTTCAACTAATTAATAACACAAAAAACATAAACAGAAATGGAAAAGCACATGCACATTTATCAAAAAATATTAATTTATCTTTGTATGGAGACTCGTACATAAACTCTTGCGGGTTATCAGGGTTAACATATATCCACAGTTTTTGCCCTTCATCAAGTTGAAAAAGCTGTGTACCTACAGCTGAATCTATTATTATTCGGTCACCAAATGCATATGTTTCAAAAATTGGCTTATAAAAAATAACTGTTCCAGCTCGTGGCCTTCTGGCAATATTTTCGATGACACAAACTGGAATTCTTAAAATACAGCGTTCGTACCTTTTTCTCCACTTCTTTTTAATAAAACAAATATTGAATATTCCAAAAATGCTGCATAGTATATATACAATAATCATATTGATTCTCCCAAATGTTATTTAATAATCATCTTACTAAAAAATCAGAATATAAAGTATTCCAAGCTGAATAAATGCTATTCCAGTTACTAAACATAACATCCCATCCAACTGTATATATATTTCCCAATCTAACCGTAGGGAATGTATTTGATATAGCAATATGACCTTCCGCAAAGGTTAGTTCGCCACCTACACCTGCTCCAATAAGAAATCCAACAAATTCTGTATCATTTCCTTCTCCTGAAGTAAGTGCAGAAAATGAGCCAATTAAAAGTTCTCCAATACTACCACCTATTTCTGTTCCAAATCCTTCTAAAACAGAGAGATCTTCTAACCCTGGATAAAGAGCAACATATATCGTTACATCTGCCGATCCACCGGTTTCTCCCCCTGTACCAATTGAAATTTGCAGTCCAACTTCTCCATGCAAATCCATGATTATTTGCGCTGAACCTGATAAATATAAACCACCACCTACACTACCTGATATCCCGATTGCCACAGCCCCATTAATTTTAATAGCCTCATCGATTGCCTGGTATATTCTTTCAACCGCATTATCCGCGTCACTCATAAAGGTATGTATATTACACATCAGCTCGTTGACCTCTTTAGCCAACGTCTTCCGGTCATAAGGTTGTCTACAGATAAGTTTATAATTATAAGAGTTAATGTTCGGACAATCAATTTCAACATAGTAATCCTCATCTTTTTCAAGCAGCATAGTTACCCACATTGTCCAATAGAACGTTTTCACTTGTGACCCACCGGCATATCCATCTTTTGTTACATTTATTATAATTTCCGTCCCTTGAAATCCCTCCAAATTTATACCATTATGTTCGACCAATTCATATGCACCTATATATTCCAGTTTTGAGCTCCGCCTGCTTTTCTTTTTATAAAGAAAAATGGTTCCCCCATCATAATTAGTCTTATCCGAAAAATATATCCCCAGACTGTAAACTCCCAGTTTTGTGACCTTAATATGCCCCAACAAATCTTTATCATTTTTATTCTCATAACTGTCTTCTTTATTTTCTATAATATCAATCGCACCACCTATATCCTTATAATCAGCCACAACCTGACCAGAAGTTTCAAATGCCACCCCCCCGCCCTTTTTACATGTAGCTGTTGATCCTCTTGTAACAGCATATTCATATCGGTAATTATTATAATTATATATCCTCTCACTATCAGCTTTAATATAAGACCAATCACTTAAGTCCGGCTGGCATGTCTTAGTTTTTCCAGTCACATTACATGTCCCAAAACCACTTACATTTTGCTTTCCACTATCTTTATGTGTAATAAACGGACGATTATCTGCTGTAACTTTCCCGTGACTATATGGCAAATTGAGTGTACATGTTTTACCTCCCCACCCACAAAATACCTGAGCCCCTTTTACGACATATTCCTGATTATCAAGTCCTTTTAATACCTCATACTCATACATTAATTGTAAAGTATCTTCATCTGTCTGCACTGCCATAATACCACTCCTTTACTTTTCGGTCACACACTTAACTTCCTGTGGAGCTGTGATTTCTACGGTTTTAGAATTAATTTTTATCTTTCCTTTTGCTGATATATCAAAACTTCTTTTCCCCTCCAAAAAAATTCTTTTTCCACAAATACTGAGTTTATCATCACAATTCAACCTGATTTCAGATGAATTAATAAGCATAATATTATCATTTGAACCCGTAATCATTTTCTTGTCTTCCGTCACACTTTCCGTATCCCTACAGCGAACTGCTATCGCTTCTGCTTCGTTATCACTCATAAAATACAACTCCACCTTTGCCCCAACCTCCGGCATTGCATACAACACATTCCCTGTCTCCGGATACCAGGGAAACGGATACAGGCCCTCCTTTCCATCAATATCAAGCCGCACATAAACCTTCTCATTTTCTGCCTTCTCCACAGTTCCCTTCAAACTCAAACCGGCAATTTCCTTCCGCCCATATCGCTTTACAGACGCAGCCGGTTTATCAGCTGCCCGATATAAAAACTCTATTTCCCCATGCTTAAGCCTCACTTCTTTTTGACAAATGAGCCTCATCCTGCCATCAATAGAAAGATAATCTCCTAACTCGTAGTTTTCTCCGCCCCGCAATGAGCAGGAGACGATCGCCCCCCATTCTGACAGCTTGTCGATATCAATCTGACTTAATGTAAGATTATAATTATCAATACTCCGACCTTTCCGAACGCCGAACCATAACGCCGCTTTTCCTGATTTCACATCTGCCATTACCGGTTGGTTAAAATGGCTTGCCAGACGCTTCAGATACTGCCAAATTGTTTCTTTATAGCATAATAACGGTGCTTTTACAGCAGCACCATCACCAACTGTACAAATCACCTGACCCGATTTTTTTGAGACTATCTCTTTTACGATCTGCTCGTACGTTGATAATACATTCTGATGCATTTCACTGACACATTCCCGGTCCAGTATATCTGAAGCAGATATCGCAAAAACCTTTACCAAATGCACTCCTGCTGAAACCTGAACCACAGTCTCCGCTACAATTCCATGAAAAAGAATCTCATCTTTCAAGTTGACCTTAAACTCTGAATCCTTGTGATTTTTTCAGGATATCCTGCTGCTGCGCCTCCGAATTTAAGATTCCCTCCAGTTCAAAAACCGCATGATCCCCCAGACACCACATAAAACGGAAATCAGTCACCTGAAGCAGGGGGATTTCTGTTGACACAGACAAATCTGCTATCGTCATTGTACGCTCCTTCCAATATGTTTAATGCATATTCACTTTTGCACCGGAAAACTCAATCCCATCCTGAATACGCACTTCACTGTCGCCCTGCTGAATTCGTATCCGGTTGGAGGCACTAATTTCGATTCCGGAATTTTCGCTTGCGATTCTCAGCTGTCCATT
This sequence comes from Lachnospiraceae bacterium, assembly GCA_032073745.1. Taxonomy (GTDB): domain Bacteria; phylum Bacillota; class Clostridia; order Lachnospirales; family Lachnospiraceae; genus Brotaphodocola. The sequence goes on along the minus strand of DAMAMW010000008.1, from coordinate 73,543 downwards.
GGCTCGGATGCTGACTGTAGAATTGCTGTTCATCCGAATCCCCTGACTGTCCGATAGTTCGATCCAGGTTCCATTATTATTTGTCAGTAATATCTTGTCCGGAGTTAAACGGATCTCGTTACCCTGTTTATTTCTCCATATTTTATGATCCGGATTTGTCCGGATTCCATCACCTTTATTTTCATGTACGGCACTGCAGACATACGCATCTGTTTCCTCCGGCTCCGGAATATACAGACGAACCTTGTCTCCGGCTTCAGGCATACAATACCACCCGGCACCATCCGCAGAGGAGTAAACCGTTGAGAAAGGAAACCATCGGCTGCCTGAATTCTTGCTGTTCTCATCCTGTTCAATTGTGATCTTTACCTTTTCACCTTCCACAACCTTAATCTTTCCATATAAAGAAACTCCGGTCATATCTTTATTATATGTATCAATTGTCCGAATCAGCCCCCTGCTGTCAGAAGTAATATAATAGTTATGATACAATTCTCCGCCTCGCATCTGTGATTCAATTTTCCAGATATAGAGTGTTTTACCCATGAACTCTGTCTTACCGCCAATGGGATATATTTCACGGGATTCAATCACATAGGATTCGATCTGATCACACATCATCGTATATGCAGTCGTATCAAATGTGATACGTTCTGCCCGACGGGGCATTCCAAAGAAATATTTAATCCCCTCTGCCGCCCATTCCGGCATCAGCATACCACCTGCCATTGCGCACATCCGCTTGAGAAACTGCCAGTCAGTTTCCTTATATTGAAGGATAAAATGCGGTAATACTGAATCATCCCCCACTTTCATGATTGTGCCCGCCTTTTCTTTCTTATAAGAATCATTACAGACATCCACAACATCTTTATATGTCAGATTCTCTGCCTGAAAGCTTCTGATATGTTCATCACAGTCAAGTAAAACCGTACCAGTCATGAGCACCAGTTCCATAACCGAAGTGTCAGTATCCTTTTTTATTGACAGAGAGCTCAGTACTCCGCAAAATAATACCTTTCTGTCTCCTTTTTCCCCTTCTCCGGTTACCGTCACCCATGTTGTTTCTTTTGCCATTGCCAGGCATGACTGATCATGACTGCTGTCAATAAGTGCCGTGACCTTTGCCCTGCCATGGTGGTTTGGCTCTAGAACCGCATGATAATTCAGTACAGATAATACTTCAAATGGTTCGATCCTGATCTTTAGTTCCCTCATAATAAAATCTCCTCCCGGCTTTCAATCTCTGATAATTTTATGCCCAATGCATTACGCCTTAAAATGCTTTCAGCAAAATCAAGGCTGATTGTACAACAAACCTTTCGCTCTTTTGTCCATCCAAACTGAAAATCGCTGAATAAAGACTCCTCACGCTCATCAATATAGATCAAGTAATAATTCCGGTACTGATCACTGTCCACATCCGACAGAATCACTTTTCGAAAGAAGGGATCCACCCGGTACATACTCATTACTTCCTTCACCATTTCAGAAACCATCGGGTAAGGATATGTGAAAATATCCGGAAAAATTGCAAATCCCCCCATCTCCACAGTCAGCATAAGTGTTTTTGGCAGTTTTACAAACTCCTTTTTATATAAATCTGTCCTGTGAGAAAATAATTCCGCAGCCGGAAACCGGAATCTCTTCAGGACATTATCATCTGTCTGTACTTTAAACACAATTTTTACCTCCTGGACTTTTTATTCCAATATACCGGCACATTCATATTCAGGATATAATACCTGCACTTCCGACACGATAAAACTCATCAGATCACGAGTAAGCCACTGTTCTTTCATATTCGGCCGGAACATCAGAATCAGGCATTTATCTTTTGGGCTCTCTCTAATTTCATCCTGTATAAAAAAGTTCATGGAATATGTTTCTTTACATCTTCCATTATTCTTTTCTACCCTGCAGCCTCGATATCCAAGATAATCCCCCAATCCAAAACCGAGGACAAACCGCTCCAATTCCATTCTTGTCTTCACCGCCTGCCCATGCTTTCGTTGGAACCGCTCCATAAATCCATCAATACGGGAATTCTCCATTACCGGATATGTATATTGAATATGATTTTCTTCACTGCCATTTCTGATACTATATATATCCCATTTCTTCGCCTCTTCTATCGGTCCGGTGATCACCAGTTGAGTCGCATTTTGTTGTACTTTTATCCCCTCATATCCACCATCTACAAGATAGATATTATTATTGTCATACTCTGCTATCGGAATGATGTGCTCATAATTCTTATGATCCCCACACGAAACAGGAAATCCATCACTTTCCATCTTCATCTGCCGCACATTCCAGACCGGAACCAGATTATAACGGATCTGCATTCCAGAAGCTTCCTGATCAATTTCAAATGACTTTACTGTTTCCTGATCAGAATATCCGCCTGATAGTTTCACCGCATAGGCATCTGCCAGCTTAAACAAATATGGGGCATTTATCGTTTGCCAGGGAATCCCATTTTCTATAAACAATCGATATAGATCCTCAATCTGACAGAGGTAACTCCGATTCTGTATCAGTTTGATTTCTACCGGATATTCGTTATCACCCCTGATTGTCCCTGACAAATGATCCTGTTGTTTCAAAAGATTACTAATGTCAATATAGTCACTTTGCAGAAATACCGTCCCAAGAAAGCATTGCCCTTCCTTAACAATCTGTTGTTGAACTGTACGTATAGACAACTTCGTTTTGTTCTGATCATCGATCCGCATTGCAGACATAAAACGATCCTTTGAATCCAGATGCTCCCGCTCCACCAGGCCGGTTCTGATCAGATACCGATTCACATCATATGCCAGGTCATCCATTACCCACGTTTCCAGCTTTTGATACATCTTTTCATTGGCTTCATAAACAGGCAAAAATATTTGTTCCATTAAATCTTTCAGGATAATCCTTTCTTCCTGGTTGTTGATCGACTGTAGTTCAGTACGTATCATCGCTTTCATTTGTTCTTGCCGATTGATTGAACTTCACCGCCTTTACTAAAGTATAAATATGAAAATACAAAGAGAACCAACCATTGGATGATGACCGTTTTCATCCAATAGCTAGTTCCCCCACCTTATTCGTTAGCTGATTAGTTCCTATTATAACTTACCAAATTCTTCCAGTCGACAAGCTTTCATTATGCTCTCATACCTGCTTTCATTATGCTCTCATACCTGGTGAATTAATCATCTTTCTACTGTTTTGCTTCCTTCAGTGGTGTCGACGCCTGATCCCACACAATCACATGCGGATAAGTAATCACAATACCAATCTCATGAAACCGCCTTAAAATCTGTCGTCTGATATTGCTGCAGGCCTGAAAGTTGTCATTGACATTTTCCGTCCATACGGTAGTCTTAAGCACAATGCCATTAGCAGAAAAATCCTTGATCAGCACGTCAGCATTTTCCTTATCTACAAACAGTTCCTCTGCACACAATGTTTCTTTGATAATCTTAATCGCCAGATCTACATCCGACTCATAAGAAATCTCCACCTCAATAAAATTCCCGATCTTGGAATCTTCAAAGTTACTGTTCTTGATAATTTCTTTGTTCATAACACTGTTAGGTATAATCAGCCGGTTGTTGTCAAACAGCTTAATCACGGTATGGCGCATGGTAATCTCTTCGACAATTCCGGTAATATTGCTGTTAATCAGTGTAATTCTTTCATTCAGATTATACGGCTTTGACCACGAAAGCATAAAACCGGCAATCACATCAGCCAGCGTCTGCTGTGCCGCAAAACCGGCAATCGCAACAAACAAACTGGATCCGGCTACTAAGTAAGTAGTCAGCTGCTGTGTTGTCGTATATTGCGCAGCAATGGAAGCCAGCCCCAGGATTACCAGGGCGGCCCGAACCAGCTTCTTTAAGAACTGAATATGAATGTCTTTTTGCCTGCGTTCAATCCGCTTGAATATTTCATCACTTACAATATATATTACAATGAAGGTGACAACAATAATTATCACCTTCCATGGTATCATTTCAAACATGCTTAACTCCTGTCTTCAATTAGGCAGTGGCTTCTTTTGGTTCTTGCCGTTTCATCCACCATCTTATAACCAGATAACAAAGCAGGTGCGCACTGGCAGTGATCGCCCACGAAATGGGATATGAAATATACAGTGATTCCAATGAACGATTCGCTGCAAATACCGTGTAGATCCAAACTACCCGGAACGCACATGCGCCGGTCAAAGATACGATCATCGGGACTACAGAATATCCGATACCACGAAGACCACCAACCAACGTGTCCATCAATCCGCAGAGAAAATAGGTACTGCCAATAATCTGCAGCCGGTATACACCGTATTTGATAACTTCAGGATTGCGGTCATATATACTTAGAATCTGCGGTCCGATCAGAACGGCACCATACCCCATAAAGAGTCCGATAAAGGTAACCAACCCCAGACAATACAGTAAAATGCGCGTCATCCGTCTGAAGTTTTTCACGCCAAAGTTTTGACTGGTAAAACTTAAGGCTGTCTGGTAAATTGCATTCATAGAGGTGTAAATAAACCCTTCAATATTACTGGAAGCCGTATTTCCTGCCATAACAACCGCGCCAAATGAATTTACCGATGACTGGATCAATACATTGGATGCAGAGAAGATAGCCCCCTGCAAACCTGCCGGAAAACCGATTTTCATAATTCCTTTCAGCTTATCCGGAACCAGCCTCAGACGTTTTAAACGCAGCCGATAATACGCATCGCTGCGGACCAGACATTGAACAATCAAACCGGCCGAAACAAACTGGGAGATAACCGTTGATAACGCTACTCCGGCCACATCCATTTTAAATACGATTACAAACAGCAGATTCAAAACACAGTTCAGACTGCCCGCAACAAACAAAAAATAAAGCGGTCTTCTGGTATCCCCGACAGCCCTCAGGATTGCACTGCCGAAGTTGTATACGAGCGATGCCGGCATTCCCAGAAAGAATATCCGCATATAAAGAATCGAAAGCGGAAGTACTTCCTCCGGCGTATCCATCATTTCCAAAATAGGAGCCGCAAGTCCGACACCGGCAATAATCAGGATAAAACCACCGATCACGGCAAGAGTCATCGTCGTATGTACGGTCTCTTCCAGATCAGTCCGGCTGGCGCTGCTGTAATATCTGGCTACCAATACGTTTGCCCCGACAGAAAAACCAATAAACATATTAATCAGCAGATTAATCAGTGAACTGGTCGAACCGACTGCCGCCATTGACTCGCTTCCGGCAAACTGTCCTACTACAATAATGTCCGCAGCATTAAATAACAACTGCAGAATACCGGACAGCATAAGTGGAATCGCAAAGACAATCAACTTACTGAACAATGGCCCATTGCACATGTCAATCTCGTAAGACCGCCTTGCTCTCCTTCGTAGTTTCATAATACTTCTCCTCATTTTTCATCTCATTATTCTAAGAGTCGGCTTATACTATAGCACTTTTACAAACACATTACAATTGGTATTCAAATATTTCTTCGTATACTAATCCAGACTCTGGCAGGACTGCCAGAAGATGCTGCTTTTCCTCTAACGGAGCCATCCAGGCCAGGCCGCAGCCCGCTCTGAGATGTCCCGGTACCGGAATCAGCCTGCCGTCAATATGATTGGCCTTGCAGTACTGCTCCATCGCCATTGCCGAAACTGTGGTTGGAAATGTTACCACTGCCTGTAATCGTGCGGCTCTCACAGTCAGCCCTCCTTTGTCAGGCGGATACTGACATCCCCGCGCGCTCTCACCATACCAATCACAGCACAATCTTTGCCGATACCGGCCTCCTGTAAACGAGTGATGACAGCGGTACACTCTTCAGGTTTTACACAAAACAACAGACCGCCGGAAGTCTGGGGATCAAAAAAGATATCCTGCAGCGCTTCATCCACATCTCCCGTATCCACCTTATCGCCGGCAAATGAGCGATTTTTATAGGCTCCCTCCGGAATCAGCCCCATCTTCGCATATTCTATGGCTTCTTCCTGAACCGGCAGTCCTGAAACATTAATTTCAAGTGTTACATCGCTTCCGTCAGCGATCTCTACTCCATGCCCGGCCAGACCGAATCCGGTCACATCAGTACAGCAGTGGATCTCAAACTGTTCCAGAACCTGCTTGGCTGCTTTATTTAATGTCGTCATCACCCGGATCACTTCTTTTGCTGCCGCCTCAGATGCCATACCGGCTTTCACCGCGGTATTCACAATTCCGGTCCCTAACGGCTTTGTCAGGATCAGGACATCTCCGGGTCTGGCACCGGTATTCTTCCAGAACGAATCCGGATGCACCACCCCTGTTACACTGAGGCCATACTTCGGAACATCGTCCTGAATGGAGTGTCCGCCTGCCAGCACTGCTCCGGCCTCTTTTACCTTATCGGCTCCGCCGCGCAGGATTTCACCGAGAAATTTAGGATTGACACAATTTGGCCAGGCAACAATATTCAGCGCCACCTTTGGTTCGCCGCCCATGGCATAGATATCACTCAGCGCATTGGCCGCCGCAATCTGTCCGAACAGGTAAGGATCATCTACCATCGGCGGAAAAAAATCAAGGGTCTGAATCAGGGCAAGCTCATCCGTAAGCTGATAAATCGCCGCATCATCTGAAGTCTCAATCCCCACCAGCAGCCTGGGATCATCAAAACGCGGCAGGCCGGTCAGAATATCCGCCAGCGTTCCGGGGCCTATTTTAGCCGCACAACCGGCCGAATGGGTCATCTGGGTTAATTTTACTTCCTGATCTGGTATCATTGCAGGTCTCCTCCTTGTATGTAGCGTAAAATCTGTTTATACTCCTGTTTTAATGCGTTATCACTCATCCGGCAGTTAGCCGGGCTGGTCGATGGCAGGCCAATACACGGGATGTGACCGGCCGGCTCACAATACTTTCGGTAAAGGGCTGTTGCCTTGCTTCCGGTTGTAAACACGGCTTTGATTCTGGCCTTTTGTAAAATGATATTCATATCATTAGGAATCGGATTTTTGATGCTGGCATCCGATGCGCCGTCAATATCACAACTCTGCAGAACATCCCACACTGCCACGTTGTGCTGAAGCAGAAAAATCTTTTTCTCCTCAATGGTCAAAGGCACCGGGGATTCAAACACCTGCGACAAGATTTTCCAAAACCGGTTTCTGGGATGTCCATAATAGAATCCCTGTTCTCTTGATTTGGGTGAAGGTATGGTACCCAACATCAACACACGGGATTCGTTATTGAAAACAGGGGTAAATTCATGTATTACCTGTCCCATTTCAACTCTCCTCAAAATTTATTGATTGATTTTAAATCTACTTCTATTATACTTCCTAAATATAATAATTCAATAACCAACATCCTGACATTTTCGTTATGAATCCTTAATTATTGTGCAATATGTTATGTCTATTCAAAAAACGAGAGTACAGATGTTTTAATCTGTACCCCCGCTTACTATCATTCTTTAATTCTGTTTCCGCACCACCGCATAATCATCCCCAAGGCGATAATAGCGGCAGTGGTAGGATTTATCCTGCATAAAGCGCATCAGTTCATCTTCATCCATGCTGACCTCGCACTCATAACAATCCCATTCTTCGTCATATACAAAGTGAACACAACTATCACAATCTGTTTTTTTCATCTTTCCTTTTCAGAAACACATCTACCGGCCCGTCAGCAGGATATTTCCTGCTGGAGAGTCAGTGAGTAAATAATGGTCTCCTTTACCTTCTTTCCGGTCATTTGTTCAAGCGCCCGTTTATAATAATCCAGCTGGGTCTTGTAATGATTAATTAACGTCTGCACATCGCGAACCTTATCGGTTTTATAATCGACAACCGTGATCAGCCCGTCTTCTTCCATCCATGCATCAATAATACCCTGGATTACCACCAGTTCATCCGTATCACTGGCCCCCATTTCTCTGGCCGGTATTCCCATGACAAACTGCTGCTCTTTATGGAGACGTTTTTCCCTTGCCGCCTGAGTCATCCTTGCCCCCAGATCTGACTGGAAGAACTGCCAGATTGTATCCGGCTCGATCAGATCCAGACTTTCCTGTGAGAACTTTTTAGCAGCTGTCATCTCCGTCAGCAAATCCAGAACATCACCGGCTGAACCAACCTTCTCAAACGGCAGTAATTCCATCGCACGGTGATATGCCGTTCCCCTGGTTGCACCATACCCGCCATCCGGCGGCACATCAGCAGCATATTGCTTCATCTCTTTCACAGTCCGTTCCGGCAGTCTGACACTCTCCTCCTCGTCAGTCATCTGTCCCTGTTTCTTTAATTCGGAAACAGACATCTTGGTATTAAGCCGGATATCCGTTGCAAACGGGTATTGATAATTCAAATGCTGATCCAGCATTTCATCCCACTGCGGTTCGTATATCCGGTCAAGATCCAGCTTGAAAAAGCGTTCCTTCTGCTCCTGATTCAGAATCTGCCGGTGCAGCTCCTGACCGACCAGCTCTCTGGCATCAACCTGGCTGACAGCCATTCCGCTGCTGCCGCTGCCCAGACTCATAAGTACCCAGTCCAGATACGATCCTGCTGTTGCCAGAATCGTATAAGGAATCTGTCCGTCTACAGCCGGGACCTGCTGGTGCTTTTCCATTGTTTTCGCCAGGTAACGATCGGTTCCCGTCATAATCAGACATTCCTTCGCCCTGGTCATAGCTACATACAACACCCTCAGTTCCTCGCCGAGACTGTCCAGCTCCATCTTCCGCCGCAACGCCTGCTTTTTCAGCGTCGCCGTTTTTAACCGGCTCTCTGTATCCACATAATCGGTGGCAATTCCCAGTTCCGGATCAATCAGTACTTTGCCATAAACATCCTGCTTGTTAAACTTCTTTCCCATCCCCGCCAGTATGACAACCGGGAATTCCAGACCTTTACTTTTATGAATACTCATGATCCGGACCGTATTATCTTCTTCACCAACCGTCGCCGCCTCGCCATAATCAGTCTGATAACGCTTCAGATTCTCAATATAGCGGATAAAATGAAACAATCCCTTATAGCTGGTCTGCTCATATGCTGCGGCCTTTTCCACCAGCATGTCCAGATTGGCCCTGCGGGTCTCCCCGGCCGGCATCGCCGATACATAATCGTAATATCCGGTCCGTTCGTATACCTGATACAGCAGCTCATGGATCGGCAGATATTTGCTCTTTGTCCGCATCTCATCCAGCAGACTTACAAATCTCTCTAATTTTTCATCTCCGCTCTGCATATACAGGCTCAGCGCCGCATACAGCCCCCGGTCCTGCCCTTTATCCACACTGCGGCGGTAATTCACCACCATCTGCGCCAGTTCCTGATCGGTTATTCCGATCATCGGCGACTTTAACACTGCCGCCAGCGGAATATCCTGCATCGGATTATCAATTACCGCCAGCAGGCTGAGAATCGTCTCTACCTCAATGGTATTAAAGTAACCCATTCTTGACTCCGCATAAGCCGGTATCCCTTCATTCATCAGCACTTCCAGAAAGGTCTCCGTCCAGCCGGAGGTACTGCGCAGCAATACCACAATATCCCGGTACTCGGCCCGCCGATATCCGCCGCTGCCCTTCAGTTTTTTATCCCATATCATCATGCCGCTTTGCGAATCTGTTATTTCTCTTATCTTCGCTCCGATCAGCTTCGCTTCTATCTCCTTGGCTGTAAAATCGGCCGCATCCTCTTCCATCCCGGCCAGCCCGGCATCACCGGTATCAACCACTAAAAGCTCCGGAAGTTTCAGTTCCACGTCTTCCAGCTCTTCAAATACTGCTCCCGGATGCAGTGCCACTTCCTCCGTATATCTGATATTTCCAAGGTTGGGAGTCATAATACGATAAAACACTTCATTAATTCCACGCAGCACAATATCACGGCTGCGGAAGTTCTGATGCAGCTCAATCTTCTGCTGTCGGCTCTCAGATGTACCATAGGTCTGATAAGCCTCATACTTCTCCAGAAACAGCTCCGGCCTGGCCAGACGGAATTTGTAAATGCTCTGTTTCACATCCCCTACCATAAAGACATTGGGATGTCCAAACCGTTCCCTTGAAACAGCATGAATCAATGTCTCCTGGACCAGGTTGCTGTCCTGATATTCATCTACCAGAACCTCTTCGTACTGCTCACTAAGCTCATCCGCCACATCCGTATAGACCTGTTTCCCATCCTGCCATTCGATCAGTACCCGCAGCGCCTCATGCTCCAGATCATTAAAGTCAACTACATTACGGTCCTGTTTCTTTTCCTGATAACGGCGGGAGAATTCCTCCGTGAGTTGAAGCAGCATATCTGCTGCCCCGGCCGTACCCGCCTGGTCTGACTTCATCTCGCCCGGATCAGTAAAACAGTACAATTCCTTCATCTTCGTTACTGCCTTCTTGACCCGGTCCCGACAGCCGGTAACGTAAGCCTTTTTGTCCGGATCCACCTCCTTACTGCGGATCGAGGCCAGACGGTCCCAACTGACAAGAGAAAGTTTTTCATATAAGGTTTCATAATCCTCTGCCTGCAAAAGCCCCGTCACCTGGGCAATATCACTTGCCAGCATCGGTTCATACGCACACAGAAAATCATCTTCCGCACACACTTCACGGGCGTCACAAAGCTGCTGCCGCAGTTCTTTCATCTGTTCACTTACATCCCGAAGCAGGAACTGCATCCAGGAAAAGGTTGTCCAGTCGGTTTCATCAGAAAGGTCCGCAAGCTCCGCACGGCACTCCTGGATCCAGATATGGGGATAGGGATTACTCTGGGAAAATGTATAAACCTGCATAATATAATCTTCAATTCCGGCATCACTTTTCCCCTGCGCATAAGTCTCTACAAACCGCTCAAAATCCGCACTGCCCTGTTCATAATAAAACTCAATCATTTCCGCCATCACATCTGCTTTTAACAGCATCAGCTCACCCTCATCACCGATCCTGAAAGACGGATCAATGTCAAGGCGGTTGAAATGATTCCGGATCAGGTTCAGACAAAAGCTGTCAATTGTGGTGATCTGGGCATGGTGAACCAGAGCAGACTGAATCTGCAGATGTTCATCCTGCGGATTCTCCGAAAGCTGCTTTTCTATCGCCGCACCGATCCGCTCCCGCATCTCTGCTGCTGCTGCATTGGTAAATGTCATGACCAGCAGCTTATCAATATCAATCGGGTGTTCCGGATCAGTAACCATTTTGATAATCCGCTCGACCAGTACAGCCGTCTTACCGCTCCCGGCTGCCGCACTGACCAGCAGGTTGCTGTTCCGGCTTTCGATGACCTGCTTTTGTTCGGTTGTCCAGTTTACTGACATATATCCTCCCAGACCTCTTCTGTCTTTTTGCTCTTTAATCTCCGGAATTCAAACCCGGAAGTCTTTTTATCAAATCCGCATACTGCATGATACGGGCAGTAGTCACATGCGGTCCGTTGCCCGCTCTTATAAGGTTCGGTTCCAATCTCACCGGAAAGGATCTCACGGCCGGTCTCCGTTAATTTCTTATGCACATAGGTGCGCAGTTTCTCAAACCGCTCCCGGTTTGCCACCGAAGACCGCCCTTCGGCTACCTCACCGTTCTTTAACACAACCGGAATAATGTCCGATTCTTTTTCAATATCATGGTCAAGGTGTCTGATTACCTCCAGTTCACTGTTGACCAGACCATTCATCTTAAGCTGTTTTAATATCTCTGCATCAATATCCTCCGGCGACTGCGCCGCGCCCTTCTGGATCATCGGATCCTGAATATTGTAATAGAAAATACCGGCCGGAACAACTTCTTTATCCGGATTCTGCTGGCCGGTCAGTTCCATCACCGCATCCATATATACCACCAGCTGAAGCTGCAGCCCGTAATACAATGCCGCGAGATCGAAGCTGGTACTGCCTGATTTGTAGTCGATAATCTTGACATATACATGTTCTTCGTCCTGACACAAATCAAGACGGTCAATCCTTCCCCGCAGATGCAGTGCTTCTTCCTCCGACAGTGAAATCTTCATCGCCTTCAGATTATCTGCCGCCGAAAATGACACCTCAAATCCGACCGGCGTAAAATCACCTTTTATGATCTGCTGCTGTAACGCCCAGACCGTGCGCTGGGTAATCGACTCTACCCGGCGGCTCAGATAAGCGTTACGGGAAGAACTGTTTAATATCGTATTGCCATAATCACTCGTCACCTGCTGCACACATTCGGCAACCAGGCGGCGGCGCTCTTCCTCAGTAACCGTTCTCCAGTCACCGCCCTCTTCTTTCATCTTCTGAAAACACAGATCAATCGAATCATGGAACAGATTGCCAATGTCAGCCGCCGCAAGTTCATACCGCTGCCGTTCCATCAACTCCAGCCCATACCGCAGAAAATGAGCATAAGCGCAGGCTGCATACTGTTCCAGACGGGTCACACTGCCGCTGACGATACTGCCATATAAAGCATTTGCTGCTGCCTGACCAATTCCCCGTTTATCATAAGAATAAAAAGCTGCTTCCACTAATTTACGCGCATCTGACCGGTATTCATCAGATCCGGCGAACCACCGGTACACCTCCAGCAGTTCCTTTCTTTCCTCTTGTTTTGAACCATCAGCAGTCTCCCTGAGTCCCTCAATCAGCTTCTTTTTTGCCTCTGCAACTGAATAAATCCCCTCCCCCAGTTCATCACGACATTCGATAACCGGGACTTCAGGAAACATCTGTCTGATCTCACCGATCAGATGGGAGGCACGGCGGCTTTTACCATCAGCGCCCATTAATGTATAAGATACTACCAGTTTCTGTTCTGGTTTTGTCATCATCAGATACAGGTAAAAACGCTGCCGGAAACTATCTTCTCTCGCCGTCGGCGCCAGTTCAATCTGATGTTTGCCGAAAAACTCCCGTTCCTTATCCGACAGCAATGTTCCATGCTCTTTGCGCATCGGCACAATCCCATCGTTTACGCCAACAAAAAAAAGAACTTTAACATGAGCCAGACGGGTTCTCGTAATATCACCAACTACAACACGGTCAACGGTCGCCGGAATAACACCCAGGGACAGTTCCTCAAAACCGGCATCCAGAATCCGGGAAAATTCCTTCCTGCTGACCCTTTCCTGGCCCAGCAGCTGCTGCAGGCGTTCGAGCATTTCCCGCACCATCGCATAGACCTGGCTGTATTCTTTCGCCAGCCGGTACTCGCCCTGCCCGACAAAATATTCCTGATAAGCAGACAACTTCTCCTCCACCTGACAAGCCTCCAGCAGCTGGATCACTGCTGCCGTCATTTCACTGATATCCGCTTCCTTATTCCCAAAACCATCTCTAAAGACCAGAAGCGGTATCATAATTACTTCACGAAATTCATTAAGTTCCGTAAGGTTCAGGTTCTTTTGGGCCCGCGGAGTCCGCTCCCACACCGTATTCCACTTCTCATGTCCCCGAATCCCAAAAGCAAGCACATAATTCTCTGCCCGGTCTGTCATCTCCTGTTTCTCCGTAACCAGACCGCATCGCAGATATCGAAACACAGATTCATAAGAAAAATCCTTCATAACAACTTCCAGCGCGCCGCGAATCAGCTCCACCATCGGATTATCAAGGACATTTCGTTTATCATCCATAAAGTAAGGAATCCGGTTCTGGTCGAACTGATGGCTGATCTCCCGGCCATATCCGGCCAAATCACCGGTTACTACGGCAATATCACGATACCTGAGTCCTTCCTCCTGAATCATCCGGCCAATCTTATGGATCACACACCGGATCTCCTCTGCCAGCCCTGCTGCCTGATACATCTCCAGATGTCCGGTCAATTCTCCCTCATAAGGACGATACGTGTATCGGAACAAATGCTGCTGCAAATAATCCAGTTCCCGGCTTTCCCTGAATCGAAACGCCGGCCGCTGTTCACACCAGATATCATTTTTCTTTTCTATTTTATTCTGCACTGCCATGTCAGTCAGACGGTTCACCACCTGGCTGCTCATATAGAACAGGCTGTGCATGCCAACTTTTCCATATAACGGTACATTTTTATCACAGGTCACCGTCACCATCACCTGTCCGGCATGCTGCAGAAATAATTCCATCAACCGGTACTGAACCGGAGTGAAGCCGGTATATCCATCCAATGCCACCACGCTGCCGGTAATCAGCTGCGAATCCGGTATCACCCGGCACAATACATCAAGCACTTCCTCTGTTGTGATATAATGCCCCTCAATATAGTCCTGAAAACCTTTATAAATAACAGCAAAATCTTTCAACTTTTGTTTAAGCAGCGGAGTCACCGCAAGCGGCACCATCTCCGTTAAAGTCTGTGGGGTAATCCCATACTGATAAAACTCCGACAGCATTGACTTTAGCTGATTGACAAATCCATTCTGGTTTAAATGGCCGGAAAACAGCCCCAGCTGCCGTTTGCACCCTGCTGCTACTTTTCTGAGTACCATTGATTTGCCCATATCATCAAGTACCTGCAGGTTCTCCACCGCCAATTCTTCAAAGACACGATAGGCCAGACGCTGGAAGCTGACAATATCAATATTCATCGTTCCGTGGTTGGGATGGATCGTGACAATATCCTTCTGGGTCTGCATCGTAAACTGCTCCGGCACCAGGATAAAAAACTGCTTATCCGGTTGTTCCAGCGACTGCTTTATTATGTTTTCATACATCAGGCTGGTCTTGCCTGAACCGGAACCTCCGAGTATCAGCTGTAATGACATGAAAAATCCTCCTCAACTTTCTTTTCCAAGTATAACATAATCGAGCCTAAACAGGAATAGATTATATCAAACATACACGGAGGTTCCCCATGAGTTCTAACACAAAAATTGTCGTACTGCGAATGAAAGAAATCATATATACAGCCATATTTGTCGGACTTGGTATATTGCTGATTGCTCTTTTATTTATCATGTTCCGCCCTAAAAAAGACACCCCTGTCACATCTGATCAGGTACTGTACATACCAGGTGTCTACTCTTCCACAGTAATGCTGGGAAATCAGGAAATCAATGTCGAAGTGGCTGTAGATTCCAACCGGATCACCTCGGTTTCCATGGTCTCTTTAAGTGACTCGGTTGCCACCATGTATCCTTTGGTTCAGCCATCTTTTGACAATCTGACGGCTCAGATCTATGAGAAACAGTCATTGGAAGGACTGACTTACCAGGAGGAGAACAGGTATACGTCTCAGACGTTGATTAATTCGATTCAGAAGGCTGTTGATAAGGCGGTTGTGGTAGAATAGTCGCGAGGAGGCAAGGGAGTGTCCGGGGGTGAGGATGGCTCACTTTCGGAAAAGCAGGGAGTTCTAAGGCGGCGGAGACGGGATGGATCGGGCACCGGCTCGAACATTTGAGAAATCTTGATGAGTTTCTCAAAGCTCGCCTGAAATTCCGGGTGGTAACCGGAATTTCTCCCGATCCATCCCGTCTCCGCCGCCTAAGAACTCTCAGCTTCCCCTCAAAAGTCGCCATCCTCACCCCCGGACACTCCCTTGCCTGCCAACTATCTACCTTGCGCAAGATAGGCTTGCGACCATAATTTTCAAGCACAAAGCCACCTTTTATCCGGCCATAACTAATGGCTGTAGAAGAGGCTTTTTATTTATGTAAGTTGAAAATAGTTTTATCTGAAAATGTTATTGAATAATATTAATGATTTTATAAAGTTGAAATGATAACAGAATATAAACTTTAGATGTGATGCGATAAAACAATTATACATCTGTAAACAGATTATGTCATTGAATTCAAAATTCAAGATCGTTATGCTGACAGGGCATAAAACTGATCATAATATACCAGCAACCAATTCCTTAATTCGTAAGAATACATACTACAGTTCAGTCTTCGGCTGCCAACAATCATATCATCCATCTTTATTCCAAAAAGGTAACTCAGTGCATACAAGTTGTCAACTGACGGGATATTAATGCCTTCCAGCCATCGATAAACCGTCTGAACACAAGTCAATCCCAGATACGTCTGTAAGTCTGTTGGCCTCAAACGATTTACTTTCATAAAGTATCTGATTCTTTTTGCCGTCCCCTGCTTATCTATCATCGGTAACACGTTTTACCTCCCCTTTTCCATCAAGAACGTAATTCATAATACACTTCCCTTTTTCTAACATTATATCACAACCCGAATAGATGCACAAATATATCACATATACATAAGCCTTTGTGTCACACATCAAAATGGTAATTTCAACAAGATAACAGAATAACTGATTACTTATCTGACATTAGATTTCTAAGAACTGGTATAACATAATCTACTATAAGCTCATATTGAAGCGGCTAAATAGTTTTGCCCTTCCTAACGGCCGGATCAATTGTCGCCGGGAATGTGGAGCGTTTGGGTCGGGATCGGCGACATTGAGTGAGGTGGTGCCAGCCCTTAGAACATAAGCAGGGAGTTTCTGGGGAGAATGTCTGACCTCAAAGTCAGACATTCAGGTGCCGGAACAGAGAAATTATCAAAATTTCTCTCGTGACTGGCTCCGGTGCCCCAGAAACTCCCTGCTTATGTTCTTAGGGATGGCCCGCCGAGAGAACGGAGTCGATCCCGACCCAAACGCTCCACATTCCCCCGCCACTATGATCCACCCCTTAAATATCCAAATCATCTCCCCTTATGTGATCACGAAGCCCTTAATTCACCTTCTTATAAAGCTCCACAATCTCTTCCGCCATAACCTTAAACACTTCCGCACTCATCATCTGATCTTCCGCATGAGCCATGATCAGCCCCATCCCGACGAATTCGCCGGCTGCTTCCTTCTGAATCAGATCTGCATGTGGCTGATGCCCCTGGCGCATCATCGCATCTGCTTCTGCGATCAGCCGTTCGGCTTCTTCATAATCACCGGTTTTGGCACACTGAATTGCACCGATATAATTTGACTTAGCCCCTCCGGACGCGGTAATCAACTGAAAACAAAATAACTCCATCTCTTCCATCTGCACTCTTTCCTTTTCGGTTTCTATATATTTGTTAAGACTACTGTGCTGCTGATTCCTGTTTTACATACATCTTATCAATCACCCGGATAAACGGGAGATACACAAAGAATGATAATACTAAAATAGCTGTCTGCAATAATGCGGTCCGCCATCCGCCGATCAAAAATCCGGAAATGATGGGGGGACAGGTCCATGGTACCAGAATGCCGGAATACATCGGGCAGAGTCCGGTATAGATAGCAACGTACTGGATGATTCCTGATATTACCGGCATCGACAGAAACGGTACTGCCATAATCGGGTTTAACACAACCGGTGTACCAAACAGTACCGGTTCATTGATATTGAAGAATGCCGGTCCAATACCAAGCTTGCCGATCTGACGGCACTGCCCCGATTTTGCAAAGAATGCCAGGTATACAACCAGACCGATGGTCAGGCCGGCTCCGGTTACGGTCATAAACTGATCCAAAAACTGCTGGGTTACGATGTGGCCGCCGTTTTCCAGTGTCAGTTCGAGACCCTGATCAAGTATTGCCTGGTTGGCAGCTGAGTTTGCTGATAATATCGGTCCCATAATGCCACCGACAATCGTCGATCCATGTACTCCGAAAAACCACAGAAACGGTATCATAAGTCCCATTCCGATGACACCGCCAAAGGAATCAGTCAGACCCTGCAGCGGTACCTGAATGGTATTGTAGATCCACTCGATCGGTGTTGTATCAGCCATTGCCTGAACAATTGCATAGATAGCTGCAGCAACGACGATCACAACGGTTCCGGGAATCAGCGCAACAAATGATGTTGCAACACCTTCGGGTACACCGGCAGGCATTTTGATCGTGATATTGCGTTTCAGGAATAATGTATAGACCCAGCCTACCAGCAAACCGATTACAATCGCACCGATCATGCCCTTCCCGCCGGTCCATGCTTTGAAGATTACTCCGGCGGTCGATCCGTCCTGAGCTGTCACGGTTGACGGCTGCAGCAGCAGGTAGGTACACAACGAAATAACACCGGCCGGCATGCCTTGATAACCTTCGTTTCTTACGTATGTAAATGCAATTCCGATTGATGCAATCAATGCCATAATATTGAAGGTGCTTTCATATACCTGATTCAATACCGGAGTAATCCCTGCTGCCGCAAGCCCTTCAGCAAGCGGTACATACGGAAAGTTTGCCAGGAGCAAAAATACAGATCCGATAATCATCATCGGCATCGAATACAATAATCCGTCTTTTAAGCCCTGAATGGCCTTCGTATTAATAAATGCCATCATTGCCGGAATTACTTTATTGTTCAGAAAGTCTTTCATGTCCGTTCCCCCTTACCCTTTCACCAGGCTTTTAGCAAACTGCAGTACCTTTTCCCCGTTGCACATACCGTAGTCAACCATCGGGATAACATCAAGCGGCACATTATAACGACTGCACAGCTGAGTTGATTTTGCTTTCATATATCCTACCTGCGGGCCGAGAAGGGCGACATCAACACCTTCCAGATTCTGATCCATTTCACTGACCGGGTATGCGACGATATCTACCTCGGTTCCTTCTTTTTCTGCTGCTGTTTTCATTTTGCTGACTAACAGACTCGTTGACATTCCCTGATTGCAAAATAATCTGATCACTAACATCCCTTTTTCCTCCTATAATTCCTCACCATTTGATTTGATTACGCGATGAAACCAGTAAAAGCTCTCTTTGCGGCTTCTGGCTCCACTGCCATTTCCCTTATTATCCTTATCCACATGGATAAATCCATAACGTTTTTCCATTTCACCGGTACCGGCCGAAACCAGATCGATACATCCCCATGGTGTATATCCGATCAGATCTACACCGTCTTCTTCAACACACGCCTTCATTGCCTCGATATGTGTTTTGAGATATTCAATGCGGTAGGTATCATGAATGATGCCGTCCTTACCATGTTTATCATAGGCTCCCAGACCATTTTCAACAATAAACAGCGGCAGACCGTATCTTTCATACAGCCAGTTCATACTGTAACGCAGGCCTTCCGGGTCAACCGGCCATCCCCACTCGCTGCTTTCAATAAACGGGTTTTTCACCTTATCCTGATCCTCACGGTATACGTAATGAGGATTTTCCGGTGAATGTCTGACGGCAAAGGACATATAATAGCTGAATCCGATATAGTCCACACATCCTTTTTTCAAAATGTCCAGGTCCTCCGGTGTGATATCCAGCTCCATACCATTACGCTGCCAGTACTTCTTCAGGTAATTCGGATACTCTCCTCTTACGTGCACATCCGCATACCAGTATCTGGTCTGCATTGATTTCTGCGCCATCATCATGTCTTTCGGATGGCAGGAAAGCGGGTAGATCGGACACATTGCAATCATACAGCCGATTTTAAAATCGGGATTGATCTCCCGGCCAATCTTTACTGCCAGCGCAGATGCCACCAGCTCATAATGTGCCGCCTGATGCACCAGCTGCTCGCGGTTATCATCCGGTCCGAACCGCAATCCTGAGTTCGTGAACGGCGCCCAGTCTCCATTATAGTCGGTTTGATTGTTGATCTCATTAAATGTCATCCAATATGTAACTTTGTCTTTGTAGCGTTCAAAACATACTCTGGCGAATTTGACAAATAAATCCACACAGATACGGTTTCTGAATCCGCCGTATTTTTCAACCAGGGCATAGGGCATTTCAAAATGAGACAGTGTAATCACCGGTTGTATGCCATATTGATGACAGACATCAAACATCTCATCATAAAACTTAAGTCCCTCTTCATTTGCCTCTCCCTCTCCATCCGGAAAGATTCTGGTCCATGCGATTGAAGTACGAAAACACTTAAATCCCATTTCTGCAAACAACCTGATGTCATCTTTGTAATGATGGTAAAAATCAATTGCCTCGTGATTGGAGTAGTTAAGTCCTTCTATTACCCCATCTGTAATCCGGCGCTTTTCGCTGTTAGATCCGGCGGTCATTACATCGGCGATGCTGACGCCTTTACCGCCCTCCCGCCAGCCGCCTTCCAATTGATGAGCCGCAACCGCGCCGCCCCATAAAAAGTCTGCTCCGAACATCTGTCCGTCCACCTCCTGATTCGTGTTGATTGGTATGACACCATGATATCATTCGGCTGCCGGAAACTCCACCGCACAAAATACCATAATCAATCTGGTAATTTTACTGCAGCAGTCTGATCAGCACTTCAAAACGCGGATCCTGTATCAATTGATTCACTGCTTCTTTATCAAGTGAAAATCTGGCCGTGGCTTCATAGAACTTCTGACGGTGTTTATCTTTCTGCCGCCCGACAGAACTTAGAAGTACAACCTGCACCGGCAGATTATTCCAGATCACCGGTTCATTTAAAACTGCTACATAAGCAAAGGTCTCCTGTGATGCAATCCGGTTTGGATGCGGAATTGCGATGCCATTGCCATAATCCATCTGGGCAAATGACTCACGTTCCAGGACCAGCTCATAAAAGTCATCGTCAACCTGCTCCTGCTCCATAATAATGCTGCAAATCGTTTCGAGAATTTCATCTTTGCTGCTGCCACGGACGTTTCGCAAAAATCGATCCGGCGAATAATACCGTTCCATAATCTCGCGATTGTTCCCTGTCCGCAGAATATCGGTAATTTTCTGAATATCATTTGATTCCAGAAAAGATCCGACCTCAACGATCGGTACCGGCACCTCAAGTTTGATCGGCACTGTGGCAAATATATAATCAACCTTCTTAAAATCAAAATGTTCCAGTTCCTGCAGATCACAGATATAGATATTGTTCAGATATCCGGCAAACTCATTCTCATACCGGTATTTCAAAAGCCTTGAGCTTGCTTTCCCGGCACTGCAGACAATCAGAATATCCGAATGATTGCCGCTTTTGCGCTCCTCTAAAACCAATTGGAAAATCAGTGCAAAATATCCAATCTCATCCTCCGAAACCGGCTTGTTATAATGCGCCCGCAAAACGCGGACTGCATCGTATGCAATCTGATAGGCAAAACTGTAATTTTGTTTGATATCGGATAGCATCGGATTCATCAGGGGAATATCATATCGAATCCTGATGTCAAAAGGTACCAGATGCTGGTTGATGGTCATCCGGATCTCAAAATTATGATACAGATCCAGTCCATATTCCTTGCTGACCAGATCAATCATTGCTACCGCCAGGCGGTCCATCTGCTCCCGGATAATGAAGTTAGCATCATTTTCAACCGCATTGCCAATCATCCTTTTACCTGCAAGATACAGACACAGATAGTCTTCCTCTGCCTTTGTATGGCTGACTTGTCCCCATTCCTGCATCACTGAAACCAGTTCTTTGATAAACATCTTTTCCTTAATTCCGGTGTCCACTACCCGTTCCGTGTCCGGTTCCAGATAGTGCCCGGATTTCATCCGCTTCCAGGAAATATATAAATACTCCACAAAATTGCCATATGACATTTCAGATATAAAGATCTCATATGACTTAAGCAGCTGCCGGACCATAGAACTCATATGAGCGATCTCCTGGTCCTGGTGGGTGACATTTATATTCGGAAGACTGTGCTGCCTGATAAAGTAGTCTATCATCAACCTGCGAATATCAAACTCCAGGCCGGTAATTTTGATCCCGTAATTAGGTCTCCGGTCAATGGACAAACGATAATTTTTTAGGATTGATTCCGTACTCCTGAGTGAATTCGTCAGCGTTGACTTGGATACATATAAAAAATCACACAACTCTTCGATTCTGATATAACTGTTTCTGGCAATCAGGTATGCCAGCAGATATTCACTGCGCTCCTTGCGCTTCTCCGGGATCCATTCATTTGATTGCTGCTGTTCATTGATATAAGCATCAAAAGAAGCCTGGTCTGTAATCTCCAGGCGATACCCGAACCGCGGCTTCGATACTACCCCGGCACCATGCTTTTCCAGCAAATCATGCAACTCCCGAATCCGTGTTCTGGCCGTTTTCTCACTAACCTCCAGCTGCCCGGCCAAAGATGCAGCTGTTCTGTACTCTTCCTTATCCAGAAGATCCAGAAGTTCCTGTAACTGTCCCCAAAGCATACTGCCTCCTTATATAGTGGTAAACTCATCACTTAATTACTTATTACAATAACACTAAAGAGGCAAATTATCCATTTTAATTTTTACCACGTTCAATCTGGTAATTTTTCCAAATCATGTTTTAGTGACAGTAAATCAAAAAAAGACAGATTCAGGTAAGTGTAAAAACCTGATCTGTCTTCATGAAATTTCATATTATATCTCTACATCTGACGCTTTTACTTCTGTTTCTTTTGCTTCTGTTTCTTTTGTTTCTGTATCCTTTGCTTCATTTATTTCCACGCTGTTTGATTCAGCTGATACAGTTTCAACCCGGTTTACATCGTCCTTCATTTCAGCTTCCGCAGACTGATTATCTTTCCCTTTAAAACGATGGAAGATCTCCATAAATTCTTTTCCGGTAATTGTCTCTTTCTCAATCAGGAAGTCCGCAATATGATCCATGATCTCACGGTTCTCAGACAGAAGCTGTTTTGCTTCGGCATAGGATTCCTTCAGAATCCTCATTACTTCAGTATCTACCTCTGCAGCAGTCGCATCACCGCAGTTCATAACGGCACGGCCGGTCAGATACTGGTTCTCCTGAGTAGCAAGTCCCATCAGGCCAAACTTATCGGACATACCATACTGAGTTACCATCGCACGGGCAATCTTGGTTGCCTGCTCGATATCATTCGCAGCACCAGTGGTTACGGTATCAAATACCAGCTCCTCGGCCGCACGGCCGCCCAGATAACCAACCAGCATTGCTTCGATTTCTTTTTTCGTGTTCAGATACTTCTCTTCTTCCGGTACGTGCATGACATAACCAAGCGCCCCCATAGTCCTTGGTACAATGGTGATCTTCTGCACCGGCTCTGAATCTTTCTGCAGGGCGCTGACAAGTGCGTGACCTACCTCGTGGTAGGATACGATCCGGCGCTCTTCCTTGCTGAGGATCCGGTCTTTCTTTTCCTTACCGACTAATACGACTTCTACAGCTTCAAACAAATCCGGCTGGCTGACAGCCTTTCTGCCGTTCTTAACTGCCAGAATCGCCGCTTCATTGATCATATTGGCCAGATCGGAACCAACCGCACCGGAAGTGGCCAGGGCAATACCTTCAAGATCAACGGTATCATCAAGAGATACATTTTTTGCATGCACTTTCAGGATATTGACACGGCCCTTAAGATCAGGCTTGTCAACAATAATTCTACGGTCAAAACGTCCCGGACGCAGCAGTGCCGGATCGAGGATCTCCGGCCGGTTTGTCGCCGCCAGTACCAGAAGTCCTTTCGAAGAATCGAAACCATCCATCTCCGAAAGCAGCTGGTTCAATGTCTGCTCACGTTCGTCATTGCCGCCGCCAAAGCGGGAATCACGGCTCTTACCGATCGCATCAACCTCATCAATAAAGATAATACATGGTGCCGATTCCTGCGCCTGCTTAAACAGGTCACGGACACGGGAAGCGCCGACACCGACAAACATCTCTACAAAGTCTGAACCTGACAAGGAATAAAATGGTACATTCGCCTCACCGGCAACAGCTTTTGCAAGAAGTGTTTTACCGGTTCCTGGAGGGCCTACTAACAGGGCGCCCTTCGGCAGCTTGGCACCGATGTGGGTGTATTTACCGGGATTGTGTAAAAAGTCAACAATCTCGACTAACGATTCTTTTGCTTCATCCTGGCCGGCAACATCTTTAAATGTTACGCCGGTATCCTTCTGCATATAAACCTTGGCATTGCTCTTGCCAACGCCCATCACTCCGCCGCCGCCCATTTTTTTCATCATAAAATTCATAAAGATTACGATACAGGCAAATGGAATCAGGAAACTTAAGACGGTTTCAAGCAGCATGCTGCTGTCCTGCCGTTCACGGTTGATCGTAACGTTATTCTCTACCAGGCGTTCGATCAGACCATAATCTCCTTCCACCCTTACGGTATAATATTGAATGGTCGGGATATAATTGGGAGAATCAGACTTGATCGTAATACTGATCTCTGAGTTCTTGATGACTACCGCCTCGACCTGCCCTTCTTCCACATACTGCACAAAATCATCATAACTCAGTTCCTGCTTCATTTCATTATTCATTACCCTTTGCATTAGTGATACTGCCATCAGTGTCAGCAATGCAGCCAGAATCAAAATCGTAATTTGGTTGCGCGGCATTTTACCGCCGTTATTCTGATCCGGAGAGTTGTTGTTGTTATCCATGTTATAAGTTCTCCTATTCCTCGTATATGCTTTCTTATCTTTTGCACAACTAACCTACATTATAAATGCTGGAACGTTATAAAGCAAGGAAAGTACTGAGAAAAAAACTAAATTTTTTATAAAAATCTGTAGATTTATGTCACCGATAGTTGTATAATAGGTAAGTTATTTTTTCCCCATACTAACGCGAGAGGTAACATGCGAGAGGTTACACCATGCGGGGTGTCGCACAAAGGACGTGCTCGTTTCGCAGGTGTACTTGATTGCTAAGCTCGTAAGAGCATCTCGCTAAACAATCAAAGCATGCAAGGAGGTTTCAGCTATGCCAGTAAAATATGTTTTTGTCACCGGCGGTGTTGTATCAGGTCTCGGAAAAGGCATTACTGCCGCATCACTTGGCCGTCTGCTTAAGAGCCGCGGATATCAGGTAACCATGCAGAAGTTCGATCCCTACATCAACATTGACCCCGGCACAATGAACCCGGTACAGCACGGAGAGGTCTTCGTCACCGATGACGGTGCTGAAACAGATCTGGATCTGGGCCATTACGAGCGCTTCATCGATGAAAACCTGACAAAAAATTCCAACGTAACCACCGGTAAAGTCTACTGGAGTGTTCTGCACAAAGAGCGCCGCGGCGACTTCGGCGGCGGTACCGTACAGGTTATCCCTCACATCACAAACGAAATCAAAGGCCGGTTCCACCGCAACTTCGCAACTTCTGACACAGAAATTGCCATCATCGAAGTCGGCGGTACCGTAGGCGACATCGAAAGTCAGCCATTCTTAGAGGCCATCCGTCAGTTTCAGCACGAAGTCGGCCATGATAATGCCATTTTAATCCATGTAACCTTAATTCCATATCTGAAAGCCTCCGGCGAATTAAAGACCAAACCTACTCAGGCAAGCGTAAAAGACCTGCAGGGAATGGGAATCTGGCCGGATATTATTGTATGCCGCAGTGAACTTCCATTAGATGAAAGTATCCGCAGCAAGATTGCGTTGTTCTGTAATGTACCTCAGAATCATGTCCTGCAGAATCTTGATGTGGATGTGCTTTATGAAGCACCGCTGGCAATGGAGGAAGAGCATCTGGCTGAGGTTGCCTGCGAATGCCTGAAACTGGACTGTCCCAAACCGGATCTGGCCGAATGGAAAGCTATGATTGATGCCTGGAAGAATCCTTCCAGAGAAGTCACTGTCGCCCTGGTCGGAAAATACACCCAGCTTCATGATGCTTATATTTCTGTTGTTGAATCACTCAAACATGGTGGGGTTGCCAATCGTGCCGATGTTAAGATAAAATGGGTTGATTCCGAATCTGTCAATTCCGAAAATGTCATAGAATTGCTGGGTGATGTTCAGGGAATTCTGGTCCCCGGCGGATTTGGCGACCGCGGTATTGACGGTAAGCTGTTAGCTATTCAGTATGCCCGCGAACATGGCATCCCATTCCTCGGATTATGCCTTGGAATGCAGCTGTCGATAGTAGAATTTGCCAGACATGTTGTCGGATACAAGAATGCCCACAGCATTGAACTGGATCCGTCTACCACTCACCCGGTCATCCATCTGATGCCGGATCAGGATGGTATTGAAGATATCGGCGGCACCCTGCGTCTGGGATCTTATCCCTGTGTACTTGATAAGGATTCAAAATCTTATCAGCTGTATGGAACCGAGTTAATTTACGAGCGCCACCGCCATCGTTATGAAGTCAATAATGATTTCCGTAAAGTACTGACCGAGCATGGTCTGAAGCTGTGCGGACTCTCCCCTGACAGCCGGATTGTCGAAATGATCGAAATTCCTGATCATCCATGGTTTATTGCGACCCAGGCTCATCCGGAACTTAAGTCCCGGCCAAACCGTCCTCATCCTCTGTTTAAGGGATTTATTGCTGCTGCTTTAAATGTTTAAAATGGAAAAATCGGACAGGCATACTTCTTCTTTTTTCACCTCATACTATGCATTGAGTGCTTAGCGAAATGTTTTTCGAGCTTAGCACTCAAGTACACCTACGAAACGAGCACGTACTTTGTGCGACTCTTTCCGCCGAACGAAGGTGAGGGGGAGTTACCGTTTGAGTATGGTGATTCAATATATTTTTTCAGAAGGTGAGGTGATTGCGATGAATACGAAGAAAGATGAAACACCTGATATTAAGAATGATCCTTATGGTTGTGATACTCCTTCCACACATCGGATTCAGGCCAGTTCGGCAATGGATTGTACGGGGTTGATTCCGGCGCTTCCGGCGGATGATGCGGAGCTGGAGAATTATGCGGAGCTTTATCCGTTTCCTGGTGATATACTTCATAAGGAGTAGGGGCGCAAGAGATATAATAAGATACAGGCTCCCCGGCCCGGCCCCGCAGAGGCTGATGGCCTTGCAATGATCGCTGTTTCGGCGCTTAAGAGTCGCTAAATCTTTAGAAAAATGTTAAAAGCATTCCGGTACTCCGCTTAACTCGCGGCAAATGCAGCCGCTCAAACAGACGCTGCGTACCTGCATAACACATTTTCCTGAAGACCAAGCGACTCTAAAGCACCTGCAAATGCGACCATTGCAAGGCCATCAGCCTCTGCGGGGCCGGGCCGGGGAGCCTGTATCTTATTACATCTCCGCCAACCATACATCCTGGCTTAGTAAAAAAGATAAAATGCATAGATAGTACTATAGTCAAGATTATGTTCAGTCTGCGAATTGTTCTGATTCTGTCTTCATTAATGCTTCCATTCGATGAAGACGTTCATGCATCAGTTCGTGCCAGATATGGGGGGCGTAAAATGGGTTGTGATCTTCTGTTATTTCTGGTATCAGCTGGACTACTCCTACCTGATTGGTGTGGGAGGGGAGGCAGATGTCTACCTGCAGTTCGTCCAGTTTGCGGAAACCTTCGCAGAATTCCTGTTGTAAGGATAATGGCAGACCGTTTTCCAGGAGGAATTTGCGGGACATTGTGTTTAGGCCCAGGCCGCCGTGAAGGCCGCAGGTGTAGGTACGGCCGGCTTTGTCGGTTACTTCGAAAAACATGGATGTGCAGCCGGGGGTGTGGCCGGGGGTGGATATGGTGCGGATGGTGATGTTGCCGAGGCAGATGGGTTTATCATCTGCATATACCTGGTCTGCCTCGAAATCACCGCAGGTGTAGCCGTCGTTATATATTAAGTCTTTTCTTTGGTTCAGGAAATACAGGTCGCGTTCTCCCAGATATAGTTCGGCTCCGGTCAGCTCTTTCATGGTTCTGGCTGCTCCGATGTGATCGCAGTGGGCATGGGTCAGGAGGATTTTTTTGATGTCTTTGGGATCATAGCCCAGTTCTCTGATGCTTTCGAGCATTAAGTAACAGGTCTCATGCATCGCTGTGTCGATCAAAATCAATCCATCACCGGTGTCGATCAGGTAACAGGCGACCCAGTCGTTGCCTGATACGTAATATACTCCGGGTGCCATCCGGAATGGCGGCAGGTAGGTTTCCCAGGGAGTCCGGCAGCAATGTTCCATTAGCTTTTCGGGTGGCAGACTGACTGCTGATGTACTGTTTAGTTTCATTTTTGTTTATACCTGCTTTCTTTTCATATTTGCCAGACAACTCTTAATAATTGGCGAGCATACACATCCGATACCGATTACCATAAATATACAGGAAATTGGTCTTGTGAAAAAGGTTGTTACGGTTCCGGTATTCTGAAATGCTTTGAGCATGTTGCTTTCCAGGATTGGTCCCAGGATGAAGGCCAGAATCAGCGGGGAGGTCGGCAGGCCGCCGTAAGCCATTAATATTCCAACCACGGCAAATACCAGCATCATGCCGCATTTGTAAATACTGCTGGAATCTACATATGCACTGACGAATGATATGATGATCAGAGCCGGATACATGTAATGGTAGGGTACCTTTAAGATCAATGGGAAGGTTCTCATACCAAGTGCCTGAAGCAGCAGACAGACAATTGCACAAAGTGCCACTACAAAAAACATCAGATATATGATATTGCCGCTGTTGCGGAATACCATTGGTCCCATCTCAAGACCATGGATGGTCAGGGCACCGATGAGCAGTGCTGTCGTTGAGTCACCAGGAATGCCGAGGGCTGCCATTGGGATCATTGACCCGCCGATGGATGCATTGTTGGCTACCTCAGGGGCCCAGATACCTTCCGGATTTCCGGTACCAAATGTCTCCGGAGATTTTGAGCTGTTCTTTGCTGCTGAATAAGCTACCAGATTTGATAAACCGGAACCCATGCCCGGCAGAAAGCCGATACCAAGGCCAATCAGCCAGGAACGGATAATGTTGACCAGATTCTCTTTAATGTCTGATATTGTGATACCCAGCCCTTTTACCGATTTGGTATCCACCTCCGGCAAGGGATCGAAACCTCTGGCATGTGTTAAGATAATGCTGCTGACGCTGAATATACCGATCAGCACTACCGTCATGCCAAGACCGCCCATCAGATGCATATTGCCAAAGACAAAACGTGCTTCTGCATCAATCGGTGAAAATCCTACCGATGCCAGCAGCAGACCGATCGATGCCGATACCAGGCCTTTAAACATATTTCCTTTTGAAATGGCCAGAACCATTGTGATAGCAACGAAACAAAGACCGAAGTATTCCCATGGTCCCAGCAGAAAAGCAATGTCTGCTACTGTCTGGCTTAACAGCGCTGCTGCAATGGCACTGAAAAATGTACCGGTAAAGGAAGCTACCATACCTATCGCCAGGGCTTTTCCGGATTTTCCGGCCTTGCTCATCGGATAACCGTCCCAGCAGGTTGATACCGCTGAAGCTGAGCCGGGGATGCCAAGCAGCACTGAACCGATAAAAGCACCGGAGCAGCCGCCTATCCACAGAGACAGCAGAAATATAATCGCTGAACCTGCATTCATGCCATAGGTCAGCGGCATAAACAGCATAACTGCCAGCGTTCCGGACAGACCCGGAATAGCCCCAAAGATGAGCCCGATTATATTGCCGACCAGTAATAAAATGATATTAAACGGATTCGACACCTGTCCGATTATGTATGAAAAATATTGTATCATCACCTGTCTCCTCTCTATCCAAACAATTCGCCGGCCGGCAAACCAAGACCAAACGCATAAATATAAATTACGTAGATCACTATGGTAAATAATGCTGCAAACAAGATTCTGCCTTTCAGCGTTGTATTACTGCCTTTTGCATAAAATGTGGCAAACAGATAGCTGATAATTGGTGTTGAAATCAAATATCCCACATACTTCAGGCCCACTACATAGAGCACCAGCAAACCAAGTGAACACGCGCTGCGTACCCATCCTTCTTTTGCCAGAAATACCGGTTCCGGTTCCTTACTTCTGGTACTGGTAATGAAGATTCCTGCACCGCAGATGATAAACCCGGTTACTGCAATCATCGGCAAAGCTTTGGGACCGGGATAAGAAGCAGAAAAAGGAATCCGGAACTGATTAACCATAACAGCCACAATACAGCCCAAAAGTACAAGTACTGCTCCCGTAATCTGATCACGTTTTAACTTCATATTGTCCCCCTTAGTTTTGCTTTAATCCCAATTCCTCAACTACGATATTGATATCCTGCTGTAGCTTTTTCACTGTTTCCGGGCCCTCTTCATAGGACATAAATTTCATTGCCATCCCGGCCGGTTCCAATGTTGCATTGACTGTATCACTGTCAGCTGCCGCTGTATAATAATCATACAGTTTCTTTGCTGTCTCATCGGTCATATCCTTTGGTCCGCAGAACAGATTGACAATTGCAAAGGTACAGTCGATACCCTGCTCTTCAAAAGAAAGAATATCCGGCAATACGCTGCTTCTGGCTCCGGCTTCACCATTGCTGACCACAGCCAGAGCATTTGCTTTTCCTGCCTCAACATATTGTCTGGCCTGATTTACATTTACTACCGCCGCATCAATTGTGCCGCCGATCAGGGCCGTGAGTTTTTCCGTATCCGAACCGGCTTCCACATACTTTGCATTGATTCCGGCCGCTTTTGCCATCAACCCGGTGATAATATGGCTGGTTCCTCCGGTTTCCACACCAAGCTTAAGCTCCCTGGCTCCGGCTTCAGCCAGGAACTCATCCAGGCTGCTCATTCCCGAATCAGCCGATGTTACCAGTACATACTGGGCCTTTTCAGTTCCCTGAGCCACCCCGATAATTTTGAAATCATCGGCACACTGCTTATCGTAAACTCCGGTAGCTGATTTAATTAACATGGTTGTATGGAACTGCAGAACTTTACTGCCGTCATTTTTTGCTGCCCTTACAGTCTCCATTGCCACGACTCCGCCGCCGTCGGTATTATTTACAATTGTCATATTGACTCCGGCCTTCTGCGATATATCAGCACTTAATGCTCTTGCCATAATATCGGTTCCGCCACCGGCCTTGGCCGGAACCAATACCTCAATCGTTTTTGGCAGCCCCTCTGTTTTTCCGCCGGAACATCCGGTCAACAAAGCCCCCGCCATTGCTGCAACTAAAACCATCCCCGATATACATTTTCTCATGATTCCCTCTCCTTTACCTATTTGTGCATTTTAGTCAAAACCTGTTGATTTATTGATTTATTATTATTATAATATACCTACTCACTTAGCACAACTTAGTGGTTTTTATATTAAGACTTAATTATTTTAAGCCTTAATAATCAGAGGAGGGACTGATATGGATCTGAAACAACTGGAATATATCGTTGCCATAGAAAAAGAAAAAAGTATTTCACGGGCCGCTGCAAAGCTGTATCTCACCCAGTCAGCGCTGAACCAACAGCTGCTCCGGCTGGAAAAAGAACTGGGTACACCCTTGTTTGAACGCCGCCACCATACCATGATTCCGACATTTGCCGGCAATACCTATTTAACTACCGCAAAACTTATGCTGACAATGAAGGAAGATACCTACCGCATCATTCAGGATGTTGCTGCCGAAACCACCGGTGAAATCGCTATCTCCTATACGCCGGAACGGGGTGCCCTGATGTTTTCCAGTGTGTATCCGATATTTCATCAGGATTATCCGAATATTACCTTTAAAATCAGGGAAGCCAGGATAAAAAGGATGGAACAGCTGGTTCTGCAGAAAGAAGTAACGCTGGGCCTGTCAACCTACACCGAGCATTTTCACGCCCACTCATTAATGGAATATTATGATATCGGCACGGAGATTATGGTTCTGGGCGTTCCAAAATCCCATCCGCTGGCTCATCTGGCCGGGCCGGATAGTTACCGGACTCTGCCGGAGATTGATCTGCGCCTTTTTAAGGATGATGAATTTGTTCTAATGGGACCGGAGACCCGCTTCCGCGATATGATCAATCTGGCTTTTTCTCATGCAGGGTTTAAACCCAGGGTACTTTTTGAAGCAACCGGTTCCCTCACGATTCTGAATCTGGTCAAACAGCAGGTCTGTCTTGCCTTTTTCCCCCAGTCTTATGTTGAAAAAGACGCCCCGCTCGTCTACTTCAGCGTCCCGCCTGTCCAGTCATGGACATTAACCTTCTGCTATCTGAAAGGAACTTATCTGACCAGGCCCGAGCGGCATCTGATGGAGCTGTGGAAAAAGCATGTAAACGAGACCCGGCTCTACTAATTGACATAAAGCAAAGAAAGTGAATCTCCATCAGCTTCACGCCAATAGAAATTCACTTTCTTGTTCATACTTATTTACCTGTTCCCATTCTAGACCGCAGATATTGATAAAAATCCTTTCGTTCCTCTCCCAGCACCCGATTTGTCAAAACAAATCCGTGTGATGCATCCGAGAAAATAACAAGCATTGTCGGTTTTTTCGAAATCCGCCGGATCTGTTTCCACCGAACCAGTGAACTTTCCCGGCCAACTCTCACCCGAATTCCCTGCTCATCAAATCCCAGCCAGGTCTCCTCCGTATTTGCTGCCGCCTGCTTTCTGGCCTTCTGATACAAAAGCCCCGGCTGAACAACCGTGAACAGACAACACCCGATCACCATCAGCCCCTTCATGAAATCACCGGCCACATCCCATCTTGCAACAATCAAAGATATGACGGCAACAGTAAAAATAACATTGCACATTCCAACCATTGAACCATAAATATAATACATGGATAACTGCCAGTATTCCCACACCGTCATCTTATAACTAAACTGATATCTCATATGCACTTATCAGCCGAACATGGTCGGAAGCCACATACTGACAGCAGGAACAAAGGTAATCAGCAGTAATGTAATAATCATACACAGATAGAATGGAAGGGTTGCTTTAACAACTCTTTCCATCGGCACCTTGGCTACTGCAGACCCGATAAACAGTACTGCACCTACCGGTGGTGTCAACAGGCCGATACCACAGTTAAGAATTACCATAATACCAAACTGAATCGGATCAAGGCCAATCGAAGTTGCAATCGGAAGCAAAATCGGGGTCGCAATCAGAATGATCGGAGCCATATCCATAATACAGCCAAGTATCAGAAGGATAAGGTTTAATAATAATGCCAGCAGAATCGGATTATCGGTCAGTCCCACGATTGCCTTTGCTGCCAGATCCGGTACATGAAGCAGGGTCAGGCAGTATCCGAACACACTTGATGTTGCAATCAGGATCAAAACGATCGAAAGAGTGTCCACACAATCAGACAATACATTCCATACACCCTTCCAATCCAGGCCTTTATATATGAATACACTGACAATTAAGCTGTAGATAACTGCAATCGCCGCAGATTCAGTTGCGGTAAACACGCCGCCTACTACACCAAAAACAACGATTAATACAGCAGCCAGAGCCCAAAAAGACACACTGAGCTGTTTAAGCAGGTTTTTAATGCTGAATGCATCACCTTTCGGGTAATTCCGTTTTTTAGAAATGATATAGGAACCAATCATCAGCGATACTGCCAGCAGTGCTCCCGGTATATATCCTGCCAGAAACAAACTGCCCACCGAAATTCCGCCGGCTGTGGTTGCATAAATAACCATATTGTGACTTGGTGGTACCAGCAATCCCTCACATGAGGATGTGATTGTTACTGCTGTAGAAAAATCGTCATCATAGCCCTGATCAACCATCATCGGAATCAGGATCGATCCCAGTGAAGCAGTATCAGCAGATGCTGACCCGGAAATTCCGCCAAAGAAATAGGAAGCCACGATATTTACCATTGCCATTCCGCCGGTCATCCACCCGACACAGGCATTGGCCAGTGCAATTAACTTTTCGGAAATACCGCCCGATCCCATCAGACAGCCCATCGTAATAAAGAAAGGGACTGCCATCAAACTAAATGAACTGATTCCTTTTACCATATGCTGCGCAATATTTCTGATTGGCAGCCCCTGTGACATCAGGCATAATACCGAAGAAAGTGCCACCGCATAAGCAATCGGAAACCGCAGGAAAACCATTATAAAAAAACTTGCAAGCAATACAACAATAGCTAAAGTATTTGCATCCATCAGATGTTCCCCTCCTTCACGAAAAAGCATTTAATGTGGTTGTACATTGACTCCAGTTCAAAGATCACCATAGCCACCCCCGCAAGCGGTACCGGGAAGTACATCCAGAATTTTGATACAGAGGGCATACTTACATAAGTTCCCTTGCCGCCCAAACCGGTAGCAAACTGCCATCCGGCAGTAATCATAATAAAAGCCAGTATCATCACTGCAACGTCGGCAATAAGGTCCAGTGACTTTACCAGATTTCCAGGTAAATAACTGTCCAGTGCGGTCATTCTGATATGAGCCCCTCTTCTGATCGCCAGAGCCGCTGAAAGAACTGCCATATATGACATACAGGTCAGAACGATTTCTTCACTCCAGGCCGGATCCGGGATAAACCAAACATATCTGCCGATAACCGCCATAGTGGTTATCAGTATATCTATAATCAACAGCAGTTTACATACCGTCAGCACAACCTTGTAAGCAAGATCATATGCTGGCTTGAACTTATCAATTTTTTCAAATATTGCTGGCATTTTTCATTCCCCTTTCAAAACACTGGGCACAGGGGCAAATTTTCTATAATCCCCCTGTGCCCATTTTCATGTGATTTTAAAAATCATATTCAAATCTCTGATTACTGCATATCCAGAATCTGCTGATACAGTTCTTTATTACTAGCGGTAGATGATTCAATAATATCTTTACAAGCTTCCTGCCATGGTGTGATATCTGCTACTTCAACAACGTTAACGCCGTCAGCTTTTAATTCTTCCAGAACTTTATTCTCTGCTTCTTCAGAAATCTGTGCATTGAATTCTGATGCATATTTGCCGGCCTCAACCAGAATATCCTGCTGTTCAGGAGTCAGTTTATTCCATGCTGCATCAGTGATGATAACCTGGATTGCGCCCAGTGTATGGCCATCCAGAATCAGGTTTGGAGCCACTTCCGGGAAAGCATTGGATTTGTAGTTTGCGATCGGCTGCTCAGCACCGTCAACAACACCGGTCTGAAGTGCGGAATACAATTCGTTAAATGCTACTACTGTTGCGTTTGCACCAAGTCCGCTTACCATACCGTTCATGATCGGGTCGTTGGATACACGCAGTTTCATGCCTTTAAGATCTTCAAGGCTGTTAACTTCAGTCTTAGTAAAGAAATGACGGAAACCTTCCTCGCCGTAGAACAGACCTCTTACACCAAGACCGATCTCTTCCGGTTCAAGCAGGAATTCCTGTGCCATATCACTCTTGGCAAAGTTCCAGAAATGCTCACGGCTTACAAATGTATATGGAATAGAGAGCAGTGTAGATTTCTCTGCACCATAGCTGGTCAGTGCAAATGCTGAAATACGGGACATATCGATGGTACCGCCGCCGCCAAGCATGTTGTCAAGAACATCATTCTCAGAACCAAGTACACCACTTGCCTGCACATCAATTGTGATGGAACCGCCGGACAATTCTTCCACCTTCTCTTTGAAAGCAGTGTCAGTCTGACCAACGATTGTATCTAACGGGTTAACCTCAGCATAAACCAGTGTTACAGCCGGTCCTACCGGTTCAACTGCCGCGTCAGCTCCTGCTTCTGTTGTCTCTGCTGCGTCACCTGCAGTTGTCTCTGCCTGTGTTTCAGTTGCTGCTGCAGTAGTAGTTGCTTCTGTTGCTGCCGGTTCCGGGGACTTAAGTCCACAGGCCGCCATCGAAAGTACCATTGCAGTTGAAAGTGTTAACGCAAATAATTTTCTCATAAAAACCTCCCGTTTTTGATTTTTTAGAAAGTGTTTATACTTTCTTTATATTTACATCCTAATTATACATGATTATATTTAAATCAAAAATGGGAAATATTTAACATTTCCAGTAAAATATTAACATTAAATTTTTATAATAAATAGATATGTGGTGAATTTTACCAAGAGGTTACATACTTTCATAAAAAAGCAAAGACAATAACATCGAATCACGTTTTTGTCTTTGCTTTTTACTCTGCCGAGATGTATATTTACGGTGAACTCTCATTTTGTGTCAGCATCTCTATCCTCCCCCACCGCAACAATCTTCTCAATAATATCCATATAGTCTGCACAGAATTCTTCATAAACCGGCAACACCGCCTGCTGAAACCGCTCCTTTTCACTGGCGGATAACTCCACAACCTCACACCCGGCAGCCCGGATCCGCCGCTCCGATACCTTTTCCCGTTCGGACCAGATCTTTCGCTGATACAGTGCCGATTCCCTGGCACATTCATTGATAATTGCCTGGTCTGCTGCTGAAAGTGAGTCCCACGTCGCCCGGGAACACAGCTGAAGCTCCGGCACCCTGGTATGTTCATCAATCGTATAATATCGGGCCACTTCATAATGTTTCATTGAGTCATAAGACGGCCAGTTATTCTCCGCACCATCGATATCTCCCATCTCCAGCCGGGAATACACATCGCCGAATACCATCTGGGTTGGATTTGCCCCAAGAGCTTCTACCATCGCCATCATCAGCTCCGATTCCTGGACCCGGATCCTGAGTCCCTTCATATCCTCCAGAGTGTTAATGGGTCTTACCGTATTATAAAAATTGCGGGCACCGGCATCATACCAGGCCAGTGCTACCAGATTAGAACCCTCAAACGAATTCAGAAAATCATCACCGATCTCCCCCTCCAGTACCTTCCACATGTGATCTGCACCGGTATACAGGTAAGGCATCTGGAGAACGTCCATCTTTGGAACATACTCTGCCAGCGGCGATAACGAAACTCTGGTAAAATCGACTCCGCCGTACTGCAGCTGTTCAATTACTTCTTTTTCCTCGCCGAGAATACCGCCGGCATGAACCTGAATCTCGATCCTGCCTCCGGTTCTTTCGTATACAAGCTCTGCGAATTTGTATGCACCGCGGGTGGTCGGATAGTCGTCGGCATGATTTTCCGCGTAAGTAAATACCCGTTTTTGCCCGGGGTCCATTGTGATCTCATCCGTCTTGTTATTACATGCCCCCAGCATTAAAACAAGCAGGTTACATATAATAAAACAACTCAGCCCTTTTCCCATTAAACCATTTCCTTTACTGTTAAATATTCCGCTGATATTGCTCCAGCCGGTATTCCGTCGGACTGCTGCCGCTGTAACGCCGGAAAACTTTAGCAAAATAACTGGAATCAAGATATCCGACCGCCTCTCCGACATTCTTCACGTTGGCAGTAGGTTCCAGCAAAAGACGCTTGGCCACTTCCATCCGGTATTCCGTCAGATAAGCCGTAAAATTTCTGGAAAAACACTGTTTGAAGAGTTTGCAAAAATACACCTCCGAATAGTTCATCTCGTGCGCCACCTGTTGAAGTGATATATCTTCCATATAGTGATCTTTCAGATAGTTTTCGATTGCCTCTTTTACCGTCTCAACCTTCACCCGTCCGTTGTCCAGGAGTTCCTCTTCGGCCGGGATCGGGGTCGGCTCGGATACTTTAGCACCTGACTTTGCCGGAGTTTTCCCCTGTTCACTCTGAACCTTATCAATCTGGTATATCGCCATCTCCAGAACACTGATCAGCTCATCTTCCTGGTATGGCTTGAGCAGATAATCCAGTGCCCGTACCGAAATGGCTTTCCGCGCATAACTGAATTCATCATATGCAGTCAGGAATATCAGACAGCAGTCCAGATCACGCTTGCGGATCTCTTCCGCCGTCTGAATCCCATCCAGTCCCGGCATCTCGATATCCAGAATCGCAATCTGAATCTGTTTCTCTTCGTAAATACGCAGGGCTTCCCGGCCATTTTCAGCTTCATATATCTCACAAAAATCAGAAAAGTGTTTATTTAATGTCTTGCATAATACCCTGCGCTCAATCTGCTCATCATCGGCAATTAATATTCGATACATTTGTTCACCAGCTTTCCGTTATGCCTGTCTGTTTTCCAGCGGCATCTTCATCTGTATTATTGTCCCTGTATTCTTTTTGCTGTATATTAATAAGTCTGCCCCTTCATACATCATATGGAGACGCTTGTAGATATTACCCAGACCGATTCCGGCCCGCGATGTCTTCCGCTCACTCAGGGCTTCCCTCAGTTCATGAAGCCTTTCCTTATCCATGCCGACACCACTGTCCATAACTGTCAGCTGCAGTCCCTGTTTTACCAGCCGCGCCCGGATAAAGATCTGACCGCCCTGCTCTTTACTGGATAAACCGTGAATAATTGCATTCTCCACAATCGGCTGCAGCGAAAAAGACGGAATGATCCGGTCCAGTGCTTCATCACTCACATCTTTTTGATAGCGGATACGGTCACCGAACCGCATCTGCTGCAGATACATATAATCATCCACAATCTTCAGTTCCTGGCTCAGCGGAACCTCTGTCTCCGTCGTCTTCAGGTTATAGCGAAACAGACTGCTCAGGCTGCCGATCATTCTGTCTGTAGTATCCGCATCTTCAAGCTTTGCCATGCAGGCAATCATATTCAGCGTATTAAACAGAAAATGCGGATTGATCTGACTTTTTAGTACCTCCAGCCTGGTTGCCTCCAGGTTCTTTTCCATCTCAACCCGGTCCAGCTCTTCTTTATGAAGCAGCTGGGTGATCTCGTATTTTTCCTGTAATGCTCCGATATAACCGATCGTAGCATGCTTCATCTTATTAAATGTCTGAACCAGTTCCCCCAGTTCGTCCCGGTTCTCTACCACAATATCGTCTTCCGGAAAATCATTTTTGGCAATTTTCCTTGATTCCCGCACAAGCTGTTCTACCGGTGTAACCATCGCCCGCCACATCAGGAATGTCAGCACAATTACCATACTGACAATCAGACAGCCAACCAGCAGCAGAATCCCCGGCAGCCGGTACAGACTGGGAACCCGGTTCAGATAAGAACTGTTTCCTTCCTGCATGGTCAGCTGCATCAGGCGTCTCGCATAACTGTCCATATATTTCTGCCGCTGATAGACCCGGTATAATGTTGTAATGTAGTCCAGATGGTCTTCACTCATTGTCAGGAAATGATCTCTTTCGCCTATGTAGCTGTCATACGAACTTCTGATTGACCAGGTCTGGGCATAACGGGTCGATCCGATCTGCTCATAATCATACGGCAGTGCTTCCACACTCCGCTTCGTCTTTTCACAGGCAGCCTCATACACATCATGGTTTTCCGGTGTACGGCTTCTGACATAAGCCTGAAATGTATCAGCTTCGTGAGTCATCGCCTCCAGAAAATCATAACTTTTGACATTATCCTCCATAATTCTCCCGAAACCGTACAGGGCATAATTAATCGTGATAATATTACTGAGAATCGCCAGCCCGATCGTCACGGTTACGACACCAGCAAATGTACAGAACTTCTGCTTCATTGTAAAAGAAAGCCAAAAACTGTACAGTCTGCCATACCGCTTCTGTTCGTCCATGTACGTTCCCCCCTACTTAAATTGTATACTAGTCCCGTCCCTGCAGCAGCCGCCGCAGATAAGCAATTGTCGTGTCCTCCCCGTCATCCTTCAGCATGACGAGAATACGTTCCAGCAGTCTTCTGGTATCTTCATGCATCGCATCTTTTACATATGGTTTCTCAAGCTGGTAATATTCCCATGCCGCCGCGTCCGTATAATCCTTCCCCCGGTATACCCTTGATGCGGCAATCCTGTCCATCACCATCTCCACTACATAATTAAGCGGCATCCTGCTCCCGGCCAGCCCGCCGCTGGCTTTCGAAAAATCAATCCAGTATTCAAAATGATGCTTATTCCTGCCCTTATGGTGAAGCCAGGCCGCCGAATATCCCTTCTCGTCCCGCTCCGCCGCATTCGGACTGCGGTTACCCTGATAATAACGAATCCCGGTAATGAACTCCGATGGCATATACTTCGACAAATCATGCAAAAGCCCCTGACGATACAGTCCGACTTTAAAACAGTAACGCATAACCAGCATTTTATGTCCTGTAATCGTCGTCAGGTGCCCCCATATATTACTCCACTTCATGTTCTGATCCTCAACTTTCACCCCCTAGTTTATCACAAATCTCCACAAATCGACCATATATTTTTGCATTTTGTAAAGGTTGTGTTAATATTACCAAATCGGACAAAACTGTTTGACACTTTACTACTTCTATGATATTCTTAGGGCAGTTGCAAAATATGGCAACATAACCTATATTTTTCAGTTGATTTTGGAGGTATGATCATGAACAAAGGTACAGTTAAGTGGTTCAACAACCAAAAAGGCTACGGCTTCATCAGTGATGAGCAGGGTAATGATGTATTCGTACATTACTCCGGCCTGAACATGGACGGCTATAAGAGCCTCGAGGAAGGTGCAGAAGTAGAATTTGATGTAGTAGACGGGGCAAAAGGACCACAGGCTACTAACGTATCCAAACTGTAATTTATCATATTGGACTGACTCAGCACTTTACAAGCAAAGGCTGTTGTATCAGGGATATTTATCCTCAGATACAGCAGCCTTTATTCGTTATTCTAATCACGCCTTATTACCAGATCTTATCTCATGCCAGATTATCCGGCCCGAATCCCATCGGCAGCAGATCACTCAGCAGATACGTCCGGTATTCAGTCTCGTTTTTAGCCAGGATGATACGAAACTGATCCGGTCTGCAAAACTCCATCATTACCTGACGGCATACGCCGCATGGAGCCGTATAATCCGTCAAAATACCGTCCTTCCCGCCAACAATACAAATCGCCTGAAACGAGGTCTGACCTTCACTCACAGCTTTAAAAAATGCTGTTCGCTCAGCACAATTAGTCGGGGTATAGGCTGCATTTTCGATATTACAGCCCTGGTATACCGTTCCGTCCGTTGCCAGCAGTGCTGCACCGACCCGGAATCCGGAATAGGGAGTATAAGCTCGTTTCATTG
Source organism: Lachnospiraceae bacterium (assembly GCA_032073745.1). Classification (GTDB taxonomy): domain Bacteria; phylum Bacillota; class Clostridia; order Lachnospirales; family Lachnospiraceae; genus Brotaphodocola. The sequence goes on along the minus strand of DAMAMW010000008.1, from coordinate 32,958 downwards.
CCTCAATCGCAAGGGGGATTAATTCGATATCTTTCATCCTTTCCACCTCACTTGTTTTTATCTTCTTTGATCAGCATGCGGATCGCTTCAACTGCAGTACGAATCGCTGCATCCGTATCATGTACGACCGGATTCTCCAGTCCCGCTTTCGCCCGTTCCTGATTGGCAATCACTAAAAATACGGATCCGGCTCTTACTTTTAATGCACTGGCCACAGTAAATACAGCCGCTGACTCCATCTCCGAAGCCTTACAGCCCAGCTTCACCCAGGCCTCCCACTTCGCCTGCAGTTCATAACTGACCGGCTTCGTCTCAGGCGAATGCTGTCCATAAAACGAATCCTTGCACTGAACCACGCCGACATGATACGGCAGGCCAATCTGCTTCGCTGCTGCTGCCAGGGCACTGGTCACGCCAAAATCCGGCACGGCCGGAAACTCAATCGGAGCATACTCACGGCTCGTTCCCTCCATCCGGATCGCTCCGTTGGCAATGACAAGATCACCGCTTTTTACATCCAGGTCCATGCCGCCGCTGGTCCCAACCCGTAAAAAGGTATCCGCTCCGCACATCACCAGTTCCTCCACCGCAATCGCTGCCGACGGGCCGCCGATTCCGGTCGATGTCACGCTTACCTTCTCACCATCAATGGTACCGGTATAGGTGACATATTCGCGGTTATTTGCTACCAGCTGCGGATCATCAAAATAACGGGCGATCATTTCACAACGCCCCGGATCTCCCGGCAGAATGACATACCTGCCAACCTCTCCTCTGGCCACCTGAATATGATACAGTTTCTCCTGATCTTCTGAATAATTAATCAAATCACAGCCTCCTTTCCGGCTTTAAAGCCTTCAACCGATATGCTATCATTTTACCTCAATCAGAACGTCACGTAAACCACTATCCGACGTTTTTTACTGCTTAGCCTGCGCCAGCAGACCGGATATCTCATCAACTGTAAACTGGTAATGCTCATTGCAGAAGTGGCAGTTGACTTCAATCGTTTCACCATCGTCAATCATGCTCTGCAGTTCGGTCTGTCCGACACTGATCAGTGCCTTTTCAATCCGGTGTTTGGAACAGTTGCAGTACCACTGTACCGGCAGCTTTTCAGAGATCTCCAGACCATACTCGCCAAGCACCAGTTCAAGAATCATCTCCGGTGTCTTTCCTTCATCCAGCATAGACGTCATCGATGAGATCTGCTCCAGTTTCTGTTCCAGAGTTGTAATGATCTCCTCCGATGCCCCCGGCATCAGCTGAATGATGAATCCGCCTGCCTGACGAACGGTATTTTCCTTATTCATCAGGACACCCAGCGCTACACTGGAAGGTGTCTGCTCTGATGTAGCAAAATAATAGGTCAGATCTTCGGCAATCTCGCCGGTAACTAAAATAGTCTGCCCGATATACGGTTCTTTGAGGCCAAGATCTTTGATCACACTGAGAACCCCCAGATCCAGTGCACCGCCTACATCCAGCTTGCCGTTTTCATTCGGCGGCAGCATCACGTCGGGATTCACCACATATCCTTTGACATTGCCTTTGGCATCAGCGGTTACCGTCAGACCTTTAATCGGTCCGTCACACTGAATCTTGATGGTCAGCAGGTCATCGTCGCCTTTCATCATCGCTCCCATCATTGCTGCTCCGGTCATCAGTCTTCCGAGGGCAGCTGTCGCAATCGGGCTGGTATTGTGTGCCGCCCGGGCTGCTTCTGTCATTTCTCTTGTCGTAGCGGCAAAAGCGCGGATCTGTCCGTCCGCCGCTGTCACCCGTATCATATAATCGTTCATTATTTTATCTCCTTTTACTTCCCGCTTTCACGGGCAATGATATAGATCCGTTCGCTTTTTTCCTCCGGTGCTTCTTTCGTAAACGCATCATAAACAGCCACGAAAGTCATTCCTGCTTCGTCGAGGGCCTGCTTCACCGTATCAAGGGCAAATGCTTTCTGATAATGTGTCTCCTCATGCTTACAGTATCTGCCATCGTCTTCTTTTATAAACAGGGTCAGGTCATATTCATTGATCTGTTCTTCTTCATCGTAATAGTTTTCCCAGATAAAACTGCCTTCTTCACGATTCTCAGCAATCACCTGTTCCCCCAGCACCTGTTCGTATTTATAACAGGTATTTAAATCAAAAATAAATACGCCGCCCGGATCCAGATAATTATTCACCAGTGAAAATACCTGTACCAGGTCTTCATAATCCAGAATATAATTCAGCGAGTCACAGATACTGACCACGGCTCTTACCGTACCGTACAGCTCAAATTCGCGCATGTCCTGCAGCAGATAAAGGATCTGATGTTCCTGAAGATTCGCCTGCTGCTGTTCCATCGCCACATTAAGCATCTCTTCTGACAGATCGATACCGATCATGTCATATCCCTGCCCTGCCAGCAGACGGGTCATGGCGCCGGTTCCGCAGCCAAGTTCCAGCACCAGGCCGTCAGATACCCCATAACTTTTAAGCAGTCCGGTCAGATAGTCACACCAGGTATCGTAGGGGATATTATCCATAAACAGGTCATAGATTGACGCAAAACCGGTGTAAGCTTCCATATAATATTCCCGTCCCTTCTTCAAATATATAAGAGCAAACAACAAAATCCGCTTCGCTCAGACAGTTGTTGTTTGCTCTTATCTTATATCATGCTATCAAATGTTTTTGCCGCAGCATTTTTTATATTTTTTACCGCTGCCGCAGGTACACGGATCATTTCTGCCAACCTTTTTATCCTTGCGGATGGTACCGGAAGCTTTCTGCTCTTTGTAGATCTCCTTACGTCTTTCTTCGGAGAGGATATCATCCCACTGGGGCAGGCCGTACAACCATTCAGCCTTCGCTTCCACCATATGGTAGTATAATTTCTCAGGATCGATCTCGATCTTGACAACAGTATCTTCTTCTGCTGTATCAAGCGGATTCTCATATCCTTTCAGGCTCTCACTGATTCCATCGAGAAAACCGGTCATGATCAGCACTTCCGTCTCATACTTCTCAGCCAGCTCCTTTATGGTGCCTTCAATCACTTCGGTCGGATTGGATAAAATCTTCTCGTAAATACCTTTTTCAATGGTAAAATAGCCTGTCCACAGATTTTCTCTCTCTTTATCATTTAAACCATCGCCGTAAGCGAGGTTTCTCCAGGTCTCTAATAATGGCATATTGCTAATCCTCTCTTTATCTGTAAAATTATCTTTCCCTAGTATATAACAATTCTTTTATTTTTGCAATTCTATTTTCGATATAGATATTTCGGCACTCCGTCTTCCATCGGACGATCTACTTCTCCCAGAACCAAGGGACGCACATAATCAATAAAGGCCTGGCCGATATCACTGCCGTCACCGGTAATCCATTCAGCCGGCACGGTCTTTTCCTTATTGCAGACCTCATTGACATCGACAGTCTGACACTCCATCTGATATGGTTCCTGATTCGTACGGACAAAGGCAATCATCTTGCCGGTTTCACCTGAAAGTGCCGCCTGTACTCCACTTCTGCCGGCAGCTTCCGCTTCCATTACATCCGTAGCGGACAGGAGCATTCCGGAACAACGCTGGCTGACATTTAATTCCACAGATCTTACTTTAATATCAAAATTGGAACGGATATACTCCTCCAGTACCTTGCCGCAGCCGGTCAGCATCTTGTGGCCGAAGTTATCAACATGGGCTTCGCTGGCATATTCACAGATGAACTTGCCGGATGCATCAGAGATTCCCTCAGATACACAGATTACAACATTCGGCTGTTTCTCAAGCGCCAGTTCCAGATCCCGTGAAAACTGCTCCAGATCAAAATCCGACTCCGGAAGATAGATCAGCAGCGGATTGTCACCGACATGCTTTCTGGCCAGCACACTGGCCGCAGTCAGCCAGCCGGCGTGACGCCCCATCAGTTCCACAATGGTAACCGCCCGCTGCTGGTATACCGAAGCGTCGAGCGCAATCTCACGAACCGTCGCCGCCACATATTTTGCGGCACTGGCAAATCCCGGTGTATGGTCGGTCTGAACCAGGTCGTTGTCGATTGTCTTCGGTACTCCGATAAAGCGGATGTCACTGCCATGCTGTGCGGCGAAACGTGACAGCTTGCTGACTGTATCCATTGAATCATTACCGCCGATATAGAAGAAATAACCAATATTCAGTGCATTTAATTTTTCAAATATTACCGGATAACACGGATCTGCTAAATCCTGCGGCAGTTTATATCGGCAGGATCCCAGGTATGCGGCCGGTGTGACTTTAAGCAGATCCCTCTCCTCCTGGCTGAGTTCTGCTTCCATGTCCATAAACTGATCATTCAGAAAACCTTCAATCCCGTTAACCATTCCATATACATGTTCAATCTGATCCAGCCGGTCAATCGCCTCCTGAATAACACCATATAAGCTGGCATTAATTACTGCTGTCGGTCCGCCGGATTGTCCTACTATAATATTTTTCATAAGTTCTCCCCATTTTTTTCATTTTTTGTGTATAGACAATAAAATTCAGGTAATAATGAGACTATTACCAAAGAAAAAAGAAATACTTATCCTCCCCTTTTTGATGCTCTGGCTGCTGCAAAGGCGCAGCAGCCAGGGCGTTTTTAATTGTTCAGGATAACCTTCTGTACAATTCTAACAAACTTTTCTCTATTTGTAAATGCAGCCGTAAAATCAGCCTTCCTGCTGCTGCGGTGCAGCATCCACAATCATTTCCTCAATCGTAATTCCCTCATAGAAAAACTTCAAAATCTCCTCACAGCTCATACCTGCTTTAGCCATTCCCTGCGCCCCGTTCTGGCTCATCCCGACACCATGGCCATAACCACCGCCATAGATCTTAAATGTCTGCTCACCGGCATCATTTTTCCCGAGATTTTCGATGGTCAGGAATCCGCTGGGCAGAGACGGCCAGCTCATCTTGCTCTCATCGCCGTTTTTCTGGATCAGAGTCAGACGGTTGTCACCCAATGCGGAACGGATATTATCCTGACGGCTGATCGTCTTCTCGCCTTCCGTACCGGTCACCACCATCGTCTGGGCCACACCGCCCGCACCGCGTTCGGTTATTTTAATATTCTGAACAGTACCGACGCCGCTGATATTGTCAGTCAGTATGCTGCTGTTCGTAGTGACGCTCCAGCGATACAGGGAATAACCGGAATCATATGACGGATAATCCTTATCTTTAATGAACGAAGAGAATGCCGATTCGGACGACAGATCCAGTGTTTTACGGCCCGGCTGCAATCCGACACTCACCAGATACGGTGTCTGCTCCGGATCACTGCCCCAGATCGCGGTGTCTGTCGTCGTTCCGCAGGAAGTAGAATAAAAGTACGTGGATACCGGAGTTCCTTCATATAATAACAGCTGTCCATAAGTCTCCTGTACTGCTGCTGCCGTCCTGGCATCCGAATCCTTATTATTATACACCTGATAACTGATACTGTCATCCAACTGGGCACCAAACTGGCTGTAGTTATTTCCCTGCATTTTTATGTAGGCATACGTCCTGGCACAGATCGCCTGGGCCTTTAATGCTTCCTTTTCATACTCAGGAGGCATCTCACTGGGCACTACCTTCTTCAGATACTCTTCCAGATAAATCTCATTAACAACCGCAATTCCCGTCTCAGTCTCCAGAAATTCCAGACGGCCGCCGTAAAGCGGTGTCCGGTCAGAACGCTGAATTGATGAAAGCGCCAGTTCACAACCCTCTGCCGGTTCGATAATCAGACGGCCATCCTTTAGTCTCTCATCGCCCGGATTCAGACAAAGTTCCTCACCGGCCGCCATCTCCAGCTGCGATTCTCCCCGGGTAACGGTCATTCCGCCGTCACAGGAAATCGTCACCGACTCATGACAGGTATTTTCAAAATTCTCGGTCATAATCAAAACCCGTATTTTATCAGCCTGAAACGGACGAACCGTAAGGGCACCGCAGATCTTGCCTTCAGCCACCACAAATTCCTGCATATCAGCACCAACCAGAATATCACTAAGCTGCTGCCGTTTCAACTCACCATAAACTTTAATAATCTTATGTTCCGCATCCAGCGGAACCACGCCATAACCTTCCAGCTCGATCCCGGTCTCATTGACGGACAGCACCCGTGCTGTAATCCGCTCCTTTTTCAGCGATACCTTTGATATCTCGCCGTCTTTCATATGGATATCAGCCATATTATAGATCACTTCATCGGTCTTTTTTGATTTTTTCTGGAATGGAATTTCACGCTCAATATCACCGATAAACATCTTTAGTGAATCCTCATCTCCATCGGTAATCCAGACATTCCGAAAGACCACCTGACTTCCTTTGTCATTCAGGATATGAATGATCTCATTGCCTCTGACATAAGCCTCCAGCTCGTGGTCAATATAAGCATCCATTCCCAGTCCCCGAAACTTCACGGTCCCAAGGTTGGTGTATGCCGTCCACTCAGGGGTATCGGCTATATTTGCCGCAGTGCCGTATACCAGAACCGATGTAAGGACTACCTCATTGTCATCATTCAGTTCCAGCAATGAATCGTAAATCCGCCACCATAAATCTCTGGGAAACGGTTCGTTCCGGTTCTTATTGGTCAGCTGAACCTGATCAGCTGCGTCCGATGAAAATCCCAGCATGATCTGGTATACTTCACCGTAAGTCAGCCACCCTTCCGCCGTCTTTTCATCCGCAGGTGTATTTTCCTCATTCAGGTAGTCATTAGCGTACATATAATCCATATAAGGAATATACCACTGATCCAGAGATTTGGCCGAATAGTGGGAAGCTGCGTATTCCTGCTGCCAGGCCTCCACTTCTTCCTGTGACTTAACAGCAAGGGCGACCGACTTTGCAGCCATCGCCCTCGTTATGCCGTCTGGTTCCGGCTCATGGAATACAATAATCAGAATCAGTGCGATCACCAGGGCAGGAATACCCGCCATCCATCCAATTAATTTCCATTGTTTCATTTGTTTCATTCATGTCCCTCATTTTTGATATATCGTTTACTGTCAGATTCTATATGATCGAGATTCTCATAACTGTCAATATCTGCCGACAATTGTTTTTTCTTCAGTAAATAGGTAATTACTTCCGTGATCAGACGGTAAATCACCGCAAATGCCGGGACGCCGACAATCATACCGGCAAATCCAAACAATCCGCCGAACAGCAAAATTGAAAACAGTACCCAGAAGCTCGAAAGCCCGGTGGAATCACCCAGAATCTTCGGCCCCAGAATGTTGCCGTCAAACTGCTGCAGTAAAAAGATGAATATAATAAAATAAAGACATTTCACCGGGCTGACCAGCAGGATCAGGAACGCACTCGGAATCGCTCCGATAAACGGGCCGAAAAACGGAATAACATTGGTCACGCCGATAATTACACTGATCAGCAGCACATACGGCATATTCATAATGCTGAGCAATACAAAACTCATAATACCGATAATCAGTGAATCCAGCAGCTTGCCAATAATAAAACCGCCAAAGATCTTATGGGCATAACGTGATTCCTCTACTACCTTATTCGCGACATTGAGGGGAAATGCACCATATACAATCATTTTCACCTGGGTTGTCAGTTTTTCTTTCATATTAAGCAGATATACCATAACGATCACACCGATCAGGACATTTTTCAGTGCGATCAGCAGGTTGAATATACCGATAGATAAACCACTGACAATATTGTAAATATTAGGCATCAGTTCTTCGCTGCCCCAGGTCTGAAGATAAGTAACCACCTGATCATAATATGCCATAATATATCGTTCCAGATCAGGGTTGTTGACCAAAAGCTGTTCTAACCAAAGCTGCAGATTTCTGGCACTGCTGGGCAGCGCTTCCACGATTCCGACAATGCTGGTAATCAATTGCGGCAGCAGCATGGAGAAAAGACCTACAACTACGAGCACCAGCATGACTACGCTTGCTGTTGTCGCAACTAATCGGGAAAAACCGCTGCTGAAATTATCCGAATTGGAAACTCGTTTCTGCAGCTCCACCACCCAGGAACGGACCCGGTTATAAACCGGAGCTAACAAATACGCCATCACTGCGCCATATATGATCGGAGTGAGGATCGAAATAATCTTATGCGTGATTTCCTTCACCCTGGCTCCCTGTATCATCAGAAAAACCAATGCTACAGTCAGTGCCAATACAACAAATGCAGTCAGCCCGATCTGCAGGTACTTTGGTAACTTATTACTCTTCATAAAAGCTCCTTTTATGTATTTTCATATAATATTATCTTTGCCATATATTTCCGGCGCATACCTTATAAGAGTACCATAAATCTACAAAAAGATAAAGCAGCGATTTCTCGCTGCTTTTATCTTTCGTAATCCCCAAAATGCCGTTCTTACTTATTGACGCCTAGCAATGCTAGGTGGGCGACCGCATCCAGGCTTTTGCCTTCCACTCAAAGGAGGCTTGACATCCGTCTGGAGATGTAGGAATCCCGTTAGTCTTAATGTAGGTTCAAAATTGGTAAGGTTATCGAACATTTCAGGAATAACGAAGCTGTTTTTTTATGGTTTCATTATACAACAGAAGGTAGCATTTTTCAAGTTCCTTTTCCTGCCTCTGCTGAATCTATTTTCCTGCATCATTCCATTTACTTAAATACAGCCTGCACTAAAAACATATAACAAATTGTACCGGCTCCGATACTGAGCAGCGAATTTCCTTTCCAGCGATGCAAAATTACAATCAGCAAAATCGCAAGAAATTCCGGCATTCCCCGGGAACCGGTAAAGACATTAATATGCTTCAGGCAGTAGACAACCAACAGGGCCATCGTTGCATACGGCAGCGATTTTCCCAGATAAGTCACAATCGGGGGCGTTGGTTTTCCGGGCGGGAATACAAAGAACGGCAGAAACCGGGTAATCATCGTTCCGACCATCATAACGATAATAATCAGAATACCGTTTGTAATATTAATTTGTGACATTTTTTTTGCCCCCCTTCTGGTTTCTCCTGTAGTTTACTGCCAGAATGACCAGGATCATCAGCATCGCCGGTATAATAAAAGAATCAGCTCCCCAGATCATCAGGCATACCACAGATGACAGGGCACCGATCATGGCCGATGAATGGCCTTCTTTCTGCTTCCACTGATCGATCGCTATGACTACGAATAATGCCGTCAGGGCGAAGTCAAGACCGGTGGTATCAAACGTGATAAACGATCCGGCAATCGCTCCGATTACACTGCCGAGGATCCAATAACTATGATCCAGCAGCGTAATCCAGAAATATACTTTGTCCTGATCGAGCTGTTTTGGTGTGTGTTCGTGGCAGACGACAGAGAAAGTCTCATCCGTCAGACCAAATATCAGATATGCCTTATACTTTTTGGTATTACCATACCGTTCCAGCATAGATATTCCATAGAATAAATGTCTGGCATTAATCATCAGCGACATCGCCAGCGCTACCAGCGGGTGAACCGCTGCAGCCAGCATGTCTACACCAAGATATTGAAGGCTGCCGGCAAATACAAAAACACTGGCGGCCAGGGTCCATAAGACTCCATAACCATTTACATTCATCAGAATGCCATAAGCTGCCCCGAGAAACAGATACCCGACAAAGACGGGTATCGTTCTGGGGAAGGCATATTTAAGTTCAGGCATACGTTCTTCCATTACTGTTCCTTTCAGGCTCTGCGTTTCTTTTCTGTCTCAATCAGCACCTTGCTGCCCTCTATAACGAGGATAACGGCAAGAATAAAGATCGGCACGATGATAATACACTGCAGGCCTTCTCTGATTAAGATTGCATCACCGGTCTGGAACTTCATCAGATTACTCTTGAAGGACAGGGCCAGAGATGAAAGGCAGGCTGCTAACATAAATACCATCGGGAAGTAGAGCATCTTATTATTTTTACCCTTTTTAGAAAGCCATACTGCCAATCCTAAAAAGGCCGGTACTGCCACCAACTGGTTGCATGCACCAAACAGCGGCCAGATATTCTGGTAACCGCCCAGGCATAATACACCACCCAGTGCCACGGTAATGATTGTTGCAACATACATATTGCCAAGTGCTTTCCGGACCGGGTTCTCTTCTTTTCCTTTGTTTGTTCCGGAAGCTGCAAACAGTTCCTGGAACAGGAAACGGCCCAGTCTGGTTGCAGTATCCAAAGATGTCAGGGCAAATGCCGATATCGCCAGGGAAATGATCGTATAGGTTGCCCCCTCATGGACACCAAGGGTTCCAAGAAAACCCGATACAGCCGTAGCAAAGATAACTGCCGGGGTACCCTTTGGCATTTCTCCGTTTGTGAATAACGCACCCACTGCAATCAGTGCAATTACCGCCAGAAAACACTCAATCAGCATAGAACCGTATCCGATCAGTTTGGCATCTTTTTCATTGTCAAGCTGTTTGGAGGTTGTACCTGAACCAATCAGACTGTGGAATCCGGAGATCGCCCCACAGGCAACCGTAATAAACAGGTATGGGAACAGAGTCTGCCCGCTGGCATTGGTCCATCCTGTTGTCGCCGGCAGATTCATCGTTGGCCGTGCTCCGACAATACCAATGATAGCAGCAATCATCATGAAATAAAGCAAAAAGCTGTTCAGATAATCTCGCGGCTGAAGCAGAATCCACACCGGTGCTACTGATGCGATACAAATATAGATGAAGATAAATCCAAGCCAGAATGTTTTTCCGACACAGATCGGGAAGCTCAAACCAACTGCGATACATACTGCCAGCAGAATTACTCCGGCTATGGTTGATACCACAAGCGGTGCATTTCTCCGGTATACGATAAAACCAAAGATAACAGCCAGCGGTATGAACAAAATAGAAGCTGTAGCCACAGAACCGTTTGCTGCATTGACAGCCGCCGTTGCTTCAGCATTATAGGCAAATGTTCCGGCAACAATATCACTGAATGCTGCCACAACCAACAATAAGACAAGCCAGGCAAAAATTGTAAACAGTATTTTGCATTTGTGTCCGATATTTTCTTCAATTACTTCCCCCAGTGATTTTCCGTTGTGACGGATTGACACCAGAATGGAACCAAAATCCTGTACGGCACCAAAGAAAATACCGCCAATTACAATCCATAACAGAACCGGAACCCATCCAAAAACAGCTGCCTGAATCGGTCCGTTGATCGGGCCCGCACCGGCAATCGATGCAAAATGATGTCCCAGCAGTACCGGCGATTTGGCCGGAATATAGTCAACACCGTCTTCCATTGTATGGGCCGGGGTAACGTTCTTTGCATCCACCCCCCATTGTCTGGCCAGCCAGGATCCGTATGTAACGTAAGCAATCAGAAAAACTGCCAACGCTCCTAATAAAATTACCACTCCACTCATTTTTTCCCTCCTGTATCAATTTTTAGTCAAATAACATGCGATAGAATGGAATCAGCTTTTTCGCCCTACCGTTGCCGTAAACTCTGTTCTCGGACAGGTCCACCGCTACTACTCTCGCATCGCACCAACCACGCAGAGTAAACAGATAGTTCTTCCCAAACCGGTATTTCTGAATCAGCTTTACAACCGGCGCTTCAATCCTGCCTTTACTCAGAATCACGTATGTAATATCTGAATACATATGATTTTCCACGGGATACTTTCCGCCGCCGCGAACCAGCTCGGGTTCTGCATACGAACGAATGATCCGGTCCATATCGGCTATGGTGTGCTCCGTAACCGTATCGGCCTCCAGAAAAAACACATAGTCAAATCCGTTGCTTTCCCACATTTTCACCTCACGAACCAGCATGTATTTTTCCTGGTGTGCATAAAAATGACCGTACGCTGCAAAGGGTAATCCTTCGCAAGAATACGGAATCGTAAGATCGTAGCTTTCCTGATATGACTGCAGGATCCTGGATAAATACGATTGTTCTGTCATTGCTGCACTCCTTTGTGGAATTATGAGTTGTAAAGACCAAGAAAATTTTACCACTTCAGTGGAGTGAAGTCAAGGGAGAACAAAAAACACCACTGCAGATACCATTCTTTAAAAGAACGGTGTTTACAGTGGTGTTTCTATATCATGTTACCATCTGATTTTAACTATGATTCCTCTTCTCTCTGCGCCGCAGATACAGGATACTGCCAAATCCACCCATTGCAGCCAGCATCACCGCCAGCACCATCAGCACCGGGGCACTGCCGTCGCCTGTCTTTGGCAATGCTGCCAAAGGAGTCGTCGTATCTATAATATAGGATAACGGAACACCATCATCACCAATTACGACCAGTTCATAGATACCTGGCGACAGGTCAATATTGAGATTGCCGTCCGGGGTATTGCCTTCCCAGATCGTATTGCCATCCGGATCTTTGATTGTAACGTCCCCTGGCGGTACTACGATACCCGGGTTCTCCGGATTGACAGGAATTGTTGGCGGCGGGTTAGTCGGATCGGTCGGGCCTGCCGGATCAGTCGGATTCGGCGGATCAGTCGGCTTTGGCGGATCAGTCGGCTTTGATGGATCCGGATCATTACCGCCACTGTAAACAAAGTGTGCCGTAAAGGTGGTATCCTGGGTGAAACCCGCTTCCCTGACTTCATTCACATTGCTGTAACTGGTTGTTTCGGCACTCCAATTTTTAAAACGGTAGCTGCCGATTCCGGATACCGTTACGTTAGCTGCCGGATGAACTGCTGTTTCCATATCATAACTTCCATCCTCATTCTGCGGTCTGGTAACTACTTCAACAACTGTTCCCGATACGGTTCCGCGGCTTGTATTTTCCGATACATAACGGAATACAATCTGGTACTTATCCGGAATCTTATCATCATTTTTGTCCTCTTCATAACTGACAATGATGACTGCTCCGTTATCGATGACGGTTCCTTCTACGGCGGTTCCGTCTTCATACTGCACTGCACCTTTTACATAGCCGGTATAATTCTGATCTGCTTCCCGGGACATATTTCTTGTCAGCGTGTCATCATCTGTCACCGGTACCACAGCAGCTTCTGTAAACTGAGCTTTTACTTCTCCTTCAACCACATGTTTTACTACATAACTGATTTCTTTTGTCGCTGCAAGTGGTTGTTTTTGCCATTGGGCATAGAGTTTATTTGTACCAATATTGTCTACCAGAACATCTGCACCGACACTGAATGACGTTCCAGCTCCATCTGCCTGTGTATTCCAGCCTGCAAAATCATAACCTGCCGGAACGGTAAATACATTGTCACTAATCTCAATCTTTGCATTATTAGGATAATCATATGCTGCACTCGCATTACTGCCGTTATGATTCGCATAATAGGTTACGGTTACATTTCCAAGCGGATCACCCCATATTGCAGTTAGCACAACATCCGCTTTTACCGTAATCTTATCACCTGGATAATAAATATTTGAATCGCCACCATAACTGCTGCCCCAGCCGACAAACCGCTTGCCTTCATAGCTGAAACCTTCAGCGGCTTTTACTTTGGCTGCCGTATTGAATTCATAACGCCAGCCATCGATTGGTGTATTGCCGGCAGCACCATTGATATTGTATGTGATTGTGCAGCCATTAGTTGAGGCCCATACCGGATAGAGGTCTATATCCTGATAAACCCTTCCGGCAAAATTGTAAGGCGATAAACCATAATAGTCTTTTGTTGCCCAGCCACGGAATTCACATCCGGCAGGCATCAAAATACTATTTACCGGCGGCATATTGTCTTCACTTACAACCGAACCGATTTCTGCATCAATCGATTTTATAATGCTGCCACTCCCATCCATAGTATCATGGACACTCACTTTGTATGTGACCGGCTTCCATTTGGCAAACAACTTGGTGTTACTGTTAGGCATAATGGAGGTTTCAAAATCAAATGGAACTGAATATACCGAATCCAGATACCAGCCATCAAATATGTGGTCCGCCTTAGTTGGCGGTTCCGGTTGGTATTCTGCCATAGGAGATTCAAACATGATGTCTTTAACAGCCTTAATAGCAGGATAACCATTCATGCAATCGAATGACAAATCATATCTGTTACGTTTATAAAAGAAATTATACTCAAGAGCTGTTCCCCTTGGCGGGAGATTTTTGCTCAGCTCATGTGTTACACCTTCAAGCCCTTTGGGGTTAAGTGTCCCTGATTGCTTTAAGTCAAGATCTTGTGAATATAATGTACTCTTAACATATGTTTTACCGTTTTCTTCTCTGGTCTCTCCTTCCGGTATCCCCGGGGCAATCTGTTCAATCCAATAATTAACAACTACCGATCTTGTCGCTCCCCACTCAGCCATAAGATTAATTTTATTTTCTTTATCAACCGCTTTGTCAATTATATCAGATGTCAAGGTGAATCTATGAGTGATATGCCCATCATCAACTTTTTGATCCCATCTCCATCTTGTTAGTTTATATTCTCTATATCTTGGTATTGAAGCTGTACCGGTATTCACTATTTTCGAAAATTGAGCATAATTTGATGAAGGCCAAACCGTTCGGATATCCTGCTCATATTTTGCTTCAAAACTATATTCCTGATTTTGATAGGTAGTTCCGTTAAACTCCATCGATCCGCCGTCAAGATCAAAGATACTGGTGTATACTATTCTCTTAAAATACAGGTTTACCACCGTTGTGCCATCACCTTTGACCTCAATATCCTGATCGCCATGAGAGAAATATCCATACTTGATCGATTGTTTGTCTAGTGTTTCTGCTGAAACAATGGTTCCTGTTGCCGCTACATTTTTCTCATCCTTATTGTACATATAATTATTGATATCAGTTCCGGCATCACCAGCTATATTAGGTTTTTCAAACCAGTAAACTACAGAATACTCAACATCAACCGGAACCCAACATGCATATAGTGTAATATTAGTGGTTACCGGAGATCGAAAATCGTATTCTTCAAAAGTATCTGGATTTGTGGACCAGCCCCAAAAAACATATCCCAAACGACTAGGTGGATTTATATGTTGCCAGATTTCCATTCCGGATTCTACATAAATTGAATCACAGGGTGTCGCACCTTCCCCTGTCTCAAATGTCACCCAGCAAACTTTTTCAACAATCGGATACAACACAACATCTGAACCCTCTAATCGGATCTGGTCGACTGATTTTTGCGGCGCTTCCGCCTGCAGCGACCACCCTGTTACCACTGAATCTATACCACTCGAAAAGGTTACATCCCAAGTATAAATATACTGCCCGGTTTTTCCTTCTTTCGTTTGTATCACCCGGCCTGCATTATCCAAGAAAAACACATAATTGACCTGTTCAAATGCTGCAACTAATTTTACCTTTTTGTCCTTTGTAACCTCAACCGGTACAGTAAAATCAAATGCCGATGTTTGGCCCTCTTCAACCCACCCCACAAATTTATAACCGTTTTGCGTTACCGGAATTGCCGGCTCTGTCACATAATCACCGGTTTTGACATCCTGAATCTCAATAAGGCTGTTTTCATAATAAAATTCAAATGCAGCAACTGCCGGCTTTGTTTCTCCTTCAATAATTGCAAGTGCATAAATTGTAAAGTGCTCAGCATCAAATGACACATTATTGACACTGGTATTGCCCGGCACATCAACAGCTGCACCGACACTCTCCAGAACCAGCGTGTCTGAGGTTGCGGCGGCTGCGGTGTCTGCTGTTAATGTTTCCGCTCCGGTGTCATCCACTGCGAAGATCTCTACCTGGCTGCCTTTTGCCGATTCTGTTTTAATTCTTTCTCCCGAAAATATCACGGTAACAAACCCGCTGTCAGACCAGTTGTTATCCAGTTTGACCTGATTCAGCATCAAATTGATATCATAGGCCAGAACTGAAGTCACCTGTTCCCCCGCATCAGCTGCAACCTTATCTATCAATGCCGACTCAATTTCCAGCGAGACTTCCTTCACATCCAGCTTAGTCCCAATCGGAATCACACCTTCCGGGGCAGTCGCTGTGATAGTAACACCATTGACTACCACCGAATCAGCAAACTCCGGATGCTCTCCGGTCTCAGTCATAACAATTTCAATCAGCTGCGTCTCATAAACCTCAGCGACAGTATACCAGGCTGTCTGCGAGGCATCGTCATTATCTTCTACAAAAATCGCTTCAAGTGTTTCCCCGTTAGCAGTCACAGAGTCAATCGCATAGCCGATCTGATTCTTGACACCAAAAGTCAGTTCCATGCCCTCCTCAACACTTTTCGGGCCATCTATCACCCGGGCACTTGCCTGCGGACCGATCATATAAGATACTTTATATCCTTCCAGATCATCCATTGCCTTCAGGTCGTTAAGTGTTGTCGTATACACCTTAGCCGTTGAGCAATAGCCAATGCCGACCAAATCACCATTACCTGGGTTTGAAGTATCATTTACCGGCTTCTCCGCGGCCGGAGCTTTATCCTCTGCATTCGATGAGCTTGCAACTGATTTTACGGCTTCTGATTCAGGTTCTGCGGATTCTGCTTCCATTGCACCGG
Organism: Lachnospiraceae bacterium; assembly: GCA_032073745.1. Classification (GTDB taxonomy): domain Bacteria; phylum Bacillota; class Clostridia; order Lachnospirales; family Lachnospiraceae; genus Brotaphodocola. The sequence goes on along the minus strand of DAMAMW010000008.1, from coordinate 16,501 downwards.
TTTCTTCATCCGCTGTCCCGAAATCCACGTCAATACCTCGTACGACTGCCACGCGTGGTACATTATGGCGGGACATGGAGGCTGTCGTTACTTCTGCCTCAAAGCCCTCTCGTACCTCTGTTTCTTTTACTTCATCAGCCTCGGGCTCCGCTGCTTCTGTTTCTGCATCCTCAACTTCTGATTCTGATTCAACTTCTGGCTCCGTATCAGGTGTCTCCTCTGTTTCCCCAATGGTCTCCTCCGGTAAAGCAGCTTCCGTTCCCGCGGTAACATCCTCAGCCTCTTTTGGCACATTTGTCTCCTGTGGTTTTGAGACAATATTTACTTCTTCATCACCAAATGCTTTTTCATAACTTTTAACCGTAACACTTCCGGTCTTCTTAACCTTTTGATCTCCATTTTCCATTCTGGTGATCCGGGTGTGGCATTTGATCGTATCATCTCCGTTATTTACATACAGGAAAATGACCTCTTCCCCGCCTGTCAGCATATACATGTCGTCTGCCTCTTCCGGAAGCCGCACAAATACCCTTAACTCTGCATCCTGGTCAGCACCTTCGATTTCCGGATATACTTCTAAGATCTTCCCGCTGCCAAAAAACAGATTCTCAAATCGGGTAATCTTCCCGTTCGTAAAGTCAAGATCATCCAGCATAACTTCATTATCATCAGCAATTGCTTCTTCAATTGCAGCTACCAGCCCGGATCCTGTCATCTCAAATGCAACCGGCTCACTTGCTGCCGCGTAAGCTGCGTTCAGATTCATACCCGCGTTGGAGCAAACCATGACTGCAACCAACAATAGAGCCACCAGTCGTTTCCGCCCCCGTACAAATGACCATTTTATCGTATCCCGTTTCCCTTGTTTTTCCATATCATCCCCCTCTTACCTGTTTGAATCGTTTACTTTCAACCTTTTCACTTCCGGTCATAATAATCTTTGCTGTCTATTCATATAAATATGATTTTTTGTCAAAAAGTCCTCCCGAGTAATTGCCCGCAGAAGAACCATGATATACAATGTATTTTTGCAGCGTATAAATACGAAGAATTATGATTAATATACACGCTTTCATCGTATTAAAGAATCTTTGCAGCATCCGCGTTACCAATTCTGTTACAGCGATCAAACCTTTCACGATAAATTCTACTTAGATTGTAATTGATCAGAAATTTAATGTCAATCCTGTACTCGTAATTATATGTTTTGTAACTCCTCCATTCCAATGAGCTGTTTCGTTGTTCCTGGCTCTCCCTGCGTTTTCCCGCGCTGATCTTTACCGAATCGATACAATGACGGACTATCCTCTGGTTGAAATCCTGCTGATTACGTTTCTGGCAGTACTTGCAAATGCCTCTGCCTGGAATGAAATCATGCACTTTGGCTGAAGCCATCCATGGACACTGGCGCAGCCAGTCATGACCGGAAGCAAAAAAACAAACCAGAGATCAATGGATTGGCAAATCCTCTTGGTATCTGGCTTATTTCTATAAAATGATAGTAATTGATGCGTTTATCCTATTACCTTCCTATTAGGAATTCTATTGCCTTGGCTGCTCCTTCATGCTCGTTTGATTCGGTGATGTAATCAGCTATTTGTTTAAGTTCTGGTTCTGCATTTCCCATTGCTACTTTGATTGCGCACTTGTTGAACATTGGGATGTCGTTGCTGCCGTCACCGATACAGCCGATCTGGGACAGAGGGATGTTTATCAGGGTGGAGGCCTGTTCTATGGCACTGCCTTTGCTGATTCCTGCTGCGATGGCTTCGAAGTTGTCTTTACCGCAGTCAAATAGCTCTGCCGGGAGCTTTTCGATCTTTGCCCGGGCTGACTGTACCAGATTTATGTCTTCGTGATAAGCCAGGACTTTTAATATTGCCGGATTCTTGCCGTGAAAGACCCTGGTCAGTGACTGCAGATTGCAGTGGCTTTTGATCTGGTAGCGTGGTTTAAGGGACGCGGTGAGTTTGTCGTAGCAAAAGGTTGGGGACCAGGGTTGGTTGGTGTAAATGGTGTTGGCAGCTTTTGCATAGGTGTGCAATTGATAAAAATCTGTGATTTCCAGGATCCGGGTGGTTATGCCGGATGGGATTGGGTGGAGGTGCATTGTGTTATTGATGTCTATTTGTGCACCGTTAAATCCGATGATCTGGATTCTTGGGTCTATTTCCTTGATATATGCTTTGGCGAAACCGGCCGGGCGGCCGGTGACTATCAGAATTGATATTCCCATATTCAGGGCCATCTTAATGACTGTTTTGGTATGGAGTGTGATCTTTTTTTCCGGTGTCAGCAGGGTACCGTCCATGTCAATACAAATACAGCGGATGCCCATAACTCAGACCGATCCTTTCAGTACTTTCAGGCACTCCTGGAATGTGGCGAAAGGCAGGTGGTTTAACACCGGATGGTTTAGAATAACCTCCTGTTTTTCGCGGCTTATGTTAAAATCACTTAGTTTTTTGAGGATTCCGATTTCTTTTAAGAATGCGCTGACAAGTGCCGGTAATTGTTCTGCTGCCTGGTGATCGGGAACTGTTTTCAGGTTTTCATTAAACAGTGATGCAATTTCGGCGAAAGAGCTGGCTTTGTGCTTTGCCATGACCCGGCAATAGGCCGGGAAAACGATAGCCAGGGCTTCCCCATGGGGGATTCCGGTCAGGCCGCCGATGATCTCTGAAAGGGGATGCGGTAAATCGGCTCCGCCGTTTGCCAGGGCGGCTCCAGCCAGGGAATCAGCGTAGGCCATTTGGATTCGTGCTTCCAGATCAGTGCCGTCACAGACTGCCGGCGGGAGGTATTTTATGATCAGTTCCATTGCTTTCCTGGCCTGTATCCGCCCGAACAGAGAGGAACGTGGATTGACATAACTTTCAAATGCATGGGTAAATGCGTCAAATCCGGTGGCAGCTGTAAGCCGGGGCGGCAGCGAAATCAAAAGCTCGGGGTCAATGATACATTCCTCAGGGAAATGATCAGGATGAAAAATGGTTAATTTTTCTTCCCCGCGGCTGATAACCGCCGCTTGTGTCAGCTGGGAACCGGTGCCTGATGTTGTCGGGATTGCTATTATCGGAAGATGTGCCTGGCTGATTGAGGGATACTGTTCAAATGGTGAACTGTAGTGATTAAATAGTTTTTCCCAGTCAACCCGGTCAGATCCGTATGTTGAAGCCAGTATCTTACCGCTGTCAATGCTGGAACCGCCGCCCACGGCGAGAATGAAATCGGGTTGGGATTCACGGCACAGCTGTATTCCCTGATTGAGCATTTCGGTATTGGGATTTGGCCGGACCTGGTCAAAATGAACGGTCTTGATCTGCTGTGCTGCCAGCAGCTCTTTTATGCGGTCGTACACAGTTTTGAGCGGTACTTCATCTGCAGTTGTCACAAGCAGACATCTCTGTCCGTATTTTTTGCTGATTCTGGCAACCTCGGCCAGAGCTCCGCAGCCGAAGTGGATTCGTGTTGGCTGATAATATTGATACATTTAATTCGCCCCCTTTTTTTGTTGTTACCGTACCGGACAGTCAACTTTTTGCATTTCTGAGACCATCCAAAACGGCTACCTACATTATAGTTAATGCACCCATTATATTACAACTGAACGCCAAACGCTTTCACTGCCGCAGTGATGTGGTAATTTATGATCGCTTTTTTGTATCTTTTTACCACATTCAGTGGCAAAATTTTTATTTTCCAAAACCTGCTCAATTCGTTATAATAAAACTATGATGCACATTACAGAAACCGTACACAGCAGGAAATCAGGAGTAAAAGGTATGAGCAGAAGAATCCACAAAATACTTCAGATCTTATTAAATGAAAATGATTTTATTACAATCAATGAGATCGCCGACCGTTTGGACGTTTCCAATAAGACGATCCGCAATGACCTGCAGCTTGCTGATGAAATACTGGCCGGACGCGAGGTCAGGCTGGAAAAAAAGATCGGTGTTGGTGTTGCGGTCAGCGGAAGCAATGAAGCAAAGCTGCATCTGCTGGGTGATCTCTCGCTGAGCAATCCAAAGACTGAGATCTATTCCCCTCAGGGGCGGTGCTATTATATTATTAAAAAGCTGCTGGACAGTGAAGATGGTGTCCGCATATCGCTGCTGGCCAGAGAGCTTTTTGTCAGCCGGGCTACGATTAATAAAGATCTTCAGTTTATTACCACCTTTCTGATCCAGTATAAAGTCCGGATGATTCGCAGCAGCGGCCACGGTCTGCTCCTGGAGGGCAGTGAAAAGAACAAACGCAAGGTTCTCTCGAGAATACTGCTGGCTGACAGCGGTGCTGCTATTCGCCCCCTGCTTCTGCACAACACCCCTGATACCACCGGCAAAGTAGTGATTCCGGTCTACGATTTATATGATACGGATATCCTGGAACTGAAGAACATCCTTTTTGATATCCCGGAGTTCACTGTACAAACGATATCTGAGACTATGCTGATGCATGTGTTTATCAAAATCATCACTGCCATCCTGAGGCTTCAGCAGAACTGCCGGATTTCTCTTTCTGATGAATTTATCGCTGAACTGAAATCCCGGGACTATTATGATATTGCCCGGATCATCTGCGCCCGGCTCGGTGCGGAATATGAGCTGGATTATCCGGAGGAGGAGATCCGCTATCTGCAGGTTTACCTGATCAGCGCCTACCTGAAGTATGAAGACTCTTCCGAAAATGATATTGAAGCATTTATCCTCTCCCGAAAACTGATCGCCAGCTGGGAGAATACTCTGGCGCTGCCTTTATCACTTGACGATCAGCTGCAGAAATCATTAAGTCTGCACCTGAACCCGGCACTGACCCGGATCAAACACGGAATCGTCGTCAATAACCAGCTGCTGGATGATATCAAATCAGAATTCCGGCCGGTATTTGACATCGTCGCAAATTCCCTGCGGACGATTTCTGATCTGGCGGAATATCGCATCGAAGAATCGGAAATCGGTTTTATTACCCTGCACCTGACTGCGGCTTTAAATCGTCGTCTCGCACCATTTAAGACCCTTGTTGTCAACAATGGCGGCATTGGCGAAAGTGCCCTGCTGGTTCAAAGCCTGAAGCAGTTTGTTAGTTTTATCGAGATCATTGATGTCAAAAATATAAATACACTTGATGAAAAAGCCATGAATGATATTGACCTGATTATCACTACTATACCTCTGACAGCACCTCCGCCTCATGTTATACTGCTGACCGTGAATCCCATCTTAAACACCGCTGATCTGAAGCGGGTTAATGATATTGTTCTTGATTTACTGGACAAGAAACGAATAGGAGAAAACCCATATGAATTTCAAAATGCTGATTGATAAATGGGAAACCGAAATGATCCGCGATGTCCTGGCTCTCTGCCGGATTCCTTCCGTCCGCGATGAAAACAGCCGTGGCTGCCTTGCACCTTTTGGCCAGCCGGTCCGCCGGGCCTTTGACGAATTTATCTCCATCGCATGCAGACTGGGATTTTCCCCGGTTGATTTTGACGGCTATGCGCTGCATGTAAAAGATGGTGAGCAGACAGAAGATATTGCAGTTTTGGGACATCTTGATGTTGTTCCTGCCGATGATCGGGACACCTGGATAACTCCGCCGTTTTCTCCTGTCATCAGTCAGGGGTATCTGGTCGGAAGGGGTGTAAATGATGACAAGGGGCCGCTTATTGCGGCTCTTTACTGCATGCGCATTCTGGCTGACTGCAATTATCCCAGAAAACGGGCGATCCGGCTGATTGCCGGGGGGGCCGAGGAAACCACCTGGGAATGCATGGATTATTATTTTGCCAGAAACCCGCAGCCTTTTGCGGGATTTTCGCCGGATGGAAATTTCCCGATCGTAAATGGTGAGAAGGGTATCCTGACCGGTCATATCAGCCGGAGGATCGGGAATCCGGATGATGTGATTGAACTAACCTGTTCCAATCCAGCCGGTTTTATCTGCCATGAACTTAAAATCACCTTTAACCGGTCAGATGAACAGCTGGTAAAAACAGCGGCCCGCGCGGCTTCCATTCAGGAACAGGAGGGGCGGCTGGTTATAACATATACCGGTGTTTTAGCACTCTCGCGTAATCCTCACTGCGGTACCAATGCCCTTTATTCGTTTGCCGCTGATTTTTACAATTATGAATTTGCCGATTCGGGACTGACACTCTTTATCCGGTACCTGACAGATTTTTTCGCCGGTGATGATACCGGCCGCAAAGCCGGATTATTTTCGGCAGATGAACAGATGGGTGAGACCACCTTCTGTCCGACCGGCCTTTTACTTGATCACGACCGGCTCTTCCTTTATTTTGACTACCGTTTTCCTAAATCTACCAATGCAGAATCTGCGAAAAAACAGATCACTGCGCGCTTCGGCACCGGAAACCAGATCAGCTTCCAAAAGGAAGTAAAACCGCTCTATGCCGCTGCGGACAGCGAACTGATCCGGTCACTGCAGACTGCCTATCGTAATGTCACCGGAAAGGAAGCCAATCTGCTGACTAAAGGCGGCATGTCTTATGCCAGAGCACTTGAGCACGGTGTTGCTTTCGGGCCGACCTTCGATGGCGAAACACCCGGTTCCCATTTTGCTAATGAAAAAATTTCCATTGCCTCCTTAAAGAAAGCAATGGAAATCTATTGTGAAGCACTCTATCTGCTCACTGTTGACTCCGGCTGACTGCCCGTTTGCGAACGTTTTTGAAACAATCCCGAAACACCTCTGATCGTATACATAATCACCAGCAGCGACAGCAGGGAATAGAACGGGACCTTCACATCTTTTGAGATAACCCCTGAAAGCACCACTACCGTTCCGTCAAGAATAAACAGAATCGCCGGCAATTTCAATTTCCGGCACAATCTCTGAATCAACAGCGCCATCGTATCCGTACCACCGGTGGCGCAGCCATTGCTGACCGCAATGCCGATCGCTGTCCCGACACAGAACCCGCCGGCTATGGCAGCCAGGATGATACTGCCAGTCACATGCAGCTGCGGCATAAGTTTCATACACAGCGGTGTCAGCAGTGTAATATAGAGGGTCTTAAGGCCAAAGTTCTTCCCCAGAAAGATCACCGCAAGCACCAGCAGCGGACCGGATATCGCGAGGGTAACATACTGTACCTCAAGACCGGTAAGCGCCGATACAATGATCGACATCCCGGTTATGCCTCCCGGTGCCAGAGCATGTTCGCTGTAGAAGAAGTTTACCGCTATGGCAGTCAGCACCGCTGAAAGGCTGATCAGTGCATACTCACGTATCTTATTCCAGGCCAAACTCTTCTGCCGCCCGGTCTATATTTGCCCGGCACTTCTTCACTGCCGCTGTAATTCCTTCCGGATCTTTAAATAATGCCGAAGATAATACGATTACATCCGGATTGCAGGCAATCAGCGGTTCCATATTATCAGCCCGCAGGCCGCCGTCAACGGCCAGCTCGCAGCGGGGATTTTTCTCATCAATCATCATTCTGGCCTTCTGCACCATTCCGACGACACTTCTGCGCCACCCCCAGTTATCTTTACCATCAGTCTCATCCACCCCATGTGTTACGATATGGAGACGGTCAATATCATAAATCGACTCATCAACAAAACAAAGCGGTGTATAACAGCCCACTGTCAGTCCGATTTTTAATCCCATTTCCCGGCACCAGTTGATAATATAAGCCAGTTGGGCACCAATGAAATGTTCCGCCGGAATCACCAGCATATTCGCCCCGGCCGCCGCGATCTTTTCAATAAAAAGACGGTCGATATGAATAGTGTATATGTGACATTCAATCATTTTTTCAGTCGCCGGCCTGATCGCCTCGATAATCTGATGGCCGCCCATCAGCTGCATATTCTTCAGATCATGCATATCAGCTGCATCGGAATGAATATAGTCCACTCCCGCATCACTTACTTCTTTAACAACATCATATATTCTGCCATAATTTACATGTGCCAGTCCTGCTGCAATCTTTATCTTCTTCATTTATGCTCCTCTTCGTTCCTTATATAAAAAATGTTCTATTGTTTCTGCTGCCAACCGGTGATCCTCTTCCGGCTTCAGACCCGTAACGGTAAAAGCGCCAACCAGGCCGTGGCCTTTGAGGATAATCGGAAAACCTCCCGGCGTCAGTGTGTAGTCCTGCGGCAAAAGACCATACTTCTGCCAGAAAGATGCCTCCTCCCCCCGGTTCTTCTCTGCCTGATAAAATGTACTGCTGCCAAACCGCAGTACCATATTTCTTTTGCGGCGGATCCAGCTTTCCTTATCCGCCGCAAGCCCGTCTGCCGCATAATAAAAGACGGTCTGATTGAACCTGGCAATTTCAAATGCTATCTTCAGCTGTTCTTTCTGCATCCGCTCAATTAAAATCTGTGCCAATTCCAGTGCTGTCTTATTATTGAATTCATTAAACATCAGCTGTTCCTGCTCAAGCAGCAGGTCTGCCATATCCGGTGCCCTTACCTTTTCCAATTCTATCTGTCCTTTCTAGTCGATGTTCAGCAGTTCCTTTACCCCGGTTGCAATCGTGATAACCCTGACCCCGTAGATGATCTGGAAGCTATTGCCTGACCGTACTACACCGATTGCCTCAAGATATTCTTTCCAGGCCTCATCCGCCGCTACCAGAGTTCCGTCTTTTACCTTCACCCGCAGCCGTGTCGCACAGCAGGAAACCGAAACTATATTATCCGGTCCGCCAAAAGCCTCAATAATCCTTGTCTCCAGACGTTCCTCACTGTCACCGGCACTGCTGCCTTCCTTGATTTCCTTATACTCCTTTTTGCTCATCAGCTTTATGCCGTCACTGTCACCGCGTCCCGGAGTCTTCAGATTAAACTTCTTAATCACTGTCTTAAAGGCAAAATAGTAAATAAAAAATGTTGCCGGCAGCAATACAATCAGCATCATCGCATGTACTTTATGCGGCTGAAACAGGTTTGGAATCATAAACAGCAGGGCATGACCATTGATCGAAATCTGCGCTACTTCCGCTGCAACATAACACAATCCGCACAATGGTGCATACAGCAGAAAATAAAGTTGTGGTGCCAGGAACAAAAACGTATATTCAATCGGTTCCGAAATACCTACGACTGCCAGCGTAAATACCGCCGGAATCAGCAGACCGGCCACCTGTTTGCGGTTTTCCGGTTTCGCCGTCTTATACATTGCGAAAGCCGCTCCGGGAAGCCCGGCCAGCTGGAACAGGATCCGTCCGCTGGTAAAGTTACGTACCAGAAAACCGGTTGCATCAGCACTGGCTGCCTGTCCGTTCATAATTCCCCTGACCCCCTCATACAGGACGCCATCGATCAGCATCGTTCCTCCGACCGCCGAATACTCAATCGGAAAAGCGATCAAATGGTGGATTCCCAACGGCAGCAGCATCTTATCAAGGGTTCCAAAGATAAAGGTTCCCAGCAGACCCGATCCGCCGATAAATCCGGTAATGCCGGACAATATATTTGCAATCAGCGGCCAGATATAATAAACCACAACCGCCAGCGGAATGGATAACAGTGACAGCATGATAACAACAAATCGCGGTCCCGCAAAAAAAGCAAACATATTAGAAAACTTTGTGTCTACCAGCCGGTTATGAACCAGAGCAGTAACCAGACCGGCAATAATACCGGAAAAAATCCCCATGTTGTAGTTGAAAATACCGATTGACGTCGCCCACATATTGTTAAAGCTAAGCGCCGCCTCCTGCATATACCCTGCTGCAATCAGCGCATCTACGGCAGTAGTCGCTGAATTCCAGCCCTGAAGACCGGCATAGTTCTCGATCCCCTTAATAAAACAAAAGTAAAAAACAATCCCCGAAAAAGCTGCCCAGCCCTTCTCCTTCTTCGCCAGCACAAAAGCGATCGCCACTGCAAACCAGACCTGAAGGTTGTTCATAAACATAAAACCCAGACTGTTAATCATCGAAAACAGTCCATACAGGAAACCACCTTCGGTCAGAATATAGTTTGTAAACGCGCTTCCGATACCAACATAAAAACCAACGAGTACCAGCAAAATCACCGGAACCATCATCGCCCCCGCGAAGTCCTGGAGTCTTGCCTGAATCTTCTTCATCATATTCCCGTTCCCCCTTTCGGTTTATATGTTAATTCTAGCAAATGAAGCAGGCAGCGGCAACAGGGGCAGCAACACCATTCTTGCCTTATCAATGCGGTATTTTATTACACATACTAACCATCTGCTATATACTGCACCCGATTTCTGCTCCTGGAACTGTCCCACCGAATGAACGGAGCCGCTTTCGCTGCCAATCATCCACTTCCCCTCGCGAATCATCCGCCCTCCCACAACGACAAAAAAAGAAGACGGGCATCAAGCTTTATTTCTCTTGATACCCGTCTTCACACGACTATGTCCATTGGACTATACCTCTTTCTTTAGTCTTGTGTTCCTTATTTAATTCTCCATCTGCTTTTGTTACTTTGCCATATTACCCTTTCATTCCTTGACTTTTTATTGTTTGTTACTTTTTTAAACTGTTTTCTTAATTTGTACTTTCTCGTCATACAAATCTTTGAAGCATTTAATTCTAATAACCTTTTGATATGAAAAATAATATATAATAAATTGCTGGCTTTTCACTTGGCAGATTGGTTTTCCTTTTGTTTCTATTTATCTTATGTGATAAATGAAACGAGGCTTATGTTTTTGGTGGACCGTACCTCCTTGGATTATTTTTGTTACTGTGTTGCTGTGTTGCTTGTATTGCTTGTTTTGTTATGTATATATTACCAAACAAAAATACTTTTGTCAATACTATTGTGCACTTTTTTCTTTTTTATTTTGTTTTCTTGTTTTCAAATTGGCTTATTTATTAAAATTTTTAGAATATTTTAGAATTTTCAGTTTATTTCAAAAAAAGAACCCCGCATAAATGAAACAATCGTCTCACTTATACGGGAATAATCTACAAAATACACCAATCCATGATCACTGACTATATTGCAAAAGTATATAAATGCTCTTTTTTGTCAGCATCTGCAACGATAACTTCTATTCTGTCCTTTTCAAACTTAAAACCGGCATGGTCTACTTTACATGGACCATCACTGCTGGTTATGACATGGGCAAATACTGCTGTGCCGCCATAGGAACGCTCAATAAGATAGTTGATATCCGTAACCGACGGATTATCCGGCCCCTGGGCCTGGAATAGTGTCTGGCCGCTTGCGGCACCAAAGATATGAGTCGTCACCTGGTCATCCCGGCAGGAAGTAATAAAACCATCGCTGCCATTAATATCCATCCGCCTGACATCGTGCAGGTGCTTGAATGGTTTTTTCTCAGAAAACACCTCAACATCTTCAGTTTCACCATCGGGCCCGCTCACAACTGCACCGGATATATGCATCACCCAGTCAACCGGCAATCCCTGCGGGACACCCGTCACCTTAAAAAATTCCACAAAATAGTCGTCGGTCCAGGCAATTTTCCGCTCCATCCGTACGGTCCGGTAATTTTCCTCCTGCCACTGCACAATTGTAAAACTGTCCGGCATTTGATATGGAGCTGTCCAGTCAGCTGATGCCTCCACATAGACCACACCATCCCGTTCCTCGAAACGATCCAGAACAGCATTCACCGGCGCCTGATTCGCTTCTCCGATCATTACGGTATTGTGCGAACCGGTGTTTTTATAATAGTCATAATGAAGTACTGCGCCATAACCGGTCGTTCCCAGATCGGGGGCAATCCGCTTTCCATAAGCCAGGTAACTGATTCCCAGCCGGTCATAGTGATCATGCTCACCGCCGTAACAGTCATGTTTAATCAGCAGATAACGGTCATCCGGTCCGCGCAGAATTGTGCTGCCGGATCTGCCGGCCGGAATATGGTAATTGGACGGAACAATCTTCGTCTCAGGTATTGATTCGGCACCATAAATCAAGGCTTCTGTATTGTCCCTGTCTTCCTGCCGGTATAATCCATTCAGAATGTGAGCCAGTTTATCACCGCCGATTTCACGGAAAGCAAACTCATACAGATAATAACTTGACGATGTGTGGCCATAATTCGTGTCGTTCAGCATCGGTATCCGAAATCCCGGTTCCAGATAATCTGTCAGCAGTTCCATCATCGCCTTATAATTCGGATGTTTGATATGGCTGTGCGGAGTATGAAGGGCAAACTTCTCATATGCAAAAAAGCTGGTCAGCGCATAAAAATGATAACCGAATGCCCCTTCAAACCACATATGGTCTGCCAGCATTCCATGTTCCAGCTGATAGAGAATCCCATAATCATCATAAACTGCAAACTGAATAAAGTCCTCCCGGCCAAACAACAGGCCGATAATCGCAATTGCTGAATTAGTAATTACTTCATGATTGTGCAGCTGATTGTGGCGGTGCTGTATCAGAAACTCAGCTCCCGGCAGCAGCATATTGTCTTTGATTTTTTCCTTCTGATCTGCCGTCATCGTTTCTGCTGTCAGATCATAAGTCATCGCAAAGCTTCTCTGGAAATTGGCCTCATCCAGTGTCTGGGCTCCTGACCTGCCCGGTCCATTATACGGAATATCACCATGAACCTCATAATCCGGATAATATCCGGCATACTTAAGCATAATTTCAACTGCTTTTGCCGCATACTTATGCTCACCTGTAATCTGGTACAGCAGCCCCATCTTAAATGCCGCTGTATAATTGCGCTGATTGGTATGTCCCCACCAGGAGCTGTCATAAGGTTCACCGGTAAATACGCGGGAACAGGACGGGCATTTATGGTGGCTGCCGTCATTGCGGTCATATTGCAGTGATACCGAACAATCCGGGCAATAATAGTAAAGACTCCAGTTGGCGATTCCGGTTTCCGGTACGATCAGCCGGCCTTCCAGTATCTCTTTTACATCCGCGATCAGCCGCTTCACCGCGTTGGGCTGACCGGCTGACCGTTCCCGCATGCGCCTGACTTCACTTTCGGTAAATTGTATCATATCTGTCTACCCTCTCTCAATATAATCGTTCCTGCTCCACCGCCTGTTTAAACTCAGTGGGGGTACATTCATAATACTTTTTGAAACTGCTGGCAAAATAGCGTTGATTATCATAGCCGCATTCGGCCGCAATTTCCTGAATACGAAGACTGGTTTTCTGCAGCAGCATACCGGCCAGCTCCATCCGCTTACGGATCAGATACTCACCAAAATTCTGCCCCGTCTGCTGTTTAAAGATCTGCCTTACATAACTGACGCTAAAATGTACCTGATCGGCAATCCATTCCAGACTGAGATCCGGGTCTTTGATATTACCGTCAATCAACAGCCTGATCTGCAAAACAGCAGTACTCGCCTTGGTTTCTTCGGAATGCTCCTGTATGATGGTACAGCATTTTTTGATATAAACCTCAAGCAGAATTTTCATCTCATATAAGCTGATGTAATCGAGCCGGTTTTGCAGATCAGAAATGTACGCTTTATCTTCCCACTCATATCCGGCATTCTCCATATCACTTTGGATGCCGTACACCAGCTCCCGCACGGACACACTGATATAATCATTTTTTTTATTTGCCAGGGAAGCATAACATTTCATCAGCTGCTGCAGCTGCCGGAGCACATCTTCCTGGCTGCCGGTGCGAAGGAGCAGACGGATCTGGTTTTTCAAATCACGGATCCGGCTGCCGGCATTGACTTCCGGCTGCTCCTTGTCCTCCGTTCCGTAGAGAAGTACGGGATTATCCTGATCAAGGGTTCCACGCCATACAGCCATCGCCTCCTGATAGGAACCGGCCAGTTCCTTCAGACTCCGGCAAGGCCTGCCGATTGCACACAGCAGTTCGATCTTATAATATTTCTGCAGACTGGCCTGGATCTTTTCAACACCCAAACGAATCTTGCCGGTAAAGATTTCTGTCTTATCCATATTGCCGCCCCATACCATGACCAGTTGAATCCCGTCAAAGCTGACCGCATATGTACTGATTCCGGAAGGAAAATATCCCTCCCCAATCAACTGCAGAAAATCTTCAATTCCCTTCTGGCTGCTGAAATCCCAGATACTGTCCGGCAAACGGATGATCCCGGCGGCAAAAAGGTTCCCATTCAAGCCAGCTCCGTCAACAGCCCGTTCATCTCCCCGGAGCAAATCTTTGACCGCTTTTTCCCGGGCCAGACCGGCATGGCTTTTGGCCTGTTCATGAAGCATCTTCATATTCTGCTGCAGCAGACGCTGGCTGTCCAGCTCCTGCATCATCTTTTGAATGACATCACGTAGTTCGCGGGGCAAAAAAGGTTTCAGCAGATAATCTTTCACCCCCAGGGAAATCGCCTGTCTGGCATAGTCAAATTCATCATATCCGCTGATTACCGCATTTTTACTGTTTATTCCATGCTTCTGCAGTTCACTGATCAGCTCAAGACCATTCATAAACGGCATGGAAATATCGGTTATCACAATATCCGGAGGCTGCAAAAGAGCCAGTTCCAGTGCTTCCCGGCCATTCCCGGCCACTGCAGATACCTCTGCTTCAGGGAATGTTTCGCGAATGCTCTTAACCAGCAGATTCCTGATATGATCTTCATCGTCAACAATCATGATCCGGTACATAATCCACCTCCCAATCTCCGGCAGGAACCGTCAGTACGGCCCTGGTCCATTCCCCCTGCACACTTTCATACTGGAGTCCATATTGTTCACCATAGAATAGCCGGATCCGTTCGTTTACATTAAAAATGCCATATCCTTCTAAACTCTGGCTTTCCCCGGCCTTAAGACTCTTATTTAAAGATGCCAGTTTCTCTGCCGGTATCCCCTTGCCGTTATCCCATACCGTCAGTTTTAAAACCGGTTCGTCCCGCTCTGTCTCCTGACTTACCGTTATCACAATCAGACCACTGCCTTCCTTCTCCTTGATGCCATGGTAAATGGAATTTTCCGCAAGCGGCTGCAGAATCAGCTTGATCACCCGGTAATCCATCCACGCCGCAGCGGCATCAATCTCATAATTTAATTTGGACTGATAACGGATACTCTGGATCTCCAGATAACTGGACACATGCTCAAGCTCCTCACGCAAACTGATAATCTCGGCCCCTTTGCTTAAACTGATCCGGAAAAACCGTCCGAGTGAATTGGATAATATACTGATTTCTTCTGCGCCCTGATCAGCTGCCTGCCATGTAATTGCATTAAGTGTATTATAGAGAAAGTGCGGGTTGATCTGCGCCTGCAGTGCCTTCAGCTCTGCTTTGCGCTTCTGCATCTGAATGGTGGCAGCATAATCCCGTTCCCGTTTTAATTCTTCAATCGTTTCTTCCTGCTTTTGAATCAGACGCTGAATCTCTTCGATCATGTAGTTAAAACCACGGGCCAGGCTTCCGATCTCATCCTTATACGGATAGAAAAAACGGACATCAAAATCACCGCTTCTGACAAAACGCATCCGTTCTTCAAGGCGCTGCAGCGAATGCGTCAGCTGCCGTGAAAACAGCAGAATTGCCAGAACCCCCAGTCCAAATACAACCATCATCATCTCAAAAATAGCATTTCTTAAGTTTTTCAAACTCCCCAGCAGGCTTTGCCGGGATTTAAGTCCGAATAATTGCCAGCTGTTTTCTTTCAATCCAATGTGAGTCACCAGATAGGTCTCGTCCTGATACTGATAGTCTCCGGAACTGACCTGGTCAAAATCCGCAGTATTCCCGGTGAGACCAAGCAGCGCTGCCACATCGGCATCATCAGAGCCAACAATAATATTCCCCTGCGGATCCAGAATCAAAAGAGTATCAAAAAATGCATACTTGCCTTTTAACAACCGTTCCAGCTCTGTTTTCTTAAGCTGGATTACCAGATTCTGTTCCTGCTGGTAACCAACGACACTGAACTTCCTGACATATGGAATGACTTCATCGGAACTTTGATAAATCTCATCCTTCTGCACCGGAAACCAGTATATGAACTCGTTCGGGTGTTCCTTATAATATTGATAATACTTCGACTGCTCATATTCAAAATCCCAGTTGCGCATCCGCAGCAGATTGTCAAAGTTATATCTGTCGGTATATATGTAAGTGGAGTGAATCAGGCTTTCACCGGTTTCAAGGTCTTTCAGGCTGGATGCTGCAGATCCCATCGCCCGGATCAGATTCACGTCACTGGGGTTAACCAGGTAATTGGACAATTCCGTCACAAATGTATGGTTGGTCAGCATTCCCTGGGACCGCTGGCGGATTACACCCAGCCGCATATCCAGGGTATCAGCCATCTGCAGCATAACATCTTCAGCCCCAACCCGGAAATTCTCCTCAATATCATTGGATGTATAGCGGTAATAGGAAATGCCGCTGATAACCGTCGAACAAAATAATGTAATTGCAAAGATCCAGATAATCTTGCTGCGAAACCGTAAATTATGAAAAAACTTCTTCATCAGCTCTCCCCTTTAAAACCAAATACCTGCTGTTTTCTTTTACGGTTCTATTGTACCAAGCCGCTAGCGCGGCGGCTAGCCCCAGGTACATGATTCCTCTACC
>DAMAMW010000007.1:0-184037 GCA_032073745.1 Lachnospiraceae bacterium | reverse complement strand
GTGAGAAAGGGCAAGACCATGGTTTCTTTAGAAAGGAGCCATGGTCTTGCCTTTTATCACAATCAGTAGCGGTGATTTTAATGCATTATCGCTGTAAAAAGTGTTCATCAAATACATTTTTTCGTTGTAAAAAATGTATTTGCTTGTTAAAATATACAAATAAATGGCGAAGATATTACTATAACGAAACATCAGGAGGTGTTGTATTATGTATCGCGGGGAAATGGAGCATCTGAATAGCTGGAAACGAAAACGTAATTAAAAGCCTCTCATTATTCGCAGGGCACGCCAGGTAGGGAAAACATGGCTCATGCAGGAGTTTGCAAAAACTGCTTATGAAAATATGGTGTATATTAACTTTGATAATAATCCGCAGATGAGAGGACTTTTTTCGGCAGATATGCGTATCGAACGCATTATAACAGGACTTGAGCTGTATGCAGGACATAAAATTGATGCTGAAAGTACTTTGCTTATTTTTGATGAGACTCAGGAAGTGCCGCAAGCTCTTTCTTCGCTGAAATATTTTAATGAAACGGCACCACAATATCAATTTGTTTGTGCCGAGTCAGTTCTTTTGGAGGGGAATGAGTTGTTCCAGGAATTCAAAGGGGCATTGACAGAACAGTATGTACTTCAGCAATTTAAAACTCTTAACGGAGTGGATACTTACTGATACGTACATCTATGATGGATTATAAACAGGAGGCCTGGCTGCTGAATCTGCCATTGTGGGCAGTGGAGACGATTAAGTGAGAAAATGAAAAAAATTATTGTAGAACATCTTAAAAGATATCCGGATATGCAGATTCAGGATATGGTAAAATTGCTGTATCAGAGTGAGTTTGGTAATGGGCACATGGTTTCTGATCCGGAGGATACATTGAAATTATTAAAGCAGGAATACAGTACTGTTGTTGGCAGCAGGTCGGAAGTATCACCGGCGGTCGAAGCAATCGGCGGAGATTATTGCCGCGTATATCTGAATCAGCTGCCTCAGGGGCTTACTCTCGAAACTCTAAACAAAATTTTTGTTCTCAGTACACACCGGGCGGGATCGGATCAGCGTCAGTTTGAGGAAAAGCTAGAGCTGTTGCAGCAATGTGTCAGAGAAGGGCTTTGCGATTGGAATGAACAGGATGTAGCCGAATATCTGGAGCGATACAGGGAGCAGGAATATCCTGTGGTCAGCCACACCGAGAGTTATAGGCAAAAGTATCATCCTTCTTACCGGGTTATTTCTGAGGATTATGCAGCCTGGCTACATGTATTTGCTGATATTGATCAGTTTCTTGGCGGCACAGATGAAGCACCGGTATTGGCAGCGATTGACGGACAGTGTGCCAGCGGTAAGACTACATTGGCTGAGCTGATCCGGCAAGTATATGACTGCAATGTTTTTCATATGGATGACTTTTTCCTGAGACCGGAGCAGCGGACGCCGCAGCGCCTGGCAGAAGTTGGCGGGAATGTGGATTATGAGCGTTTTCGGGAAGAGGTACTAACTCCGCTTGACAGTGGCAGGCCATTTACGTATCAGGTTTATGACTGCCGTACCCAGACACTGGCAAAGGTGGAGGATGTACCTGTAAAACGATTGAATATTGTTGAAGGGGCATATAGCCGTCATCCTTATTTCGGTTCCTGTTATCATCTGGAATATTGCCTGACGATCGATCAGAATGAGCAAAGGAACCGCATCCTGAAACGCAACGGAGCTGATATGCTCCGGCGTTTTGAATCAGAATGGATTCCGATGGAAAATGCTTATTTAACTAAGTTTGGGATTGCAAAACTGTGATCGTGTACTATCCCAGATATTCAGTTACTTTTTCAATCACAAGCGGGATGATTGTATTCAGGGACATATTCTCGCAGCCGACTACATGGTGGTTGCAGCGGTTGACAGGCATCAGGATCTGTTTTGCGTTGCTGCGCCCTACGGCAGTTGCCATAGCAGCAGTAACTTCACCATGGAGAGAGTCGGCGATGACAATGCCGATCGGACCAATGATAATATCAGAATCTCTGGCGGCAACCAGAACCGGATTTTCACCGGTGGCACCGTAATCAGCACCGGCTTTCATCATAGCAGCGGTAGCAATGCTGTTTGTACCGATAACCAGCAGTTCCTGTTCGGGGAACTGCTTTTTTAATTGTTCGACGATGGATCTTCCCATCCGGCCGCCCTGACCGTCTATGATAGTAATTTTCTTCATGTATATTAATTCCTCCGGTTCTTAAATTGTATATCTGCTATTATACTGAACATTCATCCTAAATACTATCACAAGAAAGTATATACTGGAGACATCAGATTTGAGATTGATATATGGATAGAAGTGAGTAACTATGTTACAATACCTGTATCTGATACAGAAATTTGTTAAACACAGGTTACAGCAGAAAGAGAGGATATGATATGTTAAAAGCCTATGCTATGATAGCAGACGGTACGGAAGAAGTGGAGTGTCTTGCGGTTGTAGATGTTCTCAAACGCAGCGGTATGGAAGTTGTGCTGGTTTCAGCAGGGGAGACACGTAATGTCCTGACATCGCATCAGATCAGAATTGAGGCAGATGCAGCAATTGCTGAAACAGATATGTCAGATGCAGACCTGATCTTTGTTCCGGGAGGTATGCCGGGATCGGAGAACTTGTCAGCCTGTCCGGCACTGATTACGGCAATTCAGAACCAGCTGGATCATGGCCGGAGAGTGGCTGCGATTTGTGCGGCACCGGGTGTTGTACTGGGACGGCATGGATTTTTGAAGGGCAGGAAGGCGACCTGTTTTCCGGGATTTGAAAAGGAGCTGACCGGGGCGGAATACATCAACCAGAGCATTGTGACAGATGGTAATATAACAACCGCAAAAGGTGTGGGCGTTGCCATTGATCTGGGGCTGGAGTTGACGGCTCTGTTCTTTGGTGAAGATGCTGCCGGCAAGCTGCGGCAGACGATGCAGTGTCCGTAAATTTAAAATAAATGATTACAGGGAGAGAGCTGAGGCACGAAAATGACAGTGCTTCAGCTCCTTTTTTTGATTCTCAGCTGCAATGAAAATCTGGCTCCGCCTAAACTGCTGTCGGAAACAATCAGCCGGGCATTGAGAAGTTCGGTCAGCTCTTTGGCGATACTAAGTCCCAGACCAAAATGTTTTTTGTCATTCCGGGAGTGTTCGGCACGATAGAAACGATCAAATATCCGCACCCTGTCGGACTCGCGGATACCTGGCCCCTGATCTTCAATATCAATGATCAGCCGGTTGTCTCTGGCACAAGCCGATATCCGGATTTGTTTTCCGGTCGGTGTGTAAGACAGGGCATTATCAATCAGGATGGTCAGGATTTGTTCGATTCGCTGCCTGTCCCCCAGGATTTGCGGCAGCATATCCTCCGGCAGTTCAAGCTGCAGCTGCTGATCCTTTTCCCGGGCAAGTGGTTGAAATGCCTCATAACATTCAATGAGCAGCGTGTCCACATCCAGCAGTTCATTTTGCAGCGGCCATGTTCTGGCGTCCGACGCAGCAAGCAGGAGCATATCACCAATCAGCCCTGACATTCGCCGGCATTCCTTATCCATGACAGCCGCGGTTTTTTTATCATCATCCCCGAGTGACAGAGAAGACAGTCCGGCCTGGATTACCGCAAGGGGCGAACGCAGTTCGTGAGAAGCGGCAGCGATAAACTCGTGCTGTTTTTTTGTGGCCTCTTCCACCGGTTTCATGGAACGGCCGACAAAAACCCAGCTGATGCCAATAACGGCCAGTTGTCCAATGAAATAAATCGACAGATATAAAATACCCTCATTCCATTGTATCAGGCTTTGGGGGTGGATATAAGACAATAAGTTCAGCGTAATAAAACTGGTTCTGGTTTTCATCAGGACCAGAATCCCATAATAGGAATCACCGTAATCACCGTCAATCCGAAAGACACTACTTTTAATCAGTGAAGAGGATACGGGTTTCGTATCAGGAAATACATGTTCTGCCGCAGCATTCTGCTCCAGCCGTTCAATCAAAAGCCTGCGCTCAGTTGGCGGTGTCCAGCTGCCCTGAAAACGAAATGGAACCTGATTATCCATGACATTGATAATCAGATGGTTCTCATATTCGAACTGGGCAAGCCAGTTGTGCGGAATGGCGACATCAGACTGAAGCCGTGAGGTCATCAGCAGGAGATTTCCCTGAAAGTATTCCAGTTCCTTCTTTTTTGACTCCTGCCGGTTATAGAATGCAATTCCTGCGATCACGGCAATCAAAATAAGGCCGATGATAACAGAATAGAGCAGGGTGAGGCGGAGCCGCAGTTTTTTGATCATCAGATTCCTCCTGGCAGTATCGAACCGTTTTGATAAGAAGTAACTCTATTATAACAGATAGTTCTCTAAGAAATCTCGAATTATTCATACTGACTTTCCAGTTTTTTTAGAGAACTGTCTGGTAGAATAAACGTAACGAGAGGAGATATATTATGAAATTCAAACGATTGTACGCATCAGTGATAGTATTTTCAATGCTGGCAGTAATGCTTGCCGGTTGCGGAAGGAGCGCAGATAGTGGTGAAGGTGCAAACGGATCCGTCGGGACAGCCGGCAGCGAAACCAAGCCGGGAGCAACTACCGCAATGGGAAGATACTTAGAAGAAGATATCCCTCTTCCCGGTGAGCCGGGGATGGAAAATGAGCGCAAACTGAGTCTGGTTCAGAGCGAAGACGGGAACGTTTATCTTTACGCAGCAACATATAATCAGGATAATATGCAAGCTGATGTTCTTTGCTATGAGTGGACAGGAAACGGCTGGGAGGAAACGATAAGTAAACTTCATCAGGGTGCACTGGAAGGCAGCAGTATTGAAATTATGACATTGCAGCACTCGGCGGACGGGACAGAGTATATGAGTTATCTTGACTGGGATTCTTATGATTACGATACTCACAGTGTTTTGTCTTACATCCTGAAAGCCGGACCTGACGGTACTCAGTCCTTATATACAGGGGGGCCGCTGAATGAAGTGTCAAGACCCGATTTTACTCATATTTACAAGGATGGAAGCATGCTGATCTCTGAGTCTGACAGTGCAGTGCATCTAAATGCCGATGGGTCCAAAAAGAATGATATTCTGCAGGGGTATACATCATCAACCAGCCGTACACTTGTGGCTGCGGGAAATATGGAATATGTTACGATTGCACCGGAAGAAAAGGATCTGCTTCGTTATAATATGGAGACGGACCGGGTTGATGAGACAATTCCGTTGGTCAAACCCAGTGATACCTATTATGAAGACGGCGCGCTGACGATGGATGGGGAAGGCAATATCTATCTGGCCAATGCAGTCGGTATTCATTTTTGGAAACGGGGCGGAAGCATCTGGGAAACCGTAGTTGACGGCAGTTTGAATTCGCTGTCAATGCCCAGCCAGCATTCTGTCGGGATGGCACTGGGATATGAGGATGATTATCTGATTCTGTCAATGGATGATAATGGCGGCGTTTCACTTTTTCGGTATGTCTACTCACCTGATGTGTCATCTGTGCCAACCAATACACTCAGCATTTTCGGTCTGGCAGACAGCAGAACCGTTCGTCAGGCGATCTCGACATTCCAGAAAGAAAATCCGGATGTCCGGGTGGATTTTCAGGTGGGCGATGGCGGTGATGCGACCGTTACCGATATGATTAAAGCCTTGAATACGGAACTGGTAAACAAAAAAGGTGCGGACATCCTTCTTCTCGATGGTCTGCCGATTGAGGATTATATTGAAAAAGGAGTTTTGGCCGACCTGGGTGACCTGCTGAACCCGATGTTAAATGACAACGAATTACTGGAACAGAATGCCGGAATATTCAGACAGGACAATTCGTCGGTTTATGCCGTTCCGCTGAGATTTCAGTATCCGTTGATATTTGGAACGGATGAAGGCATCGCAGCAATGCAGTCGCTGAAGGACACCTTTGAGTATGACGGAGGACTGCCGCTTTTTACGAATAAGAATTCAAACGAAATAATAAAGCTGCTGATGAACAGCCATTATGCCGAACTATTTGGTGAGGACGGGATGATTTCTGAAGAAAATCTGATCCTGCTGCTGGAAACGGCAAAAAAGATCTATGACCGCGGCTTCGATAAGGATATAGAATTTGATGCAGATAAAAAAGAGATTTATAATATGGAAACTGCTTATGGATTCCGGGGGTGGGACAGCCGAAACATGTTTGATGGAAAAAGTGCACTGGCGACAGAAGTATTTGCCCAGGTTAACAGTATTATGCTTCCGGCTGAAATGATGAAAAGCGGTGGTTATAAACCGCATACGGTCAACGGAATATTTTTCCCGACCCAGATTGTGGGGGTAAATGATGCCAGCCAAAATAAAGAACTCGCCAAATCCTTTATCAAAACACTGCTGTCATATGAGATCCAGTCAATTCAGTTGTTTGATGGTTTTCCGGTGAATTCCGAAGCATTTGAAGGCTGGCGGACATACCGGGATGATGATTCAATCGTTGGTTTTGCTTATATTGAAGAAGATGGATCTCAGCGGCATGTTACTGCAGAGTGGCCCACCGGGGAGCAGCAGGATGAGATTTTTGCCTTACAGAAAGAGATGGTAACCCCTGTATTAAATGACCGGGTTTTAATGGAGATGATTATGGATGAGGCCGAAGCTTATTTTGCCGGAACGACGGATGCTGCCGGTACGGCAGAGAAAATCACAAACAGGGCGAAACTTTACCTCGCAGAATAGAAAACGATATTACCGTTATATATTTCTGCTGCCCAGTCTGATTGGAATGACGATCTTCTATTTTTTACCGCTTCTGGATGTGGTCAGGAGATCGTTTTCTAATGCCATGGGAACGAAGTTGGTAGGGATCGCCAATTACAGGGCAGTGTGGGGCAGCAGTACATTTTTTCTGGCTTTTAAAAATACCCTGTTGTTTTTGCTTGTAAGTGTTCCGCTGCTTTTGGTTTTATCGCTGGGGACGGCACTTTTGATCAAAAACATCAAAGGAGAAAAAGGGCTTTATAGGACGACTCTGCTTTTGCCGCTGGCGATTCCGGTGGCTTCCAGCGCTCTGTTTTTCCGGATTCTGTTTCATCAGAACGGCTGGCTGAATCAGCTGCTTTTGATGGCAGATTCCGGGAAAAACTGGCTTAAAGGGGGGACTGCCTTTGGCGTCCTGGTCTTCTGTTATATCTGGAAAAATACCGGGTATGACATGATTCTGTGGAGTGCCGGGCTGCAGGGAATTGATTCGTCTCTTTATGAGGCAGCAAAAGTGGATGGCGGCAGCGGCCGGCAGATCTTCCGGTATATTACAATACCGCTGCTCAGGCCAACGTTTTCGACGATTGTTACGTTATCAGTCCTTAACACCTTTAAAGTATTTCGCGAGGCCTGGCTGCTTGCCGGAGATTATCCTGATCCGCATATTTACCTGCTTCAGCATTTGTTTAATAACTGGTTTGTAACCCTTGATATCCAGAAAATGACGGCAGCAGCAGTCTCTGTCGCAGTCAGTGTCCTGTTTCTTGTGTATCTGTCATTTTCTCTTGCAGCAGGACGCCGGAAAGGAAAACGAACATATGATTAACCGACTGAAAAGGATGCTGCTTACCGGACTGTGCTGTTTTGTCTGGGTACCGGTGCTGGTTCTTTGCGTTTCATCGATAATGGGCAGAACGGAGATAAAGGAACGGTTTGGCGGAATTTTCTATGCTGCTGCCGAACCGGTGGCAGTTACCTGGTTTCCCACATATCCCACGCTGCAGGCATTTGCTGAACTGCTGTTTGACTCGCCGGAATTTTTTGTGATGTTTTGGAATTCCGTTGGTCAGGTGTTTTTGATCCTGGTCGGCCAGCTGATGATCGCGGTACCCTGCGCCTGGTTTTTTGCCACTTATAAATCACCGGGACGGCGTATCCTGTTTTATCTGTATATCATTGTCATGATTCTGCCATTCCAGGTGACCATGGTTTCCAGCTATCTGGTGCTGGATACCTTTCAGCTGATGGGGCATCCGCTGGCGATTATTTTGCCGGGTGTTTTTTCACCCTTTCCGGTATTTGTAATTGTCAAGGCTTTTGAGGGGATTCCGGCTTCGCTTCTGGAGGCGGCCAGAATTGACGGTGCCAGCGAAGGCCGGATCTTTTTTGTTATTGGCGTTCCGCTGGCGAAGTCCGGTATTTATGCGGCTTTGCTGCTTGGCTTTTTTGAATACTGGAATGCGATTGAGCAGCCACTGACCTTTTTAAAAGACAAGTCTCTGTGGCCGCTTTCCCTGTATCTGCCTAATATTACACCAGAGCAGGCGGCACTGTCTTTTGCTGCCGCTGTAGTGATGATGATTCCCTGTATGCTGCTGTCAATTCTGGGTGAGGAGTATTTAAAGGAAGGGATCTTGTCTTCCGGTATTAAGGAGTAGAGGCGAATGGATGCTATTGTTAAATACAGCAAAACGGAACGTCTGCACCAGATGTGTAAAAAGTGGATCGGGATATTTCTGCTTGCCATGCTGGGACTGACGGTTATATCACGGTTTCTGGACAGCGTCATTGTACCGGTGGTGACCGTAACCATACCTAAAAAAAGTGTGCTGCAGTACCAGGTCAAGGGCAGTGCTTTTCTGGAGGCAGAGGAATTGTTAACCGTAGCAGTGCTGCCTGATATCAATGTGCGCCGGGTGATAGCCGGTCAGGGCCAGACGGTTACTGCAGATACCCCGTTATTCGCTTATCAGCTGGATGAACTGGAAAAACTCTGCCGGACGAAAGAGCAGGAGCTGCAGCAGTTAAAACTGACGCTCGAATCAGAAGCCCTCTCATCACAGCCGCTGCCTGAAATGACGGAAGAGGAACTGGCACTTCAGGAACTTGCCGTAGCTGAGCGGAAGCTGAACCGGGCCGGAGAGAAGCTGGGGAAAGCGGAAATTGATTACCGGGTACGGTCGGCAGCTCTATTGAAGGAGCATGCAGAGAATCTGGAGAAGAATCGGGAAGATCTGCTGAAAGAGAGGGAAAATGCGTATATAGAAGCTGAGCAGGCATATGAAATTGCGCTTTTGGATCGAAGATCAGAGAATAAAACAGCCTCATGGGAATATAATGAAGCTCTCCAAAAGCTGGAACAGCTGGAAGAGGAAGGTGCATCTGAAGATGAGATCGATCTTGCCCAGGAGGCGTTATACCGGGCTGATCAGAAACGGGACGTGTTGTCGGAAAAATGGCAGCTGACGGTGGATCTCGCCGAAAAAGTAAAAGAGGACGCTTACGATGACTGGCATGCGTTGATTAATGGTCAGGAAAACATAGATGCGGCACTGAGAAAAGAGTATGAAGAAAACCTTGATCAGGAAGAAAGCAGGCTTCAGGCAGTCAGGGACGAACAGATCCTGTGTGCCGATGATTATCAGGATGCCAGGATTGCTCTTGAAAATGCCAGAAAAAATGATTCTTATGCACAGCAGGGTGTGAACCGGGAACTGGAATTGTCTGGTCTGAAACAGCAGTCGGCAAAAATTGATATCGCTGAAAAAGAAGCGGAGCTTGAGGAGATAAAGCAGCTGATTGCTCAGGAAGGAGTTGTCTATGCACCATATACAGGCGTTTTGGCAAATATCGATTTGACGGCAGATACAAGTTGTGTCCGGATTGGCAGCGGCGGACTTTTGATGAAGACGGATATCGATGAAGAAGAAGCCAGAG
This sequence comes from Lachnospiraceae bacterium, assembly GCA_032073745.1. GTDB lineage: Bacteria > Bacillota > Clostridia > Lachnospirales > Lachnospiraceae > Brotaphodocola. The sequence continues at coordinate 174,324 of DAMAMW010000007.1, read as the reverse complement.
TTCTTACTACTTCATCAACTGTTATTTTACAAAAGGAAGGGCACAATTTGGAGGCTTCGACCATAATCAAGTCGCTTGCTCCCGACCAGGAAAAAGAACAGGTTCGTCTGACAGCAATAATAGAAAATACAACCTTGATTCCGGGAACAGAAGTGGATTTTATCTGTGAATCAAAGTCTCCGGTTTATAATGTTACCATTCCGATTGATGCCCTCAGACAGGATAGTACAGGGACCTATGTTTTGGAAGTTCAAAAGCGAAATTCGGTCCTGGGGACTGAATTGACCGCCGTACGCCAGAATGTCACGGTGCTGGCCAAAAGTACTGAGTCAGCAGCGGTTGAAGGGGCACTGACGCCCGAGAGCCAGGTGATTGCGGGCAGCAGCAGGAGCATTGAAGATGGAGCCAGAGTAAGGATGGTGTCAGATTAAAATGAAACGTTTAATACCATGGCTGATGGTGTGTATATGCCTGGGGCTGTCAGTCTGGTCAGGCAATCAGATCCAGTCTCAGAGACGTCTTCTCAGTCTTCGTCTGGATGAAAAAGAAGACGGAATTTCCCGTCAGACAGTAGAACGAATGAAGGAGAGCAGTCATCTGGCCGCTTTTATGGAAAATGGGCGTCAGACCGTTACCGTGCCGGCGACCGGGCAAAGAGCAGAAGTTCCTGTGATTCGAACCGCGGGGGACAACAGTCTGGTGACCGGAAGCTGGCTGGCGGACGGAATTTTCGGTCTGGGCGGCATCGGTGAATGTATGCTCAGCAAAGGTGCTGCGCTGGTACTGTTCGGCAGTGAGAAGATCGCCGGATTAACGGTTATTGCCGATGGCAAAGAGTGGTTGGTCAGAGGTGTTCTCGATTCTGCTGCCGAGCTGATTCTGCTGCCTGCTTCCCGGGATACTTTGATGACCAATATTGAATTCAGCTTTTCTGATTCCGGTGATAATCAGTCGGAGGCAGAAACGATCTGTTTCCGATACGGGATAAGTGAGAAGCGAAAGATTATTGATTATGGTTTTTTTAGTGCGGTAGCACGATTGTTTATGTGGCTGCCGTTTTTGACCTGTTTATTTTTGCTGAAAATAGAAAAACGAAATATAATGTCGGGTTCCGGCAGTGAAATATTACGTTATGTGACGGAGTTGATTTTTTGGTTCGGGCTGTTTGTTTTTCTCTTTCAGGCATTTCGTTTTCCATCAGGATATATTCCGGCAAGGTGGTCGGACTTTGGTTTTTGGGCAGCAAGATGGAAGGAGTCACTGGAACAAATGGATGTTTTGTTTTCTTCGGCATTGTTAAAGGACAGAATGCTCAGGGATAAAGTGGCAATATGTCTTTTCTCTTCGGTGGCAGCTTCGGGTTTGATAATGAATAACATGTTGATATTTCAGAAAAGGTAACCGGCAGCTGTTGATAATTTTTCGACAATAGAATAATTGACTCAATATTCGCATATACGAACCAAATACACATATGCGAAAATGACAGATATTGGAAGTGCTTCCAATTAATTGTGCAGAAAAAAGACGAAATTTTTGGTAATTTTTGAAGAAAAAACCTTTACTAGAAAATAAATTGTGATATACTATTAGCAGACCGTCTGAGGGCTTTTTCTTTGCGCAAAAATGCCGGAAATTGCAACCGAAAGATGGAAAAACCACGTAGAGGACAATCTACGCACGTTGAGGAGGAAATATACTTATGGCAAACAAATGGGTTTATTTGTTCACTGAAGGTAATGCCAGCATGAGAAATCTGCTGGGCGGCAAAGGTGCCAACCTTGCAGAAATGACAAATCTCGGACTGCCGGTTCCACAGGGATTCACTATCACTACAGAAGCATGTACTCAGTACTACGATGACGGCGAAATGATTAACGAAGAAGTTATGGGCCAGATCATGGAACATATTACCAAGATGGAAGATATCACAGGAAAGAAATTCGGTGACAAAGAGAATCCGCTTCTGGTTTCTGTTCGTTCCGGTTCCAGAGCATCCATGCCTGGTATGATGGATACCATCCTGAATCTTGGTCTGAACGAAGAAGTAGTGGAAGTTCTGGCTGCAAAGTCCGGTAACCCTCGTTGGGCTTATGACTGCTACAGAAGATTTATCCAGATGTTCTCCGACGTAGTTATGGAAGTTGGTAAAAAATACTTCGAAGAACTGATCGACAAGATGAAAGAGGAGAAAGGTATTACGGAAGATACCGATCTGACCGCTGATGATTTAAAAGAACTGGCTAACCAGTTCAAAGCTGAATACAAAGCTAAACTCGGCTCTGATTTCCCAAGTGATCCGAAGGAACAGCTGATGGCTGCAGTAAAAGCCGTTTTCCGTTCATGGGACAACCCAAGAGCAAACGTATACCGTCGTGACAATGATATCCCTTATTCATGGGGTACCGCTGTAAACGTACAGATGATGGCATTCGGTAACATGGGCGATACCTCCGGTACCGGTGTTGCATTTACCCGTGATCCTGCTACCGGCGAGAAGAAGCTGATGGGTGAATTCCTGATCAACGCACAGGGTGAAGACGTTGTTGCCGGTGTTCGTACACCGCAGAAGATCGCTCAGCTGGAAGAAGTTATGCCGGAAGTATATAATGAATTTATCGGCATCTGCGCTAAACTTGAAGACCATTACAGAGATATGCAGGACATGGAGTTCACCATCGAAGACAAGAAACTCTACATGCTGCAGACCAGAAATGGTAAAAGAACTGCTCAGGCAGCACTTAAGATTGCCTGTGACTTAGTGGATGAAGGCATGATCAGCGAAGAGAAAGCTGTTAAGATGATTGATCCCCGTAACCTCGATACCCTGCTGCATCCTCAGTTCGATACCGAGACCTTAAAGACAGCAGAGCCGATCGGCAAAGCGCTTGCTGCATCTCCTGGTGCTGCCTGCGGTAAAATCGTATTTACTGCTGCTGATGCAAAAGCATGGAACGAGAAGGGCGAGAAAGTTGTCCTGGTTCGTCTGGAGACCTCTCCGGAAGATATCGAAGGTATGAAAGCTGCTCAGGGTATCCTGACAGTTCGCGGCGGTATGACTTCTCACGCTGCTGTAGTTGCCCGTGGTATGGGTACCTGCTGTGTATCCGGATGTTCCGAGATCGCTATGGACGAAGAGAACAAGAAGTTCACTCTGGCCGGCAAGGAATATCATGAAGGAGATTACATCTCTCTGGATGGTTCCACCGGTAAGATCTATGATGGTCAGATCAAGACCATGGACGCTATTATCGCCGGCGAATTTGGCCGTCTGATGGGCTGGGCTGACAAATACAGAAAATTAAAAGTAAGAACCAACGCTGATACTCCTGCTGACGCAAGAAAAGCAAGAGAACTGGGCGCTGAAGGTATCGGTCTGTGCCGTACCGAGCATATGTTCTTTGAAGGTGACAGAATCGACGCATTCCGTCAGATGATCTGTTCCGATACTGTAGAAGAAAGAGAAGCTGCTCTGGAGAAGATCCTGCCGGTACAGCAGGGCGATTTCGAAGAGCTGTACGAAGCTCTGGAAGGAAATCCTGTTACCATCCGTTTCCTGGATCCGCCATTACATGAGTTCGTTCCTACCGAGGAAGAGGACATCAAGAAACTGGCTGATGCTCAGGGCAAGACCGTAGAGCAGATCAAGACCATTATCGAAGGACTGCATGAGTTCAACCCAATGATGGGACATCGTGGCTGCCGTCTGGCTGTTACCTATCCTGAGATTGCCAGAATGCAGACCAAAGCTATTATCCGTGCTGCAATCAACGTACAGAAAGCACATGCTGACTGGAACGTATGTCCTGAAATTATGATTCCGCTTATCAGTGAAGATAAAGAATTTAAGTTCGTTAAAAAGATTGTTGTAGAGACTGCAGATGCTGAGATCGCAGCAGCAGGCAGCAATCTGAAATACGAAGTAGGCACCATGATCGAGATCCCAAGAGCTTGTCTGACTGCTGATGTGATTGCGAAAGAAGCAGAATTCTTCTGCTTCGGAACCAACGATCTGACTCAGATGACTTACGGCTTCTCCCGCGATGATGCAGGCAAGTTCCTGGATGCTTACTATGATACCAAGATCCTTGAGAATGACCCATTTGCAAAACTGGATCAGACCGGTGTCGGCCAGCTGATGGAAATGGCAATCAAAAAAGGTAAAGCAACCCGTCCTGATATGCACGTAGGTATCTGCGGCGAGCACGGCGGAGATCCTTCTTCCGTAGAATTCTGCCACAAGATCGGACTGGATTATGTATCCTGTTCTCCATTCCGTGTGCCGATCGCAAGACTTGCAGCAGCACAGGCAGCGTTAGCTGATAAATAATTAATTTACAAAAGAAGCCGGGAGTTAAAACAGCTCCTGGCTTTCCTTTGCTTTTTTCAAGAAATCATATCAATTCAGGGAGAGAATAACATGAAAAAATTCTTAGCTGCTATATTAATAACTGCTGCACTGATGTGTACAGGCTGTCAGGATAACAGCAGACCGACAGTGGCATCTGATGCCGTCCAGAAAGATCCGGCAGTCGAGGCTGTGTTGAATAACTATATGGAGGGAACATACAGCGGAGATGTTGAACTTCTTAGAAGTGTGTTTCATCCGGATGCAATTATGACCGGCTATATGGGTGATCAGCTTATGATCGGAGATCCGAACCCGTTTTTTGAAGACATCGGCAGCAATCCTTCGATGGAATCTCAGGGAACAAAGTATGAAGGCAAGATCACAAAGCTGCAGGTTAACGGCAATATTGCTGATGCAGTTATTTATGAGACCGGCTTTTATGGGGATGGAACCTTGGAGAATCATTTTCATCTGATTAAGGATGCGGGTGGCGAGTGGAAGATTATTTCTAAATGTTTTACAACGGTACAAGAGTAAATTGAAAAGATAAATACAGGCTGCCTGATGATGGGCAGCCTGTTGTTTATTTAAAAATATCGTGTTTTATGATCCTGCTGTAAGTTCATCTAATGAGTGGAATGTATAACCCATATCTTCCCAGCGGGTCAGCAGTTCATCCAGTATTTCTGCATTGGTTTTAGATGTACTATGTAACAAGACGATAGCACCGGGATGAATCCGGCCGATCAGCTTTTTAAATGCCTCTTCTTTGGTCGGCTGTTTATCTTCATACCAGTCGACATAGGCAAGACTCCAGAAAAATGTATGGTAATCCATGTCATTAGCCATTTTCAGATTACTTTCACTGTATTTGCCCTGTGGCGGCCGGTAGTATTTTTTCATCGGCTGCCCGGTGATCGACTCATACAGAGTTTCCAGTGCCGTCAGTTCCTGTGAAAAAGAGTCCGGTGAGGATATTGACGACATATCCGGGTGGTGAAAGGTATGATTGGCTACGATATGGCCTTCGTCAACCATCCGTTTAACCAGGTCGGGGCTGCTGGAAAGATAATTGCCGACCAGGAAGAAGGTGGCCGGAGCGTTGTGCTTTTTAAGGGCATCCAGAATCGGTGCAGTATTGCCGTTTTCATAACCGGCATCAAAGGTAAGATATATTTTTTTCTCGTCTGTGTTTTCTACATAGTGGGCATTGAATTGCTTCAGATAGTCAGAGGTTGCGTTGGCTACCGGTGGTTTGCCTTCCTGCTGGAAACTTAATCCCCAGTTCCCGTCAGCAGATGAGGAAACGGTGACGCCGGGATCGGGGATGGTGACCACGGCGATTGCATGCCCGAGATAAAAGGCGGACAGGCAGATAAAGGTCAGCTTGGCAAGCTGTTCAAACAATTTACGTTTCATAGTCAGATCCATAACTGTCTTTTTCCATAATATATGAAGCGTTAAATTGATTCATACCCATTGGACAGGCAGAGTGTGGGGATCAGGCACTTATGTCTAGATGATAAACTTAAACTTATCACCGATGCAGAGCTGGCGGCAGAGGTTGGTGACGGTATTATCCATATCGTTAACAACACTTTCGATCCGGAGTAACGGGTAGCCGGTGGTTATTCCCAACACTTTTGCTTCTTTGGCGCTGGCAAATACAATATCCAGAGTTTTTTGGGAATGATCCAGAACGATCCCGCGTTTTTTCAGTATCTCGTACAGTGAATGATCGTTCAGGTTTTCTCCGAAAAGAAAATAGAACGATTCAGGGAACTTATTCAGCTCTAGCTGGACCGGTTTTCCGTCTGCATACCGGATGCGTTCCAATACCAGTATTTTTTCGTCCGGTTTAAGTGCTAACAGGGCGGCATCTTTTTCCGACGGTTCTTCCAGGGCGATTTTGGTAGTTCTGGCACCGGGAACAGCATTCATCATTTTACACATCTCGGTGAAGCTCAGGGCATTATTCGTAATACCACGCTGAATCTTCTTTTCGACAACAAAGGTCCCTTTGCCTGACTTCCGGTGCAGGTATCCTAGTTCAGACAGACCGGCCAGCGCTTTTCTGACAGTGACTCTGCTGACATTATAATCCTGGCTCAATTCGTTTTCGGTGGGAAGCCGGCTGCCGGCCGGTCGTTCACCGCTTTCTATTTCTGATTTTAATTTCTCCTCCAGCTGTTTATATAGTGGTGTTGCAATTGTATTATTTAATTCCATATAATCCTCCCCATAATCCGGTGAAATGTTTGAAACGTACTTTAAGGTTATAACACTAGATAAAATTATAATACAAACTTACCGGATTGTATATAATTGCTGTGAAACTTTTTTGTTGTTGACAAAAAGTATTATATTGTATTATAGTAAAACAAAGATCAATATAAGACATTATAAGAGGAGGATCAAGACAATGATATACTCAGGAACGGACATTAAAAACATAATCGCCGAAATTCTGGAGTTGAAGCAGTCAAAGGGTGGTGTGAAAAGCCTTTATTTTGTAGGCTGCGGAGGGTCGCTGGGAGCACTCTATCCGGCCAAAACCTTTATGGAGAAAGAGAGCGCATCAATCAAGTCAGCATGGATCAACAGCAGTGAGTTTGTAAATAACACACCACGGGATTTTGGGGAGAACTCCATCCTTTGTATGGCCTGCCACAAAGGCAATACACCAGAGACCATTGAAGCAGCCAGACTTGGCAAAGAGTCAGGGGCAGCGGTTATTCTCCTTACCTGGCTGGAAGAGTCGGAGATTATTGAATTCGGAGATTATATTATCCGCTATGAGTTTGATGCCAGCCCGGATCATCTGGCAGGTGAGATTGATTATTCGGGGGAGAAGACCATGTGTGCTCTGCTGACAGCAGTAGAGCTGGCAGCGCAGACAGAAGGTTACGCCCATTATGAGAAGTTTTATGACGGCCTGGGAATGATCAGCAATATAATTAAAAATGCCAGGAAGCATGTAGCAGAAAGGGCTCTTGTTTTTGCTGATGAATATAAGAATGATTCCGTTATTTATACCATGGGAAGCGGAGCCGGTTACGGTGCCGCCTATATGGAAAGTATCTGTATTTTTATGGAGATGCAGTGGATTAATTCCAGCAGCATTCATACCGGTGAGTTTTTCCATGGACCGTTTGAGGTGACAGATGCAAACAGACCTTTTGTGATTCAGATATCAGAAGGATCTACACGCACACTGGATGAGCGTGCCCTTAAGTTTTTACGTACTTATGCAAAACGGATTGAGGTGCTTGATGCCAAAGAACTTGGCCTTTCCACCATTGATTCTGCCGTTGTGGATTACTTTAACCATTCCCTGTTTAATAATGTTTATCCGATTTATAACCATGCTCTGGCACAGACACGTGAACATCCGCTTTCAACCCGCCGTTATATGTGGAAAGTGGAATATTAGATAGTTTTAATTGGATAGTCAGAAGATGGCATTTGTTATGTTTCAGAACAAATGCTATCTTTTTTTGTGTTTCATTGTATTGAGTTTGAAAATGATATTTGGTTAAAGTGTATAGAAAAATGTTGTTTAAATATACAAAATATCTAAAATATCAAAAGGGAATTGACAAAATTTGAAAATAAATATAGTATTGTATTTAATACAAAGCAATACAATTAGGGATTGCTTGTATATTGCTGAGAATGTGCGCACCATTCTTTCATCATTTGTTCAGATACGTTATTTCAAGTATAAGGAGGGCAATTTATGTTTTGGATAGAATTGATTATCGTTTTGGCGATTATCTTTATGGGGGTACGGCTTGGCGGTACATTTCTGGCAATGGCCGGCGGAGTCGGTATGTTAATCATGACATTTGTACTGCGTGTAACACCTTCGGATCCACCGGTTACGGTAATACTTATCATGATTGCGGTTATTTGCGCCGCGTCTACCATGCAGGCATGCGGCGGACTGGATTATCTTGTTAAAATTGCTGAGAAGATTCTTCGTAAAAATCCCCGGATGATTACCGTGCTGGCACCTGTAGTTGCTTACATATTTACGTTTATGTGCGGTACCGGCCATATTGTATACAGCCTGCTTCCGGTTATCAATGAGATTTCCATCGAAACAGGAATCAGACCGGAACGTCCGATATCAGCTTCCGTAGTATCATCGCAGCAGGCGATTACAGCATGTCCGATATCGGCAGCTACGGTTGCAGTACTTGCATTTACCGCAGAGGCGGCCGGTTATGGTTCGGTTAACATCTTTACCCTGCTGCTCGTCTGTATTCCGGCGACTCTGATCGGTACCGTTGTCAGTGCCTTTTCGGTGATTAAAAAAGGCAGGGAGCTGGCAGACGATCCGGAGTTTCAGGCCCGGGTGGCGGCTGGAAAAATTCAGGATTATACAAAAACAGCAAAAGACGACAGGCCGGTTACCAAAGAGGCAAAGATTTCCGTTACCGTTTTCTTTATTGCCATGGCAGGAATTGTATTGCTGGGAGCGGTCAAACCATTGGTCCCGACACTGGCAGACGGCAGTAAACTGCCGCTGACGACGGTGATTGAAATCTTTATGCTTGTTGCCGCTGCGGCGATGGTTCTGCTGACGAAGCTTGACAGCAATAAGGTGCTGGACCAGCCGGTATTTAAGACGGGAATGTTTGCGGTTGTACTGGCATTTGGCCTGTGCTGGCTGGTTAACACCTTTATCGGTGATCAGGCATCATTTATCACGGATAATATGTCGGTGCTGACGAATCAATATCCCTGGATTTATATTATTGCTGTTTTTGTAGTCGGTGCCATCACCACGAGCCAGTCGTCGACTACCATGATTATGGTGCCGATCGGCATTGCACTTGGACTTCCGGCCAATATCATTATCGCCGGCTGGATTGCCTGCTCGTCCAATTATTTTATACCGGCGTCTGGACAGTGTGTGGCAGCAATTGCATTTGATTCCGCAGGCACGACGAAGATCGGCAAATTTGTCCTGAACCACAGTTACATGGTGCCGGGACTGGTGTGTACTGTTGTTTCTGTGGCGGCAGCGATGCTGCTTGGCGGTATTATCTTTTAGCACGGAGGTTTTATACATATTTTAAGGAAAGCAGGGGAAATCATGAAGAATTACAGCATCATCGCAATCGGAGATAATGTTTGCGACAAATACCTTTCCAGAGGGAAAATGTATCCGGGCGGCCAGTGCGTTAATACCTGTGTGTATGCAAAGATGAATGGAGCCAGGACGGCATATCTGGGCAAATACGGCAGTGATGAGGTAGCGGCCTGTGTGCAGGATACCTTAAAACAGATCGGCATTGATGACAGCCGCTGCCGCCGGTATGAAGGGGAGAATGGTTTTGCGATGGTCACCTTAAAGGGCAGTGACCGTGTGTTTCTGGGATCCAACAAAGGGGGAATCGCCAAAGAACGCGGCTTTGATTTTACAGCAGAGGATTTTTCCTATGTCAAAGAATTTGATCTGATTTATACCAATTTGAATTCTTATATCGAAGCGGATCTGGCGGCACTGGCACAGACCGGTGTTGCGATTGCTTTTGATTTTTCCACCCGGTGGACCGATGATTATCTGAATCAGGTTTGTCCGCACATAACGGTTGCAATCCTGTCATGTGCCCACCTGAGCGCACCGGAAAGAGAACGGGAAATGCAAAAGGTGCAGGCATTGGGCGTGAAGATTGTATTAGGTACGGTCGGCGAAGACGGCTCCTATGTTTTGTATGGGGATGACTTCCTGTATGTTCCGGCCGTTCATGCGGACGATGTGATTGATACTATGGGAGCCGGTGACTCTTATTTTGCTGCGTTTCTCTGCGGGCTGCTGGCATCGTCAGAATCCGGAGACATGATTGAAGGAACCGCAGAGTGTATGAAGCAGCGGTTAAAAAAGGCGATGGAAGCCGGGGCGGTATTCGCTGCCGGGATGTGTTCGAAAGAAGGCGCTTTCGGATATGGAGTGCCGATTAAAGGAAGGACGGAACTGAAATGAAACCTGATATTTACGAAAATAATGACGAAGGAATCCGTTGTGTTTATAAAAATGAGAAATGGCTGGTGTGCATTAAAAACTGGAAGCCTGATAATGACATTGACGGAATCGTCCGTCTGGAGATTCATCATTCAACGGATGAACAGTTTATTCTGGCGGCGGGTAAAGCAATCCTGATTACAGCTGAGCGGGAGAAAAACAGATTTCATATTGAACTGACATTGATGGAGCAGGGGAAGGTATATAATGTTCCGGCAGAGTGCTGGTTCTATTCCATCACTCAGAAGGATACGAAAATGATGTATGTCCAGGACGCCAACTGCTCGATGGACAACAGTGATTTCTGTGATCTTTCGGAGGTGGAAATTGAATATATTAAAACCAATGCAAAGAAACTGTTCGCACTATAAAATGTGCAGACGGTAAAGTACGCACATGGTCAGGTGAGGGCCGCTGTATTAACGATTAAAAATCGCAGGTGCAGCAGCCCTTATTTTTTTGTTTTACATTGTTTAACTGTAAGAAAGTTGACAGAAAATGTCCCTGAAAGTATGCTATAATATTTAAGGATAAAAGGTTAACACGAGTGCACAGGAGACATTACGATGAAATCATGGAAGAAGATCTTTAGTATATCATTAGCAACCAGCCTTGCCGTCAGTTCAATTGCCATGGCTGATATTACAATACCGCCGATTCCGGCTGGTGAGACGAACCAGACCGGACAGACCGGCGGGCCGTCTGCGGGGCAGAGTGAAGGGGCGGCCGGACCGTCTGTGAATCAGAATGAAGGAGCGGTTGGACCATCTGTCGGACAGAACAATTCAGCGGCAAATAATAATCAGGGAACAGCGTCATCAAATGTATCAACTGCCAATCTGACGGAACCGGTGGTGTCGGCAGAGGGGGCGGTGCTGATGGATGCTGCGACAGGTAAGGTGTTATATGGAAAGAACCAGGATCAGCAGTTTTATCCGGCCAGTATAACCAAAGTCATGACGGCGCTGATTGTTCTGGAAAACTGCAATCTGAATGATGTGGTGACTTTTTCTGCTTCGGCGACTACGAATATGGAATCCGGCAGTGTGTCTCTGGGGATTGTGGAAGGAGATCAGCTGACGGTAGAGCAGAGTTTGTATGGTCTGCTGCTTAAATCGGCGAATGAGATCGGCAACGGTCTGGCGGAGCATGTGTCCGGCAGTGTGAGTGCATTTGCTGACAAGATGAATGCGAGGGCAAAAGAACTGGGCTGCAAGAATACCAATTTTGCCAATCCTCATGGACTTAATAACTCTGCACATAAGACAACTGCATATGATATGGCACTGATTCTGCGGGCAGCGCTTCAGAATGATACGTTTCGCCGGATTGATACTACTTTAAGTTATAATTTTCCGGCGACTAAGAATGCTGCAGCCCGGACGATTACAATGGGACATAAGATGATGTATTCTACAGATTCCCGTTATTATCAAGGAATTATTGGCGGTAAGACAGGATATACTTCATTAGCAGGCAATACGCTGGTGACCGGGGCAGAACGTAATGGTGTGCGGTTGATAGCGGTTGTCATGAAGAGTAAGAGTACTCACTATGCAGATACAAAAGCTATGCTTGATTACGGGTTTGAGAATTATGCGGCATTGACCGGCAATAGTTCATCTTCCGTTAATACACAGACTGATACGACCGCTTCCGGATGGACTCAGGACAGTCAGGGCTGGAAATATAAAAAAGCAGATGGTTCGATGGCTGCCAATGAATGGGTAAATGATAACAACCTGGATTACTGGGTTGATTCTAATGGCTATATGGCTGTTGGCTGGCGTCAGTTCTCCGGAGGTGTCTGGTATTATTTTAAACCGGCCGGGTATATGGCTAAGGCCTGCTGGATCCAGGATCAGGGCGATTGGTTCTATCTGGGGGAGGACGGGAAACTGCTTCAGGACGGGGTGACTCCGGATGGGTTCCAGGTTGATGTTAATGGGATTTGGCGGGGATAGATAGTTTCCAGGAATGGCTGACTTCACCGGTGATCGGACGGAGCAGCCCGGCACAGAGGCCTTCGCCAAACGGTTCGGCTCCGGTTTCATCGAGGCGGCATTCCTAAGACAGACAAACGACATTTGTGAGGGCACCGGTTCGATTCGCCCTGAATTTCTGAAGAAATTCAGGACTCAGCTCACCTGAAATTCTGACTTTGAGGTCAGAATTTCTCCCACACAAATGCCGTTTGTCTGTCTAAGGACTGCTCGCGTCGCTGAGATGTCGCCAAACCGTTTGGCGAAGGCCTCTGTGCCGGGCTGCTCTGTCCGATCACCGGTGAAGTCAGCCATTCCCAGCCACTTCTATGACCGGCCTCGGATAGGAAGAGCAAAAAGAAAAAAACGAAAAGACAAATACAAAAAGATAAAGCGTTGTGGTTGGTGTCATATTAAGATAAAGGCAGCGGAGGTTTGATATGAAGGAGAAGTTGTATACGATTGAGGTGAATGATGCGCTTCGGGCGGGGGATGAGTGTTTGTTTTGCTGGTTGGAACGGAAGCTGGAGCAGGAGACGCTGGAGTTTGTGCTGGGGTCTTCTTATATGGAGAGTGATATCCGGGAGAAGACGGATGAGCAGGGGTTTTGCCGGTCTCATGTGAAGAAGATGTATGATTATGGGAACAGTCTGGGGAATGCCTGGATCTTTAAATCACGGCTTGAGTATGTGAACCGGGATCTGAAGAAGATGATGGGGAAGTATCAGCCGGAGAAGAAGCCGGGGCTGTTTGGCAGGAAGAAGGCAGAGACGCCTTCAGGCGTAGCCGGGTGGATTCGGGATCAGGAAGGGCATTGTTATGTCTGTGACCGGATGGAGACTGTATATAAACGGATGCTTGATACCTTTGTTTATATGATTCGGAATGATCAGGATTTTGGTAAGGCACTGATGGGATCTAAGGGATTTTGCGTGCATCATTTTGGTGATGTGTGGCAGGTTTGTGAAAATGATCTGAAGGAGCCGGAGAAGGCGGAGTGGATGCCGAAGCTTGCTGAGGTGATGAGCCGTAATCTGGATCGGATGCAGGAGGATATTGACTGGCTGATCGAGAAGTATGATTACCGTCATAAAGATGCGGACTGGAAACAGTCCAAGGATGCACTGCAGCGCACGATGCAGAAGATCAGCGGCGGTTATCCGGCTGATCCGGTGTTTCAATGTAAAAAATAGTTTGACTGAATATAGATTTGAAAGGGGCATCTGAGTTGAGAGCGATGTTGGTGACTGCTTTGGCGGCTGCGGCTGCAGGAGCAGCAGGGATTTTGCGTTCGGAATTTGAAAAGAACTGTCTGGTTGTGGAAGAGACGGTGCTTACCTCGGATAAAATAAAGAGTGAGAAACGAATTGTCTTTTTGTCGGACCTGCATGATAAGGAGTTTGGTGAGCACAACAGCCGTCTGGTGGAGGCGGTCAGAGCGCAGCAGCCGGATCTGATCCTGCTTGGCGGCGATACGATGGTTGCCAAGAAGGGCAGGGCATCGCTGGATATTACCCGGGAACTGATTCGTTGTCTGACCGGGATTGGGCCGGTCTATTATGGGAACGGGAATCATGAGCAGCGGCTGCGGCGGGACATTGGTGATTATGGTGACTGCTATCAGCAGCTGTGTGACCTGTTCGAACGGTATGGTGTGGTCTATCTGTCAGATGAATCGGTGAAGGTGGGGGAAGATATCCGGATCAGCGGCCTGGATATTGAATGGAAATATTATAAGAATATCCGTCCGGCCCAGATGGATGTGGACTACATTGAAAAACATCTCGGCAAGGCTTCGGAGAAACGGTATGAGATTTTGCTGTCACATTCACCGCTTTTTGGCGAAGCATACTCGGAATGGGGAGCGGATCTTTCATTGGCCGGGCATTTTCATGGCGGTACGATCCGGCTGCCGGCAGTGGGCGGGGTGATGACGCCGCAGTTTCAGTTCTTCCTGCCGTGGTGTGCCGGGACGTTTGAGACAAACGGACGGTATCTGATTGTCAGCCGCGGACTGGGAACACATTCGATTAATATCCGTTTTAACAACAAACCGCAGGTGGCAGTGATCCGGCTGCTTCCGGCTTAACCTGCATACCTGGTTTTCAGAGTTTACAGGAAATTGATTTTTTGTTATACTAAAAGGTACGAAAAGAAATAACGGAGAGCAGGAAACGCATGATAAACACGATTTCTTACAAGCTGGAAAAATTTGAAGGGCCGCTTGATCTGCTGCTTCATCTGATTGACAAGAATAAGATCGATATCTATGATATTCCGATTGTTGAAATTACTCAGCAGTATCTGGATTATGTCAATCAGATGGATAAAGAAGATCTGAATGTTGTCAGTGATTTTCTGGTGATGGCCGCCACGCTGCTGGATATCAAGTCACGCATGCTTCTGCCGGTTGAGGTGAATGAAGAAGGCGAAGAGGAAGATCCGCGGGCGGAACTGGTTCAGCGCCTTTTAGAATATAAAAAATATAAGATCATGGCTCTGGAACTCGCCGATATGGAGGAAGGGGCCCAGTATCTGCTGTATAAAGATCCGACGATCCCGAAAGAGGTACTGAAATACGAACCGCCGGTTGATCTGGATAAATTACTGGACGGACTGACGCTGGCACGGCTTCAAAGTATTTTCGAGCAGGTGATGAAACGTAAGGCTGACAAGATCGATCCGATCCGCAGCAATTTCGGTACGATCAAGAAGGAACCGGTCAGTCTGGAGTCCAAGATTCAGACGGTGATGACTTATGCAAGGCAGCACCGCAGGTTCAGCTTCCGGCAGATCCTTGAACGGCAGGCAGAGAAGCTGGATGTGGTGGTGACATTTCTGGCGATATTGGAGTTGATGAAGATTGGTAAGATCCATCTGACTCAGGAAAATACTTTTGATGACATGTATATCGAGACTCTGGAAGCAGAAGGTGAAGAAACCGAACTGGATTTGAGTGGTCTGGATGATATCGAGGGATAGGGATACATATGGGACGTATGTTTGATGATGAAGAAGAGGAATTTGATATGGCAGCCATCGAGGCCCGCCATAAGGAGATGGAAGCAGAAGCCATATTGGAAGCTGTCCCTGAGACAACAGACGCCGGCAGTGAGACGGGAAATTATCCGGAACATGAGTGGGAAGCCATTATTGAGGCGGTTTTGTTTACCATGGGGAATTCCGTGGAGCTGGGGCAGCTTGCCGTGGCCATCGACCAGAGCGAAAATATTGCCAAACGTGTGACGGAAAATCTCCAAAAACGCTACAGGGAAGAACTCAGGGGGATGCAGATCATCGAACTCGATGGTGCATATCAGATGAGTACGCGGGCTGCTTATTATGAGAACTTAATCCGCGTAGCCAAGGCTCCCAAGAAGCAGGTTTTATCTGAAGTTGTATTGGAAACATTGTCGATTATCGCGTATAAGCAGCCGGTTACCAAAGCGGAGATTACCAAGATTCGCGGAGTTTCTTCTGATCATGCGATCAACCGTCTGGTTGAATACGGACTCGCATATGAGGTGGGACGTCTGGATGCGCCCGGCCGCCCGGCATTGTTTGCTACAACAGAAGAATTTTTGCGGCGGTTCGGAGTGGGATCTACCGTTGACCTGCCGACGATGAATCCGGAGCAGGAAGAAGAGATTAAGCTCGAGGTAGAAGAAGAACTGCAGTATCATATGGAAACGCAGGGCATTCCGGCAGAGGACAGTCCTGGCGAAGATGCTGAGAATGAGTCGGAACGTTTACCGGAATAGTCCGGAGCAGAGCACCGTGCGGGGGATGGGATTACCTCCCGCGCGGTGTTCTGCCGCCTTTTTGATTAGTTGGACTTAGGAATCATTGTATTGGCATATTCCAGTCCCAGCCCATAGGCACCGCCATGATCCTGAACAATGGCGGTAACGGCCTGGTAGGTTTCTTTGTTGGCCCAGTCGCGCTGCAGTTCCAGTAAGGCCGCCATCCATGTGAGCGGTTTGGCACCGGCCTGGATCATTCGCTGAATTGCCATCTGGTGTGCTTCTTTGGAACTGCCGGCAGATGCATCAGCGACAAAATAAACTTCATAACCGTCTTCCAGTGCAGCCAGCGCCGGCAGAGTGACGCAGACTTCGGTCCAGAGACCGGCGATGACCAGTTTTTTTCTTTTGGTGTCCTTCACGGCTTTATTGAAATTTTTATCTTCCCATGCATTTAATGTAGTCCGGTCAATGGGAGTAATGTCTGGATATACAGACTGAACTTTGCTGACAAGCGGACCGGAGAAGGTGTTTGCTTCAACGGTTGACAGAATGATCGGAATCTGAAATGCCTGGGCTGTTTTCGCCAAACCGGTTACAGCATTCAGGACAGCAGTGCGGCTGGTGCTTTCAACACCGAAAAACATCTGCGGTTCGTGATCGATCAGTAGAAATACGACATCCTGCGGATCTAACAACGATTTTTTGTATTCTCTCATATGTGTACTCTCCTTAATATGGGCATGTTAATAAACTATTGTGGTAATAGTATGAACAGATAATATATTTTCATCCGGAGTGTTACAATTATGTTCCGAAAATTGGTTGGAATTCACCTTGACTTGGAGACTGGAACATGATACCATTTACTTCAGGGTTACCACATCATGTGGAGAATCATTGAAAAAGACCACCATATATAGTGTGGATAAAATAGTGTTATGGAGGAAAAAGAACATGAAGTGCAGTGATATACAAGTGATTAAAAAAGACGGCACACAGGAACCGTTTAATGTCCAAAAAGTAGTGGTTGCAGTCAATAAATCAGCGCAGCGGGCGATGATTTCTTTTTCTCAGGCAGAGGTGGATTTTATCTGTCATTTTGTTGAGGAAAAAGCAGTCGAGCAGGGCAGCGGCAGGATTCAGATCTCGCAGATGCATAACCTGGTTGAAGGAGCACTTGAAAAGGTAAATCCGGCAGTGGCAAAAAGCTATCGCGACTATCGCAATTACAAGCAGGACTTTGTCCAGATGCTGGATGATGTTTACAAGAAAAGCCAGTCGATTATGTACATCGGCGACAAAGAGAACAGCAACACCGACAGTGCTCTGGTTTCAACCAAACGAAGCCTGATTTTTAACGAGCTGAACAAATCGCTGTACCAGAAATTTTTTATGACGGTGGAAGAGCTGCAGGCGTGCCGTGAAGGTTACATTTATATTCATGATATGTCAGCCCGCCGCGATACGATGAACTGCTGCCTGTTTGATGTGAAAAGTGTTCTGGCAGGTGGTTTCGAAATGGGAAATCTGTGGTATAATGAACCAAAGACTCTCGATGTTGCCTTTGATGTTATCGGTGACATTGTCCTGAGTGCTGCCAGCCAGCAGTATGGCGGATTTACGGTGCCGAATGTGGAAGAGATTCTGGCGCCGTATGCAGAAAAGTCCTATGCTAAAAATATTGAAAGATACATCACACTGGGGATGACCGAGGAGAAGGCAAAAGAGATTGCCTGGCTCGATGTCCAGCGTGAAATGGAACAGGGGTTCCAGGGCTGGGAATATAAGTTTAACTCCGTTTCCTCAAGCCGCGGTGATTATCCGTTTATCACAATGACAGCAGGAACCGGGACCAGCCGGTTTGCTAAGATGGCAACGATTACGATGCTGGATGTCCGCAAGGGCGGTCAGGGCAAAAAAGGCCATAAAAAGCCGGTACTGTTTCCCAAGATTGTATTCTTGTATGATGAGAAGCTGCATGGGGTTGACGGCGAGCTTGAAGATGTGTTTGAGGCAGGCATTGACTGCTCGGCCAGGACGATGTATCCTGACTGGCTGTCACTGACCGGCAAAGGATATGTTGCCAGTATGTACAAGCAGTATGGCAAGATTGTTTCGCCGATGGGCTGCCGGGCGTTTTTATCGCCATGGTATGAGCGGGGCGGAATGCATCCGGCAGATGATAAAGATATGCCGGTATTTGTCGGCCGTTTTAACATTGGAGCCGTCAGCCTTCATCTGCCGATGATTCTGGCAAAAGCCAGACAGGAGAGCAGGGATTTCTTTGAAGTGCTTGATTATTATCTGGGACTGATCCGTAAGATTCATATCAGAACTTATGCATATCTGGGCGAGATGCGTGCATCGACTAACCCGCTGGCTTATTGTGAAGGCGGTTTTTACGGCGGCAACCTGAAGCTGACGGAAAAGATCAAACCGCTTTTGAAATCAGCAACAGCATCCTTTGGCATTACGGCACTGGATGAACTGCAGCATTTATATAACGGCAAATCACTTGTTGAAGATGGCGCCTTTGCATTGGAGACAATGGAACACATCAATAAAAGGGTCAATGAGTATAAAGAAGCAGACGGCAATATGTATGCGATATACGGAACTCCTGCCGAGTCCTTATGCGGATTGCAGGTGACCCAGTTCCGTAAAAAATACGGTATTATCGAAGGCGTTTCCGACCGTGAATATGTCAGCAACAGTTTCCACTGCCATGTCAGCGAGGATATTACCCCGATCCAGAAGCAGAATCTCGAAGAGCGGTTCTGGGAACTGTGTAACGGCGGCAAGATCCAGTATGTCAAATACCCGATCGATTACAATAAAGAGGCAATCCGTACCCTGGTAAGACGGGCCATGTATCTTGGCTTTTATGAAGGCGTGAACCTGTCCCTGGCCTATTGTGATGACTGCGGCCATCAGGAGCTTGAGATGGATGTCTGCCCCGAATGCGGCAGCAGGAACCTGACCAAGATTGAACGGATGAACGGATATCTCTCCTATTCAAGAGTAAAAGGCGATACCCGGTTGAATGAGGCCAAAATGGCAGAAATAGCAGAGAGGAAATCCATGTAATGAGGTACCATAACATAACAAAAGACGATATGCTCAACGGAGACGGCCTGCGGGTCGTTCTCTGGGTGGCCGGCTGTAATCATAATTGCCGGGAGTGCCACAATCCCTTCACCTGGGATATCAGAGGCGGCATCCCTTTTGATGAAAAAGCAAAGAATGAACTGTTTGAAGAACTTGGCAAACCGTATGTATCAGGCATTACCTTAAGCGGCGGAGATCCGCTCCACCCGGATAACCGGGCGGATATCAGTACTCTTATTGATGAGATCAGCGAAAAGTTTCCCCGCAAAACGATCTGGCTGTATACCGGTTATCTGTGGGAAGAGATCAATACGTTACCGCTGATCAAAAAGACAGATGTACTGGTGGACGGTGAGTTTATCGTTGAAATGAAAGATGTAAAAAAACACTGGGCGGGAAGTTCCAACCAGCGTGTGATTGATGTCATGCCGACACTGATGACCGGTACGGTTGTACTGCATGCTACGTGATGACAGCCTGGTTATAACACAATAAAACAAAAGGGGACATACATAATGCAAAATATCAAAATCAAATATTTCTCGGACACAATGGAGAGGCTCTGCTATGTTGACGGCAAGTCTGACTGGATTGACCTGCGGTCGGCAGAAGAGATCACACTGCAGAAAGGGGAATTTAAACTGATTCCGCTGGGAGTGGCAATGGAGCTTCCGGCCGGGTATGAAGCTCATGTGGTTCCGCGCAGCAGCACCTTTAAGAACTTTGGCATTATCCAGACCAATCATATGGGGGTTATTGATGAGAGCTATTGCGGTGATAATGATCAGTGGTTTTTCCCGGCCTATGCACTGCGTGATACGGTGATTCAGGCAGGAGAACGGATCTGTCAGTTCCGGATCATGGAACATCAGCCGGCAATCGTATTTGAAGAAGTAACTTGTTTAGAGCATGAAGACCGGGGCGGTCATGGCAGCACCGGCAGAAAGTGAAAACATGGTGGACGAACCCAGAAGAAGAACAGCTTCCGGCCGGAGCAGCAGTACCGGCCGGACCAGGCCTTCCGGAGCCGGCGATGCCCGGAGCCGGGCCAGGATAGCAGCAAGACGAAGACGTAAAAGACAGCAGCGGAGGATCATCATCGGCATTTGCCTGTTGGTTCTGCTGCTTTTAGGCGTGGTGGCCGGCCGGACTGTGATCGGTTACAAAAATCAAAAAGAAAAAGAAGCACTGCAAACAGAAGGTGTTGCTTTTTTAGATGACGGTAATTATGATGCTGCCATTCAGAACTTTGACCAGATTATCGAAAAGAGCAAGGGGAAGACTGGGAATTTTGAAAAGGCTGTATTGATGTACAAAGCCGAAGCAGAATATAGAAAAGGTGACTATCAGTCAGCGGTCACAACCTGTGATATACTGATTGCAGCAGATGGGGAAAAAGATGAGTATCTGAAGTTAAAGTGCCAGAGTCAGATGGAACTGGGACAGTATGATCAGGCGCTCACATATCTGCCGCTGGCACCGGTCATATACAACCGGATGTCAGTGGAGCAGATCAATGCACAGCAATATGAAGAAGCGCTCAGAAGTACAGAGAGCGGTCTTGCCCTTGGGGAGTCGGAGGTCACCAGATTGTTGATGATAAATCAGGGCGTAGCTTATGAGTACCTGCAGGAATATGACAAGGCATTGGACGTGTTTGAACGATGCCTGGAACAATATGGTTCCGATGAAGGATTCAAAACGGACCTGGAATTTTTAAGAACCCGATAGGAGGGGCATATGGCACAATTAATTGATCTGAAAGATGTAGAGGAACGGGTGATTCTGATTGCCGTCAGTACCGACTCTGAACAGATTACGGAAAGCTCGGTGGACGAACTGGAAGAGCTGGTTCGCACTGCCGGTGCTGTTACGGTAGATAAAATGATTCAAAACCGTGAGCGGATTCATCCCGGCACTTATATGGGGAAGGGAAAGCTCGAAGAAATCAAGGAACGGATCTGGGAACTTGATGCTACCGGTGTTGTCTGTGATGATGAATTGTCACCGGCCCAGCTGAGGAATCTTGAGGATATTCTTGATACCAAAGTGATGGACCGGACCATGGTGATTCTGGATATTTTCGCGGCCAGAGCGGCTACGAGTGAAGGCAAGGTCCAGGTTGAACTGGCCCAGCTTAAGTACCGTGCGGCGAGACTGGTCGGACTGCGCAGTTCCCTGTCCCGGCTTGGTGGCGGTATCGGTACCCGCGGGCCCGGTGAGAAAAAGCTGGAGATGGACCGCCGTCTGATTCATGAACGGATCAGTCAGCTCAAGCAGGAGCTGGAAGGCGTCGGCCGTCACCGTGAAGTGATCCGCAAGCAGCGGGAGAAAAATCATACCCCGATTGCAGCGATTGTCGGTTATACCAACGCCGGCAAATCCACATTATTAAACCGTCTGACGGATGCCGGGATTCTGGCCGAGGACAAGCTGTTTGCGACACTTGACCCGACAACCAGGAATCTGATGCTTGAAAGCGGTCAGCAGATTTTGCTGACAGATACGGTTGGTTTTATCCGCAAGCTGCCGCATCATCTGATTGAAGCATTTAAGAGCACTCTGGAAGAGGCCAAATACAGCGACATCATCCTGCATGTAGTAGACTGTTCCAATCCGCAGATGGATATGCAGATGCATGTTGTTTATGAGACGCTCCGTGACCTGGAGGTTAAGGACAAAACAATCATTACCGTATTTAATAAAATCGATCAGCGGACCGATCTGGAATTACCTCGTGATCTGCAGTCGGAATATCAGGTGCAGATATCGGCTAAAACCGGTGCCGGACTTGATCATCTGCTTGATGTTATCGAGCGGATCCTGCGCAGTCAGAAAATCTATCTGGAGCGGGTATTTTCCTATCAGGAGGCCGGTAAGATCCAGACGATCAGAAAGTATGGAGAACTGCTGGAGGAAGCCTACCAGGAGGATGGAATTGCTGTAAAAGCTTATATTCCGGCGGAATTTTACACCGGAGTTATGTCAGAATAATCACCGGCCGGTACGCTTACTGGCTGTTTTGAATATACAAAAAACACAATATCTATGTTTTGGTTAAAATACGAAAACTAGATATTGTGTTTTTCTCTGCTATCTGCTATAATCCATCTTAGACACGTTTACCGTGACTTAATTTAAAAATGGCACAATTTGGAAAGGGGTTAATAAGAATATGATCAATGTAATGAAACGTGATGGGGAAGTTGCCGAATTCAGCCTGGCCAAAATCACAGAGGCAATTAAGAAGGCTTTTAAAGCGACAAGCAAGGATTTCAACAATGAAATTCTCGAATTGTTATCACTGCGGGTGACTGCCGACTTCCAGGGAAAGATGGAAGAAGGACGGGTTTCCGTTGAACAGATCCAGGACAGTGTTGAGCATGTACTGGAGCAGACCGGGTATACTGATGTGGCGAAAGCATACATTTTATATAGAAAGCAGCGCGAGAAAATCCGTAACATGAACAATACGATTCTGGACTACAAGGATGTGGTCAACAGTTATGTGCAGATTGAGGACTGGCGGGTAAAGGAGAACTCCACCGTAACCTATTCGGTAGGCGGACTGATCCTAAGCAACTCAGGTGCCGTAACGGCAAACTACTGGCTGTCTGAAATTTATGATCAGGAGATTGCAAATGCTCACCGCAATGCGGATATCCACATTCATGATCTGTCGATGCTGACCGGCTACTGTGCAGGATGGTCCCTGAAGCAGCTTTTGATGGAAGGGCTCGGCGGTATCACCGGCAAGATCACTTCATCACCGGCGAAACATCTGTCGGTATTGTGCAACCAGATGGTAAACTTCCTTGGCATTATGCAGAACGAGTGGGCCGGTGCCCAGGCATTTTCATCGTTTGACACCTATCTGGCACCCTTTGTTAAAGTTGACAATCTGACTTATCCGGAAGTCAAAAAATGCATTGAATCATTTATTTATGGTGTTAACACACCAAGCCGCTGGGGTACACAGGCACCTTTTTCCAATATTACCCTTGACTGGACGGTACCCGGTGACATGGCTGAGATGCCGGCGATTATCGGCGGCAGGGAGATGGATTTTACATATAGTGACTGTAAGAGAGAGATGGATATGGTGAACAAAGCCTTTATCGAAACGATGATTGAAGGCGATGCCAACGGCCGCGGATTCCAGTATCCGATTCCGACCTATTCTATTACCAAAGACTTTGACTGGTCTGATACGGAAAATAATACCCTGTTGTTTGAAATGACCGCCAAATACGGAACACCGTACTTTTCCAATTATATTAACAGTGATATGGAGCCGAGTGATGTCAGAAGTATGTGCTGCCGTCTGCGTCTTGATCTGCGTGAACTGCGCAAGAAAACCGGCGGATTTTTCGGATCCGGTGAAAGTACCGGTTCGGTCGGTGTTGTAACTGTGAACATGCCGCGGATCGCTTATCTGGCCAAGGACAAAGAGGATTTTTATGATCGTCTTGACCATATGATGGACATTGCTGCCAGATCCCTGAAAGTAAAACGTGAAGTTATCACCAAACTGTTAAACAGCGGTCTTTACCCTTACACAAAACGTTACCTGGGTTCTTTTGAGAATCATTTTTCGACAATTGGCCTGATCGGAATGAATGAAGCCGGTTTGAATGCCAGATGGCTGGGCCGTGACCTGACCCATCCGGAGACACAGGAGTTTACAAAAGAGGTCCTGAACCATATGCGTTCCAAGCTGGTAGAGTATCAGGAGGAGTATGGTGATCTGTATAACCTGGAGGCAACTCCTGCGGAATCCACTACCTACCGTCTGGCAAAACATGACATCAAATGGTATCCGGATATCAAAACTGCCGGTTGTAAAGGGGATACACCTTATTACACCAACAGCTCTCACCTGCCGGTCGATTATACAGCAGATGTTTTTGAAGCGCTGGATGTTCAGGATGAGCTGCAGACACTTTATACTTCAGGTACCGTATTTCATGCCTTTCTTGGTGAGAAGATGCCTGACTGGCAGGCGGCTGCCAAACTGGTACACACGATTGCGGAGAATTACAAGCTGCCGTATTATACCTTGTCGCCGACATATTCGATCTGTAAGGAGCACGGTTATCTGATCGGCGAACACCAGACCTGCCCGGTTTGCGGCCAGGAAGCTGAAATATACAGCCGGATTACCGGTTACTACCGGCCGGTCAAGAACTGGAATGAAGGCAAGCTGCAGGAATATAAGAACCGTACCACTTACAAACGGACCCGGTCGGTTCTGAAAAAGAATCCGGAAGCGGCGGACAGAATAAAAGAAGCGGTCGCAGAGGCGAAAACCCAGCTGGGAGAAGGGGCATACCTGTTTACGACCAAGACCTGTCCAAACTGTAATATTGCAAAGGGATTTCTTAAAACCACGGATTATCAGGTAATTGATGCAGAGGAAAACACTGATCTTGCGATCGATTTGGGCATTATGCAGGCACCTACTCTTGTGGTAGTAAAGAATGGTGAGCTGACCAAATTTGTTAACGCTTCGAATATTAAGAAATATACTGAGACCATTAAATAAAAATAGTAATGCATTCTTATAATCGGGAAACACATTCGGAGAACTTGCCTGCCTGACAGGACAGTTCTCCGAATGTGTTTGATGATAATGAACTAACCGTTTAATTCTCCGATTCCGGTAACAGCCACGAAGATATGCGAAATTTTATACCAGGTAGAAAAATCTGCTACTCCCGTCTGCGGCAGTCCGAACACTGACTGGAAGGCTGAAACGGCATCAGCTGTAGCCTGCCCGTATACGCCATCCTGCGTCACCCGCGGGATCGCACTGTATACCGTAGCGATCGTATCAAGCTGTTCCTGCAGCTGCTGCACCTTCTGGCCGCTGGCACCGATAGTCAGGTTATATCCCGGCCAGGAAGACGGAATTCCGGAGATTTCTTCAGCGGTATTGATATACATATCATTTCCATAGAAATTACGCAGGATATTAATAGCCGTATATCCCTGTTCGCCAAGGTCACAGGAACCCCACTGTGTCATCCAGCCGCGGTCCAGGCATTCCACCTGTCTGCCGTCACAATATTGGGTCAGGATCGGCTGCTTTACTTCCGGACGGGATAAGTAATTATCAAATATTTCATCTACGATCACAGAAATATTTTCATAGATATTGCGGCCGTATATAAATTTATGATCAAAAGCCGTGGAAGAGGTGATGGTAAAATCATACCCCCGGTTGCGGTAGTGTTCGGTATATACGCGATTCAGGGTAAAACTCATAATTGCCAGTACATTGGCGGTAATGCTGTTTCGCGGCCAGGTTGCATAGATCTCACTGGAAGCTACATTTTTAATATAGTCCCGGTATGGGATGTAATAATTAGGTGCAGAAGCATCAGTCGGAACTCCGTCATGTACGATAACAGTTTGAGGCACGACAACACGGCTGAGGACGATCTCACCGCTCTGATTGACCGGCTGGATTTCATTCTCCGGGATTTTGGGCGGATATGTGCCGTATAACGTATGTTCGGGAATTACGATGGGATTGGGCTCCGGAGCGGCATCATCCTCCGGTTCCAGCTGAATATGCTGCACCGCAGTAGAATCCGGCAGGATTTCAACTCCGGCTATTGTTGCCGGTTTAAAGCCGGGAGCCTGGATGGTCAGGCGGTACTCCGAGTATGGCTGCGGTGAACCGGGTGTCAGACTGTACTCCAGCGGCGGAGTCAGGAGATCGATGTTTTCAGTCTGACCCGAACTGTTGGTAGTCAGCTGCTCCAGTGTGGTGTCAGGAGCGGCATGTGATGCGACGGCGACAGTAGCATCGGTGACCGGAAAATTATTTTCGATATTGACGATATTGATTTGCAGAAAACCGCGGGAGGGGTTTCCTGCTTCCATAGCAGACATATTTTTTTGCATAAACAGCCTCAAGATACGTGATTATTATTAGTATATTTGGTATAATGGGAAATGTGCAGAAAAATGTGCAAGGAATATATGAAGAATTACTTGAAAAATGGTACGAGATCATGTATAATCTTATCAATTTGGGCTTAATTGCGAAAAAGCTCGAAAAACCCTGATAACAAATTGAGTTTTAGAAAGGATTGGTATCCCACATATGAAAGCATTTCTCATACTGGAAGACGGAACCATATTTGAAGGAACGAGCATTGGCTCGACAAGAGAAGTAATCAGTGAAATTGTATTTAATACTTCTATGACCGGTTACCTTGAAGTACTTACCGACCCGTCTTATGCAGGACAGGCAGTCGTGATGACGTATCCGTTGATTGGCAATTATGGTATTTGTTATGAAGATATGGAATCAGACCGGCCCTGGCCCGATGGATATATAGTCAGAGAATTATCTAGAATCCCCAGCAATTTCCGAAGCGAGGATACCATTCAGCATTTCTTGGAGAAGCATGACATTCCCGGTATCAGTGGTATTGATACCAGAGCCCTGACCAAAATTTTAAGAGAAAAAGGTACGATGAACGGTATGATTACAACCACAGTTTATCAGGACCTTGATGAGCCGATCCGCCGGATGAAAGATTATCAGGTGACCGGTGTGGTTCGGGCAACCTCCTGTAAAGAAAAATACGTTCTTCCGGGAACCGGAAAAAAGGTAGCGTTACTCGATCTTGGGGCGAAACGCAACATTGCCCGCGCATTGAATGAATTGGGCTGTGAAGTGACCGTATATCCCTGTGATACAACTGCAGAAGAGCTGCTGGCATCAAAACCGGACGGAATTATGCTTTCCAACGGCCCCGGTGATCCCAAAGAAAATGTCGAAATCATCAAAGAGATCAGCAAGCTGTATGAATCGGAAGTACCGATTTTTGCAATCTGCCTGGGACATCAGCTGATGGCACTGGCCACAGGTGCCGACACCTATAAACTGAAATACGGCCACAGAGGCGGCAATCATCCGGTTAAGGATCTGGAGACCGGAAGAGTGTACATCACTTCCCAGAACCACGGTTATGCAGTGAACCCGGACAGTATGGATGAAACGACAGCAGTACCGGCATTCACCAATGTTAATGATGGTACAAATGAAGGACTTAAATATGTAGGGAAGAATATCTTCACGGTTCAGTATCATCCGGAAGCATGTCCGGGACCGCTTGATTCCGGTTACCTGTTTACCCGGTTTATCAAAATGATGGGAGGGAATGTATAATGCCGAAGAATCCAGAGATTAAAAAAGTATTGGTACTTGGCTCCGGTCCGATTATCATCGGCCAGGCAGCAGAATTTGACTATGCCGGAACCCAGGCATGCCGTTCTCTTAAAGAGGAAGGGATCGAAGTCGTTCTGCTAAACTCAAACCCGGCGACGATTATGACCGATAAAGATATTGCCGATAAAGTGTACATCGAGCCGCTGACGGTCGAGGTGGTAGAGCAGCTGATCAGAAAAGAAAAACCTGACAGCGTACTGCCGACATTGGGCGGCCAGGCCGGACTTAATCTGGCGATGGAACTGGAAGAATCGGGATTCTTAAAAGCAAATGATGTAAAGCTGATCGGTACGACCGCAAAGACCATCAAAAAAGCAGAAGACCGTCTCGAATTTAAAGAGACCATGGAAAAGATCAACGAACCGGTAGCTCCATCACTTGTTGTTGAGAATGTTGCCGATGGTGTGGCTTTCGCCAGGGAGATCGGTTATCCGGTTGTGCTGCGTCCGGCTTATACCCTGGGCGGCAGCGGCGGCGGTATTGCTGACAGCGAAGAGCAGATGATTGAGATTCTGGAGAATGGCCTGCGTCTGAGCCGTGTCGGACAGGTTCTTGTAGAACGCTGTATCGCCGGATGGAAAGAGATAGAATATGAAGTAATGCGTGACGGTGCCGGCAACGTAATCACCGTATGTAATATGGAAAATATCGACCCGGTCGGTGTTCATACCGGTGACAGTATTGTTGTGGCGCCGTCCCAGACGCTGGGCGACAAAGAGTACCAGATGCTGCGTACATCAGCTCTGAATATCATTACCGAACTGGGAATTACCGGCGGATGTAATGTTCAGTATGCCCTGCATCCGACCAGCTTTGAGTATTGTGTTATCGAAGTAAACCCGCGAGTCAGCCGTTCTTCCGCACTGGCATCCAAGGCAACCGGATATCCGATTGCGAAAGTGGCAGCAAAGATTGCTCTGGGTTATACCCTGGATGAGATCAAAAATGCCGTTACCAAAAAAACTTACGCCAGTTTTGAGCCAATGCTTGACTATTGTGTTGTCAAGATGCCGCGTCTGCCATTTGATAAGTTTATCAGTGCCAAACGTACACTGGGAACCCAGATGAAGGCAACCGGCGAAGTTATGAGTATCTGTACCAATTTTGAAGGCGGCCTGATGAAGGCGATCCGTTCCCTGGAACAGCATGTTGACTGCCTGCTTTCTTATGACTTTTCAGATCTTGATGATGATAAACTGAAAAAGCAGCTGTCAAAAGTAGATGACCGCAGAATCTGGGTGATCGCTGAAGCACTGCGCCGCGGCATTTCCTACGAAGAAATCAATGACATCACAAAGATTGATTTCTGGTTCATTGACAAGTTGGCCATTCTTGTGGAGATGGAACAGGCACTTAAACAGGGGCCGCTGAACGCAGAGTTATTAAAGGAAGCAAAACGTCTTGAGTATCCGGACAATGTGATTGCCAGACTGACCGGAATCGATCAGGCAGAGATTAAATCCATGAGAAAGGCTAACGGTATTATCGCAGCCTATAAGATGGTAGATACCTGTGCCGCAGAGTTTGCGGCAGAGACACCATACTACTATTCCTGCTTTGACGGGATCAGTGAGGTTGAGGAAGATAACAGCCGCAAGAAAGTGCTGGTACTTGGTTCCGGCCCGATCAGGATCGGCCAGGGAATCGAATTTGACTTCTGTTCCGTTCACAGCACCTGGGCATTCAGCAAAGAAGGATATGAAACCATTATTATCAACAACAACCCGGAGACGGTAAGTACGGACTTCGATATTGCTGACAAGCTGTATTTTGAACCGCTGACTCCCGAAGATGTGGAAAGTATCGTTGATATTGAAAAGCCGGACGGGGCAGTAGTACAGTTCGGCGGACAGACAGCAATCAAGCTGACTGAGGCACTGATGAAGATGGGCGTGCCGATTCTCGGTACTGCTGCCGAAGATGTTGATGCCGCTGAAGACCGCGAATTATTTGACCGGATTCTTGAGCAGTGCGACATTCCAAGACCTGCCGGACAGACTGTTTATACCGCTGAAGAAGCAAAGGCGGCAGCAAAAGAACTGGGATACCCGGTACTGGTAAGACCGTCTTATGTACTGGGCGGCCAGGGGATGCAGATCTGTATCAGTGACAACGATATGGATGAGTTTATCGGAATCATCAATCAGATCGCCCAGGATCATCCGATTCTGGTTGACAAATATATTATCGGCAAGGAAATCGAAGTAGATGCCGTTTGTGATGGGCAGGATATCCTGATTCCCGGTATCATGGAGCATATCGAACGTACCGGTATTCATTCCGGTGACAGTATTTCGGTATATCCGGCTCAGAGTATCACGCCGCAGGTGGAAGCAAAACTGGTTGACTATACGGAGAAACTGGCCCGTGCCCTGCATGTAAAGGGAATGATCAACATACAGTTTATCGTAGCCGGAGAAGATGTATTTATTATCGAAGTGAATCCGCGTTCCTCCCGTACCGTACCTTATATCAGCAAGGTGACGGGAATTCCGATCGTACCGCTGGCGACCCAGGTTATCTGCGGTCATACAATCCGTGAGCTGGGTTATGAACCGGGATTACAGAAAAAATCAGAGTACATTGCAATTAAGATGCCGGTATTCTCATTCGAAAAAATCCGTGGTGCCGACATTAGCCTGGGCCCGGAGATGAAGTCTACCGGCGAATGTCTGGGAATTGCAAAAACATTCAACGAAGCACTGTATAAAGCATTTGAAGGGGCAGGCGTGAAACTGCCAAAGCACAAAAAGATGATTATCACCGTTCGCAAGTCGGAACAGGAAGATGTCGTGCCGATTGCAAAGCGGTTCCAGAATGTCGGCTATCAGATTTTTGCTACCAGAAGTACGGCTAAAATGCTGAATGCCAATGGCGTTAAAGCACTGCCGGTCAGAAAGATCGAACAGGAATCACCGAATATCCTCGATCTGATTCTGGGACACGAAATCGATCTGATTATTGATATTCCGCAGCAGGGCGCAGATAAGAGCAAAGACGGTTTTATCATCAGACGAAATGCGATTGAGACCGGTGTAAATGTGCTGACATCCCTGGATACGGCAGAAGCGCTGGCTACCAGTCTGGAAAATCGTGCCAAAGAACTGACACTGATTGACATTGCTACCGTAAAAAGTATATAGTAGAGGAGAAACCGATGCTTGAGGTATCCGGAATAACAAAAGCGTATCATCGAAATACCATTTTAGATGGTGTGGATCTGACCGTCCGTCCGGGTACCTGTACCGGTATTGTCGGCAGCAATGGCTGCGGCAAGACGACCCTGCTTTCAATCCTGGCCGGAGCAATCACTGCTGATGCCGGCAGTGTCCGCTTTAACGGGACGGAGGCGATCGGGCATCCGAAGGTGTTTGCCGAATATGTGGCTTATGTTCCGCAGGAGAATCCGCTGATTGAAGAACTGTCGGTACTTGACAATCTGAAATTGTGGTACCGCGGCAGCAAAAAGAACCTGTATCAGGATC
Organism: Lachnospiraceae bacterium; assembly: GCA_032073745.1. GTDB lineage: Bacteria > Bacillota > Clostridia > Lachnospirales > Lachnospiraceae > Brotaphodocola. The sequence continues at coordinate 143,370 of DAMAMW010000007.1, read as the reverse complement.
TGGCAGACGGAGCGGCGGCGATGCTTGGTGTCGATGCGATGCTTAAGCGAACGGTCGGTAAACTGTCCGGCGGAATGAAAAAACGTCTCAGTATTGCCTGTGCGTTATCTAATCATGCGAAGATTCTGGTCATGGATGAGCCGGGAGCGGCACTTGATCTGGAATGCAAGGCGGCAATACGGACCTATCTGCTTGACTATATTAAAACCGGCGGTCTGGTGCTGCTGACTTCGCATGAACTGGCGGAGTTATCGGTATGTACCGATATGTATGTATTAAGGCATGGGAAAATGTGTCGGGTTTCAACAGGACTGTCAGAGCGGGAATTAATTGACAGCTTCTGATCTGTTACAAATGGTATCATATTAACAAATGATTTCGGGAGGAAATAAAATTGCGATTAACAAAAAAACTAACATTAGCTGCATCAGCTGCGATTCTGACTGCGGCGCTGGCGGTATCGGGTTGTGCCAGGAAAGACCCGAAGGAAGTAGTAATTGAAGCCTTTGAGGGCGTATACAGTGAGGATCAGATCTCGCCGTCAGAAGAGGTATTTGGTGCCAAGGCAATCAATGAGACAATGCTGAATGAAGGCGGAGAAGGCGGACTGACGCTGAAGCTGGAAAGCTGTACGGATGCACAAATCAATATGTTTGCCGGCAGCGGTGTCCGTATTGAAGGCAAGACTGACCGTGCCAATCAGAAAAGTTACTCAGAACTGACCGCGATTTATAATGGTATGGATCTGGCGACGATGCAGATGTATCTTGGTGATGAAAGCATTCTGGTTAAGATACCGGAATTGAGCGGCCGGGTGCTGGCGCTGGATATTAGTGACGGCCTTATGGACCGGGTGACGGAATCCCCGCTGATCGGTCCGGCACTGGCTCAGTCCGGCATTGATATGGATGAATTTTCAGCCTATATGGATGAAGTGCTTGAAGAAGTCAGTCAGGAAGGCGGCAGTCAGGTTTTTGATTTTACTGCCCTTTGGAACCGTTACAAAGAGGGAAGTCAGGCTCAGGCGAATTTTAAGGCGGCACTGACAGTAGAGAAGCTTGATACCAAGCAGACTTATACGGTAGACGGCAAAGAAGAAAAGTGCACCGCGTATCAGGTACATATCAGCAAAGATTCCATGATTGAATTCTTAGAGACTTCATCTGACTTTTTCCTGCAGGATGAAGCATTGAGAGAAGAGTATTTAAAACAACTGGAAACTACAGTGAGACTGAGTAAGATGATGGGATCTTATGGTGCAGGTGCGTCGATTCCGAGTGCTGCTGAGATGCTTTCCTCCAGTTACGAAGACATGGAGAAGGCTGTTGATGAGGCAATTGTTTATCTGGATAAGGCCCTTGATGATGTTGATATGACAGTATATGTGACCAAAAAAGGTCATCTGGCAGCGATTGAAGGATCCACCACAGTCTCCGCAGAAACCGGTGTTGTAAAAAATATTGGCGTAGCTTTTTCTGCAAAACTGCAGGGCGGAACCTACCGTACCCAGAACTCATCCGCTGAGATTGTGCTGACCAATAACGATACCAGCACTGAGATTGGAACGTTCAGTCTCGAAACAAACGGTACCTTCGACAAAGAAGTATGGTCTTCCGGATTTTCGGCCAAAGTGAAAAGTGTTGCTGCTAATGAAACTTATGAGATAAACTATGCCGGAACATATAACCGTACCGACGGCGATTTTGAGATTGAGGCAGATCTTAGCGGTGCCGGACAGACACTCGCAGCACTTGATATCGCAGGCGTAGTCGATCAGTTGGAAAAAGGAAAATCCTATTCAATTACCATGGATAAGATGGATATATCTCTGATGAGCGGCTTCTATGGTGCTAAACTTAGCGGAGATCTTTATTATCAGCCGTTGTCAGATACTATCACAGCACCGGAAGGAACTCAGTTTGATGTTCTGGCAGCAACAGAGAATGACTGGTTCAGCCTGATTATGGAAGTGTATGGCGGCGTCAGCAAGCTGGCCCAGCAGCTGGGTATCGATTTATAATAAAAAGGATGGGATGAACTATGATGCATCTGGTTTATTTAAAACTGGAGTTAAAACGGGCATTAAAAAAACTTCCCAATATATATGCAGGGGCAATCGTGCTGTTATTTTTAATGGGCACGATTGCCCTTGTGTCGGTTAAAACCCTGTATGGTGAAGCGAAGACGGGGCGGATCACCGTCGGGGTGTCGCTGCCGGAGGAGGATCTGGTGGCAGTGCAGGTAATGTCCATGCTTGAATCGCTGGACAGTGTGAAAAGTATCTGTGATTTTCATTATATGAGCGCTGAAGAAGGGAATAAGGCGCTTGGGGACGGGACGATATCGGTACTGATTGATGTCCCTGAAGGTTTTGTCGCCGATATTATTAATGGAACAAATACACCGGTAAACCTTGTTTTCCCCCGCAATGCCGGGATTGAAGCCGAGGTATTCAGGGAATTGGCAAATGCCGGCGGCCGGACCCTGGCAGCCAGTCAGGCGGGAATTTATGCCGGCGGCGAGTTGTGCAGTATCTGGCAGCTGGGATCGTCACTGCCGCAGCTGGAGGCAGATCTGAATCAGATTTACCTGTCATACAGCCTGCCGCGGGAAGATTATTTCCGGCATTATCAGGTCAGTGCTACCGGAGATGTCGATACACTGACGTTTTATGGTATCAGCGCCTGCGTTCTGCTGCTTTTATTTCTGCCGATTCCGGTATACGGGTATCTGAATCCGCCGTCCGGGGTGCTGAGAAGGAAGCTCAGTATGGCCGGAATCGGTGCATGCCCGCGGGTGGGAGCCAGAATTCTGGGATTGTCCCTGCTGCTTGCCATGGTTATGATTCCGGTTGCGTTTGCGGCAATGAGACTGACATGGATTTCGGGATGGGTCTTTATGCTGCCGGTGCTTCTGCTGGTATGTATGGCCGCCGCTGCTTTTATTATCTGCCTGTATCAACTGACAGCAAACCCGCTGGGCAGTATTATGCTGCTTTTTATGGCGGGAACCGGTCAGCATTTTCTTGCCGGAGGTTTTCTGCCGTCAGTATTTCTGCCGTCAGTTTTTGGCAAACTGTCACCGGTACTGCCATCATCGATATTGATGAATGGAATAAAGATGATCGTAAATGAAAGCTGGAATGCCAAAGCTGTGACCGGTTTGATTCTGCTGCTGGCAGCGGGATTCTTCCTTAGTCTGGCAGGGGAGGTGAGACAATCATGCGAATCATAGTGACCTGGTTTTGGCTGACCTGCAAACGTTGCCTGAAGAAGACCTCGTTTGCAGTGATTTTGCTGCTGCTGCCGGCGGCAGCCTGGATGATGTTTCATATGTCAAAAAATGAAGCACCGGATATCAGGATAGCTGTTTATGCGGAGGATACAGCGGATAATGAACTGGCAAATGAGATCATAAATACTCTTTTGACAGGTGACGGATCAGCCCGGTCCGGCATGTTTTCGTTTTATGTCTGCAATGATGAACAGCAGCTTAAGGATGATGTGGCTGCACGAAGAGCAGAATGCGGATATGTAATTCAGAAAGGACTGCAGGAAAAGCTGGATTCAAAGTCCTTCAAACGTTGTATCAGTGTTTATTCAGCTCCATCTACGGTGCTTTCAAAGTTAACCACAGAGGTGGTATTTGCCGCCCTGGCTGAAAACTACAATCGTTATCTGCTAAAAGGTTATGTTGAGCAATCGGCCTTGTTTGATGCAATCGAACTTCCCGGAACAAAAGAACGGACAAAACTTGCTGATGAGGCTGAAAAACTCTATAAAAAGTGGCTGTCCGGCGGTGCGACGTTCCGCTTTGAATCTGTTTACTCAGGCCAGGCTGCCACAGGTGGTGCAGAAACTGCCGCAGGGGGCAGCGGCACGGTATTTCCGGTCAGGGGGCTGATTGCCGTGTATCTGTTCATAATCGGGATATATGGTGCGGTGATTAACCGGAATGACTGGGATAAAGGGATATTTCTGCCGCTGCAATACTCTTACCGTCAACTGTGTTCAATTGCCTGCCTGGCAGCCCCGCTGATGCTTGCGGGCCTGTCTGCATTAACCGCACTCTGGGTTGGCGGCTGTATCGACAGTTTCGGAATTGATTTGATCGCGATGCTGGTTTATCTGGCTGCAATCTGTCTTTTTTCGTGGCTGCTGGGACGATTATTGCCGGGGCCGCAGATACTGTGTGCATTGATTCCGTTTTTTGTGATTGGCAGTTTGTTGTTTTGTCCGGTATTTCTGGATCTGGGTAAGCTGGTTCCGGAGATAAAGTCAGTGGGACGGTTATTTTTACCATATTATTATCTGCAGACATTCCGTTAAATCATCTGCCCTGTATGGAATAAAAAGGAAAATGTAAGAAAATATACCTTGCATTTTTCTTTTTTTTATTGTATAAGTGTATTAATAATGTTAATACACTTATACAAGGAAGGGGGAACCTGATGATACTGTTAGACTATAAGGATAACCGTCCGCTCTATGAGCAGGTAACAGAAAAGCTTCAGGAATTAATGCTTTTGGGGGTGTTGGAGGAAGACAGTCAGATGCCTTCTGTACGCAGTCTGGCGATGGAACTGTCGATTAATCCCAATACCATTCAGCGTGCTTACAGTGCCCTGGAGCGGGATGGATATCTTTATACGGTAAAGGGAAGGGGCAGCTTTGTAGGCAGCATCATGCGGCTGAAAGAATCGAAAAAAAAACACCTGGTCAATCAACTGGGAGTGCTGGCGTCACAAGCAGTTGATCTGGGAATACCCAGAGAGGAGTTTATTCAGCTCGCCGGGCAGGAATATGACAATGGAGGATTAAGAGTATGATAAAAGCTGTTAATGTGACAAAACGGTTTGGACATATAATGGCAGTGGACAATATCAGTGCGACAATCAAAGACGGTTATGTGTTTGGATTGATTGGAACCAATGGTGCCGGAAAGAGCACATTCCTTCGAATGCTGGCCGGAATTCTGCGGCCGGACAAAGGGAACATATCGATAGACGGGCAGCAGGTATTTGAAAATGAAGAGGCAAAACGACGGTTTTTCTACATATCTGATGAGCAGCATTTTTTCTCGAATGCAACACCAAAGGAAATGATGAATTATTATAAGATTATTTATGATTCTTTTGATGAAGTTCGGTTTCACAGTCTGATGAGCAATTTCAATCTGGACGAGAACCGGAAAATCAACACGTTTTCCAAAGGCATGAAAAAACAGGTATCGGTGATCTGCGGTGTCTGTGCCGGAACAGATTACCTGTTTTGCGATGAGACTTTTGACGGTCTGGATCCGGTTGTGCGTCAGGCGGTTAAGAGTATTTTTGCAGATGATATGGAAAACCGCAGTTTTACACCGATTATTGCGTCGCATAACCTGCGGGAACTGGAGGATATCTGCGATCATGTGGGACTGCTGCATAAAGGCGGAATCCTGTTCAGCCGCGATCTGGATGAGATGAAGATGAATATACATAAGGTCCAGTGTGTTCTGCAGCCGGGAATGGATCCGCAGGATCTGGTTACTCTTGAACTTCTGAAAGTAGAACGGCGCGGAAAGTTGTGTACCCTGACGGTCAGGGGCAGCCTGAATCAGATCGAATTTGCGCTGCAGGCCGCAAACCCGGTATTTTTTGAGACAATTCCATTGTCTCTGGAAGAAATTTTTATCAGTGAGACGGAGGTGGTCGGTTATGACATCAAAAAATTCGTTCTTTAAATTATTAAAAGAAGCTCTGAAAAGCCGGCTGTGGGCGATTGCACTGACCGGTCTGGCGTTTTTCTTTGCTTTTCCGGTTGCGGTATCGATGATGTCGCGGTCGCTGATGAACCGGGAAGATATGCTTGAGAGGATAACACAATGGTTTATGTTTGAGAATTCGCTGGTGGTTGTTCTGGTGATTGCAGCTTCTGTTATTTGCGGCATGGGCAGTTTTGGTTACCTTAATTCCAAAAGCCGGGTGGATTTTTACCACAGCCTGCCGGTGAAACGAGAGACATTATACCTGGTTAATTACATTGCAGGAATCATTATTTTTGCATTGCCTTATGCGGTTATGCTGGTGGCCGGAGCAGTGGTTGCAGTGCTGCAGGGAAATGCTACGGCTCTGCTTGGCAAGGAAGCAGTGGTTGCTTATTTGCTTAACATGATCTATTATACCCTGATGTATTCTGTGGTTATTATTGCGGTTATGATGACGGGGAACCGGATTATTGCTTATCTGGGAGCCATGTTCTTTAATTTTGTTGTACCTTCTGCGGCAACGATCGTAATGGGGTATTTTCCGACGTTTTTTGAAACCTGGCCCTATCGTTATAATGGAGGAATGGAAATCTTCCAGCATTTTTCCCCGATTATCGAGTATATAACCCGGACCGGCGGCTACCGGTGGCTGGGAATGCCGGCAGCGGCCCTGATCGTGACCGTGCTTGTTACGGCAGCGGCGGCTGTGCTTGGCGGGATTCTTTACCTTAAGCGTCCTTCCGAGGCGGCAGGCCGGGCCATGGTATTTGAAATTACCAAACCGGTCATCCGGATTATTACTGTTATGATTTCAACGCTTTCGTTCGGACTGTTTTTATGGTCGATTGACTATTCAATCGGATGGGCGGTATTCGGGATTTTATGTGGTGGCATCATTGCTCACTGCGTGATCGAAATCATTTACCATTTTGAATTCAAAAAGCTGTTTTCGCATAAAGGCCAGCTGGCCGGATGCCTGATTGTATCGTTTGCATTCTTCTGTGTTTTCAGATTTGACTGGTTTGGGTATGACAGTTACCGGCCTAAAGCTTCGCAGATCAGTAATGCGGCAATCACTGCCCCGTTTGTGACTGAATGGACATCATACGGCGAAATGATGGATGATGGCGACGGTTATTATTACTGGAATGCAGTGAATGAGTCGGAGTATATATTTGAGAACATGACAGATGCTGATAAAAATGTTATATTAGAACTTGCAGAAGTTGGTGTTCTGAATGCGCGTGAAAGCAGGAACAGCCATTATCAGTACGGTGATACTGTGCGGGTATGTTATACATTAAACAGCGGCAGGAAAGTTTACCGGAATTATTCGATGACTTATGATGAGATGAGAGATGCGCTGGCAAAATTATATTTGCGGCCGGAATTTAAAAAGGGTATTTATCCGCTGATGACTCTGGACATCTCGGATATAGCGGAAATACGTTACCGTGAGTGGGAACCGGAGCGGAGGCTTAAGGATTTGACAACAGATCAAAAAGAGGCTCTTCTGCAGGCCTATCAGCAGGATCTGACGCAGCTTTCATTATATCAGATGGAGGAGGAAATGCCGGTGGGACTGATTCGATTCGTAAAAAATCAGGAAATGCCGGGACTGAATGAAAGTGAACGGGAGCGGAAGGAAGCCGAGCGGCAGAATCGTTATTACGGTGATTACAACCAGTTGGAGGAACGCAATTTTTATCCGGTGTATCGTTCATTTACAAGAACCTGTCAGCTTTTGGCACAGTATGAGATTACGCCGGGGAATGATCTCCTGCGGACACCTACGGAGTATTACAAGGTCAGTGCCGACTGGATCGGATCGCGGGACAAATCAGACCCATGGGAATATCTGATTGATGATGAAGATCAGATCAAAGAACTGGATGCTCTGGTTTTACCCATTGGTCTGACCTACTATAATCAGATCTGTGAGACCTCGCCGTACCAGCTGATCTGCTATAAAATGCAGGGCGACAGGCAGGAAGAGATCAGTGTTGTAATACCGGAAAACCAGCTTCCCGAGTTCATATCAGAACTGCTTCAGGCAGATGAAGGATGGCAGGAAGGAGAATAAAAGATGACGGATCAGGAGTTTGAAGGGCAGTTGGATGAATTGATGAACCAGGAATCCACATCTGGAAAAAAGAAAAAAAAGAAGCGGAAAAAATTTATTATTGGTGGTGTGGCGCTGGTAGTTGTTTTACTGGCCTTCAAAGTGTTGCTGGGTGGTAAAAAGGAGATTGGCATACCGGTGATGACCCAGAACCTTACCAAAGGAGATGTCCGGGAGGTATTATCAATCAGTGGGCCGGTATCGGGAACAGACAGCGCGGAAGTAGTAAGCAATCTTCATGCGGAGATACTGGAGATACTGGTTAAAGAGGGGGATACGGTACAGGAGGGGCAGGTGCTGGCCCGTCTGGATCCGACCGATGCCCAGAAAGAGGTGGATATTGCTCAGAATGCGTACGATCTGGCCATAGCAAACCGGGATGAAGCCGACATAAAGGCGGTTAACGGATATGCGAAGGCCCAGCAGGATCTGCGCGCTGCCCAGCTGGATGCTCAGCGGAAAGAGGTTCTGTTTGCCAGTGGTGATATAGCCCAGACGGAGATAGAGGAAGCCAGGAATGCACTGAATGATGCCCGCCGGGCGTTAGCCGACTACAATGTGGTAGACGGTAAGCCAACGGCCAACCGTTCCTTTGAACTGCAGGTGAAAAATGCCGAGTTTGAGCTGGAACAAAAAAAGAAAAGTCTTACCGAGACAGAGGTGAAAAGCCCTATTTCCGGTACTGTAGTCCGGGTGAATTCCAGAGTCGGCCGTTTTGCGGATATCGTGGATGACGACAAACCGTTGTTTGCAATTGACAATCTCGAAAATCTGGAGATGAAGATTAATGTCAGTGAGTATTCCATCGGTAAAGTGAAGGTCGGTCAGGAAGCAGCGATCAGAGCTGACATACTGTCAGGTGAAGTGGAGAAGGGAATTATTACTTCAATTTCACCGACGGGCGAGGAAAAGGGCGGCGGTTCTACAGAACGTGTTATCCCTACCACGATCCAGATTCTGAATAAAGATACGAAGCTGATCGCGGGGATTACCGCAAAGGCGGAGATTGTACTGACTGAGTCAATTGATACCTGGGTGGTACCCATTTCAGCCATGATTGACAGGGAAGACGGCAGTTTTCTGGCGGCAGTTGAAGCCGGTGCGGTAAAGCTGATTCCGGTTACAACCGGCGTGGAGAGCGATATTCAGATCGAAGTGACAGGAGATGGACTGACTGAGGAAATTACATATATCATTTCACCGGATGCCGGAATGGAAGATGGAACTCCTGTCACGGTATTGCAGTAATGGAGGCGATTATGAGACCAGAAGACGAGCGTTTGATCAGGCTGGATGATCTGGTGAAGATTTATGATACCGGAGCGCTTAAGGTTTTGGGACTTAAGCGAATCAATCTGACCATTCAAAAAGGTGAGTTTGTGGCGATCATGGGACAGTCCGGTTCCGGAAAATCCACCCTGATGAATATTCTGGGGTGTCTGGACCGTCCGACTATGGGGCATTATTATCTGGATGGAATTGATGTCGCCGATATGGATGCAGATGAGCTGTCATTGATCCGCAACAAAAAAATCGGTTTTGTATTTCAGTCATTTAATCTGATTTCCAGGATGTCGGCACTGAAAAATGTTGAAATTCCGATGATCTATGCCAGGAAAAATAAAAAAGCCCGGCGGGAACGGGCAAAGGAGCTGCTGGACCGGGTCGGACTTGGTTCCCGGGCCTGGCATCTTCCGAATGAACTTTCGGGAGGCCAGCGGCAGCGTGTGGCAATCGCCAGAGCACTGGCCAACGAACCGCCGCTGCTGCTGGCAGATGAGCCGACCGGCAATCTCGATACCGCTTCTTCCGCAGAGATTATGGAACTGTTTTCACAGCTTCACCGGGAAGGTACTACCGTAGTGGTGGTTACCCATGAAGAAGAGGTAGCAGCCTTTACGGACCGTGTGATCCGGTTTCGGGACGGTGAAGTTGTCAGCGATAAGCGCAATGAAAAACATGAATAGGAGGGAAAAAACATATGCTGCTTGAAAATATGGGCATGGCATTTGCCGCAATCAAGGCCAATAAGATGCGTTCCTTCCTTACCATGCTGGGGATTATCATCGGTATCGGTTCGGTGATTTCGATTGTTTCGATTGGTGATACCATGCGCAGTATGTTTGCTGATCTGTATAAGGATGTCGGCATCACCCAGGCTTATATTTCGATTGGATATTGGGTGGATGATACGCGGATGAGCGATTATTTTACCCTGGATGAGATGGAGCGTGTCAGGGAAATATTCGGCGATGAGATTGACTATATTGACAGCGATGCGAGCGTTGGTGCAGATGCGACATATAAGCGAACGAAAATGAAATTTAATTTTCAGGGAATCGACAGTAATTATATGGATGTCCAGCCGGTTGAAATTGTATATGGAAGATATCTGAATGCCGGAGATATCCTGGCCAGAAAAAAGAATGTGGTGATGGATATTAAGAGTGCCGTCCAGTTGTTCGGCGTGGAGAATGCGGTAGGCAAGGTATTCCGTACGACCATCTACGGGACAACGGAAGACTATACGGTGGTTGGTGTATACCGGAAAGAAGTAAATGCGTTTCAGGCGATGATGATGGGATCTGGCGGCGGCGACGGCAAGGCGTATATCCCCTATACGATACTTACCTGGCCAAATGATAACTTCTACTATCTGCATGTATATGCCAGTGAGGATGTGGATCTGAATGAATTCTACGGCAGGCTGATCGATTACATTGCAAAAGTGAAGGACCGGACTCCGGAAGATTTTTATCTGTATACCGCCGCCAGCGAAATGGGCAGCGTGGACAGTGTCATGGGGATTCTTGCAGTTGCCGTTGGCGGAATCGCAGCGATTTCCCTGCTGGTAGGCGGAATCGGTATTATGAATATTATGCTGGTATCCGTGACGGAGCGTACCCGGGAGATCGGTATCAGGAAGAGTCTGGGGGCGCGTACCGGTGACATCATGCTGCAGTTTCTGACTGAGTCGGCTATCATCTCAGCCTGCGGCGGAATCATAGGTATTCTGATGGGCGTGGGATTGGTGTCCCTGGGCAGTATGCTGTTTGGGGTAGCGGCTGTGATCAAACCGGAAGTTATCGTAATGGCAGTTGGTTTTTCTGCTGTTGTAGGTATTTTCTTTGGTATTTATCCGGCTTCCAAGGCGGCAAAATCAGATCCGATTGATGCATTGCGGTATGAATAGAGAGTGATAATGAATTGCAACAGTTTGGGAAAATGTTTCTTCTTGAACTGTTGCAATTAATCAATATCCAGAATATCCCGAATCACCTCTCCTGCAATTAACAGGCCGGCAACGGGCGGAACGAAAGAAATACTCCCGGGAACAGAACGTTTGCTGCTTTCTTCTGTATTGGGAGTCAGAGGTGTAAGCGGCTGTTCTTTGGAATAAAGTACTTTCAGTTTTTTAATTCCGCGAGTCTTAAGTTCTTTTCGCATAACCCGGCATAAAGGGCATACGGAAGTTTTATAGATATCAGTTATTTCAAACTGTTCAGCATGTAATTTATTGCCGGTGCCCATCGAAGCGATCAGGGGGATCTGGTGTTTGTCGGCATAACCGGCGATAGCGAGTTTGGCTGACACGGTGTCGATTGCATCGATAATATAGGAAACCGGCCCGGCCGATGCCATAAAAGCTTCCAGATTATCCGGCAATATAAAAGTTTCATAAGTATCTGTCTGAGCCAGCGGATTGATATCTGAAATCCGCTGTTTCATAATATGGGTTTTATACTGCCCGGCAGTGCTGTGGTAGGCAATACTCTGGCGGTTAATATTGGTCAGAGATACCTGGTCGTTGTCAATTAAGATCAGATGCCCGATTCCGCAGCGGGCCAGGGCCTCAATACAATGGGAACCGACTCCGCCGACGCCAAATACCATGATGGTGCTGCCGGATAATAATTGCATCTTTTCATCACCTAATAATCGTTCAGTTCTGGAAAATTCATTCATCTTGTACTCCTGTTATTACATCAGATTGATATCGGGCTGTTTCTTTTGTTCTTCGATTAGATCAGCCAGAGTGATACCATCCACGGTTTTTTCAATTACTTCCTTTAACTGGTGCCAGACAAGCAGGGAACTGCACTGGCCGGCACGTTCACAGCTGTTTGTTTCTTCATCGAGACAGGAGACCGGCGAGAGACTGCCTTCTGTTTCGCGCAGGATCATCCCGACGGTATATTCTTCAGGTGCTCTGGTGAGCAGATAGCCGCCTCCGGCTCCCCGGATACTCCTGACATAACCGGCACGCAGCAGCGGGGTGACAATCTGTTCCAGGTATTTATCGGAGAGTCCCTGACGTCTGGCAACTTCGCTGATTTTTGTGCACTTGTCCGGATTCATTCCAAATTCTATCATCATACGCAGTGCATAGCGTCCTTTTGTAGATACTTTCATCGATAAGAGCTCCTTGGTTTTTGCAAAATTGTATGACATTCATTTTACAGGATAAACATAAAAAAGTAAACCGGAAAGACGCGGTAAAATGGCGGCAGGCGGCATGCTTTATTTTTCCCGGTTATTATGTTATACTTAATATGATTACCATTTATCAGCATCAGGAGGAGAAGACGTGAATGATGGGTTTTTCCGGGTGGCTGCGGCCACTCCTAAAATAAGAGTTGCCGATCCCGTATATAACCGGGAACGGATTTGTGAACTGATAGAAGAGGGCGCCGGACAGGGCGCCGGTATCATCGTTTTTCCGGAACTTAGCCTTACTGCTTATACCTGCGGGGATTTATTTTTGCAGGATGTTCTGATATCCGGCGCCAGGCAGGAGTTGAAAAAGCTCACTGACATGACTGCCGGGAAGAATATTCTGGCAGTTGTGGGTCTGCCCTGGGAACATGAAGGCAAACTATATAATACGGCAGCTGTCATACATGACGGGCATCTGCTCGGCCTGGTACCAAAGACCAATCTGCCGAACTATTCAGAGTTTTATGAGCTGCGTCATTTTACTCCGGGGATGGCAGAACCGGTGGTGACTCCATGGCAGGGATCGATGGTCCCGATGGGAACCAACCTGCTGTTTGAATGCAGTAATGTTGACGGTCTGGTGATTGCAGCAGAGATCTGTGAAGACGTCTGGGTGCCGGCACCGCCGAGTATTCGTCACACAGAGGCCGGTGCGGCCGTGATTGTAAACTGTTCGGCCAGTGATGACATTGTTGGCAAAGACATATATCGCAACAGTCTGATTACCGGACAGTCAGCCCGGCTGATCTGCGGTTATATCTACAGTAATGCCGGCGATGGTGAGTCTACCCAGGACCTGGTTTTTGGTGGCCATAATATTATTGCTGAGAACGGAACCTGTCTTTCCGTATCGGAACGTTTTACAGACGGGATTATTTATGCGGATATGGATCTTGAACGCCTGCGCAGCGAACGGAGACGCACAACAACATATCCCGGAGTAAAAAAAGAAACGTATCAGACAATTGAGTTTACCCTTGATACTTCTTTGATGGAAGAGAAACAGCGCAGCACATTTTACCGCCATATTGAGGCCAGGCCATTTGTGCCGGGCGATGAAAAAGAACGAAATAAACGATGCGAGGACATCCTGACAATACAGGCTCTGGGGCTGAAAAAAAGGCTGGAACATACCGGGGTGCGTCATGCCGTGATCGGAATATCCGGCGGTCTTGATTCGACTCTGGCATTGCTGGTGACGGTAAAGGCATTTGATATGCTGGGGATTCCCCGGGAACAGATTCATGCAGTTACCATGCCTTGTTTCGGAACAACCGACCGGACCTATCAAAATGCCTGTATGATGACCGAAAAAACCGGTGCCCGGCTGACTGAAATAGATATTCGTAAAGCTGTTTTGCAGCATTTTGAAGATATCGGTCATGATCCGGCAGTTCATGATGTGACCTATGAAAACGGACAGGCCCGGGAACGGACCCAGGTACTTATGGATGTGGCAAATCAGGTCGGCGGCCTGGTCATTGGCACCGGAGATATGTCTGAGCTGGCATTGGGATGGGCGACTTACAATGGTGACCATATGTCGATGTACGGGGTAAATGCCTCGGTGCCAAAGACGCTGGTCAGATATCTGGTTAAATATTATGCCGACACCTGCAAGGAAGCACAGCTTGCCGACATCCTTTTCGACGTCCTTGACACGCCGGTCAGTCCGGAGCTTCTGCCGCCTGAGGATGGGCAGATTTCGCAGAAAACAGAAGATCTGGTCGGTCCGTACGAGCTGCATGATTTTTATCTGTACTATGTTCTTCGGTTTGGATATATGCCGTCAAAGATTTACCGCATGGCAGTCCGGGCCTTTGATGGTGAATACAGCAGAGAATCGATTTATAAATGGCTGACGGTTTTTTACCGGCGCTTTTTCACTCAGCAGTTCAAACGTTCCTGTCTGCCGGACGGGCCGAAAGTGGGATCGGTGGCGGTGTCTCCGCGCGGCGATCTGCGGATGCCGAGTGATGCCTCATGGCGGATCTGGATGGATGATCTGGAACGGACAGGTGCTGCAGAGGGGATAACATTATGATCAGCAGTACGACGAATAAACAGGTGAAGTTCGTTCACTCTCTTGCAAAGAAGGCCAGGGTCCGGCGTGAATCCGGTCTGTTTCTGGCAGAAGGACTGAGAATCTGCGGCGAGATACCAAAGAATCTGATTGACACACTGTATGTGTCGGAAAGTTTCAGCCGGCTGCCGGAATGCCGCCGCCTGACCGACGCAGTAAAGCGGATTGAAACGGTTACCGATGAGGTGTTTCAATATATGGCTGACACCAGAACTCCTCAGGGGGTACTGGCATTAGTCAGGCAGCAGCATTATACAATAGAAGATATATGGCAGGAAAAAGGAGGTAAGCCGGTATTGCTCATGATACTGGATACCCTTCAGGATCCGGGCAATCTGGGGACGATTATCCGGGCCGGTGAAGGGGCCGGGGTGACGGCCGTTATCATGAATGATGAAACTGCCGATATTTACAATCCTAAAGTAATTCGTTCTACGATGGGATCTGTCTTCCGGGTACCTTTTGTTTATGTTAAGGACCTGACTGCGGCAATGAAATGGCTGCAGGAAAAAGGTGTCTGTTTATACGCGGCACATCTGGACGGCAAGAATAATTACGATCAGGAAGATTATACTAGTCATAGCGGATTTCTGATCGGCAATGAAGCGGCCGGGCTAAGTGACAGTGTATCAGAACTGGCTGATAAGTATGTCAGGATTCCGATGCTGGGAAGTGTGGAGTCACTGAATGCGGCGGTTGCTGCTTCGGTGCTGATGTTTGAAGCTGCCAGACAGCGGAGATAACCCTGAATACTCACGATTAAATAAAAAGAGAAGGAGGCATAAACATTGGTATCTATTTATTGGTTGATCGCTTTTATCATATTTGTTGGTATTGAAATAGCCACAATGGCGCTGACTACCATCTGGTTTGCCGGCGGTGCGTTTGTCGCATTTTTGCTTGCGCTTTTGGGTTTGAGTGTTGAGATCCAGCTGGCAGCATTTGTGATTGTATCTTTTCTGTTATTGTTTCTCACCAGGCCGTTTGCCCAGAAATACATCAATCACAATACGGTTAAGACCAACATAGACAGTCTGATTGGCGCGGCGGCAAGGGTTACATCAGAGATCAATAATGAGGCCGGCACCGGTACGGCGGTAGTAAACGGACAGGAATGGACGGCCAGGGCATTGAGTGAACAGGATCATTATCCAGCCGGAACTATGGTTGAGATCAAACGGATTGACGGTGTGAAACTAATTGTCACAGAGAAAAAGGAGGAGATCTGATTATGACAGGATTTGTTGTGTTTATTGTGTTGCTGGTCATTATTTTGATTGTAATGGCAACCTGTATAAGGATTGTACCACAGGCACAGGCGCTGGTAGTTGAGCGGCTGGGAGCGTTTCAGGGAACCTGGGGAGTTGGGGTCCATGTTTTAGTACCTTTTATTGACCGAATTGCGAAACGGGTGATCTTAAAGGAACAGGTAGTGGATTTTGCCCCGCAGCCGGTTATCACCAAAGATAATGTTACGATGCGGATTGATACGGTCGTGTTTTTCCAGATTACTGATCCAAAGCTCTTTGCGTACGGGGTGGAAAATCCGATTATGGCAATTGAGAACCTGACAGCTACAACACTTCGTAATATTATTGGTGATCTTGAACTGGATCAGACTCTGACATCCAGGGAGACAATTAATACAAAAATGCGTGCTTCTCTTGATATTGCCACCGATCCCTGGGGAATCAAGGTAAATCGTGTGGAACTTAAGAATATTATTCCGCCGGCAGCGATTCAGGATGCCATGGAAAAACAGATGAAAGCAGAACGTGAACGCCGTGAATCGATTCTGCGTGCAGAAGGTGAAAAACGCTCTACGATTCTGGTTGCAGAAGGTAAAAAAGAGTCGGTTATCCTTGATGCAGAGGCAGACAAACAGGCGGCAATCCTTCATGCGGAAGCAGAGAAAGAAAAACGTATCCGCGAAGCAGAAGGTGAAGCAGCAGCGATTTTGAAGGTGCAGCAGGCAAATGCCGATGGTATCCGTTTCCTTAAAGAAGCCGGTGCCGATGAAGCTGTACTTCAGATAAAGAGTCTGGAGGCCTTTGCGGCCGCAGCAAATGGCAACGCAACCAAGATCATCATCCCGTCCAATATACAGGGGATCGCCGGTCTGGTATCATCGATCACAGAAATAGCAAAAGAAGGAGACCTGTAATTATGAACTTAAAAGGCAGAAATTTCTTGACACTGAAGGATTTTGAACCGGGAGAAATCTCCTATTTACTGGATTTATCGGCAGAATTAAAACGCAAGAAAAAAGAAGGCATTCTGGTTGACAATTATCGCGGCAAGAACATTGCGCTGATATTTGAAAAAGCCAGTACCCGTACCCGCTGCGCCTTTGAGGTAGCCGCCCATGACATGGGCATGGGTACTACATACCTGGATCCGAGCGGCTCCCAGATCGGCAAAAAGGAGAGCATTGCAGACACAGCGAGGGTTCTGGGCAGAATGTATGACGGTATTGAATATCGCGGATTTGGGCAGGATATTGTTGAAGAACTGGCAGCGTTTGCCGGTGTGCCGGTATGGAACGGACTGACGAATGAGTATCATCCGACCCAGATGCTGGCTGATCTTTTGACTATACAGGAACACCTTGGCCGTCTGGAAGGCGTAAAGCTTGTGTATATGGGTGACGCCCGCTTCAACATGGGGAATTCCCTGATGATCGCCTGTGCTAAGATGGGCATGCATTTTGTGGCCTGTGCGCCGTCAAAATATTTCCCTGATGCCGGTCTGGTAGCAGAATGTGAAACATATGCAAAGGCTTCAGGTGCTACGATTACCCTGACAGAAGATGTTTCTAAGGGCGTTTGTGATGCCGATGTCATTTATACCGATGTCTGGGTATCGATGGGCGAACCGGATGCAGTATGGGAAGAGCGGATTCGTGAGCTGGCACCATACAAAGTCACAAAAGCAGTAATGCAGCAGGCCAGGGATTCAGCTATTTTCCTGCACTGCCTGCCGGCATTCCATGACTTAAAGACCACGATTGGAAAAGAAATGGCAGAGCGGTTTAACATAACTGAAATGGAAGTAACTGATGAAGTATTTGAATCCTCACAGTCCAAAGTCTTTGATGAGGCAGAGAACCGTATGCACACCATCAAAGCAGTAATGACAGCAACTCTGGGAGAGTAATATACTCCGCCGAATGGAATGAGGGAGACTAACCACAATGTTTGTTCAGGAAAGACGAAAGAATCCGCGCAATACGGCGCTGGTAATTGATTTACTGCATATTGCAGTAGGAATATTGGTGGTCATCTGTGCGGTACTGGCGTTTTTAAATCCGGAGAAGCATCAGTTTTTGTTTCCGGTTATTTTTCTTCTGGCAGCACTGCTCAACGGGGTGAACGGATGGTTTAAATGGAGAGCGAGCGGAAGAGACAGGAAACGTAAGATGAGTGCGGCGATGTCATGCATAATCGCAGCACTGCTGCTGTTAGTCGGATTGGTCAGTGCCGCCAGTATTTGGAGGTAATCTTGAAAACAGAAATTCTAAAGAGTCTGAAGCAGGCGGATGGTTATCTTTCGGGACAGGATCTGTGTGAGCAGTTAGGTGTTTCAAGGACCGCTGTCTGGAAAGTGATCCGCCAGCTTCAGGAGGAAGGTTATATCATTGAAGCTGTACGTAACCGGGGATACCGGTTGTCTGACAGCACAGAGGTATACAATGAAGCAGAGCTTAAGGGGGCGATCCATACAAAAAAGGCAGGTAAAAGCCTGTTCTTTTTTGATGAGGTGGATTCGACCAATAATAAAGCCAGGCAATTAGCTGAAGCAGGAGCACCGGACGGGACTCTGGTAGTGGCGGAGACCCAGCGGGCCGGCAAAGGCAGGCGGGGGCGGCAATGGGTATCACCGAAAGGCAGCGGGATATGGATGAGTCTGGCACTCAGACCTGATATCATGCCTGACCGCGCTTCTATGCTGACTCTGGTGGCGGCGCTTTCTGTAGCGATGGGGATAAAGACGGTGACTGGTCTGAACGCAGAGATCAAGTGGCCTAACGATATTGTGATCAATGGAAAAAAGGTATGCGGGATTTTGACCGAGATGAGTACGGAAATGAACGAAATCAATCATGTTGTGGTTGGCATTGGTATCAATGCCAATATGCAGGAATTTCCGGAAGATATCAGAATGGTTGCCACCTCCCTTGTGATTGAGGGCGGGCAGCCGGTCAATCGATCGGAGCTGGTAAATGCAGTACTTATGGCATGGGAACAATACTATGAAATATATTTGCAGACTGCAGACATGACGAATCTGATACAGACATACAATGAGCGGCTTGTAAACCGGAACGGACAGGTCGTGGTCCTGGCTCCGGAAGGCTCCTGGCCGGGTATTTCCCTTGGTATTGATACAATAGGGCAGTTACAGGTAGAAAAAGAAGACCGGACGGTAGTGGCGGTGATGTCCGGTGAAGTATCAGTGAGGGGAATCTACGGCTACGTGTGATTCCCTTTTGGGTTTTAGGAGACAGTTAAATGGATAGAAATTGGTATCAAAGTTTACAGGTACTTGAAGATGAACAGCGTCCGCTGGATGATTCATCCCGGCTGGCGGCCATGAACGGGCCTCTGCTTGACTGGTATGACCATCATGCCCGGGTATTGCCGTGGCGGGAGAATCCTGCCCCTTACCGGGTCTGGATTTCGGAGATTATGCTTCAGCAGACCAGAGTAGAGGCTGTGAAGCCTTACTTTGAGCGTTTTATGAAAGAGCTGCCGACGATCGAAGCACTATCAAAGGTGCCGGATGACCGGCTGATGAAATTATGGGAAGGTCTTGGCTATTATAATCGCGCCCGCAATCTTAAAAAGGCCGCGGCAGTGATTGTTGCTGAATATGACGGGCAGATGCCTTCAGAATATGAGGATTTACTGACGCTTCCGGGGATTGGCAGTTATACTGCCGGAGCAATTGCCTCGATTGCTTTTGGCAGGCCGGTTCCGGCTGTGGACGGAAATGTGCTGCGTGTGGTTTCGCGTGTGCTGGGCAGCCGGCGGGATATCTTAAAGCAGTCGACTAAAAAATGGATGGAGACAGAGCTGTTAAGGACGATGCCTCGGCAGGAGGCCAGTCATTTTAATCAGGGACTGATTGAGATTGGTGCCATTGTGTGTATTCCCAACGGGCAGCCCAGATGTCCGGAGTGTCCGCTGGGTTCACTTTGTCTGGCAAAGCGGGAAGGGCTTCTGGCAGAGATTCCGGTTAAAACAAAACCCAAAAAACGTAAGATAGAAAAGCGAACGGTCAGTATCATCGAGTTTGGTGATCAGGTACAACTGCATAAGCGTCCGGATACGGGATTGCTGGCATCACTTTATGAACTGCCAAATACAGAGGGGCATTTGCAGCCGGAGGAACTGGCGGCGGCTTTTGATCTGAATCAGGCTGATATTGCTGAGATCGAATTGCTGCCGGCTGCCAAACATGTGTTTTCTCATGTTGAGTGGCATATGATTGGATATCGCATTCAGATGAAAAAAACGCTGCAATCAGACTGTCTGATGGTAAAAAAAGAGCAGATTAAGGCTGACTATGCCTTACCAAACGCATTTAGCAGGTATACGGAGCGGATAAAATGATGATACTTAGAAGAGAGGTGGACATGAAATGAAGAAAATGCTGTTCATTATCAACCCCAAATCAGGCAAGGGGCAAATTAAAAATCATCTGCTGGAAATCCTGGATATCTTTACGAAAGCCGATTATTCAGTTCAGGTTTATGTAACCCAGCAGGCATTAGATGCCAGGCAGATCGTTCTGGATACCGGCGAGGAGTTTGAACTGATTGTCTGCAGCGGAGGAGACGGTACGTTGAATGAAACGATATCCGGTCTGATGGAACTGAAGAGCCGTCCCCGTCTCGGTTACGTGCCGGCTGGTTCTACCAATGATTTTGCATCCAGCCTGGGAATTCCCAAACAGATGATAAAAGCTGCCCAGGCGGCGGTCAGCGGTGTTCCTTACGCTATTGATATCGGCATCTTTTGCCGCGAGCGGTATTTTGTGTATGTAGCCGGTTTTGGGTTGTTTACGGAAGTCTCATATCTGACTCCGCAGGATAAAAAGAATGTATTAGGCCATCAGGCATATATGCTTGAAGGTGTCAAGAGCCTCAGTTCGATTAAGACTTATCAGATGAGCATTGACAGTGAAGAGATACAGCTCGAAGGAGAGTTCATTTTTGGAATGATTACGAATACGATCAGCGTCGGCGGTTTTAAGGGGCTGGTCAATCAGGATGTTGAACTGAATGATGGTTATTTTGAAGTATTATTGATTCGGGCACCTAAAAAACCTACCGAATTCAGTAATATTGTATCCAGCATGTTTCTGAAAGAAGAGCCTAATGAATTTGTCTATAAATTTAAAACGAAAAAACTGCATATCATAGCTGAAGAACCGGTTGACTGGGTGCTGGATGGCGAGTTTGGCGGTACTCACAGTGAGGTAATCGCGGAAAATATGACAAAACAACTGGAAATTCATCGTACTTTGGCGAAAAAATCATGATAATTAAAAAAACATGTCAAATTCCGAAAGAAAAATGTTGAAATATAGATTTTGGTGTTATATAATGATAAGTTGAGTAGGGTTTTATGTAGACCTCTAGCGAAAGGACGTTTACCTGTGGAAAAAGACAAGTTTTTAGAGAAATTAAAAAAGCTGGTTGAAGCTGCAAAAGCAAAGAATAATGCTTTGGAAATTAGCGATATCAATGATTTTTTTGTCAGTGATAATCTGTCAACCGAACAGATGGAACATATTTACAGCTATCTTGAGCTGAATCATGTGGATGTCATTCCGGAAGCAGGCGACAGTGAGCTGCTTGATGTGGATGAATCATTGCTTTTAGTGGATGACAGCCTTGATCTGGATGATGACGTTTTAAAAGAAGCCGAAGAGATCGACCTGGATGCAGTGGATTTATTGGAAGGAATCGGAACGGAAGACCCGGTTCGCATGTATCTGAAGGAGATCGGAACGGTACCGCTTCTGAGTGCTGATGAAGAACTGAATCTGGCTAAACGAAAAGCAGAGGGCGATGAACATGCAAAAGAACGTCTGATTGAGGCCAACCTTCGTCTGGTAGTAAGTATAGCCAAACGCTATACGGGACGTGGAATGAGTTTTCTGGACCTGGTACAGGAAGGGAATCTCGGACTGATCAAAGGCGTAGAAAAATTTGACTATACAAAAGGATACAAGCTGAGTACATATGCTACTTGGTGGATCAGACAGTCGGTAACAAGAGCACTGGCTGATCAGGCGCGTACGATTCGTGTTCCGGTGCATATGGTTGAGACCATTAATAAAATGTCCAAAATGCAGCGTAAGCTGACCCTGGAACTGGGTTATGAACCATCTGTTGCAGAGCTGGCAGAAGCGCTTGAGATGACTGAAGATAAGGTTATGGAGATCATGCAGATCGCCAGAGAACCAGCTTCATTAGAGACACCGATCGGTGAAGAAGATGATTCGAACCTGGGCGACTTTGTCGCAGATAATAATGTTGTGACTCCGGAAGGCAATGTGGAATCAGTGATGCTGCGCGAACATATCGATACTCTGCTCGGAGATCTGAAAGAGCGGGAGCGTCAGGTGATTGTCCTGCGGTTTGGCCTGGAAGACGGACATCCGAGGACTCTGGAAGAGGTAGGCAAGGAATTTAACGTAACCAGAGAACGAATCCGCCAGATCGAAGCCAAGGCGCTCAGAAAGCTGCGTAATCCGGTGAGAAGCAAGCGGATAAGAGACTTTTTATAATGAACAAAAGAAATTACCAAAAAGAACTGGAAGTTATCATATCAGAGCTTACACATGAGAGTCGGGTCCCCCGGCTCTTATTACATAGCTGTTGCGCGCCTTGCAGCAGTTATGTACTGGAGTATCTGGCACAGTATTTTGACATTACGGTATATTATTACAATCCCAATATCACCCCCCGCGAAGAATATGATAAGCGTGTGGCTGAGCTGGCCCGGCTGATCCGGGAACTGCCGGTGAAACATCCGGTTGAACTGGTGGCCGGGGCCTATGAACCGGAGCTTTTTTTTAGTGCGGCCAAAGGGTTTGAAAAGGAACCGGAAGGCGGCGAGCGGTGTTTCCGGTGCTACCGTCTGCGTCTGGAAGCAGCTGCGAGGCTGGCGGCAGAGGGCGGCTTTGATTATTTTACGACAACACTGACCATCAGTCCGATGAAAAATGCCGGCAAGCTCAATGAAATCGGCGAAGAATTGGGTGAGATCTGCCGTGTGGAACATCTGCCATCAGATTTCAAAAAGAAAAACGGCTACAAACGTTCTGTCGAACTGTCATCAGAATATCAGCTGTACCGCCAGGATTACTGCGGCTGCGTGTTCTCGAAGCTGGAACGGGAGGCACATGGAGGCGCGGCGAAAGAGAATGAGAAATGATGGTTTGTCTTGACACTTGAACGGATTTGTAATAAAATTTTACTAGGGATCTGTATCAATAGATGTGGATACGAAGGGAATATAACTAATTAAAAGGAGAACACAAAATGCTTAGTAAAACATTAACAGTAGTGAATCCATCAGGTCTGCATTTAAGACCGGCAGGGGTACTGTCTCAGACAGCAATGAAGTTCAAATGCGACGTTATCATCGAATGCGGCGAGAAGAGAATCATTGCAAAGAGTGTACTTAATGTAATGGCAGCAGGTATTAAATCCGGCACCGAGATCAACCTGATCTGCGATGGCGAGGATGAAGCTGATGCTATGGAAACAATCAGCAAGGCAATTGAGAGCGGCTTAGGGGAGATGTAAGCGGTTCGTATAAAGATATGAAGAAGCGGGCGATTATGTATTTAAATGCATGATCGCCCTTTCTGATGTGACTATTATGCTCAGCTGTAAATACGGGCTATTTCTAAAGCTTTTTCTTTTAACATTTCACGAGCCGTTTCCGGTTCAAGAATCTCAACATACTGCCCAAAGGACAGCAGATAATGAAACGTCCAGGTATTCAGCTGGTATCTGACGGTAACAAGATAGCTGCCGTCTTCACAAATAGTAAATTGATCTTCCTGAAATTCATCATAAAGCCGGTGAGCAATACGGGGATCAAACTTCAATTTAAATAACGGGACATCAAGCTCTTCTTTATATTCAGGTGTCAGGGAATAATCCTGAGGCAATTCACGATCGAAGGTTTCAGGCATAATCTGAATCTGCTTCATTCTTGACATGCGAAACGTTCTTATTTCATTCCGGTTCAGACAATACCCGATAATATACCATGCATGTGATTTGAAAACCAGGCGCAGCGGTTCCACCACTTTGCCGGACTTTTCCAGATCCGTGTTAATATAGTCAAATGCAATCCGATGCTTATTTATGATAGAATACTGCAATTCGGATATGTGTATTTTAGTATCTTCATCACTGCCCCAATAGGAGAAGTCCACTTCCAGCCATTTGTGTCCGGCAGCATTCTTAAAGACGGCACCTATCTTACTTAAGGCCGCCTCGGCGTTCGGATATTTAGAGGCCTTTAGTATTTGCAGCCCCTGATAGATATTTCGCTGTTCTTCCTCCGACAATAATGACTTGTCAATGGCATATCCATCGATCAGGGAGATCCCTCCGCCGGTTCCTTTGGCGGATATTACGGGTATGCCGGAAAGTGTCAGGGTATCGATATCGCGATATATGGTTCTTGTAGACACTTGAAACCGGTTTGCCAGCTCTTTGGCTGTTACGTGTTTGCGATCTGCAATATAAAAAATCATTTGAACCAGGCGTTCAATTTGCATGGGAGACTCCTCTCGTGACAGGATATTTATAGTATAACGGATAACTGCAGACATGAACAGTCAAAATGACAATACACCTCTCATGGCAGAAAAATAAAGAAAAAAACCTTAGAATATAATGCGAATATAAAAATAGGGTTAATAATGTAAGGGGAGATGACGTGACATTCCATAATCCGAAGGTGACGGCTGTGAATTACTGGTTTATGCGGCTGATTAAGGGGCAAAAAGGGGGTAAAAGATGAAACAATTTAAAATAAATCAATAGAAAATACTAAACTAATATTATTTATCGTGGTAAAGCGATAAAGAGAAATGGTTAATATTGTACGAAACAAGGGGGTTGGCGAGAGAAAAAATAATAAATAGTCAGATAATATAATGGAATAAATTAATATAACTTATTATCTGACAATATAAATAAAAAAATATTTACAAACACCAAAAAGTATAGTATTATCATTATCAATAAAAAGTTGCAGCAACGAAATCGGTTCTGCAAATCCCCAACCACCCCTGGTGAGCTGTCTGGTTGATGACCACGCCGACAGTGCACCGGAACAGAAAGGAAGCAGGTATGGTAAACGATCAGAGAACAGAAGCAGTCATAACTCCGGGATTATATGATTCAAGATTTGAGCATGACAACTGCGGTATCGGTGCAGTTGCGAATATTCGGGGAATCAAAACCCACAGGACAGTGGAGCAGGCACTTCATATTGTAGAGAATCTTGAACACCGTGCCGGTAAGGATGCCGATGGCAAGACCGGAGACGGTGTTGGTATTATGCTGCAGGTATCACACAAGTTTTTTGCGAAAGTCAGCAAACCGCTTGGGATTGATCTTGGTGATGAACGTGAATACGGTGTCGGGATGTTTTTCTTCCCTCAGGATGCCCTGGCCAGAAATCAGGCTAAAAAGATGCTGGAGATTATTGTCCAGAAAGAGGGCATGAAGTTTCTGGGATGGCGGGATCTGCCGATACATCCGGAGCTCATTGGTGAGAAGGCCGTAGAATGCATGCCATATATTGCTCAGGGATTTATCCAGAAGCCGCATGGTTTGAAGAAAGGGCTGGATTTTGATCGAAAGCTGTATGTAGCGCGACGCGTGTTTGAACAGAGCAATGACAATACTTATGTGGTGTCAATGAGCAGCCGAACGATTGTTTATAAAGGCATGTTTCTGGTAAAAGAGCTGCGTCAGTTTTTCGAAGATCTGCAGGACCCGGATTACGAATCAGCGATTGCCACCGTCCATTCCCGCTTCAGTACGAATACCAATCCGAGCTGGATGCGTGCCCACCCAAACCGCATTATCGTTCATAATGGTGAGATCAATACGATCCGTGGTAATGTCGATAAGATGATGGCGCGTGAAGAGACCATGGAGTCCGAATTCTTCAAATCTGATATGCATAAGGTACTGCCGATTATCAATCAGGAAGGTTCTGATTCGGCAATGCTTGATAACGCTCTGGAATTTATGATGATGAGCGGAATGGAGCTGCCGCTGGCGGTGATGGTTACGATCCCGGCACCCTGGGCTCATGATAAATCCATGCCGCAGGAGGTAAAGGACTTTTACCGCTATTATGCAACCATGATGGAACCATGGGATGGCCCGGCCTCCATCGTCTTCAGTGACGGAGATGTCATGGGAGCAGTTCTTGACCGCAATGGCCTGCGTCCGTCCCGTTATTATATCACTGATGATGATCAGATGATTCTGGCATCAGAAGTTGGTGCTATTGACATTGAACAGATGCATGTAGTAAAGAAAGAGCGGTTGAGACCCGGTAAAATGCTGCTGATCGATACAGTCAGGGGAGAACTGATCACTGATGATGATCTTAAGCACGATTATGCATCCAGACAGCCGTATGGTGAATGGCTGGATAATAATCTGATTGACCTGAAAGATATTCCGATTCCGAATAAAGGGGTTGCCGCACTGACAAGTGAACAGCGCTCGAAACTGCAGAAGACTTATGGTTATACTTATGAACAGTATAGGACGATGATCCTGCCGATGGCGCTTAATGGTGCCGAAGCGGTTTCGGCAATGGGGGCTGACAGTCCTCTGGCCGTATTATCAAAAAAACACCAGCCGCTTTACAATTACTTCAAACAGCTGTTTGCGCAGGTAACCAACCCGCCGATCGATGCGATTCGCGAGGAGATTGTTACCTCCACTACCGTATATGTGGGGCAGGAGGGCAACGTATTACAGGAAAAGGCTGAGAACTGCCATATTCTCAAAGTTGACAATCCGATTCTGACATGTACTGATCTGCTGAAGATCAAACACATGAAGAAGGATGGTTTCAAAGTAGAAGAGATTCCGATTACTTATTATAAGAACACTTCACTGGAAAAAGCAATTGACCGTTTGTTCCTGGAAGTTGACCGGGCCCATCGGGATGGCGCGAATATTATTATCCTGTCGGATCGTGATATCGATGAAAATCATGTGCCGATCCCGTCACTGCTCGCTGTATCAGCATTGCAGCAGCATCTGGTCAAGACTAAAAAACGTACTTCCATTGCTCTGATTCTGGAGAGCGGCGAACCACGAGAAGTGCATCATTTTGCAACGCTGCTGGGATATGGAGCCTGTGCGATCAATCCTTATCTGGCACAGGAATCAATCGGTTATCTGATTGAGACCAATATGCTGGATAAAGATTATTATGCTGCAGTTGAAGATTACAACTCAGCAGTACTGCATGGTATTGTCAAGATTGCATCGAAGATGGGAATTTCAACAATCCAGTCTTACCAGGGAGCGCAGATTTTTGAGGCACTTGGGATCTCAAAAGAAGTGATTGAACGGTACTTTACTGACACGGTCAGCCGTGTCGGCGGTATTACCCTTGAGGACATAGCCAATGATGTTGATGTGCTTCATTCCACCGCATTTGATCCGCTTGGGCTGGATGTGGATCTGACGCTTGAAAGTGTCGGCAGTCACAAAGAACGTGCCGGGCAGGAAGAGCATTTATATAATCCGCTGACCATTCACCTGCTGCAGGAAGCGACCAGAACCAATGATTATGATAAGTTCAAGCAATATACCGGTGCTCTTACCGAAGAGGGCAGGACGATCAGTCTGAGAAGTCTGGTGGACTTTAATTTTGCCGAAGACGGCGGTATTCCAATTGATCAGGTGGAGAGTGTCGATTCAATTGTAAAACGCTTTAAAACAGGGGCAATGTCATACGGTTCCATTTCCCAGGAAGCACATGAGACGCTGGCGATTGCCATGAACCGTCTCGGCGGTAAATCCAATTCCGGGGAAGGTGGTGAGAGTCTTGACCGGCTGGTGCCGGGAACAAAAAACAACAATCGCTGTTCTGCCATAAAACAGGTGGCATCCGGACGGTTTGGCGTTACCTCACGGTATCTTGTCAGTGCCCAGGAGATTCAGATCAAGATGGCCCAGGGCGCAAAACCGGGTGAAGGCGGACAGCTGCCGGGAGCCAAGGTATATCCGTGGGTGGCAAAGACCAGACATTCGACCACCGGAGTCGGTCTGATCTCCCCGCCGCCGCACCATGACATTTATTCCATCGAGGATTTGGCACAGCTGATCTATGACCTTAAAAACTCCAATACGAAAGCACGGATTTCCGTTAAGCTGGTTTCCGAAGCCGGTGTCGGAACGGTAGCAGCCGGTGTTGCCAAGGCAGGTGCACAGGTTATCCTGGTATCCGCATTTGACGGCGGTACCGGTGCGGCACCGAGAAACTCTATCTACAATGCCGGACTGCCATGGGAACTGGGGGTTGCAGAGGCACATCAGACGCTGATTATGAATGGGCTGCGTGACAAGGTAATTCTTGAAACAGACGGCAAACTGATGACCGGCCGTGATGTTGTTATCGCCTGTATGCTTGGTGCAGAAGAGTTTGGTTTTGCGACAGCTCCGTTGGTTGCCTTAGGGTGTGTAATGATGCGCGTCTGCAATCTGGATACCTGTCCGGTCGGCATTGCCACCCAGAATCCGGAACTTAGAAAACGCTTCCGCGGCAAGCCGGAGTATGTTGTCAACTTCATGCACTTCATCGCCCAGGAGATGCGGGAATACATGGCACAGCTGGGAGTTCGTACCATTGATGAACTGGTCGGACGAACCGAATTGCTGAAGAAAAAAGAAAACATTCCGAATGCCCGGGCAAATAAAGTGGATCTGAGCAACATCCTCGGAAACCCTTATGAGGGCATCAAACTGGCCGGATATCATGAAAAACAGTGTTACGATTTTGAACTGGAGCAGACGATTGATGAAAAGATACTGCTTAAGAAATTAAAAGCATCACTGGCAAGCGGACAGAAAAAGGGTTTACAGATAGATGTATCCAATGTTAACCGTACGCTGGGGACCATCCTTGGTTCCGAAATCACCAGGCTGTATCCGGAAGGACTTGAAGAAGATACCTTTACCATCTGCTGCAACGGCAGCGGCGGTCAGAGCTTCGGTGCCTTTATCCCCAAAGGACTTACCCTGGAGCTGATCGGTGACAGCAACGATTATTTCGGCAAAGGTTTATCAGGCGGCAAACTGATCGTCTATCCCCCAACAGGCGTACAGTTTAAAGCAGAAGACAATATCATCATCGGTAATGTGGCTCTGTATGGAGCAACCAGCGGCAAGGTCTTCATTAACGGTATCGCCGGTGAACGTTTCTGCGTCAGAAACTCCGGCGCGACAGCGGTTGTAGAGGGCGTGGGTGACCATGGCTGTGAATATATGACCGGTGGCCGTGTTGTTATTCTGGGAACGACCGGTAAGAACTTTGCTGCCGGGATGAGCGGCGGAATCGCCTATGTACTGGATGAGAAACGGGATCTGTACAAACGTCTGAACAAAGAGCTGGTATCGATGGAGGATGTATCCAACAAATATGATGTCCAGGAATTAAAAGAGATGATCCAGGAACATGTAGCCTATACCAACTCGGAAAAAGGCAAGCACATTCTGAAACATTTGGGCGAATACCTGCCTAAATTCAAAAAGATCCTGCCGCATGACTATCGCCGGATGATGAACACGATTGTTCAGATGGAAGAAAAAGGACTCAGCAGTGAGCAGGCCCAAATTGAAGCATTTTACGTAAATATGAGACAGTAAGGAGGAGAGAAGATGGGAAAGCCAACAGGTTTTTTAGAATATGACAGAATCACCAGTGAGGCTGTGTCTCCAAAGGAGCGCATCTGTAATTTTAATGAATTCCATACTCCTCTGAGCGAAGCCCAACAGAAGAAGCAGGGAGCCCGCTGTATGGAATGCGGGGTACCGTTCTGCCAGTCCGGTATGATGCTGGGAGGAATGGTGTCAGGATGCCCCCTGAACAATCTGATCCCTGAGTGGAACGATCTGGTCTTCAGCGGCAACTGGAATCAGGCATACAACCGCCTGAAGAAGACCAACAGTTTTCCTGAGTTTACCAGTCGTGTCTGCCCGGCTCCCTGTGAAGCTGCGTGTACCTGCGGATTGAACGGAGACCCGGTCAGTATCAAGGAAAATGAATGGGCAATTATCGAAAAAGCGTACGAAAGCGGCATTGCCAATGCCCGCCCGCCAAAACTTCGTACCGATAAGAAAATTGCCGTAATCGGCTCCGGCCCGGCCGGTCTGGCCGCGGCTGACCAGCTGAACAAGCGCGGCCACAATGTAACCGTATTCGAGCGGGAAGACAGAATCGGCGGTCTTCTCATGTATGGTATCCCCAATATGAAACTCGAAAAGCATATCATTGACCGCAAAGTCGATATCATGAAGCTTGAGGGAATCACCTTTATCACAGGAGCAGATATCGGAAAGAATTATAAAGTTAACAAGCTGAAACGAGAATTTGACAGCATCGTTCTCGCCTGCGGAGCATCCAACCCCCGTGATCTCGCAGTGACGGGAAGAGAAGCTGAAGGAATTTACTTTGCCGTGGATTTCCTGAAGTCAACAACAAAAAGCCTGCTGAATTCAAATCTCCAGGACGGATCTTATATCAGTGCCAAAGACAAACATGTGATTGTCATCGGCGGCGGTGATACCGGAAATGACTGTGTCGGAACATCAATCCGCCACGGTTGTGCCTCTGTCATTCAGCTGGAGATGATGCCAAAACTTCCGGACCGGAGGGCTGATGACAATGCCTGGCCCCAATGGCCAAGGGTATGCAAGACCGACTACGGCCAGGAAGAGGCTGCTGCAGTATTCGGCAGTGACCCCAGAATGTATCAGACTACGGTTAAAGAGTTTATTAAAGATGAGAGCGGAAAAGTATGTAAAGCTATACTTGTTAAACTTGAATCCAGAAAAGACGAAGAGAGCGGCCGGATGATGATGCTGCCGGTAGAAGGCAGCGAGAAGGAAGTAGCTGCTGATCTGGTACTGATCGCCGCCGGCTTCCTGGGAACCCAGAGTTATGTGGCTAAAGCTTTTGGCGTGGATTTAGATGCCAGAACCAATGTTATGACGGAACAGGGCAGCTACCATACAAATGTAGATCATGTGTTTGTTGCCGGCGATATGCACAGAGGACAGTCTTTGGTTGTATGGGCTATTCGTGAGGGCAGGGATGTAGCGAAAGAGGTGGACAGAGCACTGATGGGGTATTCAAACCTGGCATAATATAAATGAATTTCAGATAATGGAAAACCGGGATAACGTTTGGTCGATCCCGGTTTTATTAATTCACATTTCTGACAATGAATATTGTCATTGCCGCAGACTGCAAAAAGGTGTATGATAGGTCAAATACATATTTTGATCGTTCATGAAAAACGCAGGAGGATGCATCTTATGAAATTTCGTGACAGCCACCACCCTTATGCATTTATAACAATCATCTTTTGGTCATTGGCATATGTCTTAACCAGATTGACATTACAGTATTTCTCGACCTTTTCCTTAGGATTTATCCGCTATTTTATCGCATCATGCACTCTGATTACAATAGCATTTACGGTGAAATTAAAATGTCCCGGGCGAAAAGATCTGCCCTGGTTTGCTGCTGCCGGAGCCGTCGGTTTTTTCTTTTATATGATTGCCTTTAATAAAGGCCAGGCCACGGTAACAGCCGCTACAGGCAGTGTTGTAATCGCAACGGTACCTGTATTTACTGCTTTACTGGCGAGATTTATATACGGTGAGAAACTGAAATCTTATCAATGGCTGGCAATTGCTATTGAATTTGCCGGAGTCTTAACTTTGACCTTAATGAATGGAATGCTGTCTCTTAATGTCGGGCTAATCTGGCTGTTCTCAGCAGCTATAGCCCTGAGCAGCTATAATCTGATCCAGCGTAAGCTGACTAAAAAATATACAGCCCTTCAGACTTCTTCATTCAGCATATTTTTTGGCACAGTGATGCTTGCGATTTTTCTGCCGCAATCGGTTCACGAAGTTGTACAGGCACCGCCTGTTCAGATCTTTTACGTTCTGATTCTGGGTATTTTCTCAAGCGCCGCCGCCTATGTTATGTGGTCGGCTGCTTTTGCGAAAGCCAGCCAGACATCCCAGGTCAGCAATTATATGTTTTTAACTCCGTTTATAACAAGTATTCTGGGACTTTTGCTGGCTGATGAAGTTCCTGACCGGGCGACTATCGTTGGCGGCGTTATTATTCTGCTCGGTGCGTTTGTATTTAATTTCGGTGACAGAATCTTTCATCCGCCGGTAAATCAGTTAGAGGCATAAGTTTATCTTTTTACAACCGGCAGATAAATCTCATTTTCATAATTAGATTCGGCAACTGCCGAGCCGGAAAAAAGCCTGGTCGAAAAACAGGAACCGGTCACCTGATAATGATGCTCATCTGCCCATGCTATCATCTGGCTTACATATTCCCTTATATTGGTATCGATCCCCCCGGTATAAGAATAGACAACACATGGGACGGCCGGCATCAGCGGATAATCCTGCAGATGGAAGGAGTCCGGAAGTGCGTCAGCGGTATCCTTGTAAAACATCAGCAGTGATCGCTGATAGGAACAGGGCGATACCGGATCTGAAACCGCATATTCATCATATAAATAGGCCATATCCAGCCCGGGTAACTCCCGGGCTTTTTGAAACCATAACAGCGTAATATCCCAGGAGGAAGAGCATTCACCAATAATACGGGCTTCCGGGAATTGCTGGATCTGGAAACCTTTCTGCAGTCGTTCGGTGCGTTCATGCTGAATTTTCGCCATATTCAAACGTATAATGTTCTGGCGATGACGAAAGATTTCTTCTTCTTCTTTTTGTATTTTTTCTTCCAGCAGTTTGTCGATGGAGGATGAAGTACTGGCATTCTCCAATATAATCGGCATGTGGCTGATACTGATATCCATCTTTCGGTAGTAGAGGATACATAACAGCCGTTCCAGATCATCCTTCGTATAGTAACGGTATCCGTTGTCCATCCGTCTTGAGGCAATCAGATTCCGTTTCTCATAGTATCTTAATGTATCAGACCGGACACCCAGAAGCGTTGCCGCGGTGCCGATTGAAAACATATCTTTCTGACAATCTGTCATCATCGTAACCCCCTTTTGAATCCTGCTTTTAAAATAGGCAATTTAATCCAATAAGTCAAGATGAGGTCTGAAAACGTAAGGATTTGTAATCTTTCTATACAATTCCTTACGTTTTTTATTTCGTATTGACCTTGGAGCGGCTCCAAGGTGTAAGTTGGAGTTGTCGATGAGACACAAAAAGATTCAGACGAGAAAGGATGATAACTATGAAACGAAATTATTTGCCGGTGCTGTGTATGACAGCAATTTTTTCAGCAGGAGCGGCGCTGACCTCATTTGCTGCTACCGGCTGGGTGTTGGATGGCGATACCTGGCATTATTACAACGCCTCAGGAGACCGGGCAACAGAGACCTTCAAAAAATCAGGAGACCACATGTTTTACCTCGACAGTGAAGGCGATATGCTGACCGACACCCTGGTAGAACACGATGACAACTATTACTATGTAAATGAAGCCGGCGCAATGGTAAAAAATGAATGGCGCCTGCTGGACAATGAGGATCCCGATGATGGCGAAGCCGACATGGTCTGGTATTATTTTCAGAACACCGGAAAAGCCGCCAAGGCTTCCAGCAGTGGAGGTATAAAGTTCCACTCCATTAAAACAGCCTCCGGCGTAACGAAAAAATATTCCTTCAGTGAAAGTGGAAAAATGATGACTGGCTGGCTGGGAGAAGACGGTTCGATTTTGACCGGTGAAGACGCCTGGATGAGCGGATTATACTACGCCGGTGATGAAAACGACGGTGCAATTGTAACCAGTGCATGGCGTGAACTCGAAGCCGAGGGTGATGACGTCGAAGACGATGATTTTAATGGCAGTCACTGGTTTTTCTTCGGCACAAACGGTAAAAAAATTACCGATGCCACGAAAAAGATAAACGGCAGAAAATACCGTTTTGACGAAAATGGTGCAACCGAGTTCAAATGGTACGCCCTGGCGTCCACATCAACTGCAAGTGGTTCTGATCTCTATTACAACTCACCAGACCAGCGCTGGCAGGCAACCGGATGGTTCGAAGTAGTACCATCAGCAGATATCGACCAGGAAGCTTATGATAATGATGAAGCATACTGGTTCTATGCCAAGAGCAATGGCGAACTGTACAAAAGCCAGGTGAAAAAGATCAACGGACAATATTATGCATTTAATGACAAGGGTGAAATGCTGTTAGGGCTTTACAAGCTGGTCTTTGACGGAAGTGAAATTATTTCCGCCGAAGAGATTGAAAGTGAATCCGATATGCCTGATTTTGATGACGAGGCCGATGTATACTACTTTGGCACCTCACCAAAAGACGGAGTCTTAAAAACCGGATCAGCGACAATTGAGCTGGATGGTGAGAAATACAGCTATGAATTCCGCACCGGCGGCGGTACAACCAGAGGTGCCGGATACAACGGCATCCATGACGGCGCTATTTTCAATAAAGGTCGGAAACTGAAAGCAGACAGTGATGTCAAGCTGGAAGCAGTTGTTTATGAAGGCGAAGAGTACCTTGTGAACACATCTGGTAAGATTCAAAAGGGAAAAACAAATGCCAAGGATGGCGATGATAATTACTACTGTACAGATAAGAGTGGTATCATTACATATAAAGGCAGCGAGAAATTCAAAAAATAGTATTAGTATTTTAGTTTGCATGCACTCTCCATCAAATATAGTGTAGGGAAAAGCGGTATCGCGTAGTTGCGGTGCTGCTTTTTCTGCTTCAGGGAAGATGGTCGCGGGCTGCCGGGCCCGGTTCTGGTGGGGGCTGTGGTTTGGGATTCTGGGCCGTTTCAGGGGATAAGAGTCGCTAGGGCTTCAGAAAAATGTAAAAAGCATGCCCGCAATCCGCGAAACTCGCGGCAAAAACGGCCGCGGGGACATCGTCTCCTTGCGGGCATAAAACATTGTTCTGAAACCCAAGCGTCTCTAATCCCCCTCCAAATGCCCAGAATCCCAAACCACAGCCCCCACCAGAACCGGACCCGGCAGCATCAACTATACATCCTGGCTGAAGGAGAAAAAGCAAAGATGGGCAGTCAGGTGGTTTTTCTAATATGACATACTGTTGTCACATTGTTTGTGTTAAGATTCTGGAACAAACATTGAGTTTATACAAAAATGTTTGATAATTACTTTTTGAAGGAGATAATTTTATTATGGCTAACGGAGTTTTTTATTGTGAGTTCAATTTGAAAGAAGGAGTATCGGTGCCGGATTTTTTGGCGGCGGCGAAAAAACTGAATGATGAGTACATATCAAAACAAAAAGGATATATATCCTGGAAGCAGCTTGTCGATGGGGATACATGGGCGGATTTTATAATTTTTGAAACATTGGAAGATGTCAAAACCTTCGAAGCCGACTCCGGTAATTCCGGTGAACTGGCAGAACAGTTCTATTCATTTCTAGAATTAAACAGCTGCAAGGTACATTACTTCACCATCGAAAGAAACTACGAACAATAATAGCTTTTGCTTTTTGCTTTTATAACCTAAAAAAGGATGTATGTTGGCGGAGAGCGCAGCCGGGAGGGGTGGTGGTTTGGAGCGGGCGGTGGGGCGGCATGGGATTGGTTGCATTTGCAGGTGCTTTAGAGCCGCTTAGGCTACAGTAAAATGTGTTATATCGGTACGAAGCGTCTGTTTGAACGGCCGCTTTTGCCGTGAGTTAAGCGTAGTACCGATATGTTTTTAACATTTTTCTGTAGTCTTAGCGGCTCTTAAGTGCCGAAACAGCAATCAATCCCATGCCGCTCCACCGCCCGCTCCAAACCACCACCCCTCCCGGCTGTGCTCTCTTCCCACAAACAACATTTTCCCTCTTTACATTTTGGGGGAATATGTTATAATTTGGATTGTCATTAAAAACTAAATAGAAAGAAGCAGAGTAGGTCAGTGCGCGTTAAGTGCCAGTCGGACGGGGAGTTGCCGGCTGGACGAAAAGAGTTTCTTGCGGTGCACAGATCGCATCCCGCTGCAATTGAAGATAAATAGACGTATTTATCTCCTTTGTAGTTCGAGAGGTGTCTGCAAAGGAGGTAATTTTTTTATGAAAAAATTCATCACTTTGTTCACCGACTCGTCTCGCGAGTTTGGTAAAGTCAGTACCATCACAACAGCCGCCATGTGCGGCGCGCTATCGATTGTTATGAATATCATGTTTACCGTGATGATAACAGATGTAAACAAGATAGCGCTGTACACCATTCCCAATCAGATGGTCTATTATCTGTTTGGCCCCACAGTGGGAGTATTTCATGGAGCAGCAGTGGATATTCTTAATTATATTGCGACTCCAAGGGGCAGTTTTTTCCCTCTGTTTACTTTGAATTCGGCGATTGCCGGATTATTGTACGGAATGATCCTTTATAAACGGCCGCTGAACATCTGGCGTGTTCTGGCCGCTGAGCTGGTGGTAGTTGTAATTTGCAATATCCTGATTAATTCTTATGGACTTTATCTGATGCGCGGAAGCGTGGTTATTGCTACCATGCCTGCACGGGTTATTAAGAATATTATTATGTGGCCGATTAAAGCCGGACTTTTTTATGGAGTTATGAAACCGATTGAATATTCCGGAGTATTGAGGGTGTTGAAACGGCAGGGCAGTAACTAGAAATACATAGACATCCAACTCCCAAGATGAATATGATAAGAATAAAATACGAACCGGAATGCCTGAGGATTGCAGGATTCCGGTTCGTGTTTTTCTGTCTTCGGATGTTTTAAAGTGCCAGCAGCTTCGCTGCGGCATCATCCATCCAGTCAGCTTCTAAATATTCAATGGTGCCTTCATCGGCATGACCGGCAATGGCGGGATTGATCGGTATTTTTGCCAGTATTGGCAAATCGGCTTCGGCAGCGATTTCTTCAATATGGCTTTCACCGAATACGGAAATCTTCTTGCCGCAGTCGGGGCATTCCAGATAACTCATGTTTTCAACCAGGCCGAGAATCGGTATGTTCATCTTTCTTGCCATATTTACTGCTTTTGCCACGATCATGGATACCAGTTCCTGCGGTGAAGTCACAATGATAATGGCATCGACCGGCAGTGACTGAAATACGGTCAGCGGCACATCACCGGTTCCCGGGGGCATGTCGACAAACATGTAATCGATATCTTTCCATAATGTCTCCTGCCAGAACTGTTTGACGGCACCGGCAATCACCGGGCCGCGCCAGATGACCGGATCGGTGTCATTGTTAAGCAGCAGGTTGGCTGACATGATCTCAATACCGGTTGAAGTAGTTGCAGGAACCATCAGTTCATCAGGTGTCATGGAGACACCATCGGTGCCAAGACCAAACGCTTTCGGAATCGATGGTCCCGTAATATCGGCATCAAGGATTGCGGTCCGCTTTCCTTTACTGTTCATTTTAACTGCCATCAGACTGGTGACCAGGGATTTGCCGACACCGCCTTTTCCGCTTACTATGCCAATGACTTTTTTTACGGAACTGGCCGGATTTAAGGGTTCCAGAAAACTGGTCTGGTCTGAAGTGCGGCTGCTGCAAGTCTCCCCACAAGAATTGCAGTCATGGGTACAAGTTTCGCTCATGTGATTTTCCTCCAATCGTTCCCCGGTGCCGGCTGCATGGACCTGACCGGCGGGGTCTATAAGAAAGAATATCACATTCATCAAAAAAGTAAAGACCTTTACTTGAATATTTCACCGATATTTGATACCATAAAAACAATATGGAAAGGTCAGGAAAAGAGTAATTATGAAGAAAAAGAAAACAAAAGATATTGTGTATTATCTGCTGCTGACATTTTTTGCAGCGGTGTTTATTGTCAGCGGAACCCTGCTGGCACGGAATTTACTGACGTCCAGAAAACAGGACAAAGAGCTGGAGAACCTGGTTTCTGAGTTTCCGGAAGATGCGTTTCCGGTACTTTCGTTAGATGAAGTTCACAGTGGGATTGATGATAGCAGTACTGCAGGTACCGGGACAGATAATGAAGAGACACAGGCGGCGGAGTCAAGCCAGTCCGGAAGCAGTGATGAGGATGCGGCAAGGGAAGAATTCTGGTCACAGGTAAGTTCGGGGGAATGGAAACAGTATTGGGATACTGTTGCAGAAAACCGTTTTGACACTTACCGGAATCTGAAAGCACAGAATCCGGATTTTGTTGGCTGGATTCATATTGAAGGAACCCGGATCGATTATCCGGTTGTGCAGAGTGTGTATGAAGCGGATTATTATCTGCGCCGTGATTTTAATAAAAATAACAGCAGCTACGGAATTCCTTATATGATGGAACATTGCCGCACCGAAGAGCCGGAGACCAACCTGCTGATTTATGGACATCATATGCGCAATGGTGCCATGTTTGCGGCTTTGCAGAATTATACGAGAAAGAGTTATTTCAACCAGCACCCTTATATCCAGTTTGATACCATGGATCGTGCGGGAACCTATCAGATTGTAGGTGCCCTGAAAATAGATGCGGCCGGAGATCAGAGTATGTGGCAGAACCTTTTGTTTCCCCGTTCGATGGAAGACTTTGAGCAGGCATGGGGAAGTTTCCAGCAGCAGACTTTTTATTCGACCGGAGTTTCGATTACCCAGCAGGATCATCTGCTGGCACTTGTGACCTGTGAGTATACATTAAAGGATGGCCGGCTGATGGTTCTGGCCAGGGAAGTATCATAAGCCGGATATGACTGCTGTAGTTGAATTATACAACCGGCGCCCGCTGCTGCCTTTATTTCGAAAAATTTAATAGTTTTACCATTGTGAATATGCCATTATTTGTTTATAATAGATATATTATAAGTTAAGAGGTGTATTTACGAATGAATGTTGGAATGAATCCAAATAGCGAGCTGCATCAGTTAGTAATCCGGGTTCCGGATCTGGCACAGGTGCCGGAACATCTGGTCAGCCAGGCGCGGGATTTTCAGATCGCGATGATGATGTTTACATGTGCAATACGAGAAGTAAAGACTAAATTAGAAGTACTGAATGATGACTTAACCGTACGGAATCAGCGAAATCCCATTGACGTAATTAAATCAAGAGTAAAGAAACCCGCCAGTATCGTGGAGAAGCTGCAGCGCCGGAATCTTCCGGTCTCACTTGATTCGATGATCACGAATCTGGATGACATCGCAGGCATCCGGGTGATCTGTTCCTTTGTGGATGATATTTATGCTGTGGCCAATATGCTGCTCAGTCAGGACGATATTACGGTTATTGCGGTGAAGGATTATATTAAGCATCCCAAGCCGAACGGTTACCGCAGCTATCATTTGATTATTGAAACACCGGTATTTTTTTCAGATCAGAAGAAATCGATGCGTGTCGAGGTACAGATCCGTACCATGGCTATGGACTTCTGGGCCAGCCTTGATCATCAGCTGAAGTATAAGAAGAATAATGGGGATGCTACTGATTTTATCAGCAACGAACTGAAAGAGTGTGCCAAAGTGATTGCCCAGACTGATGAAAAGATGCTTGAGATCCGGCAGAGTATCGAAGCTCAGGGCGGCAAGGTACATAAGTAGCAATTTAATAGTAATAATAAGACAGGGTTCTGGTTACACGGAAGCCTGTTTTTTTATACAATGCAACGGCAGCATTATTATCACCGGATACCTGCAGTATGATGGTTTCCGACGGCAGAAATGAATTCAGCAGCAGATGGATCAGATCCTGACCAAAACCCTGACCACGCAGATGTTCCTGAATTAATACCTCATGAATGAAGATCCGGTCATTCGTGATCCGGGTGGTCTTACTGCTCCCGATGATCTGTCCGTGATGGATTAACTCCCAGCGGCAGGTTCCGTCCGGCTGCATAACCGGTTGAAGCAGCAGATCCTGATGAGCAGGTTCCGGGCATGAATTTTTGACACCTGGCTGATACTCCATTTGATATTCGCAGGTTTCTTCTTCGGCACCCAGAGCGTTCAGGACAGCGAGTGTATCCGTACAGTGCGGCTCACAGGCAAATAAGATATCAGACTCCGGATAGTCATCCAGAGCAGCCTGAAGCAGTCTGGAAAAATGTCCCTCCCGGCGGTGTTTTGGAACTGTAAAAGCGCTGCATTCCGCTAAAGAATCACCAAGGATGGAGATGGCCAGTGCACTGATAAGAATGTTATTTTCAGAGTAGAATAAATAATGAGAATCAGCATCGTCAAACGGATAAGAGAGGAGTTGATTGTCATGTTGGCAGCAGGATTGATTCAGTTTTTTAATAGCAGATATTGCTTTGTTGTCTAAAACTGTTGTTTTTTTCAGCATAACGTTACCTTTCCGGGAGTGTTTCAGCTGATTATACCGAAAAAACACAAAGAATACAAGCAACGGCATTGTTATTTTAAACTTCCGATGGTAAAATACCATTCAATGAAAAAAATCAGACAGGAGAAAAAGTCATATTATGAAATACATAAAAGAATGTGCAATAATACTTGGGTTGACGATGATCGGAGAATGGCTGAAGTTTGCCCTTCCGTTACCGGTTCCGGCTGGAGTGTACGGGTTGTTTCTTTTACTGATTCTGCTTTGTACCGGGATCTTAAAACTTAGCGACGTGGATGCAACCGGCAGCCTGCTTCTGGATATTATGCCGGTTTTGTTTATTCCGGCGTCAGTGGCATTGCTTGAGAGTTTTCCGACGATGAGGGCGATTCTTGTTCCGATCGTGGTAATCAGTGTGGTTTCGACCATTGTTGTTATGGCGGTGACCGGAAAGGTCGCTGAGCTGATGCTTCGCAGAAACGGTAAAAAGAAGGAGGCAGGATCATGACATTTGTACAGGAATCATTATATGTGGGAGTGGTTTTAAGCTTCCTGGCGTATCTGTTCGGGGTTTGGCTGAAAAAGAAACTTGGCTGGGCGATTTTGAATCCGCTGCTGGTTTCGATCATTGTAGTGATTGCCGTTCTGATAGTATTCCGGATTGATTATGCAGATTATAATTACAGTGCCAAATATATCAGCTATCTGATTACGCCGGCTACGGTCTGTCTGGCGATCCCGCTGTACAAGCAGCTGGAAGTGCTGAAAAAGAACCTGGCGGCAGTCATGGTGTCGATTCTGTCCGGCGTGGCAGCCAGTGCTGTCAGCATCTTTTTGATGAGTCTGGCCTTTGGCCTTGAGCATGTTCATTACGTGACACTGCTTCCCAAATCGATTACGACAGCAATCGGCATGGGGGTGAGCCAGGAAGCGGGCGGCATTGTAACGATTACAGTAGTGGGTATTATGATTACAGGTATTTTTGGCAATATGATTGCGGAGACATTGTTTAAACTGATGAGAATATCGCATCCGATTGCGAAAGGTGTGGCGCTGGGGACTTCGTCTCATGCAATCGGTACAGCCAAGGCGCTGGAACTTGGTGAACTGGAAGGGGCGATGAGCAGTTTGTCCATTGCCGTGGCCGGTTTGGTGACAGTTGCAGTGGTACCGCTTATGTCAGGTCTCATTTAGAATTATCACTGTGGCTAAAGCCAAGAGTTTTACTTGAAAGCACCCCCCAGATATGCTAGAATAGTTGAGACTAATACGGAAATTGTGGGGATAAAAGGAGGATATCATGATAAATAAGTTGATTCAGAAA
Organism: Lachnospiraceae bacterium; assembly: GCA_032073745.1. GTDB lineage: Bacteria > Bacillota > Clostridia > Lachnospirales > Lachnospiraceae > Brotaphodocola. Next base: position 102,008 of record DAMAMW010000007.1, on the reverse strand, counting down.
ATTCAAAAAACAAAAGCGCCGATATGTGTAGGCCTGGATCCGATGCTTGGTTATATTCCGGATCATATCTTAAAGCAGTCTTTCGCTGACTTCGGGGAGACGATGGAAGGGGCGGCAGATGCAATCTGGCACTTTAATAAGGAAATTGTGGATCACACTTATGATTTGATTCCTTCGGTAAAACCTCAGATCGCCATGTATGAACAGTTTGGCATTGAGGGTCTGAAAGTATATGAAAGAACGGTAAGATATTGTCAGAATAAAGGTCTTCTTGTGATCGGTGATGCCAAGCGCGGCGATATCGGATCTACTTCAGCCGCTTATGCGGAGGCACATCTGGGGAAGGTGAAGATCGGCAGAAATATCTGTCGTGGTTTTAATACTGATTTTCTGACGGTAAACCCATATCTGGGAACCGATGGCGTAAAACCGTTTGTAGATGTATGTAAGGAAGAAGACAGAGGTCTTTTCATTCTGGTCAAGACTTCCAATCCTTCCAGCGGTGAATTCCAGGATCAGCTGGTTAACGGCCGGCCGGTATACGAACTGGTAGCTGAAAAAGTTGTGGAGTGGGGCGCTGACTGTATGGACGGCACTTACAGCAATGTTGGTGCGGTTATTGGAGCGACATATCCGGAGATGAGCGGCATTCTGCGTAAACTGATGCCAAATACCTACTTCCTGGTTCCGGGATATGGCGCCCAGGGCGGAACGGCAGCAGATTTGAAAGCTTGTTTTAACGAAGACGGACTGGGAGCTGTTGTCAACTCCTCCCGCGGCATTATTGCAGCATACAAGCAGCCGGCATATGAGTCATTTGGCGCAGCACACTTTGCCGAAGCTTCAAGGCAGGCAGTGATCGATATGGTTGCTGATATCAACAGCGTACTGTAGGAGGATTGGATGAACGGGTCAGAGACAGGCAGAAAAGAAAAAATAACAGCTCTGGTGGTCAGCCAGGAAGCACTTTCAGAAGATGTATTCAGTATGTGGATTCGGGCAGACCGGATGGCTGAAAGTACCAGGCCGGGACAGTTTATATCGGTATATACCCGGGATAACAGCAGATTGCTGCCCCGTCCGATCAGTATTTGTGAAGTAGATAAGGATAAGGGGCGATTACGGATCGTCTACCGCGTTGTCGGTGCCGGAACGGAAGAATTTTCCAGGTATCAGACCGGTGATGAGATTGTAATCCTGGGCCCATTGGGGAACGGATTTACCCTGAAAGACAAAAAGGCCTTTCTGATCGGCGGCGGAATCGGTATCCCGCCGATGCTTGAACTGGCAAAACAGTTAGACTGTGAGAAACAGATGGTTCTGGGGTATCGGGATGTTCTGTTTTTGAATGAAGAGTTTGAACCTTATGGCAAGGTATATCTGGCGACCGAAGACGGCAGTGCCGGAACCCGTGGAAATGTCATTGATGCGATCCGGGAACAGGGACTGACTGCGGATGTTATTTATGCCTGCGGACCGACTCCGATGCTGCGTGCCTTAAAGGCTTATGCAGCGGAGCAGGGAATCGAATGCTGGCTTTCACTGGAGGAGAAGATGGCCTGCGGAATCGGGGCGTGTCTGGCTTGTGTATGTCAGTCAAAAGAGCTGGATGACCATTCCAATGTCCACAACAAACGGATTTGCAAAGATGGTCCGGTATTCCTGGCACAGGAGGTGGAGCTGTAATGAATACAAAAGTAAATCTTGCCGGAGTGGAACTGAAGAATCCGGTTATGACAGCATCAGGAACCTTTGGCAGCGGTGAAGAGTACAGTGAATTTGTTGATCTTAACCGCCTCGGTGCAGTGGTGACAAAAGGTGTGGCCAATATCCCATGGCCCGGCAACCCGACACCGCGGATCGCAGAAGTTTACGGCGGTATGCTCAATGCCATCGGACTTCAGAATCCCGGCATCGATGTCTTTGCCGGTCGTGACATTCCCTTTTTGAGGCAGTACGATACGAAGATCATTGTCAATGTCTGCGGAAAATCAACGGAAGATTATCTGGAGGTTGTGGAGCGGCTGGCAGATGAGCCGGTTGATCTGCTGGAGATCAATATTTCCTGTCCTAATGTAAAAGAGGGTGGCATCGCATTCGGGCAGGACCCGAAAGCGGTGGAGGCGATTACCAGAGAAGTGAAAAAGTATGCCAGACAGCCGGTGATCATGAAGCTGAGTCCTAATGTAACGGATATAACGGTGATGGCTAAGGCGGCCGAAGCAGGCGGCGCAGATATCCTGTCGCTGATCAATACATTGACAGCTATGAAGATCGACATTAATAAAAGATCTTTTGCGATTGCCAATAAAACCGGCGGTTTGTCCGGTCCGGCCGTAAAACCGGTGGCAGTACGGATGGTTTATCAGGTGGCCAATGCCGTCAGCCTGCCGATCATCGGCATGGGTGGAATTGCGACAGCAGAGGATGCACTTGAGTTTATTATGGCAGGGGCTGCTGCTGTTTCAGTCGGTACTGCCAACTTCTATAATCCATATGCAACGGTGGAGATTGTGGAAGGAATTGAAGCATATATGAAACAACATCAGATTACGGATATCAGCGAACTGATCGGCTGTGTAAAATAGGAGGATACGATGGAAGCTTACAAGAAAGAGTTTATAGAATTTATGATTGACTGCCAGGTATTAAAATTTGGTGATTTCGTGACCAAGAGCGGCAGAAAAACCCCGTTTTTCGTGAATACCGGTTTTTACCGTACCGGCGCACAGCTTCGCCGTCTGGGTGAATACTATGCAAAGGCGATCGACAGTGCATTCGGAATGGATTTTGATGTATTGTTCGGACCGGCATATAAGGGAATTCCGTTATCCGTGGCAGCAACGATGGCAATCAGCGAATTTTATGATACCGATATCAAATACTGCTCGAATCGTAAGGAAGTAAAAGACCATGGTGATACCGGGATTTTGCTGGGCAGTCCGATTGCAGACGGTGATAAAGTCGTTATTATCGAAGATGTTACAACAGCCGGAACTTCCATTGGTGAGACACTGCCGATTCTGAAAGCCCAGGGCGATGTGGATGTAAAAGGTCTGGTAGTATCCGTAGACCGGATGGAGCGCGGCCAGGGTACCAAATCAGCATTGGCTGAGATTCAGGAGACTTATGGATTTAAGACTACGGCGATTGTTACGATGGCGGATGTTGTGGAACATCTGTATAATAAGCCATACAAAGGAAATATTATTATTGATGATACCCTGAAAGCGGCAATTGATGCTTACTACGAGCAGTATGGTGCAGAATAAGGAGCGAATTTATGGAAAAAGTCTATAAAACGATGAGAAACGCCGGTGCCTGCAATATTGCGATTGGCATTATTCTTCTGGTGGTAGGTGTAACCGCCGGAATCCTGACGATTACAAGCGGCGGAGCTTTACTGAAGCGAAAATCAGACATTACGTTTTAGACAGTTTATCTATCGTTCATGATTGGATGGAGAAAGTATGATAAGGAATACAACCAGGAATCAAAAGTTTGGATGGGTGCTGTTCATCGCCTATCTGGCTTTGCTTGTCTATTTTATGTTTTTTGCAGAGTCATTTGGCAGGGACACCACGCAGCGGGGGTATGCGTATAATCTGGAATTATTCAAAGAGATCAAACGGTTTTACCGTTATCGGGCACAGCTGGGGATGCAGGCGTTTCTACTGAATGTAGTCGGAAATGTGGTCGCATTTATGCCGTGCGGCTTTTTTCTACCGATCATCAGCCGAAGAGGAAAGCGGTGGTACAATTGCTTTATCCTGTGCTTTTTATTAAGCCTGAGCATTGAGACGACCCAGCTGGTATTCAAGGTGGGCAGCTTCGATGTGGATGACCTGCTGTTGAATACCGCCGGCGGTATTTTAGGATACATTACGTATCACATTGTACAGAAGATGAGGATAAGGAGAAGGCTGCGTGGAAAGAAGAAATCATAAAATTTCCTATGTTAAAAAACCATTTGCCAGAAAAAGCCTGCTTAGTCTGGCACTGTCAGTAATTGCCCTGCTTCTCTGTGCAATCAGTCTGTACCTCAGTATTATGACGCAGGGAAACGGGGATATTAATGTTGGAGCCTGGGGACTAAGCAGCCTTTTATTCACAGCTTCCGCCCTGGTATACGGCGGTCTCTCATTTCTGGAACAGGATAAAAACTATATTCTGGCTAAAATCAGCATAACGGTCAGCGGCCTGCTTATGCTGTTCTGGATCTGTATGCTGATTATTGGATTGGTAAATCCATAAACGCTTAAAGAAAGGTGGCAACATGAACTATCAGAAACTATTTGAAGAAGAAAACACAACAATTAAAGAACGATACGACTTGTCCATGGAACGGATCCGGCTGTTTGCAACGGAGCAGACAGCACAACCATTCCATGGATTTTTTGCCCGGATGGCCTGCTTTGCAGAGCAGATTGATCAATTGATAACGGAGCAGACGGCCGGCAGCGACGCAAGTCTGTCGCTGACAGAACTGCAGGCAAAAAATCACGAACTTTACCAGGATATTCTGCCGGAAAACTACGAAACCAGTTATGCCAATCCAACCTATGCAGTAAAAGTGCTGGGCGAAGATCTGGGTGCCCTGCTGTCCTCATTTTATGCCCAGTTCAGGGCGGCAATTGTTCTGGCATACGAATTCCGCCTGACAGAAATCACAATCCTTTTGGAGACCCTGATCCAGATTTACAATAACTTTGATGAAGAACTGCCATCAGCAAAATCCATCAAGGATGTCTTATACTGGTTCCACAGTGATTACACAGATATCATTCTGCCTTATCGTACCAGAGAACAGCTTGACCCGTCACTGACCTTTGCCAAAGACATTATCAGGCAAAGTGACCTGACCGACCTGCGTTATCTGTATCAGTATGGCGAGTATATTTCTGATGCAGAACTAAAAATTGCAGATTTTCTGAACGGATTACCGGAAGAGACGATTACCAGAATGGCGTCCACATACACGGAAGGTTACCGTAAAGGGTTTGCAGTCATGGGCCGTGATCTGTCCAAAAAGAAACATGTGGTAATCCGATATCCGATTGGTTTTGAACGGATGATCCGTTGTGCCGTCACACAGTTTGAAGCAATGGGGCTGGAGGTTATTATATACCGCTGTGCCGTCTGGTCCACAACCCAGACTCCCGGCAGAAGAATCGGTTACTACAGTGTATCACCGAATAAGCAGTATGATTACGACCATCGTTATGATCAGACGATTTATCTGGATAAAGCCTACAAAGATCGTAAGCTCGGCGTGCTGAAAACTGCTTACGAACAATATAAAGAGCTGGCAGCACTATTCGCCGGACCGGCAGTTCTCGAGACTTTTGGCGAGGACGGTTTTCAACCCGTCAACAAAACGGAAGCGTTTGCTCTGAGCAAAGAGCAGGAGGAACTGAGTATTATCTACTCCAACGAGTCAATGCCGATCGTAAACCAATACATTCCGAGTGACGAAACCAGTTTCACTATTATTGCATTCCCGGTACCTGCAATCGGTAATGATTTTGAAGAAATCTTCAAAGAAACCATCCGGATCAACACCCTTGACTATGAACAGTACAAAACAATTCAACAGCATATCATCGATACCCTGGACAGGGCTGAGTACGTAACAATAACCGGCCGGGGTGAAAATAAAACCAATCTGAAAGTGGCTCTCCACCATCTGGACGCCCCACAGAAGCAGACCAACTTTGAAAACTGTGTAGCCGATGTCAACATTCCCCTGGGCGAAGTATTTACATCCCCGGTCCTTGCCGGAACGGAAGGTGTCCTTCATGTGAGCAGTGTATATATCTGGGATATCCAGTACAAAAATTTCCGGATGGAATTCAAAGACGGAATGATTTCCGATTATTCATGCGATAATTTTGCAGACCAGAAAGAAGGCAAAGATTTAATCCGCCAGCAGATACTAAAAAACCACGAAACCCTGCCAATGGGAGAATTTGCAATAGGAACCAACACCGCGGCATACGCCATGGCCGGAAAGTTTGACATCATTGACAAACTGCCCATTCTGATTGCAGAAAAGATGGGCCCCCATTTTGCTGTCGGGGATACCTGCTACAGCTGGTCAGAAGATCATGCCGTCTACAATCCCGACGGCAAAGAGATTATCGCCCGTGATAACGAAGTATCGATCCTTCGTAAAGAGGATGTTTCAAAAGCATATTATGGCTGCCACACTGATATTACGATTCCATATTCAGAACTTGGGGATATCATAGCAGTCAGTGCGGATGGGGAGCAATATCCGATTATCAAGGCAGGGCTGTTTGTGTTGCCGGGGACGGAAACGTTGAATCGGGAGCTGGTTAGCTCATAGTGGTGGGGGAGAACGTGGGGGGTTTGGGTTGAAATTAGCTCCGTTCTCTCGGTGGGTTGGCTCTAAGGCTGCAGGAAGCGATTTGCGGAGGCACCGGGACAGTCGCTGGAGAATCTTTGAAAAGATTCTCCGCTCCGGTCCCTGAAATCCAGCTTTGGAGAGCTGGATTTCTCCTCCGCAAATCACTTCCTGCAGCCTTAGAGCCAACGACACCTCGTTCAATGTCGCCAATTCCAACCCAACCCCCCCACGTTCTCCCCAGCAACTGTGTAGCTTGGGCTAGGGAGAAAAGCAAAAACAAAATCAAAAACGAAACCAAAACCAAAACCAAAACCAAAACCAAAACCGTAAATATAACCGAAACCGTGTCAGTATCAGTATTGGGGAGTATTGATTTGGGGATTGGATTGGTTTCAGAAAAATATAATAAGTAAATAGTTTGAGTTTAGGGCATCCTATCGCCGGATAGATTTTTGGTGGCAGGGTGTTTTTCTATTGTTTTTGATTTTGTATTAGTTTTTGTTTTTTTTATTTAGTGGAAGGATTATTGTGGCTGGGAAGTGGGGAGGAGCGGTTGGGGCGGAATCGGGGACATTGAACGAGGCGTCGACAGGCCTTGACCTCCGGAAGTGGATTTGCATGGGAGAATTTCTGCTTTCCAAAGCTGAAATTCAGGCGAATGTATGAGAACTTATCAAAAGTTCTCATGCAGTTGAGCCGGTGCCCATGCAAATCCACTTTCGGAGGTCTAGGCCTGTCCCGCCGAGAGAACGGAGCCGATTCCGCCCCAACCGCTCCTCCCCACTTCCCTATCGCGACAACCCCCGCATTAATATTGTCCCCAAAATGATTTCGCCATTACATTTTAAAGAAAAGGCATAGTTCAAACTTAGGCATAGTGGGGATGTTTTTAACATTTTTTCGAAATCTTAGCAGCTCTTGCGCCCTGAAACAGCGGCAGCAGCAAGGCCAGTAGCTCCCCCGGATGCCGGCCCGCCAAACTCTTCTTTTACGACAGCATCATTTTTCCCAAGACCTATTGACGCATTCATTAAAATCTAGTATTATAATTATAAGTTTAAATTCATTAGAATGACATATATATAAGGATAACTAATAATAAGCGCGACAACAGATTATGAATCACAAAGCTGTACAACAGCAGAAAAGGAGAACACAAGATGGCAAAAGTAGGCATCGTAATGGGAAGCGACTCAGATATGCCGGTTATGGCAAAAGCAGCAGAGATTCTGGACCAGTTTGGAATCGATTATGAGATGACGATTATTTCCGCACACAGAGAACCTGACATTTTCTTCGAATGGGCAAAAGCAGCAGAGGGCAAAGGCATGAAAGTAATTATTGCCGGAGCCGGTAAAGCAGCTCACCTGCCTGGTATGTGTGCCGCTATTTTTCCGATGCCGGTAATCGGCATTCCGATGAAAACATCCGACCTGGGTGGTGTGGACTCCCTTTACTCAATCGTACAGATGCCATCAGGTATTCCGGTTGCAACAGTGGCCATTAACGGCGGAGCCAATGCAGGTATTCTGGCGGCTAAGATACTGGCAGCTTCGGATGATACCATGCTGGCAAAGGTAAAGGCATATTCCGAATCCTTAAAGAATGAAGTTGTTAAAAAAGCTGATAAATTAGACAGTATCGGATACAAAGAGTATCTGGCACAGATGTAATAAGCAAACCAAGTGGAGGAAAAATCATGGATTACAAGAAGGCCGGTGTGGATATTGAGGCAGGTTATAAGTCAGTTGAATTAATGAAGAAGCATGTAATGGAGACGATGCGTCCGGAAGTGCTTGGTGGTCTCGGCGGATTTTCCGGTGCGTTTTCTCTGGAAGCAATTAAGGGAATGGAGCATCCGGTTCTGTTGTCAGGAACTGATGGTGTTGGTACGAAGCTCAAACTTGCATTTATTATGGATAAACATGATACCATTGGCATTGATTGTGTGGCGATGTGTGTGAATGATGTGGCCTGTGCCGGCGGTGAGCCGCTGTTTTTCCTCGACTATATTGCCTGCGGCAAGAATTTTCCGGAGAAGATTGCAGCGATTGTCAGTGGTGTGGCAGATGGCTGCAAGCAGTCAAATGCGGCTTTGGTTGGCGGTGAGACAGCAGAGATGCCTGGTTTTTATCCGGAAGATGAGTACGACCTGGCCGGATTTGCAGTTGGCGTGGTAGACAAAAAAGATCTGATTGACGGCAGTGATCTGAGTGCGGGTGATGTCCTGATCGGTATGGCATCATCGGGAGTACATAGTAATGGCTTTTCTCTGGTTCGTAAGGTATTTGAGGATGAACTGACCAAAGAAGGTCTGGCAGTTTTCTATGATGAACTGGGAACTACCCTTGGCGAAGCACTGCTGGCGCCGACAAAAATATATGTAAAAGCGATGAAAGCAGTTAAGGGTGCCGGGATCAGAGTAAAAGCATGCAGCCATATTACCGGCGGTGGTTTTTATGAGAACATTCCGCGGATGCTAAAAGAAGGAACCCGTGCAGTCGTGAAAAAGGACAGTTATCCGGTACCGGCTTTATTTGGCCTGATGGCCCGAAAGGGAAACATTGCGGAAGAAATGATGTACAATACCTACAACATGGGGATTGGTATGATGCTGGCAGTAGCGCCAAAAGATGTGGAAAAAACAATGGCGGCAATAGAAGCAGCCGGTGAAATTCCATATGTGATCGGTTCGGTTGAAGCAGGAGAAAAGGGAGTAACTTTATGCTGAGAGTAGGCGTAATGGTTTCCGGCGGCGGTACAAATCTGCAGGCTATATTCGATGCCCTTGACAGCGGAAATATCAGGAATGCGGAAATATCCGTTGTCATCAGCAACAATAAGAATGCATATGCATTGGAACGTGCGGCCGGCCGGGCTGTTCCGGCAGTATGCCTGTCGCCGAAAGAATTCGAAACCAGAGATGCATTTAATGCGGCACTTATAGATACGGTAGACAGTTATAATCTTGACCTCATTGTGCTGGCGGGATTTCTCGTGACAATACCAGCAGCAATGATTGATAAGTATGAAAAAAAGATTATCAATGTACATCCATCTCTGATTCCGTCTTTCTGTGGTGTGGGATATTACGGTTTGAAAGTACACGAGGCAGCACTGGCGCGTGGGGTTAAAATTACGGGAGCAACGGTTCATTATGTAGATTCCGGTATGGACACCGGCCCGATCCTGCTGCAGAAGGCTGTGGAAGTGAAAGCGGGCGATACGCCGGAGATTCTTCAGCGCAGGGTCATGGAAGAGGCAGAATGGCTGATCCTGCCTGAGGCAATTGACATGATTGCAAATGCATAGGAGGATATAACAGATGAACGTATTAATTGTAGGCGGCGGCGGCAGAGAACATGCGATCGCATGGAAAGCAGCTAAGAGCCCTAAAGTAGAAAAGCTGTACTGTGCACCGGGAAATGCCGGGATTGCGGAAGTGGCTGAGTGTGTGGATATCGGAGTCATGGAATTTGATAAACTGGCTGAGTTTGCCGGCAGTCATCAGATTGATCTGGTTATTGTCGGACCGGATGATCCGCTGGCAGCAGGTGCGGTCGATGCACTGGAAGCGGCCGGACTCAGAGTCTTCGGGCCACGTGAGAATGCTGCTGTTTTAGAGGGATCAAAAGCTTTTTCCAAGGATCTGATGAAAAAGTATAACATCCCTACAGCTGCTTATGAGACCTTTGATTCAGCGGATGCCGCTTTTGATTATCTTGAAACGGCGCCAATGCCGATTGTATTAAAGGCAGACGGACTGGCACTGGGGAAAGGTGTACTGATCTGTAATACTCTGGAAGAAGCCAGGGATGGTGTAAAGAGTCTGATGCTGGACAAGCAGTTCGGTTCAGCCGGAAACCGGATTGTTGCGGAGGAATTCATGACCGGACGGGAAGTATCGGTACTGGCTTTTGTGGACGGAAAGACGATTCGGATCATGACATCAGCCCAGGATCACAAGCGGGCTAAAGATGGAGATCAGGGACTGAATACCGGCGGAATGGGAACTTTTTCGCCAAGTCCATTCTACACGGAAGAGGTGGATGCATTTTGCCATCAGTATATTTATCAGCCGACGGTGGATGCAATGCGGTCAGAAGGAAGAGAATTCAAGGGGATTATTTTCTTTGGTCTGATGCTGACTGATAAGGGTGTGAAAGTATTGGAATACAATGCCCGGTTTGGTGACCCGGAGACACAGGTAGTACTGCCGCGGATGAAGAATGATATTATTGAAGTCTTTGAGGCGTGTATTGACGGAACCCTGGATCAGGTACAGCTGGAATTTGAGGATAATGCTGCAGTATGTGTGGTGCTGGCTTCGGCGGGGTATCCGGAGCATTATGAAAAAGGTTACCCGATTCATGGTCTGGAAACATTCCGGGATAAGGAAGGATATTACGTGTTCCATGCCGGCAGCAGATTTGATGATGAAGGCAATGTTGTTACCAATGGCGGACGTGTGCTGGGAGTTACGGCAACCGGTGAGGATCTGAAAGCGGCCCGGAAGAATGCTTATGAAGCGGCCGGGTGGGTCACGTTTGATAATAAATATATGCGCGGTGATATTGGTAAGGCTATTGATGAAGTGCAGTAGATAATATGGGAAAAGGCATGGCTGATATGGGGACATATCAGACCATGTCTTTTCTTGTATTACCGAAGAAGATTAGTTTTGATTTTTGATAGACATCAGGTTTTGGCTATGCTATAATCTACATACTAAATTTGAAGGAGGTGATAATATGGCATTGACAAATGATGATCTGCAGGCAATCAGTCAGCTTATGCAGGCTAATAACGGAGTTCTTATATCTCAAATAAGAATGGAGATGGCTGAGAATACTGCTCAACTAAGAACCGAGATGGCTGAGCAGCTGAGAGAGCATTCAGCACAGTTAAGAGCAGAGATGTCCGAGAATTCAGCGCAGTTAAGGGCAGAGATGTCTGAGAATTCAGCACAGTTAAGAGCAGAGATATCTGAGAATTCAGCACAGTTAAGAGCAGAGATGTCTGAGAATTCAGCACAGTTAAGAGCAGAGATGTCCGAGAATTCAGCACAGTTAAGGGAAGAGATGTCCGAGAATTCAGCACAGTTAAGGGCAGAGATGTCTGAGAATTCAGCACAGTTAAGGGAAGAGATGTCCGAGAATTCTGCGCAGTTAAGGGCAGAGATGTCTGAAAATTCTACACAACTTAGAAAAGAAATCAATGACAGTTCCAATCTGATTTTAAGAGAACTGGACAGAGTAGAACAAAGAATCAACAAACGTTTTGAAAAAGTTGACAAGGATATGCAAATACTTCGGGAAGAAGTTCACATCACGAAATACAGCAATGACACCGTCGAATTACTGGTGAAAAAAGTTGCTGATCTTGAAAATCGCGTTGACGCAATCGAGCAATTCGCATAAAAACAATACATATTATATAAAGGTGCAAAGCTTGACCGGTTGTCAGCTTCGCACCTTTTATTCGTTATATCACCCGATAGGTGACCGGTTCGTCGATAACCCGGTCATACCGGTAAGCGGAAAAGATAAATCCAAGCAGCAGCATATTGAATATAATACTGACCCGTCCTTCGGAAATCAATGGCATATTTGTAAAGTATCCATATTGCCAGCCGAAGTTTCCAAGCACATACAGAACTGCCTGAGCCAGCAGACACAAGGCACAACTCATGGCAGTACAGCCGGCCAGCTGCCCGCGGATCCGGGTCACACACCAGAACATGCAGGCAAAAAATGCGCCGATCACAGCCAGTGACAGGACACCAAATATCTTACCATACATAAAAATACCGACAGCGATCAGATAATTGTTGTGGTAATGCTGCGGCAGGATATCCCATAAGGTAACATTGTCCGCAGTATAATGGATATACCTGGGGAGCGAATTCCCGGGGGCTTCACTGGAGATGCCAAAATACCATTCGCCGCTGCCATAGTTCATCAGTTCATCAGCAGTAAGTGAAATTTCTCCAATAGCCGGTGTCCGCGATAAAAGCTCCTGTATCAATATTCCATTGTAGGTGTCATCCCATACCCGTGTTACTGATGTATCAGGTGCAAGAAAATCCTGAAAAGCAGGCCCTTGATGAGGAAGTAATAAAAACAGAGCAGTTAGTGGCAGCAGGAGCGCAGCAAGATATTTCTGAACCAGTACTTTCTTATAAAACATAAATATAACAGTGCCCAGAAAGGTCAGGAAAAAGACTGCAATACCTGATATGATATTTAAGAACGCTGAGCTGAACAGGATCCAGCCGGCTGCCAGGGCAAATACCAAAAACGGTTTTAACGGCTGATAGCGGACGCGATACAGGGCGATTGCAAGCAGCGGGCCAAGTGGCAGTGCCGTGTAATAAAAGTAGTAGTAAAAACTGTAAAAAACCATTTCTGAAATCCAGTTAAGCCGAAATACGGAAACAATGAACACACATATAAATAAGCCGGTAAATGAGGCAATCAGTAAAGGTCTCCAGTGTTTGACTATTAGCGGATAAGAGTACAGGACGGTGAACACTAAAACAACAGTTCCGTGTATATAGTAAAGAAAACCACCTGCCTGCTGCTCAGGAGTCCAGAACATATAAGCGGATGCAGCGAGCCCGGCCAGCATCAGAACAACGGTAAAAGCAATCAGCAGGGGATTCGTTCTGGTATGACGCACGGCATTGATTTCAGTACCGATGGTAACCGGATCACCCATGCCGGCCAGCGCTTTTTGTTCTGCTTCGGATCGGGACAATCCCTGATCTTCATAGTCATAAGTACGATCCTCAATATGATCCTGCAATTCCCGGATAATCACAGGACGCAGCGGCTTGTAGGCAATCTGTCTTGCCACCTCATCCAAAAAGTCAGAGGGTGAATGCAACTGTTCAGCCAAATAAAACACCCCCTAACACGGTATTAACCGCCTGTTGATAGACCTGCCATTCCTCAGACTTGGCCTGCAGCATCTTGTGACCGGCAGCAGTAATCTGATAATACTTGCGGAGCCGGCCGTTGTCTGCGGTTTTCTGTTGACTGATGACGGCACCCTGCTGTTCCAGGCTGTGTAAGACCGGGTACAGCGTTCCTTCCTTTAGCTGAAATACCTGCCGGCTCTGCCGTTCCAATTCCCTGATGATCTGGTAACCATACATATCCTGCTGTTCCAGCAGTTTTAACACCAGCATGGAAGTCCCTAAAGCCATATACTTTTTATCCATAAATCCTCCTTAACTAAGCATAGATAATCTAGGTATTGTTGCAAATAATATATCAAGATTATCTATGTATGTCAAGTTGAATCAATTAAGTTCTAAGCTCAGCATTCAGCCAGCATATGAACTGCGGTATCGGCATCCGGAACAAAAAAGACGTTTGTACCGTGATTGCTTTCATAAATAAAATCTTTCAGCGGTTTGCTGGTGTATTTTGAAAAGTCACCATAAACCGCAAACTTTATATGATAGTTGACGAATTTTTGCAGGACATCACCGGCCAGACCGGTGCTCAGGATGAAGAAATCTTCAGCGATTGCCTCTTTGTTCAGGGCAATCCTCCTGCATTCAGTTTCATATTGTACCGTCATGATAAAATCTAAGGCGCTTTGGGAATCTGTCAGAATAACCTCGCTGCTGTTGACGAGTGCAACCGGTACCTGGTGCTGTATATTTTTATTTATTTTCATGATATTTTCCTTTCATTTAGTCTAATGTTTGTAACCCTGCCCGGAATTCGGTAATCCACCGCAGTTCAGCCTGATAAGCAGACTGAAGATTGCGGGAGATCATATCCCAGATATATGTTTCCCGGCTGGATCTGGCCGGAAAGTTAGTTTGACGTTTCTGGACTTCTGTCTCTCTGGCATAACACTCCTTAACCACTTCTTCATACTGTGCGGCTAACCGGTCCAGTTCATCGTTGCTGAGTGATCCTGCCCAGGACAATTGAATTAAAAAATTCTTCTTGAATTCCGGTATCTCCGGGACAGTTTCTGTAAGCTGACGATTCAGCTCTGTGATTCCGGCCGGTGTGATGGTATAAACTTTTTTGTTTGGTGCGGTATCCTGATACTGAATGGTATTGGTTACATATCCCTGTTCCAGCAGTTGGATCAGGACTTTATAGATCTGGTTGTTGTTGCCGGACCAGTACATGACGGAAGATTCCTGCATTATTTTTTTCATATCATATCCGGTCATGGGTTTCCAGCTTAGCAGGCCTAATATAGCGTAGTCAATAGTCATATTTTATTTCTCCTTTCTTAACATATGTTATTAATAACATAATGGGAGTATAAAGTCAAGAAGATTTTATTCAAAGGTATAAATCATAATTTTTTCAAAAAAGTACATAATAGGAATGTTGTATGATGAAAATTTCCTTTATTTTGCGGAAAAGAAAATCTGCACAAAATGAACATTTCAAAATTGTGCAATGTATCGAAAATGATAAAACGAACATTAAATTATGAATCGTTCATAAAAGTTACTTGTAAAATTATCATAAAAATGATATATTTACGTCATGAGAAACAGATAGAACATATAAGGCGAACATAAAAGGAGGACAGCAATGAGCAAAGTTAGTGAAACAACCAGGGAATCATGGATCATGAGTACATTTCCTGAATGGGGTACCTGGCTCAACGAAGAGATTGAACAGGAAGAGGTGAAACCGGGAACCGTTGCAATGTGGTGGCTTGGCTGTACCGGCATCTGGATTAAAACTCCCGGTGGTGCCAATGTTACAATTGATCTGTGGTGCGGGAACGGAAAACGGACTCACGGCAACGGCAAGATGGCAGCAGGACACCAGATGGCCAATATGTGCGGCGCAAGATCGATGCAGCCCAACCTTCGTGCGGTACCTTTTGTAATTGATCCGTTTGCAGTCAAACAGGTTGATGCCGTACTTGCCACTCATTATCATCAGGATCATATGAGTGCAGAATATGCAGCACATGTTATCCAGAGCGGTATGACAACTGTGAATGAAAAAGGTGAAGAAGTTCCGGTACCATTTATCGGACCGCAGAAGTCGGTTGACCAATGGGTCACATGGGGCGTTCCGGCTGAACGTTGTATCGTAGTCAGACCGGGTGACACGGTTAAGATTAAAGATATGGAAATTGTTGCACTTGATTCCTTTGACCGGACCTGTCTGGTTACTACTGATACAACCGGCCCGGACCGAGAAGAACTGACCGGTGTCTGCCCGACAGATATGGATGAGAAAGCAGTTAACTATCTGGTGAAAACACCTGGCGGCAACATCTATCACAGCGGTGATTCCCATTACTCGATCTACTTTGCGAAACACGGCAAAGATTATGATATTGATGTAGCATTCGGTTCTTATGGTGAGAATCCGATCGGTATGGCAGATAAGATGACCTCTGTTGATATTCTGCGGATGGCGGAATCGCTGAGAGCAAAAGTAGTAATTCCGATTCACTATGATGTATGGACGAATTTTATGGCAGATGTTAATGAGATCCGTGTTCTTTACGATATGAAGAAAGACCGGTTGGATTATAAGTTCCATCCATTCTTCTGGGAAGTTGGCGGCAAATATGTATACCCGACTGACAAAGACAAAAAAGCTTATCACCATCGCAGAGGATTTGAGGATTGTTTCGAAGCACCGCAGAACATTCCGTTCCGTTCCCTGCTGTAAACGGATATTCAACCAGGAGAGGAGTATCTATCTATGCTGAGAGAATTTGTAGAATTAAAACATTATAAATTTGCTGAGGAAGCACCAGACTGGCGCGAGGCGATTCGCATGAGCTGCGAATCGCTGGAAGCGGATGGTACGGTTGCGGGGAACTATAAAGAAGACATTATCACCTGTGTGGAGAAATACGGTCCATATATTGTGATTATGCCGGATGTGGCAATGCCGCATTCGCAGGAGCATGCAGCGGGTGTGCATAAAACTGCAATTGGTTTCATGAAACTGAACAAACCGGTCAGCTTTGATCCGGCGGATCCGGATAAAGATGCAAGACTGTTTTTCACACTGGCATCCTGTGACTCGGATCAGCATCTGCAAAATATGACAAGACTGTCAGAATTGCTGATGAATGAAGATGTGGTAAAGGCGCTTTTGGGGGCGGAGGGGCCTGAAGACTTAATAAAGATTCAGGAACAGTATTTCGATAAATAGGGAAGATGGGGTTTGAAGATGAATATTTTAATGAAAGTATGGTCGTATTTTGCAGAAAATATTTTACAGCAGCCGGCATTTATGATCGGACTGATGGTAATGGTAGGTTATATCCTTTTGAGAAAGCCCTGGTATGATGTACTGGCGGGAGTCATCAAGGCAATCGTAGGATATTTGATACTGGCCGTTGGTTCCGGCGGACTGGTAAGCAACTTCCGGCCGGTTCTGGTTGGTCTCAAGGATGTATTTGATATTGATGCAATGGTGATTGATCCATATTTTGGACAGAATGCAGTAACTGCAGGTGTTGAAGAGATGTTTGGCAAAAGTTTTGGTAATGCCATGATCCTGCTGCTGATTGCCTTTGTTGTAAATATTGTTTTAGTCAGATTCAGTCGTTTTACCAAGTTGAGGGCGCTGTTTACGACCGGGCATGTACAGGTGCAGCAGGCGGCAACCGCATATTGGCTGATCCTTTTTGCCTGTCCTTTCCTGATCGGCAATGATATATCACTGCTGATTGTTATGGCACTGATCCTCGGTGCGTACTGGGCCGTGGGTTCCAACCTGACCATCAGGCCTTGTCAGGAACTGACCGATGGTGCCGGTTTCTGTCTGGCGCATCAGCAGATGTTTGGTATTGCTCTTAATACATGGCTGGCTGAAAAGTTTTTCGGCAAGAAGAAAAATGGGAAAGAAGTTAAGAAATTCGAGGATATGGAACTTCCGGGCTTTATGTCTATCTTTAATGAGAACATGGTATGTACTTCGATCCTGATGGTTCTGTTTTTCGGAATTATCCTGTATGTTCTGGGCCGTGATTACCTGGTTGCAGGCGGATTTCTGGGTGAAAACAAGAGTATGCTGTTTTATGTACTCCAGACCTGTCTGAACTTCTCCGTTTACCTTGCTATTCTGCAGCTTGGTGTCCGTACATTCGTTACCGAACTTACTGCTTCATTCCAGGGTATTGCTGACCGGCTGCTGCCAGGTTCGCTGCCGGGTGTTGACTGTGCGGTTATCTTTGGATTTGGTTCTGCCAATGCCGTTCCGTTTGGTTTCCTGGCCGGTTTTGCCGGACAGCTGATTGCAATTATTGCCCTGATTGTACTGAAGAGCCCGGTACTTGTTATTTGTGGTTTCGTACCGGTGTTCTTTGATAATGCTTCCATTGCTATTTTTGCTAATGAAAAAGGCGGTGTTAAGGCAGCAATCATCCTGCCGTTTATCTCCGGTTTATGCCAGGTGTTTGGTTCGGCAATTATCGCCGGCTGGGTCGGTATGGCTGCTTACGGCGGATACTTGGGAATGTGGGACTGGGCGGTTATCTGGCCGGTCATGACAGCAGCAATGAAGTTCTTAAGTTATGCAGGTATTGCCCTGGTTGTAATTGCTCTGCTGATTATTCCGCAGCTGCAGTATCGTATGGATAAAGAGGGATATTTCCTGATGGCGGAAGACTATGAAGCTTACAAAGCATTAAAGGCTAAAAAAGGCTGAGAACAGTAAATTGTATAGAATAAACAGGAGGGTTTTCTAATGGCAAAAGAGTGTAAAACATTTATCGTGTGTTGTGCAAATGGGGCAGGTTCAAGTCTGATGATGAAGATGACGATGATGAAAGTACTTGATAAAGTAGGCATCAAACCAACCAAGGTTCATCACTGTGCCCTTTCTGAAGGAAAGACAGCCGCCAGTCAGTATGATGTTGTCTTCTGTGCCCAGAATTTTGCATCGATGTTCAAGGATGCGCAGTCAAAAGGAACGATTGTAGTTGCGCTGCGTAATATCCTGTCCGCTCAGGAAATGGAAGAAAAGATGAGAGAACAGGGGATTATTGATTAGGGAGACACCATGATCAATGTCGCACAAAGAACGTGCTCGTTTCTCAGGTGTACTTGATTGCTAAGCTCGAAAGAACCTCGCTAAGCAATCAATGCATGCGTGACACAAGGCGTATTATAAGATATAATATAGAACGATTACGTGATTTATTATATTGGATGATAGAGGAGTGCTGTATATGAAGAGAGAACGCGCCTTTGTAGATAATCGCAGGAACCGTATTGTGGAAATGATGCAGAAAAATCCGGAAGTGCGGGTAGATGAACTGGCTCAGATATTGGAAGTATCCCTGATTACAATCCGCAGGGATCTCCAGTATCTGGAGGAGAAGGGGATACTGACCAGGACTTACGGGGGGGCAGTTGCATCACTGGATACCCGCGATGAAGTGCAGATGTACCGTAAGCTGATTGCCCGGTATGCTGCTACCCTGGTATCTGACGGTGATACCTTATTTATTAATACCAGCCGGAATGCACTTAAGGTTCTTGAATATATCGAAGCAGATAACATAACGGTCATTACCAACAATGGCAAAGCAATTAACTGTGAGCGCCCCAAAGGAATAAGCGTGGTGCTGACGGGCGGTGAACTGCGCCATCCAAAGGATGCCATGGTAGGTGATTTTGCTCTGCGCAACCTGCAGCCGATCTATGCCCGCAAAGCTTTTATCGGATGTTCCGGAATCAGTGCGGAGGCCGGTATGACAACTGAGATTTTTAACGAAGTAAGTATCAATGAATTAATGATTGATCACGCAACACAGGATGTTTATGTCCTGGCGGATCATACCAAGATCGGCAAAAACAGCAGCTTTATCAGCTGTCCGATCGAAAAAATCAAGTATCTGATAACTGACGAGAAGGCGCCTTGGGAAGCGGTGGAACTCATTCGTGAGAAAGGAGTTCTGGTACACCAGGTAAGCCGGACGGATTTTTAGCTGCACATAACGAAAACAAGCCCGGGTTTCTATTATTTTGACGAACAGACAGAAAGGGTAAATTCGTTTGCGCGGCGGAATATGGAGGCAATCATGGAAAAAACATATACCCTCGGGTTATATGAAAAATCTATGCCGGCCAGTCTTAGCTGGAAGGAAAAGCTGGAAGCAGCGAAGGACGCCGGGTTTGATTTCGTAGAAATCAGTATTGACGAAACAGAAGAAAAACTGGCGCGGCTGGACTGGAGTTCAGCAGAGCGGATGGAGATTGTGAATCTGATGAAAGTGGTCGGATTGCCGATCAGAACCATGTGCCTGAGCGGTCACCGCAAATTTCCTTTGGGAAGCCATGATGAATCTATCCGCAGGAAAGGTATGGAAATCATGGAAAAGGCCATTCAGCTGGCCGACGATCTGGGCATCCGGATTATCCAGCTGGCCGGTTATGATGTATATTATGAGGACTCCAGTGAAGAGACCAGACGTTACTTTGCAGAGAATTTGAAAAAAGCAGCAGAAATGGCGGCACGGGCCGGGGTAGTGTTGGGATTTGAGACGATGGAGACCGAATTTATGAATACGGTAGAGAAATCTATGAAGTATGTCGATCAAGTCTCATCTATGTATCTTAATGTCTATCCTGACATCGGCAATATTACCAATGCAGCTAAAACTTATGGAACAGATGTATATGCTGACCTGCGCTCGGGCAAAGGCCATCTGGTTGCCATGCATTTAAAAGAGACAATTCCGGGGCATTTTCGAGAAATTCCATTTGGTGAGGGACATGTGGATTTCGAACAGTCGATCAGAACGGCCTGGGAATTGGGGATCCGTAAGTATGTAACGGAGTTCTGGTATGTCGGGAATCCGGACTGGAAAAAAGACTTGCTGGATGCTAATATAAGAATGACAAAGATACTGGATGCGCAGCAGTAACGGAGGGAGCAGGGACTAATATGAAGGTTGAGAAGAAAATAATCGGGAATTTAACAAAATGTTATTCGATCGCACCGCTTACGTATCAGGGGAAGGAGCATTTTCTGGTAGCGGCGGAGAAGCAGGACCGCTGTATCATGTTTGATTTGGACGGCAATGAAGAAGATACGCTCTGGACCGGACCCGGCGGTGTCATGTCGATGGTGCAGGTTCCCGGCAGTAACGGCCAGTTTCTGGCTACCCATCAGTTTTTTTCGCCCAATGATTCCAAGGACGCAAGAATTGTAGTTGTCACCCCAAAAGAAGAGGGGGGATGGGAAGTTAAAACCCTGGTTGATCTGCCGCATGTGCATCGATTTGACATTATTGAACGTGGCGGTGTCCGTTACCTGATTGCCTGTGCCTTAAAATCAGGGCACGAATATAAAGATGACTGGTCCATGCCCGGCAAGGTATATGCAGCAGTCCTGCCGGATGATTTCAGTGATTATAATGCCGACTGCCAGCTGCCTCTTGAAGTAATCAAAGATGATATGCTGAAAAACCATGGATATTACAAAGTGGTGGAAGATGGGGTGGAAACCAGCGTGATTTCCTGTGATAGTGGAGTCTATCAGTTCTATCCTCCGAAAAAAATGGGAGATAAGTGGGAGATCATCCCACTTCTTAACACTGCTGCCAGTGATGCCGTATTAGTTGATCTGGATGGTGACGGAGAAAAAGAACTCGCGGTGCTGTCACCATTTCACGGCCCTGATATCAGCATTTATAAAAAAATAGACGGCAGTTTCAAAAAAGTGTATACTTATGAAAAGCCTGCTGATTTTACGCATGCCATTTATGGTGGTTTGCTTTGTGGAAAACCTGCGGTTGTAGTTGGTCACAGACAAGGGAGCAGAGACCTGATAGCATTTACCTGGGATGAAAAAAACAGCGCATGGACATATGAAATTATTGATCATGACTGTGGTTCAGCTAATGTATATCATTATACCAGTCAGGGAAAAGATGTTATTATTTCAACTAACCGTGAGATTGATGAGATCGCAATGTACCGGTTAGAGCCGTAAAGAGGGAGGAAAAGACATGTTGGATCAATTGAAGCAAATTGTATATGAAGCAAATATGGAACTCCCGAAACACGGGCTGGTGACCTTTACCTGGGGCAATGTAAGTGCGATTGACCGTGAGAGCGGTTTGTTTGTCATCAAACCGAGCGGTGTTGATTACGAAAAGCTGTCACCCGGGGATATGGTTGTTATGGATCTGGAAGGCAATCGGGTGGAAGGAACTTATAATCCATCTTCTGATACCGAGACACATCTGGAACTTTATAAAGCATTTCCGAAGATCGGTGGAATCGTCCATACTCATTCACCCTGGGCGACCAGCTGGGCCCAGGCCGGCAGAGGGATTCCCTGTTACGGAACTACCCATGCAGACTATATGTATGGTGAGATTCCCTGCCTGCGCTGTCTGACAAAAGAAGAGATTGAAGATAAATACGAGACCAATACCGGTTTGCTGATTACAGATTACTTTAAGGACAAAGAGTATATGGCAGTACCGGCCTGTCTCTGCAAGAATCACGGACCGTTTTCCTGGGGCAAAGATGCTATGGATGCAGTACACAATGCCGTGGTTCTCGAAGAAGTAGCTAAAATGGCGGCCTGGAGTGAGATGATCCAGCCGAAGATTCAACCGGCGCCACAGGAACTTCAGGACAAACATTACCTACGAAAACACGGAGCCAATGCCTATTACGGGCAGAAATAATCTTTAACTGGTGCTGCGAAACGCATCATAAACAGGGGAGTAATTTATGATAAAAACAGTCATATTCGATATTGACGGAACCATGTTTGATTATGATATCTGTAATCAGCATGCTTTGGATGCATTAAGAGAATACTGTGAAGAATATCTGGATATACCCGGTGGCAACTTCATGGAAATCTTCCGGCAGGCAGACAAACTGGCGGTAGAACGCATCGGTTATACCTGTGCAGCGATCCACAACCGGATGATCCGCTATCAGTGTCTTCTGGAGTTGTGCGGGAAACCGTTGTTTCCTCATGCGAGAACCATGTATCATAAGTATTGGGATACCATGCTTGATATGATGAAACCTTATCCCGGTTTCGTGGAGTGGATGAAGGAACTGAAAGCATCCGGAATAACCATTGGTGTCGGAACGAATATGACTGCATATATGCAGTACATGAAAATGGAACGGTTAGGCGTCGGCGAATATGTGGACTGGATCGTAACCAGTGAAGAAACCGGTGTTGAAAAACCGGATCAGAAGTTTTTTGAACTGTGTGTGGAGAAGAGCGGGAACCGTTTTGATGAGTGTCTGTTCGTGGGCGATAATCCGGTTATGGATATTGCCGGGGCACGGGAAGCCGGCTTAAAAGCTATTTTATTCGAACCCGGGTCAGAACGGAATGGGAGTATTTCATCCTATCATTTGTGTCTTAAGAATCAATGGTTGAAATTGCTCAGACCATAAATAAATTCAATATGCTTCTGATCTTAAGCTTTTTCCTTCTTGCATGCGGCCATTCCAATACTAAGCAGAAGCCACATGATAGGAGTTGCAATTGGCAGGTTCAAATTTACCAGCGCCTGTACAGCATAGCAAATCACCGCAAAACTACATCCGATAATATAAGGATTGACCGTTATTCTTCGCAGCATATGTACCATCGCTGACAGTAAAAAGGTAATATAAACAATGAGTCCAATCGGTCCGATCGTAACAAAATACTGAAGATATTCATTATGAACATTATCGAAGATCTGAGACGTTGTATTGAGCATCTCCCACCGGAATTCGTTTGTTGTCAAAATACCAAAGGTATCAGGTCCATAACCAAATAACTTGTGCATGGGGGTGAAATCCCGATACAGTTCAACCGCCTTACGCCATATATATCCGCGGTTCGTTCCCCAGTTATCATTAAATACCAGATAGTTGCCAACACCTGCATAACGTTCGGAATTCCCCATAAAATTTGCATCAACGAAAACCCCGCATACAATAACCAGCGTTATTATTATTATCCCAAGCCAAAGCTTCACAAAGATTGGATGTGCCTTTTCTTTAACAAATCCGGCCCTTTTGTCGTAGTAATAAATACCGGCAGCTATCAGCCACAGCAATACAACCACATATATTAACCCGCCAAAATTAACAATAATACGAAACAGGCTGTCCAGGCCAATAACTGTTTCTGAAAATGACTGGTTAATCCAATCAATTATCTGAATTACCGAAAAAAATGTCGCGAGCATCAGCAGATAACGTTTTATTCCGGTTCTGGTTTTAAACACGACCAACGGTAAAATACCAAAAAATGCCCCAAGCGCCAGATATGCATTGTCACTGCATCCCGTTATAATAGCAAAAAAAGATATCACCATGCATAAATAATACCAGATTATTTTAGATGACTTTTTCGCTGTTATAAACATAGCACCGGACATGGCCATCAACAAAGCTGCGTATGCAGTATATGTGTTGATATTGCCGACAGTCGAAGTGTACATGGCTGATTCTTCGGCGAGAAGTCCTCTTGGCCCGCGGAATCCCAGCACATCCATCTGAAAATAATCAGTGATGCCAATTAGGCACATAATCATACCGGTGCATAAAAACAATTCCAACACCCAGCCCTTCATATTCCAGAATCGGCTGACCAGAAAGTATACACTGATGTACAATGTCAGCAGGAATAATCCTGTATAACGCCCTTCATTTCCCCAAAACGCCTCATAAAAATAATCTGATTGTAATGTGGAGATTACTAAAATAATCCAGAAAACGATAACTGCAGCATCAGCGAAACAAAATGTTTCTTTCCAGTGCTTTGGCTGCAGCCGGGAAAAAAGTGCTTTTACATGAGATCCTCTGTGCTCCATAATATCAATGGCCATCATAATAAGGGACAGTATCAAACAGATAGAAAGCAAACCAACCACAAATCCCCAATAATACCGATATTTTGTTGCCAGGATATTGGCATAACCGTCATCGTAAATCAATGGGAATACGACCACCAGTAACATCATAAAAAAACTGATTACACCGCTTATTATGGAAGCACAAATATTTGAGAATACATCCTGATTTTGAACTTCTTTTTTACTCATCTTACTCTTCATTACATATGCCCCCTGCTGCATCATATCAATTCTGGTATCTATCATACCTGATCCTGATTATGATGTACATGAAGTTTATATGAAGATTATATGAATATTAACAGCTGAGGACTTCTCATTCCCAATGCCAGTCCGCGGCACCTGCGCCCACTTCAAAATGGTACTTTACAATACCCAGATCAACTTTAGAATAAAAACCTGATCCGGCTGTTGCTGTTACCGCATTTCCATTTCGTCTGATCCGGAATTTCTGCTGATTCATAGCAGTAGGGGCCAGCTGGGCTGCTTTCATTCCGCTTAAAAACCATTCGGGGGCATCAGCTGCACTGTCTCCACATAGTTCTTCAATGGTTTTCACCTTGTGGGGAACGCCTTGCGTCTGGCCATAACCGACTGAAATTACCATAAACAGTTTTTCTTCGGGACCGATAACCGCCTGGCTTTTTCCTTTGCTGTAGGACATAGCGACCCAGCATGTATTAAGTCCCAGTATTTGTGCTTCCAGAACAATCTTTTCACCATAATAACCATAGGTTTCTTCAATATTTCCCTTCTTTTTTCCGACCAGGGCAATATAATTGTTTACATTATTAAATTTGCCGTACCGGGCCATCATACCTGAAAATGCCTTCGGTTCATTTAAACACAGCTGGATATGCATACCGCTTTTATCGTTGCATTCCTTAATTACTTCCTGAAGTCTGGCAAGTGTGTCCCCTTCGATTTTTTTATTTGTATAGCTGCGGACAGAATGGCGTGTTTTAATTGCTTCTGATAATGTCATATTGTTTCCTCCTGATTTAGTCATCGTCATTTCCACAACTATTATACACGATTATCGATAAAATAGATAATTCGTAAAGAAAATCGAGACGGAAGAAAAAATAGTATTAAATCAGTAATTATTATCATTATTACTATTGACAATTAATGGAATAACGTGTATGATCTATATATGATTAGCAGAAACTAACTTATAATAAATGTGAAAAATAAAGGAGGAAATTTTATGTCATTAATTAACAAAGAAATCGGTGAATTTTCAGTACAGGCTTTTGTAGACGGGGATTTCAAAACGGTAACCAAAGCGGATGTGATCGGCAAATGGTCGGTATTTTTCTTCTACCCGGCAGACTTTACTTTCGTATGTCCGACCGAACTGGAAGACCTGGCGAACAAATACAGCGAGTTTGAAGCCATAGGTTGTGAAGTCTACAGCGTATCCTGTGATACCCATTTTGTTCACAAAGCATGGCATGATGCGTCCAAGACAATTCAGAAGATCAAATATCCGATGCTTGCTGACCCGACCGGAAAGCTGGCCCGTGATTTTGAAGTAATGATAGAAGAAGACGGACTGGCCGAGCGCGGCAGTTTCATCGTCAATCCGGAAGGAAAGATTGTGGCTTATGAAGTAATCGCCGGAAATGTCGGCAGAAATGCTGACGAGTTATTCCGCCGGGTACAGGCATCCCAGTTCGTTGCAGAGCATGGTGATCAGGTATGTCCGGCGAAATGGCAGCCAGGCGCAGAAACATTAAAACCGAGCCTGGATCTGGTTGGTCTGATCTAAATATAACATGTAGGAAAATGGGCTGCTGCCGAAGTTTCCGGCCTGAATACCCTGGCCGGATACCTTGGCAGCAGTTTTGTTTATTCTGCATTCGGTATTACATTTATCATAATAAGAGACATGGAGGAAAAAACATTGCAGAATCAGGAACGTTTATATGATGTAGTAATCGTAGGTGCGGGACCGGCCGGACTCTCAGCGGCCATTTATATGGCCAGAGCCAAATATAAAGTATTAGTATTAGAGAAGGAATCAATCGGCGGACAGATCACCATCACTTCAGAAATTGTAAATTATCCCGGCGTAGGACAGACCAGCGGAAAAGAACTGACGGACACAATGAGAGTTCAGGCAGAATCATTCGGTGCTGAATTTGCCATCGCCGAGGTTTTAAATATGGATCTGGAAAAGGATATCAAAGAAATACACACCACCCAGGGCGTTTACCAGACGCTTGGTATCGTACTAGCGGTAGGTGCCAATCCACGTAAGCTTGGATTTAAGGGAGAACGTGAATATCAGGGCCGTGGCGTTGCCTACTGTGCGACCTGTGATGGTGAATTTTTTACCGGCAAAGATGTTTTTGTCATTGGCGGCGGATTTGCAGCCGTAGAAGAAGGGATTTTCCTGACCAAATATGCCAGTCACGTTACAATGATTGTTCGCGGAGAGGATTTTACCTGTGCCAAAACCGTGTCAGACGAGGTTCACGAGCATGAAAAAATCAGCGTCAGATTCTTCACCGAACTGAAAGAAGTAACCGGCAGTCCGATGGTGACTAAGGCCCGGTTCTATAATAACCAGACAGGCGAAGAATGGATTCATGAAGATGAAAAAGGATTTGGTGTCTTTGTATTTGCCGGTTATGTACCAAATACTTCATGGCTGCCGGCAGCGATCGACAAAAATGATCAGGGTTATCTGCTGACTGATGTCAATCAGAAGACGAATCTGGATGGGGTATATGCGGCAGGCGATGTCTGCGTAAAGAATCTTCGCCAGGTAGTAACTGCTGTATCTGATGGCGCAACGGCAGCAACTTCCCTGGAGAAATACGTTTCAGAACTTCACGGCAAACTGAAAATACCGGAGTTTGAAGTCAAAAAGAAAGAGCCGGTACCGAAGGTGCAGGCAGCAGAAGGGGCAGCGGCTGACACCGGAAACAGCTTTCTGACAGCTGAAATCAGGCAGCAGTTAAGCGGTGTATTTGCAAAATTTGAAAGTAAAGTCCTGATCAAAGCCTGGCTCAATGACAGTCCGCTGGCAGGTGAAGTCAGTGGCTTTCTCGGTGAACTGGAACAGCTGACTGACAAAGTGCGTTGGGTGTCAGCGACAACCGCAGATGGAACACCGCCAAAGCACCTGCCATCACTCGAACTGTGCCATGAAGACGGAACCAGCAGCGGAATCCACTTCCACGGCGTTCCCGGCGGCCACGAGTTTAATTCCTTTGTCATCGCTCTATACAATGTGGCCGGCCCGGGCCAGGCAATTGCACCAGAGATTGCAGAAGCACTTGGCAAAATCAACGAAGATATCAATGTAAAAATCCTGATATCACTCTCCTGTACCATGTGCCCGGAAGTCGTTATGGCAGCACAGCGAACAGCAGCCCTGTCACCACATATCCAGGCCGAAATGTTTGACCTGATGCATTTCCCAGACCTGAAAGAAAAATACCAGGTCATGAGTGTCCCCTGTATGGTCATAAATGATAAAGCAGTACACTTTGGTAAAAAGAACCTGCAGGAAGTAGTAAACCTGATACAAAACAGCTAGTACCGCGTTGCATAAGTTTCGGTACATCCGAGGCTGCATCTCAGGTCCTGCTGTTGGCAGAGCCTGAGAAGTGTGTTTATCCGTCAATAAAAATAAGGAAAATTCGAAGCTATATAGAAAAAAGTTTAAAAAGGGTTGTCACCGCCATGATTTTTTAATTGGTGTGACAGCTCTTTTTAAGTTTCAACAAGACACTTATAGTCACTACAACTAACAAACCTCATTGAGTATGCTTTGGTTTTTTACTTATGGGAGCCAACATAGTCGCTGGGAGAACGTGGGGGATTTGGTTGAACCGGAATCGGAGACATTGAACGAGGTGACGGTGGTTCTTAGGCGGCAGGAAGTGATTTTCAGCGGAGGAATTCTGCTCTCCAAAGCTGAATTCCAGGGGCCCGGCGCGTCAAAGTCATCAAGAGTTTGGCGCAACTGGCCCCGGTGCCGCTGAAAATTACTTCCTGCAGCCTTAGAAACACCCCACCGAGAGAACGGAGCCGATTCCGGTTCAACCAAATCCCCCACGTTCTCCTTCCCACTATGAGCGACCGCCCTTCTGTCCGCCCCAGACAAACTGTAACAGTTTTCCAGAAACTGTCACAGTTGCTTTCTGACCTCTTGCGTTTTAGAAAATCCTGTATTATACTACAACTCATCAAAACAAGTGTTACAAGTGTAACAAAAAGGAGAGTCAATATGAAAAAAGGGAAAGTACTTATTTCGCTGGCGGCAGTTGTTGTGGTTTCGGCAGGTATTCTGGCAGCGATATCAGGGGGAGAAACAGAAGCTGAGTATGAATCCCGGCCAACGGTTTCGGCAGTTAGTCCCGGCCGGGGAGATATTTTGTTATATACAGAACTGACAGGAACGATTGAACCGGAGTCCAAGGCTTCTGTGCTGCCGAAGATGGGCGGTGAGGTGATGGAAGTATTTTTCCAGGCCGGTGACTATGTCGAAGCAGGAACGGTTCTGTGCCGGATTGATTCCGATGCATTGACGGCGTTAAAGCTGCAGGTTGATGCAGCATCCGTCTCGGTTGGGGATGCGAATAAAAACCTGTCCCGGACGCAGGCCCTGTTTGCCGGCGGTTCGGTATCACAGCAGGCACTGGAGCAGGCCCAAAACGCTGCACAGAGCGCAAAGATTTCCTATGATTCAGCGAAAAACCAGTACGATCTTCAGCTGCAGTATACGACAGTAAAGGCACCGATCAGCGGTGTGATAGAATCACGGAATATCGACCCGCATCAGCACATTGGAACCACCAGTGAGATCTGTGTGATATCAGCCAAAGAACAGCTTCAGGTAAAATTCGGTATTACCGAAAAGACTTTGAACAATCTGGCGCTGAACGATACCATCGGTATTGAAAAGAACGGCACCGAATACCAGGGCGTCGTAACCGAGATCAGTTCCATGGTAAATGCGGCGAGCGGTCTCTACGATGTAAAAGCAGCAATCCCGGAAGTTCAGGGGCTGACGACCGGAACAAGAGTAAAGTTAACTGTTCCCATGAGCCAGTCCAGGGATGTTATGACAGTTCCGCTTGATACCGTCAGATACGATAACGGAGCCCCGTTTGTCTACTGTTATGACGATGGAATTGCCAGAAAGATACATATAGAAGCAGGCATTTATGACTCGGAACAACTGGAAGTTATCGGCGGCCTGACTGACAAAGATCTGATTATTTCTACATGGAGCAATGAACTGGTGGATGGAGAGGAAGTGATATTAAGCGGCCAGGCATCAGCAGCCGGGGAGGAGCAGCATGATTAAACTGACAAAACTGGCCCTCAAGAGACCGATAACGATTGTACTTTGTCTGATTACGATTGCATTCTTTGGTGTCCAGTCACTGATGGGAGCCAAAGTGGAGCTGACCCCGGAGATGGAACTGCCGATGCTGGTTGTCGGTACCATTTACGGCGGAGCAACACCGGAAGATGTCAATGACCTGATTACGATCAAACAGGAAGAAGCAATATCATCGCTGGACGGCGTTGATACCGTAACCGCCTATTCACAGGAAAATATCTCGGTTATGCTGGTTCAATATGAATATGGCACAAACATGGATACCGCCTATATCAATATGAAAAAGGCGATTGACGGAATCAGAAATGATATGCCTGATGATATTGATGAACCGATTATCATGGAACTGGATCTGAATGCGCAGCCGGTTATTACCCTGGCTGTCGGCGGTGAGACCGATGAGAATCTGTATACCTATGTTGACAACCAGATTGTTCCAAGGTTTGAAAAACTAAGTTCAGTCGGAGAAGTGTCTCTATCTGGCGGACAAAAGAGCTATATCAGAGTAGAATTGATCCCGGAGAAACTGGAACAGTATCATCTGAATATGGAAGCTGTTGCCGGGCTTGTCGGGGCAGCAGATTATACCATTCCGGCCGGTGAAATCGAACTCGGCAGAAAAAAATCCGATGTCAGCGTCGGTAATGACTATGATTCAACAGAAAAACTGAAGTCAATCGTCCTGCCGCTGGCAAACGGAGATATCATCCGCCTGTCGGATATTGCCAATGTCTATGATGCGCTGGAAGATGCCGAGTCAATCGGCCGTTATAACGGCAGCGATACCATTTCACTGGGAATTAAGAAACAGCAGGATGCTACGGCGATCGAAACTTCTGCCCAGGTCATGAAAGAGATTGAAAAGTTAAAAAAGGATTTTCCGCAGATTGAGATCACCCTGATCAATGATTCCAGTGATACCATCAAGGAATCGATCAGCAATGTAGTCCAGACCATGATTATGGCGGTTGTGCTGTCGATGATTATCTTATGGTTGTTTTACGGGGACCTGAGAGCATCCATTATCGTCGGTACTTCAATCCCCGTATCAATTGTACTGGCGCTGATCTGTATGGATGCGATGGGATTTTCGATGAATGTTATCTCCCTGACCTCGCTGGTACTTGGTGTTGGTATGATGGTTGATAACTCAATCAACGTATTGGACGGCTGTTTCCGGGCCAAAGAAAAATACAATTTCTACGATGCGGCCCTGGAAGGAACCAGGAGCATGATCGGTTCCATTACCGGCGGAACCATTACCACCTGTGTAGTATTTTTGCCGCTTGCGATGATCAGCGGCATGTCCGGACAGATCTTCACCCAGTTAGGATTTACGATTGTATTCTGTATGGTGGCATCCCTGTTTTCAGCAGTTGTTATTGTACCGCTTTGTTACTATCATTGGCATCCGGTTGAACGGGATCAGGCACCGGCTAATAAAACCATTAAAGCCATGCAGAACTGGTACCGGAAAAATATGCCGTCTGTTATACCAAAGACAAAAACTGTTTTTGCGGTAGCAATTGTGTTGATTATCTGTGTCTTTGGGATGGCTTCCAAACTGCAGATCGAACTGATGTCGGGCGTAGATGAGGGGATCGTGGCAATGACGATTAAGACAGAACCGGGACTTTCCATCGATGCGATCAACGAAACGGTGGCACAGATCGAGGAGTTTGTATCTGCGGATGAGAATGTTGACCATTATCTGCTTACCTACGGCGCCAGTGGTTTGAGTGTTGGCGGCGGCAGTGACGTAACGCTGAATGCATATCTGAAGGATGATATTAAATTGTCAACGGAAGATGTTATCAAACAATGGAGATACGAAACCCAGTATTATCAGGACTGTACCATTACGATGGAGGAAGGCAGCAGTACCGGTATGAGTTCCATGACCGGTGGTGACAGTATTGAGATAGACCTTGAGAGTACGGACTATGATACTCTGAAAGCGGCTTCCGATAACCTTGTTGCCGAGCTCAGGAAGCGGGACGATGTTATGCAGGTGCATTCGTCAATTGAAAATGCGGCTCCGGTTGTAAAGGTTGAGGTTGATCCGGTAAAGGCACAGGCAGAGGGGCTCGTCCCGGCTAATATCGGCGGTACCATTTATGGCAATTTAAGTGGTACAACGGCGACAACAATCCGTGTAAACGGTGAGGATATTGATGTTAATGTAGAGTTTGCTCCGGACCGGTACAATACGATTGATAAACTGCAGGGCATGATGATTACAACCGCAAACGGCAATACCCTGCCGCTTGGTGATCTGGCTGATATTTATTATGCCGACAGCCCGCAGCATATCGCCCGGAAGAACAAACAATACCAGGTGGCAATTACAATGCAGCCGCAGGCCGGATTTGAAAAAACTGCTGAGAACGATGTAAAGGCTTTGATAGCGGATTGGGAGCTGCCGCCGGGAGTAGAGCCGGCTGAAAACTCCATGGATGAAATGATTGCTGAGGAGCTTGGCGGTCTGGCCGGCGCAATCGGTACCGGAATCTTTTTGATCTTTATTGTAATGGCGATTCAGTTTGAATCTCCGAAGTTTTCACTGATGGTTATGGCGACCATTCCATTCAGCTTTATCGGTTCGTTTGGTCTGCTGTATCTGGCCGACAGCCCGATCAGTATGGTTTCGATGATCGGTTTCCTGATGCTGTTCGGTACTGTAGTTAATAATGGTATTTTGTATGTGGAAACAGTAAACCAGATGCTGGCGGAGAAGGGTCTTGACGAGGCACTGGTAGAAGCCGGCGCGGTCAGAATGCGGCCGATTTTAATGACTACTATGACGACTATTATTTCCATGATTCCAAATGCTCTGGCATACGGAAAAGCGGGAGCGATGATGCAGGGACTGGCGCTTGTTAACGTCGGTGGCCTGGGTGCATCAACGATTTTGACACTGATATTACTGCCGACACTTTACCGGTTTGTTTATAAAATAGGCCGCAAACGAATCGGCGGGGAAGGAGAACCATCGTATGATTAATAAAAAGAAAAAACAGGTATGGACGGCTGCTGCCGTCTGCCTGATCATTACTCAGAGCACCGGGACGATCTATGCATCGTCTCCGGAGTTTGCCCGGACGGAAAGCGAATGGGCCAGGCTGCAGGATGACCTGATTGAGTATGATGAACTGGCTGATCTGGTTAAAGAGTACAATGCAACTGTACAAAAGAACCAGATTGACCTGAATGAGTTCCGCAAAGATTATGGTGATACCAATGAGAAGTGGGCAAAGCGGTACCGCGAACTGGCAGATGAAATCGAAAGCAATCTGGATTACCCGGACTCAGATGATTCCGGATACGCGACAACGATGATGACAATCGTCAGTCAGGAGTCGCAGATTGATACGCTGCGGGAGTATGCCGATGATGCACTGGATGATATTACAATACAATACCTGGCATTTCAGTCAGCCGAAGCCAGTCTTGTCTCCGTTGCTCAGAGCCAGATGATTTCCTATTATCAGAATCAGCTGGGGCTGGAGATGAGTTACCTGAATCAGGCACTTCTGCAGGAATCGTATCAGTCGGTCGTCAATCAGAGAAATGCCGGTGCTGCCACCGATCTGGCGGTACTGGCCGCCGAAGAAAATCTCCGCAGTGCCAATCAGTCGGTACTTCAATATGAACAGGCAATCGAACGCTCGCGGCAGAATCTTTATGTACTGCTGGGATGGAAGCATGATGACAGTCCGGTGATCGGTACCCTTCCGGAGGTAACAACGGAGCAGATCACAGCACTCGATCCGGCAGCTGATAAGGCGCTGGCTTTGGAAAACAACTATACACTGAGAATTAACAAACGGAAGCTGGAAAATGCCAAAAGTGCTGATAAGATTGAATCACTGGAAAAATCAATCCGGGAAAATGAACAGAACATCGGTGCTTCTCTGACAGTATATTACCAGAATGTAGTGTCGGCCGGAACTGCATACGAGCTGGCTCAGAGCCAGAGTGCACTGGAACAGCAGAATCTGCGGACGGCGGAACAGAGTTTTGGGCTGGGCAGTATCAGCCGAATGGCTTATATTACCCAGAAAAATACGGCTGAAATTGCTCAGCTTGATGTAAGTGCAGCAAGGATGAATCTGTTACAGGCACTGGAAACTTATCAGTGGGCCGTAAACGGTCTTGCTGATGCGTGATAAAGGAGGTGACAGAATAAGATGAAAAAACGAAGATGTGCGGCAGTGATTGCAATCATTCTTGTCATAGTTATGACGGTCAGTGCGGCAATTCCGCAGGCAGTATGGGCGGCAGGGCCGGTATCGACAAAGGTGAATAACGGCTATGATGAAGAAACCTGGAACCGGATGCAGGATGATATTCTTGAATATGATGAAATTCCGCTGCTGGTTCATGAATACAACCGTACCATCAGTGATATCTGGGAGTCCCTGGAAGATGCCCGTGACAGCCTGGCAGACAGTGTCGAAGAGCTGGAGAGTCAGGAACGTAAAATGAAGAATTTAAAGGACTCAGCCAAACAGTCAGGACAGCAGGCAGAGGCAATAAATTATATGGTTCAGGAAAAAACGCTGGAAGGAATCAGCAGCGCCATGAAGAGCAGCGGTCTGCAGAACATCAACAGCAGATCAACACTGGCCGGTATTCAGCGGGCCGAAGATCAGATCGTGCAGGCCGCCCAGTATCTGATGATCAGCTATGATACACTGCGAAAACAGCAGGAGACGCTGGGACATCTGGAGGCGTTATACCAGGCCCGTTATCAGCTGGAAACGGCCCGGTACAGCCAGGGTATGGCGACGGCCACCGATGTTCTGGCAGCACAGAATAGCATTCTATCGGCACAGAACAGTCTGCAGAGTATTGAATCTGCTTTGGTGCAGCTCAAACCCAACCTTTGTACCCTGACCGGCTGGCCGGCAGATGCAGACATAACGATTGCAGTAATCGGTGAATTTGATCAGGCAAGGATTGGGGAGATGAATCTGGAAGCAGATACTCAGAAAGCGATCGGAAACAATACCACCATGATGGAACTGCGCCGTTCGGAAGCCGGAAAGACGATGGATGGGACTACTGCCCGCCTGGCGCAGATCGAAGAGGGCGAGCAGAAAGTAATTCTGGAAATACAGCGCTTATTTGATGACGTAACCCTGAATATTGCTGCATATGAAACCAGCCTTGTCGGTTATCAGGTTGCTCAGGGCGATAAAGCCGGGTACGAC
Source organism: Lachnospiraceae bacterium (assembly GCA_032073745.1). Lineage (GTDB taxonomy): Bacteria > Bacillota > Clostridia > Lachnospirales > Lachnospiraceae > Brotaphodocola. The sequence continues at coordinate 67,192 of DAMAMW010000007.1, read as the reverse complement.
CGGATGTATCAGATGGGGATGCTTTCGCAGGCAGATTATCTTGGAACAGAGATCTCCTATTATCAGAAAAAAGCAGCCATGGAGTCGGCCGATATGGCACTCAGGCTGTCGGTAGAAACTTATTTCTGGGGGATTAGGGGATTTGCGACAATATAAAAGACCATGGATTCTGTACCCGAATATCGGTCAGGATATGATGACAGATATTCGGGATATCGGTGGTCAGGGGAAAACCAAAGGTCGATCTTCCGGCCTTAGCTTGATCAGGATTTCGTTCAGCAGGTCAACCAGGTCATCCGGTGACAGCTGGGCACCGTTGTATGACCAGGCTTTTATGACATTCATCAAACCGCCGGCAAAGAAATGGAACACATATTCATCTTTGGGAGAAGCCATATCACTGTTCAGATATTCGGTCAGATTCTTCTGCATCTGTTTGACATAATGCTCCCGGCAGAGATCGATGACCTGAGCTTTGATCAGATTATAAAAGAACAGATGATTATCCTGGATCATTGTGATAAAGCTGCTTAAAAATTCACGGGAATCCTTATACTCATTATTTCTGATTTTGATTTCCAGCGGGGCGAGCAGTTCATCACAGTGTTTCAGCAGAATATCTTCTTTGGTTTCATAATTGCGATAAAAGGCCATTCGCGATACACCGGCTTTGGTGGTAATGTCGGTAATGGTAATTTTATTGTATTCTTTTTGCTCCATAAGCATCATCAGGGATGTGGTGATGCAGTCAATTACTAACTGGCGTGATGCAGATACTTTTTTCATAGACGGTGACCTCCTTGTTATGTCTGCGGATATCCCTATTATACTCGATTTAAAATACTGTTACAAGTGTAACTTCAGTTGTTTTTTTACTTTTAAGGAAGTGGTCTGTAATGAATCTTTTATTTACAATTAATAAAAATGGTGTGGAACAGTTTTGTATCTGCCTGGAATCACTGCTGCGGTTTTCTGATCAGGAATACGACTGCTATATTCTGTATGAAAATGTATCATTGCAGCAGCAGGATGAGCTGAAAAAACGGTATGCAGACAACGAACATCTCAGGCTGCGGTTCAAATACATAGATCCCAAGCTGTTTGCCATTTTTTCGAAAACCATCAAATCATCTGCCATCATTTATTATAAAGTGCTGGCGGCGACTTTGCTGCCATCATCTCTTGACCGGATCCTGTATCTGGATACAGATGTTGTTGCTATCCGTTCACCGGAAGAATTCTACGCACTGGACTTTGAAGGGAATTATTATGTTGCCTGCAGCCACACCCGGCAGTTTATGAATCGCCTGCGAAGTTACCGTATCGGTGCTACTGCCGGAGCTTCTTATGTCAATACCGGAGTTATGCTGATGAATCTGGAACTGCTCCGGAAAGAACAAAGTCTGAAAAATATCGTCAAATACATAAAAGTAAGAAAGAATCCGTTTTTATTTCCTGATCAGGATATAATCACAGTACTTTATCACGACAAAATCCGGTATGTAGATGCCCGCATTTACAACTTAAGTGACCGTGTATTATTTATGAATCTGGGAGCCTGCGGCGGGGTGAAAAAAACCCTGGAACTGGTTTCAAAGTATACGGTATTCATTCATTACTGCGGTTCGAACAAACCGTGGAAGCGGGAATACCTGGGATTGCTGGGCAGCTATTATCATGAGGTAAGGCAGGGCAGCAGGAAAGGAGGTACCTGTGAATATCAAAAAACATGAAGAATTACTGCTGCAATACTGGCAGAAAGACCGGCCGCAGTATATTGACTTTAACAGAGATGGAATTATCGACAGTGAAGTATGGGCGCAGATGAATACGCATATCGTTTTTATCTTTAAGGAAATGCCGGGACTAAATGGTGATTTGCGAAAAATTATTTTGGATAATCCTGATCGCATGTACACCAAGATCCGGATCAACCTGGCCAGATGGATCCATGTCATGCTGTTCCATGAATATCGTGAAATCCTGACTGAGGAGGAGATAACCGCTCTTTTGCAAAAAGTCTGTATTGTAAATCTGAAAAAAGAACGGGATTTTAAGAAGTCCGGCCGGGATGAGATCTGGAATTATACTCTGCAGGACCGTCGTTTTATCAGGAAACAGATTGCTCTGTATACTCCGGATTATGTCGTCGTTTGTGGATTTGAATGGATTGCAGAGTTGGTACATGATGTGGTCCTGGCTGACCGGAGCCGATGGAAGCACAATATTAACAAGATTCACTATTACAACAAGTGGGTCGGAGACTGTAAAGCAACGGTAATCAGTATGCCGCACCCCAGAAATGCATCACGGGTCTGGGGGCATCAGCTGCAGGAATTGATGCAGAATATAAGCGCTGACGACAGGCGCGCAGTAAATTTATAGTGTTTTTATCACAAAAAACAATCATCGGAAAGCCGATCCGGCATATATTGACATATAAGATAATGTAAAGGTTGTGACTATATGCCTCCATTCCCATGGGAACAGAATGACAATCAGGGATTTGATAACCGTAATAACAACTGGAATAACGACTGGAACAGAAACCGCAATAATAACCGGGGAAATAACTGGAATAACAACTGGGGCAACAATTCCGGTAACAGCACCGGTAATAACACAAATGCCGCAGCTCCGCGAAGTGCTCCGCCGCAGCGGACCCCACAGCGTCCCGACCGCGGCTTCGGCGGCCCGGGAGTCAGAGCCGTCAATCCGCAATCCATCAGAAACTGCCAGGGCCGTTTTACTTATATCTGGTTAAACAGCGGGCAGGAGTTCTGGTTCTTCCCGATCCAGATTTGGGGAAATACGGTGGCAGGATTCCGCTGGGATCGTCGCTTTGGGTGGACTTATACTGGGATTTCCCTTAATAGTATTGATATGTTTACTTGTACGGTTTAGGGTGGTGAGATTGTCGCGAGGGGGAAAGCGGGGCGGTGGGACTGGATTTGGCTCCGTTCCTTCGGCGGGACAGTTCTAAGCACAGAAACAGGGTTTTGCATCGGCACCGGCGCAAACCGTTGAGAAATTTTGATAATTTCTCAACTAATGCGCCTGAGATTCTGAGTGGTACTTCAGAATCTCTCCGACGCAAAACCCTGTTTCTGTACTAAGAACTGTCGTCGCCTCCATCAATGTCCCCAAATCCAGTCCCACCGCCCCGCTTTCCCCGCCAACATTCATCCTTGCTAATTAATAAAAGAACAAACCCAAAATCCAAACCCCAAAAACAAACATCCTTCCGATGCCTAATCAAAGAGAATCCGAGATTTGATCTATAAATTGCCAGCGAGATTTACTGGCGATGTAAACGACTCAGAATCCAGCTTGATTTCTTATCATTAAGTTTATATTATTTTGGTATGACTCAGATATCAGGTTGTCAATAGGCTCTTGTTTTTGCTTTTTATACTCAGGAAAGGATTATTGTTGGGGGATGGGGGAAGGTCAGCGGCTGGTGGTTCTGGTTCTGGCCCGGGGGACTGGCAGGGATTGGTCGCATTTGCAGGCGCACTAGAGGTGCTTAGGTTCCGGGAAAATGTGTTATGCACGCACGGAGACGACTGTTTGAGCGGCCGCTTTTGCCGCGAGTTCAGCGGAGTGCGGGCATGCTTTTAACATTTTTCTGGAATCTTAGCACCTCTTGTGCGCCGAAACAGCGATCAATCCCTGCCAGTCCCCCGGGCCAGAACCAGAACCACCAGCCGCTGACCTTCCCTCATCTTATCACGAACAAAAATCATTGACGCCCCCCCTCTCACCCGCTATAGTTAAATTAACCCCACCAACGCAAAACAAAAGAGGACCCCAACATGCCTAAAAAGAACGAAATCGTACAATTCCGCTACTACGAAATATCATCGGACAACCATATCCTGGCCCTTTTAGGCAGCAAGTATACCCAGACTTACCGGGGGAAACGGGAGAAGACATTTCATTTTCATAATTATCTTGAAATTGGTTATTGCTATGAGGGAAAAGGACTGCTGTATCTGGAGCAGGAGGAGATTATATTTAAGGGTGCATCGTTTTCGATTATCCCGCCTAATTATCCTCACACAACGATCTGTCCATATGGGGAAACCAGCAAGTGGGAGTATTTGTTTGTGGATGTGGAGAAGTTCCTGGCAAAGCATGTGAACGGAACAAAAGCTTATCGCAGGGAACTGCTGGATTTGCTTTATGTGAAGCCGCTGTTCATTACGGCTGATGAACAGCCGCAGATGTACCGGCTGATTGGTGAAGTGCTGGCGGAATCCAGGGAGAAGAAGGAGTTTTATAGAGAAAAGGCCAGTGCGGCGATGTTGTCGCTGCTAATGGAACTGGGGAGGCAGATTCGTTATGCGGAGAGTAAGAATACGATTACTTCACGGGTGAAGAAGGAACTGATTCCGGCTATTAAGTATATTGAAACTCACTATAAAAAGGATATCCGGATTGGTGATCTGGCAAAGTTGTGTTCGATTTCGGAGACTCATTTCCGGCGGCTGTTTAAGGAATATATGTATTTGACACCTAAGGAGTATATTAACTATATCCGGATTCACAGGGCCTGTGAACTGCTGAAGGTAAAGGATGCGGCGATTATGGAGATTGCCGGGAACGTGGGCTTTGATACGGTGAGTACGTTTAACCGGAATTTTAAAAAGTATGTCGGAATTACGCCGTATGAGTGGCGGAACCGTCCTGAAAACTATGAGCGGAAATTAAAAAAATATAAGGTCAGGCCGCTGCAGGGATGGTAAGAAATAATGCTGTTGAGATATTATGGTTGAAAATGCCATTTTGTTGGTCGAAAATAAGTACATATTAAAAACTGATTATGTTAAAATCCGAAATATACACAAGAGATATTTCGGATTTTATTGTTACAGGAGCGCAAATAGTTAAGGAAATATTCAAGGGAGAAGGAGACGCAAATGAAGAAGAAAATGATGACGTGTATACTGGCAGGCTGTATGGTTTTTTCGCTGTTTGGGTGTGGCGGGGGAAATCAGGCTGCAGATAGCGGCAGCAGTACAAATGAAGCGGCGGGGAGTACAGGTGCAGGTGAAAATACAGCAGCCGGGGAAAGTCCGGATGAACTGACTGTTGTGTGCTGGGACCGGAATTTTAATATCTATGCCATGGAGGCGGCCGGTAAACTGTATCAGGAAGCACATCCGGAATTTAAGCTGAACGTGATCGAAGGAAATGGGGCGGATATGGAGATGAAGGTTACAACCGCAGCCTCTTCCGGTGATTATTCGACCCTGCCGGATATCTTTTTGATGGAAGATACCAAGATTCAGAAGAATCTGGCGAACTTCCCGGGGGTATTTGTTGATATTTCGGATTCGGGCGTGGATTTTGGCAGTTTTGCAGAGGCAAAGACTTCGTATTCTGTTTATGAAGATAAAAACTACGGGGTGCCGTTTGATAATGGAGCGGCGATCACCTGTCTGCGGACGGATTATCTGGCTGAAGCGGGACTTACACCGGAGGATTTTAATGACATTACCTGGGAACAATTTATTGAATATGGCAAGAAGGTGAAGGAAGCGACGAATATGCCGCTTCTGACCAGCCAGGCGGGAAAACCGGATCTCCTGATGATTATGCTTCAGTCCTGTGGTTCATCAATGCTTAATGAAGGAGATGAGGTTAATATTGTTGGCAATGAAGCGTTGAAACGCAGTATGGAGATATATAAGGAAATGGTGGAGGCCGGTGTGCTGCAGGAAGTAACTGACTGGGAACAATATATTGCTTCTATCAATAACGGAACTGTGGCCGGTGTTATTAACGGCTGCTGGATTATGGCCAGTGTGCAGGCTGCGGAAGATCAGTCCGGCAAATGGGCGATCACTAATATTCCGAAGATAGATGGTGTTGAAGGTGCAACCAATTACTCAAATCAGGGCGGCAGCACATGGCTGATTACTGCTAACTGTAAGAATAAGGAACTGGCTTATGACTTTTTGTCAGAGACGTTTGCCGGCAGTGTGATCTTATATGAGACGATTCTGCCGCCGACAGGAGCGATTGCTACTTATCTGCCGGCCGGGGAGAGCGATGTTTATGAGCAGGGACAGGCATTCTTTAACGATCAGCCGGTTTATTTAAACATTACGGAATATGCTGCAAAGGTACCGTCCTGTTATACCGGTAAATACTACAGTGATGCAAAAGAAGCATTAGGTGTTGCAATCAATAATGTAATTCAGAATAATGCGGATATTGATGCCGAGATTAAGTCAATGCAGGATACCGTTGAATTCAATATGGGTTATTAAGACGATCACTGGAAAGGAGCCCGGTATGAATAACAGAAAATCGTTAACGCTGAGTCAAAGGCAGGGCCTGACCGGATGGCTGTTTGTCATACCGGCCTCACTGCTGATCGTGATATTCAGTTTTTACCCGATGTTTCAGGCTTTTCTGCTTTCCTTAAAGAGAGGTATGATTACCAATCTGGAATGGAACGGACTGGCCAATTATGCCAGAATATTCAAGGATGCAACTTTTAAGGAATGTTTGTTTAATACCTGCTTTTATCTGGTTATTCAGGTTCCCGTCATGCTGTTTCTGGCCCTGATCCTGGCCAGTATACTGAACCAGAAGGATCTGCGGTTTAAGGGATTGTTCCGGACCCTGATCTTTCTGCCATGTGCGACATCACTGGTATCTTATGCGGTTATTTTCCGCTCGATATTTTCTAATGATGGTTTTATTAATACCATACTTGGAACATTTGGGGTGATGCCGGTCGAGTGGTTTCAGAATGCATGGACGGCCCGGCTTGTTATTATCATTGCACTTATCTGGCGGTGGACCGGATATAATATGGTGTTTTATCTGGCGGGTCTGCAGAATATCGAATATTCCGTTTATGAGGCGGCCCGGATTGACGGTGCGAATGCGGTTAAATCCTTTTTCAAGATCACCTTGCCGTTGCTGAAACCGACGATTCTGCTGACGACGATCATGTCGGTGAATGGTACGCTGCAGCTGTTTGACGAGTCGATCAACCTGACTAACGGAGGACCGGGAAAGTCAACCATGACGATATCCCACTATATCTATAATACTTCGTTTATACAGAACCCGAATTTCAGCTATGCAACGACGATGGCGATTGTTGTGCTGATTATGATAGCAGTCTTGTCAATGATTCAGATGAAGGTGGGGGATAAGCGTGAATAAGGGAAAAAAAGCAGGAATGTATTTGTTTTTGATTATTGTTTCGTTTATATCGGCATTTCCGCTGCTCTGGATGATCAGCTCAGCGACGAATTCGAGTATTGATATAATCCGGGGGCGGGTTCTGCCGGGAACACATCTGCTGGAGAATTTAAATGTTATCCTGACCCAGCAGCGGCTGGGACGGGCGATGTGGAACTCATTCTGCAGTGCGGGGCTTAAGACGGTTCTTTCTATTGCCATCTGTTCGATTGCCGGATACGGCTTTGAAATATACCATGATAAGGGGAAAGATATTCTGATGAATGTCCTTCTGCTGGCGATGATGCTTCCGTTCGTGTCAATCATGATACCGCTTTTTACTATGTTTACACAGATGAAGCTGGTCAATACCTGGACTGCATTTATCCTGCCCGGACTGGCGACGCCGTTTTTGATTATGATGTTTCGGCAGGCGGCAAGAAGTTTTCCGAAGGATATTATAGAAGCTTCAAGGCTGGAAGGTTTGTCGGAGATCGGAATCTTTCTGCGGATGTTTATTCCGACCATGCGCTCGACATATGGGGCGGCATTTACGATTACCTTTATGACATCATGGAATAATTATATGTGGCCGAAGGTTATCTTTCAATCAGAAAACTCGATTACCATGCCGATGCTGGTAGCGAATCTGAAAGGCAGCTATTCGATTGATTACGGGGTTCTGATGCTGGGAGTCCTGATCTGTACGATTCCGACAGGCATTATCTTTTTTCTTCTGCAGAAGAGTTTTGCCGAAGGAATTACAGGTTCAGTAAAATAATGGAGTTGAAAGGCAGAGAAATGGACAAGTATGAATTTGTGACAAACCGGATCCTGCATGGCGGTGACTATAACCCGGAGCAGTGGCTGGACAGGCCGGATATTCTGCAGACAGATATTGAATATCTCAAAAAGGCGGATTGTAATACGGTTACTCTGGGGGTATTTTCCTGGGCCAGTATTGAACGGGAAGAGGGATTGTTTGATTTTAGCTGGTTGTCAGATGTGATTGATGAACTGTACCGCAACGGAATTCAGGTGATTCTGGCGACACCTTCCGGAGCTAAGCCAAGGTGGCTGGCAATGAAATATCCGGAGGTTCTGCGGACGAACATTAACCGTGACCGAAATTTGTACGGCGGCAGACATAATCACTGTTTTACGTCACCGGTGTACCGGGAAAAGGTGCGGATCATCAACCGGAAGCTGGCGGACCGGTTCGGCAGCCATCCGGCAGTGAAACTCTGGCATATTTCTAATGAATATAATGGTGAGTGTCATTGTGAACTGTGTCAGCAGGCATTCCGCAATTGGCTTCGGAACAGATACGGTTCCATTGATGAGGTGAACAGGCGCTGGTGCACCAGCTTCTGGGGGCATAATTATAACAGCTTTGACCAGATTGAGAGTCCTTCACCGCTTGGTGATATGGGATTTAACGGACTGAATCTGGACTGGAAGCGTTTTGTCACTTATCAGACGCTGGATTTTGCAAAGGCTGAGATTGCAGCGATCCGTGAGAGCGGAAGCCTGCTGCCGGTGACAACAAATCTGATGTATTTTTTTAATTCGATTAATTATCAGGAATTTGGATCTGTATTTGATATCCTGTCATGGGACAACTATCCGTCCTGGCATCGGGGCGAGGAAATTGAGACGGCCTGGGACAGCGGTCTTTACCATGACATTGTCCGGGGCATACAACGGAAACCGTTTCTGATCATGGAGTCGTGTCCGTCTGCGACAAACTGGAAACCGGTAGGGCGGCTTAAACGTCCGGGGGTACAGGTATTGTGTTCAATGCAGGCGGTGGCGCATGGTTCGGACAGTGTTCTTTATTTTCAGATCAGGCAGAGTGAGGGCGCTTTTGAAAAGTTTCATGGTGCCGTGATTGACCATTATGGCGGTGATGATACACGGGTATTCGGTGAGGTGAAAAAAACAGGGGAAGCCCTGACCCGGCTGGATGATGTGGCCGGAACAACGGTTGTGTCAACAGTAGCGATTATTTATGACTGGGAGAGCAACTGGGCAATGGATGGATCTGCCGGACCGAGAAACCAGGGGCTTCACTTTAAGGAGGCGGTACTGAAGCATTATAAAGCCCTGAGAAAACAGGGGTTAAATGTGGATGTGATTGCCCAGGACCGGGATATAGATTCTTATGATCTGATCGTTATTCCGATGCTGTATATGTTTAAACCCGGATTTGCCGGGCGGGTCAGGGCGTTTGCTGCAAGCGGGAAAACGGTAGTGATGACTTACTGGTCAGGAATTGCTGATGAGAATGACCGCTGCTTTCTTGGCGGGACACCTCATGATCTGATGGATGTTTTTGGCATCAGGCAGATGGAAATTGATGCACTTTATGATGGTGAGATGAATCATGTCAGTCCGGCAGCAGAGCTGTCCTGGCTTAATAAAGAGCAGTATGAATGCCGGTATCTGTGTGAGCTGGTTGAAACTACAACGGCAAAACCGCTGCTTTATTACCGGGACGATTTTTATGCAGGATCGCCGGCAGTAACTCAAAATACATATGGCAGTGGCGAGGCCTATTATCTGTCAGCTGACTTTGAAGATGATTTTTATTCAGATCTGTATGGATTTCTGATCAGGCAAAAGGGAATCATGCCGATTGTAGAACATCTGCCGGCCGGGGTTACTGTGACCAGTCGGGAGAACGGAGAACACCGTTTTATATTCTTACAGAATTTTACCGAGCAGACGGTTACAATGTCAAAAGATGACCTGCCTGATGTGAGGGGGATTACAATCGGGGCCTTTGACACCCGGATTGTGAGGTGCGGAGTCTGATATGAAAACAGCGGATCAATTGAAACAGTTTATTAATGACTATGAGACCGGGATCAGAACAGCGGCAGCCGAGCTTAAAGAAGCGCGGCTGCCGGAACTGACTGAAGAGGGATTTACGGAGTTTGAGCAGAGCGGGAACCGTTCCGTGTATGAGGCAAAGTACTTTTTTCGTCGGAAGCTGTTGTTTGTATTTGGCATGAAGGCGATTCTGGATGGCGGGCAGGAGGATTACAGACAGCTGGAGAGAGTTCTGCTTGCAGTCTGTGAAGAAATCTCCTGGGCCCTTCCCGCCCATGTTCGCCGTGATATCGATGATGACTGGATACATACGGTTGACCTTTTTGCGGCAGAAACGGCACAGACGCTTACGGAACTGCTGGACGTATTAGGGAGCCGGTTGTCTGAGGCAGTTAAGAAAGAAGTGCGCCGCAATGTCCTGGCCCGTGTTCTGGAGCCGTTCGTGGACTCGAAACCACCATACCGGGTGTTTGAAGAGTGCAGCAACAACTGGAATGCGGTGTGCAACGGGGCGCTTGGCTGTACGGCACTGTCGATATGGCAGGGCGAGCCGGTCAAACTGGCAGTTTTGCTGGCCCGGCTGAACAAAAGCCTTAAGATGTTTATGGATGGTTATCAGAAGGATGGGGCCTGTGAAGAAGGACTGGGTTACTGGACTTACGGCATGGGCTATTATGCGGTATATGCCGACCGTTTCCGGCAGTATTCGGGCGGCCGCTATGATCTGCTGTCCGGTGAGAAATGCCGGCGGATCATGGAGTTCCAGCAAAAGTGCTATTTTGCATCCGGGCATTCTCTCAGTTTTTCCGACGGTAAGAGTGACAGCCGTTTTCGGGTCGGACTGACTTCCTATTTTGCAATGCGGCATAAAACAGTAACATTTCCGGATTTTCGACTGGCCGCCGGAATTGATGACGATCATTGCTATCGCTGGGCATTAGGGTATCGTGACTGGCTTTGGACAAGAGATTATATTGACCGGCTGAAAACAGATACAGGTGATTGCATAGCAGAGCAGCCAGTGTATGGCTGCGAAGTTTTTCGGGATACCCAGTGGATGATTTGCAACGGTGCCGGGAAAACCGGTGCAGCGATTAAGGGCGGCCATAATGATGAACCTCATAATCACAATGATGTGGGCAGTTTTTATATGGTGAATCGTATTGGCGAGCTGCTGTCCGATCTGGGGGCCGGAGAGTACACCAAAGATTATTTCCGGGAGAAACGTTACGACTTTTTATGCAACAGCTCCCGGGGGCATAATGTACCGCTTATCAACGGAACCTGTCAATTGGCCGGAAAAGAACACCGGGCCGATTTTTCCGCAGATGGTTCAGGATCTGCACTCGTATCTTTTGGTGATGCATACCAGGCAGGAATTATCAAAGCCATTATCAGACGGTTTGATTTCGACCCGGCTACTGGAATTCTGATTGTTGAAGATGAGTTCATCCCATCTGCTGCCACATTCTCAATTACAGAAAGCCTGGTTACAAGACAGGAAGTAAAGATAGAAGGAAATCTGGTATGGCTGGGCGATGCCGGTATTTTGGAAGTCAATGAGCCGGATTGTGAAATTGAAATAAAAAAAGAGCTTTTCACAAATCACGCAGATAAAGATGAGGAGATTTCTTTAATCCAGTGGAATGTCCCACTGACACATACGTCTGGCAAAATTCCAGTAAAAAGCAGATTTACCATCGTCAGCAGAGATACCTGATAACATAGCCATAATACTACCCCTGTTTTTATGGAGCGGGGATGCAAGTTAGCGGATGACGCAGAATGAGAGGTTACCGGGCCGGGGGTACGGCGGTGGCAAGAGCCCCAGATTGGTCGCATTTGAAGAGTATTTAGAAATGCTTAGCGCTCAGTAAAATGTGTTATGTCCATACGAAGCGTCTGTTTGAGCGGCCGTTTTTGCCGCGAGTTAAGCGCAGTATGGACATGCTTTTAACATTTTTCTGAACGCTTAGCATTTCTTAATGCTCTGAAACAGCGACCAATCTGGGGCTCTTGCCACCGCCGTACCCCCGGCCCGGTAACCTCTCATTCTGCGTCATCCCTGAATTCAACCCAACACCCCATAAAAAGTAACCAACAAACAATGATAAGGCAAAGTCAGATGAATCACATTCATCTATAATATTGAAAAAGGAGGTCACTTATGTTTCCACAGGAAAACCGATTGCGAGAACTGAGAAAACTCGGCGGTATCTTCCGGTTTAAACCGGATTTTGAAGGTGTATCCCACCGCGAGGAGTGGCAGAACGGACTGACCGGCTACCGTGAAATTGCGGTACCGGCGAGCTGGAATGAACAGTATGAGGACTTGATGGATTTTTTTGGCGACGGATGGTATGAGACGGATTTGTTTGTGCCTCTGAGTTGGGACCAAAAGGCAATCTGGCTTCAGTTCGGCAGTGTATGTACCAATTGTATCGTCTATATCGATGGAAACCAGGTTGGCGAACACCGGGGCGGAAGTTTACCGTTTGAGTTTTTAATAAATGAATATGTAAAAGCCGGAAACAGCCACCGGCTGACCATTTTGGCAGACGGACACCTGGATCCCTGGGGACTGCCGCCGGCGCAGCTGGAAGAGGGCGAGGCGCGGGTTGGTTTCTTTAATTCCAATCCGGGTGTGACCTATGATTTTTTTCCTTATATGGGAATTCACCGGGATATTTACCTTTATTGCACCAACGAAAAACGGATAGAGTCTGTCCGTATTGACTGTGAACTGGCTCATCTGCCTGAGTCTGATGTGGTCATTCATAGCCGGATTGGCCTGTCGGCGGCAAGTGACGGTGAGCTGAGTCTGGAAATCCTGAATCAGGGGATGACTGTGGCCGGGTAGAGGATTGAATTGAAATCAGCTGCATCCGAATTTATCAATTCGGAAATGGAACTAAAAGGGGCCAGACTGTGGGGAATTGGACGCCCCAATCTGTATGAACTGCGGATCACACTGCTGGAGAACGGCAGGGAAACAGACCAGTACAGTCAGGAGTTTGGTGTCCGCAAGGTTGAGGTGAAGGACAACCGGCTTCTTCTGAACGGTGAGCCTGTGTTTCTGAAAGGTTTCGGTAAACATGAGGATTACAGTATTTCAGGCAAAGGACATAACAACAGCGTGATGGTAAAGGATTTCGGCCTTTTGGACTGGATTGGCGCCAACTCATTCAGAACCTCCCATTATCCATACACTGAGGAAGTTCTGCGTTATGCCGATACGCATGGAATTCTGGTGATTGATGAGACACCATTTGTGGGATTGAATCCGAGAATGTATCAGCCTGAGATAAAGGATTGTGCCCTGGGTATCATCGGGGAGCTGATTGACCGGGATTACAATCATCCCAGTGTAATCATGTGGAGTCTGGCCAATGAACCGGATGTATGTACAGAGGAAGGACGGGACTTTTTCCGGGCAATGGCTGAAACCGCCAGAGCACTGGATGCAACCAGACCTGTCACCTACGTAGCCCATCTCGAACCGGAAAATAATCTGGGCATGGAATATTATGATGTTGTCTGTATCAACAAATATTATGGCTGGTATTATTATCCCGGTGATATAGAACAAGGGACCAAAGAACTGGGAAACTGTATGGACCGGTTTTATGAAGTTTTTAAAAAGCCGGTGATTCTGGCAGAATTCGGTGCTGATGCCGTCGCCGGAATGCATCATCTGCCGTCGCAGATGTTTTGCGAAGAGTATCAGGAGGAAATCATCCGCCGGCAGTATGTTCTGGCAAGAGCGAAGCCATACTGTATCGGCACTCATGTGTGGGCCTTTGCAGATTTTAAGACAGCGCAGTCGACAACCAGGGTCTTACTGAACCGGAAGGGAGTATTTACCAGAGAACGTCAGCCGAAGCTGGCTGCTCACAGCCTTAAGAAATTATGGACAGAGCAGGAATCAGATGGGAGAAAAGTAAATGAAAGCAAGTAGAGACAATGTCAGCGGGTATTTGTTTATCCTGCCGCAAATGCTGGGAATTATCGTATTCTCAGTGATACCGATTCTGTTTTCCCTGTATCTGAGTTTTACCGAATGGGATTTTATATCAGGATTTGACAATATTCACTGGGTTGGAATCAAAAATTATATATCGATCTGGAAAGATGTGGCGTTTACAGATTCGTTCCGCAACACAATTGTATTTTCGGTGGCAACGATCATCCTGGAACTGGGTCTGGGAGTACTTGTGGCAGTACTGATCGATAAGTATGTCTATGGCAGCGGGTATTTTAAGGTGGCGTTTTTTATTCCTTATATTTCCAGTCTGGTTGCGGTGTCGGTGGTATTTAAGGCGATGCTGCAGCCAAGTTACGGGCCGGTCAATCAGTTTCTGATGGCGATTGGAATCACAAACCCGCCCAAGTGGTTCGGGGATTATAAATGGTCGCTGGCAGCGGTTATTATGCTGACGGTCTGGCGTGATCTCGGGTACTATGTGATTGTATTTCTTGCTGCCCTGAAGGGCGTGGCAAAAGAACTTTATGAGGCGGCTTCCCTGGACGGTGCCGGACGGTTTAAACAGTTTATCTATATTACGGTTCCGATGATAAAACCGACGACCTTTTTCCTGATGGTAACCGGAATTATCGGTTCGTTTAAAGCCTTTGACCAGATCGCGGTAACAACGCAGGGCGGGCCGGGGACATCATCGTCGGTGTTGGTTTATTACATATACAACAGTGCATTCCGCTTTTATAAGATGGGATATGCCAGCAGTATGGCATGGGTGCTGTTTGTACTGATCTTTGTCATCACGATTGTACAGTGGAAGTTTCAGAAGGTAGATGTAGAGTAGGAGGAGCAGATGAGCGTAAAGAAAACAGATGGATTTAAACTTGCGATGACGCTGCTTCTGGCGGTGGTGTCAGTCGGGATGCTGCTCCCGCTTGGATGGATGCTTTCGGCATCGTTTAAGGTAGAGGCGGATGTGTTTTCCTATCCGATGAAATGGATACCGGAAACATGGAATGCCGTGGAAAATTACCGGGAAGTCATTTTGAATAATCAGTTTTTTAAGAACTATGTGAATTCATTTATTGTTACCGGCAGTGTGGTGGTACTGAGTCTTTTATTCAGTTCCATGTGCGGGTATGCCTTTGCCAAAATCAAGTTTTGCGGCAGTGAAAAGATCTTTTTATTTCTGCTGACCCTGATGATGATTCCACCGCAGCTGACTTTGATTCCCCGGTTTATGATCATCCAGAAACTGCATCTGTATGATACCCTGCTGAGCCTGATTCTGATGGAGACATTTTCAATTTATGGGGTTTTCCTTATTCGTCAGTTTATGGTGACGATTCCGGATTCAATTTGTGAATCGGCGAAAATAGATGGTGCGGGGCACGCAGTCATCTTTACCAGAATTGTGTTTCCGATGATGAAACCGGCACTGGCAACGCTGGGAATCCTGAAAACTGTATGGACCTGGAATGACTATCAGGGCCCGCTGGTATTTCTGACATCAAAGAGTAAATTTACCGTACAGCTTGCGGTGCAGCAGTTCTCCCAGGCGGATGGAATGACACCGGTGTATTCGCTGGTTATGGCCGGTGCGGTGATTGCCACACTGCCGCTGATCGTGATGTTTATTGCTTTCCAGTCACAGGTTATTGATGGTATCGCAGTAGGGGCAGTGAAAGGTTAGTGGGACGTTTGAAAAACGTATATAAATTACGAGTAATTGAAAGGGGTTTATTATGAAACAGAGAAAGAGAATCGTATCATTAGGTCTGGCGGCATTGATGGCAGCATCCGGTCTGGCCGGTTGTCAGGGGGCGGCTAAGACCGGGGCAGGGCAGTCACAGGCAGAATCTTTGGGAGAGGCTGCAAGCACTTCGGGGACATCAGACGGGGGTACACAGGGGGAGAAAGTGACAATTCACTTTGCTACCTGGATTGCAGAAGGACAGACAGAAGAGATTAATTCATTTTACAAGGCGGTCAGCAAGTTTAATGAAACCTATCCGAATATTGAAGTGATCCTTGATACCCAGCCGACTAATAAAGCGGATGATTTCGAGCAGAAATATAATCTGCTGCTTTTGTCGGGGGATAAAACGGATATTATCGAAAATAAGTCGATGGAGATTTATATTAACAGGGCCAGTAAAGGGCTGTTCGCTCCGATCGATGATTATATGGCGGCTGACGGGACATCGATTGAAGATTATCGTTTGTCAACCGCACTCAGTGACGGCAAAATCTACGGATTGCCCAGCGATTCAGTATCAAACCTGATTCTGCTGAACAAGGATGCCCTGGATGAAGCCGGACTGCCGGTACCGCCGATGGACTGGACCTGGGAAGATTATGCAGAGTATGCTAAAAAGCTGACGAAAGAAGTTGACGGAAAAACACGCTATGGTTCTGTAGCTCCGTTCTGGGGGGATCCTGTTATGTATTATCTGGCAGTGGCACAGTCCAAGGACGATAATCCGTTATTTAAAGATGAGACTCATCACAATTTTGATGATCCGGTGCTGAAGGACTGGCTGGAGTATAAATATCAGCTGGGTAATGTGGATAAAACAGAAATTTCTTATACCGACTATACGACCGGAAGCCTTAACTATGCATCGGAGTTTTTTAACGGCAATGCAGCAATGCTGGTAACGGGATTATTTAGTCTTGGCAGTATCACCAACATCGATCAGTTCCCGCATGATTTTAAGACAGCATTTGCCATTCTGCCCCGCTGGAATGGCAGTCCGGAAGGTGCGGAGCGTGACAGCTGCGGCATTTACGGAATCAATGCCAACATTGATGATGCAAAGAAAGAGGCTGCTTACAAATTTATGCGTTTTTACTCGGAAGAAGGTCTGTTATTTGTCGGCAAGGTGCCATCTTATAAAGAGGTTGACTTTGATCAGGTTATTACCAGAACGGAAGGAGAGCATCCCGAACTGGTGGACAGTGAATCCCTCTCCAACTACCTGACTTATGAAAAAAGGCATTCTCACATTGTCAAAATGCTTCCTGCTTCCGATTCAGAGATGAAAAACATCCTGAAAGAAGAGGGCGATAAATACATGAGTGACGGTCAGACTCTGGATGAGGCCATTGCCAATATGATTAAGCGGGCTGATGTTGTTTTAGCTCAGTAAAAGAAGTGATATATAAGGATTGCCGCACCGATGCGGTAGTCCTTTTTGTAGTTAAATCAGGGGAGGGGAGCATATATGCATAGGTTTCGATTGGCTGACGCACGGTTTTCACTGTTTCAGAAGATTATCCTGGTAACACTGATATCGTTGGTGGTGCCGATGCTCTGGTTCGAGCTGTATTCAATCTGGACCATTCGGGATATTTTAAAAAAGCAGGCGGTTGCGGAGGGGCAGGATTCGGTAGCCCTGGTTGTCAATGATATGAATAGTATTCTGAAAAATATGGTTTTGCAGACAATCGGCTTTTATTCAGATGAAGAGATGAATGATATTGCATTGCAGCTGAGCCAGGTTCAAGGTGCAGATATCGGGGAACAGCGAAGACAGCTGAATCTGAAGTTCACCCAACGGGCGGACGAAGTGATGATGACTGACCGGGTTTATAAGCTGGACATGCGTATCTATGCAATGATGATGCCGGGAGACGGCAGTCCTATCTGTAACTATGTGTACAGCCCGGCTGAGATGGAGACGGTCGGTGCTGCATTGGCGAGAGATCGGATGAAAAATCCATATGTGATCAATTGGGCCGGCATTATGAAAAACAGTGAGCAGTATCGATATAAGCAGCAGGAGTATGTAATAACCGTCGGCAAGCAGATGGAAATACCCGGATTCAGGGGACAGGCACCGGTGATTTACCTTTCGGTTGCGGAGGAATCTCTCCGGCAGCGGTTGTATCCAAATGAGAAAAAGGTTATGCATAAGCGTTTTCTAGTTGATGAAAATTTTCATATTTTATCAACGAATTATCCGGAATACCTTGATACTGACCTGGGACAATACCTTGATCCGGGATATCTGACCGGTGATGAAGGACAGCATACCGGTGTGGAGAGCAGCTTCGGCAAATCAATTCTGGTCTATAAGCGGCTGAGCAGCTGTCCGTGGATGATCGTGGATATCAAACCATACAGTCAGGTTACGGAAAAGATAAATGAGGTCAACCAGAATATGGTCCTGGTCAATCTGGTGTTGGTTCTGTTTTTTCTGACGATTGTGGGTCTGTTTGTCAGACGCATTACAGAACCGCTGCGGCAGCTGCAGAAGCAGATGATGGAATTTTTGCCGACGGATGAAGTGATGCAGCAGGAGCCGCCGCCGCGGGCAGGCAAAGAGGTCAGTCAGATTTATGAATGTTATTCAGGGATGACAAAAAACATATCTGAGCTTTTAAAAGAAAATCAAAACATTCAGGAGCAAAAGCGGAAGACGGAGCTGAGTGCATTGCAGGCGCAGATCAAACCTCATTTTCTTTTTAACACGCTGATGTCAATCCGATGTGCCATTGTGAACGGACATTCTGAAAAGGCAGCGGATATGACTCTGGCATTATCGGCATTTCTGCGCAGCACAATTATAAAAAAAGAGGAAATCATACCGTTGAGAGCAGAGGTGGAGATTCTAAAAACCTATATCGCGCTTCAAAATATGAGAAGTTATCAGCAGATAGAGTTTAGTGTGCAAATTAAGGATGGTCTGGAAGATTACGGAGTACCGAAATTGCTGCTGCAACCGTTGATAGAAAATGCCATTGTTCATGGCTTTGCAAGCCGGGAAAAGGGAACGATCCGGCTGGAAGCCCGTGTTGAAGAGGGGAAGGCAGTTCTGGAGCTGCGGGACAATGGGAAGGGGTTCCTGATCAATCCATTGGAACAAAACACAGACGATGAGAACCATTTCGGGGTTTACAGCGTGGAGAACCGGCTCCATCTGTATTATGGAATGAATTGCGGAATGGAATACCGCAATGAAAACGGGACGGTAGTGACGATAAGGCTGCCGGTTTATCGGGAGGGGTAGTATGTATAAAGTGTTGATAGCAGATGATGATGTAGAGATTTTAGAGTTTGTGTCAAATCTGATTGCCTGGGAGGAACATGGCTTTGAGATTTGTGATAAAGCCCGGAATGGGGATGAGGCGCTGGAGATCATGAAGAACAAAGCGGTTGATATTCTGCTCACAGACATTACGATGCCTGGCGGCGGTGGTCTGGAGCTGATTGCCATGGCTAAGGAGTATAATTCTCATTTCAAGAGCCTGATCCTGACCTGCCATGAGGACTTTGTTTTTGCCCAGACAGCGGTGCGGCTGGGAGTCTGTGAATATCTGATTAAATATACGCTGGAAGGTGAGCAGCTGTTAAAAGCAATGCTTGAGACGAAGGCGAAAATAGAGGAGGAAACCAAAAGCCGTGAGCAAATGGCTGTGATGACAAAAACAATGGAAAAGTCACGAATGATGCTGACGGAAAAGTGGCTGGACAACCTGCTGCAAAAAGATACTGTGAGTGTACCGGAGCTGCAGCGGATCAGACAGGAAATGAATCTGCAGACGAATAAGATTCAGGCCGCGATCTTTTTTATCCGTGACTGGGAGGTGGTACAGAAACGACTGCCAATTCAAGAGAAATCGCTGTTGTTATATGCCATGCAGAATATTATCACGGAGTTACTGGCTGTACAGTCATATTCATTGCCATATTGTTGTGAAAATGAGGAACTGGTAGTGTTTTTTGCAGACACGCCAACGCAGCAGCAGGTAAAACGAACCTTTAAACACATTGCAGAACAGATTCATCATTTTTTGAAAATAGAAATTTCGGTGGTGATCAGTTTACCAAATTATGAGATTAATGAATTTGCTGCCATGATGAGACGCCTCAAACGTGACCGGATCCATCACTTTTATCCGGAGCAGTCACCGGTGATTTTTGAAGGAGATGTACCGGTTGGAGGGCAGACGAAGCTTGCGGACACTTTTCAGATGCTGGTACAGGTGGATGCGGGGCGACTGCCGGAACTCCGGCAGGAAATTGATGCTGCATTTGAGGCATTTCGAGAAAACAAAACAGCGGCTGCAGTTGTTGCGGCCTATTATCAGGATTTGGTCCGGGGAATTGAAGAGTATCTGTACCGGAAAGGGATAGGGAAGACCTGGACTTATCGGAAGGCGGACAGCTGGATGGGATATTATGAACTGGCCGGGCAGGTGACGGAATGGTTTGAAGAACAGTTGAGGCAGGGCATGACCGGAGAAGTCCGCTCAGAGATCAAAAAAATCATGAACTACATGGAAAATCATCTACAAGAGAAAATCACCTGTGAAAATATGGCCAACCGGTTAAATATGAATGTCAGTTATTTCAGTAAACTGTTTAAGAAAGAAACAAACGAGAGTTTTTCCGAATATCTGATAAAAATCAGAATTGACCGTGCCACGCTGCTTCTCTTGCACAGTGACCTGACCATTGAAGCAATTACAGAATGTGTAGGGCTGGCAAATATTCATTACTTTTACCGTCTATATAAAAAAAGAACCGGAAAATCACCGGGAGAGGTGCGTAACAGGCGATAAACAAAGCAGTCTACCCTTATGTCACAATAATCAATAAGTTCTGTCGAGCATGATTTTGTTTTTCTATCCAGCGGGAGCCATCATAGTTGCCGGGAGAACGTGGGGCGTTGGATTTGGTTGGACCAGAATCGGTGACATTGAACGAAGTGACGGTGTTTCTTAGGCTGCAGCAAGTGATTTTCAGCGGAGGAATCATGCTCTCCAAAGCGTGATTCCAGGGGCCCGGCGCGTTAAAGTCATCAAGAGTTTAGCGCAACTGGCCCCGGTGCCGCTGAAAATTACTTGCTGCAGCCTTAGAAACACCCCGCTGAGAGAACGGAAGCGATTCTGGTCCAACCAAATCCAACGCCCCACGTTCTCCTTGCCACTATGTGAGCGACAGCCCCTTTAAATCGCTATAGTAAATACTGCCGTAAGATACGCAGCACTTCATTGATATCAAGAGGTTTACCAACATGATTGTCCATACCGGCTTCGAGACACCTGGTGATATCTTCACGGAACACATTAGCTGTCGTGGCGATGATCGGAATCGTTGCAGCATCAGGAAGATCCAGGCTGCGGATGATCCGTGTCGCTTCGTAACCATCCATTTCAGGCATCTGTACGTCCATCAGGATTAAATCGTATTTTCCCGGGTTTTCCCGGAACAGACGAACCGCTTCACTTCCGTTTTCGGCACAGTCAAACTCAAGTTTTGTTGGTTCCAGCATGGTGATCAGGATTTCCCGGTTGATTTCCACATCCTCTGCCAGCAGAATATGATGGCCTGTAAAATCAGTCAGAGTCAGCAGGTTACCTTCTTCGGCACTTCTTTCTTCCAGATCGGTCTGATCATCATCCTGCAGATAACCGGACGGGATAATCAGGGAAAAAGTAGAGCCATGGCCGGGTTCTGACTGAAGTTCAATGCGACCGCCCATCAATTCGACGATATTCTTTGATATGGACAGTCCCAATCCGGTGCCGCCGTATTGCCGGGTGGTACTGTTTTCGGCCTGCTCAAAGGAGTTGAAGATTCGTGACTGCTGTTCCGGCGTGATGCCGATACCACTGTCTTCAACGTCGATCCGCAGAGTCAGATCTGCCTCGCTCTGCTCCAGCAAATGGACAGAAAGTGTGATGCTGCCGCTGTCGGGGGTAAACTTCGAAGCATTGGAGAGGAGATTAATAATCACCTGTGCAAGTCTCTGGTCATCAGCATATAAAATAGCCGGGATGTGCGGATCAATGTTGATGGAGAATAATTGATGTTTTTCTTCCATCCGGTGTGAAAATACATCATTGATCCGGTTGATCATATCAACAAGCCGGAATTTAACAGGGGCGATCTCAAGTTTGCCGGACTCGATCTTGGATATATCAAGAACATCATTAATTACCTGCAGCAGATGCATGGAGGCAGTTCCGATCTTCTCCAGGGCATAGTCCTTTTGTGATGCCTGTTCAGATGATTTGCCGATGGTCACCATACCGATAATGGCATTCATCGGAGTCCGGATCTCATGGGACATACTGGCTAAAAATGCACTCTTGGCGCTGGTACCGGCCAGAGCCTGTTCCCGTGCCAGCACCAGATGTTTCATCATCGTATTCCGGTAGATCGCATTTGCCATCAGGAGGCTTCCTGACAGAAGTACAGTTTCCTCATCAGCATCAGGCAGCTGCTCATTGTGCATGTTGAAGAAATTAACAAATCCCCAGAAGTCATCCTGGAGGAATACAGGCAGTGTAAGCAGTGACATCACACCTGAGTCTGTCAGCTGTGAACGGTCGGAAACCGGCACCTTACTACGGACTAAGCGGATGGATTGATTATGTTTAAGTCTTTCCTGCCAGTTGCCTAAGCTGCTGACAGATGAAAAATGTCCGGGATTGAACCAGGTATTGTCAGGCTGGCAGATATCATTATGCCAGTAGGCAGAATGGATATATCCGGTTGTACTGTCTGAAGCTTCGCCATTCATCTGCCAGATATCGATCCGGTCAACCTGAAAGGCAGTACCCATCATCTTCATGCAGTCATACAAGGCTGATTCGAACAGTTCACCTTCTGTGTTGAGCAGGGAAAATGTAGCGTCATTTACAATATCAATGAGGCCGGCGAGATGCCGGGTTTCTTCTAATGCATCGGAGATGGCTTCGTGTGATCGCTGCTCGGTACGGATGATCTTGCGTAAAAAGAATACTACGATTACAAACATAAACAGATAAGAAGCAATCAGAAGCAGCAAAACGATATTGGAAAGCTGGGAAATGGAATGATCCAGGTCGGACATCAATTCATTGGCCCAGATATAACCAATAACTTCATTGTTGCGTATGACCGGTATCATGGCATTCATGATGTTGCCGCGCACCATGGTACCGATGCTGACATTTGCTGTGGCAGCAGACATCACTTCCCGGCCGGGATGGTGCTTGGCAATTGCCATACCAACGGTATGCTGGTATTCGGAAGATGGGCCGTAAGAGACAATTGCATCTAACTCAAGGGAATAGTAACCAACCCCCAGTCCTTCTGAGATGTGGGCGATTTCATCGGTGGTATCTTTGAGTGCTTTATTTAATGCAGCAATCTGTTCAACCGGGGAGGCATCTTCCATTCCGGCGGCTGCTAAAATCTCATCATAACCACCGTCGCACAGCTGAGTGTCCAGCATTTTGGTGATAGATAAAAGATATTTGCTTTTTTGTTCGATAAATATGTCTTTATTTATGTACTTTACAATATACCATATGGAAATAAAGGGGATGCTGAGGCATAAAGCGAGAATAATCAATGTTTTGCCGTGCGACTTAAAGATATTTAGAGTCTTCAATATACTGCCCACCCTTCAAACGACTGTAATAATCCAAATTATACCATGATCAAACGAGGCGGCGCAAGCAATAGCGGGTTTGTAATTGTATTTATAGGATAAGAAACCGGTTATCGAGAAATCTGTAACTTTTTGAAATGTGTGCAAAACCTAAAAAATATATTGACAATCTCATAAAAAATTAGTATTATTGTGGTAACAATTGAAAAAAACTTATATAGGTCCATGATCTGGATGGGCGTTTCTACCAACTACCGTGAATAGTTGACTATAAGTTACAATGCGAAAGCATTTTAACTTATAATCGCGACACGGTAGTTTTTTTACTTTAATCCGGATTTTGGCATTCACTTAGCCAGAAAGTGGAATTTACTGTGCCGGGCAACTGGCTGCCCGGCATTGGTATATTCAGGCTTTGACTCAATTGATGAAATGCAGAAAAATCTGAATGGAGGGAACTCTATGTCGCGTTTGTTTGTTAAAAATGCAGCGTATATCGTTTCGTGTGACGGCGATGATACCGTTTATGAAAACAGTAATATTCTGATTGACAATGGAGAAATAACTTACATCGGTCCGGAGTTAAGGGACTTTGATGAGGTGATTGATGCAGCCGGCTGTATCGTTTACCCGGGCCTGATCAATACCCATCATCATTTGTATCAGACCTTCAGCCGTAATCTTCCGGCAGTACAGAATATGGAATTATTTGACTGGCTGGTAACGTTGTACGAGATCTGGAAAAACCTTGATCATGAAGTGATTTACCACAGTTCTGTCACCGGGATGGGAGAGCTGATGAAACATGGCTGCACCACTTGTTTTGACCATCATTATGTGTTCCCGCAGGGGCGGGCAGATGGTCTTTTGGATGCGCAGTTTGCTGCCGCGAAAGACCTGGGGATCCGGATGTATGCATCCCGCGGCAGCATGAGCCTGAGTAAAAAAGATGGCGGGCTTCCGCCTGACAGTGTCGTGCAGTCAGTATCGGAGATTCTTTCCGACAGTCAGCGGGCGGTTGAAAAATATCATAATCCGGATCGTTTTTCCATGAATATGGTTGCCCTGGCGCCTTGTTCTCCGTTTAGTGTTACTGAGGACCTGCTGCGTGAGTCAGCTGTTCTGGCCCGTGATCTGGGGGTAAGACTGCATACGCATCTGTGTGAGACGAAGGATGAAGAACAGTTTGTTCTGGAACGCTGCGGGAAACGTCCGTTGGCATATATGGAATCGCTGGGATGGACTGGTCCGGATGTCTGGTACGCCCATGGGATTCATTTTAATGATCAGGAACTGGAATTACTTGCAAGGACCGGTACCGGGGTTGCCCATTGTCCGGTTTCTAATATGAAGCTGTCTTCTGGCGTCTGCCGCATTCCGGAGATGCTTAAGCTGGATGTTCCGGTTGGCCTGGCAGTCGACGGCAGTGCCAGTAATGACGGCTCCAATCTGCTGGAAGAAATCAGAGTAGCGTATCTGCTGCACCGCCTGCACTCCAGCAATAAAGCACCAACCGGATATGATATTTTAAAGATGGCAACAGCAGGCAGTGCACGGATATTGGGACGTGACGACATTGGTTCACTGTCAGTTGGTAAGGCCGGGGACCTGTTTATGATTGACACGCGTTGTCTGGAGGCTGTGGGAACGCATCTGGATCCGAAATCTCTGCTGGGTACGGTAGGCTGGAAAGGATCGGTGTATTGTACGGTGGTTAATGGCGTTGTAACCGTCCGTGAGGGGCGTTTGATATCGGTTGACGAGGAAAAACAGTATCAGGAAGCCGATGCCCGGGTCAGAAAATATCTGGCGCAGTAAAGTAACAGTCCCCTTTCAGATGGATTAAACCATACTGTGAGGGGGCTGTTAAAATATTTTAAACATTAATTACAGCTGCTGAAGAATATACGGATCTTTGATTTTTTTGTCTTCTGCAAACAACAGTATCTTGGAGATGATTTCAGCAGTTTTCGGATCTTCGTCAAGAAATGGCAGAAAGATCCGTCCCCTTCGCTGTGTATGTACCGGCAGAACATTGATCTGGTGCGCGCCCATCTTGTGAATCACACCACTGCCGAGATGAATATTAAACTCTCCGCGGCTGCCTTTGACAATGGCAAAGTTGCCATGAAAATCAACATTTTTCAGACCGAACAGGTTCACATTGTATCTGGCAATTACCTGGCGCATCTCAAGCGTGGAATGGCTGGTCTCAGGGTCAACACTGCCGGCGTGGGCCACGCTGACGGCCAGATCCACATCCCTCATAACTTCTGAATAGACAATCTCCGGTACCTGTGAAATCAACAGCTGCGCAAAGGTTTTGCGGTCGTAGAAGACCACATATTCCAGCGTGGGAGCTTCGATTTCGCTGGGTGAAAACCAGTCGGCCAGGGCATAAATGTGCGCCACAATATTGTCCTTATAATAGATTTTCTGCAGGCCGTTATGATAATCGGCAATCCAGCGCCGGGATTGCAGACAGGCCGCTGTTTTCCGGGGCTGAATCTGATTACCGGCAAACAGGCGGGTTACGTTCTGGTTTAGCTCTTCCGGGAGCTTCACATACAATTCGCGGAATATCTGGCGGAACGGCTGGCGCACTCCGTCAGACTGCTGGCGTTTGAACCAATCGGCCTGATACAGGCTCCAGGCCCCGCTTTGATAAAGGTCAAAGGAGTGGGCAATGCGCAGCGGGCGGGACGACTCACACACATGAGCCTGGCCATGAATATCCCGCAGGCCGTCTCCGGACAGATATCCGCAGATGGGGGTCGGTTTGGTGTCGGCATCCGGCTGTGATTCCATGACCAGAACCAGATTTTGGACCATCGGGGCAGTCACCGGGTTTTCATTCAGGGCAGACAATTCCTCAAAGCTGTACCATTCCCGTTCTTCCATAGACAGTTCCAGCATGGCCACGGCCCGCCGGTACTGCTCTTTCAGTTTCTTCTGAATATCACGCAGAGCCACAATGTGAGGGTGTTTTTTATAGGCCGCCGGAATGGATGCCAGATTTTTTCCATCTTTTTCGGCCAGGATGGTGGTTTTTCCGCTGCCATCGATCAACAGCTTAACCCTTGTGGCGGCATCCAGATCTTCCCATTCAAAATATTGCCGGATCGTCTGGTGCAGCTGGGTTTCCATGGCCAGGGTCAGTCTCGTGACATCGCGATATCCGGCATTGGCGGCCAGGTTTTGCAGTGCCATGTCACAGGCGGTTTTTTCGCTGCTGCGCCGCATCGAGCCGAACTGGGCGCTTTCTTTAGCAAATTTTCTGATAAATTCGTAACGTCTTAACATATCTGCTTTTCCGTCCAATGGAATAAGCGGATAGCTCATAAGCAGGTCACGATTTCGTTTTTGGGTGATTTCCGTCTCCAGTGTTTGCACAGTGACACGTCCCAGTGCGGCGTCTGTATACTTGCGGGCGCGGGAGTGCTTGCTGCTGTCGGAGATATATTTGGAATTTTTGTAGAGCAGCTGGAAGTTCTTATCACCTAAGGTCCTGTATGCTTCCCTGAACCAGTCAAGGTCACATGCACCCTGATTAAGAAGTTCGGTTGTCAGCGGTGAATATTTGGCAATCATGGCAGTCTGGCGGGGACCAAAGCTTTCATTCATGTGGGCAATGAAATAGTAACAGCCGCTTTTCAGTCCCGGTATGGCAAGATAATCTTCGATGAAATCAATCCATTGCGGGGCATACATGGCAACTTCGATCAATCTGTTTTTGGTAATACTGCTGCTTTTTATCTGCTGCCGGAAGTCTTCACTGGTTTCGGCCTCCTGCGGATGGCAGAAGCGGATCAGCCGGCTTAATGAAACCGGTTTATCGGGCAGTTTGTAACTGGAGTAGCCGGAGCGGTGCAGCGGCTCATTTCCCATCGCCTGCAGCAGCCGGACCAGCCACGGAATTCCGTAAATGATTGTAATACTGTTAATCAGATGCGTATATTTGGCAGGAGAATCACCACGCTTACATTCTTCCTCGACGATTGGATTTACGATGGCAAAATACGCTGTTTCTGCCAGATCATACAGCTTGGGGTTAAATGTTTCGCAGGCAGGATCGAGACCGAGCTGTTCCAGGCGTTTGGCAGCATAAGAGTACATGCTTCCGGTGACGATCTGGCCCAGAGTCTGTATGGCATCGGCCGGTTCCAGATGTTCAAACACCAGATAATAAAATTGCCCGCGGCTGATCTGCCCCTGATGCCAGGCCAGCAGATAGTCGAATACATCTGTAAACTTGTCGTTCGGATACAGCAGCTCCAGATGATGCTGTATTTGCAGCCATTGCTTACGCGGGTCTCTGCCGATCCATCGGCGGTAGCAGTGCAGTGGCTGGAAAATCGCACCAAAGTCGATGAATTTGTATGGTTGGTAGTGATGATGGCTCTCCGGGCCGGAAAAAGAAGAAAGTGCTTCCCGGGGCAGCCGGCATATAACATAAAGGCTGACCAATCTGCCCAATTTCCGCAAGTATTCCTCATCTTCATGTGACTGCCAGAGACTTTCCAGAATATTCTGGAATAACGACAGCGGCAACATGGCAGAGGCCGGGCCGTACCGGTAGCCGGTGCAGTCAAAGTCATATACGGCACTGCCGATCAGGCGGCGGTATTCATCTGCCAGAATGTCTTTTTTCTCCAGCGTGTCGATGCGACGGTTGGGGACGGCCGCACAGTACATGGCATACAGCGTGGGAAAATCTTTGATGTGAGTGCTGTAAAATTCTTCCCACAGTGATGCAAACGGAGTTTGTTCCGGCAGTTGCCGGTGGGTGATATGGAACCTGTCTGAAAAGCCGCTTTTGCAATTACCCAGTAGAATTTCGGTGCCATCTGCCCGGTGCCAGGTATCCATCCGGTGCTCATGAATCAAATCATCGAGGGCGGAAAACAGCTCATCCAGCTTTTTGGCAGTGATGGTAAAGAGCGGGTAGTCCCGGGGATCACAGTCCGGCTTATCCAGTTTGAGCTGATCGGAAAGCGTATAGAGTGGTTCGTCTTCGCCGGGAGCGGCTTCACCGTCAGGAATCAGCTGTTCCAGCAAGATGGTTTCCCGTACCGAGGGAGTGGATAAGGCGGCCAGATATTTTCGGCAATGTTCACAGACCCGGTTTCGTTCTGGTGAGTCGGACGCTTTTAGCTGCAGCAGCATATCCAGTCCGGCCAGACGCACATCCTCATTGGCGTTGTCAAGGATAGTGGCGATCAGCTGTTCCAGTTCGTCAGCCGGGCTTGCCAGCAGGATTTCAATGATATTGGTTCTCAGATCGGTTTTTTTATAGCGCAGCATTTGACAGAGGTTTTGCCGCTCATCCTGGGTTAATGCTATCTTTTTTACGATTGCGGCGGCACTACTTCTGGTATAAGTCTCTTTGTCTGCCAGTGCCTGAATCAGGTATGCCCGCTGGGCCGCAGTTTGGGGCGGATTGAGCAGAAGCCGGAGATAATTTGCGCGCCGTGAAGTGAACTCTGCCAGACGGGCGGCTACGTCATCAACCAGCGACTGGTCCTCCAAGGCACGCGCCATAATGGCCATCCGCTGTAACATATCCGACCGGCTGATGGAAACCGAGTGTCCGGGGAAAAGAAACGGGGAGATCGTAAACTGTTTGGTTTTCATCTGTTTACAGAGACCCGATAAAATGGCAAAATGCCTGTAAATGGATTCCCGGTCGGGCAGCAGAGTCCAGATTTGCTTGTAGTCAATACCTGATCTGCCTTCTTCTTCAGCACCGGCCTGAGCGAGTTCAAAGTAGTTTTCGCCGGTAATCGGCAGATAGATCGGGAAAAAGGCGGCAGCAATTTCAAGATTGTCGGGATACAGTTCGATGGCTTTCTGCGAAAGACTTTTGGTATAATCTTGAGAGTGCAGCCGGGAAGCATAGTAAGCAGCCACAAATTTCTGCTGCCGGCTGCCGGACTCCACAAACTTGCTCAATATCTCAGGAAGCTGCGTTACATTTTTGAAACCTGCAGCCCATAGGCCGACCATCAGATGGAGAGTGTCATCCTGGCCTAAACAGATAGGTATGCCATTCGGATCGGACAGGCAGCTGTTAATGGCAGCGGCGGCTTTTTTGACAAGCCGGTCCTCATCCACATTAGCATCAAGACCTACCCAGACGGCAATTGCCCTGCGGACAGAGGAGTAGCGGATCAGATTATGTTCGCAGATTACGTTAAAAAGTGTCGTAAAAGCATCCATCACACCAAGCTGCATATTATCGCAGACGGCCTGTCTGACGCCCTCCTGAAGTCTTGCCGCAACCAGAAAATCAGCTAAAAGGCGATGCAAATCATGATCGGATGACTGCAGGATACCGCGGATGATGTCAGTAGTAACTACGGCTGTATTCTGCTCTGAAAAGAGGATTTCCACAATTGCCTCCCTGACACCGGGTTCGCCGCCGTCGATTCCGGCGGCAATCCGCAGGTCCAGGCGCGGCAGAAACGGGCTGAAAATGTAGATTCCGCCGGAGACATTAGATTTGTAATCCAACAGCTCTGCCGACAGATCGTTCATCAGGTATTGCGGCAGGGTACAGTTGTAAATCCGCATATAAAAATAAGTTCTCAGCAGCGGCAAAGCCATCCGGACAGACAGGAAATAGTCGGGACAGCGCACTGCCCGGCCCGACCACCCTGAGGCATAGGCAAATTGGTTGCATTTATTTAAAATATCATAAAAGCCTTTCTCAAGTTCCGGGGTAACACAGAACTGTACGAGTTCCCGGTGGTGCTGCCGCAGATAATCACCGTGGGGAGCATTGGCTTTTCTCATGGCCTGTTCGGTGGTGCTGATAAAGTCGGTGTCTTTATGATGAAACATGGCTTGAAACAGCCGATGGCTGTCCTCACCGGCAGTTTCGGACGTGAATGGATGGTTGTCCAGAAATGTTTCCAGCAGATGATTTCGGCTGGTCAGATTAAAGTTTTTTTGCATAGTCTCGCTCCTTTTCGTTTACCATAGGCGGCCGGTGAGCATGGTCAGTCTGATAAAGGTTACCACAGACTGCGGAGAAAGTGAAACCGGCTCATCCGGATGCTCTTTTCTGTCATTGTCAATGAACAGGGCGATGAGGCCGTCTGAAAATGATTCCAGCGCCGCAGAGACAGCCTGCTGTTCATCGATATCGGTTTTTCCATAGAACAGGCCAAAGCCTATTTTCCCGGCGCTGGCTGCGTCCGCTATCGCCTGACCGGTCAAAACCACGGCTTCGCTGTCTTTGCGGGCAAGCGTATCGCGGACACATGCGCGGACGGTAAGCTCAAGTAGTTCCCTGACAGTGCGTGGGGTATGATCCAGATGGATACATGTCTGTGTGAGTTGG
The DNA here is from genome assembly GCA_032073745.1 of Lachnospiraceae bacterium. GTDB lineage: Bacteria > Bacillota > Clostridia > Lachnospirales > Lachnospiraceae > Brotaphodocola. The sequence goes on along the minus strand of DAMAMW010000007.1, from coordinate 36,435 downwards.
TTTTTCCGGTGTCCCGGCTGCTTGATGCGGACGTTCAGATTCATAGCCTGTCCTCCCTGATCAGATCTGACGGTTACGTATATTTTTTATAGATTACCATGGAATAAAGAGATTGTACAGTTTATGTGATATTATTTGTATTGACTCTGATTCCAGCTGATATTTTGTATAATATTTGTCATTATAAACATGGAGATATAATCTTTTGAACAGGCCGGCGTTACAGTTCCCCAGTTACCTGATGAAGTATGGACCTGAGAGGAATGGAAAGAAGCTATGGAAACGGTAATGAAAAAAAGTGACTGCAAATACGGACTGGTATTTGATAAGTCGGCACACTACTTCTGTACATTGATGTATGAAGCCGGGGCGAGCATGCTGACGGAAGATCTGAGCAGCGCAAACTTTAGCAATTCTTGATGGTGGTGGATTTCCATTGAATCCAGAATCTTTGAAAAATATTCATGGGATATTGTTTAAGGACTTATATCCTCATGCGGGGGTGTACCGGCAGGTCAATATCAGCAAAGATGAGCCGATCATGAATGGACGTTCCGTCATATATGCTGACTGGCGTAATATCAAGAGCACCCTGGATTATGATTTTGCTGCGGAAAAGGAAAAGTCATATAAAGGATTCAGCACGATGCAGATTGTAAAGAGAATTGCTGACTTTACATCCTCTGTATGGAAGGTACATCCTTTCATGGAGGGAAATACGAGAACGACTGCAGTATTTATAGCATGTTATTTAAACAGCCTTGGATTTCAAGTGAATAATGATATATTTAAGGATAAGTCGCTCTATTTCAGGAATGCTCTGGTCGTAGCTAACTATGCCAGTTTGATGGAAGGGATTGCGCCGGACAATGAGCCGTTGGTTCAATTTTTTCAGAATTTACTGACGGGTGGGCAGCACCAGTTGAGAAATAGAGATTTGATTGTTCGGGAGTGTTTTTCGGAACTTGAATAGAGCAGAAGTGAAATTGGTTGCAAAATTATATTGTTTTGCAACCAATTTTCTTGTATGAAACCTATTTTTGTGCAGCTTTTTTTGCGAAATCTGTTGTTACCAGATCTTCATAAGGAACTCTTCCGGCCAGTTCCCCAGCTTCTTCCAGAATATTCTGCAGCAGTTCGAAGCTGTCTTTTTCAAAGACGGTATCGCCTTTCCAGGAATCCTGTTCTTTGTAACGCTCGACAATGATGGTGATTTTCTCCAGTTCGGTTTCTTTGAACTGGGAGCGCATTATGATAGAAAGTTGCGATTACTATCAGTGGTGATTTATAATAACAAAATAACGATGGTTAGTTGTGAAAAGCCATTAAATCGGCTATAATTTAGCAAAAGGAATAATTGCAGAGCAATCTTAACAATTGATGTTAAAAAGGCATTGTCAGGAGAAGAGAATGAGCAAAAAGAAAATAAAAATAGGAGTGGAAAATTTCAGGAATTACATTGAAGGTGGTAATTATTATGTCGATAAGACAGAGTTCATCCGAGAGATGATTCTGGATCATGATGTAGTAAATCTGATTACGAGACCAAGACGGTTTGGAAAAAGTCTGGGGATTAGTATGCTGCGGTATTTTTTTGAGATAGATCAAACTAAGGAAAATGAAAAACTTTTTCGCGGATTGAAAATTATGGAATATCCTGAATACTCAGAACATTTGGGGAAGTATCCGGTAATTGCTCTATCATTTAAAGGGGCTAAAAGGCTTTCTTTTGAGCAATCGATTCGCTATCTTTGCTCACAGATCAGTGATGAGTTTATTCGTCATATTGATGCAGTTGATGTTTACCGGTATCGGCGGGAGCAAATAGAGGCAATTCTGTCAAATAGCTGTGATATGGAATACTATACAGATGCCATTTTTTTGTTATCGAAAATCCTGTTTGATTTTTATAATATGCCAGTAATTATTTTAATTGATGAATATGATGTACCGCTCGAACACGCTTTTTTCAATAATTATTATGAAAAGATGCTGGATTTTATTCGGGCACTTTTTGAGTCTGCACTAAAAACAAATGATGTACTGGAATTTGCTGTACTGACTGGCTGTCTGCGGATTTCAAAGGAAAGCGTTTTTACCGGGCTTAACAATTTCACAACGTTTTCGATTTTGCAAAACAGGTATTCGGGGTATTTTGGTTTTACGGAATCTGAGGTTTGGGATATGCTCCGTTACTATGAATTGCCAGACTCGTTATTTCAGGAAATACATGATTGGTACAATGGATATTCCTTTGGCGATTCAGCAATATATAATCCCTGGTCTGTCTTGCAGACGGTAAAGGCTGCTGCCGGCAAGGAGGCACATTACCTGATGCCATACTGGTCTAATACCAGCTCGAATAATATTGTGCGCAGCCTGATTGAACAAGCGGATATTTCAGTAAAGAGTGAGATCGAACAATTGGTTGCCGGAGGAATGATAGAAAAGCCGATTCATGAAGATATTACGTATGTGGACATCTATCGGTCGGCTGATAACTTATGGAACTTTCTCTTCTTTACCGGATATCTAAGCCAGGAAAAAAGCCGCATAGATGGGGAGAACCACTATGTTACTATGTCGATTCCTAATGCGGAGGTGAAGTATATTTATCATAATACGATTCTTAACTGGTTTCGAGATGAGATAAAAACGAAAGATTTGTCAGAAATGTATCAGGCAATGCTGGCTGGTGATACAGAAGTATTTCAGACGGGTCTGGCCAGTCTGCTGTCAGAAAGCATTAGTTTCATGGATAGCCGTGAGGCATTCTACCATGGATTTTTACTGGGGATTCTGGGAAACATGAATGATTATCTGGTGAAGTCAAACCGCGAGAGTGGCAATGGACGGCTGGATATTATTGTACGCAGCCTGGATGTAACAATTCAGCCAGTTATTCTTGAACTCAAGGTATCTGATACCTTTAAGGGGATGGAGGCAGCAGCAGAGAAGGCACTTTGGCAGATAGAAGAGAAACAGTATGACAACTGGCTGCCGGCAGAAGGATATACGCAGGTGCTGCATTATGGGATTTCATTTTTTAAGAAGCAGTGTTTGGTAAAGGTTGTAAAGAAAAAGCTGATATAGAGCCGGGTCAGGTAGCAGCGGAATTGTTGGAGATTGTTCTTAAAAAAGAGGAAGAATAAAATGGATGATTTTATTAATAAGATTCAAAAACAGTTGGAATCAATGTCAGAGAAAGAAAAGGATTCCTGGATTATTTCACAGGCAAAGACCATTTCGGATTGGAGGCAGGAAGATTTTTTTAAGAGCATTTGTGGTACAAAGAAAGTCATATACATGCCGGAGCGGCAGGAGATTGACGGATTTTGCAAGAAGATTTTGAGCGGTGAAATTGTAGTAGAATATGAGACTCATTATGTGGAATTTGATGATTTTGGACATTTTATGATGACTGGGAGCAGACGTTTCATGATTCAGCCGACGCAATGAGTATGATAACTTCTGTCATACGAGGATGTCATGATCTGGTTATCCTGGAGGAATACTCTCAAGCGTTTGAGATATTAGATGAACTGATAGGAATCGAGTTTGCAATAGAGGATCATCCGGATACTGATGATACCTGTGAGGACGAATTTTTAGATTTGCATCAAGCCGTTAAAGAGGGAATGCTTTCTATAAATCGAAGTGAACTGCTTCATGATTATATAAAAGCGTGTAGTAAGTGTGTAAAAGACAGTAAAGAGGCGGCCAGGAAGATAGCATCGGCGTTGGAAATGAAACTCTTTGAAGCGTGTAATCTTTACGACTGGATGATGTCGGCAATTAAAGAACCTTTGCTGATTGAGCTGAAGAAGATTCTGGCTGAAGATTGGGAAAATAGGGGAGAGAGAAAACAAACAGAAAGATTCCTTCCTGCGAGGCACTTGGTCTCAAATTAGTGGACTGCTTAGTGATCTGATGAATGAGCCGTATATCGATGATCAGTTCGAGATAGAAGAAATATGGAATATTGTGGAAGCCTTAATTAAACGAGGAGGATTTGAAATAGAACCTTGGGAAGAGAAGGAACGAATTCTTAAAGAAATATATGACAATGATTTCTATGATTTCTATGATTTCTATGGTGTTTCTGATCCTATGCAGGATTTAAGAAGCTGATGCAAAGTGCACATAGAAGAAGGTCTGTGAAGTCATCAGAGGTAGATGCGATATTTACATAAGAATTGAGGACTATAGCTGAGACAGAACCACCCCTGTTTTAAAGACAGGGAGTGGTTCGTTTGGTTATGAAGATAAATGGATGTGTGGTAGTTTATTTTTGTTTGGCAGTTTCTGAGAAATTGGTGACAACCAGATCTTCGTAAGGAACTCTGCCTGACAGTTCACCGGCTTCCTCTAAAATATTCTGCAGCAAATCAAAGCTCTCTTTCTCGAAAATCGTATCACCCTTCCAAGAATCCTGCGCCTGATAACGTTCAACAATCAAAGTGATTTTTTCGATTTCTGTTTCTTTGAACTGTGAGCGCATTATGATAAAATATTGCGACTACTATCAGCGGTGACTTATCAATCGTCGGATTCGGCGGCTATCCTGGCTAAAATAGAATCAATGCTATGTCCTGCGCGGAGATCGCCCTCCAGCTCCCAGGCACAACTTTGGCACATTAAAACACCTGCGAGCTCTTTGGCTTGGCGGATGAGCGGGATGGGATTGGGTTTGGTGGTATCTGTGATCAAGTGGTTACAGGCCGGGCATGTTAATAAATTGGCACCGGGTCTGTCAATAATATTGTGAGACAGATGATCTCTATAGCCGATTGCTTTGTCGGAAAAACGAATCTCCTGGGGATAGTGTTTGTGCAGGCTTTCTGATATGTCTTTTTGTAATCTTCCATTATTATTGTCCCAGAAGTTTGCTCTGTCTGAATCAATCAGATAGGTGACTGTTACTAATATTTTGCTCATGAATGTATTCCTCATTAGTAATGCAAGGTTGCTAAGTGATTCTATTATAATCGGTATGGAAATCAAGTTCAATAGTTACATGACCGTAAAGGACATCTGGGTAAATAAAGAGGTTCTGGCTAAATACAAGAACCTCATAAATAGCAGCTAACCTTTGAAGCTTACAGTCATTTTGATTGCAGAGATTCAAGTATATACCGATTAAGCGACTCTTCGGTTATTTTCCATATACCATGCAGTTTAAATGCGGGTAGCTCATTCTTACGAACAAGTTCATAGGCGGTACCTTTACTGATTTTTAATATTTCACAAATATCTTCAATTTCATAAATAATCATATACACCTCCAGCGTTTATTTTACATTAATGTTCTAAATTATATAAAAATACCGTATGGTGTGTAATGTTTTACTATGGTATATAACAATAAAGTAAAAATAGAAGGAAGAAAAAGGTAGTACCTTAGCTCCTTCTTGTTTAGCTATATAAATAGCTAGTATATATAGTAGTACTTTTTGCTGAATGAAATTTCAGCAAATGGAAGTATTATGATTTGCTAGAGAAAGGAAGAAGACATATGCAAAAGAAAGATAAGAAATTGCAAACAAAAATGAGTGAAGAAGAATATTTAGAGATTCAACAGGCGGCAGAAAAAAATAATGAAACTGTTAGTGGATATAGCCGCCGGATTTTACTTGAATCTGCCAGAACGCCCATTTCTACACAAAAAGATGTTACAGGGATTCTTATGAATATTAGCTTTGATATGCAAGCGTTACAGTACGATAACACTGAGAAGATGATAAGTAGAATAAACGAAAAGGGGAGATTATTATGCCAAACATTATATTCAAGACAGGGAACTATGACAATGAAGATGTAATTGAAAATTTAGTTAATTACATTGAAAAAAAGAAGTATTTTGATTCTTCTGGTTCGGGTGGGTGTTTTTTGTTGCCTAATATTAATAATGCAGAACAGGTAAAGGTTGCCTTCAATACAGTGAAAAATGCTTGTGCTAAGAATGGTGGCCGACTAGTTCATCACATCGTTGTGGGATTTGGTGATTTACCTGATATTTCTGGTTATACAGTGAAGAACATAGCTGATTGGATAGTATTATACTTTCTCGGAAAGGGGTATCAGACATTTTATGGTATTCATTTTAGCGGTGATAAAAATGATCGCTACTGGCACATACATATTGTGTTAAACAGTGTAAACGCAATAACAGGCGAACGTTATTGTGCAACCTATGATAATATGGGAGATTTAAAAAATGCTCTGATAGTTAGCACTGCCGGAATTTACCCGGACATGCAATGGATTTATTCGACTTCTGAGAGTTTTTTTCACAGGAGTTAATAGGTGGAAGGGTAATGATTCATAATTATATATTATTGTAGTGGCTCCCGGAAGCCTGTTTGATACTTCCGGTTCATTGGATTTGATAAAAAAGATCCCGGCATAAAAATGCCGGGGTCATTTTTCTTTACTGAAGTTCTTCACGATCCTGATTAACCGTAACAACTCCTGTTGTTGTAGTTCAGAAAGGTCTAGTAATTGAATTTCAATCTTTTCCAGAATCGGAGTAGGTGAAACCTGTACTTTGGGTGTGATTTCATCAGAAAAAAGAGCAGTGACAGGAACATCAAGACCAGCGGCGATATCATAAATGGTGGTCAATGTTGGTGATTTTTGCCCTCGCTCAATTTGTCCTAAGTGTGCCGGACTGATTGAGGACTTGAGGGCAAGAGCTTCCTGGCTCATTTGCTTTTCTTTTCTCAGTTCCCGTAACCGGTTTCCAAAGTGTTTTGAGTATTCGTTCATTTATGTACGCTCCCCGTGATTATCATAGTTCTTTTATGATAATGGAGAATGAATACAATAATCAAATTGCTATAGATAGTATTTTAAAATAATAGCTAAAGCAATTGACAAGGGGCGAAAATATGATACTATTAAAATGACCTGATATAGAGGGGGTGGAGAGAGAAATAACAACGGAACGTGTTAGTTTTATTGATTTTAAAACAAAAGAAGAACAGGAGGAAGTAAGGTGAAGAAGACTTTAAAAGAAGTAAAAAGAATTTTAGCTATTGTGATGCTGGCGAGTTTGACCGTAGGGAATCTGGCATTTGCTGACAGTGGTACATCATTCCGAACCCATAGCTTAGCAACGCCATCAGATGCCAGTCAATCAGACGACATATTATCAGAGGATGAGATATTGTCAGAAGACGAGGTGATTATTGCCGATGATATTTCGGAAAGGAGAGTTTCTGCAAAAGCGGCAACGCCATCGGATGCAAAGTATTTACCAGCGATAGGACAATGGGCGGTAGATGAAGATGGAAAATCGAAGCCAGGTTGGATTTCATGGGATACTGATTGGCTTACAGAGGCTGAAAAAGATGCTATTTCAGGTGTGAGTGTACGGATTTATAAAGATGATGAATACATGGCGAAAGGTAATTTTGGTGAAGCGAATAAATTCAGCTTAAGTGATATGCGTTTTTATTTTCAAGGGAAAGGGGATTATACGTTTGATGCAGCTTACTTTTATGAATCAAGCAGTAATATCCCAGAAGAATACTACTCTGAAATGAGTGAGGCATATTCTTTTGTTCCGCCAGAGAAAAAACTATCGACACCGACAGGACTGCGTTGGGAAACAAGTGGCAAGATTTTATGGAATGCAGTACCGGATGCGCTTGATAATCAAAGGTATTTTCCGGTATTATTCAGAAAATCTCCAGATTCTTCCGAATATGAACAATGGAGCAGGGGCGGTCTGCATGGGAAATTAAACTCAACAAATTTCATTTCGCATATGCAGACGGGGGAGACGTATAAGTTTCAAGTATTTGCAATCGGTGATCTGGTAGAATATGACCACGGTATATCTGATTTTAGCCCGGAATTTTACATGGGCGATGTTTCAGAGGCTGGGAAATCTATCATAGAAACGATCATCAATGGGGACGTCAAAGAAAATGTACAGAATACAGTGCTCTCGTCCGATGAAAAGGGTCACTTAAAGTTGGCAGTTCAGGCAGATAAAGAAGTTGCTGAGAGTTATGAGGCATTAGAAGCAGCGTACAAAGAGAGTGCAGCTCTGGAAGATTTTACGGTGGAAACAAGTGAGATTAACCTCGATGAGAGTAAAATCAAAGTGGTAGGTGGTATCTTAAATGGTGCAGCCGGGATAAAATTTGAAAAGCCAAGTGCAGATGACCTTGCAGATGCCGGAATTAGTGAGACTGGCTATCAGGCTCGTGCATCAATCAATATATCATTGGATGGCGATTTAGATGGGGAGTTAAATTATCCGGTACTGATCACGATGCCGGTACCCTCAGGAATAAGTGCTCAGGATATGTGGATCTTTCATATGAAACATGATGGAAGCAAAGAAATGATCCGTCCCAGAGTCAATGATGATGGTACGATTTCGTTTGCTGTTTCAGAATTTAGCATTTTCCACTTTGCTGTAGTTGACGACGGCTCAGATATTGACGATAACAAAGGCAATTCCAATAATATTGGTGGTGGTTCTGGTGGCGGCGGTGGTTCCCGAAGTGTAACATCACAAGCAACACCACAGACACCGGGGAGCTGGCTGAAAACAGATACAGGCTGGCAGTTCCAAAAAGCAGATGGTTCTGTATATATGAATGAGTGGTTATATGTTGGCGCTCATTGGTATTATGCCGGGATAACCGGTCAGATTGTTGAAGGCTGGCAGCTTATTAACAATGTTTGGTACTATTTTACGCCTGTCAATGGTGATATGAAGACCGGATGGGTCGAAATTGAGAGCAAATGGTATTATCTGCAGAGCAGCGGTGCAATGCTGGTGAATGCGAATACACCAGACGGCTACTATGTGGGTGGTGACGGTGTATGGAATGGAGAGAAAAAGCAGTAACAAATCATATCTGAATCAAGTTTTGTCAAAAAGGGCGGCGCTGAGTCTAAGGATTCAGTGCTGCTTTTTGCTGTTTTGTAAAACTGGCAAGACATACAGATATATTATTATGGTGAATCTATATAGACAATCTTTCTAAGGAGGTAAAAGAAAATGGCAGCAAATGTAGAAACAATGTTTTACACAAGAACCAAACCCTGGCATGGACTTGGAACTATGGTTACAGAAGTCCCCACATCCAGCAGTGCTTTGTCGCTGGCAGGACTCGACTGGCAGGTCATTCAAAAGCCGATCACAACAGAGGATGGTTTCCCTATCCTAGGATTCAAGGCTAACTTAAGAGAAACAGACAACCGAGTGCTGGGAGTGGTATCCGACCGGTATAAGGTGGTTCAAAATCAGGATGCTTTTGCTTTTACAGATCAACTGCTGGGCGAGGGAGTAACTTATGAAACGGCTGGTGCGTTACAGGATGGACGGCGAACCTGGGTGCTGGCAAAACTTCCTCAGAAGTATATTATCAGCGGTGATGAAGTTGACCCATATTTAGTATTCATGAACAGTCACGATGGAAGTGGTTCGATTAAGGCAGCTATGACACCAATCAGAGTTGTGTGCCAGAACACACTGAACCTTGCCTTATCAACGACAAAGCGTTCATGGGCAACTAATCACACTGGAAATATTCAGGGTAAGCTGGAAGATGCCCGCTATACGCTTCTCTATGCAGATGCATACATGGGCGAATTGGGGAAAGTCATCGACAAACTAAACCGGCAGCGGTTATCGGATCGTCAGGTCTATGAATATATAGATGCTCTGTTTCCGCTTGTTGACAATGCGACAGAACAGCAGAAGAAAAACCTGTATCGTTTAAAAGAAGACGTTAAGATGCGCTACTTTGATGCACCGGATTTGCAGCAAGTAGGCAAAAATGCGTACCGATTTGTTAATGCGGTATCTGATTTTGCCACTCATGCGAAACCTTTAAGGGAACGGTCAAATTACAGAGAGAGCCTGTTTGCCAAAACTGTGGATGGCAATGCCATGATTGATCGGGCGTATGACTTGGTAAAGGCTGTGTAGGTGCGGGCTTGAATGATAAAAGAAATACAGGCATATCACAAACGATATCGGAAAGGAGAAGCACAATGGCAGTAAAAGCAAAAACACAGGAAGAAAAGCTGCAAAGTATGATGCGTCTGCCGATTCCTAAAAAACGGGTAGGCATTGTACATATGCAAATGGTAAAGGAAAGTCAAATCCTGTATGGCATGAAGCGATTCAGTAAGCCAAGGGAGGCAGTAGAAATGGTTCGCCCCCTGTTTCATCTGAATGATCGGGAAATGGTGCTGGTGATGTCTTTGAATACCAGGATGGAACCACAGGCAGTAGAGATTGTGGCAGTCGGCGGTTTAAATGCGTGCATGGTTGATCTCAGGAATATTTTCAAACATTCGATTATCAATAATGCAGCATATATTGTATGTTTTCATAATCATCCGTCAGGAGACCCGTACCCAAGCCTGGATGACCGGAAGCTGACCACGAAGCTGGAAAAAGCTGGAGCATTGCTGGATATTCCGCTGGTGGATCATATTATTATTGGGGAAACAGAGTTCTACAGTTTTAGAGAACACGGCAATATTGAGTTGCAAATACCGGATGATGCAGCATGACACGAAATCGTAGGGAGATATCGGAACAAGTTGGTCTCTCCCTTTTTGGAGGAATGAATATGAAGACAATATCTACAGCCGGAATGAGTCGGGAAGAGTGGTTGAAACTGCGACAGCAAGGGATTGGTGGCTCTGATGCTGCCGGTATCTGTGGCTTGAATCCTTACGCAAGTCCCATGAGCATCTATCATGATAAAACCAGAACAGACTACGATGATTATGATAATGAAGCGATGCGGCAGGGGCGGGATTTGGAGGACTATGTTGCGAAACGATTCACAGAAGCAACTGGTTTAAAGGTACGCCGTTCTAATCTGATGTACTGGAGTGATGAGCATCCGTATATGTTTGCTAATATTGACCGGCTGATATCGGGAGAGAAAGCCGGACTGGAATGCAAGACAGCCAGTGCCTATAATGCTGATAAGTGGAAAGACGGCCGGATGCCGGAGCATTACCAGATCCAATGTCATCATTATATGGCTGTGACGGGAGCCGATGCATGGTATTTGGCGGTGGTCATTCTGGGACAAGAGTTTCAGTACCGCAGAATTGAACGGGACGAAGAACTGATTCAACATTTAATCCGGATTGAAGGACAGTTCTGGAATCAGTATGTAGTTCCGGGAATATTGCCTGAGCCCGATGGTTCTGAAATCTGCGATGAGGTGATCCGCAGCTATTACCCGTCAGCCGATCAGGAGATGGTTATACTTCCGGCAGAGTACAATACGAAGCTGGAACGTAGAAAAACACTGCTGGATCTGATTGAGAAGATGCAGACGGAACAACGTCAGATTGAACAGGAGATCAAGCTGTATATGAAAACCAGTAATCTGGCAACCAATGAAAGCTATAGAATTACCTGGAATGAAGTGGAATCCAGCCGCTTAGATACTAAAAAGTTAAAAAGTGAACAGCCGGATATTTATCAGCGTTATATTAAACGGAATCAGAGCAGGCGCTTTTTTGTAAAGGCAGCGTGAGCCACAATACAGTGAGAAAGACAAGACTCAGATACGATAATAAATTTGTCATAGGAAGGGAATATCCATATGATTCGTATACTTATAATTATTTTCCTGCGATAAAAATAAAAGAAGGGGCTGCGTAAATTCTGATGAAACAAAGACTCAAAACAGTTCTGTGCAGACGGGTAGAGGAAGAATATAAAGCATTTTTATCATATCTTACAACCGTGCCAGGTAGTGAATTATGGGAATATCAGAACCGGCTGTTGGTATATGGGCGGATTCATGAGTATATTCAACTTGCTGAAACTATGCCGGGTGAAATTGGTCGGTGTTTGCTCATGCGTTCAACTCCATTAGAAGAAGCATGGGGGCAGTACCTGCAGACTGTTCAGGCGACGGTCGATAGCTGGGGTGACATCGAATCATTGCTCTGGGGTCTGGCAGAGGGCTCTCCCCTGAGTACAAATAAATAAACTAAGAAATATAAGGAAACGAGGAAGGTAAGAATGGCTGATGTAAAGGCAGAGTTGGCAAAACGAGCCGGTAATACAACAAATACAGAAGTGAAATTGACAAAAAATATGTCCATTGCTGATATGGTAAAGATTTTGGAACCTGAGATAAAAAAGGCGCTCCCTACGGTTTTGACACCGGAGCGATTTACAAGAATGGCGCTGTCAGCGATTAACAACACCCCAAAGCTGGCGGAGTGTAGTCCGATGTCATTTATCGCAGCTCTTATGAATGCGGCACAACTGGGATTAGAGCCAAATACTCCGTTAGGACAGGCTTACTTAATACCATATAAAAACAAGGGTACTCTGGAATGCCAATTTCAAATCGGGTACAAAGGAATGATCGATTTGGCATACCGTAGCGGGCAGGTTCAGATGATCCAGGCGCAGACTGTCTATGAAAATGATGGATTTGAATATGCGCTAGGACTCACCCCCAGGCTAGTACATCATCCGGCAGCTATGGGGCGAGGGGATATTACTTATTTTTACGCAGTATTTCATACCATAAATGGCGGTTACAATTTCAGTGTTATGAGCCGTGGTGAAATGGAGCTGTTTGCAGCATCATATTCAAAAGCATATTCATCAGATTATAGTCCCTGGAAAACTAATTTTGAAGAGATGGGAAAGAAAACGGTACTGAAACAGGCACTGAAATACGCACCGCTTAAGGCGGATTTCCAAAGAGCGGTGTCGATGGATGAAACAATAAAAACAGAACTGTCTGTTGATATGTCAGAAGTGCAGAATGAGATGCTGCCGGATCTGTCAGAACAGACTGCAGTATAAGAAACACGTACATAGCCTCTGCAGTATGGCTGCAGGGGCATATTTTAAGCCAAAGGCAAAGGAGAAAATGATGTTTACCTATGAAAAATTTCGGGAAGTAATAATGGAAGAGGTTCAGAAACAGTTGGGTGAGGGGGAGCAGTTGAAGCTGATTCCGGTACAAAAGAATAACGGAATTGCGCTTGATGGATTATGTATCCAGAAGAAAGATGAGCGAATGATGCCTACAATTTATCTAAATAATTATTATGAGCAGTACCGGATGAATGCTTTCGATATTGAGGGGATCTTGGAAGATATCATGAACCTTTATCATAAGGATGATGTGTCGACCATTATTACTGAAGCACAAATGAAAGACTTTGGTTATATTAGCCCGTTGCTTCGTTTTAAAGTAGTTAATATGGAACGAAACCAGATGCTTTTGGAAACAATACCCTTTATCCCGGTTCTTGATCTGGCTATTATCTTTTATCTGGAGTTAGCTGGAGATGAGCAAGGTCGCATGACAACGTTAGTGAAGAATGAATTACTTAAATATTGGCAGGTAACTACTGACAAGCTGAAAGAACTGGCATTCGAGAACACCAAAAAGAATCAGGGGATTTGCCTGATGACAATGCACGAGGTCATTAAATCTATGGCTGCGAAAAATCTGGGTGATGATTATTCAGAAGAGGTTATCGATGCACTTTTGGAGACAGGACATGAAACAATGCAAATGTATGTTTTGACAAATGATGATGGGATTTATGGAGCAGGGGGGATGTTATATTCGGATGTGCTGAGAGAGTTTGCCGATAAGATCGAAAAAGATCTCATTATTCTACCGTCAAGTCTTCATGAGGTGTTGATAGTGCCTGATGAAGGAGGTGCTGACTATGCTGGACTAAAAGAAATGGTTAGGCATATCAATATGACAGAAGTTCCGGAGGAAGACATTTTATCGGATAAGATTTATCGTTTTACTCGTCAAACTAACCAAGTAGAAATAATTGATTTGCAGTAAAATACAAGGATAGTCATACTTTGGTGATGTTTCATAAATGAAGGGTTGGACTGGCGAATAGCTTAGAATTATGGTATGATGACAGATAGTAATATAAGTCAAGACTTAGATTGGGAAAAGGTGGGCTATATGGAATTAAAGAGAGATATATACCAAGACCTGATAAAATGGAAAAAGCGTGACAGCGGAAAAGTGTTGGAATTAAAAGGTGCACGCCAAGCTGGGAAAACCTTTATTTTGGACAAGTTTGCGAAAGAAAATTATCAGCGATACTTCTATATTAACATGATGCAGACATCAGGAAGTGAGTATCTGGCATGCTTAGATAAATCGCAGAGGTGGGAACCGGGAGATGACCGTGCAGAGCGACCATTGCATGATTCATTTGCTTTATTCGACTCAAAGTTCGTTGATGATAAGGATACGATCATTGTGATTGATGAGATTCAAGAATCTGCCAGGGTTTATTCGTTAATTCGTCAGTTTGCCAGAGAGTTTGAGTGTCATTTTGTTGTTACTGGCAGTTACCTTGGTAAAACAATAGAGCCACAGTATTTTCTGCCAGCAGGTGATACAGAGGACATGGCGCTGTATACATTGTCATTTGCTGAGTTTTTACAAGCGATGGGAAAGCGATATCTATATGACGAAATCGACTTGTATGGTGGAAGTGAGCATGAACAGTATGATGAACTAAAAGAGTTATATGAGGTCTACTGCCAGATTGGTGGTTATCCGGCTGTTGTGATGAAATATTTGGAGACGAAGAGCCAAGCGGAGTGCGAGGAAGAGATCGCCCAGATAATTCGGATATTTGTAGAAGAATCTATTCGATATTTTGGTAGTATCGTGGAAATGAATTTATTTAATTTACTATTTCCGGCAATTGCTCAGATATCAGTGAGAGAGAAAAAAGGACACGATAATCTGATTAAAGAGCTGTCAAATATTATTTATAGAGAAGACAGTAACCAAGTGACAAGAAAAAGCGTGAATGCGGTCATCTCCTGGCTGTATCGCTCAAACATTATCGGTTACTGTGGGAAATCGATCGAGTGTAATCCACTTGATACCAGACCGAATGTTCGCTTTTACTTTATGGATGTGGGGGTCAGCCGATATTTTCTGAAGATGGGTGGTGTAAAGAGCGATACCCTGTCGGGCTATATCAGTGAGAATTTTGTCTATTTAGACTTGCTGAAAAGAACTCGCAAGCGTGAAGTGGCTGGATTTGATCCTATGTTTGGAACCTATAAAGATGGTGAAATTGACTTTTTTGTAAGCAATACGTCCAACGATAAAGATTATGGCGTGGAGGTAAAGGCTGGAAAGTCAAAGGGAAAAACGGCCGCAGCTTTGCTTAACGATGGAAAAGTTGAGGCGGTATATTTCTTAAAAGGCAACACTTATGGTGGGATTGAGGGACGGATGTTGACCATACCTATCTATCTGGCAAGCCGAGTGAACTATGACTTTATCAGAGTGAAGAAGTAAAATGGTATATTAAACAAAAAACTATATTTTTACCAAAAAATTTGGCTGCTGTTCGTTCTAGGACAGCAGCTTTTTGTATGCCGAATTTTGGAGATGGAGGTGCTGATGGGGAAGATAATGGGCTATGCAAGGGTCAGCAGTGTCGGGCAGAATTTGGAGCGCCAGTTGGTTGACCTGCAAAAATATGTGTCAGAAGAGAATATTATTGTTGATAAAATGAGCGGCAAAGATTTTAATCGTCCTGGATATCAGGCTCTAAAAGGGGCGCTGGGGTTGAGAGAGGGTGATGTGCTGGTAATAAAATCATTGGATCGCCTGAGTCGCAACAAACAGGAAATGAAAGAAGAACTGAGGTGGTTTAAAGAACACAATATACAACTGCAGATCATCGACTTACCGACTACTATGATACAACTGGGGGAGGGGCAGGAGTGGATTCGGGATATGGTCAATAATATATTGATTGAGGTGTTGTCTAGCATTGCCGAAGAAGAACGCCGCACAATCCGGCAGCGACAGTCGGAGGGAATTGCAGCAGCCAGAAAAAATGGCAAAAAGTTTGGCAGGCCATCAAAAGATTATCCGGAGGACTGGGTTCTGTACTATGAACGGTATAAAAAGGGGGAGCTGACGAGAAGATATATATTGGAACAGATGACCATTAGTGTTGACCGGTTCAAGTATTTGCAAAAAAAGTACGAGCGACAAAAAATGGGGGAATAAGCTGGTGATGGCTTATTCCCTTTTTTGGTGTAAGTGTAAGTGTTTTTTACCCTGCTTAAGTGCTGGGGGCGGGTGAGGGTATTATTGTGTAGGTTATTACTCCTGCTGAGAGAGGAGAGATTCTGAATTATCCGTCACTTCTTTAAGGGCTGAAAGTAATATGTTGGAACAACTTTCGACCTTTCGGATAAGATTACTTTGTATTTGTTTTTTTACTTGATTCTTAAATTCCAAATATGATTCCTTTCCATTTTTAGAAACAATATCCTTAGGGATTTCCAATTTGTATGAAATCAAGTTGGGTTTTATTTTTGCTAATATGCATTCTGCTACATAGGTCAATATATTTTCGGTTTCGGTATAGGTTAGGGACATAACATCATTTTCAGTGTTTTCATAAGGTAGTATAGCACCACGCATATCACGTTCTAATTTTCGTTTACAGTCTCTTGTGAAATATCCCAGTAGTTGTTTTATGTCATTTTGAAAATCTTTGTCATTATTATTACAGTTTTCGATAGCTTTGTCGTATGTTGAGTAAATGAGGTTATATGCGTGATTTAGTAGTGCGGGTATGTTTTCATCACGAAAATGAGTGTATATAAAATCGCCATTGCGCATAATTACTTCTTTGATTTGAGGCTGCTTATGAAAGAATAAATCTGTTATTTGTAAATATGTATCCAAGATAGATTCATTTCCGTTTTTTAAATATCTCATAACCTGTAATAAAATTTGCTGTCTTTTTGGAGTCAGACCAGCAATGTCATGTGCCAGCTTATCATTAAAGCTATCATAGCTAAAAGGGGTCATAAGAAGCTTGGGTTCATCAATATTTGTATCATCTACCTTTATTGAATTAAGACCTTTATTTTGTGGTTGGGATTCAAGATTAGAATCAGTATTATTGATTTGCTCTTTTTCTTGGTGCTTTTTTTCTCTGTATTCTCCTACAATATGACGCAAAAAAGCTGGATTCATTTTATCTTTTACTAACATAGAGATTTCATCAGCTATAAGCGTTTTTGCTAATTCATCAGCTAAGTCAGTGGCTAAAGCAGCAGCTAAATCATCATAAGTTTTATCAACAAAATAGCTGGCGTTGAATGGTTCATGATCATCAGATAAATCTAAAGCAATGTAATCTCCATCTAATTTCATACCTTTATGACTGACAAGTCCAATAATGTATTCGGGACTACAGTCTAAATACTTTGCCATATCTTCAATGACTGGTACTGGGGCTCTGCAATTCCTTTTCAAATATTCTCCCATAGCTTGGCGTGAAATATTACAATGATCAGCTAGTCCACTTTTTGTTTTGCCAGAATGATTTTTAAGCATATTCATTACGTTTTCAGGACAGATCATAAACCTTTTATCGCCATTCTCTTTTTTCATATGGTTTTCCTTTTGTATGCTTTATTTTGGAGCGATTATATTAAAATGTAAAGCAAATGTCAAGTTTTTGGGGCATTTCCAATGGTTAAAGGCTGTGCTAATATAAGAAACACCTAAGAGGCTGTCAGTGACTGCAAGTGAGCTGTCCAATGCCTTTTGTACCATTTTTTTTGACAACTTTCTATATAGTAGAGATGGCAAAATTTATATTATAGGTGTCGAATACTTTTATTTTGGAGGGAAAATTATGTTTTACTACAAGTTCATTAATGCAATTGAAACTGAACCGTTGTCGAAGGTGTGGAAAGATGAAGAAAGTAAGGTTATAGCTTTTGACTTTTCTCATAATTACATATCTAAGCGGATAATTCCGGAGCGTGTAGCGCAGTGGAGTGCGCAAACCCCGGTATTTATTTCAGCCCAGACGGGAGCGGGTAAGTCAACTTTGATTCTAGATGAGTTGCTTCCAATAATGAAAGAACGGGAGAAACGTATAGTTATCTTGTGCAGTCGAACAGTATTGGCAGAACAACTAAAGCGCAATGTTGCAGGAAGAGAGCTACCTGATATACATCCTGAGCTTTTGGAAGCAATGGTCAAATATGGCAACAGAAGCCAGTGGGGAGCTGTGGATGTATTCACTTACCAAGAAATTGCGATGAGAATGCACGATGCTGAGTTTTGCAAGAAGTTTAAGTTTTACGGAGCGGTTGTATTAGACGAGGTTCATTTCTTTGTTGAAGATGCTGTATTTAATGTACATACTTCTTCAATTTTGGACTTTGTTATGGATCACTCGAAACGTGCCGTGAGAGTATACCTGACAGCTACTCCAGAGTCAGTTGCTGATTTAGTTATTGAGGAAGAAATGAAGCGGATAAGTCAGTATTCTGGAAGTAAATATTTTCAACATGGTGTACCTGTCAAGAGAGTTTTATTTTATAATTTCCGGCGGGATTATTCATATGTAAAACCTCATTTTTTCCATGCTTGGGATACGTTGATTGATGAAATTAACCTAAAAGAATCAGATGAAAGGTGGTTGATCTTTGTAGCTAAAAAGGATGAAGGGAAACTACTGGCAGAAAAATTTGGTGAGGAGAGGGCTTTATTTGTTGATGCGGAGTTGAAGAACGGTGCATTGGCTGAAGAAATTGCTAGTATGACAGAAAATAATAAGTTCATACCTCAAATTCTTATTGTGACAAAGTTTCTCGATGTTGGCGTGGATCTTTGGGATTCAAAGCTTAAAAATGTTGTTATTTCAACATTTTCAAAAACAAATTTCATCCAGTCATTGGGACGTAAACGAATTAAAAAGGGGGAAGAGGTGAATCTGTATGTTCGGATTCCTTCGATAGATGAGTTGCAAAATAGTATTAAAGGAAGTGGATACCGACTTAGTATGTTTTATAAGGGGAAAGAAATGATGGCAGATAAAAATAGAGTAATAACCGATATTCCAGCCCCTTTCTTTCTGGTAAACGGTACAATGAAATTCAATACATTGTATGAGCATGCAACTCTGGAAGCTAGACGAACAACAGAGCGCTTATTGTCTGCTTCGTTCAACAACACAGGTAACCCATCCAAAGCGTTGGCAATAGAGTATCTTTCGTGGATTGAGATAGATGATGCTTACGACGAAAGCCAATGGATTGGAATGCCACCAACCGATGCTCAAACACTGATACAGGAGTTTATTCAGCCTTGGTATAACATAGAACTGTCGAAGGATGAATTTGAGCAGTTTAAAGACACATTCACAAAATTTGTCAAAACCAAATTTCCTGGACAATTTCCGATACGGCCTGGTCGACCAATGGGAACGAATAGAACTCGCGAGTTTTTTAATTTATTAGGTATCCCTTATGATATAAAGAATCCAATGAAAGGAATACACAAAATATCCAGGAGGTGATTTAATGTTTTTTGTTATTATTACAGATGAAGGTGTAGGCATTTATGATGATTGTCAGTTAGTAATTAACTGGTATCAACGGGGGATAATCCCAGCACAATGTAAAATCTTTCATGATGTTGACACATATATACGATCAAAACTATCATTCGACCAACTTTATGATTTAGGTTGGGAGGACGAGATCTTGCCTGAGTTTATCAATCATTTTCATTCAGTGTCTGCATACAACTTGTATTTGCAAGTTTTAAAAAATGGTAAATAAATCAAAATGCTCTTTTAGTGAGGAGGTGATTATATGCAAGTTTATGTACATATTGTAAAAGGTGAGAGGGACGACAGCGCTATTATACTAAAACAATAATATCAGGCATATGTATATCCATTTTTAAATGAGAATAAGATAGAAAAAAAGCCTGGTGTTGTAGATGTTCAATTCGCATCTTAGTGATTACAAAAATGAGAAAAATGAAAAGGAGAGATTAGATATGAGAAAACAGGGAGTGTTGAATCACATTAGTGATATTCTTTTTGAACAGGGGTTGTTATCACTGGATGAAAAGAGAAAATTCGAGCGCTCAATCGAACAGAAATAGTTCAAAAGAGGTGTTGCAGTAGCAATGCCTCTCTTTTAAACTCGGAGGTATTATCATGACAAATAGATTAAGAGCGGCAATATATTGCCGAGTTTCGACAAATAGCGATCTACAGATGGATTCTCTTGATAATCAGATAGAAGATGCTATTCAAGCAGTAGAACAGCTTGGCTTTGATTTGACAGAAAAATTTGTCGATGAGGGTAAAACAGGTACGACCAGTACCAGAAAGGCTTATCTAAAGATGCTGACTGCCATTGAAGAACAGCGCATTGACGTTATTGTGACTAAATCATTGGACAGAATGAATCGTAATATCCTTGATTTTTATTTATTTCTTGATCTGGTATTGAAAAATAATATTAAACTATACTTTTATTTGGATAGAAGTTATTACAAACCTGATGACAAAATTGTAATTGGAATCAAAGCAATTCTGGCGGAGGAATTTTCAAGAGATTTGAGCAAAAAACTTTGCAATGCCCATGCCAAGCGGCAAGAGCGTGGAGAAGTTATGATGCTTAACAGTCTTACATACGGTTATCGCAAAGAAATGCAGCCGAACGGTAAACGCAAGATTATTATTGATGAGTCAGAGGCAGAAATGATTCGCCTTATTTTTGACTACAGTATAGAGGGCTGGGGGGCACGAAAAATAGGAAAGAAACTATATGAGAAAGGATATCGTAATAGAAATGGTAATGAAATCGGTGAAGGTTCGATTCGCCGGATCATCAGGAATCCGCTGGTTATGGGAACCATGATTATGAACCGGGTTCGGTTTGATTTTAATACAAAAACAACAATTTATACTTCGCCGGAACAGTGGATTTGGAAGGATGGGGCTGTGCCACCAATTATTTCACAAGAAGACTGGAAAGCAGCAAATGAAAAAATGGATACCCGGTTGAAAATAAAAAGAACAGACAACACGGCGGTAAAACAAGGAGTTAATGCTGGTAATTATGCTTTTTCAGGTAAAATCATTTGTGGAATTTGTGGGAGACCTTATTATCAGACCAGAAGAAATAATAAATCATCTCAGATTATACAATGGAAGTGCAGTACTTATATGAAATTTGGCCGGAGCAATCCGGAATTATTTAAATCAAATGTTAAACAGCAGGAGTTGGACATCGGAGTTGGCTGTGATGGGGCTAATATGGAAGAGGATCTTCTAATAAAAATACTTGATGATATGGCAAAGGAACATGCCTCGGATACACTTGATAAAAAGGTCTTAATTGATGATGCTATGAAAATCTTGTCAGGGATTCTGGGGCAGTCGGGAGATGAAACCAAGGAGAATGACTTGCATAAGCAAATTACTCTTATAATAAAACGGCAAGAAACTTTATTAGAAAAATATATTGATGGTAAAATTGCCGATGATATTTATATGGCTATGGATAATAAACTGCGCAAAGAGCGGGATCAGTTGGAGGCGGAGTTAAATAAAATAGAGAGCAATAGAAGTATGGCGTCTGGTATAGAAAAGCGATTGAAACAGATCGAAGAAACTCTTCGGAATGGAGGCATCGAACAGGCAACTGCATATTCGATGCTGGATTCGATCGAGAAGATAGTTATTTATCAAGAACATTTGGAAATTATACTGGATTCTATGCAAATGCTTGGCATTAGTAATTATGACATTCTTGGTGACCGGCAGAAACAGTGTATAAAAGTTCCATTGTCTAATTATCAATTAAGACATACAAATATTGCAATTGAACGTTCAAAGGCGCGGATATGTGAACTGATAGCTGAGAATCCCCAAATCAGCATTGAAAAAATGGCGGAGGTTCTGGGACTTGGCAAGCGGTCAGCATATGCAAGAGTTGATGCTCTAAAAAAAGAGGGGAGAATAAAGGTGACTGGAAAAGGACCAGCGAGCCGTTGGTTTGTGCTTGACTAAGGTTCTTGTCATACATGTTACGAACATCACAGATAGATATTATTATTGAATAAGCTCAATTATTACGATATAATCTGTATATAAAATATTGTGGTGACGATATGAGCAACTGTCATATTACGTATTCGATATGAGTTACATTAACCGGAAAGGAGTCTATCAGGCGTGTTTTGTATGTTGAATCAGAATAATATAAAAGAAGTGCTTAAATCGACATTCTTCTTGTGAGGACCTTGGTCCTGAAAGGAGGAATTCGTATGGGATATGTGAATGTGCTGCGGAATCCTAAAACCACTAATGAACGCAGAATGTATTACAAATCTCCAGAACTAGTAAGGGCAAAACGGAATCCATTAAATATACCTACTAGCTGGGATGATTTTCAAAGATGTATGCAGCGTTGTTGGAAAGTGCAAGGTAAAAAACGCAGACAGCATGGGTATGACCAAAAGCATTTACGCAAGCTTAAATGCGATATGAAATCCTAATTATAAAATATAGAAAAGAAGGGCGATTACCCTTCTTTTTTACAGTAAACAAACTTGAACAGATTGTTCATGATAATACAACTGACATGAAGTGGAGTGATGGATTTTTTTCATTAAAAGCATGTGATATACATTATATCAAAAATATTACACTTTGACAAAATTTGGTTTTTTTTATACAATATAGTAGGAGGAGTGTGTCCTCCTATATTTTAGTTGAGGGGTAGTCATATGCGAATAGTTGATTTGTTTTCTGGTGCAGGTGGGCTTACTTTTGGATTTTATTATAATTTGTTAGGTGACAAATTTGTAAAAAATGAGCATTGCAATATCATATTCGCAAATGAAAGCGATAAAGCTGCTGCGGAGGCTTTTGGGTTGAATTTTCCTGAAATCAATATGATAAATAAGGACATAAGAGAATTGCAGCGTGAGGAAATTGAATTATTGATTGGTGATGATGATGTGGATTTGGTGATTGGTGGTCCACCTTGCCAGTCTTACAGTACAATAGGCAGAAGAGTATATGATGATAAGGCGAAGCTTTATAATGAATACTATCGTTTGTTGTCTATTGTTAAACCTCGAATGTTTCTATTTGAAAATGTAAAGGGTATTCTTTCCATGAAAGATGAAAATGGAAACAGTGTGATTGAGGATATAAGTGAGAAATTTGCGCATATTAACGAAGACCTTGGTTATAGTATAAAATACGATACTCTAGATGCTGTAAACTATGGGGTTCCACAACATCGAGAACGAGTGTTTATAATTGGAATCAGAAATGATCTAAATATAAAGTGGAAGTTCCCTGAACATATTCAAGATGAAGTTATAACATTAGAAGAAGCTATCGGAGATCTTCCGAGGCTTGCTTCAGGTGAAGAAGTTATTGAGTATGGGGACATATTACCTCAAAACAAGTATCAGAAACTGATGCGAGGTGACAATGAAGTTTTATCAGCACACTTTTTAGCGGAATATGGTGATAAAATACAGACAGTAATGAATCATGTTATTCAAGGAGAAGGGAAAGATTATATAAATAATTTGGTCGATGAAGGTATATTAGAAGAAAAATACAGACTGACATCGGGGTATAAAAATACATATGGTAGATTATATGCAAATCAGCCATGTACAACGATTACTAATAATATGTCTACTCCATCAGGGCTTAGATGTATTCACTATGAACAGAATAGAGCATTGACTCCAAGGGAAGGTGCTAGAGTACAATCTTTTCCGGATTGGTTTCAGTTTGTTGGTAATAGACGAGAAATTAAGACACAAATTGGCAATGCAGTACCACCACTTTTAGCATGTAGATTAGCAGCGAGATTGCAAGAACTTTTAAACTAGGGGAATATTATGCAGAATACAGAAAATATAATTTATTTTAACTTCTCATATTTTGCTTTACGATTATTAGGAAAAGGTTTGTATTCTAATCATTGGACGGCTATTGCAGAATTGGTTGCTAATGGACTGGATGCACAAGCTTCATCTGTTAAGATATATATTAATATGATAGATAAGAAGAATTCTATAATAGAAATATTTGATAATGGCTATGGTATGGATTATCAAGACTTAGCAGAAAAATATGTTTTGATTGGTAAAGATAAACGAGATGATGACAAAATTGACAATGAGACAAAACAACAATTGATGGGGCGGAAAGGTATTGGTAAACTAGCTGCTTTGTATATGTCAAATAAGTATTATCTTATATCAAAAACAAAGAATAATGCACAAGCAATTTGGTGTTTAGATGCATCTAATGTAAAAGAATCGGATGTCCCGCGTTTAGATAAGCTTAGTCCAAAAGATGTTAATATAGAGGCAAAAGACGAATGGGATAAATTTTCTACAGGGACAATGATAAAATTAACAAATGTTGATTTGACGAATTTTGGTATTAAGACTATAGAGGGCTTAAAAGCGAGATTAGCAGATTTTTATTTATTAGAGGCGCTACATGGGCGTATTGAAGTCGCTGTTCTAATGAATGATAAGGATAAAATAATATTCGAAGAGGTTAAAAAGTATATTGCATTTAAAAATATGTGTGCCTTTTATAATAATTCAGATATTGATTATTCTGGATATTTGGCTGAAGGCGTGAAAATGACATCACAAATAATGTCTATTAATGACAAAAGCCGACCGGTTATACTATTGGATAATAATGAATTTCAAGTTCGGGGAACGAGGTCTTTTCAAAGTGTGAAAGGGGGAACTGTTGAGAAAGAATATTTGATGAAGGGGTGGGTTGGAATTCATACATCTATTTCTAGGGATAGTGCAACAAGAAATGATATTGAATTTCTGAGAAATAAAGCATACAAACCTAATCAATTACGATTGTATGTCAGAAAAAAATTAGCAGTAGAGAATTTTTTGGAATATATTAAGAATACTCAAGCATTTGGTAATTATATCGAAGGTGAAATTAGTTTTGATATTTTAGATGATAACGAATTGGGTGATATAGCAACATCAAATAGGCAAGGGTTTGTTGAGGATGATGAACGAGTTGTTCTTTTGATAAATATTCTAAAGCCGATTATTAATTATCTAATAAGATGTCGAATTCGACTAGGTAATCAGGTGAAAAAGGAAGAGGATGCATATCATGAAGAACAAAAAAAAATTGAGCGAGATAAGCGTTTAGAGGAGGAACGTAAGCGCCAAGAGGAAGAGAACCTTAGGAAAGTGGCAGAGCGAAAAAAAGCTGAAGCCGAAAGAAAAAGGGTTGAGGCAGAGCAGGAAAAAGTTGAGGCAGAGCGAAAAAAAGCTGAGGCCGAAGTTGCGAAAGCTGAAGCAGAAAAAAAAGCAGAATTTGCAGAGCAGAAAGCGGCAGATTTAAAACTAAATTTGGGAAGTGAGAAAAAACGTAATATATTTCTTATGGATAATTTAGGAAGTGATCAGATTGAATTTGCCCAAAGACTGCATATGTTAAAAATAAATATTAGTGTTATGAATAAGTTAATAAAAAAACAAGTAATGAAATTGCAAAGAAATAAATGTTCTACTGAAGATATTTGGGAAAGTTTAAAGACTATGTCTTATTTAACAGCTCGAATGCAAGCGGTACTGGCTTATGGACCTTCTGCAATTTTTAATACCAAAGAAGAACTTACAAGAGGAGATCTTTTTGAATTTATTGTTGAATATTGCAAAACTGTCTTATATAAGAATCAAAGTATTATTATAAATCCACTTATAAAAGACAAAGCGACATGTATAATGCAGTTTGCACCACAGGATATTGCTGTTATATTGGAAAATGTTGTAAGTAATTCTGTTAAGCATAATGCTCAATCATTATATATAAATATGTACTTTGATGATGGTAAGAAAATTATAGATTTAGTCGATGATGGAGATGGAATGAAGAAGGGCATTGCTGATCCAAATGAGCTGTTCGAGTTTGGCAAAAGTTACACAGCAACCGGAACTGGAGTTGGATTATACAATATAAAACGAATTGTTACGGTTAATTTAAATGGAACGGTTGACATTATCAAAACTAGTGAAAAAGGTTTTAAACTACAAATAAGGATATGATGCGATGAGATACGATATAAAAATTTTGTGGGTAGAAGATACACCTACTTTTTTTAATGAATCTAAAGAAATTTTAGAAATGCTTGCCGATGATAAAGGAATATCACTTGATTTTGAGTATGAACAGAATGGTGAGGCGCTATTTAATCGGATTGCCAAGGCGGAAACAGGATTTAAAGTATATGATATATTTTTTATTGATTATTCACTGTCTGGTATTGTTGGAAATGATATAATCAAAGAATTAAGAAAGTATAATATAGATTCAGATATTTTATTCTATTCTTCAGACTACGAAAAAGATATTAGAAAAGTGGTGGCAGCAGATCTTGGTTCATATGAAGGCGTTTATATTGCAGGTAAAGAAGACTTTGAAGAGAAGTCAAATTACTTGATAAACAAGAACGTTAGAAGGCTGCTCTCATTGTCTAATATTCGTGGAGTGCTTATGGATCAGACTTCAGAAAATGATTACACTATGAAATCATATATTCTTAGAAGATATGATTTGTTAAGCAGTGAGCATAAAAAGATAATCTCGGAGATGTTGATTGAACATCTCCAGATTAAATCATTAGAGTTAAAAGACAAAATAGCAAATGAATTGGAAAAATTAGAATCGAAGGGAATTACCAGCATTAACAAAGTAATGGGGCTTTCTAGTTATCTTTTTCCCCATGAACTAAAGTATCAAATATTTGAAAAAATTATTAATTTTGGCGATGAGGAGTTTTCAAACCATTATTCAATAGAGGATTATGTTGAAAATGTAATTAAAGCACGTAATAATCTGGCTCACAAAAAGTTAGATATATGCAAGACTCAGCAATACATACTATATTACGACAATATAAAACAATTTGAGAGCAGGCAGTGTCCAAAAGATTGCTCGAAACATGAAGATAGTAACAAGATTAGCATAACGAAATGGGAAGAAGTTCGAAAAGATGTAATTAAATATGGTAAATACTTTGATGAAATTCAAGAAATGTTAAAAAAAGAAAGCAACACATTATCTACTTGATTTTTAAGAGTGTAGTGAATTATTTAAATATTTCATATAATAGGTATATATTTTTTGTTAGATATACTATTGGTATAGTAATGTTGGGTTCGTGTAAGCTTAGAATAAGATACTGAGGCTAAGTGGTGGTACGCATCTTTGAGTTATTATTCATATCTTCCAAGTATCAATATGTATATTCTGGTACACCCTGACTCTAGTTCAAAATTGGTCGTTGGCGATCAAAAGCCCTTGATTTTAAGGGCTTTATCTTTTTTATAATCTATGAAGATATTTCGATACTAAATTATAAGTATAGCAAAAAGGTTAAAAACAAGATTTTGTGTAATTGCAATTTATTATCATTTTGCACCCAGTCTTCTTAAATTGAGGCTGAATTACTTTGGCAATTTCTTCAGCAGAATGTGAATTCACGTAATCCATTCCTTTTTGGATAGCATTGGTGAACTTCTGGATAGTTTCCGGGTTTTTAGCCATGAAGCTCTTTTTTGCACAGTATGCGGTGTATGGTACATAACCGGAATCGGTGCCAAGAGAAGCAACAACGTAGCCGCTGCCTTCGAGTTCAAGGCCGGTGGCGAAGGGCTCGAATTCTACGGTGTAAGAATGAATCCTGCCCTTTAAAGCAAAAAGTTGATCCCGCTGATCTGACGGGTTTCGGGGTCGACGTTGATTTCTTCAATGATCTGCTTCCAGAAGGCGCGCTTGTGAGAGTTGTCTAGTTTGGTGTATAATTCTTTCCAGTTGCCGCGGAATTTCTTGGACGCTGAGATTAGTTTCTGCTGCTTTGCCTGTATTTCCCGATCCTGAGAACCGGAGATATCTGATTGCAGTCGTTGGTATTCGGCTTCGTAGTAGTCTTCTGATATGCGTCCTTTTTGGTACATGGTGTTTAGACGGGTTAGTTCGTCTTTGAGAGACTGGACGGATTTAACCGGTTTAGTCTTTTGCGTATCAGAGAAGTCGTATTTGATCATGACGTTTCGAATTGAAGTACTGATGTTATCGAGCAGATAGGCTTCAATGGCACTTTCCCGGAGTGATGCGCCTGGGTGGTATTTGAACTTTCCGATGCAGTTATAACGGATATCACAGTAGACTGATCCGTCTGATCGGGTCCGCTTTCTCTGCCGGCCGGAGAATTTACAGCCGCACACCGGGCATGTGATCAGAGAGCTGAATATGTAGGTGTATCCGGATGAGGAGTAGGTTTTGGCCTGTCTGGATTTCTTCAGGATTCGGTATTGATCCATGGTCATGTATGGTTCACAGTAGGGTTTGCCATCGGTGTCCATGCCGGCATATTTGGGGTTGTGAAAGAATTTGTCTACTTTGTAGTAGCTGGGGGCTTGGTCGCCGTATTTGTCAGCAATGTATCTTACTGTGTTTCGGATGGAAAAAGAAGAGAAGTAGTAATTGATTGCATCGTCAACGATATGGCTGACGGCGGGATCTTTCTTTATGTACCCATCTTCTATGATGTAGCCGTAGGGGGCACACATGCCGGTGACGCATTTCCCTTGGGATCGTTTGTAGTCAAATACTGCCTTGATTCGCTCGGATGTCCGGTCACACTCGGCCTGGTTGACTGAGAGCATGATGTTGATTACCATCTGGCCGTTGGCGGTGGAAGAGTCGTAGCTTTCAAAGATTGTCTTCCAGTGGCAGTTGTGGGCCTGAAGGATTTCTTCGGTGTTGTTGTAGTCTTTGATGCTGCGGAACCACCGATCAAGCTTTGTTACGAGAATCATGTCTATTTTGTTCTGTTTTACATCTTCTAGCAGACGTAAGAGGTCCTTGCGGTATCGCATACTTTTTCGGGCTGATATTCCCTCGTCGGCATAGGTGCCTACAACTATGTATCCCATCTTATCTGCATATTCTTCCAGAGCTAGGCGCTGGGCGGGGAGAGACAGGCCGTTTAGGTGCTGTTCCTCGGTGCTGACGCGGATGTAGATGGCGGCACGGATCTTGTGGTTATTTGTGTTTGGATTTGTCATTTTATCATCTCCTAATAGTGCAATGTATGAAAATGAGGGTATAAAAAATACACCCATTGACCGGATGTACTTTTAGATGATATAATATGACTTGTCTAGGGTGATATTATATCGGAGTGGTCCGGTAATAGTATCTATTGTAAAGCCATCTCTGTTTGGTAGCAGAGGCGGTTTTATATTTTATACTTTAGTGAAACTTTGGTGTTTTAAATCGATTGAATATCTAATTCTGGAAATCTATAAATAGGGACTAGTATCCTTCCTTTTGATTCTGCGATTTCGTTAACTTGGAAAGCCAGCACAAGTCTTTCTTGTAATTCCAGTTCTGGTTCTGATGGTTTTCGTGTTGTCCAACAAATATGTTTGAACCATTTATTATAATCTGCTAAAGCCCTGTTTGAAGCACAATATGACAATCCAAATATGTCGTGGATCTGATCTGCCGTTCGGCAGCTCTTTTTATGTATTGCAATACGCGGTGCCAGAATATGACTGGCAAATAGATCTGCTTCATCTTCGCATTCTGGTACTTCTTTTTTATGGCCTAGCACATGATGCCCTAATTCGTGCATGAGTGAAAAACGTGTTCGATTTATTGGCATTTTTTCATTATATGCAATCAACTTTCCGCATTTAAATGCATCAGAAGAATAACTTTGGCTTAATTCAAATAGCCTTGGGTTCTGTTTTTTTATATAGGCATATGTGAAAACTTTGAATCCATAACAACGAAGAATTGCATTGCAGTCTATTGGAAATGTTTTAACATTACAATTTTTGTAAACTTCCAGTATTGCCATGTTAATTTTTGTATTATCAGGATAATCATAAAGATGCATACTAAGTAGTCCTTTTTATGTTATTTCGGACAAAAGTTTGATTAACTCCATGCGTTGTTCTGTTGAAAGAGTTTTTCCATTTCGAGCAATTAATTTCTCAACATTTTCATAAGAAGTATCATCTTCTTCATAACCATTTTCAGTATTGACACCATACATTTCATCAAGTGATACATTGAATAATTTGCATATAATATAAAGCGTTTCAATATCAGGAGAGCTAGCTCCACGCTCCCAAGTGGATACCGTAGTTGTTTTTACACCAATTTTTTCAGCTAACTGGCTTTGTGTAAGATTTGCTCTTTTTCTATAAAAGTTTATATTATTTGCAATACTTGTCTTTATATCTCCCATCTTGTTATCCCTCCGTATATGAATAGATTAACATAACGAATACGGAAAATCAATACAAAAATACGGAAAAATTGAATAATTTACTATATATGCAAAATTTATATACGGAAATTCCGTAAAAAATACCTTGACAATACGATTATTCCGTATTATCATGAATATACAAACGGAATAATCGTATAAGGAGGTGTATATATGCTTGGGTCAAAAATTAAAAACCATATGGAGGAACGTGGGATTAAACAAACTTTTTTATCTGAGAAAACAGGGATAAAACCTCAGATTATCAATGCAATACTTAATGGTAATAGGAAGATTGAAACCAATGAATATTTTGCAATATGCAAAGCATTGGAAAAACCATTAGAGTATTTCTTTGAAAAGCAAACATTTGTTCGATGATTTGATTTTACTACGAAATTAAATTCCTGTCAATGGTAATGGGTGGAAAGTGATAATTGATTTAGCAACAAGTACAACCATGAACGCATAGTATTAACAAAGAAGGAGGTGCAGTATGAATCTTGAAAAAATAGTCTCTATACTGATCAGCCTATTAGAAGATCAGGAAAATGTAAAAATTAAATACCAGATCATCCCAGAAGATGATGACACAAAAAAGGAAACCGCCTGATGGCGGTAACGGTGGACAAGTCTATGAAAGGAGGGACAGGCCATTGAAGTACCAACATAAATTAATCCTTAATTATATAATTTCATTCTTATTAGAAAAGGGATATTCTCCCACGACCAGAGAAATATCAGCAGCAACTGGTTATTCTTCAACAGGTACAATAAACCATCATCTGCAATGTATGAGAGCTGAAGGGATTATTGATTTTGTGGAGGGAATATCGCGGACAATAACCGTTCCGGGGTATGCTGTTAAAAAGGTAGGGGCAGAAATGAACGAAATGATTTGATGAGGTATTCCTGAATTATTAGCGTTAGAAAAAATAACACCCTAATCTGCTGAAAGGAGAGTGATACCAGATGAAATGTGTCTGTGATTTAAAATCTTACATATCCGCGTTGCACACCGTAATCGCTTGTTTAGGATCGGTTGCATTTATCGCAACTTTGGCAGTTATTTATCTTATTTGAAAGGAGAGAATTAATGGATTTTAATACTTACTTGTCCAGTATTCTTACTGTGAAAGAAATCAAAGAATTAAAACAGGCAATACGAGATAACAAGACTATTATTGTTAAGGGTAAACAGGAGCCGACTGGAAAAACTACGCTTGTTGATATTTTGCGTAGTGTTGGAGCTAAGGCAGTGGAACCATTTGATACACATGTAATTACTATGGATAAGCCACTGCCTGATATTAAAGAGTATTTTAGGCAAGAGGTGGAAGTTTAAATATAGGTGAATTGGCTGAGATATTAAAGACCCAATTGAGCGCATCAGGATCTTTTACTTTGTAGCCAGATTTTAACATAGCACCTTTAAACTCACCATTATAGAAATACTCACGCTTCCCATCAGAAGATGAAATCCTTTGTTTCAAGCCATAAGAAGTATGTTTTGTATTAAAGGATTGAATTGGCCTAATGTTTTCCTCTATCCAGTTGAGCAAAAAGGTTTGACGATCCAGAGGTAGTTTGTCAAACATTTCGGGGTAATCGTCAGGGGTCCAGTTGTGTGTGTTCATATTGTTTTTTTCCTTTATGTGTACTCAGCACTTATGTGCCTGTATTAAAAGTATATCAGAGAATGGATAAATATGGAATATTTCATTCAGAAAGGGGATTTTTTATGAGATATAGAATTGAATACGCTAATGGGAAATGCTGCAACTTCGCAAATAGTCGCCCAGATCTAATCAAGTGGCTAAGTATTTTAAGCGGTGAAGTAATTACCGATATACGAAAGTTGTATAAAAGCGGTGTATCTGATTCAGTTATAGAGAAATACGAGAAGTTTATAAAAGTAGAAACCCCGGCTGAGGGGACAGCCGAGGAATCAACAAGCTAATATGAGTTTTTTTGACACCCCTATTATATCAGGGGAGAATGGAGATTACAAGATGTATCAGTATAAATGTGATATTTGCGGTGATCTCATATACATTGATCCGGCAGAAAAGCGGTTGTGTGATGAGTGCTTGAAAGAATCGCAAAGCGACACCGAAGACGGGAGGGGGAAGGGCGACCATGAACTACAACGACAAAATAAACGTCCTTATGCATTGCATTGACGAAAGGATAAAGCTGCCGACTGATCAGGCATTAGTCGTAAGGGAATCTCTGATTGATGGATTTATCCGTATCGTACAGGCGGAGGAACTGGAGCAAAGGGCCAGTAAGGTACTGTATCCGTCTGATTGTCCGGTTTGTGGCAGGTCGGAATTATGAATAAGTCAATATTTAAGCAGCTATTAAAAAAGCAGCCAGAAACCAAACGGGAAAAGTACATTTTTCTGAATGACAACAAAAGTATTTGTGAAGCAATCATTACGGTCGGCTTCTTGGCCCTATATATCGCGCCAGAAAAGAATGAAGTGTTCCATGATGCGGATTCGTTTGTTGAGTGTATCAAAGATACCGTTAATACTGGTAGCCACCTTCCAGAATATGTTTTTGTTCTGGGGTGCTACCGGAAACGCACGAATGATCAGGCAGAATATACGCTAAAAAGCAATCTGCTTGAGTATAAGGTCGGCGCATACACCCTTTTCAGGGACAAAGAATATCTGGGCAACTATGACCGGCAGGACGAGCTTGAAAAGGTACTGGCTGATTATGTCGAGCGTTACGAAGGTCCTCATGAGGTGCAGACCGATAAGGAGCAGTTTTTGAGATACGATCACAACGGAAAGGAGAAAGGAATTATTGAAAAAAGCGTTGTAGATTACATTATTGAAACCGTTCATTTCTTTGTTGCAAATAAAACCCCATACCTGTATTCAGGTGGTGTTTATACAGAGGATTTGGAAGGTATTGAGATGAAAGCAATTATCCAAAACCTTTTATATGACCGGCATATTAGTTACCGAACCGTTAATGGTATTTACCGGCTGCTGATCGAGCAAAGGGACGTACAGCGCAATTTTGAGAGTCTAAACGATTATCCGGCACATTGGATCAACTTTAAGAATGGTCTTTTTGACACAAAAGAGATGAAGCTACACAAGCACCATCCGAAGTATTTAGCAATTAATCAGATCCCACACGACCTTGACCTATCAGTAAGGAACAACCTTGATGAACTGGGGAAGGAAATGGAACGGTTCTTATCCAAAGCCATCCCCGATCTTACCGACCAAACAATGCTTTATCAGTACATTGGCTACTGCATGACAAGGGATACTTGTATGCAAAAATTCCTGATTATCAAGGGGCCGGGGGGAACCGGAAAGAGCAGTATCATTTCGGTGATCCAGAACATTGTAGGACTGCAAAATATATCCGGCATTTCTCTGCAGGACTTGAATCAACGGTTTTATCCGGCCCAGCTCAGGGGCAAATTACTGAATGCCTGTGCAGATATTCCGTCAGATTCTTTGTCAAGCGTGGACGTAATCAAAAAAGCAACCGGAGAAGATTTGCTGATGTATGAACTAAAGAGTATTGATGCAACCACATTCCGAAGCTATGCAAAACTATTGTTTTCCGCCAATCAGATTCCGCTGAATCTGGATGAAAAGTCGGACGCATTATACCGGCGAATGATGATTCTTGTTATGGATAAAAAGCCGGATCGGATAGACCTTGAACTAGATTCAAAATTAAAGGCAGAATCCCAGTATATTATCTGGCGGTCGATTGCCGCATTAAGGATGCTTTACAAGGATGGCCGGTTTTGCGAATCTAGCAGTAGCCGGGAAGAGGTTGAAAAGCTGCATAGGGCAGCGGATACTGTCAAGGCATTCATGGACGAATGTACGGTTAAAGAACCAAATACCGATATCAAGCGCAGCCTGTTATATGAAAAATACTGTGAGTATTGTACCGGATATGGTCGAAAGCCGCACGGCCCGAACTCTTTTTACCGAAACATAGAGGACAAAGGCTACATATTAAAAAATCGCTCAAATGGGCGGTTTGTGCTGGGGATATCCTTGAAATCTGAGGATTTTATAACCATGGAACCAGAGGATAAAGCACCGTTTTCCGAGCAAATGACACTATAATTACAGGTTAGTGACAGCTTTATGACAGTTTTAGGAGTTTTAATGAACTCTGGAAACCCTTTATTAACAAGGGATTCCACGGATTAAGTGACAGCTATGACAGAAATGACAGCTTTTTCAACTCTTTATACGTATTTATTTTTATATTAATAAGATATATCTAATTTCTGTAATATCTGTCATAAGTGTCATAAAAAAGAAAGGAAGAAAGATGAATAGAGCATTTATCATGGGGAGATTGACCAGGGACCCAGAAGTAAGATATTCAAAGGGCGAACGTTCTATGGCGATTGCAAGATATACGCTTGCAGTTGACCGGAGAGGACGAAGGGGCCAGAACGGAGCCGATCAGACGGCGGATTTTATCAATATGGTCGCTTTTGATAGAGCCGGTGAATTTGCTGAAAAGTATTTCCGCCAGGGCATGAGAGTATTGGTTTCTGGCCGGATTCAGACCGGCAGCTATACGAACAAAGAAGGTCAGCGGGTTTATACTACGGAGATTATTGTAGATGAACAGGAATTTGCTGATAGTAAAGGTGCTGGTGGTGGGAATCAGTCGGCAGACAGGCCGGATTCTAACAGTGCAATCGGGGACGGATTTATGAATATCCCAGATGGTGAATATGATGGATTGCCGTTTAACTGATTATGAGTATTTAAAAATGATAGACAAGGTAAGCTGGATCTGCTCTTTTTGTAAGTGGTCAAGATTGCATACATGCACTGGATATACATGTGATGATGCAATTGCTGATACGGCTGCTTATATGAGACAGAAGGAGCAACTAATTAATGACAGGAGAATGTGAGACATGGTTAATAGTTCGATTTATCATAAGGTTACATATAAACAGATTGACGATATGAAACACGCTTTGGGATTTGATAAGCGAAAGGTACGCGGTACGAAACACCGGAGATATGAACCTTATCGCAATTATTTTAACACAGGCAAATGTGATGTGGAGGATTGGGAATACTTGGTTTCTATCGGATTCGCCACAACAAGCAGAGAGAACTGGTATCACGTGTCGAGTGATGGGCGTATTTTCTTGGAGATGGTAACAGGAGTCAGCTTTCGTCCGGAGAGCGACTAAACGGAAATTAGGAGGATTTGTAAAATGGATAATATGGCGACCAATGACAGTAATAGCGAAGATATAAAAATCAAAGTAATCAGTGCCGATATAGTTGTTCGCGGTACTGCTGATAAGCCTTACTATGAAATTAAGTATCTTATTGTTGGTGAAAATGAATATCGTCTTGGTTACGGTTCTTACCTCTTAGGCAATGTGTTTGAGTGGTTGAATGAATGTTTTGAAATTGTCAATACAGATGAACGGGACAATTAATTTTAGCCGGTTTAGCCGGGGAAAGGTGTTATAGATGAAAAGAATGATGATATCTGTTGATTTGGCAGATAATGAGATGTTTGAAAAAGAAGTCAGCGAAGCAGTAAGGGCCGCAGCGAGACAGATTTCACGAGAAGAGTTTGACAGGGTTATCAAAGTTGAGGCAGAGCGGATTGCAAAAAAAGAAATTAGAAATCTGGAAGAATGCCGTTATTCGCACAATTCAAAATTAGAAGTTATGGCAAAAGATGCCGTTATGAAAGCTGTGAATGAAGCAATCGGTGAGGTACAGATACCTATAAGGGCAGTAAACGAAAGGATAGAGTTTGTTCTTGACCGGATTGAAGAAAGAATTGATTTACTTGTTAAAGAACGTTTGAATAAAGTGAAGATCGAGGATTATGTTGAAAGCAAAGTGAGACAAGAGGTAAGGAATAAAGTACCAGAAGTACTATTAGACACTATTGTTAAGGGTATACAGAGCCGTCCTTCACAGAATTAAATTTGGAGGTGTGAGAATGGCAAATAGAACACCAGATAATTGTCGCATTATAAATCGCCACGGAGAGCCGGGGCGATCTGGCAACAAATGTCTTGGATTTGGTAAGAGCGCGACCGATGATGAGCCTTGTGAAGCGTGTAAGAGGTGTAGACACAATACGACATGGGAACCGGAGGGATATACAGATCAGTCAGGGTTGCAGTCGGCAACGTAATTAGTTTTAAGGAGTAAGACATGGATACATATACGATTATAGTTAGGGATGTT
>DAMAMW010000006.1:0-191540 GCA_032073745.1 Lachnospiraceae bacterium | reverse complement strand
CTTCTGGTTGGAAACAGCAATGGGCTAAATCGTATCACTGCCGATGCCGTCATGCAGGCCATTAATGACTGTGAATTAGGATAAGCCCCAGACCATCACGTAATTTGCGTGATGGTTTTTCAGTTGCAGATAATGTGCGGATAGCGTCTTAGATAATGTTCCGAATGATTCTTTTTCCATCATTAACAGCTGCAAATAATGTGCGGAATTAGGCAGCATTTAATTTGCTGGACAACATACTGCGTGGGCAATGCGGCAAGGTTTGAAATATTTCGATCCACGAGGCTCTCGCGAACCTCGACCTGGCAACTGGATCACTTTACATATTGAGAGGATCATTTCGATCCACGAGGCTCTCGCGAACCTCGACACAAGATGGCCGATCGCAGTGTTGCTATATTTGAGATTTCGATCCACGAGGCTCTCGCGAACCTCGACCCATGCCAGTGTGGTAGATCCGTGTCCCGTTGTTATTTCGATCCACGAGGCTCTCGCGAACCTCGACTAACTCGTAAATTATTAACATCTTTATTATTGATTATTTCGATCCACGAGGCTCTCGCGAACCTCGACGGAACAATTCCAGCACCTCGGCCAATTCGATCAGATTTCGATCCACGAGGCTCTCGCGAACCTCGACATTTTCAGCACAAGCTTTACTATTTGGGCATAAATTTCGATCCACGAGGCTCTCGCGAACCTCGACGAAACTCCCTGATATTATCATGGTAATATTGATATTTCGATCCACGAGGCTCTCGCGAACCTCGACGTAGGCCGGCTGCTGCCATATTGAGTTGTTCTACTATTTCGATCCACGAGGCTCTCGCGAACCTCGACTTTAATCGGAAAAAGCCACTTGCAGATGCAACTATATTTCGATCCACGAGGCTCTCGCGAACCTCGACCTTTTCCTGAAGACGGTCAGAATAACCGCCCTCAATTTCGATCCACGAGGCTCTCGCGAACCTCGACAAGAACGGTGGTGATCCGGTAAATGGCGAAGAAATTTCGATCCACGAGGCTCTCGCGAACCTCGACGTGCCAACTAACTCAGCATTATCCATATAGTGAATTTCGATCCACGAGGCTCTCGCGAACCTCGACATGGCCAATATTGGTGATATTTATGACTGGCAGGATTTCGATCCACGAGGCTCTCGCGAACCTCGACGAGTGTGGGGATAATGAAACAGACAAAGATGGATATTTCGATCCACGAGGCTCTCGCGAACCTCGACTCTTATCCCGGTTCTCATGATTTGGTGGAATCCTATTTCGATCCACGAGGCTCTCGCGAACCTCGACGGTTTTGGTCTTCGATTGTCTTTTGTGCTTCCAATTTCGATCCACGAGGCTCTCGCGAACCTCGACAACCCCTGTGATCAATTAATGCGAGATCAAGATTTATTTCGATCCACGAGGCTCTCGCGAACCTCGACGTGGCTTGCTTGTGGCTTGCTTGTTATCTGTTTGTATTTCGATCCACGAGGCTCTCGCGAACCTCGACAAAAGTTGAATTAAATGGTTTTATTGCAGACTTTATTTCGATCCACGAGGCTCTCGCGAACCTCGACACCGCCTGAGTACGTGCAAACCAGCGGTTTCTTATTTCGATCCACGAGGCTCTCGCGAACCTCGACCAAGGATCATCGCCAGGATATGATTATGCAACTCAATTTCGATCCACGAGGCTCTCGCGAACCTCGACTTATCTTAAGCGGATCATCTGCGCCACGAAAGTATTTCGATCCACGAGGCTCTCGCGAACCTCGACAGGAGGCGGCAAGTTCTTGCTTGAAACATTTCTGATTTCGATCCACGAGGCTCTCGCGAACCTCGACTGGAAAAGGCTTTAAATTTGGCCTGGGTGATACGATTTCGATCCACGAGGCTCTCGCGAACCTCGACAATGTCAATGAACGCAAGCTCAATATGGTTTACATTTCGATCCACGAGGCTCTCGCGAACCTCGACAGGGTATTTCTATTGTGTTGTCAAATGCGACAGCATTTCGATCCACGAGGCTCTCGCGAACCTCGACAAAATCCGTTGCCGCACCAAAGGCATCAAAACCAATTTCGATCCACGAGGCTCTCGCGAACCTCGACTTGAACTGTTCTCCGGCGCATGGAATGCAGATGATATTTCGATCCACGAGGCTCTCGCGAACCTCGACTTTCGCGTCAGTGGTCCTTAAAGTGATCAGTAAACTATTTCGATCCACGAGGCTCTCGCGAACCTCGACATACCGGAAAAACAATAACACAATGTACTTTTCCGGATTTCGATCCACGAGGCTCTCGCGAACCTCGACGTGTACACGGCTTCCTTTCAAAAAAAGATGGAAAAATTTCGATCCACGAGGCTCTCGCGAACCTCGACCTTGATTTTCTGGATTA
Source organism: Lachnospiraceae bacterium (assembly GCA_032073745.1). Classification (GTDB taxonomy): domain Bacteria; phylum Bacillota; class Clostridia; order Lachnospirales; family Lachnospiraceae; genus Brotaphodocola. The sequence goes on along the minus strand of DAMAMW010000006.1, from coordinate 189,138 downwards.
AATTAAGATTTAAGAAAATTTCGATCCACGAGGCTCTCGCGAACCTCGACGTGGTGGAAACACGTTTTTCGTCACAGTCCCCATTTGATTTCGATCCACGAGGCTCTCGCGAACCTCGACATTGCTTTACAGGCTGTTTGCGTCAGCCAAATCATAATTTCGATCCACGAGGCTCTCGCGAACCTCGACGGCATTTTGCAGTAATAACGCCAGTGTAAAGGTATTTCGATCCACGAGGCTCTCGCGAACCTCGACAGATTCGGATTCTTGATTAATACCTTTTGTACCGATTTCGATCCACGAGGCTCTCGCGAACCTCGACCTGTGCTTCATTGTTTGCGATCAGCTGCGCGGACTATTTCGATCCACGAGGCTCTCGCGAACCTCGACATAGCTGTCAGCTTTATTTGATAGATAATAAGAGAATTTCGATCCACGAGGCTCTCGCGAACCTCGACTCTTTATGGCGGTAAGGCAAAACAGTATTTTGCAATTTCGATCCACGAGGCTCTCGCGAACCTCGACGATCAAGTAGTTTTATTTTGCCCTGGCCGTTCCAATTTCGATCCACGAGGCTCTCGCGAACCTCGACTATTGAATGCAACAGATGTAAACTGGATATTTGTATTTCGATCCACGAGGCTCTCGCGAACCTCGACCAAAATACTTTTAAAATATAAGATAAATGGCGAAAATTTCGATCCACGAGGCTCTCGCGAACCTCGACGTAAGTTGAATTTTTCTTTCCCCAGGGCGATATTATTTCGATCCACGAGGCTCTCGCGAACCTCGACGCACCTGTAACAGCGCCTGGTCAATCATGTCCTATTTCGATCCACGAGGCTCTCGCGAACCTCGACTCAAAAAGCTATCACGTGGCTGTAAAACTGATCCGATTTCGATCCACGAGGCTCTCGCGAACCTCGACATTTTAAAGGAGGGATTGTCGGTGCAATACTGTATTTCGATCCACGAGGCTCTCGCGAACCTCGACGTAATAAATGAGAATAGGAGTATGTGATGACATATTTCGATCCACGAGGCTCTCGCGAACCTCGACTAATGCTTCGCGGTTCATCGACCTATGACACAAAAATTTCGATCCACGAGGCTCTCGCGAACCTCGACCGCAATCGCGGAAATCTTTCACTGACTTATTTTCTATTTCGATCCACGAGGCTCTCGCGAACCTCGACGATGATTGAAATTGATACTTATGGTCAGGAACGGATTTCGATCCACGAGGCTCTCGCGAACCTCGACAAATACCCGATATCGGGTAAAGTTAATTATATTCCATTTCGATCCACGAGGCTCTCGCGAACCTCGACACACTGCTTTGTTCGCTACCGTATTGGCCTTAATATTTCGATCCACGAGGCTCTCGCGAACCTCGACATTCCTCGGGGGTGTCGGAAAGGTGTCCAAAGAATTTCGATCCACGAGGCTCTCGCGAACCTCGACCGAGATACCAAGAGCTGGCCAGCCGGCAAAGTGTATTTCGATCCACGAGGCTCTCGCGAACCTCGACTCCATGATGATGATTCATTATCCATGGACATACATGATTTCGATCCACGAGGCTCTCGCGAACCTCGACGTAAACTGCATATCCATCATGGATGTGTGCCAGATTTCGATCCACGAGGCTCTCGCGAACCTCGACAGGAAATTCAACGGGCCATTAAAGATGTCATGTTATTTCGATCCACGAGGCTCTCGCGAACCTCGACTCTTCCACCAAGCTGCAAATGCTGCCCCAGTCGTATTTCGATCCACGAGGCTCTCGCGAACCTCGACCCAGCTTCTCGACGGATACAGCCACGGCCCGCTATTTCGATCCACGAGGCTCTCGCGAACCTCGACTCGGCAGTCACAAGCCAGAGGCAGAAGATTTCCAAATTTCGATCCACGAGGCTCTCGCGAACCTCGACTGATCCGGTCGGCCAGCATTGTGCCAGTGGTAATATTTCGATCCACGAGGCTCTCGCGAACCTCGACACTTCGCTTCGCCTGATCTTCAGAGTTGGCAACAATCATTTCGATCCACGAGGCTCTCGCGAACCTCGACCCACCTGAGTCATATCTTCTATAGGTGGCTCATCATTTCGATCCACGAGGCTCTCGCGAACCTCGACTGCTACGGGGATGTATTTTATCTTAACCCCCTATATTTCGATCCACGAGGCTCTCGCGAACCTCGACCTTTCATGGGGAGAAAACAGCGTCAATGAAAATATTTCGATCCACGAGGCTCTCGCGAACCTCGACCTGGTCGATCACACAGCTGGCCTGCCGGGCATAATTTCGATCCACGAGGCTCTCGCGAACCTCGACGGATCAAGAAAGGAGTAACCAATGTCACAAATCATTTCGATCCACGAGGCTCTCGCGAACCTCGACATTTCAGGCGATGATGACTTTGGCAAGCCATGATATTTCGATCCACGAGGCTCTCGCGAACCTCGACCCTTTTTCCTTTTGGTTTCGGATTGTCACTTGTATTTCGATCCACGAGGCTCTCGCGAACCTCGACGGCATGTAGTCACCCATGTAACGCATAACCTCGATTTCGATCCACGAGGCTCTCGCGAACCTCGACTTGTTTGGTCAATCTCCGCAGTAAAATCCGTCCGATTTCGATCCACGAGGCTCTCGCGAACCTCGACGGATACCGGATTTTTACATACACCAATTTAAAGAATTTCGATCCACGAGGCTCTCGCGAACCTCGACAAAATTTTTGGTTTTACATGATGATGAATCATAAATTTCGATCCACGAGGCTCTCGCGAACCTCGACTTTACACACCGGCAGAAGCGGCGCAACTAGCAAAAAATTTCGATCCACGAGGCTCTCGCGAACCTCGACATACGGACATGGCTACATTGCGACGGAGCCACAAGATTTCGATCCACGAGGCTCTCGCGAACCTCGACGGTAAACTTATCTACCTGATACTGTCAGACACCCAATTTCGATCCACGAGGCTCTCGCGAACCTCGACCGGCAGTACCGGCCTGACAGTAACGACCGATAAACTATTTCGATCCACGAGGCTCTCGCGAACCTCGACAACTATCCGATTTCATTCCAAATATCATCGATTTATTTCGATCCACGAGGCTCTCGCGAACCTCGACATGGCATCGGATGATTTTGTTGTTGCTGACGAAGAATTTCGATCCACGAGGCTCTCGCGAACCTCGACGATGCGAACCGGTATTACTGGAAGTTGGTCACTATTTCGATCCACGAGGCTCTCGCGAACCTCGACATTGGACAATTAAATTTAGATGGAGGGCAGATAATATTTCGATCCACGAGGCTCTCGCGAACCTCGACTGGCCGGGCTAACTGGATTTAATGAGGATGATGCAATTTCGATCCACGAGGCTCTCGCGAACCTCGACCAAATTCTTCGTAGACCGCTAAGGCAGTTGCACTATTTCGATCCACGAGGCTCTCGCGAACCTCGACGGCCCAGCTCCCAGTCAAGTTTCGGTTGCATCGGGATTTCGATCCACGAGGCTCTCGCGAACCTCGACCCTGATACGGCTGCAAGGGATTGTACTGCTGTGTATTTCGATCCACGAGGCTCTCGCGAACCTCGACATGTGATCCAGAGGTAGATAACTGGTTTACCAGATTTCGATCCACGAGGCTCTCGCGAACCTCGACCGGGGACTTAATTGTAATTGAAGGCAAGGAAAATATTTCGATCCACGAGGCTCTCGCGAACCTCGACGGATGATTGTTGTCCGATCTGTTTTACCTACCTATTTCGATCCACGAGGCTCTCGCGAACCTCGACGCCTCGCTGGGTTAAAAAAGCAGTTAGAGGTATTATTTCGATCCACGAGGCTCTCGCGAACCTCGACTAATACTTGGATACGATATAAGCGAATACAGACAAATTTCGATCCACGAGGCTCTCGCGAACCTCGACTGGCACGGCTTAGGGATGCCTGTCAAACGGCCAGAATTTCGATCCACGAGGCTCTCGCGAACCTCGACGATAACCGGATCTGCTGGAAGATCGCATAAGGAGGATTTCGATCCACGAGGCTCTCGCGAACCTCGACCGTGGCTTTTCCATAGCCTTGTTGATTATCAACTATTTCGATCCACGAGGCTCTCGCGAACCTCGACGCGAACCAGGAATGATATAATTCTAATGTGAGATAATTTCGATCCACGAGGCTCTCGCGAACCTCGACGCTGTATTCTCCAATATATAGTAGCGATGCTCGTATTTCGATCCACGAGGCTCTCGCGAACCTCGACCTTGCTGCACAACTATTACTGTGCATAACTCTGATTTCGATCCACGAGGCTCTCGCGAACCTCGACATGTTTTGGCATATATAGCCGCCCGCCAGAAAATTTCGATCCACGAGGCTCTCGCGAACCTCGACAGATACGATCACAACGGAAAGGAGAAAGGAATTATAATTTCGATCCACGAGGCTCTCGCGAACCTCGACGTTAAATCACTATTTAGTGGACTAAAAATAAAGATATTTCGATCCACGAGGCTCTCGCGAACCTCGACGTCGGAAACCACACGGGCCTAACTCTTTTTACAGATTTCGATCCACGAGGCTCTCGCGAACCTCGACATTATAACTATTGATAACCTAATAGCTACAGTTGATTTCGATCCACGAGGCTCTCGCGAACCTCGACGCCCCAGAAAGTACTTATTCCCTAGCAACAGCAGTATTTCGATCCACGAGGCTCTCGCGAACCTCGACAGTGACGAATTACTGACAACAAACTGCATTCAGATTTCGATCCACGAGGCTCTCGCGAACCTCGACCCGGTATGGAGTAGACGAATCATAAACACTCCTATTTCGATCCACGAGGCTCTCGCGAACCTCGACAAACGCCTGATTAACACCAGTTGCCCCAAGGCCAATTTCGATCCACGAGGCTCTCGCGAACCTCGACTACGTTGAGAAAGATTGATTACTTTTCCGATGATATTTCGATCCACGAGGCTCTCGCGAACCTCGACGATGTTGGGAAATTCCTGTGCCGCCGATGTAACATTTCGATCCACGAGGCTCTCGCGAACCTCGACTTCAAGTGATTCGCAATTCGATTCGATCCCAAGGCATTTCGATCCACGAGGCTCTCGCGAACCTCGACGAATCCGGTCAGGTGTGGTTTTGATTTCGTGTGCATTTCGATCCACGAGGCTCTCGCGAACCTCGACTTCCATTCTGCTGACACAATACACATTCGTCACATTTCGATCCACGAGGCTCTCGCGAACCTCGACACTGGGGGTTTATGTACTGCCCAATATGCTCCGGATTTCGATCCACGAGGCTCTCGCGAACCTCGACAGCAAAATTGCACAAAGAATCCTTGAAAAACGTTATAATTCACATCCATTTTTGTGCAATTAAGATGAAGCAAAAACAAAAGCACTTTTTCTTTACCATATTACCTATGTCAATACTTGAAATAAGAGTGCGAATCCCCCAGGGAAATCATGTTTAACTATGATTCGCACACCCAAAGCATGCACTATATAATAAGCGTATCTTCTAAATCCATAACTTCCTTAGCCCCAATATGTTCAATCTTAGTCTTGTAATTATTTCCCAGGTAATAAAACCGAAGACTATCCCTATCCTTATCAATAATAGTTTCAAGGATATGTTTTACTTCTCTTGTTTTTCCATAATCCATAATACATTCAAACACTGAATTCTGTACTCGTTGCCCATAATTCGTACACTGTTTTGCTACCTTTCTAAGTCTGGCTCTGCCAGCAGCATCTTCTGTGTTGACGTCATATGTAATAACCACCATCATTATCCTCACCTACTTCCACATAAATGGCGGATATGCATCCAGATCTCCTCTGATATATCGCGCCAGCAACATAGCCTGAACATAGGGAACCAATCCCCATTCAACAGTTTCACCCAGAAACGGGTGCTTTATTTTTTCTTGTTTCCGTTCTTGCCAGCTTTTTAAAATATCTCTTCTTGTATCATCATTCATATAGACCGCACCATTCTCCTGCTTTTCAAATCCGCGGCCCCTCACAACCTTTTTATTAATCAGAGAAAGGACAAATCTATCTGCATAAATTGCTCTCAATTCTTCTATCATATCCAAAGCAAGCGAAGCTCGCCCCGGCCGGTCTGTATGCAAAAAACCAACATAGGAATCCAGCCCCACTGCTTCCAACGCGGAAGCCACTTCATGAGTCAATAACGTGTATACAAAAGAAAGCATGGCATTTACATTGTCCAATGGCGGACGCTTATTTCTACAATCGAAATAAAATTCCTCTTTTTGCTGAAGGATCAGTTCATCAAATACAGAAAAATATCTGGCTGCTGCTTCCCCCTCATACCCCCTTAGTTCATCCACCAGTATCGCATTTTTGACATCCTGCATCCGTTGCGTCAATTGTTCCGCCACTAAAGTCAATTTTTCCGTATCAACTCTGTGAGAATGATCTCTCAGTGCACGATTAACCACGCTTTTACTATTATATATTTTACCTATAATACAGTTTTTTGCAATCGCCAGCTTTTCTTTTTCACAGTCAGCTATCCGATATTGCTGCCTGCGTAAAACCACATTTCCTTTCGTCTCGCCCACTACTCTGGCTAAAAAACGACCTCGTTGTGTCAAAAAAGTAAGTCCTAATCCTTTCTTAGCACATGCCCCCATCAGTGCCGGACTTGCACCTGTATAACCAAACGCAACAATTCCTTCCAGATTATGAAAAGGCACCTTCACCTTATCGCCATCTGCCTTGACTATGACTATGGTCTCTCCATCCAATGATAAATAGGTATCGGGAGAAGTGATATAAAGTGTATTTAATAATTTTCTCATTCATCTGCCTCCTCCAACATTTTATCAATATACCTTTGTGCTGAAACTCGTTTATTTAAACCTGGCAGACAAATCTCAGCAAGCGAACAAGACTTACATGCCTTTATCATCTTTGCCCTGGGAGTATACTGTTTTGCAAAGAGCTCATGCATCTTTGCAAAACAGTTCACCACCTGTCCCCTTATATCACCATCAAATGTGACCTCTAAACGTTTTCTCGGTTCTCCATAGTATAAAAAACCTTTTGGAATTTCACAAACCAACATTTCCTCCAAACACATAGCCTGTGCACACAATTGGAGCTGATCAGCATCATGATCCTTGGGTTTTCCTCGTTTATATTCTACCGGAAACGGGATAAAAGTGCCTCCATAATTATAGAGGTTGACCCCTTTTTTGCTTTTATGAAATTCGACCACATCACAAGTACCACTAATCCCCAAAGTTCTCGAAAACACACGCATTCCCCGGGTTATTATAAGATTATTTCGCTTTTCTGTCTTCTCTTGGTCATGTGCGTGTTCATGCATAATATTTCCATCAATTGTAAAATAGTTTTCCTTCCATTGCTGTTCAATGTGGATCAGCGCCCATTGTCTGGGACAAAACGCATAGTGCTGAATGCCTGACAGCATAAGGAATTCTTCTTCTCTATATTCCTTCATATATCTCTGGTTCCAACCCCGGCAGGTTGTTTAGTGTAATGATGTAGTCTCCGAAACATTTTGGTGAACCTTCCAACTCCTCTTTTTCTTTAATAACTAACGTTCTATGAACTTTTGCCGCCGAATACTGCCCCATCGCACAGTTGTGTTTCCACCAATACAACTGAACTACTTCCATGCTGCCGTCTGGACGTGCTGCAGAACAATCATTTTCAAATAATGTCCGTAAAGCTTCTTTGATCTTTTCTGCATCTTCATCAGAAAAACCTGTTTTCTCTGCCAGCTGATAGTTAATACTGCCTTTGATGACATATAATCCAAACTCTACTCTGTGCTTCATCCCCATAGTATCAGAAGACCGTTTACCATCTTTAGCAGGCTCGCTGTTGGTGCTCTTTGTAATCTGAGAATCCATAATGTCAACCTCAGAGACACTAAATGCCGGATGGATCGATACCGGCCCCCTCACCCCAACAGAAACGCCACTATCTTTATCTTTAAAAGCGAACACCTGACCAAAACTTCTTACATCAATCCACTTCTCACAAGCAGCTTTGGCATAAGCCTCATTATCTTTCTTTTTCTGAGCTTCCGCCAGTGCTGAGTAATTTTTTGCTCTCTCACTTAAACTCCTGTATTCATCGGAATATCTTCCTTCCGACTGTACAAAAATCTCTTCGCCCATATCCTGGAGACGATTCCTGATCTTACGTTTGAGACAGACATCGGATATCTCACCAAACCCATCGTAATCTTCTCTTGGTCGGTTTCCATTGAGCGGATCGCCATTAGGATTAGCATTTTTAACAGTCACCAGCACAGCAAAATCAATCTTGTTTGTAAACTTACTCATTGTCATTTCCTCCATCATCCATTACCTTTTCTGATTTATTATTGCCCCACAACTCACTCAATTCACAATTATATCCCAACAGAAACTCTTCGCTTAACCGTTTGGTTTCAGACAATGCTTCCGGTTCAAATAAATCATAAATTTCCTGCAGTTCCTTTTCATATTTAATTCTTAAACCGGGATTCAATTTTTTCCAATACGGTCTCAGTTTTTCGTCAATAAGCATCCATGTTTTTGAAGGCTGTTTAACCATTCTGCTCATATACCGTTCCGCATTTGTTTCCCTTTTCCCTCTTTCACTTTCTGAAAAAGTATCATACTCAACTTTTTGTGCTACCGCCAATCTTCTCCCATACAGGTAATCCCGTACCGGCCTGGTTCTATCTAAACTCATCGGGTTCCACTCCTCTCTGTTTCGTGTATCATACCACGTTTTATAAATCATAGCGCAGGTTATTTCCAGTATCTTTCTGAAGTTATAATTACTAAACGCCTGGGGCCTGGATGCATTGCGAACTGCTGCTCTGACCAGGTCTCTGGGCAGCGCCTTCTTTTCGATGATACATGGCAGCAAACGTTCCATTATGTCCTTCATCCAGTCCGGATCAACATATAATAAACCGCTCCTCTCGATCCCATAAGCCGCCAACACAATTTCCTCCGGTGTTGGTGTCATGATCATCGTCCCCCGACCTTTCCGATAGCTTAACGGCCATATACAGGTCGAGTACCAATACGTTAGGCGTTTTAAAAAATCCGAGCCAAATATCTCCTGAAAATAAGTCACCGACAACCGTCCCGGTGTAGCTGCATCCAGCGATAGCACCACAATATTTGTATTTTCTGTATTTATATCTGAGTAGTATCCTGACAGTGCCAAGTTCACACGGGCGGCATAATCTTCCGCCAGATTAGGGCTTTCAAAATCGCTTTCATCAAACAATATATCATCCAATTCTTCATAGATATCCGGCACCGCTTTTCCATCCGGATTCCACACCACCACACACATACCATGTTTCCTGTAACCTTGTCGTTCAATCAGCCACTTTAATGCATTATGAAGCTGTTGGGAGGCAACGTAACCAATTGACAGCACTTCTTTACGATCCGTAAATCTCCCACGGTATGTAAAACCACTGCTGTCATTAGCCGAAATCAGTTTCGCTTTATCTGCACTGTTTCTTATTTTAGACGGCTGCTTATCTGAACAAATCGTGAAGTCACCGGTTATAAGATCTAAATCCTGTTCGGATTGAATATTTAAATAATACCGGATATAGTCATCATAAACATTCGTATCTTTCCATATTTCTCCCAGACCATCAATCCGGTCATCCATAATATAAAAACGGACAAATGCTTCAGTCTGTGCAATTCCCTCAATCTTTTCTTTCTCCGACAGCCGTCCCGGCTCATCTTCAATCAAAACTCCGGCAAGTACCAAATCACGAATCAATGTCTTTTTCATCAGATAATGATATACTGCTGCCACATATTTATGGCAGCCGGATTGATACCATGAATCCAACTGATCTATATATTCCCGGAAAAACTCGTCCGCTTTCTTTTTGGATACATAGGCTGCATAATCACCAGCTACATAACAAAGTTTATCAAACAATGGATGCGGCGCAATTCCGCTGGAACGGCTTCCCGAATCCTCAGTAACCGGTATGATTGTAACTGCCTGTATCTTTTCTACCCGTTTTGCCCCTTTCCACTCACCATCCAGGTTAAGAGCCACCTCAATCTGGGCATTCTGCGTAGAATGAGCAATCGGAAGAAGTGTCTTTCCATATCCATCCTCGCGTCCGATAAATACGGAGGAATGTTCATAAGTCTTGTACAGTTCCTGTAACAAACCCAACTTACATCACCTCATCCTTCCCACAGAATTCATATAAAGTTTCCACATCGCTAAAATTTTGTTCACCGAATTGCTTCGCTTTCATCGCCCTTATTTTCCTTACTGACTGACATTCTTCGGGCCGTATAAACTCAATAATCCCTTTCTTCATTACCGGCCGCCAATATCGGGCTGTCATGCAATCCTTTTCTGATTCTTTTACAGCCTCATCCGGATAGGTTATGCCATGCACCATAAGCCCATAGGATAACTCACCAATGTTGTCATAAGCGCCATCTTCTTCCATAAAATCACATGGCTCCACATATCCCTGACATTCTCTGGTGCCCAGAAAAATATCTCTCCGGCCACCACGTTCCAGCATCCTTTTCGCTATAAAGAAATGCTTATTTTCATTTCTGTCATGAGCAAGTTCCGGACGGTTTTCATTCCATTCAAAATGCGCCTGCACATGATACTCCACATCTCGCAGATAGGTATACAACGACAACGTATTCCCGCCGCCATATTCAATTGGACGAATCCCCTGCGATTCTGTCTGAATCGGCTTCATAATCCTTACTTTATCAATAATCCAGACCAAGGTCGGCTTCCAATAGACACTCTCCGTAATCCCTTTTAAAGCCTGATAAGTTGGAATCTGATACGAACACTTTTCACCTCCCGTCCTGGTTATCGGATCAGAAAACATTGCTCTCCGCCCGTACACCTTAAATTCAATCCGGTTTTCTTTTTCCATAGATACCTCCATTCTTTATATTTCCAAATAGTCTATGACACCATCATAGACTACCCCCACCGCATTATCATAAAAACCATCTCTAAGTACCCATACACCTGCTGATTCTATAAAATAAAGAGCACCGCTATCTTTCAGCCGGTCAATATTCTGCTTGTATAGATTAACCGTATAGCGCTGTGCCGCCCGAAGCTCCTTTTTCAACTCTTGAGCCGGCAAATCACCTGATAGATTGGAAATGATCCCGGTACCATCTTCATAAGGAACAATAACCCCCGTCGTATTATTCGCAATTACTTCAAAATGCTTTCCAGCTGTTTTAAAGGCCTGGAACATCATCAAATCCGGCTTTTTCCCTTCTGAATCCGCAGCTTCCCTGCCAATTCTATTCTTTGTCAGCAGATCAATCAGATCAAAACCTTCTCTTTCCACCTTATAATACATAACCTTGGTATTTTGTTTATCATAATAATAGTTTTTATAGAAATCGTCCAAGGCTTCCGTCGACAACAGATCATACTGGTAACGTTCCGGCTGAACCATATAAGAATCCACAATCTTCTTGCTGCATTCGGCTCCCTGTCTAATCTCCTTCAGATGTCCTAACCGTTCCACCTGATATTGGATAAGATAAACAATCCCCTCTAGGGCTTCACCATTTCGGTTACAACGACCTGCCGCCTGAGCAATACTATCCAGACCGGCATAAGACCTGACAACACAAGAGAAAGAAAGATCAACACCAGCTTCTATCAGTGCGGTGCTCACACACACAATCCTAACCTTTTTCAGGTTATTCCGAACCCGGTTAATTTCATCCAAACGGTGCTGTGCACACATGTGAGTGCTCAAATGAATCAGGAGTACATCATCTTCTGTATCCGCATAATATTGTTTCAATGCCGAAAACAGTTCACTGGCCGCCGCCTTCGTATTAACAATAATCAAAACATCCATGTACCGATTCATGATTTCTGTGACAAATCGGCTTAATGTTTCCGTATCCATCAATTCTTGTTTTGCTTCAACACGAACCCGCTTCAGCTGACGGTATAATTCTGTCTTATTTTTAATGATATCGTGTGGTTCCCCCAGGTATATGGGTGGTCTCACTTTATCAAGTACCGGCTGAGTAGCTGAACATAGAATAATGGTTGTCCCGCACATGCATGACAGGTAATTCATTGCCAGATTAAACATAGCGATCATTCTGACCGGTAATGACTGGATTTCATCGATAATTATTACAGAATCTGCCAGGCTATGAAACCGTCTGACCGACTGTGTACTGTCTGAAAACATTGTATTAAGAAACTGGACAAAAGTCGTCACTACGATTGGACTGTCCCAATTTTCTGTCAGCAGCTTGTAGCGATTATATTCAGATGCTGCCTCTTGTTCCGCTTCTTCATATACAACATTGGAATGATGTTCCAGTATGTAATCGTCATTAGCTAAGGCAGAACGAAAGACCTCACTATTCTGCTCTAATATACTCAAATAAGGAGCCATATAAAAAATATGTTTCTTTTTATATTGTTTTGCATGGTTAAGGGCATACCTTAAACTGCTTAACGTTTTTGCTCCACCGGTAGGAACTGCTAGCCTGTAAATGCCTGGCTTATTTGCAGCAAACTGCAAACATTCATCTGAAACCCGGCGGCGAATCTCCGCGATATAACCTTTGTTTGGATAACTATTTAAATGAGTTTCCAGATTTTGGCTTAATATATCCCAAATGGCATCAGCCTCAGCTTTATCAGAATCAATCAGCCAGTCATCACAGAATCTCGCAGTATCAAACCTGTCTGCGTCAATCAAGATCGAGAGCAGCATGCGTTCTATCATCGAGATGGTATAACTGGGATGCAGTTTTATTTTGTCAAACATGGCTTTAAAGCTTTTGATTTCTTCCACTGCTTTATCAAAGTATTCATCCAATGTACTGATACTTATTTGGCTTTTGGACAGATTATCCATTACCTCATCATAATCTAACCCATCTAAGTCTTCCACCCGCCGGTGAAAGTGATCTATTCCATGGGTATCCAAACAGTCATAGAGTCCATGATGAGACAAGATCGCCATTGCTACCATCTGAGCTGTTAGCCGTTGGTTCTCATCACCTTTGTAGTACCTTTGATAAACAAAAATAGCTCCTGCCGAACTGTGATTCACTTCTCCCCGACGCGCCTGTTTTGAATTTGAAACCGCTATCCTTATATAATGCTCAAATTTCATTCGCCATTTTCCCAAGTCATGTAAGATTCCTGCCAGATATGCAAGATGGCCCATACCAACTGCATTTCCTAGAATGAATGCATGCTGTGCTACGTTGATCAGATGTTCTTCAACCTTCTGTTCCTTGTTGTTATTGTTGATATGGGCTATCATATATATCACCTCTTTTTCAGATATTATGGGATAATTTGGTAATTTATAGATTTATTATACGATTTAATTGCTAAATTTACAATATTTTATTCTGAATGAGCCTCTGGACAGCATATTGCACATCCATCAGCATGACTGTATCCCCGGCGTATTGCTTCATTGACTGCCTCTGTTCCATTATTCCAATAACCTAAATATATACGGTTTATTTTGGGACACCAAAAGCATTCGGAAGTATGTACCTCGTTGTTATCTCCAGGATTTTCATTATTCAAATTCAAATAGTAATCTCTCATTTATTTGCTCCTTTTTATTTTATTATCTATGTAAAAAACGAAAGAAAATCGTTGCGCAATTCAAATTCACCCTCTTTCTTTGCATCGTTCTCCGAAAGTAGTTGACCTGATTTGTTAAAACATTTAAAATCATGTTATCGACAGGATTAGGTTCGCAGCTTAATACTTTCGGACACTGCCTGATAAGTTAACAGACTTATCAGGCAATAGATATTCTTTTCATTTTATAGTTCTATGAATTGGTAATTATTATACATGGAATATTATCATAGACCATCAAATATGTCAAACTATTCTTTAAAATTAACTCATCTCTCCTTGCCTAATAATTATCTTTTTGGTAAACTAGTTGAGTCAAGATTATGCTAAGCATGCTTGTGGATCGAAATTATGATTTGGTCATTCATCTTTAAAAAGAGTGCCGCGCAACTGCGCGGCACCCCCACTATTCTACACATATAAAGTTTCATGCACCATCTGACACCTCTTCTTATCATGCGCCATTCCTACACAAACAATCTCCCCCGTCAATCCGGCATAATATTGATTATCCAGAATCTGCTGCAATGCCTCACCTTTTAACTTCTCAAGATCTTCCCCCTGTTTAAATTCCACAATAATACTCGGATTCCCTGCAAGTAATGACTCCAGCGTGATATCACTTCGCCCATATCCCGCCTCGATATTGCTTGTAACCTTATAACTTCCGCGCAAAGCAATGCACATCCCCAAAAAAAGCATATGATACGCATTCTCCCTGGCATCCATAAAGCTGGTACTTGATATAACAATCTTCTGGTACAACTGAAAGAAACCATTCAGATCTTTCTTCACCAGGCAGGAAAGCATCTGTTGTAAGTCCAATCCTTCCACACCGGAAATCTCTGCCACCAGCATTTGAAACTCTGACATCACTTCGCCATTTGGAATCTTAATGACAACGGTTTGTGCATCAATTCTCTTTTTCACAGTCAGGTAACCCGCATTTACCAAAAGCCCCCACAAACTATACAGGCTTTCTCTCTCTACAAAGGAAGTATCCAGAGTAATCCAAACCTCAACTTCATTGCCAACGATCAAAGACTCAAATTTGTCCCAAAAGTTTCGATCTGCTTTTCTCAGACCTTCCTTCACTAAAAAGTTCGCTGAAGTTTTAACCCAATAATTATCCAACATCCCCCGCTTCGCAAAATTAATAATCGACCAGGGGTTATACATATCAATATCACCCATCCGATAACCATCATACATATCACGGACATCTGCATTTAGCTCACGCCCATAATACTGCAATAACTCATCTGCTTCACTTTCATCCAGGCCAAAATATGGCGCATACTCCTTGTCCATTACCGTATAGACCTGAGGATTGTTAAACTGCGAAAAGATACTTTCTTTTGCCACTCTCTGAACTCCTGTGATCAACGCCTGCCCCAATGAAGAATTACCTTTCATCGCACTGCCGTAGAAATTTGAAAAGAATACACCCACCTCATCATGATATCCAAATTCATAACTGCTCATAATCGGCTGGTCATATTCATCGATCAAAAGAATCGGTGCGACACCATAATAAGACTTTGCAATATGGGTTAAATCCTGCAATGCTGATTCCACATGTATGGATTGACTGCCCGGGGTTCTGAGTGTCTCTATCATGACATAAAAATCCTTAGCTTCATAGGAATCTTTTTCAAAATGATTTCGCAACAGCTTCTCGTAATAAAGATACTCCTGATATAATTCCTGTTTCAAAAGTTCCAGCAATTCTGCAGCAGTTCTCGCCTTACAGTCTTTAAGGGTAAGATAAATAACCGGTCTTGAATTGATCTGACTGGCATATTCGGTGTCCATAATAGCCAACCCCTCAAATATATCACTGCTGTCTTTCGTAATATCAAAAAATTCTCTGATCATCGTCATATTAAGGGTTTTTCCGAATCTTCGCGGACGGGCAATTAAAGCCACTTTATCATTCATGTCAATAAAATCCCTGATCAAAAGGCTTTTATCTACATAATAAGAATTGTTTCTTCTGACTTCAGCAAAGTCATCATTTCCGATTGGTAAGTGTCTTCTTTTTTCCATTACCTGCATCCCCTCCGAACACCCGTTTACTATTGACAAGCTATATACATTATATCCCAACTGCGAACCACTTACAACTATCATATACCAAAGCACGGATGAGAAGTTCCCCTCTCATCCGTGCTTCTATCATAACCAATTAATATCTTTACTGGTAACACAGTACCGGAATCCCCTTATAAACCATCTCATATAAGGCACCTGTCTGTGATGGCGGAAGGTTGATACAGCCGTGGCTTCCGCTCGTTTTATAGATCGTTCCGCCAAACTTGCCGCGCCAGTTGGCATCATGCAGGCCAATACCGCCGTTGAATGGCATCCAGTAAGTAACCGGACTCTCATATTCGTAAGAACCATCCGCCTGCTTGGCACCGCGCAGTACCTTGTCTTTCTGCTTATATGCCAGACTGTAGATACCTGACGGTGTGTCATGTCCTTTGGCCAGGTTGCCGGTTACGCAGGGTGCATCCCATACTACCGCGCCATCCTTAACCATGTATACATGCTGATTGGTCAGATCTACTTCTACATAAGTATTGCCCCAGTCCTGATCTCTGGCTACTGCCGATGCCGAATATACCGGTTCTCTTGACTGGCTCTGAGCGGTCTGAATCACTGCGATCAGCGCATCAGTCTCTGCCTGCTGATTGATCGTCCATCCATAAGGTCCTGTCAGCTCTACATCACGGCCTGTCGCGGTGTGGAATACACGGGTCTTTCCAGCCGTATTATACTTGGCTGCAAGAGCACTTACAAAACCGGCAGCTGCATCTCGGTTAACCATGATCTGGCCATTCTCTGCACCGGTAACCCAGGTACAAATCGTTGCTGAATCCAGGATCTCCTGAGTTTCACCAAATACATAGGTGACTGTCATCTCGCGGCACTGATTTAATGTGCTGCATAAGGCGATCAGTGTCTCATCCCCGGATGTGATCTGAACCTGAACATAACATCCGTTGGCATCAAGATCAAGTTCCTTTTCACCGGCTGCTACAGCATGACGGACAGCAGCTTCAACTTTGGCAGGATCAACATTATTGCCGACCACTTCAGGTATAATGACAAACGGCTCGCCTTCCTGGTACGCAGAAATGCGTGCGTCTGTCGTGGTGATAATACTGGTTCCGCTGATACAGTTTAAACCATATACTTTATCTTTCAGTGCTTCTTCACTGTATGTATTCTGCATCTCAACGCGATGACGGTTGTCCACATCAGGTCCGGACTTTCTGCCGTTAGCATTCTGTTCATCCAGAATCCCCTGCAGTACTCCATCCGGAACTACTACTGAAAATCCGATATCTGTGCCCTGAAGAACTTCCTTGGTTCCGCCGCGGTACTTTACTGTCAAATTGTATTCTGTGCTGTAAAAAGTCTTGATTCGTTCTGTCGCTTCTGTTACTGTAAGTCCGCTGATCCCCAGGCCATTCATCTGTGTACCTGAGACAAAGGTAGTGTCTTCAGCCAGAGCGGTAAATGCTGTTCCGATTGTCATCGCTGCAGTCAGCAGAAAGAAACGGAACGTTTTTGTTACATTTTTAAACATATTTTTCCTACTTTCTATTGTTTCTTAACAATTAACACATATTCCCTATTATAGAAGATTCCCCTATGGTAGTCAAGACAACTTATCCAGTTTCATTCTCTTCTTTTAGACAAAATTTATTTTTATGAAAGGTCAGCAAGCCGTCATTTTGCATCCGGCTGAGTTCATTCGACATGGCACTCCGGTCAACACACAGATAATCCGCCAGCTGCTGACGATTGAACGGAATCTCAAATTGATACTGTCCCCGTCTGATCGCCTGGTCTGACAGGTAGGAAAGCAGCCTGCCCCGGATCGACTTGGATGTGATATGACTGATCTTCCTGGACAGATTCAGATTCTTCGAAGCCATAACAGTCAGCATATTACGGACAAGGCGGATATGAAACGGACAGGTTGACGTACAGATATTAAGCACCCGGTTGGTATTCAGGAATAAAATCTCCGTTGGTTCTGCGGCTGTCACATCAACCATCAGGATCTCATCCGGTATACAGGCATAGGCCTCGGCAAAGACTTCACCTCTGCCGGCATTGCCGTGAATGCTGACATTACCCCAGGCATCAAACTGTTCGATATTCACACTTCCGGACAAAATCAGCCCCATCTCTTCTATTATATTTCCGGCCCGACATATGATCTCGCCTTTTTTATATACTTTTGTACGGGCCTGCAGGCAGTTCAGTGCCGATTCTATATCTTCTGCACCCAGGCCGAGAAATAACTGTGTCCTTGTCAGAAACTGATAATTCATAAATTTTCTCACTTTCTTTCATTTTCGTTGTTAAAACAACATACAAGTCAGAATTATTATATTATGATATGGTCATCAAGTCAACGATTTGGGAGGAATATAGAATGATACGTAGAATTATTCAGATTGATGAAGAGAAATGTAACGGTTGTGGGATTTGTGCCGCTGCCTGTCATGAAGGGGCGATCGGTATGGCCGATGGTAAGGCTAAACTTTTGCGGGATGATTATTGCGACGGTCTGGGTGACTGTCTGCCGACCTGTCCGACCGGAGCGATTACATTTATCGAACGTAAGGCCGCAGCCTATGATGAAGCGGCGGTACAGGCAAACCAGAAAAAGAAAATGCAGACAGAAGGCGCCGGCTTGCATGGCGGATGTCCCGGAACGCGGGCAGCTCAGTTTCACAGAACGGAACCAGAAGCTCAGTCAGCGGCACCGGGTATCACCGCACCGGTCTCCCAACTGCGTCAATGGCCGGTTCAGATCAAACTGGTTCCGGTTCAGGCACCGTACTTTGATAACTGCAGCCTACTGATTGCCGCGGATTGTACTGCTTATGCTTATGCCAACTTTCATCAGGAATTTATAAAAGGTAAGATTACTTTGATTGGCTGTCCGAAGCTGGATGCGGTGGATTATGCAGAAAAACTGACAGAAATCATCAGAACCAATAACATTAAGAGTGTTACCATCGTCCGTATGGAAGTCCCCTGCTGCGGCGGATTGGAACAGGCGGCCAAAACCGCACTGCAGGAAAGCGGAAAATTCATTCCGTGGCAGGTCGTTACAATTTCAACTGATGGAAACATTTTAGAGTAGGTCACCCCTAAGGAGGAAATGAGATGGAACAGAATATGTTTTGCTTTCAATGTGAACAGACTGCCGGATGCAGCGGTTGTACCGGATCGGTCGGAGTGTGCGGAAAAACATCAGGTACTGCTGACCTTCAGGATCAGCTGACAGGGGCATTAATCACGCTTGCGAAGTGTTCTGTGAACCACAAACCGGATGCCGTACGCAGCCGTCTGGTTCTGGAAGGATTATTTACCACAATTACCAATGTGAATTTCAATGATGAGACACTTAAACTGCTGATCCGCCGGATTGACCGGGAGATCTCAGCGGTCAGCAGCCGGTCCCTGCCGGTTACAGAACATTTTGATATGGATACCATCTGGAATGCCGATGAGGATATCCGTTCGTTGAAATCCATGATTCTGTTTGGTATTCGGGGAATGGCCGCTTATGCCTATCATGCAGCGGTGCTGGGATATCAGGATGATTCTGTTGATTCGTTCTTTTATGAAGCGTTGTCTGCATTGGCTGATAAAAATACGATGGATGAACTGCTGCCGCTGGTTTTGAAAGTCGGCGAAATCAATCTTACCTGCATGGCTCTGCTCGATCAGGCCAATACGGAAAACTTTGGAACCCCGGCTCCGGTAAGCGTCCCTCTGACAGTCGAAAAAGGTCCCTTCATCGTCATCACCGGTCATGATCTCCTGGATCTGAAGCTGTTGCTGGAGCAGACAGAAGGCAAAGGAATCAATATCTACACTCACAGTGAAATGCTTCCGGCCCATGCTTATCCGGAACTTAAGAAATACCCCCATCTGAAAGGAAACTTTGGAACCGCCTGGCAGAACCAGCAGAAAGAATTTGCTGACATCCCTGCACCGGTACTGTTTACCACCAACTGTCTGATGCCGGTAAAACAAAATTATGCGGACCGGGTATTTACTACTGAAGTCGTTTCTTACCCGGAAATGAAGCATATTGGTGCGGATAAGGATTTTACTCCTGTTATTGAAAAAGCACTGGAACTTGGCGGTTATTCGGAAAATATGGAGTTTACCGGTATCAACGGCGGCAAAGAGGTTATGACCGGATTTGGACATGGAACAGTTCTGTCTGTCGCCGATCAGGTTATCGACGCAGTGAAAACCGGAACCATCAGTCATTTCTTCCTGGTCGGCGGCTGTGATGGTGCCCGCCCCGGCCGAAACTACTATACCGAACTGGTGAAGCAGACACCGGATGACAGCATTATCCTGACTCTGGCCTGCGGCAAATACCGCTTTAATGATCTGGATCTTGGGACAATCGGCGCCTTCCCCAGAATCATGGATATGGGGCAGTGTAATGATGCCTACAGTGCGATTAAGGTAGCTGTGGCTCTGGCTGAAGCATTTGAATGTGAAGTGAATGAACTTCCGCTTTCAATGATACTGTCATGGTATGAACAAAAGGCCGTATGCATATTGCTGACCCTGCTGCATCTGGGGATTAAGGATATTATTCTTGGCCCGACACTGCCGGCGTTTGTTTCACCTAATGTACTGCAGTTTTTGGCGGAGAATTATAATATTGCACCGACCAGTACGCCGGAAGAAGACTTGATGAAATGCCTGAACAGAAATTGATGAAAGGTTTGTAATACAATCTGAGGGTTAATCCTCTGACTTGCTAACGATAAGCAAACCAGGGGATTAACCCTCAACAGTTTTAGAAATTTCTTCCGATTGTCTCAGCCTCAATGAGATAATTGGTTCCGGCAATTGCCCCTTTGCTCATAACACCAGCGGCTATCACCCTTCCTCGATCTCTCCATTGCAGCCCTCTGCTCAGATGTTCATAAGTTTTTACTGCGCCATCATATACTTCGAGATTCTCCTCTCCGCCACATAATAATAATGCTGCCTCGGTAATTTTCATTTTGACCGGACTTTCAGGCATTAATAATGAATACGTTTTTCAAGTGTTGCCTGAATACTTGCCGGAAATCCGTAAAAGTATAACGGCATGCTAAGCACAATTGCATCCGCCTGTTCTAACAAGGGTACAAATTTTTCATTGAAATCGTCATTAAAAGAGCATGGGACACCTTTACTCCAGCACGTATCACAAGCACGGCAACCTGATATTTTTGTAAATGCTGCTTCATATTTTCTGACTGTATGGCCAGCTTCTTCGGCACCACGAATGAATGCATCGGCCATCCTATCACTGTTCCCATGTTTACGGGGACTACTTGTTATAACTAATATGTTTTTATTCAAAATAGAGTTTCCTTTCCAAATGTAATCATATATTTTTTTGATCTGCTTCACGAAAATATTTTAAATAAAGTTCCAGGCTGTCATTTAAATCTCTCATCCGGTCAATCCCCATCTTTTGAAATGCATATGTATCCAGTTTTGTCAGAGCCTCCGATATCTCATTTGCATAATCCTTTCCCGCATCCGATAATATTATCAACTTATTTCGTTTATCCGACGGTAAATTAGTAAAAACCACATATCCCTTTTTTTCAAAATCCTTCAAGATTGTGTTCACAGTCTGTTTCGGTAATCCCCATTGGTCGCATATCATTTTTTGTGTACAATAATCCTGGTTGTGAAGCAGCGTACAGAGTGTCAAAACATAATTATATGTAATCCCTCGCTGCTTCGACCACTTTTCATAGAGCTGGGTGGCATCACACCACAGTTGATAATAACGATTTAATTGCTCGTTTAGTATTGACTCGTCCACTAAATCACCTCCTTGTAAATAGTCCGGAGTCGTACCATTATTATAGTACGGCTCCGGACTATTGTCAAGAATAATCTTCTTTTCATTATAATCCAAGTCCATCGATCCATGCCTGAATTTCATCAACTGTAGTATTGGAACGGAATCGTTCTCCGGCAAGCCATGTCCCGCTCCCGGCAAGTTCTTCCAAAAGTTCTCCGCTTTCTCCGATTGCCGAAGATGATGCAGTACAGAACGGAATAACTGTCTTACCGTCAAAATCATTGTTTTCAACGAATCCATTTACCGGCCATGCGGCAATCCCCCACCAGATGGGATAACCAATGAATACGGTATCATAACTATCCCAGTTATCTGCCGTCTCTGCCACAAGTGCGATATCCCTGAGGTCAGGATTCTGATTCTCCTGAGATACCCGGCTATTATCATCTCTCCAGTTAAGGTCCGCACTGCTGTATGGTTCTGCCGGTTCCAACTCAAACAAATCCCCCGCCATAATATCCGCAATAGAACCGGCCACTGATGCTGTGTTTCCTGTCTCGGAATAATAGACAACCAGAACTTTATGATCTTCATCAGAACGTGCTGCTGTTCCGGCTGTAGCGCCGTCTGATACCGGAGAAGTCGTCTCCTGATTAGTCGTCTGCTGTATTTCTGACTGACTTTCTGCGCTCTGGCTTTCCGCCGCTGCTGCAGTACATCCTGACAACATACCGATAAGTAACGTACCTGTTAACACAATATTGAAAATTCTCTTTTTGATCATCCTGACACCTTTCTTTCTATCTGAAATTTATTTTTCTTTGTTTCGTTCTGTGGTACTAGCCATTTCTTTATCTCATCCAATGACCTCGCTGCACTTCCGCCGCAAATGAGCAATCCATCTTCTACATTTGCCCCGGGGCACAACCGTTTAATATCATGGATGCTGTTTCCCATGCCGCTGCCTTCGTGAGTGCAAAATGGTTTTATGGTTTTTCCCTTAAAATCAAAATGTTCCAGAAATGTAAAAACAGGCATTGGCATCGTCCCCCAGTAGTTCGGGTAGCCAAGATAAATTGTGTCATACTCATCGATTGAGACCGGATACCGCTTTAATTCGGGCCTGGCATCATTTTCCTATTTTACAATACCTCAGCTTGAATCGGAAGTTCCAATATGTTATCATTGTATAAACTATTGGTTGATGCCAGAAAGGATTTTTTATGTATAATGCTTTATTATTAACCCTGATCACCGTCGCAGATTGCGGCAGTTTTAATAAGGCTGCATCAAAACTATATATTTCGCCCACTGCAATTATGAAACAAATCAATTCCCTTGAATCACATCTGGGACTAAATCTCATTACACGTACCAGTTCGGGTGTCCGGCTGACCACGGCAGGAAATACAATATACCAGAGTGCTAAATTTATGATCGATTATTCAAACAAAACCATTGCCAGTGCAAAAGCGATGGCCAGTGCCGCAGATACAACATTTTGTGTCGGCACTTCGCTGCTTAACCCGGCAAAACCTATTATGGATATATGGTATGAGGTGAATCAGGACTTTCCTGATTATAAACTCCATCTGGTGCCTTTTAATGACGATCATGAGGGGATTTTATCTGAGATTGGCAAGCTGGGAGAAAAATTCGACTTTTTAATCGGTGTCTGTGATTCGAAATCCTGGCTTAGTCTGTGCAGCTTTCTGCCGCTGGGCCGATATAAAAAAATGGTTGCCGTATCCAGAGATCATCCCCTGGCAGCAAAAGATAAATTGAAAATTTCAGATTTGTATGGCCAGACGATGATGATGGTAAAAAGAGGCGATTCGGAAATGAATGATTCTCTCCGGGATGATCTGGAAAAATGTCATTCGCAGATCAAAATAGAAGATACACACACATTCTATGATTTATCTGTATTTAACCGCTGTTCTAAAACAGATAATGTACTGCTTTCAATTGAATGCTGGAAAGAGGTTCATCCCGGCCTTGTTACAATTCCGGTTGAATGGGACTACAGCATCCAGTATGGTTTACTGTACAGCAATGATGCCCCTGATGATGTGCTTCACTTTGTTGATACTGTCAGGAAAACTTATTCGCCAGTGTAGACGTATAATTACACAGAAAAAGGGACTGAAACACTTTTTGTGTGACGTCCCCAAATCTTCTTACCTTAATAAAATCTTAGCCAACACTTCATCCGTTACATCTGGTTCAGCCTGGATTGTTTTGCAAATCTCTGCTACGATCATCTGATCCAGTTTTAGAAAGGTTGCAATTTCATGTGGCGAGACATTCTGCCTGAAGTTCTCGCGAATCAGATAAATCATGTTCTTTTGGATCCCTTCCTTGATACCTTCCTCGATCCCTTTCTGGAGTCCTTTCTGAATACTCTCTTTTTCAAAGTTTTCTAATGCCGTGCACATATTTAAATATCCTCCTTTGTTCTGCTGTGAATATTCAATTAACTTATTCGATCCTGTTGCCGCACCAACAGCAGCCATGGTTTCCCAATAAACTTCTTTATCAGAGTATCGGTCTTTAAATTTATTCATATCCAGATGGCCGTTATTATCATAAAATTCTTTCATGAGTGTAAAAAAATCCCGGTTATCTTCATGTGCAAAATTCAGCGTCTCCGTATGAGATACTTCCAACAAATTAATCCTTTGATCATTAAAATATGGCTCGCAATAGGACGGAATCTCCATCATATCACGCAAAGAATGCGGCCCATCCCAAGCTTTTTCGCCATAATAAACAACCAGACTGATAACCGGTTGAATCCTGTCTGTTTTCGCAATACCTGACAAAAATTCATCCGCATCCTTTAAATCCTTTTCCCGCCGATGCACCTGCTCTAACACCTTACATTGTCTGGTATATTTCAACGAATCGTAAAGCATGGTTCGAACCGGCATAGCATAATGAATCTTCATCTGGTTTTCCAGCCCAATCAATACGAGCTGAGTACCATCTACGTATTGCTTTATCACATCCCGAAATTTGACTTCTGTGTCCAGATGTTCCTTTTCTATAAAGACTGTTGATTCATCCGTATCCTGCTCTGCTAAATATTCAGGATTTATTATCCCTTCTCCACGAAATAGAACCTGGTTAAATAAATCCGCAAAGCGATGATTATTACTCCAAAAATCATTCAAAACAGGATCAGGTTTTAATGGCTTCGTTTTATGTTTACTCAATATGTTACCTCCATTATAAAAAATTTTCTCCTTTGTTACAAGTAAAAACTTAGAGAATATCACCCGCTTTCTGTTTTGAAATTGAATTGTTTGTGGAATATCTGCCGAACTGGCATGTTTGACCCAAATGGATCTGAGAAATGAATTTTGTGCTGCTATTATGCCATGCATTAATACGGAATGTCAAGTGGTTTCAGCAGGATAATGCTGTAACAATTCAGCAGTAATGCAAAGATAACAAAATAGAAAAAATGACTGCCACACCTATGATATTCTCATAATGCAGCAGCCACTACTACTCTTACGTCGTGAAATACCTACCAGAACTGTACGTACGAGATACCCATACGCTAAACTATCTGTCCTTTTCCGGGCGCACTTATCCCTTCACCGCCCCCGATGTAACCCCCGCTACCATATACTTCTCCAGAAACACAAACACCAAAGCAATCGGAATAATCGACAACGCTGCCGCCGCCATAATCTCACCCCAGATAATCGTATATTCTCCGATAAGAGAAGAAATACCAACCGTAATTACCCATTTCTTCGGTTCGGTAATAAAAGTTCTCGCAAACAGAAACTCACTCCATCCCAAAATAGCCGAATAAGTCGCAGTTGCCGCAATTCCCGGTGCCGTCAGCGGAATGATAACCTTACGAACCGCCTGCAGCCGGTTACACCCGTCAATCCGGGCCGCCTCTTCTAATGTATAAGGAATGCTGTCAAAATACCCTTTCATCATCCATGAAGCAAACGGAATAATAAACGTAATATTACTGATCACCAGCGAAATGTGATTGTTAATCAACTTCATTTTAGTGAACATCATATACAGCGGAACCACCAGCAGAGTCTCCGGCAGCATTCTCACAACCAGCAAAAAGAAACCAAGAAAGTTAGTACTGCGGAAGCGGAAACGTGACATACTGTAAGCTGCCATCGTTGAAATAATAATAGCAATGACAGTACAGAACACAGTCACATACAACGAGTTAAAAAACCAGGTAAATATAGGTTTCGACGCAATAATGGTCTTAAAGTTAGCCGTGGTCATCTTATCAAACTTCGGAATCACACTGACATTTTCCAGCAATCCGCTGCGATCGGTCAGAGCAGTCACCGCCACCCAATATAAAGGAAATGCAAGGATAACGACCGCCAGAATCAGCAGCAGCGCAATCATACACTTATGTAACGTCTTTTTTGTTTTTGCACTCATTCTCACTCTCCTCCTTTTAATAGAACTGTTTCTTCAGGGACGGCATCGCCAGAATGACAAAGATACTGCAGACGATCAGACTGACAATTCCTACTGCCGAAGCATAACCCATATTGTAGTATTTAAACGCCTGATTGTACAACAGCAGCGGTAATGTCTCAGTCGCCTTGTTCGGTCCGCCGCCGGTAATGGAGTACACCAGATCATAATTGCGGAAAATCCACAATCCGTTTAGCAGCAGAGAGGTCACTATCACCGACTGAAGCGCCGGTAACGTAATATGGATAAAGGATTTCCACGCTCCGGCCCCGTCGATCCGGGCCGCCTCATAAAAATCTTCGGATATTCCTTTTAATCCGGCCAGTAAGGTCAGGGTAAAAAACGGATAACTCTTCCAGATCGTTGCTGTCACCACCGTCACCATAGCGGTATTGGCAGTTGACGTCCATTTGACATTCTGGCTGATCAGATTCATTGACTTTAAAATACTGTTGATAATGCCATAATTACCATCAAACATCCAGGTAAAAAGCAGACCCACCACTACCCCGGGAATCGGCCATGCAAGTAAAATCAGGGTTCTGGTCAGTTTCTGCATCGGAAAACTGCGGTTAAGCAAAATTGCCAGACCCAGACCCAGTAAAAATGATAAACTCAGGGCAATCGCCGTAAATAATATCGATTTCCCCAGCGCCCCCCAGAATTCGCTGCTCTCAAATAATTTCATATAATTATTCAGGGTAAACCCGGTATCACCGTTTTTACCGCCGATAAATTTGATATTCTGAAAACTCATTTTAATCGTGGTGAACAGCGGATAGATAATCAGAACCAATGAAAAAACTGCTGCTGGTAAAGCAAAGGAAATGGCAAAACGAAAATCTTTTTTCTCTCCGGTATTGTTAGTTTTTGACAATAGCTGCACCTCCTGTAGATACAATAACAAGGTATAGGGTAACACCATACTCAATGTCACACAAAAAACGTGCTCGTTTCGTAGGTGTGCTTGCTTGCTAAGCTCGAAAAAACCTCGCTAAGCACTCAATGCAAGGGTGCTGCAAAATACCTCTTGGCAGCATTTGCAGCACCCCTGTATTATTACTGTAAATCAGATTGAATCTTAGCTGACAATGTCTCAAGCGTCGGCGCCACTTCCGCATATGGATCTGTTACCATCTGCATTACGGCATCAATGACATTCTGAGTAAATTCACTGTACACATTTTCATATCCCGACGGAATGATCTCTTTTGCGTTATTCGCATCAATAACAAACTGTCCCATAAATGGCCGTTCAGCCAGAATATCATCGCTGATAATCGCAGAGTTTGGCGACGGTGAGCCGACATGTTTCATATACAGATTCTGGAACTCATCTTCTGCTACCATCTGGATGAACTCCCATACCAGATCTTTTTCTTCCTCACTGATATCAGCCGGAATGTGCAGACTGTTGCTGACTGAACCAGGGGTGTTTTCAAACGGTATGCTGGTAACTTTTAAGCTGTCACGGATTTCATCCGATGCTGACGGAATCAGATTGCCAACCCATGGTCCGTCAAAGATCATGGCCAATTTGCCTTCAACAAAGTACTGGCGTTTCTGCTCTACCTTCAGCCCGGTCGGTGTATAGTTATTTTTGAATAAAGACTGATATACTTCCAGTGCACGAACGGTCTCTGCTGAAGTCATCGGTGCCAGATCGCCGTTGTCGGACCAGCGTCCCCCCATACCTACAACAAATACACTTGCTTCATTATAGAAGTTGGTATCGGTCACCTGACAGGTTCCAAAACCAAAGATATCAGGATCGCCGTCACCATTACTGTCGGTAGTCAGTGCTTCCACTGCTGCCAGGAAGCTGGCTTCATCGGTCGGAACCTCAATCCCGGCTTCATTTAACAGTGCTTCGTTATAGAACATGGAATATCCGTTCCCCAGCAGAAGCACGCCATAGTATTCGCCGTCCATCTCCAGAGAATCCTGCAGACTGGTCCATTTTGATATGATATCAGTCTGATCCAAACGCGAATTCAACGGCTCAAACCATCCCATATCAGCAAACTGGGCAAAAAATCTGGAAGGCAGATGGGTAATCTGCGGGGCGGTACCAGCTGCAAATAAAGTGGTCAGTGTATCTACATAGTTGTCAAACGGTACCTGATACATGTTAATGGTAACATTCTCATGTCTGGATTCAAATTCTGTAATAGCTGCCTCCCAGAACTCCTGGAAGCCCGGTTCTGTCGCCTGCCAGGACGGGAAATCAAGAACAATTTCCTTTTCCTCTGATTTCTGTGCTGCGGCTGTTTCTGCCGATGATGCTGCTGTCTGACCGGAATCCCCCGATCCGGTACTGCTGCCTGATCCCCCTGAACCACACGCGGTAAGTCCCGCCAGCATTGCGGCTGCCAACATAATACTTAATACCTTCTTCTTCATAAAATCTCTCCCATCCTTAATTTTATATCAAAGCTCCGCCGTCTATTAACCTTTTCCGGAGCTCAGTTACTGCAATATTTCTCGGCAGGATCTTCTGATCCGCCGCCATGGCTGCGGCCGTTCCTGCCGCTTCTCCAAGTGCCATACATGATGGCATAATCCGGGTTGAGGCAATTGCCTCTGCCGTTGCTGATATACAGCGCCCCGCGACCAGAAGGCCATCCACAGACTTCGGCACAATACAGCCATAGGGTATATTATACCATCCATCTTCGCTTTGGATATGGGAAACGCCCCATCCGCTGCCTTTCGGATCATGGATATCAATGCAGTAGCCATTTCTGGCGATGCCGTCTTCAAACTTTCTGCCGGTCAGAATGTCACTGCCGGTCAACGTGTACTCGCCGCAGATCCGGCGGGTTTCACGGATGCCGATTCCATTTGGCACACTGGTAATGTGGGCATTTTCCATCCCCGGCACATGCGCATTCAGGAACTTGATCAACTTCTTCAGCTGCCGCCGGCCCTCAATCTCTGCCTCCGATAACTCCCATGCGTCAGCACCGTTTTTCTGGCTGACACGAATGGTATTTACATAGGTGAATTCATTCTGCCGCATTGTTCCGGCCCAGATATTGTGATCCGGATGCGGGAATATCGCCTCCTTTTCAATAATATCATTCCACCGGGTCAGTTTGCCGCTCAGATGCAGATTATATTCATGATCGCCACCAATCGGTTTCGCTACAATCGGGTTCTCATGAAACATCTGTGTGACCTTTTCCACATCGACATCACCCAGTTTAAACAGCAGGCTCATCGCCTGGCAAAGGCCGTCGCTTTCCCGGCCGATCTCATAAGATACTCCGGAAAATTTAGCCAGATCACCATCACCGGTGGTGTCGACGAAGCAATCCGCCTTCAATTCTGACAGCCCGTTTTTATTGGCTATGGTGATTGCGGTCAGACGATTGTCTTCTACTCTGGCATCACATACAAATGTGTGATACAGAATGTCGCAGCCTGCCTCTAAAAGCATTTCTTCCGCAGATATCTTCACCCACTCCGGATCTATCATGGTGATTGAGTTCAGATGCCCGTCCTTTGTCCGGATGTGATCAAGTGCTGCCTTCTCTTTGTACAGACGCCTCATCAGTTCATCAGCAATACCGGCTGTTACCTGCTCTCCGTTTTTTGTAAAAAAATCAATAAAAGGAAGTCCCGATGCGGCAGTTCCGCCGACGTAAGCATTCTTTTCCAGCACCAGTACTGCTGCCCCCGTCCGGGCCGCACTAAGCGCTGCGGCAATTCCCGAAGTTCCCCCTCCGGCTATTATAACATCATAACGATCCCGATACATATTCTCCTCCTCACTGACCTCCCGTTTGTTTTGATATATCAATCATACCGGAAAAGATTCCCGATTAAAATGTGGTTAACTTTCTATTTTGTTTGATTTCTTTCTGAGTTTGGTTAAAATACTTTTGATAATAGTTATTTCTTAGTATAATAAGGACAGTTACCTGAAGCTGCATTGTAACCATGGGGGGATTATGACGAAAGCTAAGAGATTTGATCAGATTTTATTAAAGAATTATATTTATCTTATTATATTGTGTGCTTTAATGATCGGGCTTTTATCGGCCTTTTTCGATATCCGGCACACAATGCGAAGTGAAAAAGGAATCATTGCCGAATCACTGGAACAAGCCCAGCTCAACCTGGATCGTCACATCGAAATGGTGGAAGACTATCTGTCACTGACTCATGCCAACGCAACTATCCAGCAGTCGATCATCAGCAAAGATAACAGCTCAACCGGTATCGTCGCCAGAACTGCAGTTATGAACAGTACCTTGTTTTCGATTGATCCGTTCAAAAAAAGCATTGATTCCATGCATCTGTTTGCCTTTGATTCCGAAGGAATCTATCCGGATTTTGGAATCGGAACCATGTACAGCAACGCGGTCTTTTCCAGCAGCAGAGTTTCCGACCGTGAATGGTTTCTTAACACGCTGGCCAATAACGGCCGCACTTACTGGTTTATCGATATGGACTCCGAAGCAGAGCCGACAGTATGTGCTGCCCGGATCCTGTTCTCGACTTCTGCGCCTTCGCAGCGGCTGGGCGTGATCAAGGCAACCATGTCACTGGACAAGTTCTGTTCTCATCTGAGCAAAATATCATTCGGCAACAAAGGCGATACCTATCTTTCAGCCGGTGAACAGATCTTCTCCGCATCCCAGTCAGGCAAAACCTATCCGCTGGTATCACTTGACGATCTTCCTGCTGCCGACAGCCATCTTCACCTGCGTCTGGAGCGGCCGCTTGAGTCCGGCTGGAAAATCATCGGTATCATTCCTTTTCAGGAACTATACCGGAATGTATTTCAAAATCTTTTGCTGATCGTACTTGCAGTTGTGACCGCTGCAGTCACCGCCTCATTTGTATCGCTGCGGATCAGCAAGAAAATATCGTTTCCGATCCAGGAACTGTGCCGGAACATGTCGGCATTAAAACCGCTCCCGACTGTACCGGATGACAACTGCATCGAAATCAACCAGCTCTGCGGCACATACCAGTCGATGCTGATTGAAATGGAGCAGCTGATAAAAACCAGGGAAGAAACCGCAATGAAGCTGAAGCAGGCCGAACTGTCAGCCCTTCAGTCACAGATTAATCCACACTTTATTTATAATACGCTGGAATCCATTAATGCACTGGTTGCCACCGGCAGCAGCGATGATGCATCCTCAATGATTACCGGACTGAGCACATTTCTGCGAAGCAGCTTAAATAACGGCAATACGTTGATTTCATTAAAGCAGGAAATCCAACAGGCCGTATCATATTTCCAGATTCAGCAGTTTAGGTTCTCCAATCGCATCACACTGGAACTGGATCTGCCGGAACAAATTCCGGAGTGCCGCATTATCAAGCTGATCTTGCAGCCGTTTATTGAAAACTGTATTGTCCATGGATTTAAGGACATTGACTATATCGGAGTCATCCTTCTGTCATTGCAGGAAACCGATAACGAACTGATTATAAAAATTGCCGACAACGGACTCGGCAGTGATATTGAAATGCTTAACTACTTATTAAAACAACGCACATTATACCGTGAC
Organism: Lachnospiraceae bacterium; assembly: GCA_032073745.1. GTDB lineage: Bacteria > Bacillota > Clostridia > Lachnospirales > Lachnospiraceae > Brotaphodocola. Next base: position 157,528 of record DAMAMW010000006.1, on the reverse strand, counting down.
GACAATGTAAACTTCTACTGTATCCAGAACGTTTACCAGCGTCTGCAGAATTGTTACGGTCAGCATTTTGCCCTGTATTATGAAGAAAACGACCAGGGCGGCGTTACCGTCTGTATTTCCATCGAAAAAATGGCATTAAAAATAGTAAGGAGCTGATCTTATGATGAAAGTTGTCCTGGTGGATGATGAACAGCTGATCTTAAACCACCTGATGAAACTGCTGTGTACCAAAAATCTGCCTGTCGAGGTAGTCGGAACTGCAAATGACACCAGACAGGCCTTAAAAGTATGTAAAGAAACCCACCCGGATCTGGTAATCACCGATATCCGGATGGGCTCTTCCAATGGCCTGGATCTGTGCGAGAAACTAAAAATATCCATGCCTTACACAAAAATCATTATCCTTTCAGGACATGATGACTTTAATTATGCCAAACGGGCACTTTCCTATAATGTAGTCAGTTATTTATTAAAACCGATTGATGAACAGGAACTGTCAGAAAAGATCACTGAAGTGTACGAAACCATTCTGGAAGAAAGCATCACTATCGATAAACGTTTCCGCCTCAAAGAGCAGATCCGCGACTGCCTGCCAATGATGAAGGACTGGTTCTTTGGCATGATCAGCCTCCACCACACCGCTCCGGCAAAACTAGCCGAAAGCTTTGACCTGTTTCACATTGACATTCTGGGCAGCTGCTATCAGGTCATCTATATCAGCCTCAACAACGAGGCACCAGAAGGAACACTGGAAACAGAACTCGGCAACATTGCCGCCATGGCCAAAACCTTTGCGCTCTTCATCGGCAGCGGAACAAAAAGTCTGTACTTTTATGATGTCAACGCCATCACCATCATCCTTTCCTACCCTGACGGTGAAGCCGCACAAATCCATGGCACCACAATAGAGATTGCCGAAAAAATGCGTCAGTATCTGGATTTCAACTATCCCAAACCATTCTCAATCGGCATCTCCATACCGACTGACGAAATCACCGGTATCAAACCCGCCGCCAAGGATGCCGTGCTTGCCAGCACTTATTCCTTTTACATCGGCTATGGTGAAATTATCTGCATCACCGACGTTGAACTTCGTGATACCAACACACTGGCACCAGACTTCACCAAAATTCAGCAGGAAATCCTCAAACAACTGAAAATGTGCAACACAGAAGCCACCCGCCAGAATCTGCGAATCTTCTACCTCAACCTGCTGCAGATACGTGCCGATATCAGCTACACAAAAAACAAATACACCGAACTATATTTTTACCTTGCCAACGCGATTACCCAGGAGTTCGGTGCCATAAGCCAGGGAAGACCAGACACTTCCCACCAGATCCGCCAGAGCAGCAACATGGAGCAGATCCGCTCCATCGTTGACAATTATGCCGTCGAAACCATCGAAACCATCGCCCGAAGCCGCCAGGACAAAAGCACCGCCCTGATCGAAAAAGCCAAACATTATATCCGCAGCCACTACAAAGAAAACATCTCCTTAGAAAGCATCGCCGAAGCAGTAAGCCTGTCCCCCTGCTACCTGTCCACCCTGTTCAGCAACCTCGAACAAACTTCAATCAAAGAATACATCATCCAGGTTAGAATTGAAGCCTCCAAAATCCTGCTAAAAGACCTCAACCTGAAAATATACGAAGTAGCCGGAAACGTAGGCTACATGGACTCCCGTTATTTCAGCCAGCTCTTCCGAAAAAAAACCGGCTACACCCCCGGCCAATACCGCGAATTCCTGGGCCAATCCTAAATAATAGAAATAAAAAAACCCCCGTTCTGTCCTTGCTTTTCGTCCTTGTTTTTTACTTAGCCAGGATGCATGTTGGTGGATGCCGGGAACTGAGCGTTCGCCGGGCCGGTCTCCGGCATCATGAACGGCCTTGCACTGATCGCATTTGCAGAAAGATTAGAAATGCTTATTCTTCAGGAAAATGTGTTATGCAGGTACGCAGCGTCTGTTTGAGCGGCCGCCCTTGCCGCGAGTTAAGCGGAGTACCGGAATGCTTTTAACATTTTTCTGAAGAATTAGCATTACTTATCTTTCGAAACAGCGACCAGTGCAAGGCCGTTCATGGTGCCGGAGGCCGGCCCGGCGAACGCTCAGTTCCCGGCATCCAGTCTACATCCTCCTCATCCCTTCCTCTCTACAGCCACCCAGAATTCACAGCTATATTCAGGATTTGACACATCCGCCGAAGGATACACCTCAAAATCGGTCCCCCCACAAGGATGATAATCACTCGTCGGAAAGAATTCACTGCTAATCTGCTTGTAAAGATCTGCAAGTGCTTCCGGCATCTTGCCTGTACAGATAAATACCAGATACGTATGCGCCGGAATCACTTCAACTGCCAGGTTATCCTCAGCAACCGGTGCGCCATTATACTGAACCCCAATCGCATAAGGGTAATCAGCATCAGCTGCATCCTTGCCAAAGCTGGCTCCGACAATACAGTTTTTAAAAATATCCGGCTGCGGAATATAACTGCACAATGCTGCCATCGTACCATCCTTACCGCACTCCTGCCAGAACTTTGAAATCTGTTCCTGGCCCATTTCTTCTTTTCCTGAAACCTGCATTTTTCTGCAGACAATCGGGAATGCATCCATTGTTTCAATTCTGTAATCCATGACATTTCCTCCATCTATAATCAGTTTTACGGAAATCGGAGAAAAGGATTTCAGCTTTGCGCCGTTCTGGCTGGACTGTGAAGGTGACACTCCATGAAACCGGGTGAACGCACGGCTGAAACTTTCCGGTGTATTATAACCATATTTCAGCGCCACATCGATCACTTTAGTACCCGGAACAGCCAGCTCACTTCCGGCCATTGACAGCCGCCGCGAGCGAATATAATCGCCCAGCGTGAATCCGCATAATATCCCAAAGATCCGCTGAAAGTGAAAACTTGACGAGTATGCCTGCTTCGCCACCTCTTCATAGTCAATCTCCGCAAGAATATTGCGCTCAACATAATCCACGGCTTTCTGAATTCCGCTAATCCAATCCATCGTCTTACTCCTTTTCCGTCCTGAACAGTTACAAGCTGATTATAGAGCAGATCTTCACACGGATCATGACTTTCCGTGCGCAGTGATGTAATGTCAATCTGTCAAATGTTCCAGCCCCTTTTGGAAACGAACCATGCACTCTTCTATTATGCTTCGGGGAGAAGCGATGTTGATCCGTTCATACCCAATTCCCTCATCACCGAAGATATATCCTTCATCAAGTGCAAGCCGTGCTTCTTTAAGCATCACTTCTTCCAGTTTTTTGTGGTCACTGCAGTACTCCCTGACATCGATCCAGATCAGGTAAGTTCCCTCACAACGGACCACATTTGCTCTTGGTAGCTTTTCAGCAACAAACGCTTCCACATATTTAATATTGGCATCCAGGTACTCCCGGATCTGCTCCAGCCACTCTTCACCATCATTATAAGCGGCAATGATCGAAGTCAGGCCAAACGGACTGCAGATCGCCAGCGAATGTCTGTTATCCACATAATCCAGCCACAACTTCTGATATTCCGGATTGGTAATAACCAGATTGCTGAACTGCATTCCGGCCAGATTAAATGTTTTTGACGGTGCCGTACATACGATAATGCGGTTATGATAATCAGGTGCCGCCTTCATCAGCGGTGTATAAGTAATTCCAATTCTGGTCAAATCACAGTGAATCTCATCTGAAATAATCCATTTGTCATATTTTTCAGCAATCGCAGCCAGCCGCTTCAGCTCTTCTTCCGACCATACCCGACCAACCGGATTGTGCGGATTGCAAAGGATCATGCCTTTGTTGCCAGGATCAGCAAATTTCTGTTCCAGATCGGCGTAGTCCATCACATAGGTATCACCTTCACGAATCAGAGAACTGTTCACGACTTTCCGGTCATTCGATTCAATCTTGGCCGAGAACGGATAGTACACCGGACGCTGTATGATAATACCATCCCCCGCGTCAGTCAGGATATTGATTAAAAATGCCAGTGCCGGAACGATTCCCGGACTGAAAAACAAGGTCGCCGGATCAATATTCCAGCCGTATCTGCGACCAAACCAGGACTGGACCGCCGATTTCAACTCATCATTGTCATATCTGGTATAACCAAAAATCTTTTTGTCAACCCGGTCATGCAAAGCCTGAATAACCGGTTCCGCACATGGAAAATCCATATCTGCAATCCACAGTGACAAAACATCCTCAGGAGCTCCTTCCGGAAGCAGATCCAGCTTCATCGTATGGGTTCCTGCCCGGTTTATTGACTGATCAAAATTGTATTTCATTTTGTACCCTCCATTATCGCAATTTTTATTAACCTGCTTAACTGTTAATTATATTAAACAATGCAGCGGGTATATTTGTCAATAGCAAAACAAGAACATGTGATATTTCCACTGATATCCTCAGCTTATATGTCACATGTTCATAAAAATTATTGCCTGTCCAAAACTAAAACTTTTCCGTCCTCAACATCCATCTGAAACCCCTTATTGATATATTGCTGGATTTTGATGTATGTCTGAAATTCTTCTTCCGAAAATGAATCCAATAATTTGTACGTCCTGCGATAGCACGCTTCTTCAAACTTTTTATGATTCTTATAGATGACCTTTCCTTCTTCCGTCAGATACAGATTGTAGATCCGGTTGTTCCGTTCATTCCGTTCCTGAATGATCCAACCTTTGGTCTTTAATTTTTTGATCAGCTGAGAGCAGGCACTCATTGTCTTTTTCAGCTTGTCAGCACATTCCATTGCCGAGATTCCGGGAAAATTACCAACCAGTTTGATCAGCTGCGACTCAGCCTGATACATGATAACACCATTATAATCATGCAGCTGGGAATCATATTCATGGATCAGTGAATATGACTCATCCAACTCCCGGATCATACGCTGAAATAATGCATACCGGTTCTTATCTGCCATTGTTTTCCTCCCACTATAACGGTTTTCTGTACATCATTATAACAGATATTCTTCCAGTTGTCCCAGCAATTCATCATATTCCAGCTCCTCTATTTTCTTCCGCAGCTCTGTAATCAGTTCATCATCCTTTTCGTACTGATATTGTTCCAAAGTTTCCAACGCCACTATCATACCCTGGATATCAAAAGAGCGGCAGCATTTTCTCATCTTTTCAAGAACCGTTTTATCCGGTATATGAGCTATATTCCGTTTATTTCCCGCCGAATCCGATTCAATGGCCTGCCGGATATTCTCAATCAGGGACGACGTCAGTGTAAGTAAGGCCGTTGTCTCCTGCCGGATCGCTTCATGGTTGCCTGCTTTTGACTCCTGCTCCATATGTTCGGCATAGGCACCAACTTCATAAGCACAAATGTAGTAGCTGCTGCCTTTTAAACCATGTACGGCAACTGCATATCGTTCCGGACAATCCATAAACCCTTGAATTTCATGAAGTAATCCGGGTGTATGCAGGACATATGATTTCAGTGCCTGCCAGTAAGCTTTTTTATCACCGCCAAACCGTTTGATTCCGTCACTTATATTAATGCCATTGACAGACAGGGATGATGATGAAATCTGACCGTCCGTATTCTGACTCGAAATAATTGCCCCCTCCTCCTGCTGTATCTCCTTTGGCAGCCACTTTTCCAGAATATAGTTCAGGTTCCTTATTTCAATTGGTTTTGCCAGGTAATCATTCATCCGGCTGCCAAGCAAAAGCTCCCTGATTCCGGATAATTCATTAGCCGTCAGAGCAATAATGGTCAGCTTGTTAAACTCATCTCCTGGCAGTGCACGGATCTGCCTGACGGTTTCGATGCCATCCATCTCCGGCATCATATGATCCATGAAAACAATATCATAACTTTTTTTCTGTACCATCTCAATAGCTTCCCTTCCGCTCAGACAGGTATCAGCCTTGATATCGAACTGGGCCAGCAGTCCTTCCGCCACCTTCAGGTTAACCTGTATATCATCAACAACCAGTATTCTGGCTTCCGGTGCAACCATATGGCATTCATCCTCTACGGTGTTTACAGATTCGGTTGTGACAAGTCCGTTTAGCACATTGGCAACCGGCAGTGAATAAAGCGGTAAAATAACACTCATTACCGCGTGATGCGGAGACCAGTTGCGCGGAACCATCTCAACCAGTTTCGCTGCGGATTCGCAGTTCTGCATACATTTTTTTGCATATTCCAGTCTTTCATAGGGTACAAATACCCAGCCATAGCGGCCGCTTCTGAGCTGTTTCTCGAAAGCCTCATCATCGGTAACGACCTTAACCGAAATCGAAAGGTCGGCAAAGGTCCACTGAATCACCCTGGCCACCCTGACATTATCTTCCAGAACCAGTACCGGTCTGACCAGAGATGGCGTAATAGCGGCAAGCGGCTTGCAGTCCGTAACTTTCTGGGGTATTTCAACAGTAAACACCGACCCGCTGCCATACTGGCTCTCTACTGCAATCGTGCCGCCCATTGCCTGACATAAACGTTTCGTTATCACCAGGCCCAGACCGGAACCTTCTACCTTGTGATTTTTCAGTATATCGACACGGCTGAACTCCTGAAAGAGTTCCTTTAAATCTTCTTCTTTGATGCCGATACCGGTATCTTCTATCTGTATCTTCAGCAGATATCTGTCTTCTGCCTGATATTCTCCGAAAATAGAAAGTACGATACAGCCCTCCCTGGTGTACTTGGCTGCATTTGTCAGCAGATTGAGCAGAATCTGCCGGATGCGGATTTCATCACCAACCATCATGGATGGAATTTCCGAGCTTACATATACGGCAAACCGTACTTTTTGTTTATCAAGCCTGACCTTAATTACATTAAAGGCCTCATTCAGCACTGCATTAATCCGATATGGTGCCGAAATAATCTCCATTTTACCGGATTCAATTTTTGATACATCCAGAATGTCGTTTATCAATGCAAGAAGATTTGCTCCGGATTGATATATTGCATAAACATTATCAAAAACGGAGTCACTAATCGTTTCGTCACGCAGAGCCAGTTCACTCATGCCGATAATGGAATTCATCGGTGTCCTGATCTCATGGCTGACATGGGCCAGAAAGCTGCTTTTACTCCTGCTCTCATCCTCGGACCGGATTCTGGCCTTGTTCAGCTTGTACAAAATCGCACACAGAACCGTCATCAACACGATTCCCAACACCACCAGAAGGATTAGAGTACTGAAACGATCCGGATTTTCATTAGCCAGAATTTTAAAATCTTTATCCAGCAGCAGCCCGTACCCATCCTCCGTCAGGTTAAGCTGTGATACATGCCGGGTGATTCTTGAAATCACCACATCAACGCCAAGCACTCCATAACTGTCACCATTTGTACCGATCAGCTCTCTCGAAACGGATACAACCGTATATCCTGTCATTGCATCGGTGTATGGGGAAGAAAAAACCACCTCCCCCTGCTTTCCTATTGCAGATTTATACCACGGCCGGTCCTGCGGCATATAATCCGGTTCGGGGTTCCAGGTAAATCCATCCATATATTCACCGCAAATATAACCATAGATGCCTTCATAACCGGTTACCTGTTCTGTACGGCTTCCCAGATATTCCGTAATATCCTGCATGTATGCGATAATTTCCGCGCGGTCCATGCCGTTCTCAATCATGTGAATCAGTGTAATCCCTGTATTGACAAGCGTTACCTCTGTCTCCAGCATGCATTCCCGGATAATGACTTCGGTCGTACTCAGATTCTTATCGGCTTCCCTGGCCAGCTGGGTTTGCATGATCCGACCGACAAGCAGATAGGTCACAAGTATCATCGTAAAAAAAGCGGTAAAAACAATAAACATCTGCTGAATACCAGGCTGTCGATTCCATCGCCTTTTTAACATTTATTCACCACCGATCAAGGCTTTAAACTCATCCTCCAGAGCTAAAAACACCTCGACAACCAGGGGATCAAAATGGTTGCCTGAACCAGCCAGAATTATATTCCTGGCCTGCTCATGGGGCATGGCCTCACGGTAAGGACGATCTGAAATCAAGGCATCATACACGTCAGCCACTGCCATAATCCGGCAGCTGACCGGAATCTGTTCACCGCTGATCTTAAGCGGATATCCACTGCCGTCATATTTCTCATGATGCCCTTCCGCAATCTGAATCGCCCACTTCAGATAATGCTGGGTCGGAGTTCGATCGTAAATATTCTTCAGCATTCTGCCGCCGATCACCGCATGCTGCCTCATCATATCAAACTCTTCTTCCGTGAGACCGCCGGGTTTCAGAAGAATGGTGTCACTGACGCCGATCTTGCCGATATCATGCAGCGGTGCTGCCTTGACAATCATATCCAGGTCATATCTCGTCAGACTATGCTTAAACACACCCCTCCTTAACAATTCTTCTCCCAGCATATGTACATACCGGCTCGTCCGCTGTACATGTCCGCCGGTATTTTCATCCCGGCATTCAATCAATTCAGCAAACGATGTTACAATACTGTTCTCCAGTTCATTTACCTTATCTTCAAGATCTTTCTGATATCCGGATAATTCCAGGTGAAGACCGATTCGATGCAGTAAAATGCTCTTCTCAACCGGTTTCGATATAAAGTCAACCGCTCCCGATTCCAAAGCCTTTACTTCTACATCCGTGTTGTAACTGGCTGTCAAAAAAATCACCGGAACCCGGCTGGCCGGTCCCTGCTTTAACCGTCCTATTGTTTCGAACCCATCCATGCCGGGCATATCAATATCAAGCAGAATCAGATCCGGCAGCTTGTTCTTTACGATATACAAGGCCTGATCCCCTGATTTGGCCAGCATCGTCTGATAAATTCCCTCGAGTTGAGTATTTACGTACTTTAAGGTTGATAAATTATCATCTACAATAAGTATATTTTTCATAAGAAGTAACCCCCTTTTAGCGTTATCGTTCTCTCTAAGCTGATAACATTTGCGTTATTATAGCATACGAAACACATATTGGCAAAAAATTCCTTTTTTGTTATTTATTTGTAACTTTTTCGTATTTTTCTTTTTATTCCTGATTTTAGTTCTTTTCAAAATGTTACAAAAGTGTTACAATCTCTTTATGCTTAGCTAACGCATACATACTAAAAACAAAAAACAATTTCAGGAGGAAATACTTATGTGTTCTTTTAATAATATCGCTAACTATATCTGTGGGATCTGTGGTTCCTGTTTCGGAAGCGGTTGCACAACCGGATGTTCCACTGGCAGCTGCTACTTCTACTAAGAATCAGTGCACCATATGAATCAATTCTACCAATGATAAAAAACGGTATCAGAGTTTAACTCTGGTGCCGTTTTTATTGTCATTCTTCATATTATGATACCGTTTCGCGATATATACCGGAAGCCCATACCAGCGTCAGGACCGTCAGCGGAATCAAAACAGCAAATGCTTTAAAGACTTCAGGACTGTTGATTGTGCCGGTACACAATACACGGGCCGCTTCCACCGCATAATAAAGCGGATTCAGGTGAGCTATGATCTGCAGCCACTTCGGTCCCAGTGAGATCGGCAGAAGTATGCCGGACAGAAGTGTCAGCGGCAGTTCCAGGCCGGCCACAAGTGCTGCCATACTGCCGGCCTGCTTAAGTATCAGCCCCAGGCTTCCTGACCATGCAGATACCATTGTGGTCAGCAGACTTAGCAGGATCAGCATGACAAACAAACCGCCAACATGGATTTTGAATCCGAATAATGCCGCAATGATAATCACAGCAACCGACGGCACCAGAAATGTGCAGATATCTCTCAGAATTGTTCCTGCCAGCAAGGAGAACCGCGATGCCGGTGAGACTCTCAGACGCTCAATAACACCGGTCTGCAGTTCGGTGATAACTCCGTATCCGGCGCCTGTGCCGCCGGTGAATGCAAGCAGCGCCAGCACGCCGGGAACAAAAGTATTTAATACCGCACCGGTGCTCAGCGGCGGTTGATTCAGATTCATTAATAAGGGAGAAAACAATGCAATATACAGCAGTGGTGTAATCAGCCCCATAAACACCCACACCGGCTGCCGGATCGTCTCAAGCAGTTTTCGTCTCCATAACAATCTGATCTCCAATAAAATTCTCATCGGCATTCCTCCTTTTCAGCACCAATATCGCGCAGTGATTTTCCAGTTTGCTTTAGAAATACATCATCCAGCGACGGCCGTTTTAAAGAGATCGATTCCAGCTCAGCCCTCTGTGTCTTTAAGATACTGAATATATCAGGCAACTGAGCCGTACCATCTTCCACATACAAGTTTATCTTCCCTGCTTCGACACGAATATCAAGTATTTCAGGCCTGTTTCCAAACAGAGCTGCGATACCAGGCTGATTGTTCTTCGGTTTTATTGAAATCACATCACCGGAAATATTTCTTTTCAGTTCCCGTGGTGTCCCTTCCGCTACAATGACTCCTTTATCCATAATGCAGATACGGTCGCACAGTTCATCGGCTTCTTCCAAATAATGAGTAGTCAGAAAAATTGTCATTCCAGCCGCTTTAAGTTTTCTGATATGTTCCCAGAGGTTGGCCCGGTTTTGGGGATCAAGTCCGGTGGTCGGTTCATCCAGGAATAATACCTCCGGTTTGTGCAGGATCCCAAGTGCAATCTCCAGCCGCCGGCGCTGTCCTCCCGAATAGGTCTGTACCAGCCGGTCAATGATATCTCCCAGATCCAGCAAACCGGTCAGATATTCTGCCTGCTGTACAGTCTCAGTCTTTGTCATTCCATAAAGTCTGCCTGACAGTATCAGATTCTCACGGCCGGTTGCCGCAAGGTCTGCACCGCCAAGCTGCCCGACATACCCGATATGTCTGCGGACCTTACCGGGATCTTTTTTCACCTCATAAGGACCGATCCGGACTTCTCCTTCATCAATCGGCATTAATGTGGTAAGCATCCGCAGACTGGTCGTTTTCCCTGCCCCATTTGGACCTAAAAAACCAAATATCTCCCCCCGTCTGACCGACAGACTGATCCCCTTCACTGCCTCCACCGTCTTCTGGTTCTTTTTCCCCTGAAAACTCTTCTTCAAATTCTGAATTTCGATTGCATTCATATAAGTCCTCCCGGTATTTATTTCTGACATTCATAGTAACAAAAATGATAATACTGTTCATGATATTTTTTGCGGATTTGTGTTATAATAGGGCTCTCACCTGTACAAGGAGGAATCAAATGAATTATCTTGTATCACTTGAAAAAGCAATTGATTATATTGAACAGCATCTGAATGAAGAAATAGTATCTGAAGATATTGCGAAGGCAGCCGGATATTCGCTCTATCATCTTACGCGTATATTTACTGCCACGATCGGTGAACCGATTGGCAGCTATATTCAGAAGCGCCGGTTATCCGATGCGTGTAAAATGTTATTGCACAGCGATAAGCGGGTCCTTGACATTGCAATAGAGAGCGGGTTTTCTTCGTCAGAATCATTCAGCCGGGCTTTTAAAATGATCTATGGTATCAGTCCTGTCAAGTATCGAAAAAACGGTCTGGATTTATATACCGGCTCAAAAAAAATGCTGGACCGGGAGAGCTTACTGCATCTGGACCGGCAGATCACAATCCGGCCTGAAATCGCCCAGTTTGAGCCAATCCGCATTGCCGGTATACACGGGCAGATTTCCACACAGCACAATATACTTCCTGAACTATGGGGACATATGACGCAGATTGCTGAAAGTATTCCTTTGCCGCCGGATGCACGCCGGATCGGAATCTGCGAATCAGACCGGGACAAAGTCAGTATAACGGCAGATGGTGATATCGTTTTTTCAGAGATGGTCGGAATGGAGATTGATGGTCAGCAGCAATTACCCGAAACCCTCGACAGTAAAATAATACCCGGCGGACGGTATGCAGTGTTCACACACAAAGGTTCCATTTCAACGCTGATAAAAACCTATGATTACATCTGGGGAAGCTGGATTTTATTTACAAAAGAAATCCTGGATGACCGGGAAGATTTTGAAATCTATGATGAACGTTTTCTTGGATATCAGCATCCGGATTCACAAATAGATATCTGTATTCCGGTAAAATAGGAGTGCAGATGTACCCCCTTGCTGAATATACGTTAGTCTGCCAATAAGTTCCAGTGACTTTATTCTATTAAAGTGTTATTATTAAAAAGAGGGGGTTGATTAAATGTCTGAGTCCAAAGAAGTAATGGCCGGCAATACGTATGGCAATCTTCTGGCCAAATGGGCCTGGAAAACCGCAGATGGTGAACGGATCTGGAAATGTACCTGCCAGCTGTGCGGAAATCCTGCCTACGTTAAGGAAAAAGGCTTATTATTCCACTTAACAGACAACTGTGGATGTGAAAAATAGCTATTTCAAGGTACATAACTCACAAAAGACAGCGGTATGAAAAATATACTATACTTAAACAACCATAAAAAAACATCCGACCGGAGCTGATTTTGCCAGGCTCCGGGCAGATGTTTTTCTTTTCATTTGTTTTAGTTGTTTTTATTTCCCCTTCAGATCCTTCATATAGAAGTCTGCTTCGATTGCTTCCTTTGTGAAACTGTTGTTTTTCCACCATGCTGCGAACGCTGCACCGGTTGTAAATAAAAAGCTGACAATCTGGGTTACTTCCTCATTGTCAATCGGAAGCGGGCATTTACCGGCAATAGCTAATGCATTATTTAAGAGCGCCAGTAACAAAATTGCGGTTCTGGCTGCTGTACCTGCGCTGATATTCTTCATCACATATTTCCTTTTTTATTCTAGTATATGTGAGTTGTCCTCTGTTCTGTGCGTGTACGGTAAATGCAGCTCACCGGGTACTCTAGTACACTGTATTGTAAGTTCGGGTGCTATTTGCACATGGACTTGCAGTACAGTGTACTAGCTTGGCTGTCAGAGTTCACTTCTGACAATCCGCCGCTCAATCAAAAACATATCTTCCAGAATCAACCAGTTGGCACGAAAATAATTCATCAGCTGCCAGTAACCGGCCCCTGACAATCCATATTCCTTAATCAGATCGAATTTTGCCTTTATACTTCGTGGATCTTCAAACCATACGACATGTTCAATCCCATACTGCCAATAGGTAAAATACGGACTCATAGCTGCCTCATCAAACCGGATCTCGGCTCCATGCTCAACCGCCCGCCGAACCGCTTCCTGATTGCTGATCGATTCTGCCTTCGTTACACCGCGTTCATATGGAAGAGGCCAGTCATATCCATAATTAGGGATACCGAGACTGATTTTTTCGAGCGGGATTTCGGAGACTGCGTAGTCTACTACCAGGCGGACCTGGTTGATTGGGGCTACTGCCATGGGGGGGCCATATGTGTATCCCCACTCATATGTCATCAGCATAACCCGATTAGCCGCTGCACCAAGCAGCCGATAATCCATCCCTTCATAAAGAATGCCTTGTTGTGTTGATGTAGTTTTAGGTGCCAGTGCAACTGTAACCGGATATCCCTGTTCATTCATCAGACCGGTAATCCAGGCAACAAATTCGGCGTATGCCACTCTGTCATCTGCGAGGATATATTCAAAATCAATATCAAGTCCTTCATAACCTTTCTCCTGCATAACAGCAATCAACTCTGAGTACAACTGCTGCATAGCGTCCTCGCTGTTGATCAATGCCGTGATAAGATTATTGTTGAAGTTTCCTGTACTGTCAAGCGGTGTCAGCGTCAGAACCGGCCTGACATCAGTCTGCAATATTGTATCAACCATCCACACATCGTCAGTATTCGGGTATACCAGATTCCCTTCGGTTGTAAAACCATAGGAAAATACATACAAGTCAGTCAGCCATGTCAATGTTTCTTCCAGTGTTACGGGATCAATAAACGGGTATGCATACCCGCTGACATACAACGGTTCCCGGTCGCCTTCCTGCCCGGTATCAATATAAAGTGCCTGGCCAACAGCCAGACGATAGGGGTAAGTTAACTGGTTATCATACGTAATAACTGAAACCGGAATTCCGAATTGCTCGGCTATGGAATCTACATTATCACCTGACTGAACTACATAAATTGTCATTCTTTGCGATGCTCCTGATTTTGTTGATTATATTACTATATGCGGGGTCGCTCATAGTTGCCAGAGGAGAACTTGGGGTGTTTGGGGCGGGATTGGCTCCGTTCTCTCTATGGGGTGGATCTAAGGCTGCAGCAAGTGATTTTCAGCGGCACCGGGGCCAGTTTGCGCTAAACTCTTGATGACTTTAACGCGCCGGGCCCCTGAAATCACGCTTTGGAGAGCATGATTTCTCCACTGAAAATCACTTGCTGCAGCCTAAGATCCACCGACATCTCGTTCAATGTCGCCAATCCCGCCCCAAACACCCCAAGTTCTCCCGCCAACTATATCGCTCCCATTAGGTAAAAAAGCTAAAACATGCAACTTCGGCGAGAAAAAACACCACTGTATCAATCGTTCAAGGCTTGATAAGCACGATTGTTACAGTGGTGTTTATGTTGTAGGGAAACGGCATGATAGTCACCATTTCCTGCCGTTTACAATTTGATATTTACAGCTCTCCCGATAAGTAATCACCACAATTATACTGATTGTACTGGCGCTTAAGTTTTATAATCAGTGAGCCGTCATCTTGGGGAGATTCTTCTACTAATTTGAATTTGACACGCTTGCGTTCCAGTGATACCTTATAGTCTTCATACTCTTTTCTGGTGTCACGCTCAATAGATGCTTTGTTTTGCATCTCCTGGTCTTTGGCTGTGAAATGAATGGTTTGTTCGATACAGGCTGCTTTGATTCTTCGCATATTACCCTCCTTGACTGTTCTGATTCTATTTTATCAAATTTTCAGTCTTTCAGGCAAAGGCAGTTTTTTACGAATTTTCTGCTGCTGTGAGGAGTAAAAATGACCAGTATATCGTTACCAATACCGTATTCCGCTCATTATGACCATGTTTTCCAGATGTCAGGTACATAACCGATCGTAGCTGAATTACCATTTCTGACAATTGGTGTCTTTAGAATCTGCTGATTGTCCAGAACTTTTTCCTCTTTTTGATCTTCTGACAGATACTTGACCAATGCAAGGGTATCCTGATCGCGGCAGCTCTGATCCAGCATGGAATCCAATCCACCGACAGCCTGTTTTACTTTGTTGAATTCACCTTTGCTCATGCCCTTTTCTTTCATATCAATGAGCTGGTATTTGACCTTGCGTTCTTTAAAATAGCGCTCTGCTTTTTTTGTATCAAAGCACTTTTTGGTTCCAAATATTTGAATGTTCATCATTAAAATCCCTAATTATCGTTTGTTAAGTGAAACTTATCCAGCACGTAGAAAGTTAAACTTAATATCATCGCTACGATACAGGCCAGTACCATACCGGTCAGGTCCAGATTGCCGAACTTCACATGAATACCGGAAAGGCCGGTAACAAAGATTACGGATGTCAGGATCAGGTTCTGGGACTTGCCGTAATCGACCTTGGAATCTACCAGAATACGAATGCCCGAAGTTCCGATCATACCATAAAGCAAGAATGAAATTCCGCCGATAACAGGACCGGGAATTGTACTGATCATCATTGACAGTTTACCGCTGAAGGAACAGATGATCGACAGGATTGCTGCACCTGCGATTACGTAGATACTGTAAACGCCGGTTACTGCCATAACACCGATATTCTCGCCATAAGTCGTCGTTGGTACTGACCCGATACATCCGGACAGCATGCTGGAAAAGTTATCACCAAAGAGTGAACGGTGAAGTCCAGGATCTTTCAGCAGATCACGGCCAACGATCTTACTGGTGACAATCTGGTGCCCGATATGTTCAGATGTAATAACCAGGATAACCGGCAGAATGATCAGGATTGCTTCCAATTTAAACTTCGGAAGCATGAAGTTTGGCATAGCTACCATCGGTGCTGCCACCACTTCCGTAAAATCAACAATACCTGTCAGCAATGCCGCAACATAACCAACAATAACAGCAATCAGAATCGGAATAACTGAGAGGAATTTGCGGAAAACAACTGATCCCAGAACCGCTGTTCCAAGGGTTGCAAAAAATACAATCGCATACTCCGGTTTGATCTGCTCGTCCAGCAAACCGGCATTATTAGCGGCAGTACCGGACAATTCCAGACCGATCAATGCCACTACCGGTCCCATAGCTGCCGGAGGAAGTACAACATCAATCCAGTCAGATCCATATTTGTAAATAACACCGGCTAAAATACAGCCGACAAAACCAACTACCACGAAACCACCAAGGGCATATTCATATCCCCAGTTGCTTATAACAATACTTGCCGGTGCCAGAAATGCAAAACTGGAACCCAGATAAGCCGGTGCTTTTTTCTTTGTGATAAAAATAAACAACAGGGTTCCCACACCATTCATAAACAGTACAACTGCAGGATTCATCTGAAAAATAAATGGTACCAGTACTGATGCCCCAAACATCGCAAACATATGCTGAAAACTCAGCGGAATTAATAGTTTAGCCGGCACCTTTTCGTCAACTTGAATTATCTTTCGCCCTTCCATACCCTTTATTTGCCCTCCGTAATGTAATTTTTTTATAACCTTAGATAGTATACCATAATATGTATTTTTTTTAATCACTTTTTTCAAAATTATATCATGGTATTACATTAAGGCTCCTGCCGGCAAAAACAATCCATCGTATGGTCATTAACCATACCAATCGCCTGCATAAAAGCATATACTACTACCGTACCAACAAACTTAAAACCCTTTTTCTTCATATCTTTACTAATCTGATCCGACAACGGTGTCGAAGCCGGTATCTCCTCCTGACTGTTCCAGTGATTGATAATCGGTTTCCCGTCAGTAAAACCCCAGATATAATTGCTGAAACTGCCATATTCCTGCTGAACTTTCATAAATGCCTGTGCATTTGTTGTCGCTGCCTTTATTTTCAGCCGGTTCCGGATGATTCCGGGATCCTGCAGCAATTCTTCCATCTTCTGTTCATCATAACCGGCAATCCGTTCATAATCCCAGGAATCAAAGGCCCGCTCCATATTCTCACGTTTTTTCAGGATCAGAGACCAGCTAAGTCCTGCCTGCATTGTCTCCAGAACCAGAAATTCGAATAATACCTTGTCATCGTACTTTGGCCTGCCCCACACATGATCATGATACTCCATCTCCAGATCACTGCCAATTGCCCATCTGCATCGTTTTTTCATCATCAATTCTCCCTTTCACCTTTTGTTCTGCGTTTCCAGAAAAACGGTTCATAATGTCTTCTCAGGATCCGTACTACTTCATCGGCACTGAATCCGCCGGTATAAATATCATAACGCCCCGGTATGCTGCCAAATGTAAGGCTTGATTTCGCGCCCACCTGCTGCTGGAGATAATCAGCCATTTGCTTTCGGCTGCTGTCAGCAGAGTAAATCTTCAGATTAGAATATCCCGGATAATCCACGGAATGCTTGGATACCATCCGGATCTGGCCGGCAAAATCCCGATCCTCAAGCTGCGTTGTCAAATCTTGTGCCAGCTCTGTCTCAAGCAGCAGCGACAGATAAACCACAGCCTCATCTTCCCGTGGATAACCGCGCAGGTAATTGCGGTAAGGAGAAGACTTCAGATCATGATACATCTTTCGCTCTGCATCATTCTTCATTTCGCCGTAATAAATAAACAAAGTATCTTCCAGAATCGAATTGATAAAATAATGAACTCCCGCTTCGTCCAGATATGCCGTCAACTGTCTGACTACCGGATATGGAATCGGCGCAGTCTTCAAAAAAGAATTATCTTTCATTGAAAACAATACGGCTCCATCCATCGCAATCACCGGCAGCTTGATATGCAGGTCACTGAGCGGTGTAATCAGGGAAGCCGGGGTCCGCATTGAAGCTATGGCAAAGTTCATGCCGCCATCCAGCATCCGGTTCAGCTCCCGCTTACTGAAATCCGGCACCTTATCGTGATTTGTCAGCAATACTTCATCCAGGCCCGAAACATACAGGACATCCTGATTCCTATAATATGGAATTCTGGCCATATTGACAGGAATTGCCACAAGAATACCAACCATTGTATCAAGAACCCGGTTCCATACAAACAGATATGGATTAGCATCATTCATGTGCCCGATTGTAATACTTAAAAATACCGCACAGGAAAAATAAGTCACATCCTTTTTTTCCAAAATAACCGTCGTTACAATCACAGGCATGAGAACAACCGATGCCAGAAGATAACCAACCACTTCATCCAGATCAGGAAACACATTGATCCCTACCAACACAACCGCCAGACCATAAATCGCTCCGACCATAGTCCCAAGCATCCTGTTTAAGGCCATGCTTTTTGAGTTATTGATATTGGGCCTGATACACCAGATTGCTGACAAAGCCGAATAAATCGGTATTCCCTGCCGCCCCCTGAGCTCATATATTACAAAACACAATGCCACTGCTGCCACCGTCTTGATTGTCCGCATCCCAAGATATTTGCGTAGTGTTTTCATCTGCTGCTCCTTCAATCGTTCTACTGTTATTCAGTATATCATCAAACGCTCTATGTGCAACCACCAAATTCCACATTATTTTTTTCTTGAGTATGGTCACATACCGGATATTTTTCCGTGATTTCCACATAGTAATACAAGATGCAGTTATGTTTACCTGTCAAAAATAAAGGATGTACATGAATATGAAAAAGAAATTCGGTCTTTTTACTTCAGTTTGTATGATTGTCGGCATCGTCATCGGTTCCGGTATTTTCTTTAAAAGTGATAATGTTCTGGTTGCCACGAACGGCAGTGTAGCCCTCGGTGTCCTGGTCTTTTTTATTGCCGCCTTCGCCATCATCTTCGGCAGTCTTTCGATTTCAGAACTTGCCATGCGAACCGATTCGACCGGCGGCATCATCGCCTATGCCGAAAAATATATCGGCCGGAATGCCGCCTGTATCTTTGGCTGGATTCAGAACTTTGTCTATTATCCCACAATTACCATCGTCGTTTCCTGGGTAACGGGTATCTACGGGTGTATCCTGTTTGGTATCGAGGCATCACTGGAACTTCAGATCGTGATCGGTTTTGTCGTTTATACACTTTTATACCTGATGAATTACTTAAGTGCCAGGATGGCCGGATACTTTCAGAATGTTTCTACCATTATCAAACTGCTGCCGCTGGCACTCATTGCTGTTGCCGGTCTGGTTCTCGGGCATCCTGACTTTTCTGTCGTTCATCAAAACTCTGCTGCTGCCGGAAGCATCGGCTGGCTGACCGCCATTGGCCCGATTGCCTTCAGCTATGACGGATGGACGGTAGCCCCCAGCATTTCACATGAAATAAAAGATGCCCGCAGAAATCTCCCGCGAGCACTCATTATTGCGCCACTTTTTATTCTGATAGTCTATGTCGCTTATTTCACCGGTATATCCAGACTGATCGATCCGCAGACCATTATAAGACTCGGTGATGCTCACGTAGATCTTGCGTTCAACACCATTATGGGACCGACAGGATCAAAGATTTCAATTATTTTTGTGATCATATCGATCATGGGAACCGTAAACGGATTGGTCCTTGGCGGCAGCCGTGGCCTGTTCGCTTTGGGAACAAAAAATATGATCCCGGGAGCCGGCCATCTGACCAGAATCCATCCGCAAACGGATATACCGGTTAACGCAATGCTGGTATCGTATATCATATCCTCGTTATGGATGATCATTCATTATCTGACCACCAGAATGAAACTGCTGCCAAATTCTGATATTTCGGAAATCTCTATTGTTACAATGTATCTGCTGTATATTGCTTTGTATATCCAGGTAATCAGGCTGAAGAAGACCGGCGAAATCAGCAGTATTATGAAAGGTTATGTGAATCCGGTTCTGGCAATTATCGGATCAGTGATTATTTTCGGCGGTGGAATCCAGAATGCGATGTTTTTTGCTTATCTGGGATTTAGTGTGGTTGTGGTGCTGTTCGCTTATGCCTACTCCAGAAAATGTTCACCATAAGTTTACAGAGGCTGCTAACCGTTAAACTCACTCCATCCCGTAATCTTTCATCCGCCGCCAGAGCGTAACCTTGCTGATTCCCATCTCATCAGCAATCTTCTGGCGGTTCCCGTGAAATTTCTCAAGCAGCGACAGAATCCGCTCCTGCTCCGTCATTTCACCAGTAAAAGCATCGTTTGTCTTAGGCCGGTAAACACCGTTAAACTCAATCATCACAGAACGAACAAAGGCTTCATTAATCACCCGTTCATCTGAAGTCAGGATCACCCGTTCACAAAAACGTTCCAGCTGAAGCAGATTGCCATACCATGGCTGGTCCAGAATATGACGCCGGGCACTTTTGGTCAACGTAAAATAGCGTTCATAGCGTTTTTTATAATGTTCGAAATAAATATCCAGAGACCGTTCAAGATCCTCTCTTCGTTTACGCAGCGGCGGAATCTTCAGGGACAATCCGGATATAAAACAATATAGTTCATAGGAAAACTGCTCCGGATCTGACAGTCTGGCAACATCGGTTCCGGTTGCAATCAAACGCAGAGCAGGATTATTACTGCTGCCCTGCAGATATTCCAGTAACCTTGCCTGATTCTGCAACGACAGATACTCAATATTCTGCAGCAGCAAAACACCATTTTCAGCACGGCAGGCGGCTCCTGTTATGGTGTCCTCATAAGGATCACCAAAAATCACCGCGGTCTGTCTGTCGTCACGAACAGATGCACAGTCAACGGAAACAAACGGACCGTATTTGAATTGACTGCAGTGATACATAACTTCTGCCAGCTCCCGTTTTTCTGTACCGGCTTCGCCGGTGATCAGGACAGGATTAACCGACTGGACATAGGCCCTGGCCAGATGCATGCACTTTTGCATTGATTTGGATTCATGACAGATATCTTCAAATGAAATACAGCTGTGCCGGATATCTTTTTCGGTTCCGGCGGCAGGACTCTGCAGCTTTTTCACGGTATAACAAAACAGGATCAGACCTTCAATATCACCGTCAACTACAATTGGTGTCATGATCAGATTCACTGCACTGTCCTTAATGACCAGATAGGTACTGAAGACTGCACCGCCGTCTTTCAGAACCCGCCTCACACCGTCGGTTTCGAGACCGGGAAAGATTCTCGTTATCTGTTTCCCAATGATTTCCCGTTCTTTTTTGTGCAGAATGCCGCGCATTTTTTCATTAACCAGAATGATCGTTCCACTCTGATCCGTACGCATAATTCCGGTGAATGAATTGTCAACCAGGGCCTTGATCTGGGCATTACTCTTCTTTTCAATATCCATGGCATATTTCATCATTTTGGCCACCCGGAATGCTTCCCGGAGCCCGTCCTGAGTCTGTGAGAAATAAACGCCTTTGATGCCGAATTCTTCGGCTATTTTAATTTCTTTGCTGCCGCTGATAATAACGTCCGGCGGGTTTTCAGCTATCTTTTTAATCAGCAGATAAACATCCATATTGGAGTAAAAGGTATGTACCTTAAGTTCAACATCATATATTTCACTCAGATGACTGATATCCGGCAACATATTTTTGCTTGCAATAATAGCAATCCGTGGGTGCGGGATATCGGCGACTTTTTTAGCTTCAGCCAGCAGCAATCCGACTTCCTGAGCGGTGGCCCGGATATCTACGACAGGAACAGTCAGGTTCTGCTTAATTTTCATTGCCTGATTCCCGCGGGCAATAATAACTTCAGCCCCGCGGCTGACCGCATCCTGCGCTTCTTCTACAACATGTTCCGTAACCACCCGCTTCATTTCATCGATAAAATATTCCTGATTCTGTTGAATCTGCATTGCCTGGCCGATCAGTTCATCACTCGGCAAAAATAATACAATTTTCCCCAATCTTTCGTCCCCCAACGTTGAAAATCCGAACAGGGAATGAATTGATCAGATTCATTCCCCGGCCGGTCTATTGACTGTTCTTTAAATATTCCTGTTGATACCCGGTGAGCTTCTCAGCCCATTGTGCAAGTACTTCTTTGCTTTCTTTTTCGCCCATCAAAACTGCCTGAAAGTCGGTCACCACATCCTGACCGGTAAAGGATGACCACTCCGGAAGCCAGATCGGATTGTTGTAGAGTACTACATCCTGGCTGTTCATCAATTCAGAGTATTTCTCCATATATGGATCAGCCTGACACCAAACATCCTGATAAGCCAGATCATTTACTGGTGTCTTGCCGGCCTGCTCACAGAAATAGGAAGCTGCCTGATGAGCGGCAAGGTATTCTACGAATTTTGCTGCTTCGTCCGGATGTTTGCTCTGTGCGGATACACCTGCACCAATAATAGAAGGAACCGGAATCGCTGTCTTGCCATTCTTTCCGGCCGGATGGATCGCATTGGTAAAGTTGCCCTCACCAAGGTTGTCACGATGGTTGGTTGCTGAAGTCGAGTTGTGAGACATGCTCATGGATATCCCTGAACCGAATTCAGATACCATCTCTTTATATCCGTTGGTCACACTGTCTCTGGATACCAGACCGTTCTTGTAAATGCCGGCATACTGATCCATCGCTTCGGCAAAAATATCCTGATCCAGCACACAGTTCCCTGTTTCATCAAAGAATCCGGTGCCGCCGGCATATGACATCATAAATATAAACAGATTGTCATAGGAGCCGACTCCGCCGCGCAGTGAATAGAAATAACTGTTGTTAGCAGGATCTGCGTAAGTTTCACAATCAGCCAGGAATTCATCCAGGTTTGCCGGTATCTCAATACCGAGTTCACCCATCTTCTGAGTATTATACCACATAATACATGCATTCATATAGCTCGGAAACATATAAGTTTTTCCATCATCTGTATAAGATGCTACAGAATCCCAGATACTGGCCGGAATCTTATCTTTTTCTTCCCACTGTGCGACATAGTTATCAAGCGGCAGCAGGGCCCCCTGATTGACCAGCGCCAGCAATTCCGTATCACGGACACCGAAGATATCAGGAGCAGTATTGGTTGCCACTGCCGTTACATATTTCTGATAAAAATTATCGGCAGGCAGAGCCAGAAACTCGATTTTTATATTGGGATTTTCTGCTTCAAAATCTGCAACTATCTTTTTCAGCGGTGTGACGATGTTCTCTGATGCATCATGATGCCAGTAAGTAATGGTGACCGGTTCGCCGCCGGTTTCGGTCTGTTCAGCCGTCTGGCCGGTCTGTGCACTCTGGCCTGTCGCCGCCGGTGCCGGTTCACTGCCGCCACCACCACACCCGGTCAGAGCCGTCATTCCAAAAGTCAAAAGTGCCATTCCCAGTGCCGCTGTCTTTTTTCCTCTTTTTTTCATAAAAAACTTCCTCCTTTTTAGCCTTTAACCGCTCCCGCTGCCAACCCTTTGACCAGATACTTCTGAATATAAGCAAACAGCAGAAGTACCGGAATCAGGCTGATAATACAGCCCGCACATAATGCGCCGTAGTCTATGGTGAACTCACCTTTCATCATACTGAGCCCAACCGGCAGGGTGAACAGTTTCTGGTTGTTAATAAAGTTCAAAGCATATACAAAGTCATTCCATGAGTTGACAAAAGCAAACGCCCCCGTTGCCACAATCCCCGGGGCAATCGTCGGAATCAGGATCCGGAACAATGCCCCGAGAAGGGAGCAGCCGTCAATCTGCGCCGCCTCTTCAAGCTCCCGCGGCAATCCCGCGAAAAATCCGCTCATCATAACCAGGCAAAACGGCAGCTGGGTTGTGCTGTAGGTCAGCATCAGTGAATACAGCGTATTATTCAGACGCAGCTGAAGCCATACTTTAAATAACGGAATGACCAGGATAATTCCCGGAATCATCTGAGTCATAAGCAGCAGCAGCATAACTACATTCTTACCTTTAAACTTGTATCGGGCCAGCGCATATCCGCCCAGCAGCGATACAATCGTAACATTGATTACTGCTACCCCCGAAGCACAGAAACTATTAAAGAAATAACGGTTAAAACCAATGCTGTTCCATACCTTGGCATAATTTTTAAGTGTCGGTGCCTGCGGAATATAAGTCAGCACCGAAGACATAATCTCCTGCGGTTCTTTTAATGACGTGGACATAATCCAGAAGAACGGAAACAGGATTACCACCAGAAATACCATCAGCGGCAGCCGGACAAATACAATCGCAATAAATCGTTCTTTTGCTTTTGGTGACATCAGTATAATGACTCCTTTCCGTATTTTGTCGTTTTGATAAATACCATGGCAAACACAATCATAATCACCGCCATAATAATCGCCATTGCTGAGGTATATCCATAATCCAGTGAGCCCATAAACGTATTCATAATATAGACCGGAACCGTCAGCGTCGTGTTCGCCGGCCCGCCGGCTGTAGTGCTGTATATAATATCAACAATATTTAATGTCCAGATTGTCCGCAGCAATAACGTCAATACCACCGTATCCTTCATCATCGGCATCGTAATATACATAAACCGTTTGATAATACCGGCACCGTCGACTCTGGCCGACTCATACATATCTTCCGATATCGTCTGCAGGCTGGACAGGAAATTGATTGCAAAAAACGGAATTCCCCGCCAGGTTGTAGCGATAATCATCGCCAGCATCGCCCTTCTGCCGGTTGAGAACCAGGAAATCCGCTGATCAATGATACCAAACCGCAGCATAATATCATTAAACACACCGACACTCTCACTATACATAAAGCTCCACATCAGCGAAACAATAATTCCCGACACCGCCCACGGCGAAAATGTAATCGCCCGGATAAAGCCGCGGCATTTCATATTCTGATTCAGGATCAAAGCCAGAATCATCCCCAGTGTACTTTGTAAAAACACATTTCCTAATACCCAGACAAGAGAATTCTTCAGCGCCGTGTGAAACACCTTGTCGTGGAATATCAGCTGTTTAAAATTATCGAATCCGATAAACTCCACACCTCTGGGGTCAATCATTACATTATGCTGGGTACTCATCATCACCGTATTTGCAATCGGGTAGAACATAAAACAGCCAATAAAAAGAAATGCAGGCAGCAACAGCAAATAAGGCATGGTCGTTTTGTTCACTATCTTTTGCTTAAGCCCTTTTGATTTCATCTTACTTCCCCTTTTACCTGACCTGATTTTCTTTAATATAGTCCCAATTGATGTCGTATCCCAATCCGGTCCGGTCCGGCACATGCATCAGACCGTCTGCATCCATAAAGTCAACAGGGCTGTTAAACCACGGCGGCGTTTCATCATAATTCAGGAATGGATGCAGCAGGCCGCGCTCATAATATTTACCCGGAATCATCATTGCCGCCATCACATGCAGGGTAGCGGCCCCGGGAGAATGCAGTTCAATCGGCATGCCAAAGATCTCACACATATGTATCGTTTTCAACAGCTGTGTAATACCTCCGACATCCATCACACCGGCCCGGCAGATATCACAGGCACCGTTCAGGATCCACTGCAGTCTGGTGTGGGCCTTGCCTTTTGCCGTCTCCGGCCCGATCACTGCAATGTCCAGGCGATCCGCCAGCCACTTATAATCCTCCATATTGTACTCATCCATCGGTTCTTCAATCCACTCAAAATTGAGTTTCTCCAGTTCTCTGCCAAGCCGCAGTGCTTCAAACCGGTTGTAATCATGAAAAGCATCGATAAACAACGGCATCTTATCTCCCACTGCCGCCCTGACCGCCCGGCAGGCCTCAATATCCTGGTCCAGACTTGGTTTTCCGCTGATCACACTGTCCGACCAATTCTCATCCATCCAGGTATGCAGCTTAATCCCCTGATATCCTCTGTCCTTCAGTTCTCTTGCATAATTTGCATAATCTTCCGGAGTTGCCAGCCCTCCTTTATAATCATCTCCAACCATAATGCTGCCATACGCCGGAATTCTGGTCCGATGACCGCCAAGCAGCTTGTACACCGGCAGGTTTGCATATTGTCCGGCCAGGTCCCATAAGGCACAATCCACAATCCCGATCACTTCATCCAGGATTGGTACACTGCCGCCTAGCCGCTGCATCCGAAACAACTTCCGGTAAATCCGTTCACGGCAGAAGGGATCCTCTCCGATCAGCACCGGTCTGATTTTGGCAATCGCATCCCGTAATGAATCTCCGGTCCCGGCCGGGATATAACTGTCATTGCAGAGATTGGTCAGGACGCTCTCATCATACTGTTCTGACGGAACCAGGTAATTATCTGCAGTAAAATATCTGCCGGTAAAACCGTCATCGGTGACGATTTCAATTAAAGCTGTCTGTGATAACTTCTCTTTCGCCGGATGCATATGTCCATCACGGTCTACTCCAAGCCATGTCTTCTTATAGAATTTCGTTAGCCTGATATCTGCTATTTTCATTTTGGGATCCTTTCGTGATTTGTTTTGATTCGGTTGTTTTGTATGGATTTTACTATACGGCAGAATGAGAGTTTATTCAATTTGCATAATTAACAATGTTGGGAGGGGGATTAGGACAGAGTTTACAATCGGGTGTAAAATGTTAATTAAATATTTCATATGGTAATGAATTGCATCAGAAAGGTCCGCGGGGGAGGCAGGGATTGGGACAGACTGCTGCTCCCTCTCCGGAATGCAGGCAGTCCTAAAGCCGGCAGTACCGTATGATATCGGCACCGGTTCGATTCACCGAGGAAATCTTGATGATTTCTCGGTTCAGCTCACCTGATTTTCTGATTTTGAGATCAGAAAATCTCCGATATCATACGGTACTGCCGGCTTAAGGACTGCCTGCATCCCTCCGAACGTCGCCTCAGTCTGCCCCAATCCCTGCCTCCCCCGCTGCTTTACTGGCAATTATTTGATAAGAGCATTTGGTTGTAATTAATTATCAGATATAATTTTTAGTGCAATCTCGTCATCACTTAATGTTGAATTGGTCGTAATATAATCAACCATATGGCTTACCTGGTCGTAATTCATATCAAGGATGTCTGATATTTCTTCTAATGTTTTTCCTTTGCTTAGACTTTTCCGAATGATTGAAACGAGCGCTCTCGTCTCTCCCGCCACTTTACCACGAGCTTTTCCTTCCTCCCAACCATCCTCATACTCTGCTTTGCGTATCAGTTTCATCTCACGCTCTTCGTCAAACTCTAAAATACTCATGCGCATTGCCTCCGATCTGTTTTTACTTAAAAATTCCCTCAGAACGTCTTCTTCGATACATTCTTCAATTGCCCGTTCAACAGCCTTGTCAATTGGCATCACTTCTGCATATTGTCTTACCCTAGCAACATATATGGAATACTCTCCTAAAAGTTTACACTGTTCCATAAGTTTCTGATTGTGACCATAATTCACATTTAGAACCAGTACCTCCAGTTCAATCTTTGGAGCATCTGTCTCCTGTTCAAATGAATCGGAAAGTTTTTCAATCCATCGTTCCGGCCGCTCCCTTAATCCGTTGTATAACACAACAAATATTGGACCGGGAAATTTCACCTGCCGGGATGTATACAAGGTTTGATCGCCTAATTCATTCTTTATCAAGTCATTGAAATAGAATAAAAAACGTAGCGCCATATTCCCGGAATAGGTTGATTGATGTTCATAAAGATGCATGGCAAAATTAAAAACAAAAGATATGTCATTTTTCATTCTTAAAAAAAGAACGTCTTCCAAAGTATTAATCCGTAAGTCTTCTGCATCTTCATAGTTTGTATCGTTTACTGCATTGTAAAGACTCAGCAACGATTCTTTGTCATTGAAAAGCCGGCGGAATAGAGAATCCTTGTACTTGCGGTTCACCGTTTCATGTGTTTCTTTTGTCATATTCAATTGTCCTCCTTGGTGGAAATTCCAACAGGAGGCATCCACTTCATCGTCTCCTGCTTTGGTGTGTGTTGAAAAGCAGGGATTTTCTGAAATGAATGAGAATATCAGACGGCAAAATGCCAGAATTTAAAATAGAAAATATGCTTATTGATTTAAATTTTATCACATCTTCAATATCCATTCAAGGGATTTTCTGACCTTGCCAGACAATCAATTTAACTATACATAACAAAAGAAAGCTGCCAAAACATATCCGGCAGCCCCCTTATCTCATCACTCACTCAAAACAACCTGCTCACGTTCCCGAAAATATACTATCGTTTCCTTTGCGAGCAAGTCTAATACAGCACCATCGTGCCGAATCATTGTCCCGTAACCGCCCACCGGATGATAGAAATCCGGCAGCGGCTCTCCTGTTACAAAACGGCCTTCCTGATTAAACCCGATCAGATACAAGGCCCTGATTATTGTATCCACATCCAGCATTCCGTTGCCGATCGGCCTTTGTTCCTGTGTATCCTTTAAATGCAGGCCCAGCAGCATACTTCCCGCTTTCAAAATAGCATCTCCTATATGCTCTTCCCCGGCCATCATATGCTCGGTATCTCCATAAATATATGCAACATGGGAACTGCCGACCTCATCGATATACGCCTTTGCTTCGTGAAATGTATGTACAATCGGTGTAATATGCTTCGCAACCGGTTCTATCGCGCAGAAGATCCCGTATTCTTCAAATACATGACTGATTTCCCTCAAAGCCAGAACACTTCTGTCATAATCCCCGCCGTCCGCCGCAGCCCTTCTCCCGCCGGTTGCTGCCGGTGTGATCAAACAGTAGCTCCCGCCCAGCACCTTACATAATTCCACACTGCGCTTAATGTAGTCATGTGCTCTCTGCCGGGCAAAAAAATCTGTACTTTCCAAAGCAAATCCCGGCTGAAAGTTCAGGCACAGACCGGAACATTTCATATTATAATTACGCAGATACTCTGCGGTATCCTTTTGATACTGATAATTACCTGTCGTATCCCCTGCTGAGTTTCCGAATATTTCTATGTACTCATAACCCAGCCCGGCCAACCGCTTTATAGAATCTCTGACATCCTCCAAACCAAACATAAATGAACAGAACGAAAGATCTATCTTGCGTTTAAAGGCTTCCGGCTGTTCCCTCCTTCGTTTCAGGAACTCTTTTTTTATCATTTCACTCAATAACTCATATCGCTGAAGCCCCATAAGCTACCTCGCTTTCAAATGCAGCCTTCTCTTTATATATTCCAGAGATTCCCTGACATGTTCTTCTTTATCCGCGTCATTGAGCCATTCAAATGAAAGATATCCGTCATACCCGACTTCCTGCAGCGCCTCAATAATCCCGTCCCAATAGGTAATGCCCGCTCCCACCGGCAGATTATAGCAAGCCAGTCCATCTCCGTCGCCTGCTCTTACGTGTTTCAAATGCTTTCCATATTTATGGACTGCCCAGGGAAGAATCTCACGCTGTAAAAATGCCTGTGCTGTACTGAAATTGACACCGATTCCATCACCCGTTCTTCGAATCATACGCAAAACTGAATCCGTATGCGGAGTCATGGAATTATATCTGTTTTCAATATTGCATGCGACTCCCTCTTCGGCAGATATTTCCTTGATGATTTCCATTGCATCGATAAATTGCTCCCAGCATTCCCCCCAGTTAAAAGAATCTGAAAAATACAGCCGGAACTCTGCATCAAAACGCCAACCTTCCACATTGCGCACTTCTCCTCCCGGCAGAACCATATCAGGAATATTCAGATAATAATATTCCGGCAATGTCGCGGTGGTTTTCGACCAGATATCCTTCTCCGGATACGGCGATACAAAGTTGACTGCTCCCGCCCCAAGTTTCCTTGCAAGCCGGCAGATATTTCTAAAGATATCAAATGTTTTCCCCTGCTCCTCATGATCTCCGAATATTCCCCCAATGATATTCTGAAACAGGCAGAGCTGTATTAACTCAAGCCCTTTCTCATCTAAAAGCTGCCTGATTTGAACCGCCCTCTCGTCCGTCCAGTAATGCCTAAGTTCCGCTTCATCATTTACCATAAGTTCGATCCCGTCAAAGCCTGCTTCCGCCACCCGGATAATTGCATCTTCATAAGGCGCCTGATAGTCCGGTTCCATCAATGTCCAGACTGTACATCCTATCTTAATTGCCATCTCATCCCCTCCTTTCATTACTAAACAGTATCAATCAGGTGCCGTAAATACTCCAGTGATTCTTTACAATGCTTTGTCTTCTGAGAGTCGTGGGCCCATTCAAGAGATAAATATCCATCGTAGCCAATATCTTTCAGCGCTTTGATAAAAGCCTCCCAGTCTGTATTACCGTATCCAACAGGCAGATTATAGGCGGCAAGTCCGTCTCCGTCACGCATATGTACATGATACAGCCTCTTATCATAGCGGTAGGCGGCCCATGGCAGATATTCTCTTTGAAGATACGCCCAGACAGTATCTAAGTTAGCACCCAGATTATCTTCTCCTACCTCTTCACAAAGCCGGAGTACGGAATCTGTATGGGGAGTCATCGTGTTTGCATGATTTTCTATCGCCAGCTTAAAACCATATTCCCCCGCTATCCTGCTAACCTGGCGGACAGCATCCACATGCTTTTCCCAGTATAAATCCCAGTCAAAAGGCTTCGGAAACTGATATTTCAGTTTTGTCTGAAACACCTGCAGAGCACGTATCCGGGGATCGACTCCCGGCACATTAATATAGTAGTATTCGGGGAGATAAGAATTAGGAGCTGTTATGGTATCCGGCCACGGTGATACAAAATTTACGATATCACACCCAAGAGAGGCACTGATTTCACAACCATCCCTGAATGCCTGGATGGATTTTTGCCTTCTGTCTTCATCCAGGCTTGCCAATCCGTCCATCACATTCTGAAACATAGCAAATTGAGATACCTCCAGACCATAATGATCCAGCATTTTCTTAATTTCTTTCCGTTTTTCCTGAGTCCAGTACCCTTTTACATCTTCAAAATCACGTAATATCAATTCCATTCCATCAAATCCTAATTCTCCGATGGACTTTATCGCGTCTTCATAGGGCGGATTGTGTGCGGGCTCTGTCCATGTCCAGGCGGCACATCCTACTTTCATTGCCATAGTTAAGCTCTCCTTTTCTATTCCTTAATCGATCCGGCAAGATTATCCACAAAATAATTCTGTACTGCGGTGAATAAAATAACCGCCGGTATCGCTATCATGCTGCATGTAGCCATCATGCCGCCCCAATCCGTGCTGCGCATTCCGACAAAGCTCTGCAGCCCCACGGGAAGTGTATACAATTCCTGTTTTGTCACCAGATTTACAGCGAACATAAACTCCTGCCACGCCTGTACAAACACATAGATGGCCGTACATACCATACCGGAAGCCCCCAAAGGAAGCAGTATCTTAAAAAATGCCTTTGTCGGCCCCGCACCATCAATATTTGCAGCCTCAAACAGCTCCATCGGAATGGAATGGAAATACCCTGTCATCAGGATTAAGGCGATTGGTATTCCTGTAATGGAGGCGGTGTAAGTCAGAATCAAAGACAGATGTGTATTCTGGATTCCCATATAACGGAAAATCGTCATCAGAGGTACCAGCATTGTAATTGTGGGGAGTATCTGCATGATATAGAGTAAGTTTGTCAGCATCTTTGCCGGTGGAAACCTAAAGCAGCTCATCGCATAAGCAGCAAAAGCCGCTATGATAATTGTAAGGATCACAGTCGCAATTGTTACAATCAGGCTGTTTTTCAGATACATCATAATGTTGTACTCCCGGAAGGCTGTCACATAGTTGTCCAGTGTGATAACCTTCGGAAACAGCCTGGGCGGATATGTGAGTATTTCCTGTTTTGTTTTAAAAGAGCTGATAATAATCCAATAGATCGGAAAAATAATAATCATTACAGCAAAAAGCGCTGCCAGATACTGTCCTGCTTTGACCAATCTTTTACGTCCCAACGCTGCTCCTCCTTCCAAAAATAGCCTTTCCCGCTATAGCCGCCGTCTTAAGAACAAGAAATGTTATTACGATAATTAACAGCGAGATAACACTGAGGGCTGTCGCCTGTCCAAAGTTAAAGTTCTGAAACCCGGCCTGCCTGATGAGATAGGGAAGAGTTGTAGTCGCTCCAGCCGGCCCTCCATTGGTCAGGATATAAATAATGGAAAATGAATTAAATGACCAGACAAACAAGAGCATAATACATCTCTGCACAATCGGCATGATCCAGGGCATCTTAATATTTCTGAAGATACTGAGAGCTCCCGCCCCGTCGATCTTTGCGGCCTCTATATAGACAACCGGTACCGATGCTAATTTCGCGTATGTCATAATTGCTACAAATGGGGCAGTCCTCCAGACATTTGCCATAATTATCATCAGCATCGCCAGACTTTTATTAAAGAAAAATGATGTTCCCTCCGGTATCAGCCCCGCTTGCAGCAAAAGATAATAAATCATGCCGGTATCCGCTGAAAAGAGCCACTTCCATACATAAGCCGTCACCGACTCCGGAATAATCCAGGGCATTAAAATAATCGCTTTTACAAGGCCGATGCCTCTTATCTTAAATGACATAACTATCGCGTAAAACATCCCCAGCAGCATGGTAAATATCACACAGCCGGCGATAAAGATGAATGTCAGCCTTATCGCACTCCAGGTTGAGGGATTTGTAAGAAGGTCCCTGTAATTCTTTAATCCCGTAAATGTGATATCCGCCCTGGACATACTGTAGTTCGTAAAACTGATGCCGATATTTAAGAGGAACGGGCATATCATAAAAACCAGGAGCAGAATAAAAAAAGGAGTGCTGTAAAGATATGGCATTATATTATTACCAGACTTTCTCATAGAAATAACCGCCTCCAATTGCCTTTTGGCAGACCGGATTGTTCAATCTTCCGGCCTGCCTGCAGCCCTTTTATTGATTATCATCGAGTACTTTTTGTATTGTGTCATTAGCAAGTCTGGCCGCTTCATCCAGAGGCATACTGTCATCAAAGGTTATCTGCTGGAAAACCGGCAGAAATGCCGTTGTGATATCACTTCTGTATTCAAAGCCGGCAGGAGCCATTGCAACACCGTATTTCATTAAATACTGAAATTCCGGATAATACTCCTTCTGCTTATCTGTAAAATATGCTTCCGAATCCGTTCTCCCACTTAAACCAGCCGTCATTAATCCTGCATTTTCAGCATCCGCTTTGTACTCCAGCAGCTTAAAGGCCAGTTCTTTATTTTTGGAGTTAGCAAAAATCCCTATATTCCAGCCGCTCATAAGTGCCACGCCGTCTTCAGAACCTTTCGGGAATGGAGCGGTTATGAACTTCGCTCTGGTTTCCTCATTTACCACATCATACATCCAGGAACCGCCGATTGTACATCCTGCTTTGCCCGAATTCAGCGCCTCATACATTGCAGTACTGTCCATCGTTACCAAAACGTCTCCATCCGTATTGGCAAAAATCTCTCTGACGGTCTTAATCCAATTCATGCCGGCCTCGTTATCTAAGTTTGCCTTCCACCCATCTCCGTCCTGTGTCACAAAGGAACCGCCTTCCGCGAAAAGAAATAAGCCCATCAGCTGGCAGGGAATCGCACTGGAGTCATAACGTAATGCCATTGGGATATAACCGGCTGCATTTGCTTTTTGACAGTAATCCAAAAATTCATCAATGGTAACCGGAGGATTATCAAAGCCCAGTTCTGTTAAAATTTCCTTATTGTAAATGGTAGTCTGCACATCCGCTACCTGTGGAATTGCGTAATGTACTCCCTGAAGCATATTTCGTTCAACTGTTGAATCAATAAAATCTTCCCATTTTAAAATTTCTGATTTCTCCATATAACTGTCCAGAGGCTCAAGTACACCGGCCTTGGAAAGCTGGGAAACGAAATCCGTCTCTACAAATACCACATCATAATCATCTCCGCCGCTGGCTGCCACCGTCATCAGCTTCTGGTGCAGTTCCGCATAAGGAGTTTCAACGAAATTAACTGTTACACCATATTTTTCTTCAAATCCTTTTATATTCTCCTTGATCAGATATCCATCTGTCCCCTCTACCGCACCATCAATCAGGAATGTCAGTGTCTGCCCTGCAAATTCTCCTGCCTCACCGGCGGTTTCACCTGATTCCGCCTGGGAAGCTGCCGCTGCTGTCGTCCCCGCTGTGGTTGTTTCACTGCCGGTCTCATTTTTGCCGGATGAACCGCATCCAAATAAAGTAATCATCATAACAGATGCCAATAAGGTACATAATAATTTTTTCTTCATAGTTCCTCCTATTTATTTCCTCTTGTTATCGTGTATTATTAATCCTGCCGTCGGACTCAGGTAAAGTCCCCCCTCCTTTCAAATTATTTAAGCCTTTCCAGGCAGAATTGGTACTCCTTATTTCACATGAACCCAGCAGCCGGTTTTATTGCTGGCAAGGCATGCCTCAACCAGCTTAACAATATAGAGTCCGTCTTCAAAATCTGCATACCGGATTCCTCCTTCCAGACAGCCTCCCCTCACATCCTGGTAAAAGCTATTGATTGCATCCCGCAAGGTATCCGTCCATCCTGCCGGATGTCCGTTAGGCAATATGGCAGAAGCCTGTGCATACTCTGTTAAATATTGTCTGGAAGCATAAATCACTTCATTTCCCTTGTCCTTATACCCGATCCAGAGCTTATCCGGCTCTTCCTGCCGCCACTCCATCGATTTTTTATTGCCCCCGATTAAAATATGTAATCCATTCTTTTTTCCGGCACAAACCTGGCTCAATAGTATGCTGCCCTCAATGCCGCTTTCCATCCGGAACAGAATCCTGGCATTATCCTCTGTTGAAATCTCAACCTCCGTTGTCTTCTCCATCCCCGCTGATACTGAGAAGGTATCCTTTTTTTCGCCCTTTTGCCGCCTGGGATAGACTGTATCAAGGCTTGCATATACGAAGACAATTCTCTCTCCCAGAATATACTGCAGCATGTCAAAGCAATGGGAACCGATATCCGCAATGGCTCTGGAGTTTCCGCCATACTGAGGTTCCATTCTCCAGTCAAAATCGTTTTCATATAACAGCCAGTCCTGAAGATATTCTGCCTGCAGATATGTGATTCTGCCCAACTCATTCTGCAGCATTCTGCCTTTCATCTCCTGCACCATAATATTATGCCGGTAGTTAAAATTCACCGCATTTCTGATACCTGCTGCCTTACAACACACTTCCTGTGCCTCTGCCACATTCAGTGCCAATGGCTTTTCACTGTAAACCGCAATGCCGTATTCCAGAGCCTTAAGATTGATTTCCTGGTGCATATAATTAGGAGTACAGTTATGTACAACATCGATTTCTTCCCTTTGAAACATCTCTCCATAATCTTTATAAACTCTGTCTATCCCCGTTTCCTGCCTGATCCCTTCTATATCCGCGCCATTATCTGCCACTGCCGCAACTATCGTCCCCGGAATCCGGCGTATTGCTTCGATATGCTGTTTCCCTATAAATCCCGCTCCTACTACTGCCGCCCGTATTATCTTCAAATCCCCTCACCCCTGTTATATAAATTGGCTTAAATACCGTTTGCTTATCAATAGAGCATTTTTCCTGGATTCCAGCGAGTCCTCAAAACATCTGTCCTCAATCTCAATGCAGGCCGCTCCCTGGTATCCGATATCTAAAAGAGCTGTGATATATTTCCCCCAGTCAACATCACCGTGTCCCGGAATCTTCGGTTCCATATAAGCGAGGGGCAATGCCAGTATTCCCGCATCCGAAAGCCTGTCTTCGTATATTTTGATATCCTTATAATGTACATGAAATATCTTATCTCTAAATTCATAAACAGGATTAATATAATCTATCCTCTGCCAGACCATATGTGACGGATCATAATTCAGTCCGAGATAATCACTTGGTATTCTGGCAAACATCTCTCTCCATATCGGCGGTGATGATGCCAGATTCTTTCCGCCCGGCCATTCGTCTGCCGTGAACAGCATGGGGCAGTTTTCAATCGCAATCCTTACCTTTTTCTCTTCGGCATACCGGACAATAGGTTTCCACACCCGTTCATATTCAGCCAGGTTCTCATCTGTGTTCCGGTCAGGAATCCTGCCGATAAATGTTGTTACCAGCCCTATATCCATCAGCGCCGCTGCATCAATGACTCTAAGTAAATGCGTGATATAAAAATTTCTTTTCTCCTTTTCTGCATCCATAATATTGGGATAATAAGCGAGTGCAGATATTGAAACGTTTTTGACCTCACAATACTCCCGGATTTTTTTCGCCATCTGATCATTCAGAGCTGTGACATCAATGTGTGACACACCGGCATATTTCCTCTCGGCCCCGCCAAAAGGCCAACAGGCTGCTTCCAGACATTGAAACCCCTGGCTGGCCGCAAAATCAATTATCTCCCAAATATTCATTTCGCCTAAAATCACGCTTAAAAACCCTTGCTTCAACTCCCTGCCTCCCCCCTATGCATCTTCACGTTTGAAATGTAAATTTTACTTGTCAAATGTAATTTTTACATTTTTATTATAATACATCTAACATTTCTGTCAATGCCTTTTGACATTTTTCATCATTATATTGTTCTCAATATCCTTTCATTATACACATTGACTAAACACATGTAAATTTTACATTTTCTATTTACATATATTGGTAAATAAGGTATTCTTGATAAAAAGATAACAGAAAGGGTAATAAGGTTATGACTATCTCTAAGACTACAACAATCGCGAAAGTTGCCGAAATGGCCGGTGTTTCAATTGCTACCGTTTCAAGAATTATAAATCAGACAGGTTATGTAAAACCCGAGACAAGGCAAAAAGTATTAGATGCCATGAAAGAACTGAATTTTCACGCCAAAGAGGCAGAGGAATCCCCCATAACCAATACAAGAGCCATCCTGGTATGCGTCCCGAATTTTGACAATCCATTTAACAGCGGACTGATCCAGGGTATTCAGGCAATAACGGTTAACCGGAATTACAGGGCTTTTTATTACGAAGCGCGTGATTTTTTTAATGTCTTAAGCGATTATACAACTATCATGAAACATTATAATTTCTGCGGCATCTTATTGGTACATAATGTTACCAATCCTGATTTACTGACCGAACTACGGCTCAGGTATCCGGTTGTTATGTGCTCAGAGCACTGCAACCCCCCTGATATTTCATTTGTCTCAATCGATGATTTCAGAGCTGCCCAGAATGCGGTTAATTTCCTGGCCACAGTCGGCCGGAAAAAGATTGCACTGATAAACAGCTCGCTGAAACACAATTATGCAAAACACAGGGAAAAAGGATACAAAGCAGCGCTGTTAAACCTGGGGTTAAGCTACCGGCCGGAATGGGTAGCCCACATATCAGATATTAATTTTGATATGGCAGTTGCTGCGGCATCCGGTATCATAACATCTTCAGAGCGTCCTGATGCATTTTTTTGTGTCTCAGATGTCTTTGCTGCAGCAGTAATCAAGGCAGCTAAAGATAACCACCTGCGGATTCCTGAGGATATTGCGGTTGTCGGCTTTGATAATATTGATTTATCAACTATGACGATACCGCCTTTGACAACGATAAAACAACCAAGCTTCCAGATTGGACAGCAGGCTTGCGAGATGCTGCTGAACCAGATAGAAAACCCTTCAATTACACCAAAACATGTTATTTTGGATACCGAATTGATTGTTCGGGGTTCCACATGACAGAAGTTATTTACAGCAAAAAAAGATATATCAGGAGAAATTCATCCTTTCTCCGATATATCTTTTTGATCTATTCGACCCGTCCGAATGTTCTGAGGAACTCCATTTTTTCTATCGCCTTAACAGCTTTCCACCAGTTTTCACTAATGGCAAATTCCCTTGCATACTGTTCCTGCGTTTCAAACCAGCACCAATTGATCCCCCACACGCCGCCTTCCGGTCTCGTGTCAATCAGATAATCCAGTTCCCTGTCAACAATATCTTCATTCCCCTGATACAAAGGGCTAAACGGTGCAGGGATATACTGTGACGGACGTGGCGTATAATCACTCCATTTTTCCGGATCCCGTTCAATCAGACTGTTCATCACCTTTTCAATTTTAACCTTTAATGCTTCACAAGGAAATTCTTCACCAAGCCTGGTTGGTTCCAGCACCATCAGCAGACCATATAAACCACCGGCACCCATCTCACCAAAGTCGTCTACACCTTCAAGCCTTTTTAACATTCCTCTGGTGTAGTTAACTGCCTTTTCATATACTGCTGATTCCGGGTCACCAAATCTCAGAATGAAGGAACACAAACCAGCCGTAATTCCCATATCCTGTACCTGGTTAAGTTCTTCACTGTAAGTCCACCATGGTGCATGAGCATAATTATCATTGCTGGGCACGGAAAAATGCCAGCCTTCTTCATTGCTGTACTTTCCGCTTTCCAGATATTTAAACATTCCCTGAATCATCGGATGATCCGTTCCGGCTTCCTCAACAAACCCTATCTTTCTCAGCATTCCAAGTGCAATCAGCAAAGCATATGGAGTTGAATCCGGATTCCAGCTGTCCGGTTCTACCGTGTTACTGAATCCGCCGTCCGGGTTCTGATAATACGCCAGAGCATTTACCACTGCCTCTTTACTGCCCTGCTTCCAGTCGTAATTCCACAAAGCCAGTTCCAGCGGTCTGGCATTCTGGTTGATCCAGGTGTCAATCTCCTGAAAAGCTTGTTTATCAATCATTTTCATCGTGAATATCCTCCGTTAGTTTGATAATTTGAATTTTATCAAAGAAGCAGGAAGCTGTATTGTAAAAAAACGACATATTATATGCTGTTATATGCAATCTCCCGCGCCTTCGTCGGTGTAACGCCGTGAAAACGCTTAAATTCTTTCAGCAGATGGGCCTGATCCGTATAACCGTACCGGTGTATCATATCATGTATATCATAATGATAAGTTGACAACATCTCCTGCCAGACATTTTGATACCGCACCAGATTTGATACCCGTTTCAATGACAATCCTATATTCTGCTGGTATAAACGTTCCATCTGCCGCTGACTGACACAGCTGCTGTCACATATATCCTTTACTGTTGAAATTCCCGGGTGCAGCAGCATATGATGAATGGAATTAAACAGATTATGATTCACCCTGATCACATTTAAACGTTTTAATAAAAATATTTCCATCAGCCTCATCCGCTCTGGTATCGAAGTAACTTCCAGAAATCGTTCAAACAGCCGGTTCCACTCCCGCCCCAGTTCATTCAGCGGCAGACTTTGATTCCTGATCTCCCCATAATTTAAGTCCACAAACAAATGTGCCCCCCAGAAATGAAATCGCACAGCAAAAGTACTGACCTCCTCCGACGACATTTTTTCCTGAGTTTCAAACATATGGTCCTGAATCCCGCACAAATATCCACGGATCTCCTGCCGGGTATGATTCACCCTGACTATAATATCCATACAGGTATCTGGCACCACAAAAACCGTCTCACTGCCGGCGTTTATATACCGGTTATCAGACACCCAGTAACAGGAAACATACGGCCGCAATAGTTCACATGGCTGATACTCCCGATAACTCTGATTACACAAAAACGGCCGCGATGTCAGCGGCCGGTAAATACGATCAAATGTCAGCATTCTTTTCTCCTATTGCCCTTACATCCTCCAATTATACCACACCACACATACGTTCTCCAGATGAATTTATCTTGACAAGAAATGTAATTACACTTAGTATGATATAGCATTTATATTACCTAAAACCGGAGGAACATCGGAATGGAAATTAAAACAAAAAATGGATTAACCTCAAACAGTTTAAAATTGATTGCGATGGCTGCAATGACAACAGACCACCTTGTATCTGTTATTTTCCCCAACTATCCAACTGATGCCGTGATCTTATTATTACACATATTCGGAAGATTGGCTGCACCAATATTCTGGTTTTTTATTGCTGAGGGATACTATCATACAAGTAATATCAAAAAATATATCGGCAGA
The DNA here is from genome assembly GCA_032073745.1 of Lachnospiraceae bacterium. Classification (GTDB taxonomy): domain Bacteria; phylum Bacillota; class Clostridia; order Lachnospirales; family Lachnospiraceae; genus Brotaphodocola. The sequence continues at coordinate 117,687 of DAMAMW010000006.1, read as the reverse complement.
ATGTTTACATTTGCATTAATATCACATTTTGCATACAACTTTGCTTTTGGCATACCTTTTATCCCGTTTAAGACAAGTATCTTTAACCAAACAAGCATCTTTTGGGGATTTGCCCTGGCTCTGCTGGCATTAATGATACAGGACTCAATCAATCCGGCCTTAAAACCGTGGATGAAGACCATAGCAGTCAATGCCTGCTGTATTCTGGCATTTCCTGCTGACTGGAGTTCCCCCGGTGTATTAACCATTATTTCCAACAGCCAAAACCGGGGTAACTTCAGAAAGCAAATGATGAATATGGTGATCTACATATTTATCTATGCTTTTATTTACTTCTTTTTTGTCAACAAAGTATATGGGGCAATACAGATGATGGTAATTCTCGCAATTCCATTATTAAGAATGTATAACGGAGAACGCGGGAAAATGAGCGGAATGAAATGGTTTTTCTACCTCTACTATCCGCTTCACCTCGTAATATGCGGAGTCATCCGAATTGCTCTTCATGGTAATGTCGGCGTAATGATCGGAGGCTGATTATCGCAGTTCCTGTATCAGCAGCGGAACAATCTTACATGCATCACCCACAATACCGTAATCTGCAACCTCAAAAATCGGTGCCGTCTCATCCTGGTTAATTGCCACAATAATGTCGCTCTCTTCCATTCCGGCCATATGCTGAATCGCTCCGGAAATTCCGCAGGCAATGTAAAGATTCGGGCGGACAGTTTTTCCGGTCTGCCCTACCTGCGTATCTTTTTCCAGCCAGCCTGCATCAACGGCCGCGCGGGAAGCTGCTACCGTACCGCCGAGCAATCCGGCCAGTTCATCAAGCATCTTAAAGTTTTCCGCACACCCCATACCGCGGCCGCCGGCTACCAGGACATTGGCATCCATAATATCCATCTTTTCACTGACTTTCTTCAGCACTTCGAGGATCTCAACATTCTGACTGTCTGACAGACCTTCTGCCTTCAGTTCCTCTACCGGACAACGGGCACCATCCTTTACTTCGGCACGCAGCATAACACCCGGGCGGACGGTTGCCATCTGCGGACGGTGTTCCGGGCAGAGAATGGTCGCCATGATATTTCCGCCAAATGCAGGACGGGTCATCATCAGGTTATTTGTCTCTTCCTGAATTTCAAGTTTTGTACAGTCAGCAGTCAGGCCGGTATGGACTCTGGCTGAGACACGCGGAGCCAGATCCCTGCCGATGGCAGTAGCTCCGAACAGTACGATCTCCGGTTTATATTGATCAACCACTGCTTTCATTGCCGTCACATAAGGTTCGGTCATATACGTCTCCAGCACAGGATCATTAATTACTACGATTTTATCTGCACCGGCACATGCCAGTTCATCGGTCAGATTGTCAATCTGATAGCCTGCCAGCACAGCAGTCACTTCTGTATCCAATGCCTTAGCCAGTTCTTTTCCTTTGCCAATCAATTCGAAACTGACTCCGGCGATAGTTCCTTCTACCTGCTCTATAAAAACAAATACACCTTTATATTCCTGATTTGTCATCTCCACACCTCCTCCTTATATAATATATTTCTCTTTCAGCCGTTCCATCAGCCACTGTACTGATTCTTCCGCATCCATGTTAATAATGGTTCCTTTGCCTTTTACAGCCTTTGTAAATGACTTAAAGACACGGGTCGGGGATCCTTTCAGGCCGATATTGCCATCTTCAACATCCAGGTCTGTTCTGGTCAGCAGTTTTACTTCTTTATTCCGGTATGCATCGGCAATACCGCCCGGTGTCATATAGCGTGGTTCATTTAATTCTGACAAGGCAGTAATCAGGCATGGCATCGCTGCTTTAATCATATGATAACGATCTTCAAACTGGCGTTTTACAATAACAGAATTACCCTCAACACAGATGTCTTCAGCGTAACTGATATTAGCCAGTCCCAGGTGTTCGGCAATCTGCGGACCAACCTGAGCGGTATCACCATCGATAGCCTGACGTCCTGTAATAATCAGATCATATCCTTTTTCGGCTCCGATCTTCTTGATTGCGGAAGCCAGAGTAGAACTGGTTGCCCAGGTATCAGCTCCGCCAAAGGCACGGTCCGAAATCAAATAAGCCTCATCTGCGCCCATTGCCATCGCCTCTCTTAATGCCACATCAGCCTGCAGCGGTCCCATTGACAATACAATTACATTTGCGCCGGTTTCATCTTTAATCCGCAGTGCCGCTTCCAATCCCGCCTTGTCATCCGGATTGATGATGCTGGGAACGCCGTCCCTGATAAGTGTACCGGTTTCAGGATTCAGTCTTACTTCGGTGGTATCCGGTACTTGTTTGATACATACAATGATATTCATTCTTCACTTCCTCCTGTCTTTATCTCAGCATTCCGCCGGCAATTACCATCCGCTGAACTTCACTGGTTCCTTCATAAATCTCAGTAATCTTGGCATCACGCATCATTCGTTCTACCGGATAATCCCTGGTGTAACCATATCCGCCATGGAGCTGAACACATTTTGTTGTTACATCCATCGATGTTTCAGAGGCAAATAATTTAGCCATCGCCGCTTCTTCCGAGAATCGTTTCTGGTTATCTTTCGCCCATGCCGCTTTATATACCAGCATTCTGGCTGCCTCGATCCGTGTCTTCATATCAGCTAATTGAAACTGAGTATTCTGGAACGCAGAAATACTTCTGCCAAACTGTTTCCGCTCTTTCACATAGGCAACCGTCTCATCCAGAGCACCCTGGGCGATTCCCAGTGCCTGGGCCGCAATACCGATACGTCCGCCGTCAAGAGTCCCCATAGCAATGCCAAAGCCTTTGCCTTCTGCGCCTAACAGATTTTCTTTTGGCACGATACAGTTTTCAAAGACCAGTTCCGTTGTGGATGAACCACGAATTCCCATCTTCAGTTCTTTTTTTCCGACAGAAAAACCAGGGAAATCCTTTTCAATAATAAAAGCCGAAATACCTTTATTGCCAAGACTCTTATCCGTCATAGCAAATACAATGAACACATCTGCCGCACCGCCATTGGTGATAAAAATTTTGGTACCGTTCAGAACATAATGGTCATCCTTTGACACTGCTTTGGTCTGCTGACCGGCTGAATCTGTCCCTGCGCCCGGCTCGGTCAAAGCAAATGCACCAATCTTTTTGCCGGTTGTCAGATCAGGAAGATATTTTTCTTTCTGGGCATTTGTTCCATACTTATTGATCGGATCTGCACACAGCGAGGTGTGGGCTGATACCACTACACCGGTGGTACCGCAGACCCGGCTCAATTCTTCCACACACATGGCATAGGTTAACGTATCACATCCCTGACCGCCATATTCTTTGGCAAACGGAATCCCCATAAATCCGTAACGTGCCATTTTTTCTACAGTTTCATAAGGAAACCGTTCTTCTTCATCAATCTCCTGTGCCAGAGGTTTTACCTCGGCTTCGGCAAACTGACGAAACAGCTGCCTGGTCATTTCCTGTTCTTTATTCCATGAAAAATCCACAATTATTCCTCCTCGTATAATATAAGGTTGCACTTTGCTAAGCACTCAATACATAAAAAATCCTCTGCCGGTTTTACGTCCCAGTCTGCCGCCGCGAACCATCTTACGCAGCAGCGGATGCGGTCTGTATTTGGAATCTCCGGTTTCTGATTCCAGGATCTCCATAATCGCCAGACATACGTCCAGTCCGATCAGATCACCCAGGGCCAGCGGTCCCATCGGATGGTTGGCTCCCAGTTTCATTGCTGCATCGATATCCTCTGCTGATGCCACACCTTCCGCATAAATACCAACTGCCTCATTAATCATCGGTACCAGAATACGATTTACCACAAATCCGGCACTGTCCTGCACTTCAACCGGAACCTTACCGATATTAACCGCCAGCTGTTTAATCTCTTCAACCAGTTCTGACGGAGTATTTAAGCCGACTACCACCTCAACCAGTTTCATCATCGGCGCCGGATTAAAAAAGTGCATTCCGATCACAGGGCGATCCAGTCCGTTTGACAATTCTGTCAATGACAGAGAAGAAGTATTGGTTGCAAAAATCGCTTCTTTTTTGCAGACAGTCTGCAGTGTTTCAAATATCTGACGTTTTAAGTCCATCCGCTCCAATGCTGCCTCAATCACAAGATCACAGTCACCGACCGCATCATTAAGTCCTGTTGTGATAGAAGCAATCGCCTGATCGGCCGCCTCTCTCGTCATTTTTTCCTTAGCCACCAGACGATCCAGCGATTTTACAATCTTTTGTTTTCCGCCTTCGGCATATTCTGCTTTGATATCACATAAAACCACTTCATAACCTTCACACACGGCAAATGCCTGTGCAATTCCGCCTCCCATTGTGCCGGCTCCGATCACTCCTACTTTCATATACTCTGCTCCTTTTCCTTTCCTGTAAATGGTTCCGGTTTCCTTCGTTCAACAAAAGCTGCCATTGCGTTATATTGATCTTCGGTATTAAAACATGATGCAAAGGCATCGATTTCCTGGTCATGGGTTGCGGTAACCCGGGCACTCTGATTAGCCACCTGTTTCGCCGCCTGCACAGCAAACGGTGCATTGGCTGCAATTTTAGCAGCCAACTCCATACAGGTTTCCATCAGCTTTTCCTGTTCAACAACCTGACTGACCAGACCAAGCACTTTCGCTTCATCCGCCTTAATCCGGTTGGTCGTAAATGTCAGTTCTTTGGCTTTTGACAGACCAATTGCCCTGACCAGCCGCTGAATTCCGCCATAACCCGGAATAATTCCTAACGATACTTCAGGCATTCCAAAGACAGCATTCTCCGATGCAATCCTGATATCACAGGAAAGCGCCAGCTCACATCCGCCGCCGAGGGCATATCCATTAACAGCAGCAATTACCGGCACAGCAAGACCTTCCACCAGATTCATCATCCGGTTCCCTTCATGGCTGAATGCGGCTGCTTCCTCCGGTGATAAATCCTTCATCTCACCAATATCAGCACCTGCAACAAATGATTTATCCCCTGCCCCGGTAATAATCAAACACCGGATATCAGACTCAGCAATCTGCGCCAAAGTCTCAGTCAGCTCTGATACAACCTGACTGTTTAGTGCATTCAGGGCCTTTGGACGATTAACGGTTAATACTCCAATCTGTCCCTCCCGACTGTATGTAACATATTCCATACGATAATACCTTCTCCTTTCTCTTTCCACCAATCGCTGACGATCAGCAATATGATACATTTGCTCAAACGCTCGTCAAATTTTTAACATTGGAAAGTTAAAAAAATTTGTATGTATTTTTACAAATACAATATCATGCTTTTGTCCTTGTTAAAAATTCATAATTTTTGTTATAGTTATAACTTTTTTTTATAAAAGTTTCGTCTATAACTGTAATAGCAATTTTGAATTTCTGTTAAATTTTAAACAATGATATGATAAGTGCACAATTATTTTTCATCATTCAGCATTCAGTCGGCCAATTCGCCCCGCGTATTTAGTAAGGCAAAACAGAGGGGTGGTGAAATATCACAGACATCAGGGGTAATTGAACGATACACAAGTCAAACAGCTGAAAATAGAATTGAATAGAGAAGGATGGGAGAAACATAGTATGAAAGACGGAAACAAAAATTCAGTAGTTAATTTTGGAAAACACGGGTGGGTAACGATCCTTTATTGCCTTTTAATGTTCTGGTTTTACGTTGGTTTTGTAAATGACGGATCCAACATTACCGCTCCTGCTGTTGCAGAGAAACTGGGTGTGATGCCCGGAACCATTTTAAATATGAATTCCATAGCAGGTATAGTCGGAGTTATCTTCTTTATTATTATCGGCCAGATCAACCGCAGAATCGGTGCCAGACTGACCTCCGGCATCTTCACAATCATCGCCGGTATTGCATACATATGTATTGGAAATGCCACAAATATCATGATGTACACCGTGTCCATGTGTTTTGTAGTCGGCGGTATCATGTCAGCCGGTTATATCGCCGGCGGCACTTTAGTAGCACAGTGGTTCCCCAAGAAAAAGGGTGTTGTCATGGGTTATACCACCATGGGCCACAATCTCGCTTCCGCATTCTATGTACCGCTGATCACCTTCTTAGTCGGCCGTTTCGGGGTCGAACAAGGAGTCATGATTCCGGCCTTTGCCTCAATTGTCCTCGGTATCCTGGGGCTTATCTTTATCCGCAACACCCCGGAAGAACGTGGTATGATTCCGGACAACGTATCCGAAGAAGTTTATAAAAACGAGTATTTCACAGATGAAACAACCGAAAGCCAGTGGACAATCCCCGCCCTGTTAAAAACCAAAGAGTTATGGCTGGCGGCTGTTACCACCGGATTCTTTCAGATCTGCTCTGTTGGTGTCATGAGCCAGCTGGTTATCCGCAACATGGACCTGGGCTTCACCCAGAATCAGGCGGTCTCCATGATGACTGTAATTGCCTGTATCGGTGTTGTCGGTTCCTGGCTGGTTGGCATTCTCGATGATAAACTGGGAACCAAAAAGGTTATGGTTATGTTTGGCCTCTGGTATGCAACTGCACTGCTTGCCAATGCTTCTGAGACTAAAGTCGGCATTTATCTGTCTATTTTCATGATTGGCATGGGAATTGGCGGTTCGGCGAATTTTACCACTTCACTGCCGACTTCAATTTTTGGCCGGCATGAATTTGATATGGTGAATAGTGTTATTTTTCCGATTCAGGGATTGATTACGGCGCTTTGTTTTGCAGTGAATGGGGTTGTGCTTAATCTGACGGGGAATCTGCGGACAGCTTATCTGGTGTTTGCGGGGGTTGCGGTTTTGAATATTGTTTTGGTTTCTTTTGTTGATGAGCATAAGTATAATAAGGATTGGATTCAGTAGCATGAGCGTCGGCCAGAGATGGTACCGGGAGGCGGTTGGGGCCGGACGGGGCGGGAGTGAATATCGCTCACGTCAGAGATGCAGTGATTTCTAAGACTATGGAAACGAGCTTAAACGGGCACCGGCTCGAACTTTTGAACGCTCTTGATGACCGTTCAAAAGCTCGCCTGAATTTTCGGGTTGTGACCGAAAATTCTCCCGTTTAAGCTCGTTTCCATAGTCTAAGAACTCACAGCATCTCCTCCAAGATCGCGATATTCACTCCCGCCCCGTCCGGCCCCAACCGCCTCCCGGTACCATCTCTGACCTCGTTATCGGCTGCGTCAGATACTAGAATCGGCTGCTTCAGATATTATAATCGTCTGCCTCGATGGCAAAATTTTCTGATTTAAAATTACTGTAGAATCTGCCTTCTGTGGCTGTAAATCGCAGGACACAGTAATCCGGATCAGTCACACCTAAGGGATAGTACATGGTGTCTCCTTTTTTCCAGATCATTTCTTTTGAAACAGTGTCTTCTAATACTTCCATAGTGCCGGTCAGCATAACGCCTCTGAAAAAGCGTTGATCACAAAAATATATACTGGCTTTGGGATTGATTCGATATTGATTTACCCGCATTGATGATGTGTTGGTTGTAAAATAAAAGACCTTGATTCCTTCCCTTTTTCTGGGAGGCAGCATTGCCTTGCTGTTTGGGAATCCTTCTGCATCTATTGAGTTAATAAATGCCACTTTCTGTTTGTCTATTAAATTACCAATTGTCTTTACTGCATCTCTCATACCATACCTCCTTTGAATAAGTCAATTATAATTTAAAACGAGCATATGGTAAAGCAGTCACTTTTTTGTAACTATGACAGCAGGGAATCATCTTTCATAATTTCAATACCAACACTCTGCATAATAGAAATTGCTTCAAAGATCTTTTCCCCTCGCTCTGTCAGAAAATACTCTGATTTAAGCGGATATCCGTCACTAATAATCTTACCGGCCATTCCACAATCTATCAGTTCATTCAAATGCTGAATCAACATCTTCTGCCCGATCCCCTGTATTGATTTTCTCAAAGCAGACAAAGAAGAGTTCCCCTTACTAAGCTGCCAGATAATAATCGGCTTCCATTTCCCCTTTATAATATCATGCGTCATCTCCAGCGGACACGTATATTCACTCCGTACTTTCAAACCACCCTCTCCTCCTCACCCTTAAGATTATGTACATCTAAATTATATACAATCCCTCATTAAATAGCCATAACTCATAATCAAAAATCCATCATTTCAATCAAAGTCAATTCCCCAACCACCTACGCCCTTCACAACTTACCCGCGAGGCAGGTTTTATAACCAAGTTGCGCGGCCAGTATCTTGCTGGAGAAAAATTGTCCGGAAGTGGAGGCGGGCGGGTGGCCTGGGATGAATTTTGCGATCTTGGAAGGGATGCAGTGATTTCTTAGGCTCCGGAAGCGGCCTTAATCGGGAGAATTTTCGGTTACCACCCGAAAATTCAGGCGAGCTTTTGAGCGGTCATCAGAGCGCTCAAAAGTTCGAGCCGGTGCCCGATTAAGGCCGCTTCCGGAGCCTTAGAAATCACTGCTTCCCTGACGTGAGCAAAATTCATCCCAGGCCACCCGCCCGCCTCCATTTCCGGACAATTTTTCTCTGGAGCAACCTACTCCCCCGCAACCTCCTCATAAAACCTCCCAAGCCCCCCTCTGTAATTCGGCAGCCAGGGCTTATTCTTCCCGCAATAATGAATAATCACCGTATTCTCCTCCACCCATTCCATCGGCCGCTGGGGATTCTCCATCTGCATTCCCCACATCATCAGCAGCCGGTCACTGAGATTGTAAACCATGCTGTTCACCAGCAGTATCCGGTGACCGTAAAGTGCGGTGATAATATCCTGATCCGGCAGACAGAAGTAATCGCCCTTCTTTTTTATATAAACCAGCAGCTCTTTGAGCGATTGTTCCTTTCTTAATATTTCCAGATTCATCACCATCACACCGGTATTAATATAAGGAACCTCACGTTCTATACCGAGACGCACCTGATTGATCTGATTTAATAACTTTTTCGTGTGGCTGCAGGCAATATAATAGTTGTCCTGAAAATCCATATGGTACAAATAATTAAGCGGTTTGATGACAACAATGTCCGGATCCAGATACAGAATCCGATCCAGGGACTCCGGCAGAAAACTCGCTGCCAGAATCCGGTAGTAGATCATTTTAGGGTATCGCTGACTGTCCGGAAAGACCTTGAATATATCATGATTAATATTTACAAAATGTATCCTGACCGGATGGACAGCTTCCAGGTCATATAATTGCTGCTGATCAGACCGGTCAAAATCAGGCTGCATCACATATACATCATAACCTTCCGCAACGGGAAAACGAAGGATGGAGCGAAGACAGACGAGCAGCTGAGGCAGGTAATTTCTATTTAAAGTAAATAACAGGTTCATCTGCGCCTCCTTTATGCAATTGTCTCGGAGGCTTCCAGAATATTCATAAACTCCTCTCCGGTTATTGTCTCGTTCTCGTATAAAAACTTTGATATTTCATGAAGTTTGCCCATATTTGCTTTCAAGATTGACAGGGCCTTCTCATGTTGTGTCCGGACCAGTTCCACGACTTTTTCATCTATTTTAGTCTGGGTTTCGGCGGAACAGCTGAGCGATGTATCGCCGCCTAAATACTGGTTCTGCAGGTTTTCCATGGCTACCATATCAAAGGTTTCACTCATGCCATATCTGGTTATCATAGCTCTGGCCAGTTTGGTTGCCTGCTCAATGTCGTTGGATGCTCCTGTTGTGACTTCGCCAAAGACCAGTTCTTCTGCGGCTCTTCCGGCGGTGTAGGTAGCAATCTTGTTTTCGATTTCGGTTTTACTCATCAGGAAACGTTCCCCCTGCTCCACCTGCATGGTATATCCCAGGGCGCCGGAAGTTCTTGGAACGATCGTTATCTTCTGTACCGGAGCAGAATCAGTCTGAATCGCTGCCACCAGTGCATGACCGACTTCATGATAAGCGACGATCAATTTCTCTTTATTTGAGAGAACACGGGTCTTCTTTTCATAACCGGCAATAACGACTTCAACACTCTCAGTCAGATCGGCCTGGGTCACTACCTTCCGGCCCTGGCGTACAGCCCTGAGCGCTGCTTCATTGACAATATTGGCAAGTTCCGCGCCTGATGCACCGGATGCGGTTCTGGCGATGGCTTCATAGTCAACGTTATCTGCCATTTTCACTTTCTTTCCATGGACCTGAAGAATCTCCTGCCTGCCTTTAAGATCAGGCAGTTCTACAGGGATCCGGCGGTCAAAACGGCCGGGTCTGAGCAGTGCCGGGTCAAGAGAATCGGGCTGGTTGGTTGCTGCCAGGATGACAACACCTTTAGACCCGTCAAATCCATCCATCTCGGTCAGCAGCTGGTTCAGTGTCTGCTCCCGCTCATCATTTCCACTCATCGCCCCATTCCTCTTTTTCCCGATGGCATCAATCTCGTCGATAAAAACAATACAGGGAGCTTTTTCATTGGCCTGCTTAAACAGGTCGCGAACCTTTGCCGCTCCCATACCAACGAACATTTCCACAAACTCCGAACCGGAGATCGAGAAAAAAGGAACATCGGCTTCACCGGCAACAGCCTTGGCGAGCAATGTCTTACCAGTTCCGGGAGGGCCGACAAGCAATGCGCCTTTGGGCAGTGATGCACCGATTTCACTGTACTTACCAGGGTTGTGCAGATAGTCAACAATTTCTGACAGCAGTTCTTTTGCCTCATCTTCACCGGCTACATCTGCGAATTTGATCCCATCAGTTGATTTTACATATACTTTGGCATTGCTTTTGCCGCCGCCAAACATCATCGAGTTAGCCGGATTGGCACCGCCGTTCATCCGGCTCTGCATCTTCCGCGTAAAGAACCGGCCGATACCAAAGAAAATAACAAACGGTAAAATATAGCTGATTAAGAAATACAGAAGCGGTGAAATCTCTTCCGTAATCTGTGTTGAAAATACTGCGCCCGAATCATACAGGCGGTTTACCAGCTCCGGATCATTGATTACACCGGTCTTATATACCTTTGAGTTATCTGTGTTTGTAAAAGTAATCTGGTTATCGGTGATATTGACTACCCCGATCTCCCGGTTAGTTGTCATCTCCATAAAGGTTCCGTAATCAACTTCTTTGATCTGACGCTTCAGAACATTTGGAAAAACGAACATGTTGAGCAGCACAAGGACTGACAATGCGATCATCCAATAGTACATTACCGGTTTTTCCGGTTTCTTCATTTCCTGCATAAAAATCTCCTTTCAATTCATCAGTGTTACACCTGTAACATCTTTTGTTATTGGTATTATAATACAAAAAAGGCAGCGTTACAAGTGTAACACTGCCAACTGTGACAAATTGCAGGAAATTGTTCGTTTTAGGAATTTCGTTCTGCAATCCTTTTAAATATCAGACTGCCAACTACGGAACCACCGTCACCTCGTTCAATGTCACCGATTCCACTCCCACCCAACGCCCCACGTTCTCCCAGCTACTATGTCGCTCCTGTAAGGTTAAAAAGCAAAAACATGAAAACAAAACATATTAGTTTTAAAAAACATCCTATCACCAGATTATTTCCCTAATTGGCAATAGGATGCGTCTTTATATATATGATAAGATTCTTATTTGTTGTTATCCAGATACGTTTGGATATTATCCAGAACTTTCTGGCTCAGGCGGTCGAAGGCCTGTTTTGTTCGGCCGGATGAGATATTCATGCAGTTTACGTGCGGGTGCTTAAGGAGGGCTCCGCTTGGGTCACCCAGGGCTCCGGCTGTGTCACAGAAAAATTCGTTATTTCCTTCATTCAGCCATCCGGTTAATGCAGCAGGATCATGGGATGGGCCAATGGAGGTGTTGAAGATGATTTTGTGGTTGCCGAATATTTTAAGTTCTTCTTCATGCAGCAGGATTACATTTTTGTTTAGACAACAAAAGAGTACATCTGTAGTCTTCAGCAAGTCGTGTAACGGCAGATATTTGATCTGGCGCTGTTCCTGGTCGGGTTTGCGGGTGCGGCTGTAATAGTAAAGGTCGGATCCCAGTGCCAGAAGAGCATCGGCGATCAGCTGGCCGGTTGTGCCAAGGCCCAGAATACCGACTTTAAGATCGGTCAGTTCCATTGGGAGTTCCTGCCACTGCTTGTTGCCGAATCCATGGAGGTAACGGATCAGCTCACTGAGCACATATTCCACTACTCCGGGATCACCGTAGTCACGGATTCCTGTAACAGTAATGTTCTTTTCGTTGGCGGCACTGATGTCTACGTTGGCACTTTCCGGTGAATAGAGGCTGCAGCACATGCCGATATAACGCAGATTCGGACAAGCATCAATTACTGCCTTTCCTATGGCTGTGGTATAACTGACCAGAACAGCATCGGCATCTCCAATTCTTTGAATCAGCTCGTTATCATCCACCGGCGAATCCTGATACATAATAATTTCTTTTGCAAAATTGTGTAATTGAGTTTCTGCTGATGGAACCAGGCTGACCGGCTCTACCGCTGCTAATTTATTAAACATAATTTCCTCCTAAAATACAATTGGTGAAACCGCATTTTTCAGGGCCGCCACTACACTCCAGGCAGCAATCTGACTGGTGCGGGAGTAGATGTTGAGTTCAGTACGAACTTCTTCGCCTTTTATTTCAATTTTATATTCATCACCCTGAAATCCCGGGACGGCTTCGATCTTCATCTGTGTTTGTTCCGGTCCGGCGCTGGCAAGGGCAGTAGCAACCGCGACATTGACATGGGTTGGTAAAATAGCGATGGCTTCTTTGGTCGTTCCGGAAAATACCAGTTCACGTTCTGTTATGTCTGCCAGCCCCTCCCGGTTAAGCGGGGTATGAAGCAGAGACTGCGGGGCTTTCTGGGAACTGATTGATGCAGTGATCGGGCTCATCAGTGCCGCCGTCCGAAGAACATCAAATCCACCTACAGCGCCACTCGCAATATAAACCCTTCTTCTGCCTTCAATTGCTGCCTTTGTGATGTGTTCGTAGAACGCTGCATCAGCAAACGCTCCGATCGACAAAACCACCAGATGGGATCCGTTGTTTAATACTTCCTCGCTATATTCACGGACGGCCTGAACCGATGCCGCTTCGGCTGTGAAGTCTGGTTCCAGTGCCATCAATTCTCGAATTGTTGTACAGGGATGGCAGTTGTGTCGTTTGGCAAAATCATGCAGACGTTCCGGATTTTTACCCAGTACTCCGACCAGCTCATATTCCGGCAGATGACCGTCTGACACAGCATTTGCGATGATTTCATTCAGATATCCACACCCGATTAATCCTAACCTATACTTTTCCATTTTTAAAGCTCCTTTTATATGTATATTTATTTAGTTTGATATTTCATTGGAATATACCGGATTCCATTCGTTGTCCGCTCACCCTCCGTCGCTGTAAAACCTAATCTGCGATATACTTCCAAAGCATATGGTGAGGAGTTTACTGTCATCTCGCTAAATTTCTTTTGTTTCAACATATATTGAAACAGGCTTTTCCCAATACCGCGGCGATGATATTCTTTTTGTACAAAAAACAGACTGACATGAGTCCCACGCATTGCCAGCATTCCAGCCAGCCGGGAATCTTCAAATGCACCAAACAGATCAAGCTTATGAATTTCATTCTCATCATCCAGGAATTGTTTGAATTCTGCAACTCCCTCTGCAGAATAATCCGGTGCCTCAAACTCCTGGAAAACATCCCATGCCAGTTCCAGAGCATCCTTGATTTTAGTTCCTTCAATGGCTTTAATTTGCATCAAACGCCCCCTCTCATTTGCCGTAATCAAATGCTACGACTATATCTTATCCGAATATGCTCTACTTGTCAAAAAAATCATTTCATTCTTTCATTCTTTTCACCATTAACTACGGAAAGATCTTGTCTTTCTTATCAAATTCCCGTATAATCCGATCATAGATAATATCTTATATTAATATCGCAAAGGATAAAATAATGACCAGCACACAATCCACTCATTTTTTCGAAAAGGTATATACCATCGTTGCCCAGATCCCCACCGGATCCGTCACCACCTATGGCCAGATCGCCCGTCTGATTGGCAGCCCCCGGGCAGCACGCCAGGTCGGCTATGCCATGCGCGCGGCCCCCTCTGAACGCAGACTCCCCTGCCACCGGGTAGTGAACCGTCTGGGGGAACTGGCCCCAACCCATGTGTTTGAAGACAAACGCATACAGCAAAAACTCCTGGAAGATGAGGGCATTACCTTTCTGTTAAACGGAAATATCGACCTAAAAAAACATTTCTGGTTTGGCCTTTACGGCGAATAAATTATAAAATCCCATGAAAGCCTCACTGGCTCTGATGGGATTTTAATTCTGCATATTGTTAATTCAGATAAGAATCTCTCATTACATCCAATTGCTGTTCTGTCAATCCATAAACCGTCTTCACATAATTATCTATGGATGAGTATTGCCCCTTGATTTCCTGTATCGACGTCTGTATATAATCCGGCGTGGTATCAAGAAGTGTATATAAGTAATCCAGCACCTTCGGATCATCGGTATAACTTCGATATTGTTCAAGTTTCACTGCTGTCCTTTTGGCGCGGTTTTCTCTGGTGATCATATAATCTGCAATAATCTCGTCCTCTGATACCCCAAGTGCGCCCAGAATCAGCATGGAAGCGAACCCGGTACGGTCTTTGCCGCCGCGGCAATGGAAAATAAGCGGCGCATTGGCAGGATCACAGACTTCTCTCATCAACCGGCCAAAAGCATCAATACAGACTGGATGTGCAGCAAACTTCCGATACTGCAAAAGCATTCCGTCCTCCGGTGCTTTCTGTTCCATCTGCATCCGTACATGCTCAACCAGTTTACGATCCTCCTCTGCCGCACTGGCCTGAAAACTGGCTGCCAGTTCCGCAGTTTCAGCCGATGGATCACAGCGCAGTATTTTCTGAGCGCCAAAGTCCACATTCGGAGACTTCCTGGCCTCAGGCAGGGAGCGCAGATCGATAACCGTTCTGATTCCCAGACTCTGCAGATAAGCTTCTCCCGCTTTTGTCAGTTTTGACAGTTGATCAGAGCGAAACAGCAGCCCGTAACGAACCGTTTTACCACCCGCACCGGTATATCCGCCAAGGTCACGCAGGTTCTGAGTACCTTCAACCGGCAGGGTTCTGAGTGGTGCAGCAGCCATTACTTTCCTCCCCCGGCAAAAATATCCTGAATCTTTACAGCCGGATCATTCGGAACCATCTGCACCTCAACATCCACGCCCATATTCCGGATCCTGACAAAGGCCTCCTGTTCTTCGGCAGTGACAGAAAGTGCTTTCGTATACTGCTTCCGTTCCCCCTGCAGTCTCATCCCCCCTACATTCAGCCGGGGAAAAGTCACACCGCCTTCCAGTAACCTCAGCACATCTGTACTGGTCGTCAGTATCAGCATTGTGCGCTTTTTAATTTCTGTTGTTTTATATACTTCAATAAACTTATCAATATCAAAGACCAGTACTTTAATACCTGACGGTGCCGTCATCATTACAATCTTCTGCTGAATCGGATCACCCTTTAATTTATCGTTAATCAAAAGTATCTGTTCGATTTTTTTTACATTGACCCAGGTTGTCGCTACCTGTCCATGAATTAATCTGTCATCAATTCTAACCAAGCTGATCGGCATCGTCTTCCCCGCTTTCATTTAATATTATTTTCAGATCTTTAAACATTTCCGGATACATCCGGGTGATATGCTCTTTTAAATCAGCAGTCTGCATATTCCGATTCAAAAATGTCTCCAAAAGCATTGGCAGACTGAATCCGGACAACAGCTCAATATTCATTTCATGCTGCTTCTGCAATAAGATACTGCTGCTGACATTGCAGGGCGTTCCGCCGTACATATCGGCCAGAATAAAAAGCCCTGTGGTCGTATCCAGTTCGTCGCACATCCCCAGCATCTCCGGCAGACATGCCTCCAGATTTTTATCATCCGTTACTGAAAGAACACTTACATTTTCCTGCCTGCCAATCACCATCTCAACGGTTCGCAGTGCTTCCCTGGCCAATTCACCATGACTGGCCAGAATAATTGCGTTGCCTGATGTCATTCCTGTCATTATACCAATACCCCCAGCATATGTAAGATAATTGCAATCACAAACGTAACCAGAATCAGCAGTGCCGTATGTTTGCCGGCCAGCTTCTTTACGATCGCCAGAATACCAATCGTAGTCAGCAGCGGCAGCAGATTCGGCATAATCATATCCAGCATTTCCTGAATTGCGATCGACTGTTCCCCGACACTGATTACGGTTCCGACCTTCATCTTAACAGAGGTCGAAATCAGGCTGCCGACAGCCATCAATCCTACAACACTCGAAACCGTGGAAATCTTTCTGATCATTTCCTGGGTCCTGTCCCCCTCCAGGAAGCTGGTTCCCTTGTCATATCCCCAATGCAGCAGATAATACTTAGACCCCACATTGAGAATATTGTAAATAACAAACATCAGGACCGGTCCCATGATATTGCCGTCAAGTGCCAGGGCCGCACCGATACTGCCGCAGATCGGCATCAGGGTAAACTTCATTACACTGTCACCAATACCGGCCAATGGCCCCATAAGTCCTGTCTTGATCGCAGAAATCGACTCTTTTTCATCTTCTGCCGTATTTTTTTCCATTGCGGCAGTAAGTCCCAATACCAAAGCCGTACAGTTTACCTGACAGACGAAAAACTCCATATGACGTTTCATCGCCCGGGACTTTTCCTCCAATGTTGCATTGGCATATAGTTTCTTCAGTACCGGCGATATCATATTGCAAAAAGCTGTACCGGCCATATTTTGAAAGTTAACTGTCAGCTGCATCAGCTGCAGGCGCCAGAACACTTTATTCAAATCCTTTTTTGTAATTTCAGTACCGGAAACCATGCTCATATTTCTTCCCCCACTCATAGATCGTACTCCTCTTCTGCATCAACACTGTTTTCAGGCGCTGCTGCCGGCGGTGCCGCAGACTTCTCACCAGCCATTACATATACCAGGGCAAATGCCAGTGAAATAAATGCAATCGGCATAATCGACAGTCCTAAATAAGTAGACAATGTAAATCCCAGCAGCAAAAATACCCAGCCGTTGCCTTTTAACATCATCAGCAATAAAACGGCAATACCGATCGCCGGTACAATCTTTGATGCCACACCAAGACCGCTCATAAGTGTCGCCGGCATCGCATCAACCAGAGCTGACACCAGATCACTGCCAAAATACACAGCAATAAAGCAAGGTACAGCCCGGGCCAGAAAATACATCGTAACCGGTATAATCATAAACTTCATAATACCGTCAAAGTCCCCCTTGTCCGCCGCCCGTTCTGCTGCCGGTACCAGCGCACAGTTTAATGTCCGGCAAAGAACTAAAAGCTGCTGAGCCAATAAAGAAACCGGAACTGCCAATGCGATACCGGTCGCCACACCACCGCCGGAAGCAATACCAAGAGCCGTCCCAACGATCGCTCCGGTTACAATATCCGGTGCTGAATATGCACCGACATTGCCGATTCCCATCCACATCAGTTCCAGTGTTGCGCCAATGATCAGCCCCTGTGTCAGATCTCCCATAATCAGGCCCGTAATTGTTCCGGTCAAAAGCGGCCGTCTGATCATCTGCGGTCCTACATCGTCCAGCGAACAAAACCCCGCCCATATTGCAATAAGTAATGCCTGTAACATATCACTATCCCCTCTCTCCATCAAAACTCATTCATAAACGTTTATGTTTTCTTTGATGTCCTAAGTATAGTGTCTGACCAAAACCTTTTCAAGCTTCCATTTTTCGAGTTATTTCTGAAAAAAAAGCTACGAAACCTGTTGGCTTTGTGAATAAATACGAAATTAGTTTTTAATTTTTATTCATTTTGACTAAGTTCAGGCAGCATGTTATTATATGAAAGTAACAGTTCAGGACGGCGGGAAATTTGGTAGAAGAGCAGGCGTCAAGCTTGCTTGTAAGCCTGTTCTTCTATCAAATTTCACATCGGATGTCTTGAATAGTAATATAAAAAAATCCGATTGGCAGAAAGGAACTGAAATGATATTAAATAAACGACAGGTACATATTCTCCAAACCATCATCTGCACCCCCGGTACCGGCGGTGAAACCCTGGCTGCCCGGGCCGGAATCTCCACCCGTACGTTAACTGCCGATCTGGAAACTATAAATGATGAAATAAAAGCCTATGGACTTTTCATTGAAAATCGCCGTGGTGCCGGTTATTTCTGCACTGCTGACCAGGAAGAAACCCTGAAATACATAAAAACCCAGCTGATCTGCAGAGATTATTTCACCTTCCATGAAGAAAATGACTTTTCCGAACGGGTCGGTGAAATCATCCGGATTCTGCTGACCGCCAGTGACTACGTGAAAACAGACGATATCGCAGAAACACTCTGGCTGACCCGCAGTTCGATCAACCAGGAACTCAAAGATGCCAGAAAGATTTTGAAGAAATACAATCTGTCACTGGAAACAAAACCTCATCACGGAATCAAAATAACCGGCCAGGAAGCATCCATGCGGCAATGTATGGTTGATTTCTGCAAACCATATTTTCATACCCTTGATCCAATTCCATTTCTGGAAGACGGATACAGCCGGTACGGATTTTCCCATGATAAAGTAAAGGAAATATACCATCTTCTGGTTAACAGCTTTAAGGCCAGAGACCTGCGGGTCAGCGATCAGGCGCTGCAGCGCCTTGTCATCATGGTACTCGTGGTGGAACAACGGATCAGCACAGGAAAAACCGTCCATATGCCGGACGAATACCTGACAGCAATCCCCAAAACCATCGCCTGGCAGACTGCAGATACCGTACTTTCACAAACCATACCCTCAATACCAAATACCGAGATCTGCTTCTTTTCTTTGATCATATTGGCAAATGCAGATTTTTTTCACACTCCCGGATATCTGCTGGAGGACTGCGGCCGATTCTATATTGAAGCAATTGATTTGTTTGATCAGCTGCAGGCATTCTTCCGCGACAAATTGTATATTGTCTTTTCCGGAGATATTCAGTTTTCTCATGGCCTGCTAAAATTGCTCCTGCAGTTTGTCATCCGCAAACAGCTTAGTCTCTACGAATATGAATACGGCGGCCCCGCTTACGAACATGCCGGACGTCTGCCTGCCTCCCGCCAACTGGCCTGTGAAGCTCTGATTTTTCTCGAATCAATAACCGGTTATGCCGCCGACCAATACATAATGATCAACTTCACACTGTTGTTTTATAATACTGTCATGTCCATCCCCAGCAACCGCAAGCGGCTGAAGATGCTCTGCGTCGGCCCCCATAACCTGTATTACTCCCGTTCAATCGGCTATAAAATAAAATCACAGCACCACAACTACATTGACAGTATCGAATATTGTACCCCATACGAACTATCCCAACTCGATCTGCGCAAATACGACTATATCATCACATCAGAACCGCCGGAAGTTCTTCCTGCACAGGACATCCTGCCGGTTATGGAGCTGAACTATTTTCTAAGCTGGCGTGATTTATATGATTTCCGAAATCAGGTGGTATTACCGAAGATATCGATGGATACGCTGATGGCAGAAGTAACTCAGAGCGGGGAAGAGCCATTGATTGAATGTGGTTCCTTAGATGATTTTATCACCTGTGCCGCCTCTGCCCAGGGACTTGCCCCAAATGATACGCAGCAGCTGCTGCACTGTCATCAACTGCTGCCGATCCTTCCATCCGATGGTTGTGTAGCCTTATGCTGCTTCTTTCAGCCCCCCGGCCAAAAATGGAGCACTAAAATGTTCCGTTTTAAAGAACCGGTCAAATACCATTCTCAGTCCATACAATATGCCGTAATCTGTCTGATTCCATTGGATTTTGACACTCAGATTTTAAAGATGGCCGATTCCTTACTGCGCAGAATTTTATTAAATGAGGACGGAATCTTACCCGTACCCAAATCCGAATAAAGAATATCAAATCAAAAATCCCATCATCGCCTCACAGGCCCTGATGGGATTTCAACTCCGCTCTTGCTTTTATAATATTTTTCCAGCCATCCCAGACACATAATAAAAGTCCAAACAAATAGATCAAAACATAAAGTACTAACAGTGATGTTCCATCTACTGCAAGTTTCGGATCCTTTGCTGTAATCTTATCCGGATTATCAGAACCATATAATATAACTAAATCATCCCCCTGCGATACCTTATTTCTTTTAACATAAACAAAATTATGATATATGATACCATCTGCATCATAATCAACATATGCTCTGGGATGCACACCCCTGCTTCCAGGAACAAACGATGTAACAACTGCCGTTACTTCCACTCCATTATTCAAAACCATCTGCCGATTAACATAAATCCGCAAATTAGGTATCATTATCCAAAGAAATATAGCTATAAATATTATATTTTTTATCCCAAATTTAGCTACCATATCTACCTCTCAATATTATAAGAAAAATTTTCCTATCTTTAAATATAATATCCGAAATATCTGCTTTATTGGTATGCTTACAGCACACTCTTCCATTGTTACATATAACCCCAAACCTGGCAACAAGGTTTGTTCTTTTTACTAAAGGGAGCCAATCAAGTAGCCGGGGAAAGTGGACCGTCCACTTTCCCCTCACGACTATGATCGCTCCCTACACAATACTCCTCGCTTCCAGATAAAACCTCTTATCATCCGCATGCCCCAAAGAAAACGTCTTTTTAGGCATCGGTCCATCCATCTTAATCGATGCAAAAAACCGGTCTTTACTTATCTCAGGGAATATGATGCCTACGGTATTTGCTTCACCGCATAACTTCTCCACCACATCTTCCCCATGTATGTAATCCACAGTTCCGCTATACTGCTCAATATATTCTTCGATAAATGTCTGAACTGTACCGGTTGCCAGCTGAGCTGTCGGATTGAGTATACCGATCCGTTTCTTCTGGCCATTGATCAAATATTCCAATACCTGTCCTTCGCCCTGGTCACTGATATCGAAGCGATCATACATTTTCTGAATAAAGTCCTCCGGATTCACGCCAAACACTACTCTGTGAATCGGTTCGAATTCCATGCTCTCATCGTAGATATTATTAAGTTCCACCAGCGAATATCTCGCCGGATGCTGATCCCACTGATCGCGGGGAACCGACTCCTTGATTCTGTCCCAGCAGGCCTTGGCGGTAGCAAATGAATGGTTGCCATCTCCCATTGCAATAATGAGCGGATCAATTCCATCTTTAGCTTCTTCTGCTGCCTTCTGACATAAGCGGTCAAATGCCTTATCAACATTTTCCTTCTGCTTATCACCTACAAACCAGCCTTTGATATGTCCGCCATTTAGCATCAGATCAAAATCGTACAGTACTTCCATCGAATCCTTCTCTTTTGCCAGCGGTTCAACTATCTGGCGGTCCGGATCATCAATTAAGACCATAATATGAGGCAGTTCCAGTGTTGCATGTTCCCTGACTTTGATTCTCGGCGGCAGACGGTCAGGGGAAGTCCCTTCTGTAGGGCGTACCGGAGAGCGGCTGTCCGGAGAACAGTCATACTGTTCCAGATCAATTACACCAACAATTCCGTGTCTGATCTTACCACCGGTAACCTCTCTTTCAACATAGCAGTAACCATTATGATACTCTTTAAACACATCTGATTTTTTATATTGTTCCATGCATTGATTTATTTCGGATGTCTTTTCTTCGACATCACTGTCATGAAGATAAGCTTCCGGCAAAATCAGATTCAGGGTTGACGGTTTATCACCTGCAATCGCTTCCGCCGCTGACCAGTATTCCGGTTCAGAAGTATGCTGGTCACAGGCAATCACTGCCCAGGCGGTCATGTCGTCTGTCCTGGGAATCAAAATATCCGCTGCTGAGAAAATTCTCTTATTCATTTTTCATATCCTCCACGTTGCATATAAATACACCACAATGAGTATATCAAAACACAATTTATGGAAAATGTCAATCATCAAAGCAATACGAATGCTGTCATCGTCAGGATTTTTCCAGCTGTTTTTTCAGATAAGAAAGCTGTCCGCCGCTTAACACAACCTCAATCTCGTTATCACTCAAATCCAGTAATACCCGGAACGTAAACCCTTTCGTCTTATCCCTCACAACTACGAGGCGGGTCGGAATCTGATCCAGGAATGACTCAATCTCCAGTTCGTCTCCCATCTCAATCTGATCATAATCAGCCTGATTTTCAAAGATCATCGGAATGATGCCGTGATTAACCAGATTTCCTTTGTGAATTCTGGCGATGCTTTTGGCTATAACCAGTTTAACGCCAAGGTACATCGGGTTAATGGCCGCATGTTCACGGGAAGAACCCTGGCCATAATTTTCGCCGCCGATAATGATGCTCCGGCCCACTTCCTTAGCCCGGGCCGCAAAGTCAGGTGCATAACGATGATAACAGTACTGTGACATCAGCGGAATGTTGGAACGCATACTGCTGAACTCTGCACTGGCTGGAGTAATATCATCCGTAGATATATTGTCACCTCCCTTCAGGCTGACAGGTGCACTGAGATATTGCTGCGGAGCTTCCGGCACCGGCAGGAATTTAATATTCGGTCCGCGGACAATCTCTACCTCTCTGGCCTCTTCTTCAGGCAAAGGCTGTATCAGCATACTGTCATCAATAAGGTATGCTTCCGGTTCTGATACCAGTGCCAGCTTTGCTGTGTCTGATCCCATAATATCTTCTGCTGATGCAAACGTACCTGAAATGGCGGTAGCAGCTGCACTTTCCGGACTCACCAGATAGATATCTGCCGTCGGATTTCCGGCCCGGCCCTTAAAATTACGATTCGATGTACGCACAGCCACGCCCTTAGTCGCCGGTGACTGGCCGATGGCGCAGCAGGGACCGCAGGCAAATTCCAGCAGCCGCACACCTGCATCCAACAGCATATCAATGTATCCGTCTCTCATCAGTTCTTTATATGTCTGTTTTGATGCGATCGCGCAGGTACAGCTGACATTCTCATGTACATGGTGACCTTTGAATACAAGTGCCGCCTTGGCAATATCTGCATAACTTGCGTTGGTACAGCTGCCGATAAATACCTGTTGTACTTCTCTTTTTTCGACCGCACTGACCGGTATAACGTTATCCGGTTGATGCGGGCAGGCAATCAACGGTTCCAACTCACTTAAGTTGATCTCCATGTAATCATCATATTCGGCGTCTTCATCCGGCAATATTGCTGTATAATCACCGGCCCTGTCCTGAGCTGACATAAACTTTTTCACCTGTTCATCAGCAGGAAAGATCGAAGTGGTAGCCCCCAGTTCGGCCCCCATATTGGCAATTGTTGCCCGTTCCGGAACCTCCAGAGTGTCCACACCTGGACCGGTATACTCATATACATTTCCCAGTCCGCCTTTGATGCTGACTCTGCGCAGCATCTCCAGAATTACATCCTTGGCATTACACCCGGCCCTTAATGCACCGGTCAGCCTGACATTGATAACTCTGGGCATTTGCAGCCGCATCGGAACACCGGTCATTGCGGTTGCCACATCCATGCCGCCGACACCGATACAGAGCATTCCGATCGAACCGCCGTGAGGCGTATGACTGTCACCGCCCATGCTGACTTTTCCCGGGGCTCCGAATCTGGCCATGTGAACCGTATGGCAGATGCCGTTTCCCGGTCTGGAGACATGCACGCCAAACCGCTTGGCAGCTGATTGCAGATAGATATGATCATCCGGTGTCATATTATTGACATACAAAAGGTTATGATCCAGATAGCTGACACTGCACTGCGTTCTGATCCGGTCAATACCGATTGCTTCAAACGCCAGGTAAGTCATGACCGCATTGATATCATGAGTCAGGGTCTGATCAACCTTTATAAATATTTCTTCACCCGGAGTCATATCTCCTGAAACAAAATGTGACTCCAGTATTTTTCTTGTTAACGATTTTCCCACGTTCTCTCCTCCATTTTAAGATCTGTCAGATTACCTCAGAAGTATTCCGAACAGTACACTGGCAATGACCAGAATCAAAGCCCCTCCCAACCGGGAAGATATCTGGGCATATGATATCAGTGCCATACGTTTCGATGCACCAAGTACTGCAATATCTCCGGAACCGCCACGGTTTGCCATACACAGACCGGCCGAAATCCCTGCTTCAATCGGGTAAAATCCAACCAGTGAACCGACAACTGCCGATCCGACAAATGCACCAACAACTATAAATCCGGCAATAATTACATTTGGAATAGTCAGAGCTGCCAGCATTTCATTAAAATCAGTCAGCGCCAGACCAACAGCCAGCATCTGCAGCCACAGCAGATTACTGCCGAAGAAACTTTGCAGGCGTTTTGCTCCCTGCTTGATATTGGTTGGAATCAAATTAAATACATTACTTAATGCTACAAAAACGATCATATATGCATATGTATGCATCTTTACACCTAATATCGACGGCAGTAAAAACTTCGAAAATAAAGTTCCCAGCATATAGAATGTACAGGCAAGAGCCAGTCCCGCACCGACATCGCCCAGTTTCAATTCCACTTTTTTATCTTCCTGATTGGCGTTCAGTTCCGTATTTCCCTTCAATAGTTCTCCGTTTCCGGTCCATGACGGTTTGGCCTGGCCAATCTTGTTTAACACTGATGCAAAGAAGATACATATAATATTTGCAATTGTGAGAATCGGCAGACCAAAAGAAAGAAATTTCTCAGCCGTCTCCCCTGTCGCCGAGGCATAAATCTCTGACATCGGTATTGCTCCCGCACCGGTTCCACCGCCCATAATCGGCAGCATATACAGTGTCAGAATTTCAATCGGATTCTTGCCAAATACCAGTCCCACAGCAACACCAAAGATCGAAGCCATAGTGATACCGCCGATAATTGCCGGAAAATATCCGGTCAGAGCTTTCAGCTGCAGTTTCCGGTTAATCGCCAGAACACTGCCTGTGATTAAAACCGATACGAAAAGATCCAGATAGCCGAATTCATCAAAAAAGTGTACCACCAGATCAATTGTCTGCTTCGACATCCACTCATATGTATAGATCAGACCGCCAACTAAGAATGCCAGAATCGCACCGCCGCCGATATATTCATTCCAGATCGGAATCCGATCTCCAACCTCACCCAAAATCGCACTCAGCACCAGCAGTACCGCGAGTGCGGCAGGGAGTCCAAACGGTACAACTTCTGCATAAATACAGGCCAGTACAACAGCCAGCATAACAAGGTACAACGGCCATGAAATACCATATACGGTTTTAAATCCACTCACACTTACTGCTTTTTCAGTTTTTGCTTCCTGCTTATTTCCCTCACTCATACTTTTCTTCTCCTGTTCCATGTGATGTTCTAAATTAATTTCCTGAATAGATGAAACCCGGCCCTCTTTTTGATCCCTCCTGTTCATTTTCTGATGTAAAGCGGCCTAATTTTTCCCATACATAACCAAACCATTTTTCTGCCGCCCTTTGTTATTGTCAATTATAGCCATTCTTGACTTCCCCGTAAAATGATTGTATTCTATTATTACCCATACAAAAAATGCATAGCCAAAAATATCACCATTTTCATCTTTGTAATTCACGAAATTCAGGACATTTTGTGTATATAGTGCACAAATTTATAAGTTTGCGAATGGAATTTCCTATTGAAAAAAGGAGGAAAATACGTTGACTGAATTGGATATGGAAATACTGTGCGCGTTAAATCACAGCAAAAGTATCACTAAGATTGCCGAGACATTTTACCTGACTCAGCCTTCTGTTACAAGAGAGATCCAGAATCTGGAACAGGAACTGCAGATTCAGATTCTTCATCGTACCAATAAGGGTGTGACACTCACACCACAGGGTACTTATTTTGCCAAACAGGCGGAACATATTCTGGATATTATTAACCGTTCTAAACTTACGGCGCAGACGATTGACAATAATGATGCCGGACATCTGCGGATTGCCTCGGCCAATTCCTACAGCCAGTTTATATTACCCGGACTGCTGCAGAAGTACACAGCCATGTATCCTAATATCACTTTTGATATCAATACTACCATGAGTAATAACGTTATTAAGATGGTACAAGGCGGAAAGGTGGATTTTGGCATTGTCCGGGGAGATTTCAGCTTCCATGCAGTGAAAAAACTGATATCGGTTGACGAATGTTATCTGTTTGCCAGTTCTCCGTTTGAGCTCGAAGACCTGCCGCGGATGTCAAGAATCGCCTATCCGCTGAGTCCGTCCAGCCAGACACTGTTTGATGACTGGTGGTTTGAATACTTCTCTCATCCGCCTAATGTCGGATTCAACGTAAGCAGTTTGTCAATCAGTTATGAGATGGTCCGAAAAGGACTGGGGTATTCTATTTTACTGACTCAGGGGATTGATCTGAAGAAGGACGATATGATGATGCTGCCGATGATACGGAAAGATGGGACTGCGGTTAGCCGGAATACCTGGTTTATTTGTAATGATGAGGAGGGGCTAAGCCCTGCTGCAAAGAGGTTTGTGGAGCTTTTATTTGGTTAGGGATATGTGGTGAGATGTTGTAACCAGAGAGCTTACCGGTCCGGCTCCGGGTGGGGGCTGCTGGTTACAACATCCGCCAACATGCATCCTGGCTAAATAAAAGAGGAGCAATTATTCAGAATCTTCACAGATATATTGGTCCGGGATGTATTTTACCAGGGCCATGTTTTTTTGGAGGCATTCTATTGATAGTTGATGACCGCCTTCTTTGGCGATTTGTTTGCGCCAGATCTCGTTTCTGCGGTAGAACTGATCATCTTTTTTGATGAATGCGTGGTTTTGTTCGAAAATGTGATAGGTGTAGGGGAGCTCCTGGTCTATTCTGAGGTCACCGTTCAGGCATTTCTTGTCTAACCAGAATAGTAACTGGAAACGGTGGGGGGTGTTGTTTTTGAAGCGGTAGTCGCGGTAGTTGTAAAAGATTGAGGCGCCGCAGCCGAAAGGGACTACTCTGCCGCTGTCGGGGAAAGGATCGAAGCTGTGGTGGTGACGTTCGGTTACTGTTAACGGACTGTGAAGGCATAACCAGTGTATCAGATTGGCAATCTGGCAGATTCCGCCGCCTATACCGGCAATGGCTTCGCCGTCGCTTAACTGCATGCCTACGAGGTAGCCTTTTTTGGCGGTTGTGGCACCGACCAGATAGCAAAAGGAGAAGGTCTCTCCTGGTTCAATTATGATGCCGTTCAGGTTTTTGATGGCTAGTTCTATGTTGGTGACTTTGTTGTATTGCAGTTGCAGATCGGCATCGCCTAATTTTCTGATCAGGACGGATTGATGTTTGTATACTCTGAAAGGCAGCTGGTCCGGCAGCTGTTTTTGGGCGTAGCTATTTTTTTCGCGTGCCCACTGCAGATATCGTTGTATCTGGCGGATGGTTACGCTTATTTTATAAGTGACTTTATTGTAGCTGGAAAAGGATCGTGCCATTGGGACTCCTTTGTCATATGTGATAGATATTATGAATAAAACGGCCTTGCCCGGATGATTGAAACAAAAAGAAATGTTTCAACCATTTTGGCAAGGCCTCTTGAGAAAATTTATGGTAGTTTATTGTGCTGCAGATTCTGATTCTGTTGTTTCGGCGGCTGTGGTTTCTTCAGCAGCTGTCTCATCGGAATTGGATTCTTCAACAGTTTCTTCAGAAGCGGCATCTTGTTCTTGCGCTGCTGTTTCTGCTGCTGATGCAGTCTCCTGAACTGTCAGGTATTTTAAGTCTCCGGCGACATCTGTTACTTCATAAGTCTCTGTTAAGGCTGTGATATATTCCGTTACTTTTTCACCGGCAAGTGTACTGCTGATGGTATCTTCGTATGATTCACCCTGAGCACGGCCGGTGAATTCTATTACGTAGTATCTGTTTGATGCCGTATCTTCTGCTACAAATATATCTCCGGCAGTTCTTTCAGCCTCATATAACCAGTCCTGGTAAGAAGTCGGGGTTGCACCGTAGGTTGCATTTTCAACGAGGGTTGCATCTGTTTCCGTATTCTCATAAGTTGCTTTTGATTCTTCCGGTGCATACTCGATACAAAGTGCTTTGAAGTCTTCGCCGGCCTCAAGACGGGCTTTCATCTCTTCTGCTTTGTCTTTTTGCTGCTTCATTGACTCAGCAATCTGTTCTTCGGTTGCACCTTCGGCAGCTTCTGCTGTGAAAGCATAGTTTCTATAGGATACTGTGTCGTAGTTGTTTTTGTTTTCTTCATAGTAAGCGGTAATATCTTCTGCCGATGGAGTGTTCTGCTCGAGAAGATAATTGTAATATGCCTCTGTCAGCAGCCCTTCTTTTACATAAGATTCAACGCCTTCTTTTGTTGCATACTGGCCAAAGCTTGCTTTGTAGTAGCGTTTTTCGGTGATTCCGTTCGCCTGTGCTGCCTGGGCTATGCTGGCGGCAAAGTTGTCATAATCTGCTGTGATATCGGCACTGAAACCTTTGACTGCCGCATCATCTGACAGTACCTTGGCCTGGGTCAGCTGGGCAACTGCCATTTCGTCAAATGCATCCTTCCAGCTCATTGTATCGGAATAAGGCTGGTCTGCATAGTCTTTTGTGGTATCAAGTCCCATATAGGAAAGGAAAGATCCATAAGTATTGATGTAGTTATTGGTCGCCATGTTGTAATAATAATCATACTCAACACGGTTAATCTCATGCCCGCCAACTTTGATGTATGTGTCGTTGGTTGCTTTATTCTTATTAATGACAGAAGTTGTAACTCCCACTGCGATCGCCGCTACTACTACCACTCCGGCTGCGATACAGGCCATATTAAACATCTTATCACTTTTTGCCTGCTTTGCTGCTTCTGTTTTTCGTCGTTCCATCTTCTGGTCATAACGGGTTGCCGGTTTCTTCTGCTGTTCCTCTTCTTTGTTTTGATTCTTCATGTCTGTACCTCCTGGTTTCGTTCTACCTCTTGATAATATATCACACAACGGACAAACTTACAAAGACATTTTGGCCGGGACCAGAAATTACTACCTTAATTTTTAGTAATATCCTCACCGCTGGCCGCTCTGGCAACAATTCCCGACAGCCCCAGCAGGGCAATCAGGTTGGGGAATACCATCAGGGCGTTAAACAAATCGGAAAGATTCCAGACCAGCTGCACCTTCAGAAACGATCCCAGTACAATACAGATCGCTACAATCACAGCATAACCTTTAACAGCTTTATCTCCCAGAAATGCTTTTACATTGACTTCACCAAAAAAGTACCATCCGATTATGGTAGAAAAGGAAAAAAACATCAGACAGACTGCCACAAATATATTTCCAAAAGTACCGAAGGACTGACTGAACGCCGCCTGTGCCAGTGCAGTTCCCTGCGGTGAGCCCTCCACACCAATCTGGAGCTGGCCGGACGTCAGGATGACAAGTGCAGTAATTGTCAAAATAATAAAGGTATCGATAAAGACACTGACAATTGCCACTGCCCCCTGATCCTGAGGTTTATCTACTTTTGCCAAAGCATGGGCATGTGGTGTCGATCCCATACCGGCCTCATTTGAGAACAGGCCACGGGCTACACCAAACCGCATCGCTTCACGGACGCCGATACCGACAGCACCGCCAACGATTGCCTGCGGATTGAACGCCCCCACAAAGATGGAACGCAGTGCCGGAACCACTTCCGCCCGGTTAATGAACAGTGCAGCAAGGCTCCCGGCAATGTAAAGCAAAGCCATCAGCGGAACCAGTTTTTCGGTAATGGATGCAATTCTCTTTACTCCTCCAAGGAAGATAAAAGAGGAAACTGCAGCAACCACAAGTCCGACAATCATCGGATTGATACCAAAAGCTGTGCTAAAAGCCTGACCGATTGAATTCGACTGAACCATATTTCCGGCAAACCCAAGCGCAAAAATAATTGCAACAGAAAAAAAGCCGCCCAGCAGTTTGCCGCCGTTTCCCGGCAAGAGTGCACGTATATAATAAATCGGTCCCCCGATTACTTCACCATTTTCATTCACAGTTTTGTATTTTTGCGCCAGTACAGCTTCACCATAGTTGGTTGCCATACCAAAAAAAGCAGACAGCCACATCCAGAATATAGCCCCCGGACCACCAGAATACAGGGCAGTCGCACATCCGGCAATGTTACCGGTTCCTACCTGTGCTGCAATTGCTGTTGTCACTGCCTGAAACGAAGACATGCCTTCCTTGCCGGCTTTTTCGCCGCTCAGGCTGAAGCCGCCAAACAGTTTTTTAAACCCCTCGCCAAACTTGCGTACCTGGACAAACCTGGTCCGGATGGTGAACCACAAACCGGTTCCCACCAGTAAATACAATAGAATGCTGTTCCATACAAAGCCACTTACGTTGTCTACTAATTCTGCTAAATACTCCATGATGCCTAAAATGCCCCTTTCATGTGTCCCGACAAATTGATGAGAAATAAAGAAGCCGACTATAAAGAATAGTCGGCTGAGGGATCGCGCAAAAAAAGGCCGTTAAGCCCTTCTTTTACACCGATACTCTGTCCTTTTGCCTGAGAGATTAGCACATTGTCTGTGCCTTGCACCTTCGGCACCCGTTTCACGGGATTCTCCAGAGTTACATCCATTTATAGTCTCTTCCCGGTATTCCGGGAGCCTGAGAGTGTTACTCCTTCGGCAGACCTAAGCCATTTTCCTACAAATTTCACCTGTCGGTTATTTTTTCATTCCTTTACGTTATCATGACGATACTTAAATGTCAATAGGATGCAGTTTTTTTATGGCTGTCCGGTCCCATTTTCCTGATCCATTCCTGGGAAGTTCTGCCACAATCAGGATACGGGCAGGTACCTCTGACGGCAGCAGTTTCTCTTTTAAACCGGCAGTCAGGTCCCGGACGAACAGATCCGTCAAAACACCTTCCGGAACCACATAGGCACTGAACTTCATTCGTTTTCCGCTGTCATCTGCAAGTACTGCACATTCCCTTACTTGTGAAAGAGTGCCGATCACCTGTTCAACATAGTTTAAATTAACCTTAATGCCGCCGATATTTAATACATCATCTTCCCGGCCATTAAAAATCAACCGGCCGCTGTCATCAATCCGGCCGCTGTCACCGGTTGCCGCCGGCCTGGCAATTCCCTCAGCTGCATAAGGTGTGTCAGCGAAGATCCGGCCATCCCGGCAAGTGATGCTGACTCCCGGAAAAGGATATCCGACATTCCCGATATTCTGATTATCAAACGGAGACTTTAAGTATGTCAGGTAGCTAAACTCACTGGTGCCATAATATAAGGTCATTTCTGCATTCGGACAGACACATTTCAGCCGGTCTGCCAATCTGGCGGTAATCAGCTGGGAACCGGTGATAATCTGCTTCACCCGAGGAAATGATGTCTGTTTCCTGACCAGAAACTCCAGTTTTGACGGCACCAGGTAGACAGCATCCGCCTCAAAGTCCGTAATCATTCTGCCCATTACCTCCGGATGCAGGCTTTTTGTCGTCAGCAGTGTTCCTCCTGCATCTAGAACCGACAGACAAAAATTT
Source organism: Lachnospiraceae bacterium (assembly GCA_032073745.1). Classification (GTDB taxonomy): domain Bacteria; phylum Bacillota; class Clostridia; order Lachnospirales; family Lachnospiraceae; genus Brotaphodocola. The sequence goes on along the minus strand of DAMAMW010000006.1, from coordinate 86,179 downwards.
AAACTGCCGGTAAAACTAAGGCTGCCATGAAAATAAGCCCGGCTCTTTTCACTGATGCCAAAAATCCGGTTCTGGATCGGAAAAAAATCCATCCAGCTGCCCCATCTCCGAAATAAAATCTTCGGAAACCCGGTTGTGCCCGAACTTAGTACGCCAAATAACCCCGCCGGACGATTTTCCGTTTTAGCCTCATATCCGGTAATCGTTCCATCCCGGCTGATCACTGCTCCTGCCCCTTCCTGTCTTGCCAATTGCCGGACCACATCGTCAGGAATATCCGGGTGCAGAAGAACCGGTACTGCGCCAAGCTGTGCCGCAGCCAAAAAAGCGGCCAGTTGAAAAACCATTGTTTCACCGGTAATAAAGATCAGTTTATGCTGCCATTCATTCATTTCCTGAATCATTCTATTTTTCTGTATTTCGATTTCATCCCGCAGATCTTTGTATGTCAACTGTATTCCATCAATGCACAGACAGCACTTCTTTTCATTGCCGCTAAGCCTCATCATCAGGCACCATCCTTCCGAAGCAGCAATCCGGTGCCGATTCCGCCGGCTGCCGCAACCGCACAGGCACCATATTCACCGCCGGTCACCGTCAGACTCTTCATCAGATGCAAGAGAATAATTGCGCCGGAAGCACCATAAGGATGTCCATAAGCCAGCGCCCCGCCAAAATGATTATAAGTTCCTGAAAATGATGGAAACTCCCATTCAAACAATACGTCGATAACCGCAAACGCTTCATTGATTTCAACCGCTGACAAAGATTCAACCGAAATCCCGCTGTGCATAGCCACTTCTTTCAGGGCTGCCACCGCAGACCGTGGACTTTCCTCCGGATTGCAGCCAACAATGGCCGAACTGATCAGCCTGGCCTGTGCCCGAAGTCCGTTTGCATGCAAAAAACGTTCTGAGCAAAGCAGGATAAATGCCGCACCATCATTCAGACGGCAGGCATTACCGGCATGAATATACCGTCCCTCCGGCAAAACCGGCGGCAGTCTCTTCAGCAGGCCGGGATTTAGTCTGCGGCGGACGCCTTCATCACAGGTGTGGTCCGCAAACGGAACAATGATATCGGTAAGCTGATTATCCTGTTTTGCCTGAAAAGCTCTTTCATGACTGGTGAGTACCCATCGGTTCAGCTCGTCTACAGTCATCCCATCAGATAATGCAACCCGTTCTGCTCCTTCCAGCATAACCGTTTCCGACATGGAATCTGGTGAAAACATTGCCACTGAATAAAATCCTTCCGATTCTCCTAACGGATGATTCGGGTTGTGTTTTCTGAGCGGCTGGGTCGAACTGCTTTCCATTCCGCCAGCCAGAATAATATCTGCCTGCCCCGATTGTATCATCGCCATTGCCAGAGAGATTGACTGCAGTCCCGATCCGCACTGTACATCCACGGTAATTGCCGGCATATCAGACGGACATCCCGCCTTCAGTGCCGCCAGTCTGGTGATATTGCCGCCGCTTCCGGCCGCATTGCCGCCAATAATCAGGTCCGGCCTGATATCCGGATATCGTTCCAGACATGATTTGATTACATGAGCACCGAGATCTTCTGCCGGAATATGCCGGTAGATTCCATTTTTTAAGCCAATAGGACTTCTTACTCCGCCCAGGATAAATGCCTCTTCCATGCTCCCTCCTTCATTACTGCTGAAAAAACAAGCCGTTCTTCGGTAAATCCGTGCAGTTGATTGTTTTCAATTACCAGCCCGGTCATCTGTCTGGCATATAACGGATCATGAAATCGGATTTGAACCGTTCCTGTTATGTCAAAATCTCCCAGCAGATGATCAAGGATCAAAAGTCCCGGTACTACCGGGTGATCGCCGGTATGTATATGGTTTTGATCGTTTGTGTCATGCAGATATGTATCAATCTCTGCATTTGAAAATGCCTTCCAGGTGTTTATGCCGATATCTGCCTCTGTCTCCATCCGGACTGCCGCTTTTTTACCCGCTGTCGGCTTCATCAAAAATATCTTCAGTCGTCTTCCGCTGCCATCCGTCATTAAACATGAGGCTTCCAGAATGCACAAACCCCTGCTCCGCTTTATCTCAAGCGGGCCTGACATACCATCAGGAAGATATTCATAAATTGCTTTGCCGATCATCCATCCCTGCAGCTGAGGATCATCATACGCCGATAACTGCCGGGCCAGAGTCAACAATTCAGCTCCCATAAGCAAACGCAGTGTGAAGCTGCCGATTGATCATCCGATAGACGGCAAATGCAGCAATTCCTTTAAAAATATCACCGATAATAAACGGTATAACTGCCGTATAAAGTACTTCTTTAAAACTCATTTTTGTAATAACCTGCATCCATACAGAGCCAAGCAGATAACAAACCGCCAGTGCCGCAAGAATTCCGGCTGCTTTTGCTTTTGGATTCTTATGAGGGATCATCGCGAGAATCAGAACCATCAGCGGACAGGCGAATAGGTACCCGGCTAACGGACCAATTAAAAACCCGGGACCGGCCTGAAAACCGGCAAATACCGGCAAGCCGGCAGTTCCTGCCAGAATCCTGATCACCTGTGAGGTAAAGGCCAGTTTTGGTGAAAGGCAAAGGCCGGACAGCAGGACGATAAAAACCGATAAGGTGATCGGTACAGGGGTAAAGGGTAAGGGTATCGATATTGGTGCAAGAACACAGTTCAGGGCACCAAACAGGGCACATAGGGCAAGTTCACTGGTTGTGTAGATTCTTTTCTGTGACATGGCAGTCTCCTTTTTGTTGGGGTTGCTGGGGATCTTGTCTTCTGGAGATAACAATATCACAGGCTTTCTGGATTGTCAACCATATGTTGTACTAAGGTTAACAATCAATTAATGATGTAATAGAAGTGCACATTGTCGCGGGGAGAAAGGGGCCTGGCTGGGCGGGAATCGGCTCCGTTCGTTCACTGGGGCATTCCTAAGATTCTAACCCGGCCTTTGCCGCGGCACCGGCTCGAAGGCACGAGAACTCTGAAGACTTCTCGCGCCCCTCACCTGGATTTCTGATTGGAGTACAGAAATCCTCCGCGGCAAAGACCGGGTTAGAATCTAAGGACTGCCACCAGCTCTCTCAATGTCGCCGATTCCCGCCCAGCCAGGCCCCTTTCCCCTGCCACAATATTCGCTTCCATAAAGATAAAAGATTAAGAACAACAACTATCAATTAGCGCTTCTGTTATATACTCCTTTCAATGCCGGATAAAGTTCACGGAATTCCTGATAGCGGGCTTCATATTTCTCTACCAACTCTGGGTCCGGGATTACTGTATCTACAATATGAACCAGTTTTTCACCGGCATCAATGACTGATGGGTATTCGCCACAACCAACAGCAGCCAGTATGGCACCGCCTAATGCAGGGCCCTCTTCGCTTGCAAGGACATCTATGTTCAGGTTCAGCACATTGGCGATTATCTTTTTCCATAATGGGCTTTTGGCTCCGCCGCCGGAGATTTTGCTGCGTTTGATTGAAATTCCCAGTTTTCTGGCTACTTCCAGGGAGTCACGAAGGGCAAATGCTACGCCTTCCAGTACGGCCTGATACATGTCCGCACGGCTGCTGTCCATCGACATTCCGATGAATGCTGCACGGGCGTTAGGATCATTGTGCGGGGAACGCTCTCCCATCAAATACGGCAGGAAATAGACCTGGTTTTCTCCCAGATTATTGATTTGATTCTGTTCTGCTGCAAAGTCTTTGCACCGCAGAATCTCTTCCATCCACCATTTGTTGCAGGAAGCGGCACTCAGCATGCACCCCATCAGATGATAGTTTCCATCGGCGTGGGCAAAGGAGTGGAGTGCGTTGTTTTCATCTACGCCAAAATTTTTGCTGGATATGAATATTGTGCCGGATGTTCCGAGCGAAATATTGCATTTGCCGTCACCTACGGTTCCGGTTCCGATTGCAGCAGCGGCATTGTCTCCGGCACCGGCGATTATTTTTATATGGGTTGGCATTCCTAATTCGGCGGCAGCTTTATCTGTCAGCGTTCCTACAACCTCGTAACTCTCGTAAAGAGTTGGCAGCTGTGACTCGCTTATTCCGCATATTTCAATCATTTCCTGAGACCAGCAGCGATTTTTTACATCCAGTAACAGCATGCCGGATGCATCGGAGTAATCGGTGCAGAATACACCGGAGAGCCGGTATGCCAGATAATCTTTGGGCAGCATGATTTTATGTATCCGGGCAAAGTTATCCGGTTCGTGTTTTTTTACCCATAAAATCTTGGGCGCTGTGAAACCGGCGAATGCAATGTTGGCGGTGTATTCTGATAATTTATCAGTGCCGATCTGATGGTTTAAATAATCAGTTTCCTGGCCGGTTCTGCCGTCGTTCCATAAAATAGCGGGACGGATGACCTGATCGTCCCGATCAAGGATGACCAGTCCGTGCATCTGACCGCCGAAGCTGATGCCGCCGATATCATTTTTATCGATGTCTGCGGTAAGTTCTTTAAGGCCAGCTATCGATGCCTCGTACCAGTCAGATGGATTCTGCTCTGACCATCCGGGCTGGGGGAAATGCAGCGGGTATTCTTTTGATACGATGTTTCTGACCGTACCGTCTGTTTCCATGAGCAGCAGCTTGACTGCCGAAGTTCCTAAATCCACACCAATATAATACATTATGTTTCCTCCTTATATAATGATTCTGACTGAAAGAAGCGCTGCTGCAGATATGTCTGCGCTCCGGCCAGATCAAGTTCTTCCAAGGGACTCTTGTTATACTGAAGCTTAAATGCACCCTGAGCGGGGTAATATTTGAAACGGGCCAGATTCTCCCGCAGTTTTTCATCAAAGAAGTCATCTGCATGGGCGAAATCGCCTTGAAATACTACGACTTCAGGATCAAATACCAGGGAGATGTTGCGGATCAGAAACGCAAATGTTCTGGCCAGGTAGGCAGAGAGGCCGCGGGCGAATTCATCGCCACGGGCGGAGTGTTCAAAAACGGTCTGAATGACAATCTGTTCGATTGGTATCTGATTCAGGGTAGATCTGCGATAACCGACTTCATCCTGTCTGATCAGCCGCTGCACCTTTCCCGGACTCAGCATCCGTTCGGCGCAGCCATAACTGCCGCAGCCGCATTGGACGGCATCATTCGGATCGATGACCATATGGCCAACTTCTCCGATCAGGGAATTGCCGCCGTTAAGAACGTGCCCCTTGTCAATCAGACAGGCCGACAGGCCCCAGGTTGAAAACAGTACCAGTACCCGCTTATCTTCTATTTCCTTATTGCGCAGTTCGGCTCTTCCGGTCATCTTGCCGGCATTCTCGATAACAATTTCTACTTCGGTGCCAAAGATATCCTGCATATACTGCCGCACCGGAATGTCAGTTCCCCATCCCGGAGATCTGGCGCTGTACTTAAGGATGCCGGCGGTGTAGTCAATCGTACCGGCGGTTGACAGGGATACACCGTAGAGATCGCTGATGTCATAACCATATTCAGACAGCATTCCCATTGACTTTTCCCGGATCAGAGCAAAAGATTCTTCCGGGGAAGTCTTGATCGGAGCTTCAATCCGAAGCTCGGCAATCTTTTTCAAATCCATGCTGCACAGGGTGATACCAAGAAGATTCGGCCACAAGGTAACCGCCAGCAGCATTTTGCTGCAGACAAAGCTGAAAAGCTCCGGCTTCTTTCCGCCGCTCTCGGTTGACTCACCTTTTCCATAAGAAACCATAATCCCGCAATCAAGAAAATGCTGGATAGATTTCACAACTGTCGGACGACTGATTCCGGTTCGTTCTGCCACATCATTCGTTGTATATCTGCCGCCGTCCCGCATGGCATCCAGGATCAGCATCCGGTTGCGTATTTTTAAATCCGAGGGCAATGCCCCGGCACTCTGATTTGTTCTGCCCATAAGTTCTCCTCACTGTTTAGAAACCTTCTTTTATAACTTATAACATACTTCTATTTATTTTTCAATAATTTTTGCAAAAACTCTTGCATTTATAGTTTTTTATGTTATAATTCGAGTTATGAAACATTATTTTATAACCATCCACAACAGAAAGGAAGAATACCAATATGAGCCAGATTTTCAGTACTATTCCAAAGGTTCTGTATGAAGGACCGACAAGCAAGAATCCATTGGCATTTAAACATTACGATCCCGACCGGATCATTATGGGCAAACCCATGAAAGAGCATCTCCCGTTTGCCATGGCATGGTGGCATAACCTGTGTGCCGGAGGTGCCGATATGTTCGGATCCGGAACCACCGACAAATCATTCCAGGCTGAGCCGGGTACCATGGCACATGCCAAAGCAAAAGTAGATGCCGGTTTTGAATTTATGGAGAAACTGGGAATCTCCTACTTCTGTTTCCATGATGTGGACCTGGTACCGGAAGGTGATACGATTTCCGAAACCAATGAAAGACTTGACGAAATCAGTGACTACATAAAAGAAAAGATGGACGCAACCGGAATCAAATGTCTCTGGGGTACCGCAAACATGTTTAACAATCCCCGCTTCATGAACGGCGCCGGCAGCACCAACTCTGCTGATGTATACTGCTACGCTGCTGCCCAGGTTAAAAAAGCACTTGATATCACGGTAAAATTAGGCGGACGCGGTTATGTCTTCTGGGGCGGACGTGAAGGATACGAGACTTTATTAAATACGGATGTACAGTTTGAACAGGAGAACATTGCCAACCTGATGCGCATGGCTGTTAATTATGGCCGCAGTATCGGATTTGAAGGAGATTTCCTGATCGAACCGAAACCAAAGGAGCCAATGAAACATCAGTATGATTTTGATGCTGCCACAGCAATCGGTTTCCTGCGTCAGTATGGCCTTGACAAAGATTTTAAGATGAATATCGAAGCCAACCATGCTACTCTGGCCGGACACACCTTCCAGCACGAGCTGCGGATCAGCGCCATGAACGGCATGCTTGGCAGTATTGATGCCAACCAGGGCGACACGCTGCTTGGCTGGGATACCGATGAATTCCCATTCAACGTGTATGATACCACCCTCTGCATGTACGAAGTATTAAAAGCAGGCGGCATTAACGGCGGTTTCAACTTTGATTCCAAGACCCGCCGGCCAAGCAATACCACGGAAGATATGTTCCATGCATATATTCTGGGAATGGATACTTTTGCCCTCGGTCTCATTAAAGCTGCGGCAATAATCGAAGATAACCGTCTTGACGAATTTATAAAAGAGCGTTATGCTAGCTTTGAAAGCGGGATCGGCAAAAAAATCCGTGATAAATCTGCCACCCTTGAAGAGCTTGCTGCATACGCAGAAGAAATGGGCGCTCCCGCTAATCCAGGCAGCGGAAAGCAGGAATATTTAGAAAGTATCGTTAACAATATTCTGTTTTCCTAAGTCTAAAGACTAAAGGGAGACCAATATTATGAAATCAATCCGCCACACCTTACCCGGTATTTTATTTTGGGCTGCATTTGCAGCCATCGCCTGGTATGCCGGCCAGACCTTCAGCATCATCGGAGGTCCGGTCTTTGGCATACTGATCGGAATCATACTTTCCGCTCTGATCAGGCAACGGGATAAGGTGCAGGCGGGTATTTTATTTACCTCTGAAAAAGTTTTGCAATATGTTGTTATCCTGCCTGGTTTCAGCCTTAATCCGGTCTGTTGTCATCGAAACCGGCCATCAGTCACAGGAGACAAATCACTGCAGCTGCTGCCGTACTTTAAAGGAGGATTTTATGAATCATAATAATTGGAAACGGCAATTTATCATCTTCTCTGCCGGTCAGGGATTTTCTTTACTGGGGTCTGCTGCGGTCCAGTTCGCAGTAATCTGGTGGCTTACCGTTCAGACAGAATCGGCTGTTACATTAACTATGGCTTCCATTATAGCTTTTCTGCCAAACCTTCTGATTGGTCCTTTTGCCGGAGTATGGATCGACCGGTACAACAGACGGACCGTCATGATTGCAGCGGATGGACTGGTGGCACTCAGCAGTGTGATTCTGGGCATAGCTTTTTTGTACACAGATACTCCGCACATATGGTTTATTTACTTTATCCTGTTTTTAAGAGGTTTTGGTAATACCTTTCACAGTCCGGCCATGCAGGCTGCAATCCCGATGCTGGTACCGGCCGAAATGCTGACCAAAGCCGGCGGATGGGGAAACCTGATCAACTCCCTTACCGCCATGATCGGACCGGTACTGGGAGCTGCTTTGATGGGTTTGATGCCGATAGCTGCAATCATGCTGGTAGATATTACAGGTGCTGCTCTCGCAATCGGCTGTCTGATATTCGTGAAAATTGCTGACATTCCTCAAACCACAGAAGAACTTCATGTGTTTCAGGATATGAAGATGGGATTTCATGAAATGAGAACAAATAAGCCGTTGATGGCTGTATTTCTTCCGTTAGTTCTCGTAAATATTTTATACATGCCGCTGGGAACCCTATTTCCGCTCCTGATCCGGACCCATTATCTGGGCAGCGCCTGGCACAACAGCATTGCCGAGTTTGTTTTCGCCGGCGGAATGCTCATATCATCACTGATCCTTGGTATCTGGGGCGGCATGAAACGACGGTTCCTGATGGCCTCACTCGCAATCGGTGCTTTAGGCCTCACATCACTGATCAGCGGTGCCTTACCCCCTGATGGTTTCATGCTGTTTACCGTCTGCTGTTTCTTCATGGGCTGCACCGGAACATTTATCAATGTACCTTTATTGGCATATACCCAGGAAAGCACTCCGCCCGAGATGATGGGCAAGGTATTATCCCTGATCCTGGCCGCCAACACTCTCGCCATGCCCATCGGCCTGCTGATCGCCGGTCCTGCCAGCGAAGTGGTCGGAATCGACCGCTGGTTCTTCTGGTCCGGAGCCGCCCTGATCGGAACCGCAGTATTATGCCGTACACTGACAAAAACACATGATAAGGACGGGAATAAACATGAAATTACAGGTCTTAGTTGACAACAATACATATATTGACGAGTACTACCTGGGCGAACCAGGTGTCAGCTATTATATAGAAGCAGATAATAAAAGAATCTTATTCGATACCGGTTATTCCGACATCTTCATAAAAAACGCAGTAGTAATGGGCATAGATCTGCGCAGCCTGACCCATATCGTAATCTCTCACGGACACAATGATCACGCAAACGGCCTAAAATACCTGCCCGAAATCATGAACACAGCTAAGATACCATTAATTGCCCATCCGAACTGCTTCATCCCCAAGTGGTATGGAGAAGAATACATCGGATCACCTTACACCTCCGAAATCGGCAGCATTTTCGATTACACACCACAGACCGGTGTCCGTCAGATATCCGAAAACTGCTTTTTCCTTGGCGAAATCCCCGTATCATTTGATTTTGAGAAACGCCGCGAAATCGGCACCACCTTCGAAAACGGAAGACCAATCCCTGATCTTCTCATGGATGACACTGCCCTGGCAATCAAAACCCCAAACGGTCTCTTCATCATCACCGGCTGCTCCCACAGCGGAATCTGCAGCATCACCGAATACGCCAAACAAGTCTGCGGTGATCAGCGCATAGCAGGAATCATCGGCGGCTTCCATCTGTCCAAAGTCAACGAACAGCTTATACAGACCATCTCATATTTAAAATCACAATCAGTCAAAAACCTCTACCCCTGCCACTGTGTTTCCCTGGCAGCCAAGCATGAAATGATGAGCCAGTTAAATATCGAAGAAGTTGGAGTAGGACTCACACTCGAAATATAGCCTTCTTTTTTATCAGGCGAGGAAATCGTTTGGCAGGATGTCGTAACGTGAGAGGACGCCGGGCCTGCTTCCTGAGCTGGCAACGGCCCCTGATTGGTTGCATTTGAAGAGTATTTAGAAACACTTAGTTTTCAGTCAAATGTTTTATGCCCGGAAGGAGACGATGTTTGAGCGGCCGCACTTGCCGCGAGTTTCGCGGATTGCGGGCATGCTTTTTACATTTTACTGAAAGCTTAGTGTTTCTTAATGCTCTGAAACAGCGACCAATCAGGGGCCGTTGCCAGCTCAGGAAGCAGGCCCGGCGTCCTCTCACGTTACGACATCCCTCTCCACAACCTACTACCGAGCCCTCCCTTTATTCCCCATATAATACTTATAACAAATCTGCGTCAGCCCAAACACAAACACCAGATAAACAACAATCGCAATATAAATCGGCCCCGACAAATCAGACAAATTCACATAAGAAGTCCCTAGCATCAACACCCCTACAATACACAGCAGCACATAAAGCAGGTTTTTATTAATCCGGAGTGTAGATTTTGCAAATGCCTCAGGAAATACTGTCGGCAGACGGAAACATGCAATCAATACGGCAAACTCAGTCAGCATATCAAGCCCGATTCCCATATTTGCAATTGTTCCCGTATCCATTCCGGTCAGAATCGGAATCGCACCCACCAGTGCAAAAATACCTAACAGGATAACCGGAGTTCCGCCTTTATTTTCTTTGGCAACAACTTCCGGCAGCCAGCCTTCCTGGGCTGCCGTCTGAAGCCCTCTGGTTACCCATGACAGAGTACCGTTCAATGTGGTCATCAGGGCAAACATTGCTCCGCCGACAACGAAAAAGATATATACCGTCGGTGGAAAAATCTCTTTTGCTACTACCGTAAGATTCTGAAACTCTACCATTTCAAGCGGCAGGACACCACTGGCCACAACACCGATCATAGCGTAAAAGCACGCTACAAGCAAAGTAGAGATAATCATTGCTTTCGGGATATTCTTTTCCGGATTCTCAATCTCACCTCCGTTTTCAGCAACAAACTTAGCACCGCCGGTGGCAAATGACAACAACGCAATTCCCATCAGGAAATTCTTCGTGCCGTTCGGCATAACATTTTCTCTGGAAAGTTCAAGTACTGCCCAGTCTACTTTAGGCAGACCAAAAGCAATAAACATCGCCAGTGAAAGCAGCAGAAATACAACCATGATCTTTTGTACAATCGCAGATGTCTTCAGGCCGACCATATTTACAGTAACAGCAACAGCCAATGCAATAACAGCAATTAACTTCTCATTAAACTGCGGGAAAATACTGACAAAATAACTGGCAAATCCTTTCGCATAAGTTGCAATCAATACCTGCGTCAGTACAAAGGCTCCAAGATAAAAGAACCCGGCCTTCTCGCCGATCAGACGTCTGATATAGGTATATCCTGCACCATTTGCCGGCAGTGTGGAGGCAAGTACGGTAAACGGAAGCATCGTCATAATCGCCAGCACTGCTGCCATAATGAAGGCAACCGGCGTGCCGTGTCCGGTAAAACCAATGACAATACCTGTTAAAACCATAATTCCCGAACCAATAATCTGGCCGATACAAAATCCCATACAATCCCAAAACGTTAATTTCTTCTCCATTGTAATTACCCCCTGAAATGATTATAGAATTCTTTGAGTTTTTCTAATCCTTCTTTCAGTGTATCTCTGTTCGTACCAATGTTGAACCGCATAAATCCGTCTGCCTGTTCCCCATAATGAGCACCGTCCCCCAGTGCCAATCCATATTTTTCTGCCATAATTTTTGTCATTTCACCGCTCGAAAGTCCCAGACACCTGAAATCAAGCCACATTAAAAAGGTGCCTTCCGGCTTCACATATCTGACCCCTGGCATTTCTCTGTCAATAAAATCCATAACCATGTCAGCACTACCGGACAGATACCGGTTCTGCTCATCCACCCAGACATCACCATAAGTATAAGCAGCTTCAATCGCCGGAAAAGCAAGGGCTGTCGGCCCGAAGATCCAGGCGTCGGCCAGCGCCCCTTCAATCGTATCTTTCAACTCAGGATTAGGGATAATCATACAGGATGATATCAAACCCGCCATGTTAAAGGTCTTGCTGATTGCCGTATAAATCACCAGTTTTTCATGTATCTCAGGAAACAGCCCCATCGATGTATACCGGTTGTCATATAGCGTGATATCTCCATGTATTTCATCTGAGAGCAGATATACATCATATCGCCTGCATAAACCGGCCAGCTGCTGCAGTTCCTCCCGACTCCATACCCGTCCCACCGGGTTGTGCGGATTACAGAGAATGACAGCCTTTACACCGCCTGCCAATTTTGCCTCAAACACCTCCCAATCAATGGTATACCGCTGATCTTCGTATTTCATCTGACAATCTGCGATGACACGTCCGGTGTTTTTGATAATTGCAAAGAACGGATCATACACCGGTGAAAATATCAGAATCTGATCCCCCGGAGCGGTGAGTGCCTGGATCGAAAAACGCAGCGAGGTCACTACTCCGCTGCCCGGCAGCAAGTAAGACAACGGCACCTTCATACCATGCCTGCGCTCATACCACCCCTGAATTGCCGCAAGACATCGGTCATCATAATCACTGTAACCGATCAGCGGATGATCACAGCGGCTCTTTACTGCCGCTAGAATCTCGGGCAGAGAAGCGAAATCCGTATCAGCTATCCAAAACGGCAGCAGCCCGGACGAAACTCCAAAAGAACCCTGCTTGTCCCATTTAACACAACCTGTTCCCACCCGGTTATGCACCTGGTCAAAATCATACATACCTGCCATACCTCCTTATCACGTTAATAATGTTTGCTTCCCAGTCCCGGGATAACCAGAACCGCCATCAGACTGAACACCGCCATCACGCTGCAGGTCAGCCAGCCGATATGCCAGAGCCCCCTTGTCCCTAAAATCACACCGACAACCATCGGTGCAACCGGATTGACAATGTTAGAAGCACCGGAACAGATCGAAGTTACCACCACATGATCCCTGATATCGTAAAGTTCGCCCGGAATCGCCCAGTAAACACCTTGTGCCCATGCCACTCCGACCATCATCAGTGATGCTGCCGCCGCAGTAAATACAAACCCCCGTTCTGCCACAGCCGGTAGTATTGCTGCTGCCGCAGCGGCCAGTATATACCCCGCAGACAGCACCTTCACCCTGCTTTTTAATATATCATCGGCCCGGAATGCAAAATAATCAGAGACGCCGCCCGCCAATATCGACGAGATTACCGTCACGACACTGATCAACAGCATCAGCCTGCCAGTCTGTGCATAACTATAGTTCAGAGAAGCCGAATATACCGACATATCAACTGTAACGGCCTGGGCAATCCAGGTATTGGCAAGCAGTGCCGCTACCAGCAGCCAGGTCTTTTTTGCTTTCAGGATCCGGCCATACTGATGGGAATCCTGCCTGCGGTCACCTGAAAACGCCATAATACTCTCTGCCGCCGGTTTTTCTCTGGTAATTAAAAGTACCGGAACCGCAAATACCAGACAACTGGCGCCAACAAAATAAAATGACATCTGCCATCCCAGCCGCGGAATGATAATACTCGCCCCCCAGGCACCGACTCCGGCTCCGGCAGTAAAACTGCCGTTAAAAATAGCTGTCGCCAGACCGCGGTTACGTGAACTGCTCCATGAAGAAATGGTTGCCAGGTACAATGGAAATGCAACTGCATTCAGTCCCTGCATTCCTTTTGACAGATAAAAAAATGGCAGGCTTTGAGTTCGAATCGCAAGCGGAATCAAAAACTGCGGGGCGATCTGAAAAAACAGGCCAAGCATCATCGTCTTTCGCAGCCCCAGTCGTTTATGTATGATACCTGACAAAAACATCGCCGTTACGAGACAGACAGCCCTGAGACTGTCCGCAAGCAGAATCGTCTGTTCGTCCACCTGCATCTCTGCCGCCATTGTACTGACCAGCATGCTGAACTGCGTCACCGCTGCCGGCATACAAACCCCCAGCAGGGAATATGTAACCACGATCAGCCATGGATATTCCGGCCTTTTTGTCAAATTCATACCGCCACCCCTGTCTACTCCTTAAAAAAATCATCAAAGTATTTTTGATAAATATTTTTTAGATATATCATATGTTCTTTCATGTAAAAATAAACGAATTCACCGTTACGGGCCTTCATTGCTTCCAGTATCTTATCATGCTGTGCATCCAGTTCCTGTGATATTGTCAGCTGACGCCCCGGCGGAATCAGTACCGTAACCCTGTCATTATTCTCCAGCTGGGTAAGACTGTCAAAAAAATCCATCAGTACCGGGTTTTTCAAAATATTGACAATACTTCTGTGAAATTCCTCCAGATGACGGTCAGCTGTACGCGATAATTTTCGCCTGCCATTTTCATAAATCAGACATTCCTCCAGATGGCCAAGTTCCTCGTCTGTTGCCATCAAAGCAGCCTGTCTGGCAATCTCCGGTTCAATCAGCAGTCTGGTCTCTGTTGACAATTCAAAGTTCCTGCGGTAGTCGATGTGTTTCTGCGAATCCACTACGTCAGCCATAATCTCCTGACCATCTAATAAAACGATACTGCCTTTTCCTTTCCGTGTCTCGATCATGCCGACTTCGGCAAGACCGCGGATCGCCTCCCTGACAGTAATCCTGCTGACTCCGGTCATTTCCATCAGTTCTTTTTCACTGGGCAGCAGATCACCTTTTCGATAGGCACCGCTTAATACCAGCTCCCGGATCTGTTCTTCCACCTGTTCATATAGTTTTTGACTTCTCACCTTTTTAATCATAAGCCGCCTCCTTTGATATATGGGTTCTTTCTTACGACTTATTATATCACAGAACAAGTTCCATTAGTGATTTATGTTTTTTTGTTTGCATCTTATTATAAATTATAATATGTCATATATGTATATTTGTCAACTATCTTTTATTAATTCTATATTTTTTATGCATATTAAACACAAAACATCTTCTCCGCCCCGTTCCACCTCGCCAAAATATGTCATATTTAATAACATGTCAATCTTCTTTCTCTAAATTATCTTGAAATCCTGAAGCTAATGAGTAAAGAGTCCGGCAAGCCGGACTCTCGCGCCGGAGCGCGGTTGCTTTAGCAACCATCTTCCTTAGCGCGTAGTGCGCATCCATAGCGGAGCGTTTTTATTTAATAGAGCACTTTTTTATTAAATAAAAAAAGGCTATAGAGCAGCAGGCTGCTCCATAACCCTGTATGCAATGACATCAAATTTTTGTTTCCCGGGGTCCATCAATCCCTGCGTTTCTTCAGAACAATAATGCACTCAACCCTCGACGGCTCCTGCCGTAGTCCCATTCATAAACTGCTTACTCATAAACAAATAAATAAGCAAAATCGGAATAAGACGGCGTGCATTTTGGCCTGCGCAATGTCTACCGGCGCCTGGTCACGTTCTACGGCCCCGCTGCGGATATCCGGTTCCAGAGCATTCCGTATTACATGAACACAGTCACCATCATAATTCCATACACCCATCCAGCAGCGGACGCAGCCGGACCGCATTCAGAATAAACAGCGCCGGCACCCCGAACAGCACAAACACCACTCCTGCCTGGGGAAGATAAGCCGCACACACCACCGCTGCCGCAATCAGGCTGATATCCCAGCATAACATTATGACGGTTGTACGGATATTTGCGATGGCAAGGACAAAAGCATGAAATACCGTTTTCTTTACGGTATTGTCAAATCGTGCCATAACGGCCCAGACATAAAGCATAACCACCATATACAGAAACGCAAGCAGCCAAAGCAATGACAGAATCACCACCCTTGCCGCCGGTGCAAATTCTATTTTTCCGGTTAAAATCAGCCACAGATCCAGGCCGAGTATTGTACCGGCAAGCAGCGATACAACTCCCATACCAAGGCCCTGACGAAAATTCCGGCGAAAGGAATTAAAAAACATTTGTATAATGGATGTTCCTTCGTTCCTGACAAACTTAAGCGCCACATAGTTAGCGGCAATTGTCGCCGGGCCGATGGTAATCACGGGTATGCAGCAAATCAGCCACAATACATTAAGCAAAATCATATCTCCGGCTTTTGAAAAAAATTCAATTACAGGTCCGTCATACCTAAGCACTTGTCCTTCTCTCCTTCCCTATTCCCGTTCACACGGCTCCAGTAAAACTTCGGCATACGGAGCTCCCAGCGCCCACAGGCCATCGCAGAGAAATCCTGCCATTATAACTGCGCCTTCCACTTTCAGATGAGTATTATCCTTCGGCCACACAAACAGCGTTTTGGATTTCTCATCCCCCAGGCCGGCCAGATACGCTTCTGTTACCGATGTCAGGTCAACAACCGGAACATCATTATGTTCTCCCACCTGTTTCATGGCATCAGGATATGCCCCGTGACTGCCCGGCAAAAATATTCCGTTTTCATCAAACAGCCGTCTGGCAATCGGGGTGACCAGTACCGGATATGCACCATGATTACGTGCCACAGTTACAAACTTCATCAGATTTTCCTGATATGTCGTATCGGGATCAGTATAACGAAGCGGATCATCTTTTGCATCGTTGTGTCCGAACTGGATCAGCAGGATATCTCCCGCTTCCAACACCTGGTCGATCAGGTCAAGCCGTCCTTCATCAATAAATGACTTCGTACTGCGCCCGTTCATCGCAAAACTTTTCATCTCAATGCCGTTCTTTAAATACAGAAGCAGACCCTGAGACATTCCCGTCTGGGGATAAGTATCAATTTTATTTACTGCTGCCGTGCTGTCTCCAGCATATACGATCTTTCCCATAAACATACACTCCATATGCAGCGCCTGTAAAGCGCTTTCCTTTTTGATATCCCTCTGAGCAGAGGCAGGTTACCTGATCAAGGCTTAAGACCAGGCTTTCGTTCAGCCAAAAGTCGCGGTTAAGTCTGTCGGTTACCACTTTAAGCCTGACCGATGAGACATTGCCGGTATGAAACGGTACCATCTTCTGCCGGGTATAACCATCACCAATATATTCTTTTACAAATACCTGGTCTGAAGTAATTCCAAACTTAACAAATGTATTCTCGTCATAATATAACGTGATACCGGCTTCTGAATCCGCAAGTACCCATCCTGCCTGATCCGGCTCCGGCAAAAACATCTCGAATTCCGTTTCAAACTTAAAATCCGGCTGCCATCTAAGCAGCATACTGCCGCAGCGGCGGTCACTCAGATCCAGCCCGTCACCGGTGATGCGGATTGTTTCATCCGTTTCGACCTCAATACGGCTAAAATCAATCGTACGCGGCGCTATCCAGCCAGCGGCTGAGTTAGAGTCAAAGTCAGTTGTATCCGCTGCTGCATCCATTCCCTGCTGCGCAAAGGGCAATGCTGCCATCGTTGACGGCTTTCTGCCGCCTTTTACCACCGGCCATCCGTCTTCTGTCCAGATGATCTCATCCAGCGCAGTTTCACGCCCGATCATCCCCCACTCTCCATCCAGAAAACGGGAACACAGATATACGATATACCATCTTCCATCCGGTGTTGAAACCGGTTTACCGTGTCCGCAGCACTGCAGCACCCCGGCTTCATCAGTCTGACGCAGGATTGGATTATAGGGACAGTCTTCATATGGCCCGCGCAGATTTTTTGAACGCGCCACTGTTACCATATGACCTTTCCCGGTTCCTCCTTCGGCCAAAAAGCAGTAATAATAGCCATCTTTTTTCAGCAGATGAGGACCCTCCGGCGCATGCCCGGAATGCCCATACCAGATCATCTCCGGCTCACTTAAGCACCTGCTTCCGTCTTCGGACATTTCCATCAGCCTGGCGCCACGGTTCAGCAGCATATACCGGCGTCCGTCATCATCGGTAAACATAGATGGATCAATGCCCCTGACCTCATGAATAACCGGTGTATCATATGGTCCTTCCGGACGCTTTGCACTGGTTACCATCTGAGTCTGAATACATGGTGCATCATCATTCAGCCGCAGGGTTGCACATACGTAAAAACGTCCGTTATGATAGCTGATATCCGGTGCCCAAAAGCCCCGTCCGCCTTCCAGCGGTCCCAGATGTTCAGCGGCCCACTGCGGGTCTGTTATAACATGGCCGATGACATTCCAGTGTACCAGATCCCGCGAATGTGAGATCGGAATACAGGGAAAAAAGATAAAGCTGGAATTAACCATATAATAATCGTCGCCAACTCTCACAATACTGGGATCCGGATGCATTCCCCGGCAAATTGGATTCCGGTAACATTCATCATAGGCAAAACCACATACGGATGCAAAATATGCTTCGATTTCACCAATACCTTCACCAACCACCGAATGTTCATGGGCCAGATCATACGGGGTAACCAGCGACTGGTTTGCCCAGGTCGGACTCAGTCCGCCTTTTTCCACCAGATACCGGACAATATCCAGATTACCGCCCGCCACTGCATAGTGGAGAATGCTGTTGCCGCAGCTGTCACAATCTTCCAGATTAAAGCGGTGATCGATAAGTTCCATAAGCGCATCCCGGTCACCCGCTGCCGCCGCCTCAAAAGCCGCCTTAGCGGTCGCTTCCGTTTTTGATGTGAATGTAATCATAATCACCATATCCTCCTGATGAATTGCCGCTGCCGCCTGCCGCCCACAGACAAATCTTTGCTCCGGTCCAGGTACCTTTACTCAGCGCAGCTGCCGTACCGATTGAATCATAACGTTTTCCGTCTTCTGACCATTCAAAGAAATACCGCCCATCGTCTTCTGCTGTCATTCGCAGATACACATGGTCTTTCCCGTAATCCAGAGATCCTTCACATTCCTCATAAGCCTCGCCTTCATATTCCTTACCGGTCACAACGCCTTTACAGATACAGATTCTGGTCATACCAGCTTCCTGTCTGAGCGCTATATACGCATACCGGTGGCCGGTCATGCCGAGAGCCGCCATATCACCATCCTGCTGCGGATGAAGATTCAGACATACTGTTACGGTAAAGCAACGGCTCTGCGGAATCTGGGTCAATACATTCGGAGCATACCAGAGCAGATTCTCACGCCTGTTCTGTCCCATACAATATAAGCGCAGCCAACCCGGATTTGCTTCCAGTGAATAAAACTCCTGCTGCGGTGTCGCCTGCCACTGCCATTGCAATCCCAGTTTCTTATCATCAAAATCGTCGGATGTGGTTATCCGGTAATCCGGCTGTCCGGCAACCGGAACTTCCCATTCCGCCACCGGCTCCCCAATTCCGTCACCGTTTTGCTCCGCTCCGATAAACGGCCAGCCACCGTTAAAACACAACGGCTGCAGATGCACAATCCGTCCCAGGCTGCCGACGTCCTGAAAATGGACAAACCACTGGCTGCCATCCTCCGTATCCACCCAGCCGCCCTGATGCGGTCCGTTGACATTCGTATTACCCTGATTCATCACAATTTTATATTCATAAGGCCCCCGGATATTCTCTGCCCGAAGCGCCGATTGCCAGCCGGTGGCAACACCGCCGGACGGCATCAGAACATAATATAATCCCTGATACTTATACAGCTTTGGGCCTTCCGTTGTCGGCCCCAGCTGCCGTCCTTCAAAGACCGTCTCCGGGGTGCCGGTCAGCCCGGTACATTCCGGATCCATTTCCACCAGATCCAGTCTGTGCTTAATCCCGCAGCGGCTTCTGGCATAGGCAAATATCATATAAGCCCTGCCGTCATCATCCCAGAACGGGCACGGATCAATCCAGCCCTTTGCCTCACACAGACAGTTCAGGGTGAATTCCCCGTACGGGTCACGGCTCCTGGCCACATAGATCCCTTCATCCGGCAGCGGTACAAACACATAAAAGGTACCCTCATGATACCGGATCGCCGGTGCCCAGGTACCTGAACCATGTGACGGCAGCCGGTATTTTTCAAACGGCAGCGACGGCACACAGTAATTAATAATCTCCCAATGCACCAAATCCCGGGAGTGCAGAAGCGGTACGCCCGGGAAATAGGTGAAAGAAGATGAAACCATATAATAATCTGCCCCGACCCGGATTACGTCCGGGTCGGAATAATCAGCATATAAGATCGGATTCTGATACATCATACGATTCTTTACTCCTTAACTGCACCAACATTTACACCCTGAATGAAATACTTCTGGCAGAACGGATAGATGATCATAAACGGCAGAATTGCCACAATTACAGCTGCATTCTTAACCGTATTTTCCGTCGCTCCGCCTACTGCTGTCGGCAGATCGCTGCCCATGATCAGGGAGCGCAGTTTCATCTGGAAGTTGTAGAGGTTTTCGTTGGTAATATAAAGTTTATAGTTGGTATAATCGTTCCAGTACGATACCGCAAACATCAGACCGATTGCCGTCAGTGCTGCTTTTGACAGCGGCAGCACGATGGTAAAGAAAATTCTCATCGGAGAACAGCCGTCAATCTCCGCCGATTCAAACAAACTGGTCGGAATCCCTTCAAAAAAGTTTCTCATCAATACCAGGTTGTATACGTTAATGGCCGGAAGCAGAAGCACGACCCAGATCGTATTGGTCAGGTGAAGGCTTTTCATAACCAGGTACGTCGGAATCATACCGCCGCTGAAAATCATCGTAAAGAGAAGAATATTCGCAAACAATGTTCTTCCCGGCATCTTCCACTGAATCAGTACATAAGCGCCCAGGGTTGAAATGGTCAGTCCCATAAAGGTACCCGCTACCGTTGTCAGGCAGGACACCATAAACGGACGGTACAGCGTGGGGTTGGTAAAGATTGACACATAACCGGCCATACCAAACTCCTCCGGAAACAGCTTCATACCATAAGCTGTTTTCAGATCCAGCGAGTCAATCAAAACCTTGTAGATCGGGATAATCATAATCAGGCTGACAAAGATAAATAATGCTGTCAGTATTACATCAAACGCTGTCAGTTTCTTTTTTTGCACGTCTTTACCTCCTACACGATGCCGCGTCCGCGAACTTTATAGCTCGCTTTATTGCACACCAGTACCAGTATACAGCCCACGACCGAAGAAGCCAGGCCTACTGCTGTTGTATACCCATAATCCGGCAAAGCTCCGGAGTTGAACGTCTGAGTATAAATGTATGTCTGCAGTACATCTGCCTTCTGGATAACCGCCGGATTCTGCAATACAAATACCGACTCAAACAGATTCATAATCTTAGCCAGGTTCAGAATCAATACGGTAATAATTGTATTGTTCAAAGACGGCAGCGTGATATAACGCATCCGGCCCCAACGTCCGGCTCCATCCATGGCAGCCGCTTCATAAAGCTCCGGATTGATCCCTGACAAGGTTGCCATGAAAATAATCGTGCCCCATCCGGTATCTTTCCAGGCGTTGATAATGAAGTAAATCGTCCGCCACCATTTCGAATCGCCAAGGAAGTAAATTCCCTCTTCGACAATCCCCAGGCCGGTCAGAATCGAGTTTATAAGACCTGCACCGGTCGGTGACAGAATCAGGCTGAACACGGATGCCGTTACTACCCAGGACATAAAGTGAGGCAGATAAATAATCGTCTGGGTTACCTTTTTAAACATCTTGGACCGCAGTTCGTTTAACAGCAGCGAAATCGCAACTGCCATAAACGTATTGAACAGCAGCTTGGTGGTACTCAGCAGAATGGTATTGCCAAACGCCCGCCAGAATCCCGGCATACTGACCATCTTCTGGAAGTTGGCCAGGCCGACAAAAACAGGTTCTTTGATTCCTTTATAAGAAAAAAATGCGTAACGGATACCAAACATCGGCAGATAGTGGAACAGGATTGCAAATATAAGAACCGGCAGAAACATCAGGTAAAAACCCCGGTAATATTTAATCTGTCCCAACAGCGGTTTCTTATTGACGGCCACCGCCGGGGCGGACGCTGCTGTTTTCTTCATCATAGTTTCATCCCTCCGGAGACAGTTTTATTTATTCAGAGAATCTACGATCATCTTGGACCATTCGGTTCCGCCGTCCTTTTCAAAACGTGCAAACGCTTCTTCTACCGGTACGCCCTGTACCACGACATCGGCAACAATCGACTGTTTTAAGGTGACCAGATCACCATTGAAGGAAGCCATCTCTTCGGTTGACGGAACCAGTGTGATCTGATGGCAGTTTGCATTAAATATCTTCTGAGACGATTCTGCTTCCGGTGCAGTCGTTGCTTTACCCGGATCATTTTCCCATGTAACGATTGACAGCATCGGATCAAGGTGCTGCTTGGTATACTGGGTACCAGGACGTTCCAGACTTTCTGTCAGATGGAATTCACCCTCTGCATAGGTATTCTCAACAACAGTTTCCGCTTTTGTTGACCAATGAACATCTTCTACACCATAACTCCACAGAGTCTGCATATCACCGCCGTCAAGCATTGATTCGATCAGGTATTTATAAACACCCTCCGGATTTTCGCAGGCAGCGGTAATCGCCCATACCGGTGAGTTACGTTCAATATAAGTTCCGACTTCTTTAATCGGCTCCAGGGCAATCAGTTCACCATCAAGGCCGTTTGCTTCCAGGTTGTTTTTCAGGTTAGAATTCCAGGTTCCTGCCCAATAGGTAAATACACCAAATTTATCTTCATAAAATTTATTACGGCAGTCATTGGTCCCGCTGGTCAGTGCTTCTTTATCAATGTAACCGGCTGCATAAGCTTCACGCATACGGGTCAGCGCCGCTTTGAAATCATCCTGGACAAAACCGTCATACCATAATCCATCCTCATCCTTTTCAAATGACGGGTATGCTCCCTGATAGAACTCAGGCAGGTAGTGGGCAAACGGAACTTCTTTTCCCATAAATCCGGCTGCCGATACACCATAGGTATCGCCGTCGATTCCGTTGCCGTCCGGATCACCATTGGTAAATGCGTCAAGCATTGCAATATATTCATCATAAGTCGTCGGCGCTTCAAGGCCGCAGTTATCAAGCCAGGCTTTTTTTACATATGTAATACAGCCATTACCGCGGTTAACCGGAAAACCATACAGGGTACCGTTAATCCGCATATTATCAATAACATCCTCGCCGGTTACTCTGCCGGAAGCTTTCAGTTCTGAATTTTCCCATGCTGCAGTCATATCCCATAATGCCTCTTCCTCAGCATAACCGGTATAATAGGTAGAAGAAAGGATAATCGCATCCGGCCAGTTCTCAGGACCGGAAGCAAAGGTCTGTCCTAATACATCGTAATAAGCATCGTGATCCGGCTGGATAATCTCCAGTTCGATCCCGCTCAGTTCTTCCCATTTTTTCTCAAATGCGTCGCGGTCATTAATTTTAGTAATTACGGTACCGTCGACCATGATTTTGATTTTCTCAGGCTTAACGATGTCGCCTTCGGCAACAGTTTCACCACCCGCCTGGGTGCTCCCGTTCTCTGCAGGTGTACCTGCATTTGTTCCTGATTCAGTATTTCCGCCGCATCCGCCTAATAAAGATGCTGTCATTGCTGCTGCCAGACCTGCGGCAGCTAATCTTTTAATTCGCATTGTTTAATACCTCCCAAAATTTTTTGTGGATCGCAGTTTTACCCTACCAGACAAAATAAACAACAACAAGGTACAATACTTCCGATTTTTGTTCACTTTTTTATTTTTGCCTGTTTTACAGCCATTCTCTTTCCCATACCATTTCTGTATTACTGCTCGCATATTTCACAGAAACCCACGTAAAATAAAGGAAAATCAGCGTACACATTCTACGATCACCAAACAACATCTACGATTTTTCCAATTAATGGACGCCAAAAAAAATACATGTTATAATCTACAAAAAAAGAATTCCACAGAAAGAATGTGTATATTAAATGAAAAAACTGATCAAGATTTTCCGCTCCGCCAGCCTTTCTTTTCAAAACCGTTTAATCTTATCTTACAGTCTCATCCTGGTCCTGATTCTGTTCGTTGGTATATTTCTCTATCAGCTGTCATTCCAGCAGGTTAAAAATGGTATCGATGCACAGGATGCCACGATGCTTTCTGCCTCAGTACGGCGGATGGATTCTACCATGTCCAGCATCAGCACTACCGCACAGCAGATTTCTTCTACCTCATCTTTTGTTACCCTGACCGGTTATGATGCCTCCGACAACAGCGATTTCCAGTATCAGGCGTTTCTGACAAAACAGGATTTAAAGAATGTTATGCCGCAGGCCCATGTAATGGGAGTTACCGATGCATTTATTTATATGAAAAACTCCGGGTATATTATATCATCAACGGAGTTCATTACCTTCGAAAACTATGCTAAATATAAACTGTTCTGCACTCCGGAAATGGCTCAGAACTTCGAGGAAAGTCTGGCAATTGAAGCCAACCGGAACCGTTTTATCTCATTGCAGGAGTTTGACAGCCGCAGAAACGGATATCTTTACTACTATCCCATCGCCATCGGCAATGTATTTTCGGAAAAATATATCCAGGCCTATCTGTGCTGTATGTTTGACCAGGATCTGCTCGAGGATTATTTTCCCGGCCTGCTGCCGGGTGACAGTACGATCATTGCCCACGATTCCGGAGGAAATGAAAAGTTTCGCCTGGCCCAGAACAGCAGCGGTGATAACAAATCTAAAATTCTGTCTACAATCTGGCAGTCTGAATATAATAACTGGCATTACACCCTCAATCAACCGGAGGAGCAGACCTACTATTCGATTAACGGCTACCGTAATCTTTTTATTGCCATTACCTTAGCCGCCTTTCTGGTGGAAGGACTGATCGTATATTATTTTTCGGTTGTTAACAGCAAACCGGTATTGAAGCTTTCCAATGAGCTGGTCGTTAAAGAAGAGCTTGCCTCCTCCTTAAGTGAACTGGTTGAGAAAAACCAGCCGCTTGTAACTGAATCGTATATGCGGCGGATCATGGAGGGAAGTATTACTACGGATGACGAAATGAGTTATATCATTCAGGAACTGAATCTTAACCGTACCGGCATCAAATACCAGGTCCTGTATATGGAAGTATATCCTTCCGAAGATTTTAATGTCCAGCTGGATGATATGGCACTCTGCCTGCAGAACTTTGATGTCCTGGTCCGCGATGGCTTAAAGCGCCATTTCCCGGATACCGGTTATATTTACAAACCGTCAGACAGGGTATTTGCGGTCCTGCTGGCAACACCGGAATCTTTGTCCTATGACCAGATCATGCTGCACAACCGGGAAGCTTTTACCGCCCTTCATGCTGAATTGCTTGGTAAATTTGGGATCTGGAGCCGCGGCGGTTTTGGCGGCTTAAACGGCAAACCTTCCAACACCTGGAAATCGTACCAGCAGGCCAAAGATGCCAAATCGATTACCACTGCGGAACATTACATCCAGAGCTATCACGACTTTATCACCTCCAATGATGTTTACTACTATCCGGAGATCATGTCCGTTCAGCTGACCGGAGCCATCTCGGCCGGCAACAAAGAACTGGTCGCCGAGCTGTTCCGCCTGATCCGGAAAGAAAATACCGTTGACCGTTCGCTGACCCCGGTACAGAAACAGCAGCTCCTGCTTGATGTCCGCAGTACCTTATTTAAAAAACGGCACAGCATTCCCCATAACAGCAATGAACGTGATCCTGCCGGTATGGATGAACAGCAGAAAAAGAAACTGGATGTGATTGACCGCCAGTTTGAAGGCGAAATGAACCTCGTCACATTAAAAAGTATCGGCATGGAACTTTGTGACTTCTTCGTCCAGAAAAGCAGTTCCAACGAACTGGTCGTCAAAATCCAGAACTATATCACCGAACATTATCATGATCCAAGCTTATGCCTGACCAAGATTTCCGACGAGTTCAACATTTCAGAAAACTACTTCAGTTTTCTATTTAAGAAGGAAGTACACGAGAATTTTTCCAGCTACCTTGAGAAGCTGCGGATGGCCAAGGCCAAAGAATTGGTTTTAAATTCCGATACCAGCCTGTCAACTCTGTACCAGTATCTGGGATACAGCAACGCCGCGTCATTCCGGCGCGTATTTAAGAAAACCTTCGGGGTTTCCCCGAAAGAAATGAGGGAACACAAAAATGCCTGATCAGACACAACTGACAAAAAACCTTAATTTACTCTGGAAACGCTTTGAAACCTGGGAAATCCCTGTTCACAGCCTGCTGGTCACTCATGGCGGCGAACTGGTTCACGAGACTTACCATCCGCCTTATCAGGCCGATACCCTGCACCGGATGTTTTCAATTACCAAAAGTTTTTCAGCTCTGGCCATCGGTGCCCTGGCTGCAGATGGCAAATTATCTGTCGACGATCCGGTGATCCAATATTTTCCTGAATACATACCTTCAAACACTACTTCGCATCCGTTTCTGGCAGGCATGACGATCCGTGACCTGCTCACGATGCAGACCTGTCACTCTGCGACCACATATAAACTCCACCCGGACCGCAACTGGGTGGAAAGTTTCTTTATCACGCCGCCAACCCACAAGAGCGGGCAGATTTTTATGTATGATACTTCGGCCAGCCACACACTGGCAGCTCTTGTTAAAAAGCTGTCCGGCAAAGGTGTTCTTGATTATCTGCGGCCTGCATACCTGGATCAAATCGGATTCTCTAAAGATGCCTACATCATAGACGATCCTTTCGGCAGTGAGATGGGCGGCTCCGGCCTGATGGCACGGCCCACGGACATGTTAAAAACAGCCATATACCTGATGGATCAGATTAAAAGCGGCACTGATGCCTATTCTGACTTTCTGCGCGAGGCCGTCAGCTGTCTGGTTCCTACCCGCCACTCCGGCCAGACACTGGATGAACAGCAGGGTTATGGATACCAGTTCTGGCAGATCCGCGGCGGATTCGCCATGTATGGCATGGGCGGCCAATATGTGCTGTTCTATCCTGAGTCAGACCTTATTTTCGTGATCACCGCCGACTCTCAGAATATCAAGGGCGGCAGCCAGAAGATTCTGGATGCAGTTTATGATCTTGTGAAACCTGACAACCACATAATAACCGGGCATAACTACGAAAATCGTCTTCCCACCACTCTGGATTACCACCTGCTGCCAAATAAGGGGGGATTCACCGAGCTGTCAATATCTATGGATACCACAGACGGTATCCTCTCCCTGAATCATCCCGATGCTGCCTATACCATTCCGTTTGGCTGGGATGATACACTGAAGCATTCCGTTATCGCTAAGTATCATCAGCCGATAGCCTCATCTGCCAGGTGGCTTGACGATAGTTCTCTGCTTATTTACACGCAGCTCATCGGAGAATGTGTCGGTTCCCTCAGTTTTATGATCCGTTTCCGGACTGATGGCGTTACTGCATGGATAAAAAAAGTAGAGGAAACCCTGTTTCATGAATTTTGTGACTTTTTAGAAAGTATGTGACGGGTTTAATATATTGGCCTTGAGTATTGGTCTTATCTTCCCGAACGGACCCATTCCCGTTCCAGAAACTCCACAATCTCCGCTCCTTTTGGCGGACACCCGGGCAGACTCTTATCAAAACAGCTGGTACACCGGCCGACACCGATGTTTCCCGGCTGTTTTTGATATCCCTGACCGATCGCTACTTTCTCCATCCCTTTATTCAACATTCCCCGCTCATCCAGACGATTCATTGCATGAACCAATGATCCGTAACAGGCACTGCAGGCATCATTCTGGCTGATAAACTTCGCCAGATGTTCTATCCGTCTGGTCATTTTTATATTCTCATTCTTCTGTCCGGCCTCATTTATCATAATCCGGTTGGCATGTTCAAGATCTGCAGAACCAATCCCCAACTGTTCGGCAATCCCTATATAGGCTACATCCTCCGGCACATAGCCCATACATTCACAGGCAAAAGCATCACAGAGTACCGGATCAGTAAAGCCCAGAATCCGGTTCATGACAACAGGATTGCCGCCTTCCTCAAAATCCAGATCACCGCAGATATTGTCTACCAGAATAAAATCATTCCTGGCAATGGTATTTAAATGGGCAATCGGTTTATGCAGCCCCAAGGTATGAAAACGGCGTTTTTCTGCATTCGGAATGACGCCTTTATTATTCTTCAAAGCACAGGTTATCGTCGTCTGGCAATGGCCTTTGAGCACCGGCATATTAATCATAAAATCAACGTTCGCAGCCGCATCGCAAAGGCTGATCTTCATACCGGCGGCATCATATTCTTTGTGGGAGTCTTTTTGCAGGTCAATCAGGCCGACATTGTATTTTTCCACCATTTTATCATACCCCAAGGCCCGGAATGCCCGGTCAGTCTGATCACCAACCCAGGAACCTTCCATAACTGAAATCTGGTGAAAACCATTGTCCTGCAAATATTCAATCGCACCTTCCAGCAGTTCACGATGGGTGGTTGCCCCGCCGGACGGCTGCTGGGCTACTACCAAATTTGGCTTTAGTCCGATCTTCTTATTTTTATCACCGATGAGTAATGCCAGATCTGCTTCTTTCAGAAGTGTTTTCGTCATTTTCTTGTAATCGGTGCCATGTATCATGTAGATATCGTTTTTATTTATCATAAATCCTCCTTTTATCTCCCTTAATCAGAACAATATATAGAGTACAACAAATCGCATCAGCAATCAATATCTGATCCCACAAAAATAGAACAAACCACATCTGAGTTTTCTCTTGATACTTATCAAATAAACTGCAATAAAAATGCTGAATGTGCTAACTGTTCCCGATAAAAAGCTGCCAGAGATACCGCATTGGGTTTCCCTGACAGCCAACATATATCTATCAATCTGTATAATTATCAAAATATCCCTGAACAAGTACAATCGGAGTCCCCTTGTCACCGGATCCGCTGGTCAGATCACACAGCGAACCGATCAGGTCGGTAAGCCTTCTCGGAGTCGTACCCTGTGCCGACATATCGCCGACAAGATCCGAAGACTTCTCCTTGATGTGCTTGCAGATGGCTTCACTTAACGCTTCGCCATCCAGCTCTTTGTAATCATTATCCGCCAGATATTTCAGCTTCACTTCATTCGGAGTCCCCTCCAGTCCTTCTGTATAAGACGGTGAAACACAAGGATCTGCAAGCTCCCAGATCTTGCCGGCCGGATCTTTAAAGGCGCCATCACCATATACCATGACTTCCACATGGGCTCCGGTCCGGTCAAGAATCTGCTTCTGCACATCTTTGACCAGGTCAGTACTATCATTCGGGAACAGTTTTACCATTACTTCGGTTGATTTATTTGAGCC
Organism: Lachnospiraceae bacterium; assembly: GCA_032073745.1. Lineage (GTDB taxonomy): Bacteria > Bacillota > Clostridia > Lachnospirales > Lachnospiraceae > Brotaphodocola. Next base: position 57,218 of record DAMAMW010000006.1, on the reverse strand, counting down.
CAGCAGGCCGTATTTCTCATTGTATCCGCTGCCGTCTACCGGCTGGTTTAAAATATCACTCATGCTGCAGACAATCTCGGCACCATTCGCTTTTAAGATACGTTTGGTTCTCTCACGGCTATGGATATCGCAGTTCAGCACCTTTTTTGTGTAAGCCAGAATATCTTTTGGATTGTTGCCGAAAATAACTTCAACATCAGCTCCGGCATCCTGAATAATATCGCCGTAATATTCCACATAGTCAACACCGGTAAACTGGTGCTTGTTATTGCCGAATAACTCCCGATAGCGTTCCAGTGTCAGAACATCACGGTATGGATCAATTCCTGCTTCATCAAGCTGGTCTAATGAAATCAGTTCATTGCCCACTTCATCACTTGGATAAGAAAGCATCAGAACTACTTTGTCAGCGCCCATGGCCATTCCTTTTAAGCAGATTGAAAAACGGTTACGGGAAAGGATCGGGAAGATAATACCGATTGTTCCGCCGCCAAACTTCGCTCTCACATCCTCAGCAATCGCTTCCACAGAGGCATAATTCCCCTGGGACCGGGCAACAATCGACTCGGTCATGGCGATTACATCGCGGTCATGAAGCTTGAAGTTCTCCTCCTCGGCTGCTTCCAGTACACTCGTCACAACGATATCCGCCAGATCATCTCCCTCCCTGATAATCGGGCATCTGATTCCTCTTGATATCGTACCTACTTTTCTTTTCATATGCATCACTCATCTTCCTTTGGTAATTTTAAATGGTCATTACTAAAGCTATTATAATAGAAAAAAGTGGCAGTTACAAGAATAACTGTAAGAGAATACACAAACTTGTTAAATTTTATTGACAAATAATGGGAAAACAGGTAGTATAGCCATACATGTATAAATAAACGAAAGGAGGCAGTAACTATGAAACGTATCAGCAAAATCAAATTAAACAAATCAGAATTACAACTGGATACTGCCTGCCTCAATCACCAATAGTATAGGATTATACTGATCTTTATATTGATTGACGCGATCTTTGGTCGTGTTTTTTTATTGGAGAATCAGACTTCCGATTATGATGATAAACGTCCCGGTCACGGCAGGCAGTGCTGTATACGGGACGTTTTTGTTTACTTGAACTTGCTTGAACTTGAGACTCAACAGGAGAAAATGTATGAAATTAATCCACTTTATCAAACGCCATGTTCCGCTTTATGTGGTTGCCATCCTGGCGCTGCTTATCTGCATAGCTCTTGACATGGGCAGTCCTATGGTGACCAGACACATTATCGATGATGTCATTGTCAGCGGACAATTGCATCTTCTGACACAGTTTTTACTGATGCTTCTGGGGATTGGTGCCGGCCGGGCGGTCTTTGGTTATCTGAAAGAATATCTGTTTGACCTGGTCAGTGTGCGGATTACCTGCGAGATCAGAAAAACCGTCTTTTTACACGTCCAGAAGCTGCCGCTGCGTTTTTTTGACAACAGCAATACCGGTGAACTGCTGGCCCGATTAAAAGATGATGTCGATAAATTCTTCAGTGTCACCGGCTTTGTCGGAATGCTGATTATTGAATCGGTCATCCATGTCGGCGCCGTACTCTTTTGTATGTTCCGGATCAGCCCGAAGCTGACCCTGATACCGTTGTTCATTATGCCGCTGGTAGCCTGGTCAGCCATCCGGCTGGAATCAAAGCTGGGCCTTATCTATGAAAAAATCAGCGAAACCAATGCCGAGATGAATACAATCGCACAGGAGAATCTGGCTGGCGTACGTACCGTCAAAGCCTTTGCCCGGGAAGAATTTGAAATTAAAAAATTCCAGAATCTGAACAAGGAATACTACACTTTGAACATGAGCCAGGCTAAGGTACTGGCCAAATACCAGCCAAATATCACCTACCTGACCCGGATAATGATATTTCTGATTCTTCTGTTTGGCGGCATCATGGTGATGAATGGAGACTTAACGCTGGGAAGTCTCGGCGCTTTTGCCGAATACGGCAACAATATTTTATGGCCGATGGAAATCATCGGCTGGCTCAGCAATGAAATCGCTTCCGCTTATGCCTCAAACAAGAAACTGAAAGTAATTATGGATGAACGATCTGAAATAGAAGAACTACAGGATCTGGTACTGCCGCCGTCATTTCAGGGAGAACTGGAATTCAAAAAGGTCTCGTTCCAGGCTGATCATAAAGATATCCTAAGTGATATCAGCTTCCATCTGGCTCCCGGCCGCACCCTGGGTATCATGGGTATGACCGGTGCCGGAAAGTCCACAATCGTCAACCTGATCGAACGTTTCTACGATCCCACCGAAGGGGAAATTCTCCTCGACAAAGTCGATCTCAGACAACTGCCTCTGGCAACACTGAGACGAAACTTTGCTCTGGTTATGCAGGATGTCTTCCTGTTTTCCGATACTATCAGCGATAATATCCGGATCGGAAAACGCCGTCATATCCGGGAGCAGACCGTAGAAGCAGCCGCTTCTCATGCCTGTGCCCATGATTTCATCAGCCGTCTGACGGAAGGTTATGATACGATTATCGGCGAACGCGGTGTCGGACTCTCCGGCGGCCAGAAGCAGCGAATCAGTATTGCCCGGGCAATCGCTAAGGAAGCGCCGATCCTGATCCTCGATGACTCTACATCCGCACTTGATATGGAAACCGAACATGACATTCAGCAGCGTCTGGAGCAGATGACAGGAACATCAAAGATCATAATTGCGCATCGCATTTCTGCTGTCCGTCATGCTGATGAAATCCTGATTCTTCAGGACGGACGGATTATCGAACGGGGAACCCACGAAAACCTGATGAAGCAGAAAGGCTATTACTACGAAACCTATGTTGTCCAGTACGAAGAACCTGATATCCACAATAAGGAGGTGATATAGATGGCTGTTAACACTTATAAAGAAGACGAACAACAACAGGAGGTTTCAAAAACCAAAACCCTGCTGCGCCTGTACCGCTACCTGCTGGATTACAAAAAAACCATTGCCGCTGTCCTCTGCATTATGGCAGTATGCATCGGCATTTCACTGCTCAATCCATTAATGGCAGAAATGGCCATCGATGTTTACATTGCCGGAAACAATATGCCGGGACTGATTCGCCTTACGCTCCTGGCAATATGTCTCAATCTGGTCTATATCGCCGGCGTCAAACTCAGGATGCATCTGATGGCCGATATCTCAAACCGATCCATTCTTACGATCAGAGAAGAGTTATACATTCATATCCAGACCCTGAGCTTCCATTTTTTTGACAGCCGCCCTACCGGCAAGATTCTGGCCCGGATTATATCCGATATCAATTCCCTGAAAGATGTCATGGCCGACAGTGTGACCACACTTCTGCCGGACCTGCTGACCATTACAGGCGTATTGTTTATTATGTTTTTTAAAAACTGGAAACTTGCAATGGCGGCAGTCCTGACCCTGCCGCTGCTGATTGGCGGAATGTATGTCGTACAGACCCTTGGGCATAAAAAATGGCAGATTTTCCGCAAGAAAAACTCCAACCTGACCGCTTTTATCCACGAAAACCTGTCCGGCATCCGCATCATCCAAAGTTTTGCCGCCGAACAGGAATCTGAAGAAACTCTGGACAGTCTGCTGGATGATTATACGGATGCTTATCTGAAGGCGGTCCGCATCGCCGACGGTTTCGGGCCGCTGGCGGATCTGTCATGGGCACTGGGAGGTTTCCTGTTATATTTCATCGGTATCCGGCTGATGGGAGTCGGCAATGTCGAAGTCGGCACCTTTATTGCCTTTTCCTCCTACCTTGGCATGTTCTGGCAGCCGATCCGCAACCTTGCCAACTTTTACAACAAGCTGGTCACCAATATCTCCGGTGCCGAACGTGTCTTTGACATTCTCGACACGGAACCGGAGATCAAAGACCGTGAAAAAGTAACGATACTGCCGCAGGTAAACGGCGAAGTCGTCTTTGACCATGTCAGTTTCGCTTACTCGGATGAACCAGAGCGGGAAATTCTGCACGATGTGAGCTTTCGCATTAGTCCCGGCGAAACCATTGCCCTCGTTGGCCCTACCGGCGCCGGGAAAACCACCATCGTCAATCTGATCAGCCGGTTTTATGACATCAAAAGCGGCCGCATCCTCGTTGACGGCTTTGACCTCTTAGATGTTTCAATCCAAAGCCTGCGCAGCCAGATGGGGATTATGACCCAGGATAATTTCCTGTTTTCGGGAACCATCCTTGACAACATCCGTTACGGCAAACCGGATGCAACCGAAGCGGAGATAATTGCCGCCGCCAAAGCCGTTCATGCCCATGACTTTATTATGAAGCTGGAGAACGGATACGACACTGAACTGAAAGAACGCGGAGCCGGATTATCCATCGGTCAGCGGCAGCTTCTTGCTTTCGCCAGAACCATGGTTTCACAGCCGCGCATCCTGGTGCTTGATGAGGCCACCTCCAGCATTGATACACATACGGAACGAATTGTCCAGCAAGGGATCGAAACACTGCTGAACGGAAGAACCTCCTTTGTCATTGCCCACCGTCTGTCGACTATAAAAAGGGCCAGCCGCATCTTCGTTATTGACGACGGCTGTATCCAGGAAGAAGGTACTCACGAGGAGCTGCTGGCCAGGAGAGGTGCTTATTATCAGCTATATGAAGCACAATTCCGTAATCTTGCATAAAGACCTGCATAAGTACTGGTTTACTTCATCATATATCAAAAAACCAGGCCAGGATGTCCCTGAAAACATCCTGGCCTGGTTTTTTGATACTTATATTGAAGAATTCTTCCATGGTTAATTCTCTGCAACTAAAATCTCCGTTTCTTCCCCATACCGCGAAATCACATCCGCTCCGACCTGCCAGTCGGTTATAATACCGGCCACATCCTTAAGCTCAGCAATCTTAAACAACGAAGACCGGTCAAACTTCTTATGCTCACACAGAAAATACACATCCTTCGACTGGTTGATCATCGCCATCTTGCTCTTCGCTTCCAGCTCACTTGCCGAACTCAGGCCAAACTGCAGATCAATCCCGTTCGCCCCCAGAAAAACCTTGCAAAAGTGCAGTTGTCTGATCTGTTCCGTAGTGGTCGGCCCTTCGATCGTCTGGGCATTCGCCATGTAGATCCCGCCCAATACAATAATCTGATAGTCATTGTGCTCTCTTACAATATTAAGAATATTCAGGGAGTTTGTAACGATCGTTAAGTGCTTCGCCGTCAGATGCTCTGCCATCAATGTGGTGATTGTACTTGAATTAATCGCAATGACATCACCATCCTTAACCAGAGCGGCAGCCTTTTTACCGATCGCATTCTTCAGATCATAGTCTTTTGTCTTCTTCTGGGCAAAATTAAGATCCTCTTTCAGTCTTTCCACCAGTATCGCGCCGCCATGAGTCCTCCGGATCAGTCCGGCTTCTTCCATCGCCGTCAGATCCCGCCGGATCGTCGATGGCGAGACGCGGAAGTACTCCGAAAGGTGAGTGATCGTGGCACTGCGCTCTCTGTCCAGAATATTCAGTATTTGTATTTTTCTCTCCTCTTCAAACATAAGTACCTCCAAATTACTTTAATAAGTATGATTTTATCATAAAATGCTCATAATTGCAACTTTATGCTCATTTATTGTCATTTTCAATAGTTTTATCAATGATTATTTAGCACAACTGCCATTTATGATAATTTACATGCTTATTTGTTGATTATCATGATAGTTTATGGTAATATACATTTACAAACTTATCACAAATGAGCAGCAGAAGGGGGTTATATGTTAGTAAACAGTAAAGTACTACTGGAACAGGCCAGACGGGACAAATGTGCAATTCCGGCCATCAATGTATTTAATCTTGCCGGCATCAAAGCAGCAATCCAGGCTGCTGAGGAATATGAATGTCCGCTGATTATCAGCCTGGCCGAAGTTCATCTGGAAGCCTTGGGAGTAGAAGAAGGAGCACATATTATTCGTTATTATGCCGAACAGGCTAAACAGCCGATCGTACTCCACCTTGATCACGGTTTCACACCGGCGATTGTACGACGGGCGATTGACAGCGGTTTTACATCGGTCATGATTGATGCTTCCAGCGAAAATTATGAAAACAATGTGCGGATCACCAGTGAGATCGTAACTTACGCACATGCCCGCAATGTGACAGTGGAAGCCGAAATCGGCCATGTCGGCGGCGGCGAATCCTACATAGATCCCGAAAAAGACAGTTCCATGCTGACAGAAGTTGCAGATGCTGTCGACTTCGCCGGACAGACAGCCGTGGACTCACTGGCCATTTCCATCGGTACGGCACATGGTGCATACAAAGGAGTTCCCAAACTGGACTTTGAACGTCTTTCGGCGATTGCAGATGAGGTATCGATTCCATTGGTTCTGCACGGCGGATCCGGCTCCGGCGATGACAACTTAAGTAAAGCTGTCGAATGCGGTATCAGTAAAGTTAATATATTTACCGACACCCTGATCGCCGTCCAGGAGACGATCGATCCCGATAAGATGATCTACGACAACTACTTCACCACGATCCAGGCCATAAAAAAATGTATCTGCCACTATTACGATGTTTTTTATACCAAACGGGGGAATTTTCATGCTTAAAGATGTTTTTTTAACCAAAGCCTGTATGTTTGATCTGACCGGTACGACAAAAGTCGAGGTGTTTGCACAAATGAGCAGCCAGTTGCAAACCTGTAACCGGATTGATGATTCAGAACAGTTTGTCAAAGCCCTGCTTGAGCGGGAAGCACACGGGCCGACCGGAATGGGTGATGAAGTTGCTATCCCCCATGGAAAAAGTGCCTGCGTTCTGGCACCGACGGTCATCTTCGGGCGGCACCGGACCGGAATCTCTTATGAATCCTTAGATGACCTTCCGATCAAATATCTGTTTATGATTGCAGTTCCGGAGAATACCGGCGACGAACACTTAAAGATCCTTTCTTCGCTGGCAAGAAAACTGATGCATGACGATTTTATAAACGGCATCAAGCAGGCCGAAACCGGGGCAGAAATCGAAGCACTTCTTTAAGCAAAAGATAATCAGGAGGATACCTTTATGGCTAAAAAAATAGTTGCTGTAACAGCATGTACAACCGGCATCGCCCATACTTATATGGCTGCCGAAAAAATGGAACAGACCGCAGAAAAACTCGGTTATCAGATCAAAGTCGAGACCCAGGGAGCATCCGGTCAGGAAAATCCCCTGACGGAACAGGAAATCAGGGAAGCTGATGCTATCATCCTGGCCGTAGATAAAAATATTGATATGAGCCGCTTTGCCGGAAAAGACGTACTCATCGTTGCCGCCAGCAAAGCAATCAAAGAACCGGAAACAGTCTTTACCAATGCCCTGAACAAAAACGGTACCACCCGCGTCAAAGGCAGCGATGATTCCGATGAACTGATCAATGTCGCCAGCTTCAGCGGTATCTACAAGCACATTATGGGCGGCGTCTCATACATGATACCGGTAGTTGTGGCCGGAGGCATACTCCTTGCCCTGTCCTTTGCCTTTGGCATCTATGCCAATGAAGAGGTCGGCTCCCTGCCCTGGGTACTCCACCAGATCGGAGCCGGTTCTGCCCTGGCGATGATGGTTCCGGTACTGTCCGGTTTTATCGGGCATTCCATCGCAAATAAATCGGGCTTTGCTCCTGCCCTCGTCGGCGGCATCATAGCCAGCTCAATCGGCGCCGGTTTCCTCGGCGGAATCCTGTCCGGTCTGATTGCCGGTTATCTGGTTTTGTATTTAAACAAAATGATCAAACTGCCTAAATCGCTGCAGGGATTAAAAACCATCCTGGTAATCCCGGTATTATCCACACTGATCGTTGGCCTGCTGCTCTATTATGTAATCGGAACCCCGATTCAGCTGCTGATGACAGCAATCACTAACTTCCTCTCTTCCATGAACGGAGCAAGTGTAGTGATCCTGGGAATTTTATTCGGATTGTTCTACTTTGATCTGGGCGGCCCCTGTTCAAAGGTTATCTACACCTTTGGTGTCGGTGCCCTCTCCGAACAGGTATACGGCCCGATGGCTGCTGCCATGGTCTGCGGTATGATTCCGCCGATCGGCATTGCCATCTCAACCTTCGTTCAGAAAAAACTTTGGACCAAAGCAGAACGTGAAACCGGCAAAGCCGCCCTGGTACTGGGCCTGAGTTTCATTACTGAAGGCGCTATCCCCTTCGCCGCCAGCGATCCGTTTTCCGTGCTCCCCGCCTGTATGGCCGGCAGCGCTGTCGGTTCGATTGTTTCTTTCCTGCTGAAGGTTGAAATCCGGGCACCACACGGCGGTTTCTTCCTCACCGTAATTCCGAACGCCATTACCAACCTGCCGGGCTTTTTCCTCGCCCTGCTTGCCGGTTCCATCACCACAGCAGTGGTTCTCGGCGCATTAAAAACAATCCGGATGAAGAAAAACGGAACTGTAAACGAAGCATAAGCTGTATATACAGGGAGTATATTAATATAGTGAATAAAACAGGGAGAATACCGCATCACCGGTTTTCTCCCTGTTTTTATGATCTATCTGGCAATCGCTTCGATTTCCACTTTAGCCCCTTTCGGCAGGTTAGCCACTTCAAAAGCAGCTCTGGCCGGGAACGGTGCTGTGAAATACTTTGCATAAACCTCATTCATAGCTGCAAAATCTTTGATATCACTGAGGAATACCGTAGTCTTAACAACCCGGTCCATATCATATCCCGCTTCCGCCAGGATCGCCTTCATATTCTCCAGAGACTGTGTGGTCTGTTCGGCAATATCCTCCGAAGGAAACTCCCCGGTCGCCGGATCAATCGGCAGCTGCCCTGACACAAATACCAATCCCTCAACATTAATCGCCTGTGAATACGGTCCAATCGCCGCCGGTGCATTACTTGTCTCAATTTTTTCTTTCATCATCATCTTACCTCCTGTTGTTTGTTCTGTTTTATCTTTCTAACATGAATTATAAACGATCCCCCAATCAATTGCAACATTTTTATTATCACAATAATAATTTATTATCACAATGTCAATTGACTTTTCCAGACAACCATACTATATTTAAATCTATCAAAACCGTTACCATCCATTACAAAAGGAGTCTTCCATGACAAACGAAGAATTATTAAAACTGTTTATACCACTCGTTGATTTTTTAGGAAATGTCCTTGGCCCGAACGCCGAGATCCTGCTCCATGACGTATCAACACCGGAGCAGTCCGTCATTGCCATCTGCAACGGCTCCCACACCGGCCGCGAAGTAGGCAGTTCCATGACCGACCTCGCCCTGCAGATCCAAAGCGAAAAACGCTACCAGGGACAAGACTTCATCACCAACTACAAAGCCGTTTCCCAAAACAAAGTCTTCCGTTCATCAACCTACTACATCAAAAACAACAACGAACTGATCGGCATGCTCTGCATCAACATAGATACCTCCGCCTCCCAGGAACTGCTCCATTCCGTCAAACAAGTCATGGAAAGTTTCAACCTGCTGCCATCAGATTCCGACACCGCTCCAAACGTCGAAGAAAAACTAGACCTCCCCATCGTAACCTTCGCCGACTCCATAATCGAAAAAACAATCGCCGCCTCCGCCATCCCCCCAAAAAGAATGACCGGCGAAGAAAAAAAAGAGATCGTAAGATCTCTCCACGACCAGGGCATCACCCGAATGAAAGGAACCATCACCACCATAGCCAAACACCTGAATATCTCAGAATCAACCGTATACCGCTACATCAGCCAACTATAAACCTATATCATAGTCTCCATTCATCTTTTAATTTTTAATCTGTTATGATTTTGCTTTTGCCCTTCCCCTACTGGCCGCCAGATCAGCCGCCTGGGGAAGTGGAGCATTGGGAGTGGAATCGGCGACATTGAACGAACTGGTGGCGGTTCTTAGATTATAAAAAGGCATTTGCAGCGGAGGTTTTCTGTACTCCAATCAGAAAACCAGGCTCCGGAACGGTAAAGTCATCAAGAGTTTACCGAGACTGGAGCCGGTGCCGCTGCAAATGCCTTTTTATAATCTTAGAACCGTCCCAGAGAGAGAACGGAGCCGATTCCACTCCCAATGCTCCACTTCCCCCTGCGACTAAACTGCCCTTATTCCCCAAAAACAGCCACATAATCCTTCTTAAACTTCTCAATTCCCTGATCAGTCAAAGGATGTTTCGTCATCTGCTCAATTACGCTATAAGGAACAGTAGCAATATCAGCGCCAGCCTGGGCACAATCAATTACATGAATCGGATTACGCACGCTTGCTGCAATAATCTCTGTCTCTAATCCATAAATATCAAAGATGCTGGCAATTGCTGAAACCAGATCAATACCCGGCATCGAAATATCGTCAAGTCTTCCCAGGAACGGAGATACAAATGCTGCCCCTGCTCTGGCAGCCAGAAGTGCCTGTGCAGCCGTAAAGATCAGAGTAACATTTACCTTAATACCTTTTGCTGCCAATGCTTTGGTAGCCTTTAATCCTTCTACTGTCATCGGAATCTTAACTACCATGTTCGGATGAATAGCAGCAATCTCAATGCCTTCTTTGACCATATCTTCGGCCATTTCGGTTGTTGCCTTTACTTCACCGCTGATCGGTCCGTCAACGATCGATGCGATCTCAGCGATAACCTGATTGAAATCACGGCCTTCTTTTGCGATCAGGGATGGGTTTGTGGTAACACCGCAGATTACGCCCATATCATTTGCTTTCTTAATGTCCTCAACATTTGCAGTATCGATAAAAAACTTCATAGATCTTTCCTCCACTTTTTTGTCATGTTAGTTTGCATAGGTTGCAGGACTTTTCCGCAAAGATCCGCATTTCCTTTTCCTGTTCGTATGCTTATATCTGCATTATACTGCAAACTAGCGCAAAGTCAAGCACTTTTTTACGTAACAATTCAGGACGGCGGGAAATTTCAAATAAAAACAGGCGTCAAGCTCGCTTGTAAGCCTGTTTTTATTTGAAATTTCTCATCGGATGAATATCCGATGCTTCTTGACTGGCTTTATCAGTCAAGAAGATAGCTGTCCGGACCATCCGGGACAAGCGCATTCTCAGCTACAGCTGTTTCTGATTGATGGTGTCACCAACATGGCAGCAGACAGACAGATGGCAAGAATTCCGCAGACAAAAAAGCAGTTCTGCACTCCCGCTATCTCCGAAACGCCGCCGCCCATCAACAGGCCAAGTGGTGCCGCAAACATCGATACACTATAAGCCAGTGAAAGCACCCTTCCAAGATACTCGTTTGGTATCCGGCTCTGGAAAATCGCTGTCCTCAGCCCGTAAAAGAATGGGATCGTCAACCCCATGATTGCTGAAAGGACAATAAAAACCCGCATTCCATCCGGTGCCAGCAATCCGGTCAGCATAGCACCCACGCCATAAATACCGATAGAAGCTGCAATCGCAATAACCTTATGAATCTTTTTACCGATCCAGCCAAGAACCAGTGCGCCAATCAGCGTTCCGCTGGAAAACACAATTTCAACCAGACTGGAATCGGCAATACTGCCGCCAAAATAAGTCATTGTTATCAGCGGATACAAGGATCCGATCGGGAAATAAATAAAAGCATACAAGGAACTGATGACCATAATTGCCATCATCCCCTTCTCCCGGCGAAGTACCGCAAAGCCCTCTTTCGTATCCTGCCAGATCCGGACACGCCCGGTTGTCTCGCTGGTCTGATTTGACGGAATACGCATAAACAGTACAATGGTGATTGCGACTGCCGCACCGACAACATCAAGCAATACAATCGTGCTTAGATTCCATACATTAAACAGTACCGCCGCCAGAGCCGGACTCAGAATCAGGGATACCGACTCAAACCCCTGCAAAAAACCGGCACACCGCGCCAGCTCTTCTTTCGGAACAATAGTCGGAATAATTGCATTCAATGACGGCGAATGAAATGCCGCCCCGATGGAGCGAATACACAAAACCAGAAGAATCAGCCAGACCGGCAATTCGGTCCACAATGCTACTGCCGACATCATCAGTGCTGCCAGTGCAATTACCGTATCCGAGAGAATCATGATTTTCTTGCGGTCATAACGATCAATAAATACACCGGTAAACATCCCCAGCACAGCCCGGGGCAGATAACCGGATAATGTCGACAAGGTGATAATCGCTGCTGATCCGGTCTGCTGGGTAAGATACCAGACAATTGCAATTTGCAGAATCGAACTTGTCAGCATTGATACCGCCTGCCCGATTCCCAGTAAAACAAATTTCCGTTTCCACGTTTCCATACTATTACCCTTTTTTCTATAAATTTAAATGATACCACTGAATGCCGTCACTGCATCCAATGGTATCATATCATTTTTTCCTGTCTTATTCTACTACTACCCGCAGGCCATCCCGCAGTGACTTGTCATTTGCATCTGTTACCACATAACACTCCGGCTCAAGCCCTTTAAGAATAACCGTCTCCGTTCGCAGTTCCATCCCGGTCGTTACCGGCACCGCCCGCAGCACACCTTTCCTGACCACCCAGATCATATCCGTACCGTCCTGCTTAAACAATGCGGTTTTGGGTACCGTCAGCTGATCAGCCTGACGATACAGTGCAAATCCAACCTCCATCTCATAACCAATCCCCAGTTCTTCATCAAGACCGGTAAAGTCAGGTATAATCTCCACCTTTACCTTGCGTTCTTCCAGTCCCAGTGTTGAGACCATCAGGCTGGCAGTATTACCGATACGGGCCACCTTACCGGTAAATTCCACATCCCCGCCTCTCCGGGTCAACGAAAGCCGCACCGGATCTGCCAGTGTTATACTTCCGATATCATTGGTAGACACATAGGTTTCAACATATATCTGATCTGTTACCGCCAGTTCCGCCACTGGTTCAGTACCTGTGATATTGGCTTCTCTGACCGGTACAGCAGTTATGATGCCATCGGCTGGTGCCTTTACCGTACTTTGTTCCAGTTCTTTTTCCAGCAACGTTAAATTGCTTTCTTCAATCTCAATCAGTGCCTGGTAATAACTTCTCGTACTACTGTCCAGGGTACTCTCAGATAAAATCTTCAGTTCCTGCCGGTTGGAATCCAGTTCTGCCTGATACCGATCGACACTCAGCCGGGCTGCTTCCAGATCAGACTGTGAGACAAAACCGCCCTGATACAGCATCTGGTTTCGTTCCAGGTCACGCCTGGCCTGAGCCACATCCCGCTCGCCCTGCTCAATCATAATCTGGCGAAGCTTAAATTGTTCGGCGATTGTACCGTTCTGGGATTCCATCTGCGACTGGTAACTGGTTATTGTACTTTTTGTCTGTTTGATTTTTTCCTGAACCGGCTCCGGATCAATTGTGCAGATCAGATCCCCCTGTTTTATGTGCTGCCCTTCTTCCACATAGACCACGGTCACCTCCCCCTGAACCAGCGGGCTGATCCGGATCACCTGTCCGGCTGTCAGTTCCCCCTGCTCAGTAAATACAAGCTCCGCTGTCTTTGGTGCCACGAAAGTCAGAGGAATTTCAGACGGAGCCATTTTTAGATAAACCGCGACAGAAGCTATCGCCAGTATTGCAATACCAAGCAGTACTCTTTTTACCTGTTTCTTCATAATGATTATCCTCCTGACTAATCCCGTTCTTTCAGTACCTCTACCATATCAAACCGGCCAATCTTCTGCGCTGCTGATCTCCCGGCCAAAAAAATCGCCAGTACACAGCTGCTTACTCCGGCCAGATACGCAGACAGCGGCAGTGAACTCGGCATGCTGAACAGGTCAGTATCAATCATCAAATTCAAAGAACTGTTAAGAAGTCCGGCAAATGGAATTCCCAGTACAATCCCCAGCACCGTTAAAACCGCATATTCAAAGTTCATAATCTCCGCCACTTCTTTTACCGACAGTCCAAGCACCCGCAACGTCGCATATTCCCGGCGGCGCTCCGACAGTGAAATCGTGGTTGTATTATATATAATCGCAAATGCCACCATCGTACCCAATATTTCAATTACATAATAAACACTGGTAAACATCCCCATCATCTTTTGATAGCCGCCAAGTGTCTTATCTTTGTCTTCTATTGTAGTAATCACATCGCTGCTCTTTATCTCTTCTTTCAATTCCCCCAGATCATTCGTATGCAGCATAATTGATGTTGCAATTTGAGGTACATCCATCAGCCTGCACAAAAAATCAAGACTCATATAACCACCGCTGCCCATATTCTGCTCAACCACTGCCGATACCGGAATCTCGACATCATCCGCAAGCAGGCCCGAAGACAGTGTAACCACATCGCCGGCTTTTACTTTCAGTTCATCAGCCAGACCATTTGATAAAATGATGCTGCCATCCGGCGGCTCAAATACTGTCCGGTTATTCGTATCCATAATATGATACAAAACCGACGCATCCGGTATACCGGTCACATATACATCCTGATACAAATGCCGGTAAGACATCCGAAACGGCTGCTCCAGCAGACCCTCTGCATAAGTCACGGACCTCATCTGCAGGGCATCCTCAACGGCCGGCTGATAATACTGCGGCTGATCGAGTGATATCTTGACCTGATAACGTTCGATATCCCGCAGCCTGGTAAATATCATCTTATCAATCATTCCGTTAAAACTCCCGACCAGGCTGATAATACCAAATGAGAACATAATGCTGATAACCACAAATACAGAACGCACCGGATTCCGGCTGATACTGCGCAGTGACAGATTGCCGCGCGAGGTAAGGAATGACCGGAATATACCGATATAGTTCACAATATCAAACCGGAATGACCGGGGACTCTCCGGCCTCATCGCTTCTGCCGGATATAACGAAGTAATCTTCCTGACTCCCGCATATGCCCCCAGACAACCGCAGCCAACCGATATACACAAGGCCCGGAACAATCCTGTAATATCAAAACCACTGGCAAATCCCGGCAGCATAAAAAACTGCAGAAACATATCCAGATAAATGCCTGACAACAGATACCCCAAAAACCAGCCCGATATACCACCGATCAATCCGGTCACCGCACCATAGATCAGATAATGAAAAATGATCTGACGATTGGCGTAACCAAATGCTTTTAGAGTACCGATCTGGGTCCGCTCCTGCTCAATCACCCGTTTCAGCATCAGATACAGCACAACAACAGCCAGCATCAAAAATACCATCGGCAGTGAAGTTGCCATCGTCTTAATCGATTTCATCTCCATATCCAGAAAGAAATAGCTGATCAGATCTTCCTTGTCATACAGCTCTTTCTGCCCAAACGGACGCAGCCGGTCTTCCAGTTCATCCCTGACATCAACAAACTCTGTTCCGGGATCTCGCTGAAATACAACACTGTTGACCACACCGTCATTCCCGGTCAGCATTTCCATACCTTCCATTGTGATATAACCGACACCGAAACCGGCTTCATCCGGCAGCATCTGCGTTGATTCTTTTGTAATATATACATACTCCGGACTGATAGCTGTCCCTGTCAGTGTAAAGGAGAATTCCCGCCCTTTGGAAAATACTAAAATCTCATCACCGACATTCAACCCATGTGCTTTCATAAATGCCGGATTAATCAGCAGATCTGCCTTGCCTGACGCTTCCCGGCCATCAATATCAAGCAGATTCAGCGGCGTCTCATCATCCGGATCCGCAGCTATCAGCCGCAGGGTAATGGTATCGTCCCTTCCCGGTACTTCCGCCCGAAACTCTGCCGTGAACCGCCCCTGAACCGCCGCAATCCCCGGAATCTTTGCCAGTGTATCCGTAAAAGACGCCGGCATGGACTGAACCGATCCATAGGTATCTGCAAGACGGTTAACCCGGTAGAACGTAAGAACTGCCTCCTCCAGGCCCGAAGCTGCAATCGACAACGCAGTCTGCATCAGGATACCAATCATAATCAGAAAAATACAGGCAAAATAAGCTCTCTTATTTGCAAGCATAGCCCGCCTGGCTTTTTGAATCAGGATCACCAGCTCACCTCCTCCGGCGCAATCGGTGAATCATTGACGACAATCTTCTCAATTAATCCGTCTCTGACGTGAAATACCCGGTCTGCCATCTGGCCGATTCCGGCGTTGTGTGTAATGATCACTACTGTTTTCTTATATGTTTTATGATAATCCGCCAGAATCCGCAAAACCTGAATCCCGGTCTGGTAATCCAGAGCACCGGTCGGCTCATCACACAAAAGGAGCGGTGGATTCTTACTGACAGCTCTGGCAATGGCAATCCGCTGCTGCTCGCCGCCGGAAAGCTGAGACGGAAAATGATTCCCCCGGTCAGCCATGCCAATCTGCTCCAGCAAAAGATCAGCCGAAATCGGGTCCGACGAAAGCTCAGTCGCCATCAATATATTCTCTCTGGCAGTAAGCCCCGGAATCAGGTTATAAAACTGAAATACAAAACCTACGGCATCCCGGCGAAAACGAGTCAGCCTGGCCTCACAAATCCGGGCAATACTTTTGCCGTTAAAATAAATATCTCCGCCGGTCGGCTGGTCAATGCCGCCGATAATATTAAGAATCGTACTTTTCCCGGAACCGCTGGGCCCCAATATCACCACAAACTCATTGGAATACAGGGAAAAGCTGACACCTTTTAACGCATCTACGGTGACTTCCCCCATCTGATACTGTCTGGTAACATTTTCTGCTCGTAACAAAGGTTGTTGATCCATGATCCGACCTCCCGTCTGCATCCGTACAATGATCAGGACTCCCGGTACAGCATACGCCTCAGCAACTCCAGATATCCCCTGGTTTCTTCTATATATAAGTCAAACTCCTGATTCATCTCCTGAAATGACTTCTGATCCTGAGTGATCTGTTTTGATAATCCATCTAATGTCCAGCGGATAATATTGGTAGCCATAACGCTGTCAATCCCATCCTGCAGCACCTCTTCATCACTCACCTGGTAAAACAAATCATAAATCCCCCGCTGCAGCTGTCTGAACTCTGCCGCGAATTCGCTTTTCGGATCATCCTGAATCTGATAATACACAGCAGTCAGAAATTCAAATATATTAGGATAAAGACCGCACAACTCCCGCTTGAACAGTACCATCTGCCAGATCCGCTCCAGTAAATCCTTCTGCCTTGCTTCCAAAAGCGGGGTAAACTGCTCTTTCGCAGTCTCCAGGGCATATTCACAGATAAAATGATAAAGCCCTTTCTTTGTTCCAAAATAATGAAACAAAAGACCTTTGGATATACCAGCCTTTTTTACTATTTCATCCGTTGATGCCGCTTTAAAACCTTTACAGAATTCTTCCATCGCCGCACTGAGCACCCGCTCCCGTTTTTCCGGCTCCATAGTCATTATTTTGTGGTTTTGAATATCACTTTGTTCCGGCATTCCTCCACCTCCTGCATCAAATGGTAATGATATGATTTCTTCTTATTATCTTTATTTTAACCCCATTGACCAATCCAGTCAATGACAATTTGCACAATATTTTTTATAACAAAAAAGGGCTGTTGCACTAACGATCAAACAAATTAATCGCAGATACATCAACCCTTAACACTATATATAAAATTTTTTCATATCGCTACAAAAATAAGTCCTGCCGAACTTGGTTTTCTACCTTACGGAAGCCAACATAGTCGCTGGGAGAACGTGGGGCGTTTGATTGGGCGGGAATTGGTGACATTGAACGAGATGCTGGTGATTCTTAGGCTGCAGCAAGTGATTTTCAGCGGAGGAATCATGCTCTCCAAAGCGTGATTCCAGGGGCCCGGCGCGTTAAAGTCATCAAGAGTTTAGCGCAACTGGCCCCGGTGCCGCTGAAAATCGCTTGCTGCAGTCTTAGAAGCACCTCATCGAGAGAACGGAACCAATTCCCGCCCAATCAAACGCCCCTCGTTCTCCTTGACCACTATGAGCAACCACCACCATAAACTTCAATCTGTGTCAATGCCGGAAATGGCGATGGATCATCGGCCTGAATCAACTGCCCCAGCCGGAGCCATTCAATGCCTTTCTTTTCTATTTTAAAATGATGTGGTTTTTCACTTTTTTCCATTGATATCTGTGTCTCCGTCCCGTCCGAAAACCATAATGTAGCCCTGGTCCACCAGCTATCATGCGGAAAATCAGCCCTGGTCCACAATACAATCTCCGCTATGTCAACCGGGCGACCAAACTCCAGGGTAAACTCAGCATCAGCCTGCTGATTAATCCCCCATGACTGATACGGCCACGGACCATGAGAACGGTTTGCAACAACTCCGTCAATGGCATTGCAGGCTGCGAATACCGCCTCGCCCCTGGTCTCTACATTGGCATGGGCATGAGGATAACAGCCGGTCTCCTGCTGCTGGTCGATCACATTCAATGCCAGATTCCGGTGATTTGCAATCTCTGCAGCACTTGCCTTTTGGCAGGTCAGATAATGAATCTGCCCGCTAAATGCAGTTGGATTATGAGAATTTTTCTTCTCATTAAAAGGAATGATGTAAGTCAATTCCTCCGTCTTCATATAAACCAACGCTTCATCAATATTTTCATCAATTCTGATCTTGTAATAGGCATTGATCTCCGGTACCCGAACGATAATCCGGTCACCTGGTTCATACTGATATTCCGGCGTAAAAATAACAAACGATTCATCTTCCGCCTGCATCCTGATATTTCCTGCGCCATCTGCAATTGCCATACTCATTTTCATATTATCCTGGCCTCCTGATTTGGTATTGTAATCATCTTACACCATATCACCGGAAAATACCATTTAAAAAACCAACGCTTTTTTATAATATTCTCCAATCTCTTCCTCTGAAAACAATACCGGATGATTGGCAACACTGACCCCGGATACCTTAAGACAATTTTTTGCCATCCACGGAATATCATCTGTCGTTATCCCAAGCTCCCCAAGGCCGATATCCAGTCCAAGCTGCCCCAGCAGCATACGGATCCGCTCCGGACAATCTTCTGCCCTGCTTCCGCCCAACAATCGTGAGATATCCGCGAACTTCTGCCTTGCCCCGTCTACACTGGCTTCCATAATAACCGGTGTCAGCGCTGCCAGGCCCTTACCATGCACAATGTTGCGCAGTCCACTGGCCGGATGTTCCATTGCATGGGGCAGTGTCACGCCTGCCGTATTGATCACCATACCGCCCAGAGTACTGGCCCAGGCAAGTGCATCCCAGTCATCTTCCGTACCATCCCCGTCATAAAGTCTCGTCAGATGTTTCCCGATCAGCCGGATTCCGCTCAGGCACATCATCTCGGTCATCGGCTGGGCCGCCCTTGATATGTATGCCTCCATCAGATGGCACAGGGCATCAAAACCAACAGAAACCAGAATCCCCGGCGGCATTGATTCCATCAGTTCAGAATCAATTATCGATGCCTTTGCTATGATCCCATTGGTTCTGAGCGACTTCTTATCACCATTGTCAGGATTGGTGAGCACCGCAAAGCTGTTCCCCTCACTGCCGGTTCCGCATGTTGTCGGAACCAGAACCAGGGGCAGGGCGCATTCACTTATCTTCCGGCCAAAAATATAATCATTCACATCACCTTCATTAACTGCCAGAAATGCAATTGCTTTGGCACAGTCCATCACACTTCCGCCGCCTATCCCGATTATCACATCACAGCCATGCTCTTTGACCAGATCCGCCCCCATAAGGGCTGTTGTCGTCAGCGGATTCTGGGGTACCTGGTCATATACTACCGTATTGAGACCTGATGTTTCCAGAAAGTACAGGCATTTATTCAGCAATCCTGACCGTTTTGTACTGCCGGTTCCGGTTACCACCATCGCCCGTTTTCCATATTCCGAAGCAATTTTCCCCAGTTCTGTAATACGGCTGCGGCCAAAGATCAGATTTACCGGCAGATGATATTGAAAGTTCATTGTCTCCCCCCTTTACACGACCACTGCTTTGATTGCCTCACCCAGAATAGCACAGGCTTTGTCACACTCTTCCTCACTCACAATCAACGGCGGCACCATACGGATAATATTGTCTCCGATCGCTGTCAGCAGCAGTCGCCGGTCAACACATTCATGTTTTACCGCCCGCGCACTGATACCGGCATTTAACTGTACACCTACCAAAAGCCCCTGATGTCTGACCGTACTCACACCCGGGAGTTTTTCCAGCCTGCCACAGAAATAATCGCCCGTTTCCCTGGCCTTTCCGGCACAGTTCAGACGCAGCAGTTCATCAATCTGGGCAAGAGCGGCCGCACAACTGACCGGATGACCGCCAAAGGTACTGCCATGAGAACCAGGAGTAAAAGCCGCCGCCACATCTGTTACCGCGCAAACGGCTCCGATTGGCATCCCGCCGCCCAGGGCCTTGGCCATAGTGACAATATCCGGTCGGATCCCGTAGTTCATATAACTCATAATGGCACCCGTTCTGCACCAGCCGGTCTGGATCTCATCCAGCATCAGCAATATCCCTTTTTCATCACAAAGGGTACGGAGTCCGCTCATAAACGCTTTCGTTGCCGGATATACCCCGCCCTCCCCCTGCACCGGTTCGATCATGATTCCGATCGTATTTTCATTAACCGCCTGAACAAATGAATCCAGATTGTTAAATTCAGCATAAGTAAAACCCGGAGTCATCTCACCAAATCCGATCTGGCAGGCATTATCCGGCTGTCCGGTTGCACTCATGGCACCAAACGTCCTGCCATGAAAAGATTTTCTGGCCGTAACGATATTGTACTTGTGACTGCCATATCGTTCCACGCCATATTTCCGGGCCATTTTAATCATTGCCTCATTCGACTCCGCTCCGGAGTTCTGAAAAAAAATTTTATCCATGCCGGTCAGATTGCAGACCCGCTCCGCCAGGAGTGCCTGGGGAATCGTATAAGGATAGTTAAAACAATGCATGATCTGATGGGCCTGCTCACAGACTGCTTCAACCACCTTCTCATTACAGCTGCCGGTATTATTTACGGCAATGCCGGCATAAAAGTCAAGATATGCACTGCCGTTGGTATCATACAGATACATATCCTTTGCTGTCTCAGCGACAAAGTCAAACCGTTCATAAGTTTCAATCATATAGGTATGTACTTTTTCTTTGATTTCTTCCGCACTAAATCCGGTTTCTGCCAGTTTCATGTCTTGTAATCCTTTCTATATCAGCCCTTTAATTGTTAAATAATGTTTGATCAGTACAACGCTCTGTTCGATTCCGATCCGCTCACTGTTCAGCGTCATATCGTAATGAATCGGATTGGTCCATTCCTGGCCATTGGTGTAATAACGATAGTAATCCGCACGGTAACGGTCCGTCTTTTTAATCGTCGCATGGGCAGTTTCTTCTGTCACCCCCATATGTTTCACCGTCCGTCTGACGCAGAAATCCCTTGATGCTTCAATATAAACGCTGACGACATTTTTCCGACCTTTCAGTACCCAGTCGGCGCACTTTCCTACGATTATACAGGATTCATGATCTGCCAGACTTTCAATGATCTGTTTTTGATAACCAAACAGGACATCATCCGATACAAAGGTTTCATTCCGGGAGATATAATGCCTCGCCCGCGGAAGTCCTCTTAGAAAACCGGCGAAACCACCGGTATCCCTGACCTTTTCATTGACCTGCGCAAAAAGGTTGCTGTCGAGGCCGCTCAGCTGTGATGCCAGTGTCAGAATCCGGTTTTCATAACAATGGATCTTTAAGTCCCTGGCCAGGCGGGAGGCAATCTCTTTTCCGCCGGTGCCGAAACCTCTGGCAAACGTGACTACAAATTGTTCCATTTTACGTCCTCCTGTCTATCCGGCCATAAACCGGCTTAAAAATTCCCGTGTCCGCTGTACTTTGGGATTATAAAACAACTGCTCCGGTATATCATCTTCCACGATAAAACCTTTATCCATAAAAATTGTTCTTGTTGACACGTCTCTGGCAAATCCCATCTCGTGGGTAACAATGATCATCGTAAGTCCTGTCTTTGCCAGTTCCTTCATAACGCCAAGTACCTCTTGGACCATCTCCGGATCAAGTGCACTGGTCGGCTCATCAAACAGTAATACCTCCGGATTCATGCAAAGCGCTCTGGCAATTGCTACCCGCTGCTTCTGACCGCCGGACAACTGACTGGGATAAGCATTGATGTAAGGAGCCATACCAACCCGCTTTAAATGGGTGATGGCCCGGTCATATGCCTCCTGCTTCGGTATATGCAGCACCCGCCTGGTTCCGGTCATGCAGTTTTGCAGGATGGTCATATGATTAAACAGGTTAAACGACTGAAATACCATGCCGACCTGTGAGCGGTAATGGTTGACTTCTTTCTGTATCTCCCCGACTTCCCGGCCATGATACAAGACTTTTCCGTCCGTCTGCTGCTCAAGTTTATTTATACAACGCAGCAGCGTCGACTTTCCCGAACCGGATGAACCGACGATACAGATTACTTCGCCTTTGGCAACAGAAAAATCTATCTTACGTAAAACCTCATGATTTCCAAACGATTTACTTAACGCTTCAACGCGGATAATTGCCTCCTCTGACATCCGGTTCCCTCCTATTCACTGTCCATATATTCAACTGCCAGTGCATAATCTTTCTTTTGTGACATCCTCTTTTCCAGCAGCAGAAATACCCGGTTAAAGACAAAACACAAGACCAGATAAATGAGCGCTATCACCAGATAAGCCTCATAATATTTGTAATAAGTACCGCCTGCTGTTTTGGCCATCATAAACAGTTCCGATACACCAATCACATTTAACACTGATGTCATTTTCAAGTTGGTCAGAAAGGTATTGGTCATCTCCGGCAAAATATTTCTCAGTGCCTGCGGTAAGATAATAATCAGCATTGTTTTAAGCGGCGACATGCCGATCGCCAGCGCCCCTTCTTTTTGCCCGGTATCGATTGATTTGATTCCGGCCCGTACCGTTTCCGACATATATGCACCGGTATTTAAGATCGTTACCAGCACACCGGCTGTCACCGATGCAATATTGATTCCGGCCTGAAGAAGTCCATAGTAAATGATCATGCCCTGAACAATCATCGGCGTACCCCGGAACACTTCTACAAACAATATGCAGATTCCCTTTATAATAAACAGCATAAAACGTTTGATCGCCAAGTCACCCGGATTCGCTTCAAGGTCCTGGATAATCCCCAGTAAATAACCCAGTAAAAATCCGGCAATCGTACCAGTCACCGCTACATAAAGGGTAACAATCGTGCCTTCGATAAACAGCGTAGAATATTTATTCATCAGAAACATCATCCACTCAAATGAGCCTGAGGGATCTGTCGTCAGTATTACTGTTCCTGCCATGCGTCCTCCTTTTAACCGGTATTGAATATCGCCGGGTTAGTTTGCTGCCGGCTGCAGCCTGATTGCCTCTGCCATCATCTCATCCATCTGATCTTTACTGTTCCAGGACAATGCATCCATAGCACCCTGAATCTGATCTTTTAACTCTGTATCACCTTTTCTTACCGCAATACAGACATTGGTTGAACCGGTAGGATCTGTAATCGTATCATCAGCATCAAGTGTCAGCAGCATCAGATCCGGGTTTGTCATCGCCGCCGACTGGGATGTCGGCAGATCGATGACACACAGATCTGCAGCACCGTTGGATACCGCCATAAAACACTCAGCAGTTGTTGCATAATTAGCCCCCGGGTTGCCGTCCGGAATCTGATCGAGCAGATTAACCCATGCCGTTCCCAGCTGAGTAGTCAGCTTCGCATCCGTTCCGGCAAAGTCGGATAATCCGGTGAAGGCTTCAAATTGACTGCCCTTTTTCACAGTGATGCAAATATCCCGAAAATAATAGGCTTCGGTGAAATCATAGGCCTTTTCCCGTTCAGCAGTTTTCCCCATACCGGCTATGATGCAGTCATATTCTTTTGAATCAAGACCCATACCAATCGAATCCCATTCCACCTTATGTATCTCCAGATCCCATCCCAGTTCATCGGCAATCTTCCTGGCCATCATCACATCATAACCATAAGCATAATAACTGGTACCATAGATTGGTTCCGCTTTGCCGCCATCCGCCGTCTCTGCTGTCTCCTGTGTCCAGTTAAACGGTGCATACGCACATTCCATACCAACCCGAAGCACCTTCTTTCCATCCGTCTCCTGCACCTCAGCTGATGACTGTGCGGCCTTTGATGTACTGCATCCGCTTAACATACCTGCCGCCAGACTGACTGCCACCAATGTGTTAACAACTGCTTTAAACCTTCTTTTCATAATGCGCTCCTCCCTGTTCTCAGGCATACCAATAGTGGAAAATCAAAAAGAGCGCTTACCTGTGGATAGGTAAACGCCCTTGTTTCGTAACACTATAGACCAAATGCATTATAATGTCAATTAATTCTTGAGCAAAAATTATTTTTCAACAATTGTTACATATGAAACAAGCATTTGTTTCATTATTTTCTCTGTTTTTCCTCTCCCTTGTGCATTATACTGCACATTAATTGATGAATGAAAAAACAGTTGTAAAGCGGAGCAATTCCGTGGTGTTGTTTTCGTATACATGTTTCAATTCTGTATTAAACCGGAACGCATCTCCTGCCTGAATGGTGTGCTGCATCCCCTCTGCCTGCAGAGTTAAGATACCGTTCTCCACCAGAATATACTCCCGGGTATTTTCTCCGTGCCCGCCCGAATGATAAGCAGCTCCGGGAAGTATTTCAATCACATAGATTTCAAAGCCCCGTTTATTGACATAGGGAAAATACGTATACACCCGGTATTCGCCCTCTTTTTCCTTGGATGGAATCAGATCTGCTTTGTTGACATGAAAAAACGGTGTCTCCGAACTCTGCACCAGATCTTCCAGGCTGATGCGCAGGCCGCTCATTATTTTCTCCAGAGTACTGACCGTCGGATTCGCTTCATTCCGCTCAATCTGACCAAGCATGCTTTTGCTGACACCGGTCTGCTCTGCTACAAGATCCAGACTGTATCCTCTGGCAAGTCGTATTCGTTTGAGGTTTTCTGAAATGTTTCTGTTCATATAATCCATGGTGGAAATCCTCCCCCTCTTGTCAATCAGGTTACATACACATAAAGGTGTAAAGCCTCTGTAACATAGCAGACTTCACACCTAAGATTTGTATTTATATACTATGCAATTTGATTAAGTAACTCTTTAATTCGACGCAGTTCGTTCTCCAGCCGATTGACACGAATAAGGAGCATTTCCTTTTCTGGTTCAAACTTTATTGGTCTTCTGCTGAGACTCATATCTCCTTCAGAAATCAATTGAATGCAACAATTAATCTCGTTTTCCATAGTAAGTTGAATATCTCTCACATTTAATGCCACGCCATCTAACTGTTTGATGATAAAGTCGTATTTTATGCCGTTCAAACTATCTGAAACATATAAATTATCATTTGTTAACGTCATGATATCTCCCTCAAAATAATATATAAATTTATATCAAAATATTTCCCTTAAAATGAAGGAGGGGTAATGGCCCAGACAGATACAGACTCCTCTTCGCCCAGATTCCTCCATTTGTGCCCCTGTTCACTGGAGAAATACATGCTGTCTCCCTCGCGCAAATCATAGGAGGTCCCATCATCCAGACATATATTCAGTGTTCCTTTGATTACAACACCACACTCTTCGCCCTTATGATAGTGATACTCATTGCCGCTTTGGGCACCGGGCTGGGCGGTAATCATCAACAGCTCGATTTTGCAGTTGGTCATCTCCGGAGTCACACTGGGTGAGAGCAAAAACATCTCTGCCTTTGAACCTTCAAAATTCAGTCGCTTGCGATGTTCCTGCCGGATCACACGATCACTGGCAATCTCCTGAAATCTGTCGTCATCAAAAAATACTGCCAGCGGCACTCCTAAAAAATCACAAATGCGCTTCAGGGAGTCAACCGATGGTTTGGATAGATTCCGTTCCACCTGACTGATAAAGCTGATGGAAAAACCGGTCTGTTCTGACAGTTCTTTCAGTGTAATTCTTTGCTGTTTACGCAACAAACGTATCTTTTCACCAATCTGCATTCCTTTATGCTCCTGTATTATAAGATTTTTGCCTTAATCCAAAGGAAAATCCTGCCAATTATAAAAATAGACTAATATAGTTTACAATGTAGAAAAAAGAAAGTCAATACTATATTGTATGCTTGTAATAAATATATACATTTTCACTATAAAATAATTTTATATAAACAGATTATAGCATTAGTGAAATTTTCATTTGAAAATTACACTTCAATGTGTTACAATTAATTTAACCGTAAAACCAGAGTTATTCTTAGACAAAGGAGGAAGTTCAATGAAGAAAGTACTGTCAATTTTCACTGCTGCTGTTGTATTCTCATTGTCCGCATGTTCCGGAGGTGGTGGCACTGACCAGACATCCGGAAACACAGCATCCCAGCAGGGCCAAAGCTATAAGGTTGTCTATGCTGCCACGGTCTCCACTGAGACCGCCGCTTATGCCGCTGCCGTCACTCTGAAAGAAAATGTGGAATCCCGTACCAACGGAGCCGTCACCATTGACCTCCAGTTTGGCGGAACTTTAGGCGGAGATGCGGAAGTTGTAGATTCCATGTCGCTGGGCACGGTTCAGATGGGATATATCACGGATATCGGCTATGCCACCTGTTTTCCGGAACTGGCCTTTGTAAACTTACCATACCTGTTCCCGGATTATGATACGGTTGACGAACATTACTTCAATGGATTCCTCGGTGAAAAATTTTCCGAACGTATGCTTGCCAACGGCCTCCGAGTTCTTGGCTGGGGCGAGAACGACTACCGTTCTCTGACCTGCAACAAACCGGTTGAATCCAAAGCCGACCTGTCCGGTATGAAGATCCGCACACCGGAGCTGGATACTTTAGTCGCATTTTTCCAAAACCTGGGAGCTAATCCCACACCAATGGCATATTCAGAACTGCTGACGGCTTTACAGCAGCGTACGGTAGACGGACAGGATAACGGACCGATCCTGACTGTAGACGGCGGGTTTTATGAGGTTCAAAAATATTTCTATATGACAAATCATGTATACAGCGGTGCTGCTATCTCTATAAACGAAGACTTTTTCCAAACACTCCCCGAAGAATACCAGATCATTTTAACTGAAGAGGCGAAAACTGCCGGTTTAGCCCAGATCCGTGACAACCGTGCCAATGTAGAAGGCGCCGTAAAGAAGATGCAGGACTCAGGTATGAATGTTGTTCTGGATCTGCCAGGTTCCCTGAAGGATGACTTTAAAACAGCTGCCCATGTAATCTGGGAAGAATATGGCGGACAATACGATTCCGATGCCATGGACTACATTTTTGATAATTTATCCAGCTGATTTATGGTTCTCGTTCCCGTCTGCAAATAAAAGGAGTGCTGTCTGATATGATGAAAAAGAAACGAAAATCTATTGTAGATATTCTCCTTGTGACCACCTTTATCTGCTTTATGCTGCTCAGCATTATTCAGGTTTTTTTCCGCTATGTGCTTAACAGTTCCCTGTCATGGTCAGAGGAACTGGCCCGGATTCTCTTTGTCTGGGCCACTTATATAGGGATTGCGGTGGTCACCAGGGATAAGGAGCAGATTATTGTCGATGTTCTGGGTAGTACAAAAGGCAGGGCAATTTCCATCCTGAACCTGCTGGCAAAAATTCTTACCGCTGCTATTCTGGGATATCTGTCTTACCTGAGTATGCAATACATACTGACCTTAGTATCGCGTGGCATGACGACAACTGTGCTGCGTATTCCTAAATATATTCCTGTCGGTTCGGTACTTGCCGGTTCTGTCGTGAGCATTTTTTATCTGCTGTGTCAGATATATAAAGAACATATCCGTCATATCGATGAGGAAGAAAATGACGGCATGGATGCAGATGTTGAGGTCGCCCTTTCCGTTCTTCACCGGTTCGAGGAGGAGCAGATGCGAAAGGAGGATGACGTATGACAGTATTGCAGATGCTTCTGGTTTTTATTGTTGTTTTTCTTGTCCTGGCGATCATTCGTGTTCCCCTGGCCCATTCCATGCTGGGTGCATCCATTGTGTCGATTCTTCTCATGGGACAGTCGATGAATATCGTCGCCTCCACCGCCTATAGTTCAATCGATGTATTCGCCTATCTGGCGATTCCCGGCTTTGTTTTTGCAGGTAATCTGATGCTGCACGGCAGGATTGCAGAATCAATTTTAGACGAGGTGACAAAGTTGGTTCGCGGCTCCCGGAAAGCAGTCGGGGACTTTGCAGTGCTTTTGTCCATGCTTTTTGGTACGATTATGGGATCTGCTACTGCTACCGTTGCATTGGTAGGCGGAATGTTATTTCCCCGAATGGAGAGGATGGGTTACCGCCGGGAGGAAAGTGCGGCACTGGTCGCTTCTGCCGGCATTCTCGGTGTTATGATACCGCCGTCAATCCAGGGAATTATGTACGCAATTGCCGCTGGTGAATCCATTATCCATGTATGGTGCTCAACAATTGTTCCGGCACTTATACTGGGACCGCTTTGGATGATCACAAACCACATCCGCTGCCGCACCAGGTTGAAAAAGCTGGACGAACTGTCTGAAGATGAAGCACAGAAACTTCGGGCAATCATGGATGAACAAGGTTCCCGCCGGTTTAATCCCCGTTCCGTTCCAGCCCTCCTTGCACCGGTCATCCTTTTTGCCGGTATCTTTGGCGGCGTTTTTACACCTACAGAAGCAGGTGCAGTGGTTGTAGCGTATTCCCTGCTTGTCGGAATGCTGTTCTACAAGGGACTAAACAGAGGCAATCTGTTTGATGTCACCTTGAGCAGCGCCAAAACCTCCGCAGCTATTGTTATTCTGATCGCCTTCTCTGCAGTGGCCGGACGTATGTTTACGATGGTAAACATGCCTACTTATCTGGTCAATCTGATTATGGGTGCCAACATCGGAAAAATCGGCTTTTTACTTATTATGAATTTGATCCTCCTGGTTGTAGGAATGTTTATGGAGACCAATACAGCGATTCTGATTCTGGTCCCATTAGTACTGCCAATTGCAAAATCATACGGCATCGACCCGGTACATTTTGGTGCAATGATGCTGATGAACCTTCAGATTGGTATGCTGTCACCGCCCTTTGCGGCAAATCTGTTTGTGGCCTGTAAAGTTGCCAAATGTGACTTCAACAAGATCATCAGACCGATCAGCGTATATATATTAGTTGCGATACCTGTACTGCTGCTCGTCACATTTGTGCCTGATGTATCTCTATTCCTGGTTAATCTCTTTTTGCGTTAAGTTTTTTATAGATCGTGTAACTATCCTTAACTATATCATTTCAAAAGAGGTGTGTACTATATGAATAATCCACAAAAACTCAAGAAACTTTTAGAGCAGCCCGGAATCACAGTTGCTCCCGGCGTTTTCGACTGCATCGGTGCTAAAATTGTAGAAAAATTGGGATTCGAAGCATTTTATATGACAGGCAACGGATCTGTTGCCAGCAAGATCGGCGTCCCTGATATCGGCATTGCCACCCAGACAGAAATGGTTGAATGGGCAGGTAATCTGAGCCGGTGTGTGAACATCCCCCTGATTTGTGACGCCGATAACGGTTATGGCGATCTGAACAATGTACGCCATACGGTACGGCGATTTGAGGAAGCTGGTCTCGCGGCCATTCATATTGAAGATCAGGGCTTTCCAAAAAAATGCGGTGCCATGCAGGGAGTCAACGTTCTTCCCGCTGAGGAGGCGGCCGAAAAGATCAAAATAGCAGTAAAAACCCGTAAGGATATGCTCATTATTGCCCGTTCTGACTGTATGTCAGTCTATCACAGTACTGATGAAATGGTCCGGCGCCTTAATCTTTTTGCCGATGCCGGAGCCGATCTGGTATATCCGGAGATGGTCACAAGTTATGAACAGTTAAAAGAAATTGTCCGCAGGGTAAAAGCACCTGTTGCCTATGACATTCTTGAGGCAAGTGATTTTATCCCGACGATTCAGGAACTGGAAAATGCAGGCGTGAAATTCACCTTTAACTGCTTAAGCGTTATGCTCCTCTATGCCAATATGGCAACTGACTTTTTGACTGATTTTAAGGAACACGGTGATACCAGACGCTCTCTTGACCGAATGATGCAGCTGCACACTTACGAAAAACTGATGGGGCTTGAGGCGGCAGAAAGTATCCGTGAATTGCTGAACGACTGATGGCTGTCTGAAAGGAGAAAAATTATGGATTTTACCGGAAAGAATATCATTATTACCGGAACTGCTACCGGTTTTGGACGGCAGATGGTTATCGACTTCTGCAGGCGTGGTGCCCAAAACGTAATCTGCCTGGATATTAATGACACTGACATGGATAGTCTGACATCCGAATACCCGGATTATCCCATCCACTCTTATATTGTGGACATAGCCAAGACAAAAGATGTGGATGAAGTCCTGAATCAGGCCATCGCAGAATTCGGCCAGATCCATGTTCTCATTAATAACGCCGGTATCGCCAGCAAAATGCCGATCGAGGACCTGACTGAGGACGAATGGGACCGGGTTCTGGGTATCGACCTGAAGGGGATCTACAATACATGCCGTGTTATCCTGCCTGCCATGAAACAATACAACTACGGAAAAATTGTTAATATGTCTTCTGTTGCCGGAAAGCAGGGCGGCGGCCTGTTAAGCACCTGTGCTTATGCGGCAGCAAAGGCCGGAGTGCTGGGACTGACCAAGTGTCTGG
The DNA here is from genome assembly GCA_032073745.1 of Lachnospiraceae bacterium. GTDB lineage: Bacteria > Bacillota > Clostridia > Lachnospirales > Lachnospiraceae > Brotaphodocola. The sequence goes on along the minus strand of DAMAMW010000006.1, from coordinate 26,515 downwards.
CCAGAGAAGGCGGCCCGTTTGGTATCAACGTGAATGCAGTCTGCCCCGGATCTTTTGATACCCAGATTTCTAAGGAGATGGCCGGTGCCAGGCTGGAAGGGTATTTAAACAGTATCTGCCTGAAACGCAGAGGTACGATTGAAGAGGTTTCTAATGTGGTTTTATTTTTAGCCTCTGATCTGGCAAGTTATGTAACCGGTGAATGCACTGATATTGATGGTGGTCAGGTTATGGACTAAAGGAGCTGATAATATGTTTGATTTAAACGGAAAGATTGCCCTTATTATAGGGGGTTCCAGCGGTATCGGAGAAGCATCCGCCTGCAGTCTGGCTATGGCCGGTGCCACAGTGATCATAGGCGATATTAAAGCAGATCTGGCTGAAACAGTCGCCTCAACACTCAGGGAAAAAGGATGTCAGGCCGAGGCATTTCCGGTAGATGTTTCTTCCTCTCTGTCGGTAAATCATATCGTTGATGATGTTGTTGCCCGATATGGACGTCTGGATATTCTGTTCAGCAATGCAGGGATTCTGCTTGACCAGACAATCGACCAGATTACGGATGATGATTGGAACAAGACCATGTCAATCAATCTGAACGGTGCATTCTTCTGCTGCCGGGCTGCACTGAAACAAATGCGGAAACAGGGATATGGCAAAATTATCATTACATCCTCTGTCGGTGGTAAAATGAGCCACCCTACCGCCGGTGTTCATTATATCAGCAGTAAAGGGGCTCTGCTGGCGTTTACCAGACATTTTGCAAATCAGGTGGGCCAGTATGGTATCACGGTTAACGCCATAGCCCCCGGTACTACAGAAACCCCGATGATCGGACACCGCAGTGACGAGCTGAAAAAACAAATTGCCGCAAAGATTCCGATGCTCCGCCTGGGACAGCCGGAAGAAATGGCCGGAGCAGTGCTGTTCCTGGCTTCCGACTGCTCAGGTTATATTACCGGAGAGATTATGGATATCAATGGAGGGCTTTATATTGATTAATAATTATTTTGAATATTTCGCACAGATTAAAGAGCCGCTTCTAACCGGTACCAATATATTGCTGACAGGAAGCGGGCAATACTCCAGCCGGGATATTGTAAAAGTGCTGGAACAGGAAGGGGCAAAGGTTGTACACTGGACAGATGATGACTGCGACTTTTCTTCTGAGGTTCTGGTTGGCGGGAAATTGAAAGATCTTTTGGCGGAAATGACTTCCCTGGATGTTCTCATCACGAATTTTTTCAGGGGCGATACCCATAATTGTTTCGAACTGACTTCTGCAGATTTACAACAGCTCTGGGAAAGTAATGTAAAGAGAACTTTTTGCGTTTGCAGTCAGACTGCACCGTATTTTGCAGAAAAACGGGCCGGAAAAATAATCAATATCCTCTCTGCAAGCGGCAAGCGCTCCTTTATGGGAGCTAATGCCGCAGAATGTTCATCTGCCAGTGCGGTAATTGGTCTTACAAAAGGCTATGCGGAATATCTCGCCCCTTACCAGGTAACCGCCAACTGTGTTGCAGCCGGGCTGATTAAGGGCAGTGAACCATCTTTAGATGGGAAAACTCTTGCGGAAGTGCAAAACTCTTTGCCGATGAAATGGCAGCCGATACAGAAATTTGGTACAACAAAGGATATTGGGTGTGCTGCTGCTTTTTTGGCATCACGACTGGCCGGGTATATAACTGGGTATACGATGGATGTTAATGGGGGGTTTTATATGGATTAAAGGAGGACATAGTTGGAAGGAGAACGTGGGGCGTTTGGTTGGACCGGAATCGCTTCCGTTCTCTCGGCGGGGTGGTTCTAAGGCCGCAGCAAGTAATTTTCAGCGGCACCGGGGCCAGTCCAACCAAACGCCCCACGTTCTCCCAGCAACTGTGTCAGCTCCCGCTAGGTAAAAAAGCAAAAAACAAAACAAAGAAACACCACGGTATGTATCGCTTAAGGCTTGGAAACCGCGATTAATACAGTGGTGTTTTTAGATCGAACATTTCTTTAATTTCCAACAATCTGCTGCCATGGCTCTGCTATTAGTTCGAAACCTTCATCCGTCCATACTACTCTCGCCAGGTAAGCGTGACGGTTGATGTCGTAGAGGGGATCGCCGATGATTTCGTCGTAGGGTCTGGCGTGGTAGATCATGATTGGGGCAGCAGATTGATTACAGCGTAAAAATGTATTGTGGCCTGGGCCGTATAGTCCTTTTTCTTTGTCGCTGGTGAATACGGGTTTGTTTTCTTTTTTCCAATTGGACGGGTCGAGAAGGTCTGCGTTTTCATCTATGGTCAGCAGGCCCATGCAGTAGCATTCGCCGGTGGCGCTGGCTGAATAGGTGAGGTATAGTCTGCCGTTGTGTTTAATTACGGCCGGGGCCTCGTTAACCCAGAAGTCAACTCGTTCCCAGTCATAGTCCGGGGCGGACAGGAGTACCTGTTGGGTGGCCAGTTTCCATGGGGTTTCCATGCGGGATATGTAAAGATTTGATATCTTTTTGCCGACACTTACTTTTTCTGCCCATACACAGTACCAGTCACCATAATGTTCAAATATGGTCATATCCAGTGAGAAGTCCTGGAAGGTGAAATCATCGGCTCCTTGCATTTGGCCCAATTCTGTCCATTCGTCATGCAATGGATCGCCGCTGCATTCGAGTACATATGGCCTGATGTTCCATACATCGGCCTGATCTCCTGCCGCGAAATAGAGGTACCATTTCCCTTTAACAAAATGCAGCTCCGGTGCCCATATATGGGTGCTCATAATGCCCGTTTCATGTTTTCTCCAGACAATCACTTCTTCTGCTTCTCTTAATCCGGCAAGCGTGTCGGAGCGTCGGATAATTATTTTATCATATTCCGGTACACTTGCTGTAAAATAATACTTCTGATCACTGTGCACCATGATATATGGATCTGCCCGGTTAGGAATAAAAGGATCGTTGTATTCCGTCTTCAGGTAGTTATTCTGATTCATTATTTTTTCCCCAATCTGATGACATTCCATGATGCCTTGTTAAGAATACTGGTCATGATTCCACCATTGATCACTGAACTGCCGCTGTTCGATGGTTTGATCCGCTGGATTCCGGCGCCGTTGACCGCTTTTAAGTCACCTTCAAGGACGATATGTTCCAGTACCTGATAATCACTGAAGCTGCGTAAATCTGTGGTTAAGTCGATATCTTCACTCAGATTGCGGTTCACTGCGAATATCGTCACCTGATCTGCCTCTTCCTGATATACTGCTACCGATTCGACTGATGTTACATTGTCATGAGTTGCTGTGTCGAATTTCGGTGATGTGAGTACCGGCTGCAGCGCTGTTCCGCGGCCGTACCGGGAGGCATGCATAAATGGATAGTAGATCGTCTGGCACCATGCCGGGCCGCCGTCCGGATCTGTCATGATCGGTGCGATTACGTTGACGAGCTGGGCAAGGCATGCCATTTTGACGCGGTCGGCATGTTTGATCAGGGTGATCAGCATCAGACCTACCAGCAGGGCATCCTCAAGAGTATAGATATCTTCCAGCATGTGCGGCGCCACCTGCCATGGGTTGTTTTTTGTAATGTCATCATCGGCGGCATTGGAATGAAACCATACATTCCATTCATCAAAGCTCAGATTGATTTTCTTTTTGCTTCTTTTTTTCGCTTTTACATAGTCACAGGTCGCGATTACAGTTCGGATAAACTCATCCATGTCATCCGAGCTGGCCAGGTAATCCTGGCTGTCACCACTGCGGTTGCCGTAATACTGATGCAGGGAAACGTATTCCACATGATCATAGGTATGTTCCAGTGTCACTGATTCCCATTTTGGGAAGGTCGGCATATCCAGGGCTGAACTGCCGCAGGATACCAGTTCGATGTCAGGATCGATGATTTTCATCGCTTTGGCAGTCTCTTCCGCCAGTCTGCCGTATTCCTGCATTGTCTTGTGGCCGATCTGCCATGGTCCATCCATCTCGTTGCCCAGACACCAGGTCTTTATTTTGTGAGGTTCTTTATAACCGTGACCGATACGCATGTCGCTGTATTTTGTTCCGCCGGGATGATTGCAGTATTCGAGAATATTGCAGGCATCAGAGATTCCCCTGGTCCCCAGATTTACAGCCATCATCACCTCAGAATCCACATCTTTTGTCCAGGCGGCAAACTCATTCAGTCCGACTTTATTTTCCTCAAGTGTTTTCCAGGCCAGATCGAGACGCTTCGGACGATCGGCTACCGGACCGACACTGTCTTCCCAGTAGAAATTCGATACGAAGTTCCCGCCCGGATAACGGATAATCGGTACCTGCAGATCCCGGACCAGTTCTTTTACATCGGTGCGGAAACCGAGAGCATCGGCACTGGTATGATCCGGACTGTATATTCCGTCATATACCGCCCTGCCCAGATGTTCAATAAACGATCCGTAGATCCGTTTATCAACAGGAGCGATCACGTAGTCCTTATCAACTGTCATTTTTGCTTTTTGTGATGTCATTGTTTTTTCTCCTTATCAATCAGCCTTTTACAGCTCCGGCTGTCATACCTTCAATAAAATACTTCTGGAATGCGATAAACAAAATAAAAATCGGGATAATGGAAAATACCGAACCTACGATCAGCAGGCTGTAGTTGTCTCCATACGGGTTGATCAGGGTATTCAGTCCGACTGTCAGCGTATACTTATCAGAGGAACGGAGTACCAACAGCGGCCACAGATAATTATTCCAGGCATTCATGCCGTTAAGGATTGCCATAGCCGAAAATGCCGGTTTCAGAATCGGGAAAATCAATTCGAAATAAATCCCGTATTCTGTCGCTCCGTCAATCCTTCCTGCCTCGAGCAGTGACTGGGGAATCCCCAGCATATACTGCCGGAAGAAAAAGATCGTGGAGGCATGAGCCATAAACGGCAGCACTACCGCGGCGTAACTGTCCATCAGTTTCATCGTTGACATCTGCTTATACAAAGGAAGCATAACTACTTCGAGCGGAATTGATAAAATAATCAAAACTACCACAAAGAAGAAATTTTTGCCCTTAAACTCATACGCAGCAAAACCATAAGCAACAAATGAGCTGATCAGAAGGGTCAGAACCACAGTGATTACAGTCAATCCCACACTGTTAAAAAACCAGGTCCAATACTCATGATTGCCAAAAAACAGCAGTCTGTAGTTATCCAGATTCATTCTGGCTATATTCAGGTCGAGGTTCAGTCCATATTGAAGCAGGTCATTTCCCGGCTTGAAACTGGCAACAAGGAGAAGCCAGATGGGCATAACAATTATAATTGCCAATATCGAAAACAAGATAGTACTTGCCCATACTTCGATATTACTTTTCATTTTCTTACTATGCATGTTTTACTCCTCCTCTTTGAAGGTTCCGGTCAGTTTCAGCTGCACCAGATTCACCACCATAACGATGAACAGCAGGATAATTCCCACCGCACAGGCATATCCCATCGCCCGTTTTTCAATTCCCTGGCGATACAGATAACCAACGATCGTAAGACCGATATTGTTTGGTGAATTGTTGCCTTTAAACAGCATGCTGCTTTCCAGAAACATCGACAGGCCGGCGTAAATGCTGATTGTCAGGACGTATACCGTTGTCGGTTTTAACAGCGGCAGGGATATATTTTTAAACTGCTGCCACCGGGACGCTCCGTCAATCGAGGCAGCCTCATATATATCCACCGGAATATTCTGCAGTCCGGCCAGGAAGTACAGGATGTTGACACCGGTCCAGCGCCAGCAGGCCAGCATCAGCAGGGCAAAATACGTTGCCACTCCGCTCTTTAACCATTTCACCGGAGCAATTCCAAAGAATCCGAGCACCTGGTTAAACAGGGACAATTCCGATTCGCCCAGCATCAGCCGGAAGATCGTACCGGCAACGACAAGGGAGGTCAGGGCCGGAAGGAAATAAATAGATTTAAAAAATCCGGCCCCTTTTAACTTTTTATTATTGAGCAGTACTGCAAACAACATCGGAAAAGGAATCAAAAGTACCAATGTCCCGATCATGTATCTGATACTGTTTCCCACCGCTTTAAAAAACACTTTATCCGTCAATAAACGCGAGTAGTTGTTAAATCCCACCCATTCGTCTTTCAGGACATCCTGAAAGCTCAGCAATACGCCATTACAGATCGGTGCGATCCAGAATACCAATACGGTCAACACAAACGGACATATAAAAATATATGGTGCTAATTTTTTTGAATAAAATAACTTTTTCATATCACCGACTCCTTTACCATGCTGCTGCCAACGTTACCGATTATCTGAATTCATTGCCGACCGTATCCTGAGCCTGCTGCAGGGCTTCTCTGATATCCATCCCATCTTCATAGATACTGTTCAGGGTCACGTAACAGAATTCGTTGTTGATGGAAGGATACATCTCACTGGTGTAGGAATTCAGGGTGCCGATTCCGCCCTCATCAGATGCCAGCAGGGCATCAAACGGATAGTTTTTAAAGTATTTAACAAACTGGTTTTCCGGATTCTGAGTCAGCTCAGTATCACTCCATACAATGGTGTTAACCGGGTCAAAACCAAGAACATTCCAGATTTCATTACTGGCTTCTTCTGAAAGTTTGATAAAGGCCATTACTTCTGCTGCCAAATCTGCATTTTCACTGGCTGCCACAATTGCAGTACCTGTACCGCCGCCGCCGATGGTCATTGCTGTTGAATCAGATTCACTCCATACCGGAACGGTTGAAATAGCAACTTTACCACTCAGATCACTCATGTAGTTGGTAAATCTTGATGTCTGCCAGAATGGCATAATCTGCACTGCATATTCGCCTGAATTATAGAAGGTATAAGCCTCTTCGTCATCCGGCTGACCGCCTGCAACGGTTGCAAATGCGCCGGTGTCCTGCATGCCTTTGATATATTCCAGAACTTCTACCATCTTATCATTGGTCAGATCCAGTTCACCGTTTGCATCTATGTAATCGCCGCCCTTTTGAGCCAGCATCAGGTTGATCATCCACTGTGCTCTGGTCTCCACACAGGCAAAGGTTTTTCCGGTTGCTTCATTGTATTTCACACCGGCTTCTTTGAACTGATCCCAAGTCTTGATATCAGCATAGTTAACGCCTGCTTCGCTCAGCAGATCGTCGTTATAAAAAGCAACCATGGTGCCAACATGAGTCGGGAACCCGTATGCTTTGCCATCTTTGGAATAGATATCGAGTCTTGACTGGACTACGGTGTCGTTGTATGGAGCAATCGCATCAGTCAGATCCATCAGGCCGATATTGCCAACCATAAATGCCGGGAATTTGCCCAACTCAATATCAACGATGTCCGGTGCACCTTCACCAGATTCCAGTGCCAGAGACAGTTTATTATGCATATCATCGTAAGGCAGGTTGCTCAAAACCAGTTTTACTTTTTTGTCCGGATTCTGCTCATTCCATCGCTCTGCCATTTCGGTATAGAAGGTCTGGTGCAGTTCGATAAATGTCCATACATTCAAAGTAGTAACGTCATCGCCTTCCACTTCCATCTCATTCTTGCCTGCCGAATTCGGTGATTTTGCCGTGGTGCTCTCTGCTGCTCCGGCTCCGGCATCGGTTCCGCTTCCTGAGTTCCCGCATCCGGCTAATGCTGATACTGCCAGTGCTGCTGCCATAAAAATTGCCAAACCTCTTTTTTTCACATTAATATCCTCCTTGATTTATATATAATTTTTTATAGCTTCCTTCATCCAGACCAGCATCTCTCCTGCGCCCCTGTTGTTCCAGAGGAAATAAGGAACTGCTTTGATCTTAACGGTTTCAAACTCCGGCTGATACGTTCCATAAAGCGGCTGATCCCGGCTGTCTGATCTGATCTTCCTGCCTGCAAGCTGTACACAGGCGGTTTTTTCGGTGATACTCTGATCCACGATTTCCTGTGGTTCTATCGATGTGTCAACATAAATCCCCGGCAGATTGATGCCATTGTCGGCTTCCTCCAGACAGTAGACCAGCGGTCCGCGCATCAGTGCAACCTTTCCGATATTTTCCCTGACCTGCGGATTCGCTCTCACAAACCGGGCTTTCATGTCCCATTCAATCCGGCAGGTCATACCGGCCCCCATATCCAAATGGGCATAACCATCTTTTTCCTGCCAGGAAAGTACCTGCCCGTCAGAATCGGCAATCCTAAAACCGACTGCGTAAGCAGGAATTCTGAGTGCCACCGATATCTTCTTATCTTCACTACCATCGGCGGTCAGCTCACATCTGCCCGAATAAGGCATATTACTATTCAGGGTAATACTCACGTCGTCGTCATGCAAACGTACATGTGTCTGACTGCTGATGTAAAGATTCACATAAACTTCTGCCCCATCTGTAAATATCATATACTGACCGATCGAAGCCAGTGTCCTTGCAATGTTCGGCGGACAGCAGGCTACACCAAACCACTTCTGCCGGACCGGCTTCACATGTTCCATTGTGGTTCTGGGGATGCAGTTATCCGGCCAGACCTCAAGCGGGTTCACATAAAAGAAGCTTTTTCCGTCTCTGGCTATTCCGGCCAGAATATTATTATAAAGCTCAAGTTCAACTATGTCCATATAAGCCGACTGTCTGGTGATCTGCGCCATCCGCTTGCCAAACATCGCCATTCCGATCGAAGCACAGGTCTCTGAATATCCGCTGTCATTAGGCAGATCATAGTCCGTTGTAAACCGTTCCAGAATTCCCGAAGAACCGATTCCGCCGGTAATGTACATCCGCTTCCCGGTAATATTGTTCCAGAGTGTCTTGCAGGCTTGTAGCAGTTCCTCATCCTGATAAACTCCTGCCAGATCGGCCATTGCGCTGTACATATAAACTGCCCGTACCGCATGCCCTTCAGCCGTCCGCTGCTTTCGTACCGGCAGATGTGATTGTGAATACACCGGCTGGTAATCGGCAAACTCAGGAAATATCCGTTTCTTGCCCCGTTTTTCTTCCTGAATGAAGTAATTCTCTCCAACGCCTCTGGCATCGATAAAATACATTGCCAGATCCAGATACCGCTGAGTTCCAGTAACCTGATACAGCTTCACCAGGGCCAGCTCAATCTCCTGATGTCCGGGATAACCATGGCATTTGCCCTCTTCCGTGCCAAAATATGTACAAAGCAGATCAGCCATCCGGCACATGATATTCAAGAACTCATCTTTACCGGTTGCATAATAATAGGCAACAGCAGCTTCAATCATGTGACCGGTGGTATAAAGCTCATGCCCCTCCTGCAGATTCATAAACCGCTGCCCGGGGTCCTTCACTGTAAAATATGTACCAAGGTATCCATCCGGCTGCTGTCCCCTTCCGATCAGACTGATTGCTCCATCCGCCAGCCGTTCCAGCTCTTCATCAGGATTGGTCTCCAGAGAGTATGCAACCGCCTCAAGCCACTTGGCCAGATCACTGTCTAAAAATACAACCCCTTTGATCTCTCCCTGCTTTTCGCCTGCTGCCACCTTGAAATTGTGAATGCAATAGCTGGGCTCAACCCCCTCCTGCTGATCATTTAATATGTTCCACTGGTAAGGGATAATCACATCCTTCACCAGCTTGATATAGTGATTCCAGAAGGGATCCGTAATCTTAACATCCCTCAGCCGAACGTCACTTAACTTTCCCGTTTTCATGATTTCCTCCACATTCCGCATATGCCGCAGTATCCGTTCAGAATTGAATGGTTATTCTTATTAAACGTTTAACCTTTGTTGTTTTAAAAAAATAGTCATTCTGTATTTCTTCAGATTTACAACAACTATTTTGTTCGTTTTCTATATTATTTTGTATTTATATTAATACAACACGATTTAACAACCATATATTACCACATCACCCAAGCCTTGTAAAGTACTTTTTCACAAATTAACGACTTTTATTAATCGTTTAAGTATGTACTTTTTCACATCCTTTCTTTTTCGACATTTCCTCCTGTTGATACAAAACCAGTATGGGCTCCAAAAAGCCAGGCATCGCTGCCTGGCTTTTTTCGTCCGTATATAAATTCACTCTCGACAAGGTTCAGTATGATCAGGGATATTGTTTGATTGACCTTGAAATAGAAAAACCATGATCCAGAATCAGATTATTACCGTTCATTCCGGAAATCATCCCGGTAGCCATACATGCTTCGGCCACTTCGGTTCCTGTAACACATTTAAGAATCGGTGCTTTGGCTCCTTTATGAAGTTCTGCCAGAGTATCATTCCACTCCCGCTCCGCCTGATCACTTTCCAGCCAGCCATATGTAACAAAGTTGATCCGGATATCGGTATTACCCTCTGTATCCATCACTGTTACTTTGCCAAGATTAGTCAGTGCCGCTTCATTAATGCAGCAGTAAGAATACTTTTGAGTTGGAACAATGGATGGGATATGATTCAAAATAATCATGTTGCCGATCCCGCCGATGCGACGGTGGTATTCACAGGTCTGCCTGATCCACCAGGCTCCGATTATCAGACCTTCATCAATGCTGCCTTCCAGTTTGTGCGTAAAATCCACATCGAAAACTGATACTTGAAACAACGGTAATGCAAAATAAATACAGGTTGAAATCACAACCCCATCGGCCTCCAACTGGCGATATGACAGATCAATTTCTTCGTTGGACTTTGCATTTGAACAGTATACGTTATAGCCGTTATTCTGATAATATCCGGTCAGTTCCGATTTTAATGCCGGGTTGCGACCTGACATTGCAAGCAATATATTTCTATTCTCCATCTCTTCTCACCTCACCTTATTGCAAACATTTAATAAATGCACCGCCGTCTGCTTTGATCACCGCCCCGGTCACCGTACAGTTTTTATCTTCTGCAAAAAACAGTGACGCTGTTCCGATATCTTCCGGCTTTGCCATGACCCCGACCGGAATAGTCTTTAAAGCATTCTTAATCGTATCTTCAGACATTCCACCAGGCTGTCCTTTATTGATATCAGTCACAACATAACCCGGCCATACCTGATTAACGGTGATGCCAAGCGGTGCCAGTTCCAGGGCCATGGACTGTGTCATCAGATCCATACCGGCTTTCATCGCCCCATAACCGCCCATGCCGGGATTCGGGCGTCTGGCATTGCAGGAGGAAATATTGATAATCCGGCCTTTCACCTGATGTTCACGCATATAAAGAACTGCTTCCCGGGTACACAAGGCAGTACCGATCAGATTCACTTTCGCCATCAGTTTCAGCCCCGGCTCTGACAGATGGAAAATATCTTCCCAGACACAGGCCCCGGCATTGTTGACAAGTATATCCAGTCCGCCCATTTTATCTGCTGCCGTCATAATCATCCTGCTGACATCACCTTCATCCGTAATGTCACCCCGAACCGAGAAGACGCCATTACCGTATGACTTTAATTCTGTCATCGATGCCGCAGCTTCTTCTGGCGAGTCGCTGTGATAGTGAAGCATGATATCGGCACCTTCACCAGCAAACACTTTAGCAATTCCAAAACCGATACCACGGGGATTGACGGAACCGGTAATCAACACTTTCTTTCCTTTTAGTCTCATCATGCTCTCCTTTATTTCCTCACTGTTATACATGGAAGTCACCGGCGCTATACATTACCTCACCGTCCGAAACAGTCATCTGAGTTACAAACAGATTGTGTCCCGTCATACACTCCCCCCGCGAATCCATATAAACTACATCTTTTTCTATCTCTTTCAAAATGGTAATATCACCACAGGCTCCCTCTGCCAGTGTACCAATCCGGCCATCCATCTTCATCGCTTTGGCCGGGGCCTCGGTTACCATCCGGACAATATCTTCCAGTTCACAGCCCATCATCCGATATTTTGACATCAGCGACGGCAGGTTCTTCACATAAGGCGGCAGGAATAACTTCTCTTTTGTCACATCAGTACTAATGATGTCCGGCAGAAAACCATCGGCCAGCGCCGGTATCGCAACGGCAAAGCTGAAGTTATTCCGGCCATTAGCCCCGTCAAAGATCACACCGCGTTCTCTCGCTTCACGAATCCCCTGCCGGACCTTTCCGGCCGAATCAATAATGCTCTCTTTCCCGTAACCGTACATATGACAGAAGATATCACCTTTATCCAACAGTCCGGCCAGCTCTTCCGTCGGACACGGCGGCTCCGTGATATGGACACACAGCGGGAAATCATCCAGCCGCCGGCACATCGCTTTAACAGCATACAATGGCTCTGTCCCTAATTCTTTGACAATAAAGGTACTCGTCCGCAGCTTCAAGCCCAGTATCGTATCTGGATACTTCTCCTTCAGGCGGTAAATCCAATCCTCGTTATACATTGCCGGGTTAAAGTTTTCATCGAAAACAGCATCCAGCTGGCCGCCGGTAAACGCATTCAGGTAACACTTTGTTTTGACCCGGCTGTTCAAAACAGTAGTCTCGTAAAAACTCTCAAAGGAAGCACAACCAGCACAGCCGGCATCGACCGCAGCGGTTACTCCTGCCGACAACAGCAAATCAGGATGAGGAATTGCCAGCCCGCTGCCTTTACCATATGCATGTATATGAAAATCGATCAATCCCGGCAGCACCAAACAGCCGGCAGCATCAATATCATACATTGGCTCGACTGTGACCGCTCTGTTTTCAATGGATACCATCTTCCCTTTGACGACACCGACATCCATTATTTTATTGATTCCGGAACGGGGATCTATTACATGGCCATTCCTGACCCGTAAATTAAGTTTAATGCTCTTATTTTCAGGCAAAATCCGTCACCTCTCTTTTTATATCGACAAATTCTACTACATCCGTATTCTCATAACTGGTATCGCAGTTTTCAATAATCACAAACCGGGCGCCCTCCATCATGTAGGTATTGTGCCACACCCCCTGCGGAATCAAATATAGTTTATTCAGTTCCATCATTTCCTCTTTGATTCCGACTACGGTTTTGTTACTTACTTCGCCTTCCATCATCACAGCTGAACCCGTCAGCAGAATAAAGATTTCATCGCTGCAGTTGTGACGCTCAAGGCAATTCACATGATCTCTCCGGTTTGACTCGCCGGCATTTTTCAGCGCCACGGTCCAGTTCTCATTCTCATAGATCCGTTTAAACCCTTCAACTGTATGTCCATACTTCTTAATCATTCTTCTGTCCCTCGCTGCGTGCGGCTCTGGTTCTGGCATTTTCATTATGTACTTCAACCATTGTCTGCCCATTCAAAGGATAAAACTTCATCGATATCAGGGAGATAACATGACAGGCTGCCGGTATCACAAACATACAAATCATCAGTGCCGTATACAATTTCCCGGTTGCCTGTTCATTCGGCGTGATTATTTTGTCGCCATATCCGGCAATTGCCAGAGCCAGGCCAAGCACAAAGGTACTGAGTGAAGAAACAAATTTATCCATAAAGGAGAATACCGAACCAATTGCCCCCGGAATATAACGTTGGCTCAGATACAGTTCGTAATCGGTACAATCAGCAATCATCGGATTAGACAAATATACAGAAACCGTCGAGAAAGCCCGTTCCAATACTACAACTGCCAATAAAGCAACGCCAGGTGTGCCAAAGGGCCGCATCAGCATGATTCCGCCCAGACAGAACAGGCTGCAGATGTTAACAATCACATATACCCGTTTCATCCCCTTTTTTCTGGCAATCATCGGTCCGACAATCGTTGCCAGCATAGTCGGAATCATAGCCACCATGCCGATCTTACCCTGCAGCGAACTGTTCGCCAGAATATTGGCATAGAAGTAAACAACGGTCGAGTTATAAATCATCCAGCCGATCTTTTCAGTATTAGCTGACAGCATCAGATAACGCAGGCCTTTATTTTCAGCCAGGACTCCTACAATTTCCTTCAATGACAATTTGGTCACTTTACCATCACCAAAACCAAAATACCTGGTCTGGTCCTTTTCCCTGATTCCCAGGACGGCCAGAGCGGTCAGGATAATCTGCAGTATAACCGCAACTACAACAACGATTTTCCACAACTGGGGATTAAGCAGTCCGCCGTCATATTTTGGCGCCAGCAGTGTTGTGAGGATCAGCCCCAGACCGGCACTCACCAGCGACGATGCTATCCCGTCAAAAACCGTAAACAGCGGCCGCTGGGCCGGATCACTGGTCAGTGCGGTCTGACCGCCTTTGGTCACACAGGTCTGGCAGGTGTAGCCCAGAACATATACCGCATAAAAGAAAATGATATACGCTAATTTAACAGCCCCGGAAAGCATCTGCGGACAAAAGAAGATAAATATCATGGCAACATTCATCAGTACCGAACCAATCACCATATAAGGACGGTACTTGCCAAATTTGCCGTCAGTCCGGTCAATCATGGCACCGACAATCGGATCGGTAATAGCATCAAAAATACGCATACTGGTGGCAATGGCTCCAACCAGTACCGCCGCCATCCCCAGAATATTCTGGGTGAAAACCATAAAGTAGGACATCATTGCCAGATTTGTATTGGAAGCGGTATTGTTAAAAGAAAAGAATGCCACCTGCCACGTTTTTGCCCGATTGATACCTGTTTTATTCTCCATAATTTATTCCCTCTCATCTCCCGATTAAATATGATATTTCTCGACTGTATCCCAATTGAGTTCAATCCCCAGTCCCGGTTTCTCCGGCAGCAGGTATTCCATATTGCAGCCTCGCTCAAACGGTGTTTTCAGTAATTCTGTACGCAGCGGGTTCGCGTTTTCCTCCGATTCAATAAATGCCGCATTTGATAATGAGGCCGACAACTGAATATTAGCTGCAATCAATACCGCAGAGAAAAACGAATGCGGGGCAAACATCTTGTGATGTGCCTTACACAGTGCCGCGATATTTCTGACCTCTGTGATCCCGCCGCTCCAGCCAATATTTGCCTGAATCATGTCCAATGCACCGGTTTCAATGAGGTGCCGGTAACGGTCCAGCCCCTGCTCATTCTCACCGCCGGATATCATCACCCGGTTCAGCTTTCCGGCAAGCCTTTCATACCCCCGATCATCATCACCGCAGATCGGCTCTTCGATGCTGTATATATTCATCTCATTTAAAAACCCAGTCATTTCGAGAACAGTATCAAACCCCCATGTATTATTCATATCCAGCATCAGACACGTATCTTTGCCGATCATCTGACGAACGCCGCTGACGCGTTCCATATCCTGCTGCAAGCTGCCAACAGCCACTGCCTTTGACATATAACGAAGCATACGCTGTTCATTCTCTCCGGCCCGGCCGACTTTCATTTTAAATGCCTGATATCCCTGCTTCTGCAGCTGCTCCATCTCATATTTCAGGTCATCAACCGTTTTACCATCACCGTAAAATCCAGCACTGGCATATGCATTGACACTTGTGTTATTCGCGCCAAGAATACGAAACAACGGCATGTTACAAACCTTTCCCATAATATCCCATAAAGCTATATCAACCCCGCTGGCCACCCCGCGGACAATCCCTTTGCGCCCGCCGGCATAACCGTTCCACAGCAGTTTTTCCCACAGGTATTCAATACTCAGCGGATTCTCCCCCAACAGCAGCGGTGCAATGTGGTGATCCAGCACTTCGCGAAAAGCTGCCAGCGGCAGACCAAACGTGGCTGCCTCGCCGATCCCGGTAATCCCGGTATCGGTCTCAATCAGGATCAAAAATGCTTCCCGCCTGCCGCACGTATTGCAACCGTCGGCAATCGGTTTTTCATATGTATGACGCAAACATAACGACTTAATATTTGTTATCTTCACCCCATCCCCCTTTCAATACTTTGTATATTTTTATCTTATACAGGCATTATAATCTGGTAATTATCACAAATCAAAGCATATATACCATATCCAGGATATAGACATCTTATATATAAGACAAACCGTCTCTAATTGTTTTTTTATTATTCACATGTTATACTGATATCAACTTAAAACCAAAGAAAACAAGGGGGATGCAATGACTGACTCTTCATTAAAAACACAGGCCTATACGCAGATTAAAGCCAAAATAATTACTCTGGAATATTCCCCGAATTCAGTAATCAGCGAAGCTTCTCTTTTAAAAGATCTGGATATGAGCCGGACACCGGTACGCGAAAGTCTGATCAAACTGGAACAGGAGAATTTTATTAAGATTCTTCCTAAGAAAGGGATACTGATCAACCCGCTCACCCTATCCGATGTAAACATGATTTTTGATACAAGGCTGCTGATTGAACCATTTTTACTGAATAAATACTCGAATTACATAAACCTGACTGAGCTGGCATCACTTCTGGAACAGCTGAAACAGGAACCACAAAAAGACCCGCAATCGAACGATCAGCTGGATGATAAATTACACAAGCTGATTTGTCTTTGCGGGCCAAATTCCTTTTTAAAAAACACGCTGGAGCACGTATATGATCAACACAACCGGATTCGGGTCCTGTGTGCGCCAAATGTGGCAAAACGTTACAGTCAGGCTACGCATGAACATATCCTGCTGTGTGATGCGGTTCTAAGTGGTGATATTACACTGGCTGTCAGATTACTGACGGAGCATCTGAATACTTCGAAAGAGATTGCAATTGCCGCTCTGCTGGATTCTAAGCTTTCGATATAAAGATTTACTTAAGCTTTATATCCGGGCTACAGAATCCCTCAGCAAAATAGAACAGGGAATAGCACTGACAATCTCATCTTCCGTCAGCAGCTTACCTTCCAGCATCTCAATCATAATCTCCCCGGAGCGGTAGCCGATATCGTGAAGCGGCAGCGTGATCGTCGTAAGCGGCGGATTATAATAACTGGAAAGCTCTCGATTATCATATCCGACAACGGACAAGTCCGTACCGACACGTTTTCCCATTTCCGCCAGACGGTCATACACACCACCAGCCATCAAATCGTTCATACAGAACACAGCTGTGACACCTTTGTCCATCAGTGCCGGTAAGCAGTTGTATCCGGAATCTCTGGTCCAGTCACCTTCTACAACCAACTCAGGGTTGTAGAGAATCCCACTGTCAAAGAGCGCCGTCTGATAACCTACCAGACGCGCCTGCGCATGCATACTGTCTTTTTTCCCCATAATCACACCGATGCGCTGATGCCTGTTGTCAATCAAATGGCGGATCACTTCATAGGCACCATGCGTGTCATCAACTACAACGGACGGCACCTCTCTGTTCTCGGTATACCCGTAAGCCATCACTGCCGGAATCGGCAGTTTGTTCGGTATGCATTTGATTGTACGTTCATGGGCTGCCACATATATAATTCCTTCAACCTGCTTCTCCATCAGTTTTTTAATCTCAAGCAGCACCCGGTCATAATAATCATCCCGGTTATAATAGCTGTCATTAAATTTCTTAAACAGTCTTAAATTCGTCAGCAGAATCTGATAATCCACCTTCTCACAGTACTCTGTAATTCCGTCAATAATGTCCGGTATACTGAATATAGTCATGTCTTCAGCTATAACACCAATGCTTCTGGTCTTCTGCATCTTCAGATTCTTGGCAACAATATTCGGTGTATACTGCATCTCCTCAACCTTCTGCATAACCATCTTTCTGGTTTCCATACTGGCTCCCGGTTTGTTATTCAGAATATTTGATACCGTTGCCACCGATACACCGCAGGCTTTGGCAATTTCTTTGATTGTTGTCATAACATCACCCCCGTTTGTTAACTCTATTTACGCAAAACCGTCCTTACTATTCTCTGATCACAATTCTGCAGTACTTACGCAATGCATACTCACCATCATGAGGAATATCAAATTCCAGAGTATCCAGCCTTCCCGCAGTTGTCACCCGGCACACACCGGCACGGAATAAGATCCCGGATAATTCAGGCCTGTCCTCCTCCCGGCAATAAAGTGAAACAGTTTGCAAATGATTTTTGCAGCCTCTTAAAACATCAACAACCTGCTCCCTGAGGAGCGGTTTTACCCAACAGTTTCCAAACATAAATGAAGTCTCCAACCAATTGCCGGCAGCTGCCCAGACGCTGGTATTAACCCCTTGAAACAGCTGCCCCCGTTCAGGATACTGAATGGCCTCAATCGCCCTTGTCCTTAATTTAAGTACCAGCTGTGCCGTTATTCCAGCCGGCAATGCCGGCGGAGCAAGACGAAGATATGCCGCCTCCAGTATTCCGGAAAATTCTTCTGAAAACTTCTTCACCACGTCAAAATCATCTGTATTCAGATATATCCCCTGACAGGAACTGCAATATAATTGTTTCGTGGAACAGATATGATCCGCCAGTTCATCCATCTGACGGGTCGTCATATATTCAGGATCCGCATATGCAAAACTGATTTTATGCCCCCATTCAATCAAACGGGTATTAGGATCTGCCAATTCACGCACCGCTTTGACCGCCTCATCGCCGCCCCAGATGACAATCGCATCTGCAAGCTTTGAAAGCGCAGTCATTTGCCCGATATCCGCGGATGAGATCTGAAATACATAAATATAATCCGCCAGATCCGGTTCCGCCTCAATCAGCCAGTCAAATATCAGCATTGACACTTCATCTCCCGGCCCGGGCAGCTTGATCAGGTTAATATTTCCGGCCAGCAAACCTTCTATCACACTAAACGCCGGAAGTCCGTATGCGTTCCCCGCAGCTATATGAAACAATGTTCCGAGCGGCATAATCTCTGCATCCTGCGGCAGTTCACGTTTTAATCGTTCTTCTAAACATTCTCGTCCAAGCTGACGACTGATCTGATCCAGATAAAGAGCCAGCTCTCGCTCCGTTACCCCGGCATCGGTCAATTGTTTGATACGTTCCGGCTGGGTAAGCTGAATGATTACAACCTCACAGGCATTAAGAACCACGTCCGGCTCCAATGTCTTTTCTGCGAGTGTTTTTTTGATCTTTTCCCCCAGATTCCTTATATTCATGACCCACCTCCCGACCGAGAGGTGACATGAGCAGCACAGGTACGGATATCATCCACCCCGGCCCTGCCCAGCCACTTAAAATACGGGGCCGGATTACCGCACTTGCAAGTTCCCCCCGGATAAGCGGCTGCAAAATCATCTGTGACCACACTGATAAGCGGCATACTTTGAACTAAGGGTGTTATTAAATTCAACAAACCTGGCTGTCCAAAATCAACCGGCTTCAGCGTTTTACTGTCCCGGACAATCACTCTGCTGTATATTGGAACATGGAAATGCCCTGCCTGACATTTCCAATACGGAATCGGATGTTCGACTGCACTGAAGAATTCATTGCATTGAGATCTGCTGATGCCAAGTGAAGTATGAATCCGCTTATTTCGCTGCTTTTCATCATGAACAGCAGCTTTTTGCGTTTTGTACCCTCCGCCGATCAGAATCTTTGATCTCTTTGACAGATTAAAATGGCTGCCGTTACGATCAATCATATCTAACAGCATATCAAGAAATGCCGGGAACCCAAGGATACGGACCGGCAGTTTTTCCCGTTCATATCGCTTCAGCACCTGCAATAACTGCTTGTCAGTCAGACTGCCCACATATTCGACATGAGCAGCCGGTGCGAGTTTCATCGCTCCCTGCAGAGTCTTATACGCTCCAATCTGCTGCCCCTTTTCCGGGGCAATCCCCAGAATCAGGTAGTTTGCCGGCAGAAAGGAAACCAGCCGGTGCCAGCTAAAAAAACGAACCAGCATCATTCCGGCAAGATGACATGTTTCTGCATCAAATCCAACAAAACTGCGGCTGCCGCTGGTACCAGACGAAAACGCTCTGATCTTCATCTTCTTTTTATCAGTTGAAAACATTGTATGATGTTTATAATAAACCGTAGGGATCGCCGGAATCAGATGTAATGACGCTTCCCCTCTGATGCTTTCAGCAGTAATCTTTTCCGCCGCCAGAAGTGTACGGTAGCTTTTGCAGTGCTCCTGATGGAACATAAGGCTGCGTTGAACCGCCTGGAGAAATAATTTGGAGCTGCCTTTGTGATCATATGGGTTTTGATAGCTGAATAGTTTTTGTGCTGCCGTTTTCATGATATACCTCGGTTGGTGATTTTCACGTTTTCTGGTACTTATGATATTGTACCGTAAAATCTCCAAAGGTACAAGTTGTCGCTTATAGTTGCAAGGAGAACGTGGAGCGTTGGGGTGGACCGGAATAACTATAAGTATTTTTCGAAATGAAAAGGGCTGCTGCGCCTGCGATTGATTAATCGTTAGCGGAACAGCCCCCTTATCTGTTGCAGCTTCTATTCTTTTATTGCTTTGTCAATAATTTCCGAAATTGTATAAAAGGCCTGATCAAGGCCAGCAAAATCCATGCCGGATACATATATTTTCTCGATTTTGTCGTGAACAACTTTTTGCGCGTCCATCATTGCCATTGATTTGTGCAGCAGCTCTTCGAAGATTTTTTTGTTATATTCCATTTCTTCCCGACACTCTTCCAAAAGTACCTTGTCACAAAATGTTTCAAAATCAATTACCCTTTCAATCGGCTGTTCTGTTTTATTGTCATCATTTAAGGTGATATAAGCCAGGTTCAACGCCGGAATCAATAAGTGTTTTGTTTTCTCAACATCTAAGGTACACAAACAACTTTCCGTATGGAAGCCACGGCTGTTTGCCATATCGCGGACTGCCGTCAGCATCAGATCCATTCCCATTCCGCTCTCGCCTTTTAATGCGACAATGGTTTTGCCTTTGATCAGACTGTCCAGGTAGCTGACCCTGCCCTGCGGAGATACAGCATCGGCAAAATAACTGCGGTTGCGGCCGGGATGCGTTGATAATGGTTGTATTGAGATCGATTTTAATTCTTTTTCGATCACGCTTTTCAGTTTGGCCTGATCCAGTGCCAGATGATTGATATAAGTATTGTTTTCGCAGACTTTGCATGCCGCATTTAAGTACCGGTATGCTTTCTGGTAGTAAGGTTTTTTCTGTCCCTGCAGCTTCAGCAGTTCGCTGCCGTGCTGCTGAATATAGTCGCGCTTAATAAAATCTGCCAGATTGAAAATCTCATCAATCGCTACCGGAACAGAAGGGTCACAGACATGAGGCGCAGTTGCATCCACCATACATACGCCTGCCTCACGGACGCAGAAACCATCCAGGTCATTTACACTATTTGAACAATGAATATAATCAACCTCCAGGCCTTTTTCTTCAAAAACAGCTGCAATCTTTTTCATCAGGGTACTTTTGCCGCTGCCTGAAGACCCCTTCAGATATATTATTTTCTTTGCCTCATCAAGAAATAAAATATCCCCAAATCTGCCGTAAAACCCATTCGGTGTATTGCCGCCATAAAACATATGTCTTGCCATTTAATCACTCCTGATCTCACACACTATGTTCTATGTATATTAACAGCAGTGATGATTAAGTATCACTTATCAGGAAAAGATTTGCATGACAGTCACTCATCGGTAATGAATCTGATCCTTATATGTTTCAAAAAGAACCGCGTTAAACGCTTCACCGCCATCCACATTGGCACTGCGAAAAACCGGCGGCTCTATCCCTTTCTCTATCAGATATTCCACCGTTCTGATCACGATCATATTGGCAATTGTACAGCCGATTACGCTGGATGTGGGACCGATCTTCTGTTTCATTCCCGGGAGCAGCATGCTGGAATCTTCAAAATCACCGCAATTATCAATGACGATATCACAGACTTCATATAGTTTTTTGCCGCTTTTGTGGCGGCTGCTCACACCATTCGAATATGTCATGTTAGTAATTGCCGCCGTAGCTATGCCTTTTTCTTTTGCCTCCATCGCCATTTCAATTGCCGCTGTATTCCGACCGGAAACTGAATGCAGTAAAAGAGTATCACCGGCACCGATGCTGGTATTGTTCAGGATAATCGACGGGTAACCGGATAGCCGTTCCATGGCGCTTGTCTGCTCAATCGGCCTGATATTCAGCATGAATTCCGCCGGCAGGATGGCATTTAATACGGCCAGCCCGCCGGTTCGGTAGAACATTTCCTGTGATATAATACCGGCATGGGAAGCGCCAAAGACAAAAACCGACTTACCTTCTGCAATAGTATCAGCAAACAATCCGGCGCAGCGGTCAATGCTGTCCCACTGGGTCTCCTTTACCTGGTTCAGGATTTCAACAAGATGATCCATATAATCAAAGCTCATACTATTCATACTTTTTCTCCTCCTCAATCAGACAATGGAGCATCTGTGCTCCGGTCTTTGCTTTATTAAGTCCTGCAACGGCAGACGGGCTGCTCAGCAGATCCATCAGTTTCATAATTATCTGCAGGCGGTAATCTTTTTCCCTGATCGCCATACAAATCACATAAGTAACCGGATCATGCAGCCGGTGACCAAACTCCACCGGCGGTTCCAGACGCATCAGCGTAAGTCCAAAGGTATTCACCCCGTCCATAGGTCCGGCATGTACCAGTGCTGCACCGGGTGCATAGACAAAGTATGCCCCGTTTACCTGTACCGAATGAATCATCGCTTCGATATACCGGTTTTCAATCACGCCTTCTGCATGCAATGGTTTCGCTGCACAACGAATCGCATCCATCCAGTCCTGGCAGCTGATATCCGGCAGAATATGCTCTGCCCGCAGAATTGATCCTACACTGCCGCCCGGAGCCTTCCCGGGATTCTCCTGCTGACCGCTGTTTTTCAGTTCCGCAGATTTACGTTTCCGCCTGCGGATATCCATAAATAATTTCTGCAGTTTTAATATATCCTCATCACTGAGCACCGGAGATACTTTGATCCAGGATTCCGGTTCTGCTTCCAGTGCTATGGTAGAAATTATCAAATCACACTTACAGCTGTCCGCCAGTTCATCCAGTTTATGATTGGACGTTATCATCAGAATTTTAATATTAAAATTGTTTGTCAGCTTTTTTGCCAGGAAATTAGCTGTGCCGATCCCGGTATGGCAGACTACAATTACCTCCGGCAATATTCCGGTATCAGGACTGCGTTCGGCCATCACTACCAGGTAAATCAGAATTACCGCCAGGTCATCCCTGGTATACTGATATTCCAGTACACTTTCCAGAATTCCCCGGTGCCGGCAGATCAGCTCATAATACCCGGGATAATCACTGATCATCTGTTCCGTATAATCATTGCGGATTTGCCGTCCCTCCAGATGAGCCTTATCAATTGCCCGCAGGTGGCTCTCCAGCTGTTCGGCAGTGACCTGGTCTGCCTCCAGGGTTATATTGAGTTCACTGCCGATCTTCAGCAAAAAACCCGTCACCGCCAGATGCAGCCGGATATCACGGCACTCCTGAATAACACTGCGGTGGTAAAAACGGCAGCTATGTAATCGCGATGCCAGAAATTCAACTTCTGCCTCATTAATCACGACCGGAAAACTGCTGCTGATTAACTGCAAAATATCACTGGCAGCTTTATACACTTCAGGATTCCCAAAAGCCGCTGTCTGCATCTGTGCTTCTCCGTTCCCGGCCAGCCTGCCCTCAGCCAGACGTTTGACTATAATCTGCAGCGTCAGCAATATTTCATCAAAATTCACATCAGAAACTTCCAGGCCATACCGCTCTTCCGTACTCAGCAATATCTTTTTCAGCAATACTGCATTTGACTCCAACTCCCATTCATCATACAAGAATTTCTTATAGATATTTACCTGGCTGTTATCACCAGCTGCATTTTGTGTGATGTTCAGGATCATTTCCCGCCGTTCAATTTCACTTATCTGCAGCCGGTATCCTCTTTTCAGCGAAGGATCTATAGAAAGATGGTACCGGTTCAGATAGCCTCTGACCTTTTCCATATCCTTAAGTGCTGTTGTTCTGCTGACGTTAAATTTTTCCGACAACTCGAGCAGATTGCAGTATCCATCCAGCAACAGTAAATATAAACTTATCATCACACAACGTTCTTCCGGAGACAACCTGTAGAGATAAAATTCCGTATCAATTACTTCACCCTTAATCCTGCTGATATCTTTTGATGTTCCGGTAAAAGTGATACCCCCCTCTGATATCTGCAAAACATCCACCAATCCGATATCGCCCATAAACTGTGTTAAACTCTGGATATAATTGCGGACAGAACGAGAGCTGACAGAAAGCACTTCTGCCAGTACATCGTAGTTATGATATTGTCCGGGCGCATTCAGTAATATCATCAATAACCGATTTAACTGTTTATTCATGTCATCCTCTCCACCTGTGTAATCCCACAATGAAACCCTTGACAATTTTATTATAAACTTTATTAAAATCAATTAAAAGTTCATTTTCTTTCAATTTCATTGAAACAATCCGTTCTTTTAATCTGTCGTCAGATTTTATATACTAAAATTAACAATAACATTCGAGAGGAGACCTAAGCTTTGAGCAGCCTAATTAAAGCAAGCAACATCAGAGTCAAAGAAAAAGCAGCGGATTGGGAAGAAGCGATCAGAAAAGCCGGAATGGTACTGCTGTCAGCCGGCAGTATTACTGCCGACTACATTGACCAGATGATACAGTCCGTCCGGGAACTGGGTCCGTACATAGTGCTCATGCCCGGTCTGGCACTTGCCCATGCCGCTCCCAGTTCAGCAGTCATTCATACCGACATTGCCCTGATCACACTGGCTGCGCCGGTTTGTTTCGGATCGGCCAATGATCCGGTAAGTGTTGTGTTATGTCTGGGCTGTACAGATAAGACATCCCATCTGGAAAACCTGTCTGCATTAGC
The DNA here is from genome assembly GCA_032073745.1 of Lachnospiraceae bacterium. Taxonomy (GTDB): domain Bacteria; phylum Bacillota; class Clostridia; order Lachnospirales; family Lachnospiraceae; genus Brotaphodocola. The sequence continues at coordinate 1,858 of DAMAMW010000006.1, read as the reverse complement.
CGGGATGTTATTATCAGAAACTACTGTGGCTGAAATTGCCGGTGCTGCCTCAGCCGAAGAAGTAACCCGAACACTTTTATCCAGACGTACTTAGAGAAAGGAGACGATTGCGGTGATCAAAATTCAGGCTGTATGTGGATTCGGATGTGGTTCTTCGCTGTTTCTGCGAATGAAAATCGACGAAATCCTGAAGGAACACAATTTAGAAGCGGATGTTTTCTGCGGCGACGTAGCAACCTGTACCTCCATGGAATGTGACGCTATCTTCACTTCTGACGAACTGGGAGACCGCATCAGGGAACGCAGCAAAATACCTGTCATTACTATTTCCAATTTTGTCAATAAGAAAGAGGTAACCGAGAAAACGCTTGGCTTTTTTGAAAGTCTGAACTAAAGAGGGGGGTTTATATGAATATATTAAATTTCATCGTCAATGAAATCTTTGGTCAGGGTGCAATCTTCCTGGCACTGATTGCAATGGCCGGTTTGATTTTACAGAAAAAATCCTTTAGCGAGATTGTTCGCGGAACTATGATGACCGCCATCGGCTTTTTCGTATTATCACAGGGAACCGGAATTATTGTCGGCAGTTCAATTGACGGTCTGTCCGGTGCCTTCAATACGATTATGCCTCAGGCAAATGCCAAACCGGATATTGACATGTCAATCTACGGCAGCCAGATCGGCATCGTTATGCTGGTAGCCTTCCTGATTAATCTGATATTTGCCAGGTTTACCAAGTGGAAATCTGTTTTCCTGACCGGGCATATGCTGTACTGGTTCCCTTATGTATTTATTGCCGCCGGTGTTGATGCCGGATTAACCGGCACTAAACTGATCGTTCTGGCAACTGTATTCACTGCATTATATATGATCGTTTCTCCTAACCTGATCAGGCCATTCGTAAAAGAGGTAACCGGTGATGACAGCTTTACCATCGGGCACCCTACCACTATTCTGTCACTGATCTCCGGATATCTGGGCCGGTTGATCGGAGACAAATCAAAATCAACAGAAAACATCAGGTTTCCGAAGGGTCTGGGATTTTTACGGGAAGTGTCCCTGACCGGTTCAATCACAATCTGCATTACCTATATAGTAATGTATTTTATTCTTGCCGCAAATAACTTTGTCCCCGGAGAAGTATGGGGATATGCAGGCGGCAGCACCGGTATATTCACTTACATCTTTACAAAATCCATCTATTTCGGAGTTGGTATGACCATTATGCTGCTTGGTGTCAGGATGCTGATCGCCGAGATTGTCCCGGCATTTAAAGGCATTGCTGAGAAAGTGGTTCCCGGCGCTATTCCGGCACTCGACTGTCCGGTTATCTTTAACTTTGCACCAAACGCTTTGATCATTGGTTTTATCGTAGCCATGATCACTTCAACAATCACCATCGTTCTGACTGCCGGAATGTTTCCGACCGTTATCATTCCGCTGACCGTTACCTGTTTCTTTGAAATCGGCTGTGCCGCAATTATCGGCAATGCCACCGGCGGTATCCGCGGCTGTATATGCGGAGCGGCAGTCTGCGGTGTAATCATGATATTCCTGGTCGGCTTTGGATCTTACTTCTTTGGCAATACCATTAATAACTGGATGCTGGTTTACGGCGGACAGGATTTCTCGCTTTGGGGAATTATTGAAGGATTGATTGCACGATTAATTGCTTGATTTTTTTAATGCCAGAGGGGGATTTCGCTTGGAAAAATAGCTGCCCGGCCCCGGCTCTGGCTCGGCAGTGGCTGATGGCCTTGCAATGATCGCTGTTTCGGTGCTTAAGAGCCGCTAAGTCTGCAGAAAAATGTTAAAAACATTCCGGTACTCCGCTTAACTCGCGGCAAGTGCGGCC
>DAMAMW010000005.1:0-218753 GCA_032073745.1 Lachnospiraceae bacterium | reverse complement strand
AGCTTTTATGCCTGCTCTTTTCTTTTGACTGAATCAGATGCTTTCCTTAAGAATTGTATCATGTTTTTTTTATTCTTACTACGAAAAAACGACAAGTTTCGCAAGTTTACGAAATAGACGGCAAATTGCCAAGATTGTTATTTTCATCACCATCCGGCAAAGATTTTAAATATTCGGTACCCTGGTTGGTTGCGACGCCAACGCCTTCAATATCTCCGTTCTTTGCCATGCTGACCCCTTCAGCTTTGCTGATTGTCTGTCCGTCAGAAAGCTGATAACCTTTCACTTTACCGCTCTCTTTGACAAGTGCGGTGATCTTTTTGGCATCATTTTTCGGGGTTGGTATTTCATTCAGCGACATCATTGGTAAACTATATGGGTCATTCATCTGATTCATATCCATGATCTCCTCTCGTGAGAAACTAAAAAGGTTACACTATTAGTTTTGCTCACAATTAACCGGATATCCTGTCAATTTCATGCAGCTTTTTTTGAAACGCTTCTTTTTCAGAAAGCTTATTAACCATTTCGGAAAGCGTATGTCCTGCGAGGCTGTTCTCCATGGCAATCTGCGCCTCCTGAAACGGTTCATTAAGAACATCGCAGATCCCGGCCCCGATCAGGCAGTTTTTATTGGTTTTATTGTGCTTATCAAACAGGGCCTCTTCCGGATCGGCCTTGACTGCATTATAAATATCCAGCAGTGTGATATCCTGTGGACTGCGGGTTAAAACTGCCCCGCCCACACCGGCTCTGACCGTAATCAACCCGGCATTTTTCAGCAGTGTATTGATCTGGCGGATAACTACCGGATTGGTGTTGACACTTCTGGCAATCCGCTCAGAAGTACATTTCTGCTCTTCCACTAAGGTCAGGAAGACCAGTATATGAATTGCAACTGAATACTTTGTACTGATTCTCACGTTTTCTTCTCCATTTCCAAATTGGGGCACCCTGGTATCTATATAATTATCATAAATAGATACTGCCGTTTTGTCAAACCAATCTCGTAATGACCAGCTGTTGTAACTTCATCGTTTACAACTTTCGCTGACTATGATATATTAGATGAAAGAAAACAAATCTTTAAAAGAAAACGGAGGATATCACATGAAACTGGCTATTATTTATCACACCAAAACCGGAAATACCAAACAAATGGCCGAGGTAATCGCCGAAGGGATTACCTCGGTTGAAGGTGCCAAAGCCAAGACTTTTTCCATCGATGAAATCGATGAAGAGTAGGTTAAGGAAAGCAATTGCGTCATTATCGGTACTCCCGTCTACATGGCAAGCTTCAGCGGCACTGTAAAAAACTGGCTCGACGGTCCATGCACCAAACTGGGTCTGGCCGGTAAAATGTGCGGGGCCTTTGCAACTGCCAACTATATCCACGGCGGCGGCGATATTGCGATCCAAAGCATCCTCTCTCATCTGATGGTATGCGGTGCCCTTCCCTATTCCGGCGGCGGCAGCTTCGGTGTCCCCGTCATTCATTTAGGCCCGGTTGCTGTCGGCAGCAAGCTTGAGGAAAGTACGGAACTATTTAAAACATATGGTCAGAGAATGGCTGCCAGGCTTTGAAATTATATAAAGATTAGTGCCACTCCCATTCACGGATCTCCGGCATATCAACGCCATATTCATGAATAAACTGCTTATGCTCTACCAGTTTGTCATTCATCTGCTGTACCAGATAACTGCCGCGATTGCCTAATTGCGGCAGATACCGGATTACGCTTTTAACCAGATGAAAGCGGTCAATTTCATTCTGAACCCGCATATCGAACGGTGTCGTAATCGTCCCTTCTTCTTTGTATCCATACACGTGAATATTACGGTTTGTTCTCCGGTATGTCAGTTCATGAATCAAAGTATGGTAACCATGGAATGCAAAGATTACCGGCTTATCCTTTGTAAACAGCGAATCAAATGCCGCATCATCCAGACCGTGAGGATGTTTTGACTGTGATTCCAGTTTCATCAGATCCACAACATTAACCACTCTTATCTTTAATTCCGGCAGATTTTTTCGCAGCAGTGTCACTGCGGCCAGTGTCTCAAGTGTCGGTGTATCACCGCAGCAGGCCATTACCACATCCGGTTCCTGCCCCTGATCATTGCTGGCCCATTCCCAGATGCCGATTCCCTGAGTACAATGCTTAACTGCCTGATCCATGGTCAGCCACTGCTTTGTCGGATGTTTGGACGTAACCATAACATTTACATAATCCCTGCTTTTGATGCAGTGGTTAAATACCGACAGCAGGCAGTTTGCATCAGGCGGCAGATATAACCGCACAACATCTGCCTTTTTATTGGCAATGTGATCAAGGAATCCGGGATCCTGATGAGTAAAACCGTTATGATCCTGCTGCCAGACATTGGATGACAGAATCAGGTTCAAAGAGGCAATTGATTGCCGCCACGGCAGCTCGCTGCATACTTTCAGCCATTTCGCATGCTGTGCACACATGGAATCCACAACCCGGATAAATGCTTCGTAACTGGCAAAGAAACCATGACGTCCGGTCAGCAGATATCCTTCCAGCCAGCCCTCACACATATGCTCACTCAGCATCGAATCCATAACCCTGCCGGTTTCCGACAGGTATTCATCGGTATCCAGAATTTCTGCATTCCAGTCCCTTGATGTCACTTCAAATACCTTTGTCAAACGGTTTGACATGGTTTCATCCGGTCCGAAAATGCGGAAGTTCTTCTCTTTTTCATTCAGTGTAAATATATCTCTGACAAAATCCCCCAGTTCCACCATATCCTGGGCCTGAACAGATCCTGGTGCCGGCACTTCTATTCCATAATTCCTAAAATCAGGAAGACGCAGATCGCGCAGCAATTTGCCGCCATTTGCATGAGGATTTGAGCCGATTCGGCGGTCGCCGTCCGGTGTTAATGCCTGCAGTTCCGGGATCAGACGGCCGTTTTCATCAAACAACTCTTCCGGATGATAGCTTTTTAGCCACTGTTCCAAAAGTTCAAGATGACCCGGTTCTTCCATCGTAATCGGCACCTGATGGGCACGGAATGAATTCTCAATCTGTTTACCGTCTACAAACTTTGGGCCGGTCCATCCTTTTGGCGAACGAAGAATTATCATCGGCCATACCGGTCGGTCCTTCACATTATTTTCTCTGGCATTTTTCTGATTTTTCTTAATATCCCGTATCGCCGAATCCATCGCCGAAGCCATTTTATGATGCATGTCCATCGGTTCATCGCCCGATACAATATAAGGTTTCCACCCGCATCCCTTAAAGAAAGCTTTCAGTTCATCCTCCGGAATCCGCGAGAAAACAGTCGGATTACTGATCTTATATCCATTCAGATGAAGAACCGGCAATACAGCGCCATCCTTTTTGGCACTAAGGAACTTATTACTATGCCACGAAGTCGCCAGCGGTCCGGTCTCCGCTTCACCGTCACCAACAATACAGGCAGCAATCAAATCAGGATTATCAAAAACGGCACCAAAAGCATGCGCCAGAGAATACCCGAGTTCCCCGCCCTCATTAATAGAACCGGGCGTTTCCGGAGCCACATGACTTGATATCCCGCCCGGAAAAGAAAATTGCTTGCACAATTTCTTTAAACCATCCATATCCTGACCGATATTCGGATATACTTCACTGTAAGTTCCCTCTAAATAAGTGTTAGCCACAAAAAAATTCCCGCCATGTCCCGGCCCGGATATCAGAATCATATTCTGATCATTTTTCTTAATGATACGATTTAAGTGTGCATAAACAAAGTTCTGCCCCGGCACCGTCCCCCAATGCCCGACAATCTTCTTTTTCACATGCTCCAGCGTAAGCGGTTTCTTCAGCAGCGGGTTGTCCAACAGATACAACTGGGCAGCCGAAAGATAATTAGCTGCCCGCCAGTATGCATCTAACAACTGGATCGGATCAGCAGCCGTTTTTGTATCACTGTTTTTATTTCGATTAAACATATATATTCTCCTTTAAATGTTATGGAGATATAGTTTGTTTGAATGAGGGAATTTATTCATTAATTGTTGGAAATAAGGTTTGTGAGGAAGTCCTTGACTGAAGCCCAGGCAGGCACCGGCGTACGGGGGCACTGTGATGTAGGTTCGCCGCTGTTTCGGGGCGCAAGAACTGCTAAGATGCCAAATAAATGTTAAAAGCATATCCACACTCCACTTAACTCACGGCAAAAGCGGCCGTTCAAACAGACGTTACGTGTGGATATAACACATTTTTTTGCCATCTAAGCAGTTCTGGCACCCCTGCAAATGCGGCGAACCTACATCACAGTGCCCCCGTACGCCGGTGCCTGCCTGGGCTTCAGTCAAGGACTTCCCGGCTACATAATTCCTGCCGTTAATTATTTAATATCAATGAATAAAGATGATTGGTTATAAGTGTTTAATATCTGATCGATCCTTTTCTGATCCAGTTCTGATATTGGACTCATTGGCAATCTCAGGCGGTTGGTATCAAAGCTATAGTGACCCAGTGCATATTTTAACGGAGCCGGATTAGGTGCTATAAAAAGAGCCTGGAATAATGGAAATAATCTGGCATTGAGTTTGGCGGCCTGGTCGTTTTTTCCTTGTTTCCAGAGTTTTATCATGGCGGCAATATCATTGCCGGCAATGTGGGCGGCTACGCTGATGATTCCGGTGCCGCCTACCGACAGGATCGGAAGGGTCAGGGCATCGTCGCCGCTGTAGATGAGGAAATCTTCCGGGGTCTTCTGGCGGATTTCGATGACCTGGGCAAGGTTTCCTGAGGCTTCTTTGATTGCGATGATCTGGTCGATTTCTGCCAGGCGTCTGATGGTGTCCGGCAACAGGTTGATACTGGTGCGTCCCGGGATATTGTATAGGATTACAGGGAGGTCAGAGCTTGTGGCTGCCTGCCGGAAATGTTCATATAATCCTTCCTGGGACGGTTTGTTGTAATATGGTACAACCAGCATGACACCGTCGGCACCGCCTTGTTTTGCCTGCCGGATTTCTTCGATTGTGCCGGCAGTATTATTTGTGCCGGCTCCCATGATGATTTTGGCCTTGTCTCCTACGGTTTCTTTGACTACAGCCAGCAAATTCTGCTTTTCCGGTCCGGTCAGGGCGGGTGATTCTCCGGTGGTTCCGGCTATAACGATGCCGTCACTGCCGGTCCTGACAAGATGAAGCGCCAGGCGTCTGACCTGTTCGTAGTCTACCTCGAGATTTTTATCGAACGGTGTGATCATTGCTGTCAGTAATGTTCCGAAATTCATAGTGTCTCCTTTGACTCTAATTTTTAGTTAAAACCGGCTGAATCTGCTTTCCTTCCAAAGCAAGTTCTACAGTTTCTTTTGTCATTTCAATCTGTGCCACCAGAGAGTATGGTTTTTTTACCGGATCATCCTGGGAAAACGGCACCAGATAGATGTTTTTGCTGTTGATGACACCAGCGATGTTCTGCAGGTTTTTGCTGAGCCCGTCGTTGGTTGAGATCGCTAAAACTGCGGGTTTTCCGTTACGCAGGTTGGCTTTTACGGCCATCAGTACGGGACCGTCGGTGATACCGCTTGCCAGTTTGCTTAATGTGTTTCCGCTGCAGGGTACTACGACCATACAGTCAAGGAAGTTGCCGGGGCCGATTGGCTCTGCATCGACTACTGTTTTGATAATTTTTCTGCCGCATACTTCTTCAAATGCCTGCTCCCAATCTTCTGCCAGTCCGAATTTTGTATCCATAATCTGGACCGCTTCGGAAAATACCGGATATAAGTCGGCGCCTGCTTCTGCCAGTGACTTTGCAGCGTCCAATGCCCGTTTCAGGGTACAGAAAGAGCCGGTTACTGCAAATCCTATTTTTTTACCTTTCAAATCCATAGTTATATTCCCCTATTCAATCTTCAATCAATGTTTCGTTTCTGTGATCATACTCACAATCGTGTCTGCCAGTATTTTTCCGGCTGTTTTTGGGAAAAAGCGGCCGGGCAGACTCAGTGCATGGACACTGGTCAGCGAAAGTTTTTCACATAAAGCAAAATCAGTACCGCCCGGCATACTGGCCAGATCGATAATGATACTGTTCTTTGGCATATAAGTGAGTATGGACTCATCAAGAATCTGATATGGTACCGTATTGAATATACAGGTACGCTGCCTTACCAGTTTGGGCAGCTGCTTGTATTCTCGCATATCGAGTCCGAGTGTCTTTCCGAAAATGCGGTCTTCCTGGCTTCTGGCAAATACCGTTACATCGGCCCCCAGTGCTTTCAGGCGGATGGCAAGTGCTTTTCCGCAATGGCCAAAGCCCAGAACCAGCATCCGCATATCTGCAATGGTCTGCTTTGACATTTCCATATACAGCTTCATCGCACCTTCAGCAGTAGGCACGGCGTTGGCAATCTTAAAGTCATTGCGATCAGTATAAAAAAGCAGTTCGATCTGCTGATTTTTACAATTTTCGGCAAAGCCGGCATCAACTTTTCCGGCTAACAGTTTGGTATTTTTATCAAGATTTTTTAACCATTTTACTGAATCTGATAATTCCAGGCCTCGAATAGGCAATATAATATAGTCAACTGTTTTTGATAATTGTTCGGGTAGTGGTTCATATATGACTGCGGCCGGATGAAAACGGTGTTTTAGTTCTTCTGATAATTGCTGCTGCCGCTCGTCTTCACCCAGTACGGCAATGGTGACGGGGGGACGGTTAGCTGTTACTGTCATGAAATCCTCCTTGTAAAATGCATATTACACTATATGAGAGGTTGCTCGGATGTGTGTTGGCTGGGGAGGGGGGAAATGAGTGGCGGCGGTTTTTGGGTATGGGTCGGCCCTCCGGAGCCGGTAACGGCCTTGGATTGATCGCTGTTTCGAAGCACAAGAGCTGCTAAGGTTTCAAAAAAATGTAAAAAGCATGCCCGTAATCCGCGAAACTCACGGCAAAAGCGGCCGTTCAAACAGTCGTCTCCTTACGGGCATAAAACATTTTGTTGAAACCTAAGCAGCTCTAGCACTCCTGCAAATGCGAACAATCCAAGGCCGTTACCGGCTCCGGAGGGCCGACCCATACCCAAACACCGCCGCCACTCATTTCGTTCCTTAGCTTCAACACGCTTCCTCGCCTGGTTAGGAAGAAGGCATATTGGTTCGCAGTCCTGGTATTTATCCTTGCCGATTAAGATGTTATTATAAAGAATGAAAAATTGGCTGCATGTTTTGGAAGGTGCAGAATTGGTGGTAGCCGATTCTTTTTAGTTCTTTTTGGATTTGGGGGATGTGGTCTCCTATGTCGGTTGCTTTGTGGGCGTCGGAGCCTGTGGTGATGATGCGGCCGCCCAGTTCGTAGTATAATTCCAGGATTTTGTGCTCGGGGGTCAGGTCGGGCAGGTGGTAGCGGAAGCTGGAGGTGTTTACTTCGATGCCTTTGTTGTCTTTGATTGCCTGCAGCAGTATTTTTTCAATTATGGGGAGGGATCTTTTTAAGGGATATCTGGTCTCATTGTATCTTTGGATGAAGTCCAGATGTCCCAGAATGCTGTAGTCTTTGTATTGTCTGATGCTGTTATAGATCTCCTGATAGTACATGGTGTTGCATTCTTCTATGGAATAGAGCTTTTGGACTTCGTAATTCCAGAACTCTTTGTTGTCTGTCTGGTGACAGGACAGGATTACGAAGTCCAGCGGCCAGGAGCCAAATATCTTTTGGTATTGTGGTATTGTGTGTACCTGTACACCGAATTCAAGGCCTGATCTGATCTGGATCTTGTGACGGTATTTTTCTTTCAGATGGTTTAATTCTTTGAAATATGCGGGATAATCTACGTTTAATAAATTCTGGTATTTTTGCTGTCCTGCTTTATCCATGGATTTAAAATGGTCATGGTCTATTTTTATGCCGTAATCGACATGGTCGGTAAAGCATATTTCTTCTAATCCTGCGGTTATTGCGTGTTGTACTGCAACTTCCATGTTTTCTTCTGAATCGTCACTGAAAATGGTATGAATGTGGTAGTCTGCTAACAAAATGTAATCCTCCTCTTCGGTCCGGTAAATCTCTGTATCATCATAATACAAATGGATGGTAAAATCTATTGAAAAAAGTTTAATTTTGATGCACGGATTTGTTTGTTTGGATCGTATACCTGTTAGAAAGAAAAAAGAAAGGTGGATTTTTTATGAAAAAACTTTTATTATTAGTAGCAGGTACTGTTATTTTAGGAACAGGGTCACTGATGACGGCTTATGCTGCTACTCCTTATTGTAATGTCGAGGGATGTACACAGACTTCTTCTCACCGGCATGAATATTGCCAGGAGGATTGCTGCGGACAGCCGGGGACGCACAGCAGGACTGTTTCGACAGATGACTCCGGATCTGGAAGAAATCACGGCGGACATAACGGCAGACATAACGGGCAGCATCATTAAACTTACAGGGGGCAATCACGAATCATGAGGGATGAGCAGGAAGTCAGTGCGGCGCTTAATCTGCATGCAGATACGGTGCGCCGCATCTGCTTCTTACACTTAAAGAATCATGCTGATGTGGAAGATATATTTCAGGAGGTTTTTTTGAAATATGCTCAGCACAAAAAATCCTTTGAAAGTCATGAGCATGAAAAAGCATGGCTTATTCGTGTTGCCGTCAACGCCTGCCGGGACCTGCTGCGATCACCGTTTCGAAGAAAAGTTTCTTATCTGGAGGATCTGGTATCTGAACCTTCTTATTTGCAGGAAGATCACAAGGAGGTCTTACAGGCCGTCATCCGTCTGCCTGAGAAGTATCGGTTTACAGTATATATGGTGTATTATGAAGGATATTCGGTCGTTGAACTTGCTGCACTGACTGGTAAAAGGGAGAATACGGTGTACAGCTGGCTGACCCGTGCCAGAAAATTATTAAAATCGGAGTTGGGAGGTGATGACAGTGGATCGTAATATACATGATGCATTTGATCAGATTAAAGCAGATGAAAAGCTGAAGAAAAATACGCTCGACTATGTCATGAACCACCGCTCTGTGCAAAACAAACGTTTTTTTATTCCCCGTTATGCTGTGCTGCTGGCCTGTCTGCTGTTATTGTTTGCCGGCGGCGGGTATTCCCGTAAATTATTTCTGACACCGGTATCATATGTCGACATTGATATCAATCCCAGCGTTGAACTTCAGCTCAACCGATTTGGCCGGGTGATCCAAAGCAATTCTTATAATGAGGATGGTGCCGTTTTACTGGCCTCGCTTAATTTAAAATATAAATCTTATGATGATGCGCTGCTGCTGTTGGTTGATGCATTAAATGATGCCGGATATATGAGGAAAGATGGTCTGTTGTCTGTGACCGTGCAATCACAAACCAAAGAAACCGAACTTCTTGATTCTGTTCAGTCCTGTATTGGTAATATTCTGACTTCACATCATATTTCGATGGAACAGGATATCTTTCTGGTAGATTCTGACACCAAACAACATTCTCATGAATGGAATGTAAGCCCGGCCAGGTATCTGGCAATTTCGGAACTGCAGGAAATCGACCCGTCAGTTACCGTTGATGAATGCCGGGGACACACAATCCGGCAGCTGCGTGGTTATACCAATGAAGGCCAGGGTTCTCATCACCGCCAGGGACGGAATGGCAACAGACATTAATAAATAATCGCGACCGGAAGAAGTGCCAAAGCGGCATATTCTTCTGATCGCGAATTCTATTATAATGCTTATATTTCAGATTTTACATATCCGGCAATATTATGAGCATGATCGGAAATTCGTTCCAGATTGCTGATAATATCCAAAAAGATAACTCCGCTTCCGGCAGTACAAAGTCTGTCAGCCAATCGTTGAATATGTTTTTCCCGGAGATCTGTCTCAAGCTCATCGACGATATCTTCATATTTGCTTACACTTCTGACACTTTCAAGGTTGTCACTGCTTCTTGCTATCAATGCGGCTTCAAGTGATTTGGTTACATAACCGGACATCTCAACCAATTCACTTTTTGCATCAGCAGAAAACATAATATTCTTTGATATTTTTTCTTCTGCGATCTCAGCCAGGTTTTCACCATGATCTCCGATCCGTTCCAGGTCACTGATGGTATAAAGCAGGTTCTTTACCAGCTTATACTGGTTTTCATTAAGCGGAAGTTCATTAACCTTTACCAGATATTCGGCAAGCGCTTCTTCGTAACGGTTAATTTTTTTCTCATTTGCTAAAATCTGTTGGATATTTGATTCGTCATCTTCCAATATTGCGTTAATACTCAGCTTGTAATTATCAAGTGCCAGATTTCCCATTCGAACCACTTCTGTCACTGCTGCTTCAATTGCAAATGACGGGCTCTCAAGAAGTCGGTCTTCCAGATTGATAACGAAATCTTCTTCCTCTTTGTCCTCCGGTCTTTCTTTCACCATCACAGATGACAGCTGAACCAGTTTGTTAGCAAACGGAAACAGTAAAAGTGTATTGGTAATATTAAAAACTGTATGAAACAGGGATATCTGAATGCTGTTAATATTGGATGATGCCCAGTGAGCATTAAGACGAAATAGTATATACATAACTACCGCAAACCAGACAGCCCCCAGACTGTTAAACAACAAGTGGATCACTGCCGCTCTTCTGCCGTTTCGATTTGCCCCGGCACTTGAAATCAGAGCTGTTACACAGGTTCCGATGTTCTGTCCCAGAGTGATATAAATTGCTGAACTCCAATTCACTACTCCATTTGCTGCCAGTGTCTGCAAAATACCCACAGAAGCTGATGAACTTTGAATAATACCAGTTACAACTGCACCTGCCAGAATACCCAGGATAGGATTTTTGCCGAGTGTTGAAAATATAGTTGTAAAAACTGGTGAATCTCTATAAGGGGTTATGGAATCGGACATAAAACTAAGGCCAATAAACAATACACCAAATCCCAATACAATCTGTCCGATATCACGTTTGCGTTCTGTTTTGCTGAACATCAGCAAAAATGCTCCTATGCCAATAAATAATGGTGCAATAAATTCAGGTTTTAAAGCCTGGCTCCATTCACCCATAGATACAATCCAGCTGGTGATCGTTGTACCGATATTGGCACCCATAATAACTCCCACAGCCTGGGTCAGGTTCATGATTCCGGCATTAACAAAACCTACGATAATAACGGTTGTTGCCGAACTGCTCTGGATAATAGCAGTTACAGCGGCCCCCATCAACACGCCAAGGAAACGGTTGTTTGTCAGAATACCAAGCATGTGTTTCAATTTATCGCCGGAAGATTTCTGTAAACCTTCGGCCATTGAGTTCATTCCAAATAAAAACAGGCCAAGGCCTCCGATGAAGCGAAAAAGCAGTTCCAGATTCTGTAGTACCATTCCATTTCCTCCGTTAATTCCATGTTAAAATTGGGTGAATCAATTTATTTTATTGGATGTTTGTAAAGAGAGTTTGTGGGTTGTGTAAAATCTATGTAAAATGTGGGCAGGATGAAGGTGAACCTGGAGAGAGAGCTGTTGGGATTGGTTTCGGCTCCGACTCCGTGGCGCGGACATTCCTACGGCCTCAAACCGGGTGTTGTAAGGGCACCGGTTCGATTCACTCCGAATTTCTGAAGAAATTCGCAGTTTGGCTCACCTGGAATCCTGACTTTGAGGTCAGGATTCCTCCGTGCGACAGGCAGTCGCACCAGCTCCGACCTATGGTCGGGGCTGTCTTGGCATTAAGAGTAGCGATTACGATGCGGAAGCAAAACGAATCAAGAACTCTGAAAACAAGATTTCTCTATGGTGAAAGTCCATACCCATGAGCACTGGTGCAAATTGGGAAGTCTAATCTAGGGCATGGTCGTAAGGTGGTGTCTGAAGGAGATGCGGTAAATCGAGAGACCCGTAGACGGTTTAGCAGGCCGAAACGAAAAGTGAAGCACATGTAGCGGCAAGGTAAGTTGACGACCGTGCGGAGAATCGGGAAGTCTAAATCATCTGTTCAAAGAGCCAGTCGGACAGGTGGAGGTTGCTTTGTGGAGGTGCTCGGCATGTTAAAAAGGAAGGTGTGATGACCCTGTGAGGCCCTTATATTAACCGAAAGGGCGGCTGCATATAAGAGTAATTCGAAGTTGCAGTGGCATATAAGGGAGTCAGACAACTTCATAGTACAGGAGTAGTCCTGTGACCAAACGCAGGATGAATGGAAGGGAGTTGACCTTTGTAAACGAAATCAAGAACTCAAGGCTATGGAAATGGCAACGTTGCTTCGGCAAAAACGAACCAAAAGAGCATGAGGAGGATGGAGATAGTAATGAATGATGTGTTAGAACGCAAGTGGCATAGTATCTATGGTCAGATTCTATTTGACCGGAAGCTAATGGCAGCATGGAAACAGGTAGAGGAAAATAAGGGTTGCGGTGGAATCGATACGGAAACCATAGAAACCTTCAAGGCTGATGAGGAAAAGAAGATTCAGGAAATATTAGAAGAATTAAGAAACAAAACATACAAGCCGATGCCTGTGAAACGAGTCTATATTCCAAAGAAAAATGGAGACAAGCGTCCGCTGGGGATACCGGTTATAAAAGATCGGATTATTCAGCAGAGTGTCGTGAATGTATTAAGTCCGAAGTTTGAGGACGGGATATTTCACAAGTGCTCTTGCGGATATCGTCCTAATCGTGGAATCGAACGGGTAATGCAGATCATCCTGTGGTATATAGAGACTGGATATGATCATATCTACGACTGTGATATCAAAGGTTTCTTTGAAAATATCCCGCATAAGAATCTCATGAAAATACTAACAAAATACATCGCAGACGGAACGGTGCTGGATCTGATCTGGTCATGGTTGAAGTCGGGATATATGGAAGAAGGAAAATTCATGGAGAGCGGCGCCGGAACCCAGCAGGGCGGGGTGATTTCCCCCTTGTTATCGAACGTGTATCTAAATGAGTTGGACTGGGAATTAGAGAAAGAGGGAATTAAGTTTGTCAGATACTGCGATGACTTTTTACTCTTTGCAAAAACAGAAGAAGAAATTAAAAGAGCAAGTGAAGTGGCAAGGTGTGTGATTGAAAAGCTGGGCCTGGAGATTGCAGTGAATAAGACAAAGTTTGTTGACTTTGATCACGAAAACTTTGAATTCGTTGGCTTTCTATTCAAGCATTGGGAAAAGAAGAAAAGGGATGGCAGCCGTTATTTTGTGATAACAGCAGGGGAAAAATCGCTAAAGGACTTCAAGAAGAAGATCAAAGAGGCAACGCGAAAGAAGTTGACGCTGAGTAAAGAAGAGTGGATCAAACGCGTGAATACAATCATCCGAGGAAAAGTAAATTACTATCTATATCCCCATAAAGCAATAGAAGCAAACAAGAAATACAATCAAATAAGTCACTGTTATCTAAACGCCATAAGCAACGCATTACATCGGATCGACGAGTATACACGACGAAGATTACGAGTATGTATGCAACATGACAAGCCAGCAATACGCAAAGGATGTGGAAGAACTCACTGTTGGAATAATGCATTTTTCTGTGCCATAAAACTGATACCATCCAATTGGCTATACTACAACGTCATGAATGGCTACACGATTGAGCAATATATCGAGAGGAATATCTCAAAGAACCGGAAAACCCTCCGGCGACATGAGGAGAGACTCAGAGCGAAGGGGATCAATCCCTACGATGCCAGAACACTTGAAATAATTGCCCATAGTAAAAGCTTAAGGCCAACGTAATATCATTGCATTATGAACTACAATTGGTAAGCCGTATGCCTTAATAGGGCACGTACGGTTTGATAAGGGGGTAGCCTAGAAATAGGTTACCCTACTTTATCTTACAACACCCGGTTTGAGACCTAGGACTGTCAGCACCACTGCGTATGTCGCCGAAACCAATCCCAACAGCTCTCTCTCCCGCCTACCTTGATCGCTGCGCTGGGTATGAAGGGCAAAAGATTAAGGGCTAAATTTGTTTTCGATTTTACTGGTGTTTATTATATATTAGATGTGATGATTGCTCAAGATGCAATTAACATTTTACTTTGTTTTCCTTTTCTGGAAATTATAACTTTTTGGCCTGGACTACGTGCATCATGTTGGTGATGGCGCCTTCTCCGGTCATTACGTTGGTGGCGGGGTCGCCGGCGGTGATTATGATCATGTCGCCTTCTTCTACGAGATTTTTGCGGTAGAGGACTTTCATGGCCCGCTGGATGATGCTGGCGGAGGTGTCTTCTTCGTGGCTGCGGTAGGGATGTACTCCCCAGTAAATCTGCATCTTGCGCAGGGTGTCTTCGTTGGGACTGAGGGCGTAGATCGGGACTTCGGGGCGGAAGTTGGAGATCAGGCGGGCGGTCTGGCCGGTGACGGTGGGGGTAGCGATGCATTTGGCGTTTACATTTACAGCTGTGCCTACGGCGGCCAGACCTACAGCACTGGATACGTTGGTTTTGCGGTGCATTGTTTTTTTGCTGCGGTATGTGTTATAGTCGAAATGTTTTTCGGTGGACTTGATGATTTCAACCATCATTTTGAGGGCTTCGACCGGGTACTTGCCCATGGCGGTTTCACCTGACAGCATTACTACATCGGTTCCGTCGAAGATGGCGTTGGCTACGTCAGTGGTCTCGGCTCTGGTTGGACGGGGGTTGCGCATCATCGAATCGAGCATCTGAGTGGCGGTGATAACGGGTTTGTAGTTGTCGTTGCATTTTTTGATGATCATTTTCTGGATACAGGGTACTTCGTTGGTTGGGATTTCTACTCCCAGGTCGCCTCTGGCTACCATGACACAGTCTGTGTAGTGCAGGATTTCATCGAGATTCTGGATGCCTTCGGCATTTTCGATTTTGGCGATGATGCCGATGTGCTCGCCGTGGTTTTCTTTGAGGATCTGGCGGATCTCTTTGATAGCGTCGGCGTTTCTGACGAAGGATGCGGCAATGAAGTCAAATCCCTGTTCGATGCCGAATATGATATCGGCACGGTCTTTGTCTGTTATGGCAGGCAGTTTGATGCTGACGTTGGGGACGTTGACGCCTTTTTTTTCGCCCAGTTCGCCGCCGTTGATGATGCGGCAGGTGATGGTTTCTGCATCGGTATCCTGTACTTCTAGTTCGATGAGGCCGTCATCGATCAGGATACGGTTGCCGGCGGAAACGTCCCGTGGCAGGTCTTTGTATGTGATATGACATTTGGTGTCATCTCCTGTCCAGGGCTGAGTTGTCAGGACAAAGGTATTGCCTTCTGTCAGGGTGACTTTTTTGCCGTCCTTTAATTCGCCGGTTCTTATCTCCGGGCCTTTTGTATCTAAAAGCATGGCGATTGGCTGGTCCAGCTCGGTTCTTACGCTTTTGAGTAAATTGATTCTGCCCAGCTGCTCTTCATGATCACCATGCGAAAAGTTAAATCTTGCAATGTCCATTCCATTTAACGCCAGCTGATACAAAAGTTCACGATCATTGGTGTTTGGACCCATTGTACATATGATTTTTGTCTTTTTCATAATTTCCTCACTTTGTTATATTTTTGACAAAATGTATTTTAATAGATACAATCGGTTTTGTCAATACTTATTGGTGTATTAAAATAAGGATAAGCCGGCACGGTATTTTTTGTGTCGGGCTTATCCTTGTTTTTTTGTTAATTATCGTTTGCAGGGGATTGGTTTTTTGGGGCATCTTGGTTTGATGGCACCGGCTCTGATGATGGCGCCTTCATCACAGGCATCGAGGCAGGCGCCGCACTGAATGCATTCATCCTGTTCGATTACGTGAACAAACCGCTTTTTACCAATGATTGCTTCTTCATCGCATTCATCAATACAGTCATTACAGCCGGTGCATTTGTCGGGCAGGATATGAAAGGTCATGAATTTGCGGCAGACACCGGCAGGACAGGTGCGTTTGCTTATATGGGCGCTCAGCTCTTCACCGTGTTGATCCAGAGCGTATCTGACTGCATCGGCGATTTCAATGCCGGTTTCGCAGATGGACTGTGTTTTCATGTAACCGCAAAGTTCATCAATTAATGAAATATCGTCAGGTTTCCCCTTTTTTTCGGTGATATCATGAAGAATCATCCGCAGTTGAGTAATGCCTTCATAGCCAAACACGCACTTGCCGCAGTCATTACATCCATTTTTAGTTACTTCCTGCAAGAGGATATCTGCAATACATTCATCTGATTTTATGTGTTCAATTCTTTCCACAGCATTCATGCCGGCACCTCCTTAATATTCGTTCCATAGTTTCGGCCGGGACAGATCGAGGCGCAGGTCACATTGGAGGCACCTTGATGCTTCGTCTTTTGCCTGTTCCTCCGAAAATGGCTTTTCTATGGCGTCAAATGTACGAACACGGATCTCTGCCGGTGTAGTATCAGGATGAAGCCGTTTTTGACCGGCAAATCCCGGACAAGTTCCAAGACAGGGATCCTTTTGCTCTGGCTCAATCAGAGTCTCTTCAATCCGGCCGTCGCCGCCCAGATACAAGTCAATAGCGGCGGCACCGGTTCGTCCGGCAGCGATTGCTTCAATTACGGAACGGGTGCCGGTTACTACATCACCGGCGGCATAGACACCGTTCAGACTGGTCTGTTGATGTCCGTTTACCTGAATATATGATCCATGAGTAAGGTTTACTCCCATTTGATCGGTTCCTTCAGGCTTCTGGCCTACGGCAAAGATTACCTGATCAACTGATATGTTCTGGTTTGTTCCTTCTTTTAAGTCAATAACTGCATGTCCGTTTTCATCGAAATAAAAACGTTCTGTTTCCTGGATTTCCACGTCTGTAACGAATGTATCGCCCGTGATTTTAAGGAAAGAACAGCCGGCATGAAGAATGATGCCTTCCTCTTCGCCTTCCCTGATTTCCGTCTGATCTGCAGTCATCCGTTCTCTGTCTTCAAGACAGGTGATATGTACTTCTCCGGCTCCGGCCCGGAGTGCTGTCCGGGCGCAGTCGAATGCCACATTGCCGCCGCCCAGCACCATGACGCGTTTGCCTGCGGTCGATAATCTGCCGGTTCTGGCCGCTTTAAGGAAATCCGTATTTAAGACTACACCTTCCAGATCATTTCCGGTAAGAGGCAGTTTTATCCCCTGATGGGTTCCGGTTGCGATCAGTACGGCATCATATCCCTGATCCAGTAATTCCTGCGGTGTTTTTCTGCCTGCAGAAGTTTTCAGATCAATCCCGGCTTCCAGGATGTCTGCAATTTCCTTATCCAGGATTGTTTCGGGCAGACGGTAGGCAGGGATTCCGTAACGGCATTGTCCGCCGGCTTTTTCGTTTGCTTCAAATACCGTTACTTCATGTCCCTGTCTGGCAAGGTAATATGCTCCGGTTAAACCGGCCGGACCGGCTCCGATTACAGCTGCCTTTTTGCCGGTAGAAGGTTTTTTTGTCTGCTTTTGCTTCCATGAATCATCCTCCTGCGAAACGGCTGCAAGCTTTAACTTGCAGATCGATACCGGATCGCCAAGTTCATTTCGTTTGCAGCTGCTTTCGCAGACATGGCTGCAGATACTGCCGAGTGTTCCGGGGAAGGGAACTTTTTCACGAATTACTGCAGATGCTTTTTCAAATTCCCCGAGCCGGATATACCGGATAAACGCAGGAATATCAATGTGTGCCGGGCAGGTTGTCCGGCAGGGTACAACAGACTCTGCATAAGAACAATCTTCTTTGATCATCCCCGCTGCATCAACAATGGAGCCGGTTGGACACACTTCGATACAGGCGCCGCAGAAACGGCAGCCGGCTTCCTCTAATGATTTGCCCTCCGGCACCCCCGCATGGATACCGGACTGGTCTTTGATGTAGTCTAATACTTTAACTCCGCGCAGATCATGACAGGCACGGATACACCGCCCGCATCTGACACATCTGGTAAATAAATGATCGATCAGAGGATTGCTGCTGTCATTTTGCAGCGACCGTGACTGTTTGCGCCAGCGTTCCGGTCCGACACCCATAAACTGATACATGGACTGCAGTTCGCATTTGCCGTACTTCGGGCAGCCGGTGCATTCTGACGGGTGTGTGGCCAGAATCAGTTCCATGGCAGTTTTTCTGATCTTATCGGCCTTTTTGCCGTATATGTTTATATTCATACCTTCACTGACGGTCGTCATACAGGCCAGAACCGGCTCATCCACACCGGCCACCTCAACCGAACACATCCTGCATCCGCCCTTTGCTTCGAGGTCCGGATGACTGCATAAATGAGGAATATAAACACCGCCGTTTAATGCCGCATCCAATATTGAACTGTCCGCCGCTGCTTCAATTTCTTTCCCGTCTATTGTTATTCTCATGCTCTTCACCTGACTGTTTCTTTAGAAATAATTATCACTGCATTTTTCTGCTGCCTGTTCGCCGGCAATCCGGCCGCTGTTCAAACAGAATCCCATTGTATTTCCGGACAGAATAAAAGGATAACTGTCACCGAAAATGTTGCAGGCGTCGGTGCCCACACAATAGAGTCCCGGAATCACTTTCGCTTCCTGAGTCATTACTTCGGTTTTATGATTGATCAGGACTCCGCCAAGGGAACCATAAGCACCAACGTTTTGACGGCAGCAGTAAAACGGTCCTTTTTCGATTGGCTGCATATAGCGTCTGTCCTTCTCGAATATCTCATCAAATCCGGCATCACACATTTCATTGTACTCATCCACCTGTGCGATCAGTCCTTCCGGATCAATCCCGGCTTTCCCGGCCAGTTCTTCAATCGAATCCGCCTGGCAGATCGGTTCATAACCATCCAAAAGATCACGTTCCCACTGCTCATCAAAATGATCGTAAAGATCATGCGGATGAACATGAGATACGATATCCGGACCTTTCTTTTTATATTTTTTCAAAAGTTTCGCATCAAAGATCGAATAGGCCACGCTGCCCGGCTGGGCGGTGATAGCATTGCCGGTAAATGTCGTATTGGCAATCTGATCTTCCGGCATAAAACGCTGGCCGTTACGGTTGACCCACAGACATGGCTGGCGGAATGCACCGTCCAGAATGAAGTGGTTCATATTGTCAGGCAGCTGATACATCAGTTCCATGCTGCACGGTACTTTGCCTGCACCTGCTTCCCAGGCCATATTCAGTCCGTCACCTTTCATGCCGGGAATGGCAAAGTTAAAGATGGTTTTGCCAAATTCATAGCCTGTTTGTTCCTGAATCATCTGCGGATTGTCACCGAAACCACCGGTTGCAAGAATAACGGATGCTGCTTTTGCTTCAATTTCTTCGTCGGCCGCATTTTTGGCCAGGACACCGACTGCTTTACCATCTTCCATGATCAGTCTGGTCACTGGTGTTTCCATTAAAAATTCTACTCCCAGTTCTTTTGCCCGTTCCGTCATTTTCTTTACCATTGCTGTTGCACAACGGGGGCCGGGCAATCCGCCGCCTTCCGGTTTTACCACATGCCAGGTGAATTCTCCGTCAGAATAGGCTCTGGTTGCCTCAGGGGCACTAAAGGCACGCTGCACACCCAGAAATTCAACACCCATGTCACAAAGCCAGTCAATCGTATCACCGGATTTATAATAATAATCTCTTACCATTCTGGCATCAACGCGGTAGTGTGTATAATACATATGTTTTCTGAATGCCTCTCCCGGAGTCAGCGAAACCATATGCTCACGCTGGATTCTGGAACCAACCCCCAATGGCCCCATTCCCATGTTGGCAGCACCGCCTGTTGTATTGGATTTTTCAAAGGTTATAACTCTCGCACCGTTCTCAGCAGCTGCAATGCCCGCTGCCAGGCCGGATAATCCCGCTGCAACTACAATAACATCCGTTTCCATTTGTTTCATCTTCGAAATACCTCCTGTTAATTTATTAACTTTATTTTATTTCAGATCACACCGGTAAGTCTAATGATCAATTCGATAGTCATATATTCCAAAATGTAATAACCCGCACCCCGATTCCGTTGTTGCTTTTCGACAAATGAAGTGTTATACTTTGTTGAAATTATATCAGTAGTTCCAAATTTGCCCGGATCAAAAAAATCCAGTCCCCGAAAGGACTGGATCTCGAAAATAACTCAATATTATTGGAACGACTTTTTGTAATGCGTCAAACAAATGACCAGAAAGGAGCTGTTTATGTACCACATCAGCTTTCATCAGATCTACTATTTTTTAACCCTTGCGCAGACATTGAGTTTTACTGAAACCGCACATATGCTCTACATCTCACAACCCACCCTGAGCAAACAGGTCACTGCCCTCGAAACCGAACTTGGCTTTCCGCTGTTCGTCCGTACCAAGCGCCAGGTATCCCTGACCCCCGAAGGACAGCTCCTGGCCAAAGAATGGTCCGGTATTCAAAATATGATGAACACCTCCGTTTACCACGCCAAACTTCTGTCATTAAACACAACCGGAAAACTGCGAATCGGCTGTGCTGATACCTTTGAAATTGATGAAGACCTGGCTCCTGTCATCACCGAATTCTGCAAAGAACATCCGCAGATCGAACTTGACCTGGAAAGCCACAGTTTCAAATCCCTGCGAAACCTTCTGTATGCAGGCGAGTTGGATGTAGTCTTCATCCCTGAATTCGAAATCCCCGCCTATAAAGACATTGACAAACTGTTCTTCCAGCATCTCCAGCTGGGAATCGCAGTCCCGTCCACGCATCCATTAGCCGCTAAAAAACACGTCACTATTGCCGACCTGAAAGACGAACCAATCGTAACCCTGAAAGAATCCTCCTTCGGTGAAGGCAAAGTCAAAAGCTATTTCAACAAACACGGAATTCAGCCCAACATCACCAAACAGGTATCAAACCTCAACACCCTGACCCTGGCCCTGAAAAACGGCGCCGGCTGCACCATCTGTCACAACAAGCTAAAAAGTCCTCACATAAAAATCTACACCCTTGATGATCAACCCAACGACTCCAACATCTATGCCCTTTGGAAAGCCGACTATGCATCTGCTGAATTGGAACTATTCAAAAACCTGATATTGCAGAAAATCACTTCAGATATTTTATAGTCACAGAGCCAGCAAAGTTCGCGGGAGAACTGCCAGGAGCGGCAGCTCTCCTGGAACCATTATTACTCCGCCTCTATCTCTCTGACAATCAGATATGTCCTCTCATCCTCAGACCCATAAGAACAAGTAATCAGTACAAACACATTATCCGCCTCAAGTTCCTTTCCGGTCTTCTTCAGTAAAAATGACTCCAGCTCTTCTTGTTCATATATCATACTCCGGTAAGACCCGTCTGCCCTGGCTGCATAACAAAAAATCGGTTCCAGTACAAATTCTTTTTCAGCTGTGTATATCTTAATATCCTGGTGACTGTTAAAGTAATCGGAATCCATAAACTTAACAACATCACGAAACATTGTACCGTTTTTCATGTTGTGTCCATAGAGAATATGTAAACCTTTCAGGTCAAGACGGTGATTGCTGTCCATGTATATGGATCCCGGATAACTTTCGTTGCCGTCTATGTCACGATGCAGGAAATATTCGTTGTCTTCTATTTTCTGCATTAAAGGATAATCAATATTGGTACCGGCAACTGTCAGCCATCCGATCACATCTTTATTCTCCTCCATCAGACTGAGAAGCGCCGGCGGTGCTGCATATGCCTCTTCTTCCGGCTCGTCGGGAACTTCGGCTTCGGTCTCTCTGGCAGTTTCTATAATGTCTTTTGAAATTTGAACGAATCGTTGTAATTCGTCTTCCCAGTCTGAATTCTTCTGTATATCAAAGCGCTGTTTGGTCTGATTCGACCGGAACTCATATTTTATCAGTAAAAAACCACTGACCAGGACTGCTGCGATACAGACACCGGTCACAATTTTCATTCTTTTTTTCATTTTCTGCCCCTTTTTAATCCTGATTTTCTATAAATTATAATTCACCTGGTACGATTGTGCAACAGTGAAAATCGTATCATATTCCAACCAGCTTTTTCTTATTGAAAAAATTTGACCATTAATCCCCGGTGTGCTATAATTAAAAAATAGCAAGTGGAAGGGTTCGTCCCGACTGCAAGCATAATTACAAGATCTACGAACCAATGGAAAGGATTCGTTCCAATCCAAAGGGCGGGTATATATAGATATCATGCTGCCAGATGATTTATGGTGGTTTTTTGATGCTTTCTATTCTCTCGCCTGCGGCGGGAGTTTTTTTGTTACATATATGAGATTACTCCCTGTAAAACAAAAGGAGGTAAAAATGGAAACCAGAACTGCAATCATCGGCATCTTCATATATGATGCCGAAGCTGCCAACCGGATCAACGACCTGTTACATGAATACAGCAGCCATATCGTTGGCCGGATGGGTATCCCCTACCGTGAAAAAGCCGTGTCAGTGATCAGCATTATCATTAATGCCCCGGCTGAAATCATCGGTGCCCTGTCCGGTAAACTGGGTATGGTCCAAAATGTCCAGGTAAAAACAATCTACTCGAAGGTATAATATGATGACAAACAAAGAATTGATCGACTTATTAGAACAACAGGAATATCTGGAAAAAGAGCAATGGATACAGTTGTTATCCTGCTGGAGTGAAGCCGACCGCATTTATGCCGGTCAAAAAGCTGCGGTCATTTCACAGGCACAATTTGGCAATAACATCTATACCCGCGGCCTGATCGAATTCTCCAGCTACTGTAAAAACGACTGTCTGTACTGTGGGATCCGCCGCGGCAACCGGCATGCTTCACGCTATCGTCTGACTACCGAACAGATACTCTCATGCTGTCAGACCGGTTACCAGCTTGGTTTCCGCACATTTGTACTGCAGGGCGGTGAAGATCCGTTCTTCACCACTGCCAAAATGACGGAAATCATCCGGGCCATAAAATCCGGTTACCCTGACTGCGCCCTCACCCTGTCACTGGGCGAACGGAACCGGGCTGATTATCAGGAGTTTTTTGATGCCGGAGCCGATCGTTATCTGCTGCGGCATGAAACAGCAGACTCATCTCACTATCAAAAACTTCATCCGGAAAATATGTCTCTTGAAACCAGGAAGCAATGCCTGTATGACCTGAGGGAGATCGGTTTTCAGGTTGGCTGCGGATTTATGGTAGGTTCACCGGGACAGACACCTGAGACCCTGGCTGAAGATTTTTTGTTTATCCGTGACCTGAATCCGCACATGGTAGGTATCGGACCGTTTATTCCTCATCACGATACCGTATTTCATCAGGAACCGGCCGGTACTCTGGAATTCACCTTATTCCTGCTAAGCCTGATCCGGATCATGTGTAAAAATGTACTGCTTCCTGCCACAACCGCCCTTGGAACGATCGACCCGAAAGGACGGGAAATGGGCATTTTAGCTGGTGCTAATGTCGTAATGCCAAACCTGTCTCCCACGGAAGTACGCAGCAGCTATCTGTTATATGACAACAAAATCTGTACCGGTGACGAAGCCGCGGAGTGCCGCGGATGTCTGGAACGACGCATGTCCGGTATCGGTTATCGCCTGGTCACCGACCGTGGTGACTGGCAGCCAATGAAAGAAAGGAGTTATCTGTCATGACATACAATCCTAAATCCTTAAAAGCTGAGGAGTTTATCAGCCACGAAGAAATACTTGATACCATCGAATATGTAAAAAAGAATGCTTCCAACACACAATTGGTCATGGATATACTGAACCGTGCCCGTGACTGCAAAGGGCTGAACCACCGCGAGGCTGCACTGCTGCTCCACTGTGATATCCCCGAAGCAGATCAGGCGATCCGCAGTCTTGCTGCTGAAATCAAACAGAAGATTTACGGCAACCGGATCGTTATGTTTGCTCCGCTATATCTGTCAAACTACTGCATTAACGGCTGCACCTACTGTCCGTACCATGGACAGAACAAACATATCACCAGAAAAAAACTGACCCAGGACGAGATCCGCAGGGAAGTGATCGCCCTTCAGGATCAGGGCCACAAACGCCTGGCACTGGAGGCCGGTGAACATCCGCAGCTGAACCCGCTGGAGTATATCCTGGAAAGTATTGAAACAATTTACAGCATCCGTCATAAAAATGGTGCAATCCGCAGGGTTAATGTCAACATCGCTGCCACTACTGTTTCGGATTACACCAGACTGCGTGATGCCGGTATCGGTACTTATATCTTGTTCCAGGAAACTTATCACAAAGATAATTACGAGAAACTGCATCCGACCGGACCCAAACACGACTATGCATGGCATACGGAAGCCATGGACCGGGCCATGATGGGCGGAATCGATGATGTCGGCATCGGCGTTTTGTTCGGTTTGGAGAATTATCTGTATGATTTTATCGGTCTGCTGATGCATGCGGAACATCTTGAAGCGGCTCAGGGAGTCGGGCCTCACACCATCAGCGTGCCGCGGATCTGTCCGGCTGATGATATTGATACGGCTGAATTTCCGGATTCTGTTCCGGACCCTATCTTCGAAAAGATCGTAGCTGTCTTACGTATTGCAGTTCCATATACCGGTATGATTATGTCCACCCGGGAATCTGTATCTTCACGGGAACAGGCACTTAAACTCGGCATCTCTCAGGTCAGCGGCGGATCAAAAACTACCGTCGGCGGCTATGAAGAACAGGTTGCTGAAAATACCGCCCAGTTTGATGTCAGCGACACCCGTACCCTGGATGAAGTAGTCGGATGGCTTTTGAAACTGGGATATATTCCAAGTTTCTGCACCGCCTGTTACCGGGAAGGCAGAACCGGCGACCGTTTTATGCAGCTGGCTAAATCCGGTCAGATCAGCAACTGCTGTCAGCCAAATGCACTGATTACTCTGAAGGAATATATGGAAGATTATGCTTCAGCATCCACTCGCCTGTTAGGTGAACCGGTTATCCTTCGCGAAATGGATCGTATTACTAATCCTAAAGTAAAAGATCTTACTGCCGGATATATCAGCCAGGTGGTCGGTGGCGCCAGAGATTTCAGAATATAAAAACAGATCATATCAGAAAGTGAGGTTATCCCCATGAGCTTAAATGATACTCCCCGTTCAGACCGTATTCACATTGGTTTTTTCGGCCGGCGAAATGCCGGTAAATCAAGCTTGTTAAATGCCATAACCGGTCAGAATCTCTCAATCGTATCTCCGGTTGAAGGGACCACCACCGATCCGGTCTATAAATCAATGGAACTCCTGCCCCTGGGGCCTGTCGTCGTCATTGACACACCCGGACTTGACGACAATGGCGAACTCGGTTTACAGCGCGTAAAAAAAGCCCGGCAGGTGATGAACAAAACCGACCTGGCTCTGCTGGCAGCCGATGCTTCAATCCCGCTCTCGGACGATGATCTGGCACTGCAGACATTATTAAAAGAAAAAAATATACCCTTTATTACCGTCAGAACGAAAAGTGACCTGTTAGATGAGATTCCTCAGAATGAGGATGAACAGACCATCTGGGTCAGCACCAAAACCGGACAAAACATCCATGAACTGAAGGAACGTCTGGCCGCACTGCTTCCGCCGGAAGAACCGGCCTGTCTGGTCAGTGACCTGGTCTCCCCATTAGATGTTGTGGTTTTAGTTGTTCCCATTGACAAAGCTGCCCCCAAGGGACGGCTGATCCTGCCGCAGCAGCAGACAATCCGCGAGCTGCTCGAAGCCGGTGCAATCTCCGTCGTGGTCCGCGAACACGAACTGAAACAGACACTTGAATCTCTCGGCAAACGGCCGGCGCTTGTCATCACTGACAGCCAGGCCTTTGCCCAGGTCTCAAAAGACACTCCGGCCGATATTGCCCTGACCGGCTTTTCAATTTTGTTCGCCCGCAGCAAAGGTAATTTAAAAGAATCAGTAGCCGGTTTAAATGCTCTCTCACAGCTTCAGGACGGTGATAAAATCCTGATCGCTGAAGGCTGTACACATCACCGCCAATGTGATGATATCGGCACCGTCAAGCTGCCCCGGTGGATCAATCAATTTACCGGCAAAAAAACGGATTATGTCTTTACCAGCGGCACAGAATATCCGGAAGACTTAAGCCCCTACCGGCTGATCGTCCACTGCGGCGGCTGCATGGTAAATGCCCGGGAAATGAAATATCGCATCGCCCAGGCCGTGGATCAGAAGATTCCGATCACAAATTATGGAATTTTAATTGCCCATACACAGGGAATCCTGCGCAGAAGTATTGAGATGTTTCCGGATATCAGACGGCTGCTCGATTAACGCAGCAGCCGCTCTTCTTCCCGGCATTTATCGAGGATACGTTCGTATTCCCGGGCATCAACAGGATCAGGCCAACGCATCAATAAAACGCAGAAATGCCTGTCTTCCGTCTTCCGTATATTTATAAACCCCTGCGTCTTCCAGCACTTTTACAAAGACACGGCCTACTTCAGTTTTAAGTATTTCCATAATATTATCGCGGTTACGTTCCGGATACGATGGCAGAATAGCATCAATCCAGTCAGCATGTTTTTCGATGTCGGCACAGCTGCGTATATCTTTACCTTCTAAAATATAATCCGCAAGCAGATCAAGTTCTGTTTTTAGCCTGGCCGGTAAAATCGCCAGCCCCATAACCTCAATCAGACCAATATTTTCCTTCTTGATATGATGCTTGTCGGCATGGGGATGAAATATCCCCAGCGGATTTGCCTCATCGGTGCGGTTGTTGCGCAGCGCCAGGTCAAGTTCATACCATTCATCCTTTTTTCTGGCAATCGGTGTAATGGCATTGTGCGGTACACCATCGGTACTGGCTATAATCCCTGCCGCCTCATCCTGATAACCATGCCATACAGTAAGAACATGGTCGGCCAGATCAATCAAACGCTGTTCATCCCTGCTGCGAATCCGGAGTACAGAGAGCGGCCACTTGACAATACCGGCGGTCACATCCTCATAACCCGGAATCGTCACATATGTTTCAATCGGGGCCTTTGCCATCGCAAACGAATAATTCCCGCCCTGATAGTGATCGTGAGACAGAATGGATCCGCCTACAATCGGCAGATCGGTATTGGAACCCAGAAAATAATGGGGAAACAGGCGGATAAAATCAAAGAGTTTTACGAAGGTATCCCGTTCAATCTTCATTGGAATATGCTGCCCGTTCAGAACAATACAGTGCTCATTATAATATACGTAGGGGGAATACTGGAATCCCCACTCCGTTCCATTGATTGTGATTGGAATAATACGATGGTTCTGTCTGGCCGGATAGTCCGGTCGTCCGGCATATCCTTCGCTCTCCATACACAACTGACATTTCGGGTAACCGCTTGTTTTGCTGGTGAGTGCAGCAGCGATTGCTTTCGGATCCTTTTCCGGTTTTGCCAGATTAATGGAGATGTCAATGTCCCCATACCGGCTTTCTACCTTCCAGCGGATATCCCGGGCAATCCGGTAACGCCGGATATAGTCGGTATCCTGGCTGAACTTATAATAATATTCGGTTGCCGCCTGAGGACTTTCCTGATATTTGGCCCGGAATGTCCGGATCACCTCTGCCGGCCTTGGTACCAGACAGTTCATGATACGGGCATCAAACAGATCGCGGTAACCGATGCTGTCTTCCTTTAACAGTCCTTTCTGTGCCGCATAATCAAGCAGTTCCTGCAATATGGATTCCAAAGACACCTCACTTACCGGCGATTCCGGTTCTGTGTATTCATCTTCCTGAAACAATTCAAGCAGCTGATTGATGGCATATACATGTTCTTCTCTGGGAAGCAGCCCGTTTTCATGGCCATACCTGATCAAATCTCTTACATTTTCATAAAAAGTCATTTCCACCCTCACTTTTCTTTGACAAATGCTACACTTTCAGTATAATGAGATTAAGAGGTGTATTCTACTAATATTATGATTAAAACTATAATTATTTTGATTTTTTTGGAAGGTGGAATTTTATGCAGCTGAAAATCACTGATGATAACCGCGAAATTAAAGACCATGGTACGTTTTCCTATCCCGTCATGGTCAGTTATGAGGTCCTGTCCAATTACGAACGCGGGTCATTTTTCTGGCACTGGCATCCGGAAGTAGAGCTGACTCTCGTTCTGGATGGAGATATCAGCTATCAGGTCAATGATATGACCCATCATTTAAAAGCCGGTGAGGGGCTTTTTTGCAACAGCAATATGCCCCACACCGGCAAACGTAAATACAGTATTGATTGCGTCTATATTTCAGTTACCTTTGATCCCCGTATTATATACGGTTTTGAATCCAGCACCCTACAGACGAAGTATGTCAGCCCTCTGACCGGAAGCGGTGATCTGGGTTCCATCAAATTCCAACCGTCCACGCCATGGCACCGGCAGATCCTGCAGCATATGAATGAAATCTGGACTTTGAATCAGAACCAGTCCGATACATACGAATTCCAGGTTCAGATATTGCTGGCCCAAATCTGGCTTTTACTGTTCGAGCATGTGGTTTCCGATGGCGATTCAAATTCTTCCGCCAGTCGGGACCGGGAACGTCTGCTCGTACTGCTTTCCTATCTGCATGATCATTATTCGGAAAAAATCAAGCTTGCAGATATTGCCGCCCAGATTAATATCTGTCCCGGTGAATGCTGCCGTTTCTTTAAAAAACAGATGAAGGAGTCCGTTTTTGATTATCTGATCCGCTACCGGATTGAGAAAAGCCTTATCTTATTAAGACATTCTTCCGACAACATTACTGATATTTCCCTGAAGGTCGGTTTTTCAAATCCCTGCTACTTCTCCAAGATGTTCCGCGCGGAAATGAACTGTTCCCCTAAGGAGTTTCGAAAGTCGGAACCGGCCAGTCCCGCATTACCACATCCAGATCCTTTGTGATCTGAAGGTCAACTTTGCCGGCCTCAGCCATGCTATAGAGAATTGACATCGTATCCTGATGGCTGCGGCCCGGATGATAAGGGCGTTCCTCTGATACTGCCTGATAGATATCAAGGCAGACCAGCAGCCGGGACACAAAATCCAGTTCATCACCACTGCGGCCAAACGGATAGCCGCTGCCGTCCAGCTTCTCGTGATGATTGCTGGCCCAGGTGCAGATCTGCTCAAATCCTTTGATATCCTTTAACAGTTTATATGTATAGCGGATATGATCTGTAATCTGAACAAATTCAGAATCCGTCAGCTCTCCCGGTTTTTCTAATATATTACTGGGAATGTATAGTTTACCGATATCATGCAGGGCACAAGCCAGATATATCTTTACCTGTTTTTCCCTGGAAAACCCGTAATATGACGACATCGCCAGGCTGCGGCTGGCAATCCAGACGGTATGATTTCTCGTAAAATGAGATTTATAATCAATAATATGGGCGGCAAAATCAGCCAGTTTAACCAGTGTATCATCTTCGGCTTCAATCTCCCAGGCCGGAATCAGATGCACAGCTGTCTCGCGGATTGCTTCATCACGAAGTGACAGCAGCATAGACTCATCAAGTACCGCCAAAAGTGCTTCTGCTGCCCGCTCCGTATAATGAATATGAATATTCTCAGTAATCTCCTGTCTTAAACCCGTCAGCTGGCTTGTGGACACCCGCTGCAAATGATACTTTACATCCAGTGAATCAGCAATTGATATCAATTCTGCTCCCAGCGGGAATTCTCCTTCCTTTTTGCCAAACGGCCCGTTGCCATTGGCCCATTCGTGGTGATAGAGTACCAGTCCATCCGAATCGGACGGCATTGGTAACTCATCTACATTGCGCTGTCCATAAATACAATGCTGGCCCGGCAGTTTTGAATGATTCCCTTCATCACGCCCCAGGTCGTATTCTTCCAAAAGGTATTCTGTCAATGCATTGTCATGAAACAAGGCACAGGTCGCCAGCGTGGTAAGTTCATCCTCATTCATTCCCAGATGCCGCCCCATAGCTGTACATAATACCGCAATCCTTTTGCCATGATTGGTACTTGCGCCTAATATCTGTGCTTCTATTTCATCAAGTGCTTCTGCTATCGCCTGCACCAGTTCATCCATCCGAAACTTCATAATTTTACACCTCTGCTATTTTAACTTGTTACAACTGAATCATTATATACAATTGCAGATGCAAAATCCATCGTTTTCGAAGGATGTAACCGATACTCGGCAAAATAAAACTTTATATTTGATTGTTACTGCCACAACGTACTCATGACTCTGACACACTTCTCATTGCCGCTTTCTGTTAATTGATAACGATCATCGCTGCGGTAAATATATCCCTTTTTTTCTAATACAGCAGCAGCTTTCATTGTCTTTTTTTCGGTCCAGTGCAGATGCCGGCCGAGGGATGTGATTCCGGTTTCGTCATACTCTGTTTTTGTACCGGCGTGGTGATAGATCTGCATCAAAAATACATATCCGGCAAATTCTTTTTTCTGCCGGTACCTTTTCAGCGACACTGTCATAAGCCCGCGTTTTGGAGCCGCAATAAACACAACCAGAAAAATAATTCCGATAACCACTGCTATCATTCCGGCAATCGAGATATCAAACCATACCGCCAGATGATAACCACAGACCGCACTTCCCGCGCCGATTACACTGCTTAAAATAAGCATCCATTTTAAATCATCGGTCAGCAGATAAGCCGTCACTGGAGGGCCGATCATAAATGCCACCACCAGTACCGATCCAACCGCCTCAAAAGAACCAACCGCCGTCAGTGAGACCAGTGACATCAGGCCATAGTGAATCAGTGTGGGAGAAAATCCCAACACGGATGCCAGAATCGTATCAAACGTTACAATCCTCAGTTCCTTAAAAAATATCGTAACCGCTGCAGCATTGATTAGCAATAAAGTGCCGGCAACATAGATCCCACGGGCCCCGATATCAACTCCACCGACCACACACCTGCTAAACGGTGCAAATGCCAGTTCACCAAGCAATACGGAATCTGTATCAAGATGTACGGAACCGGCATGCCGGGTTATCAGAATAATGGCGATGGAAAACAGCAGCGGAAAGACAAGACCGATTGCCGAATCTTCAGATACCAGCTTTGTCTTCTGGATCATTTCTGTAAACCATACAGTCAGAACTCCCATCAGGGCCGCCCCCAATATCAGCAGTGGTGAGGACAAGTCATGTGTAATAAAAAAAGCAATTACAATCCCAAGCAAAATAGTATGAGTAATCGAATCTGACATCAGTGACATCCTGCGCAGTACCAGAAAGACTCCGGGCAATGCACAAGAAATGGATATCAGGACTGCGATTAACTGGATTTCAAGACCTGCCGGCATGATAACGACCTCCTTTGTTCATCATTATTTTGTACATGATACCTCTGCCCGGAGCAAAAAGCAGGCTGAATGCCGCGATCAGACTGATCACAACGACAATAACCGGACCGGTTGGCATCTGAGGAACAGCGGCACTGACCACAGTTCCGGCCACTCCGGAAAATCCGCCAAAAAGCGCAGAAAGTGCCGTCATTACCCCAAGCCGGTTCGTCCACTGTCTTGCTGCTACAGCAGGTGTAATCAGCATCGCACTCATCAGCACGACACCTACCGTCTGCAGCCCGATCACAATTCCAACAACCAGCAGCAATGATAATAACAGATTCATTCTTTTGCTGCCAAATCCCTGGATCAAAGCAAACGAAGGGTCAAAGATATAAAGTTTCAGTTCTTTCCAGAATAACAATACAAGCGTGATTAACACAACTCCTGCTGCTGCCATAAAATGTACATCCCGCAAAAGCATTGTTGATGCCTGCCCGTAGATGAACCGCTTCAGCCCGGCCTGATTGGCATTTGGCTGTTTCTGGGCATAGGTCAGCAGAACCATACCAAGACCAAAGAAAACCGACATAACCAATGCCAGAGCACCGTCAAATTTAACCCGCGTATTTCTGTGAATGATCTCAATCATTCCCGCCGCAATCAATCCGGCCAGCAATGCCCCGATCAGAAGAACTTCTGTATTTTTGCTGCCTGACACCAGAAACGCAATTACTACACCGGGCAATGCCGCGTGGGATACACCGTCCCCTAACAGACTCTGTTTTTTCAATACGGCAAAACTTCCTAATACACCGCTGATTCCGCCTAAAAGAAAGGCTCCCAGGGCGACAGTCTGAAAGGTGTAATCTGTCAGTATCATTCTGAGTTCAGACATCTCCTACACCGCCCTCATTAACATGTTTTTCGTATTCCGGTAGGTTTTCTCAAGGTTTTTCTCATGAAATGTCTCCCCGGTAGGTCCGGCTGCTACAATCCGGGTATTGATCAGCGTCACCCAGTCAAAATAATCCGTCACCGTATTCAGATCATGGTGAACAACGATCACTGTTTTCCCTTCTTGTTTCAGATCCTTTAAAAGATTTACAATGGATTTTTCGGTCTGGGCATCAACACCTTTAAACGGTTCATCCATAAAGTAAATATCCGCCTCCTGCACCAGTGCCCGGGCCAGGAATATCCGCTGCTGCTGACCGCCGGACAACTGGCTGATCTGGCGGTTGGCAAAGGGCAGCATACCGACTTTTTCAAGCATAGCAAGCGCCATCTCACGTTCCTTTTTCCCCGGCCGCTTAAACCATCCCAGGTGGCCGTACCGGCCCATCATCACCACGTCCGCAGCGGTAGCCGGAAAATCCCAGTCTACACTTTCACTCTGCGGTACATAACCGATATTATGGCCGGCTTTCGCCGCCTTATTGCCATTTTGATCGGTAAATACCACCCGGCCGGATACCGGTTTTAATAGACCCAGCATTGCCTTAATCAATGTTGTTTTTCCGGCTCCGTTTGGTCCCAGAACCGCCACCAGCTTTCCTTCCGGAATTTTCAAATCAATATCCCACAAAACCGGCTTTGTATCATATGCAACCGTTAAATCTGCTACTTCAACTGCAAATCTGCTACTGTCCATCTGGAAAACCTCCCTATTTCAATGCATCTGTAATTGTGTCAATATTAGCCCTGAATGTCGCTATATACGTATCTGCTCCTGCCTCGGCACCGCCAAGGGAATCCGAATACAGTTCACCGCCGATCTCTGCCTCAAATCCTTTTGCCCGGACCGCATCCTGAAGTGATTCAATCGTCTTTGGCGGAACCGACGATTCTACAAAGATGGCTTTGATCTGGTGATCAACGATAAACTGCGCCAGGTTCCTGACATCGGCAGTACCGGCTTCAGCATCCGTACTAAGCCCCTGAAGCCCCATGACTTCAAATCCGTACCGGCGGCCAAAATATCGAAAAGCATCATGTGCTGTGATCAGAACCCGCTGGTCTTCTGGCAATTCCTCAATTCTGGAACGAATATACTGATCCAGTTCATTCAATTCCGTTATATACTGTTCTTTATTTTCAAGATAACTGCCAGCGTGGTCCGGATCTGCTTTGCCCAGTTCAGATGCTGTATATGCAGCCGCAGATTTCCAGATGGATACATCAAACCATATATGCGGGTCGAAAATGTTCTCATCCTCTTCGGTTCCCAGCAGCTGATCATTCTCAATGCCATCTTCGATGCAGATTACCGTCTTTCCCTGGCTCCGCAGTGATTCCAGCACATCGCCCATTTTTCCTTCCAGATGCAGGCCATTATAGATAATCACATCTGCCTGCTGCATTTTACCAACATCACCGGCACTTGCCTGGTATAAATGCGGGTCTACTCCCGGTCCCATTAATCCCTGGACACTGACCCTGTCTTTTCCGATATTCTCTGCCAGATCAGCCAGCATTGTGGTTGTTGTTACAATGTGAATCCTGCTGTCATCGGCAGCCGGTACCTCAGCTGTCCTGCTGCAGCCCGATATAATCACTGCCGTAACAAGCGCCAGCCCCATTATTGCAAGAAATATAACCGGCAATATTTTTTCAAACATATCAATCTCTCCTATCGTTAGACGCGGGAAACCTTTTCTTTAAAATTGTATGCGTCTAAAACGACTTGTGTTACGAATATAATGGTTACAGAGGTGAAAGTCATGGCAGAAAATAAAGAATTCCGTACCATCAGAGGGTATGAACTAAAAAATCGTCCGGAGAATAAATTAACCCCGGCGATGGAGGATTATCTTGAAATGATGTTAAGAATCGGTTCTCCGAACGGTGAAGTCCGGGTATCTGATCTGGCCAGAGAACT
Source organism: Lachnospiraceae bacterium (assembly GCA_032073745.1). Lineage (GTDB taxonomy): Bacteria > Bacillota > Clostridia > Lachnospirales > Lachnospiraceae > Brotaphodocola. Next base: position 184,710 of record DAMAMW010000005.1, on the reverse strand, counting down.
GCAGGTCAAGCCATCTTCCGTAACAAAGATGAATCAGCGGCTTGTTTCCCACCAGTTGATATCAGCCACCGAAACAAACCGGCTGATTCTGACCGATAAGGGCCGTTTGACAGCGGAGTATCTGATGAAACGGCATATGATTATAGAAACCTTCCTTACACTGCTTGGAAATGAAGATCCTCTGACGGAAATAGAAATGGTCGAACATTCCATGACTTCGCAGACAGTAGCAAGATTAAATCTGCTGAATGAATTCTTTATAAGCTATCCCGATATCCATGAAAAATATTGCAACTATATAAAAGAGGCTGTCGCTCATAGTAGTGAGGAGAATGTGAGGCGTTTGATTGGGTGGGAATCGGTTCCGTTCTCTCAGTGAGGTAGTTCTAAGGTTACAGCAAGCGATTTTCAGCGGCACCGGGGCCAGTTGCGCCAAACTCCCCATGACTTTGACGCGCCGGGCCCCTGGAATCACACTTTGGAGAGCATGATTCCTCCGCTGAAAATCACTTGCTGTAACCTAAGAACCACCGCACCTCGTTCAATGTCACCGCTTCCCACCCAATCAAACGCCTCACATTCTCCCAGCAACTATGTTGGCTTCCACAAGGTAAAAAGTAAAACCATGTTCATCATACGTGGCTGATGTCGGTATATTCTGATAGCTCTCTGCTGACAGTACACAGATCATCCACATTCATATCATGAAGCTTATCATGGCCCGTAATCCGGGCAAATGTTTTCAGCTCCTCAAGTGATACATTCAGGTAATTGGCTACACGCAGAGCTGCTTTTTCTTCCTGCAGGCGGGCGCGCAGCTGCGGATCCTGAGTCGCGACACCAACCGGACATTTCCCGCTGCCGCAAATCCGGTACTGCTGACAGGCAGCCGCTATCAATGCACCGGAAGCCACCGCCACCGCATCGGCTCCCATTGCAATTGCTTTTGCAAAATCAGAAGAAACTCGCAGTCCGCCGGTAATTACAAGCTGAATATCGACGCCGACTTCCGTCAGATACTTCTTCGCCCGGTACAAGGCATAAATAGTCGGAACACTGGTGGCATCCCGGACCAGCTTCGGACTGGCACCGGTAGCGCCGCCTCTGCCGTCGATGGTGATGAAATCGGGTTCGGCAAATACACAATATTCCAGATCCTTTTCAATCCGTCCGGCAGCAATCTTGATTCCGATCGGGCGGCCTTCGGAAATAGTCCTTAAGTGGGTTACCAGTTCTTTCAAATCCTCTTTACTGTTAACATCTTCGAATTTCGAGGGACTGATAATATCATGTCCCATCGGTTTATTGCGGATCTCACTGATTTCGGGAGTTACTTTTTCAGCCGGAAGGTGCCCGCCCATGCCCGGCTTCGTTCCCTGACCGATCTTGATTTCAATGGCATCGGCATTGCGCAGATTTTCATCTGTTACACTGTACTTGTTTGGCACATACTCGAAGATATATTTGTCTGCACCTGCCATCTCCTCCGGCAGGATACCGCCTTCACCGCTGCACATGGCTGACCCTGCCATAGCGCTTCCTTTTGCCAGTGCTACCTTCGTTTCTTTAGACAACGCACCAAATGACATATGTGATATGTATACCGGATTTTGCAGAATCATCGGTTTGGCTGCATGCTTGCCGATGATAGTAGTCGTGTCGACTTCATCATGCTCCATCAGCGGCGGCGGATTCAGCTGAGCACCAAGAATCAGAATGTCATCCCAGGACGGCATCAGCATTCTCGTTCCCATCGCTTCAATAATAGATGTTCCGCTGACTGCCATCTGATGAATCTCCTTCATGAACCGGATGTTCTCATCTTTTCTGGCATAGTCTGACGGGTAATCCAGAGAATCCTTTTGTTCTGCTGTATCCGCAATCTTTTTATGATCGTCTGATAATGTCTGTTCTTCTTCCAGCGACATAAAGTTATCCGTCGGCTGAAGACAGGCCGGACATCCGTCTGCTTCTGAAAGTGACATCCCCTCGCTTGTTTCGTCATAAATGTAACCGCATATCCCGCATTTATATCTTGCCATATATTCTCCTCCTTATTGATTATGACCCTGTTATGATAGTATATATAGTATCACACTTGCGATATTATTGATATGATTTCGATATTTGTAACCACAAAATCCAGACTAAAAACCTCTGTTGAAATCCAAAAAAGGCTCCGTCAGCATACAATCACAAAATTACTGTGATCACATTGCCTCTGAAGCCTTAATAAGTATATTCAGTGGTTAAAAGCAATGATGCGATGAAATATTAAGTACTCTCACGCTCAATAATATCCGTAAACAGCATAATCTTATGTGATACTTCACGTTCTTCCAACGCATCCAAAAGTATCCTGGCCGCATTTCTGCTGGTTTCCACCAGCTTATTATTCAGGGTAGTTAACGTCGGCGTAGATATTTTGCCATAAAGCGTATTATCAATTCCCACAACCGATACCTGTCCCGGCACATCAACACTCATTTCACTTAGCTTTTTCAAACCGCCGATCGCCAACAGATCAACTGAATAAATAATACCGTCTAGATCAGGATGTTCTCTCATCATCTGTTCGGTAATCAGACGTCCCCGTTCTACCGTATAAACGGGATCTGAATCGGGTGAAGAGGCATCATATATGAGCGCATTCGCCTTTACTTCACCATACTTCTCCATTCCGGAGAAAAAACCGTTCAGTTTGTTATTCTCAGATGGTGTTGTATCATTTTTGACATAAGCAATCTTTTTGCAGTTCTTTCTGACAAGATATTCCACGCATTGCTGCACGCCCTGTTCTTCATCAACCAGGACACCATATACATTCGGCAGATCAATATATCCGTTAGAGATAACAACCGGCACTTTGGCGAGGCAGCTTTTGATGCTGTTTTCCACCTCTTTTGTGGCAAACATCGAGCCCATCAAAATGACACCGTCAACCCTGCGCTGTTCCAGTATCTTTATACAGCGAACCTTGTGCTCCACACTTCGTCCGGTACTGAAGGTGATGCAGGTAAATCCCAGGTTCGTCATCTCCTGCTCGATCAGATAGACAGACTCCGTATGGTGGGATACCCGGATATCTTCCAGCAGAATACCGATTGTTTTGGTCGATTGGATGGACAGCCCCCGGGCTGCTTCATTCAATGTAAAATTATTCTCCAGCAGGATCTGCTGTACCTTTTTGCGGGTATTCTCGTTAATCCCCTTTTTATTGTTGATGACCCGGGACACGGTACTGGCTGAAACCCCGGCGGCCTTTGCAATATCGTAAATTGTCATAGCTTCTCCTGCCTGTATTCCTTTTGCCGTTATTTTATCACCAAGCCATAACAAAATCAATAGACGCTACAGAATCACATTAACTTTCATATAATTCCCCGGTTTACTCTCGATAGCGCGAATCATATCCGGAGTTTCTTCTAATGTAACGGTTGCGGTCAGAATACTTTTTGCATCCACCTTTCCGGTACTGATTAACTCAATCGCCTCTTCAAATTCATTTGCACTCGTCCGTGCACCACTGATATCAATTTCTTTTTTGGTGATCACAGCTGTCGGAATCGGTGTTTCGTGTTTCGGCCAGCCGGTCAGGGTGATCCGTCCGGCATTTGAAACAAGGTCAAGTGATAACAGGATTGCGGCATTTGCCCCGGAACATTCCATCACCAGCTGTGCCATCGTCCCGCCTGTAAACTCACTGACTTTTTCTGCTGCATTTTCTGCTTCTGAATTGATTGTATACTTAACGCCAAGGTTCCTGGCCATCTGCAAACGTTCTTCAACCAGATCAATCAAAATCGGTTTTGCATCATAGGCAATTGCCGCCATTGCGGCAAGCAATCCGATCGGTCCGGCACCAATGATCGCCACATATTCTCCGGCACGCAGTTTGCCTCTGTGGATACCGTGCAGCGCGATGGTCAGTGGTTCTGCAATCGGTGCCAGTTCCCAGGGCATATCATCCGGCAGCTTCCACAGCATGTTATCCGGATGCGTGAAGTACTCGCCCATTCCGCCTTCCACATGAACTCCCAGCACTTTTAAATCAGTACAGCAGTTTGTACGCCCGATTGAACATGGATAACATTTGCCGCAGTAGAGGTACGGGTCAATAATCACTTTGTCGCCGGCCTTTAAACCACGTTTATTGCCCGGTGATATTTCCATGATCTCACCGGCAATTTCATGTCCGATAATTCTGGGGTATGAAACCAGTGGGTTGGTCCCTCTGAAAGCACCGATATCACTGCCGCAGATACCGGCCGCCTTTACTTTTATCAGCGCTTCGTCCGGTTTGCGCTCAGGCATCGGAATCTCGACACATTCAACCATCTGGGGGGCTTCATATTTTATAGCTTTCATTTTATGTCATCCTCTCTTTTAATATTTATTTAAAAGCAAATTACATTGCCAGAACCTCATTCCATTTTTCTTCGACAACAGGAATCCCGTTTTCGCGGTATTCTTTCATGTTATTGAGTTCCAATTCCCCCGGGTAATATACTTCCTGACCCTCCCGCTCGGGAACTGATGTTTTTACATCTGCTACAATATCCGATACGATCTGATCGGTCAGATCTATGCTGTTAGCCTTTGTCGGGTCGATAGCAATCATCACCTGGGTCAGGCCAACCTCATCACCAAAGGTACCGATTGTATGTACTGAATTACCATTTGAAAGAACCGTTGCAATCAGGTCAAGGGCAATTGAGATACCGCTTCCTTTCCAATATCCCATAGGGAGAACCCGCCAGGTTTTTTCGATTTCACCAGGATCTGTTGTCAGATTTCCCTCTGTATCATAACCGCCCGGTACCGGCAGCTGAACCCCTTTCAGCCGGCAGTCTTCCAGCTTGCCATAGGAGAATTGGGAAACTGCACAGTCAATCACCACATGATCTCCGTTACTCCGGGGAACTGCAAAGATAATGGGATTGTTGCCGATCTTTCTGTCAGTTCCGCCCCAGGCCGGCATGTTCGGGCAGGTGTTGGACCAACAGATGCCGATACAGCCCTGATCCGCCGCCATCCAGCCATAACTTCCGCCGCGCATCCAGTGATTGTTATTTCCCAGTGCCACGATACCGATGCCATATTCCTTTGCCAAAGCAACTGCTCTGTCCATCGCGATCTTGGCATTGAGCGGTCCGAAACCACGGTGCCCATTCCAGCGTTCGAACGCTCCCATACTCATCTCACACTCCGCTGCCATCTGCGGATCAATCTCACCCTTTTTTAAATATTCAACGACTCTGGGGAAACGATTCAGGCCATGGGAAAACACTCCGGCCATAGAATTCCGGGCAAATATTTCAGCTGCATCGGCTGCATTTTTTTCGCTAAAACCATACTTCATCAATACCCGTTTGAACTCTTTTACCATTTCTTCGTAAGATACTCTCATTTCATATTCCCTCCTGATTTAATCCTGTATCTGTGATTATTTTTAACAAGACTGCTGCGCCAAAGATTAACTCAACTTTTTTTGCAACCGGTTGCATTAACTACTTTTAGAATAACAGATATTATACAGCGCGTCAATTGGAAGTATTAACTATTTTTCACTATTATTTTTATTCAAATACCACAACACAAAATGCAAAATAAAGCAATCGGTTTCCATGTTTTTTTCTATATTATTTCAAAAAAACAGATCAGCAGGCAATTCCTTACTGATCTGTTTAAGATTAAATCGTTATTAATTTTTCATTACTTTTTAAAATCTCCGTCAATGGTTCTCCCCATGCCATCATCTCAATCTGAAGTTCCTCAAGCTTCTCCGTCACCCCCAGCTGTCTTGCACAGGCAATGCAGGCCGAAAAATGAACGCCTGCCTGCTTCGCCACCTGGATGTTTGTCTGGATATTTTCATCTTCCGCCACCAGTTTTGCTGTTGCGCCCCAGATGATAACTGTTACTTCATCCCACCAGTCGCGGAGCTTTGAGTTCGTTGCATACATCATGACCATGTACTGAGATGTATGATAATCTGCATTTGTCCACAGGATGTATAAGTGATTTTTTTCCATACTCTTTGTTCCTCCATCGTATTTTTTTCCAGTATATAACAGCGGCGCCTGGAAATCAAGGTACTAAAACAGAGAGCTGCGTCCTGCACAATCTCCCTGTCTTTTAGTTGCTGTTATGTACGTTTACAATATTCCGAAGAATTTAAAGATCACGGTAATCACCATGATACCAATAATAATTGCTGCAGCATGTTTTCCATTTGTTTTTTTAAGCAGATGATATACTGCTACAGTCACCATCAGGCTTAAAAATGACGGCATAATCTTATCCAGCATCTCCTGTACCATGATGACGTTTCCGCCGATTTCACCCGTCACGTTTGAATTAACTGCTACTTCCAGCGGCGTCTTCACCTTTACTACTGTTACAATCATAGCTCCGATTACCATCAGACCGACGACATTGGCCATCGTTGAAATCCTCTGGATAATGTTGCTCTGACTATTTTTATTCAGGAATTCAATTCCTTTTTCATAACCATAAACAACCGCAAAATACCGTCCCAGCATATTAACAATATTATACAGAACAAACATCAGAATCGGGCCAAATACACTGCCGCTTAATGCGAAGGATGCGCCGATGCTGCCGATAATCGGTACCCAGGTGAATTTTACAAGACTGTCACCCAGACCTGCCAGTGGTCCCATCAGACCGGTTTTAAGCGGATTGATTCCGTCTTTTTCATCCGGCCCGGTTGACTCTTCCATTGCAGCAGCCAATCCTAAGATAGCCGCATCACCGTTTACGTGTGAGTTATAAAATACCGTATGGCGTTTCATTGCCTCGGATAAATCCTGTTTATCCGGATATATTTTTTCAAGGGCTGGAGCAATCGCCCTCATGAAGCCTACCCCCTGCAGAGTTTCATAGTTCAGAGTAATTCTCATGGTATTACAACGCATAAACATTGTCCACAGATCTTTTTTCGTTAATTTCTGTCCCATTATAAATCATACACCTCCTCATCATTATTCTGCACAACTTCATTGTTCGAAACAGCTCTGCTGGCAGCCAGATCATAAAGATATGCAATAACCAGAGCTATCAATGTGATCGGCAGGATCGCCAGGCCCAGATAGGAAGCCAGCACAAACCCCAATACCAGGAATAACCAAAATTCAACTTTCTTTATCATCGCCATCATCAGAAGTGCAATGCCAACTGCCGGAATGATCTTACCAGATACAGAAAGACCATTAATTACAATTTTTGGCAATGCATCAACCAACTGCTGAATAGCACCGGCACCGAATTGCAGGGCAACTGCAGTTGGCACGGCACGGGCCAGACCGGTCAGGATTGCCGGCGGATAGATCAGCCAGAATGTACCTTTGACATCGGCATTCTCAGCCAGACGTACGGCCCATGCATTCAGAGAACAGTTGACAGTCTCGATCAGAACCAGCAGCTGCTGGGCTAAAAGTGCAGTAGGAACTGCCAGCGTTACTGCTGTAGCAACAGTTGCTTCAATACTGGCATCACCACGGCTGACAATAGCCAGCGACGTACTGATCAGGGTTCCGGTAATAATATCAGGAGCCATATAAGCACCTACGTTGCCAATTCCCATCCACATAATCTCAAGGGTTGCACCGATCGCCAGACCAGCCTGAAGATCACCAAGAATAAATCCGATAATCGGAGCAATCAATAATGGCCGGCGGAATAATTTAGTACTGACATCATCGATACCGATAAAGAATGATACAATTGTGATGATTAACGTTGTCATATCTAGATCACCTCTTTCATCTTCACTGCTGTTTCACTGGGTACCATCTGAATTTCCACATCAATACCTTTATTTATCAGTTTATTGAATACCTCCCGCTCCTCAGGTGTCACAAACACTGCTCTGGTGATCTGGCTGCGCTGAGGATTTCCGCGCATGCCGCCGACATTGAGCTTATCAATTTCATACCCGGCATCAATCAGTTTCTCTACATCAAAAGGCGAGGAAAACAGCAGCATGGTATTTCTGGTAATCGGATTTTTCTGGATCACCTGAAGGAATTTTTCCGGTGAAAAAATATGTAATTTAATGTTGGCAGGTGCACTCATCTTTAAAACATTAGACTGAATTTTGTCCTGTTCAACGGTTGCATTCAGGATAATAACCTGTTCAATCTTATGCACATTTACCCAAGTGGTAACTACCTGGCCATGAATCAATCTGTCATCTATTCTACAAAATTTCACACTCATCTTCATCTTTCCTTTCTGCAAACAATCTGGTCACGTTAGAAAAACCATTATGATAGGATTCTTCCAGCGAAGCTGCAATTTCATCAAGGCTGCGTTCCCGATTCATCAGCAGATCAATCAGCATCGGCAGATTAAGTCCGCTGAGGACAAGGACATTATCATGCATCAGAGCCAGTCTGCCGCTGACATTTGACGGTGTTCCACCCAGAATATCAACCAGAATCACCGTTCCGGCACTGCGGTCCAGTCCGTTAAAGATCCCATCCATACGCTGGATTGCATCCTCCAGAGTCAGATCCATACTGACTGTCATCACGCCGCAGTTTTCCTGTTTCCCGACGACCATTTCTGCGCTGTCCAGGGCATATTCTGCTAACTGCCCATGACTGGCAACAATAAGAGCTACTTTACTCATTTGGTACCCCCTCCTCTAAATAAAAGTTTCTCATTGTGGTAATTTCTTCTTCCGTCATGTTAAAATGGCGGATCATATATTCATCAACCGAATCGTATAACTCGGCAATCCGATCCATACTGGCTTCTATGTATTCCCGTCTCGTCTCAATCATTGACATCAGATAATCAAGGAAATCCTGATTGGAAGTCAATTCCCGGTACTGCTCATATTTCAGCTGGTTCCTGGCAGTCCTGATAATACCTGTAATAATATAATCCTGAATAATATCTTCCCGTTTCACTCCCAACAGCAGCAACAGCAGCATAGACCCGAAACCGGTCCGGTCCTTTCCGCCCCGGCAGTGATGCAAAAGCGGTGCATTCGCCGGATTTGCACAGGCTTTCAGGAAACGTCCATAGGCATCCCTGGCTGCTTCTGATGTTACCAGCTCGCGGTAGCTGAGAATCACCTTTTTACCGCTGCCATTGACATATTTGCTTTCAACCTCTCCGTTTTCTAAAGATGTTACCAGTTTCACATTTTCACTGTGCAGATCAATGGCATTGGCGGCCGCTTCTGAAAAGCTGGACTTAGGATCACAAAAGAACATCTGCCTGACACTTGCAACCACTTTATTGGGATTGAGTGCACATTCGTGCGCCGAACGGTAATCAACAATTGTTGTCAGCCCGATCTGCTCCAGCAAACGTATATCTTCCGGTTCCAGTTTAGACAGCTGATCACCTCTATACAGCAGGCCCCATTTTACTAACCGGCCATCATCCGTTTTGTATCCGCCCATGTCACGAATGTTGATCGCCTGTTCCAGCTGGATCACCCGTTCCGAGAAAATGTTGGTCCGAAACCCGTCACCCTTTATCACAAAATAATAAGGCCCCTGTGCCACCGGCATATTCACCCGGAAGCTCCCGTCCGTACTGCTGCCTGCCGGCTGACTGATCACTTCGGTCTCTGGCCGGTTTCCTGTCAGCAGCTGGTAATCTGAATGTCCGGCATCTTCCAGGGTAATGAATAAGAGATCATCTTCCCTCCTTATCGTAACACCTGGAATTGTATATGGCTGTTCATAAACTTTCACGTAATCTCCTTTCCTGTATCTTGTTTTATACACTTTTTTATTACCTTGTAGGCTCATTATATATGATGGTAATTATTATTTCAATAATTATTTTCGGTAATAATTTTCACAAAAATGATTATCTCAAGTGTATTTATTTCAATACAAGTCAGAATGTACGATTTATATATACATAAAAACGAAAATGATTTTCTGATCAGACAAATATTACTAAATTATTTTTTTAAAAAAGTATTTTCTATCACTAATAGACAAACGAGCAGCATCAAAGATCATTAATTACAGCTCTCGTAGTCGCCAGAGAATTGCGGAACTGCTCGTCTTCCAGCAGATAGGTCGTAATCACATCGATTAAGTACATATTAGAAAACTGCGAATTGGCAAATTTCTCATTATGAACAAATCGTGTATTATATACATAGAAAACCAGATCACTTAATCCGGCTACCGGATTCTCTGAAAAACTGGTGAGCGAAACGATGGTGCCGCCCTTCTGCCTTACCTGTTCCAGAGTCTCTATGATACAGCCCGTGGCCCCGGAATTGGATATTGCAAAAAACAGGTCCCCCGGTCTGGTAACACTGGCCTGCATCAGCATCCACAGCGGATCTGTATATACCTTTACAACCAGCCCCATCCGCATCAGCCGGATACCAAAAATCTCGGCCGTTTTACCGGAACTGCTGGCACCGATCAGAGTGATTGAGTTCGCTTCCATTACCATATTTTTGAATGTTTCGATCTTCTCCATATCGATCAGATACTGGGTGTTTTTGATTACATTCTGATAGAATACATATACCTCATCTGCAATTCCGTTTGATTTTTTATACTCTACCGGTGTCGAATGGGCATTAATATTGAACTTCATATCGGCATAGTTTTTACATCCGATCTTCTTTACAAAACGGGTGATTGAAGAATTGGAAGTGCCTGTTTTTTCAGCCAGTTCCCCGATGTTCATATTCTGAAGCTGATGGCTGAAACGCAATATATAATCTGCGATTCTCTTCTCCTGTTTCGAAAAACTCAGGTAGTCTTTTTGTATTTTTGTTAAGATATCATCCATACCGGTACCCTCTTTCCTTCTGATTATTTGCTGTATTTATTGTACTAATACAACGCCATTTTAGCAAGTGCTGATACTTATGTTAAACTGACAGCCGGGAAACTTCCTAAAAAAAGACAGGCAGGGTGCCATAATATCGCTTGGCCCCCTGTCTGCATATGGTTTATCTAATCAAAACTAACATTATTTTCTATCCATTCAATCCAAAATGATGTCCTTTTCCCTTTTAATGAAGAATACATGTTTATGTCGCATAATGACCATAACAAGGTCACCGGATCCTGTTGCCGTATCCGCACTTTATGGATTTCATTTGAACTGAAATAAATCAGGCTATCCACGACTAATTCTGTAGTCAACGTCCTGTTATCCCATTGATCACCTTCCCGCGCGCTGTCATATTGAGTTGAACGTTTAATATCTGTCAGAACCGGAACTGAAGTATCAGCTGCAAGCACCGAGGCCCTGAGGCCGGAAGCTGAAAGGTATCTGACCCGGTATATTACATTTAAAACCCGAATTTCTATTTGTTTGCCGGTTGAACTCAAATCAGCAATATAAGTGGTATTTCTCAGATGAAGGTCCGGTGTTCGAATCGTTTCATTTCCTGATTCGAATTCCAGAATGTAATTTGAAGCAGATGCTTCAATTACTAAAGTAGTGGTATCCGGACCAGCCGGACCGGTAATCCCTGTCTCTCCGGCAGGTCCTTGTGCACCTCCAGCTCCTGCCGGACCGGCTGCTCCCTCGGCACCGGCTGCTCCGGGTATCCCCTGAATTCCTGCCGGCCCTTCCGGTCCTCTTACATAAGCAGCATTACGCCAACTGTTTGAACTGGAATTCCAGACATATAAAAAACCATCCACAAAATATGAATCCCCCGGATTGCCTGTCACAGGTAATTCTCCTAGTGTATCATAAGCGCCTCTGATCTCCAGGCTTACACCATCATTTCCTCTCGCCCCTGTCGGCCCGGTTATTCCCTGTACTCCAGCCTCACCAATTGGACCCTGATTGCCCTGTGGACCAGTGATTCCAATCTCACCGTCAGGGCCGGCTGTTCCGATGCTTCCTTCTGGTCCGACAGCACCTTTATCACCGCCAGGGCCGGTCGGCCCCTGCGGTCCATTGATATTACCGACATCCATCCACACACGGTTAGTTTTATTCCAGGTATATAGTTCACCATTAACAAGATAACATTCACCTTGCACACCGGTCGGATGGTCTGCTATCATTGCGTCGTAGGTATCGTATGATCCTTTAATATTCAATCCGGATCCGGTATCTCCTTTCTCTCCCTGCGGGCCGGTTTCGCCACGGTCACCCTGAGGTCCGTAAACCATTACAAAATCGAGAATAGCATTTGTATCATCCCCGGAATTGATAACTACTGCCTGGGCTCCGTTCTCTGCCCGAAGACGGCTCACTGCTATTTCATAAGGAATTGTTGTAACGGTTCCGATCCTGACCGTCGCCATCTCTCCATCGGGGCCGGTCGGACCAGTTTCGCCAGCTGCCCCGGCCGGGCCGGTCGCTCCGGTCGGACCAGTTGCTCCAATTTCTCCGGTTGCTCCTGCCGGGCCGATTGCCCCCTGTTCACCGGCAGGTCCTGCCGGGCCATCCGGACCGGTGTCACCGATGGGTCCCGTATCGCCATCTGCACCGGTTGCACCAGCTTCTCCCTGCGGTCCACGGCATCCCCTTTCACCGGTCAGACCAATGGGCCCCTGCAGACCATCAATTCCCCGGAGGCCGATTTCACCTTCCGGGCCAACCGGACCAATCGGACCGGTGATCCCCTGAATCCCCTGCAAACCTCTGATTCCACGCGGCCCGACACTCCCCTGAATTCCCTGTGGGCCAGTGATTCCCTGAGGACCTACCGGTCCTGGCGGCCCAATCGCCCCCTGATCCCCCTGTTCTCCGGTTTCCCCTTTAGTTCCCCGGTCACCTTTAATGCCGACCGGACCAGTAATCCCGATATCACCCCGAGGCCCCTGCAATCCTACAGGACCGTCATACCCCGGTTCTCCTTTATCTCCACGTGGACCCAGTGCCCCTTTTGGGCCTATTTCCCCCTGAATTCCTCTTTCTCCGGCCGGACCAGTGATTCCAGGTATGCCATCATATCCTCTGGGGCCACGCGGTCCCATGTCTCCTTTGGGTCCTTCCGGGCCGGTTTCTCCTGTCGGGCCGGGTATATATTGATATCTTAGTTGAGACTGGTTATCAAAATAACAGCCCCTCTGATTATTGCAATAGTCTCCATTCATATCGTTCGCCCCTATTCAATTTCACTATAATCCAAATCAACCTCATACCATGTTACCCATATTGTCACTCGTTCACCACGGTTCGACACAAACATTTCCACGTCGCAAAGTGACCATAATCCGGTAACCGGATCCTGCTGCCTTACTCTGGTACGATGAATTTCATTTGACTGATTTGTCTGAGAAGTATCAATAGTAATAGCTGCAGTAACTGTAGTATTATCCCATTGAGCTCCACTGACAGTACTGTTGTATTGAGATGATCGCTTAATATCTGCCAGTACAGGTATTGCAGTATCTAATGGCCGGATCACCGTCTGATAAGTTGTCGCAGTACGATAAGCAACACTGAATTCTAAATTTTTTATTGGTACGGCAACCTCACTGCCACTGGTTGAAATATTGCCATGATATAGTTCCCGCTGCGGCCTCAGGTTTGGCGAAACGATCGTCCCCTGTGCATCTGAAATTTCCAGGAAATACGTTGTCGGAGTATCTTCTAATACGGTAATAACCGGCGCACTTCCGGTTGGTCCTGTCTCTCCTGTTTCGCCAGCCGGCCCTGTCTCTCCAGTCGCACCCGTTGCCCCGGTAGGGCCGGTTTCACCCACCGGCCCTTCAACCCCCTGAGCTCCTTCCGGCCCCTCCGGCCCTCGCATATAGCCAACTTCCCGCCAGGAATCTGTAGATCCATTCCAGGTATATAAATAGCCATTAACAAAGTAAGCATCCCCGTCAGCTCCTGTCACCGGCAATTCATCAACAGTATCAAAAGATCCTTTCACATAAACCCCTAAACCATCTTCTCCCCGTGCTCCTCTTGGGCCTTCCGGTCCCTGAATACCGTCAGGGCCCTGGTCACCTGCCGGGCCGGTCTCACCAGTCGGACCAATCGGCCCCTGTGCACCAGTCTCTCCGGTCGGACCGGTCGGACCAATATCTCCGGTCTCGCCTTTGGGTCCCGTTGGTCCAATTGGTCCCTCAATATTTCCTACGTTCGCCCAATCATTTAAGTCTTCATCCCAAACATACAGGCTGCCTGCCACCAGATATCCGTCTCCCGGATCACCAATCGGGTGCTCAGCGATAAAGTCATCATAGGTGTCATAAGAATCTTTGATATCCAGTCCAATCCCCTTTTCCCCCTGCGGGCCCTGGATTCCCTGGTCACCAAGTTCACCTTTTGGTCCATATACAAGAACAAAATCAAAAACAGCATGATGTTCATCACCGGAGTTAGTAATACTCACCTGAGCAGCCGTATCTGCCAATGTGCCGATTCTAGTTTCTTCTATAGTCTCATATGGGATTGTTGATACAGTTCCAACCTCAATTGTCGCTGCAGGACCGGTAACACCGGCAGGACCGGCAGCACCGGTCGGGCCGGTGTCTCCAATTGCTCCGGTCGCGCCAGTCGGACCAATATCTCCAGTCGGGCCAGTCGGGCCGGTTTCTCCAGTTTCTCCGGTTGGACCGGTTGGACCCATGAGTCCCATCGGACCGGTATCACCGACAGCCCCGGTAGCACCGGTCGGGCCGGTTTCTCCTGCCGGACCGGCACATCCCTGAGGTCCGATTTCCCCCTGCAGGCCCACAACACCCTGGATTCCCTGAAGCCCCTGTGGCCCCTGTGGACCTTCCGGCCCTTGTTCTCCAGGCGGTCCCTGAATTCCCTGAATTCCCTGCGGACCTCTCGGCCCGGTATCTCCTACCGGCCCAATCGGACCTGCCGGACCTCTTGGTCCAACCGGACCGACCGGTCCTCTGGCTCCTTGCGGCCCCTGCAGCCCCGGCTCTCCCTGAGGGCCCTGATCTCCTCTGGGACCTTGTGGACCCGGATTCCCCGGATAACCTTTTAACCCTCTGGCTCCCTGCGGTCCCGGGCAACCCTGATCACCCTTTTCGCCTTTGAGCCCCTGTTCACCACGAGGACCGGGGTATCCCTGTATTCCCTGCTCTCCCTGAGCTCCTCTGGGGCCTGGCAGGCCATCCAAACCGATCGGTCCCGGACATCCCATATCACCTCTGGGGCCCTGTGGGCCCTGCGGACCGGTAGGTCCCGTAATTACTTGATAATAACTATCCATAACAGTTGCTCCTTTCAGATTTACTCTGGACTTTCATAATCGATTTTTTTCAGCCTTAAGGATACGCTGCATCCTTTTATCATATGTATCTCAGCATCTTGATCCGCACACAGATATAATTCGATCATATCACCCTGGTTCAGTTGCAAAAATGCGGTATGTCTGACTGCCGTCTCACCCCCGCCTGTATGCTTTCTGGTCAGCATCGTTTCCTCTGTAACAATCCGATTTTTTCGGATTACCAAGGTAACAGTAAAATCATGAGATGAGTGAAATATGACTGAATAATCCACTTCATAAATCCCATCCATTTTAATTGCAAATAAGCTATCTGTTAAACGTTCAGTATTATAAAATATTTCACCGCGCGGCATCGGTACCGGAACCGGATCTTCTTTGAAAAGCAATTGACGGATACTGCGGTTGTCATAAGCGTAACCAAATGCCCGCAATCCCACAAAGCTGCTCCCTTTATCACCTTTTGGCCCGGTGATTCCCGGCGGCCCCGGCATTCCCTGTGGACCCTCCGGTCCCATTGGTCCGGGACATCCTCTTGGCCCTTCCGGTCCCTCAGGCCCGGTAACACCTGCAATTCCCTGTGGCCCTACCGGCCCTTCCGGTCCTATCGGCCCCGGGCAGCCTGGAGGCCCCGGCAAACCACGCTCACCGCGTGCCCCGCGAGGACCAGGATCGCCTTTTAGACCAACCGGCCCCTGTGGTCCCGGCGGCCCCATGCATCCACGTTCACCCCGGGGGCCTTCCGGTCCGGGACATCCAGGTTCTCCCTGGGCGCCTTTATCACCGCGAATTCCCTGCAGTCCCTGACACCCGGGATCTCCTCTCGGTCCGGGAGCACCAGGACAACCTGGTTCTCCCCGATGTCCTCGCGGACCAGGACACCCTGGTTTTCCACGTGGTCCGGGCTCACCTTTTGGCCCGGGAGGGCCTGGACATCCCGGTTCGCCTGGCGGGCCCGGTGGGCCCGGGCACCCTGGTTCGCCTTTTTGCCCTGGCAGACCTTGACACTGAGACTGGCATGAGGAGCAATTTCGTCCGTAATTACACGAAGAGTTGCCTGAGCATCTTAAATTTCTCACGTTATCTTACTCACCTCACTTCATCAGATTCATGCCCCGGATATGCAATAAATCAATCCTCTGTAACCAATATATGAAAGATAATAAATTGTGCGCATGAAATAGGGGAGAGGAATATTTTCGCGAGGGAAAGGGAACAAGATCAATGATATGTTAGCAAATGACGCAAAATGAGCGTTCTCGGAATTGACCTCCGGAGAACGCTCATTTTGCGTCATCTCACTTTTATTAAAGCCATATTAAAAATCAGTTTTATCCAATGAAGATCCATTTGTCTCAATTACAGTTTTGTACCATCAGAATGATTTCTTCCGGTAACTTTAGTTTTAATTGTTCCAGTACCATAAGTTTCTCCTCATTCTGCTGAGGGCGGACACCACAGTAATTCCTGCCAACGCCCCTGCCGAATCAATCAGCACATCCCGAAATGACGGGCCTCTGCCCGGGACAAATGCCTGATGGAACTCATCAGTACACGCATAAATAAAACAGATCATCAGCGCTGCTGTTATCCTGATAACACTGCGCTTTGAATGAAGCATAACGGCTCTGATTGTCAGGATTCCGAGCAGAAAATATATGGAGAAATGAGCAGCTTTTCTGATATTAATATACTGCATTGCCCATTTTAATACCATTATGTGCTCCAGAACAGCGGCGACAAAACCACTCATCTCTCCGGAACTTTCTCCGTTCTGGCTGGAGAACCAGAATATAATGAGCATGTTTGCAGCAACCAGACACCACCTGAAGATGATCTTTTGTGTTTTGTTTTTCATGTTATGGCATCCCTTCCGGGCTTATTTTAACTTAGTATACCACAGAATCGTCCCCATTGGTATAAGCCTTCTGTTATGATCCATATTTACGGACGCGCAGAGTTACTCCCAGTGAATCCGCAATCTGCTGACTGGCAGCAATATCTTCCGGTGACAGCACATCAACAACAGTACAGATCACCGATGGAATATGCTGCCTGCATTCGGCGATAAACTTCAGCAGATGTTCAAATGCATCCGGATGAAACGGCTGGGTAACTTCCTGATATCTAACCGGATCCGGTGCATTTAAACTGACCGAAACCGTATCCACCGATTCTGCCAGCAGCGGCACAATATTTTTACCGTGATAGAGATTTGCCAGGCCATTTGTATTGAGTCTGATGGAAATATCATTATGCTGCTTTACGTATCGAGCCGTCTCAAGCAGTTGGTCCAGTGCACAGGTCGGTTCCCCATAACCGCAATACACCAGTTCTTTATAAGGAGTAAAGTCAAACTGATCGACCGCTTCTTTTATTTCTTCTAATGTGGGATCCCCGTCATGCCAGAGTACTCCGGATTCACCAACGGTATCCTGATTTTTGCGGATGCAGAATACACACCTGCAGTTGCATTTATTTGTAATATTGGCGTACACCTTATTGTTGTAAGTATAGATAATATCAGACATAAGATTCTCCCCTTCCTATCATTGCTTTTACGTTTACCCGGTCCAGTGCCAGTACCAGCACGGCAAAGATAGCGGCACTGCCTCCCGATTGAATAAAGCTGCCAATCAGTGATGGCACCGGAGCCAGAAATGATCCGAACATAATACCTTCGGCCAGATAATACCCGGCTGCTGATATGCCTGCCGAGAAAAACGGTGCAAGCATATTTCTCTTTGAAATCCCTTTGCTCCCCCGACTTGTAAATGGCAATGTAATCAGCATTTTAATGATTACCGTCGCCGGAATCCACATCGGCGCCGTCAGTAGATCTGCCAGACCACCGCCTATTGCAGCTGCCGCCAGCGCATAGGGTCTCGGAAGCAGTACCGCAGCCAGATAGATCAGGGCATCACCAAAATGAATATAGCCGCCATTCGTTCCATATGGAACATGGCAGATGTATGCAGTCATAATGGTAATCATCGCTGCAAAAAGTCCTGTCAGGGTATAGTTCACTGTTTTTTTCATAGAAGCCTCCTCCCGCTTTATAAATCCCGCCCCGGCATCAGCATCGAAAGATATGTTTCAAAGTTAATTCCGTCATTCGGCGGCACCTGATTTGCCACAGAATCGATCAGGGCCTCACTGATAAACTTTGATGCCGTATCAATCAGCCCCGTCACATTGTCTCCACGGCTTATTCCGCCGGCAAGTACCGATGCAAACAAATCACCTGTACCGGAATAACTGCCGCCCTGTCTGGGCTGTGCCAAAAAGGTGCATGTCACCGGTGTAATATACATGTTTCCGATATGCGGGGTACCGTTCTCGCCGGCAAAACCAATCCCGGTAACAATCACCTTCCCGGTACCCTGATCACATAATGACCGGCCCATCGTTTCTATTGCTGCCATCAGCTTTCCGATATCATTGCCGGATGGAAGTTCATTAAAATCAACTCCCGTCAGCAGGCAGAGTTCTGTCAGGTTCGGAGTCGTATAATCCGCTCTGGAAACCAGTTTTTTCATATCATCTCTCAATTGCTCGCTATACATCTGATAGGTCCTGCCATCATCTCCCATAACCGGATCCACCAGCAAAAATGTATCCTGTTTATGAAATGTATCGACAAACTTCAATATATTTAAAATCTGGGCCCGCTCGGAAACATAACCGGTATAAATGCCATCAAATCTAACCTGCAGCTTTTCCCATTCAGAACGGAAATATTCCATTTTATCGGTATAACTGTCCAGATAATAACTGGGATACCCGGTCTGTGATGTCAGTATCGCTGTCGGCAGGGGACAGGCCTGAACTCCCATTGCCGACAACACCGAAATTGCAGCAGTCAGAGAACATCGTCCCAAACCTGATAAATCATTAACTACAGCTATCTTTTTCAACTTCCTCACCTCTTTTTTTGTCATCATATCATATAACTGGCATTTTTCATAAATCCAGTTTAATTCTTTTTAACCAGTCCAGTTTTTATATAAAAGAACATCAAAAAAGTGGCATGACACCTGATTCCGTGCCCGCCACTTCAACTTAATCCTAATATATGATAGATCTTATAACCGGTGTAGAAAAATACTTCCCTTCCCAGAAACAATATTTTTGATTTCATTCCTGTATATCTGGTCGTAGGTGTCGGTGAAGAATATGCGGTAATTCCAATATCCTTTGCCATCCGCATTGCACGTTTCATATGCAGCGGATCGCTGACGATCAGCACCTGACTGAGCCCTTCTGCCTGCATGATCTGTTTTGTATAATTAAGATTCTCCTGAGTAATGACAGACTGCTCTTCGATCAGAATATCTGTCAGCGGTATCCCCTGTGCTGCTGCGTAATCTCTGGCAATGCCAGCATCCGAACGCGTATTTCCCGAACTGACGCCTCCGGTGAGAATCAATTTGTCAACATATCCGTTCTGATACAGCCAAATGCCATGATTAATCCTTTCTTTGAATACCGGTGACGGATCATTTCCCCAGACACTTGCCCCCAGAACAACCGCAGCATCAGCGATTCTCTTTTCATCTTCTTTTGCATACCGCCAAATGGAAAAACCATTAGCCAATATGGATACAAGTAAAAAGAGCGATGCACCGGGAATGATATATCTTCTGGCTTTTCTTTTTTGCTTCATATATTCACTCCAGTATTTTCAGTGTACTAGTTCCAGTGCTCAATCTGGCGGTCGATATCGATCACTTCCGCTTCCGTCGTTTCACCGATAAAAGATAAGACGTGATCCATCACACTGTCTGCCATTCTGCTGTCCCCGGCGATAAACACAATACCGATTCCAATCTTCTGATGCAGATCCTGAAAGTCCGTCTCGGCAATCGATATGTTAAACTTATTTTCTGCTCGTTTTGTGATCTTACGTACTTCCATCCGCTTTTCTTTTAATGAATGAACCCACGGGGTATAAAGAGTTACTTTTAAAACGCCAATTGTCATATACGTTACCTTTCTTATTTTGATGTTATCACTAAATTGTACTAAATTGTCTCAAAAAATGCAAACATTAACTTTTCTTACTATAGACAAGTTTACTGTGATATGATACGATTTTCAAACATATAAGAGGAGGTACCATATGAAGATCACAGCAAACGGAATTAAACTGCATTACAAAAAATCAGGAACAGGCCCTCCGCTCATCTTACTGCATGGCAATGGGGAGACTCTTGATATTTTTCATGAACTCGGCATCAAACTGGCGAACCACTTTACCGTCTACGCAATTGACAGCAGAAACCATGGTCAAAGCGAAATCACCGACGATTATTCGTATGATACAATGTCGGAAGATATCCGCAGTTTTATTACAACGCTTGAGCTGGGCGCTGTCAGCATTGTCGGTTTCAGTGATGGTGCAATTATCAGTCTGATTCTGGCAATGAAACACGAAAACCTGGTGCACAAGATGGCACTGCTTGGAGTTAATCTGAAACCGGATGATTTTACGGACGAAAGTCTGGAATATCTGAAAGAAACTTATCAGAAAACAGGTGATCCTTTAATGAAACTCATGCTGGAACAACCGAATATCGAATTGACTGATTTAACAGGACTTCAGACCCCCACGCTGATTGTAGCCGGTGACGATGATATATTCAGACCGGAAACATTTACTGCGATTGCCGATACACTGCCACATGCCGAACTGAAAATCATGGAAGGCCACCAGCACGACAGCTATATCACAAACCAGGATATTTTGTATCCTGACCTTATATCATTTTTCCTTTAATGTAAAGGGGGAGCAAAATGAAAATAGCCATTTTAGGGCATAGCGGCGCCGGAAAATCTACGCTCGCAAAAAAACTGGGTGCCCATTATAACATTCCTGTTCTCCATCTTGATAAAGTCAGTTTCATTGAAAACTGGGAAGTAAGAGATCACACAGAAGCACTTTCAATAGTTAATGATTTTATGAAAAATGAAAGTTGGGTTATTGAAGGAAATTATGAAGGTCTTGAGCAGAAACGGCGCCTGAAAGAAGCCGATCAGATCATTTTCATGAACTTTTCGAAATGGTTTTGTTTCTTTCAGGCGTTAAAACGATATCTGAAAAATTTCAATAAATACCGGGATGATATCGCCGACGGATGCATTGAAAAATTCGACCTGGAGTTTATGATCTGGCTGCTTTGTAAAGGCCGGACTGCTAAAAGGAAGCAGCATTTTCTGTCTGTAAAAGACCTGCATACCGATAAATTTACAGAGTTGAAAAATCGAAAAGATGTACAGGCATTTCTGGATAGTTTACAGTAATGATGATATTTTTATTTGATGATATTATGGTCTTGCAGGCACTTCATGATCCCCATCCGGTTTTCGGAGAAAATAATATGATTTTTCAATTGTTTCTGGCTATCCATTGACAGATTCCGGGAGTTTCCATCGGATTGTTTTATCAGCAGCTGTTCAATCAGTTCCGCCTCGCCCAGCATTCTAAATACCTGTCTGGCAAGCATATAAGTTGTATTTTTTACATGACTGCCAAAATTATAAATTCCTCCGGGGACTTCAAACAGCTGCTCAATATTAGCAACCACTTCGTTTACATATGTAATTCCCCGGTACTCTTCGTTTGAGAACGTAATCTGCTCTTTTTTATGGACGGAATCCATGATTCTGGTCAAAAAGTTAGCTTTTGTGTCTAACTGCGGTGTCGGCAGATCATACATCCATGTCAGCCGGAGGGCAATTGCATCCGGCAGAATGTTCATCAATCGCTGCTCTGCCTCCAGCTTTTGCCGGCCATATACATTAGCAGGCGTACATTGATCTGTTTCTTTATTTGGCTCGGTAGTCTGATTTCCGTTGTATACCTGGTCTGAGCTCATAAAGATCATGTTGCTGCCAACAGCCAGGCATGCATTTGCCAGATTTTCTACTCCGGTAACATTGATTTCGCGGGAATGTTCCGGATCGGCTTCACAAGCGCCCATATCAGATATTGCTGCAGTATGAATGACATAGTCAGGTGTATATTGCCTGAGCACTTCCAGACAATTGGCGGCATTACTGATATCCAGTTCTTTGTGTGAAGGCGCTATACATTCGTATTTGTTCTGATAATACTGCACAATTCTTACCCCTAAAAAACCACTCCCACCGGTAATCAATAGTTTCATGTCAACCTCCTTATCTGTCATACTTATCGTAATCTCCCTGAGGAAATTCACCTTCCAGCCCCAATACTCGGGGCCATAGTCCTGTGTCCGCTACAATGAATCCCATGATCATTCCCATATGAGTATGTAAGTGACGGTACTGAGCAAGGATTAAAGTAAATGCAGAGTATTCACAATTTGACGGTTTCTTAAGAAGGTCATTGTCATTTAATGAACTGACATATTCTTTTATCTTAACTGCCGTCATACTGCAATAACTATCAATCTCCGCCCTGGTCAGAACCTTTTTTGAGATCACGTTCAGGTTATTCAAATCATCTTCATGAATATCTGGTTCTTTATATTGCGGATCACGCGGATTAATAAACCACAAATCCAGAGAATGAAGTGTATGGTAAACATGTTTCCACAGCGGCATGCCGCAATAATCTTTCTCCCACAGATTCTCCGGAATGCAGGAAATAACATTTTCAACTTCCCACAGTGCCCGCTTTGTCTGTTCCTGAATAACTTCTGTCAGGCTGTTTTGACTCATCATTATCCTATTGCTCCTTAAAATCAACATTAGTATATCCAGTCAGCAAAATACTAATTTCGTTTTCGCCGGTTCCATTTTTATAAGATGTCTTATCATCTCCACAGCTAAAATACGTTGGATAACTCATATGACCATATGTTATAAAATCCTGATTTTCAGCAGTAACTGAAATATAGTAATTTTTATACTGATCAGGAGAAGAAATTTTGACCGAGGAATCTTTTGCGGTAATATTTAATGAATTTTTGCAATCTTGCGGCAGGTCATATATCAGACTGCCATCCACTACATCTGCAGTGATCGCACATCCATTTTCGGGAATATAGATCTTTACATAATTATGTCCCATATCGGACTGTCTCCCTGTGACGGTTACCTTCGTCTCATTATTAATATTTATAATTTCAACATTATAGTACTCTGCATCAAAATCTGCCGTTATTTTCTCATCAGAAGTATGAAAAAATTCGACACCGCCATTACTGATGTCTGCTGATACTTTATAGTTGGTATAAGCATCTGCCGGTTTTGTACCAGCAAGCAAAAAAACGGTACAAAACAGCAATATCCCTGCTGCAGCTGTTAATTTTCTTTTAAATGTCATAATAATCATCCTTTCAAGACGTTCTGTTTGAATTACCATACTTAAAAGTCCTTTCGCAGAATAATATCGGTCTGAATATCATCACCAACAGCAAAATCATGACTGCTGATCTGATAAAAATTATGGCCTTTGTAGAAAGCAAGTGCCCGGTCATTGTGCTCCCACACGCCCAGCCAGATATAATCTTTTCCGGCATCACGGACCAGTTTCAGTGCCTCTTCCATTAAGAAACGACCAACACCTTTTCCCTGGAATTCTTTCTTTACATAGATTCGCTCCAGTTCTCCTGCTTTCGGATCCTGAATCTCACTCTGAGCATTCCCAAAATTGATTTTAAGATAACCGGCCAGTTCGCCTTCAACATAAGTAAAATAAAATGTTGATTCCGGATTGCTCATTTCTTTTTCCAGTTTTTCCGGTTGATACGCTGTCTTTAAAAAATCTTCCAGATTTTCATCTGAGGTAGTGCCGCGGAATGTATCCGCAAATGTTACTGCTGAAAGTTCTGATAACACCAAGATGTCATCTTTTGTGCATATTCTGATTGAAATCATTTTATTAACTCCTCTTTTTGTGATATGTTAATGCTATTTCTATACATAGAGAAAGCTGATTTACCGGCAGTTTCTTATTAGGATCTAATACAATCGCCCTATTCCCGGAAAATGTCAGGCTATCAGAAAACATTGTTCTTAAGTTTTCAATCATACTGGTCTGACAATGAAAAAATAATGCAATTTTATCTTCTTCAAATCTGTCCAGACGTATCGGCGTACCGGTCTTTCGCTTTACTGTTGAATACGACGGCTGGCCCCATTTCAGACTCTCTTCAAGTTCACCAACCTGAGGGATCTCGCTTGCAACCTTAATATATCAGATCCCTTATCTGCAGGAGCGGAATTCTGTACTCATCGGGATAATTGTTAAATACAGTTTCTACATTCTTATTCATAATTCCCCCTTATCAGTCTGTAGAAATTTCTGAACGTCTTCCATCAATACAACTGCCCGCTCCAATTACCGCCTGGAAATTAGGGACGGGACGAAGCAGCAGGCAAATCCCCACTGATATAGCAATTGCCACTTCCTCCCGCCTGGGCTTCCAAGGTTTGTCCCCCATTATACTCCTTCTCCTTCCTCACAATTCTCCCCCAAAGACTGGTCTGTTTACCAGTGTATCATATCCGGCAAGATATTGCATCCGTGATGTCCCGGTCACATATCCGGCCAGTCATGTATCACCTGGTCTCTTCCATTCTGTTTTGCTGTATACAGATTTGTATCCGCTCTCGCCAGCAATGTTTCTGCAGTATCCCCCGGCTTTGATTGACTGACGCCAATGCTGACCGTAATCTTCAACTCATTTCCAAAGCTGATGTCACTGACAGCAGCCCTGATCCGTTCCGCAATCTCAATGGCACTGGCCGGTTCCACTGAATTAAGTACCGCTACAAATTCCTCACCACCATAACGGGCCAGAGCATCCTGCCTGCGCAGTGCGTTCTGAACCGTCTCAGCAAATTTCTGTAACACCATATCTCCAAATCCGTGCCCATAAGTATCATTGACCCTTTTAAAAAAGTCTATATCAAGCATCATAACAACAAAACCCGATTCTCCTCTGCGGTTGTCGTTAATCTTACGTTCCAGCAGCTCTGATAAAGAACGTCTGTTATAGATTCCGGTCAGTTCATCCTTAGTTGCCAGATGAATCAGCCTTTTATTATTGTTATCATAAGCTTTACGGACATAGATAACCATCGTCGCCAGAGCAATAAAACACATCGGCACGGAAGTAATCATATCCATAATCCTGGATTCTTCATCGCTATATGGGATCACCAGACCAGAAATATGATATCCGGCCCAGACGACAGCCATATAGAATAACATATTCAGACAGATCAATACGACAATCTGTTTACCTCGAAAGACAAAAGAAAGCATAAAGACTGCCAGCAAAGCAAACATCAGCATTGTACCATCATGTCCGGCTGATTGCAGATACAGAAACGGAATATATATAAACGAAATAAAAATCAGCATCGGCTTTTGCATCATCATTCGTACCTGATGCGGGACCGCCAGCATTATGATACAGGCTATGATAAACCCCCACTCCAATACCATTCCGCCAACACCATAAGCTACGACACTGCCTTCCAACACACCCGATACCAGAGACAACAGAAAACATTCAAAGAAAAAGATCATGAAAATATGATATTCCAGAGGATCATCAGGATTAAAATATTGTTTCTTAAACCACCTTATCATTAGCTTTTATCTTCCTTTATAAGTATTAATATTAGTTTATTCAAACGGTATAACAAGTAACTCGCTCCTGCCCCATTGTTCATCATCAAACGGAAAAGTACCTTTGCAGTCTGCCGGCAAGCCTAATAAACCGGAAACCTGACCGCCGAGCTGCAGATTATACCACTTTCCATTATAATTTATTGCCTCTGAACACAGGAAATATTTATTGCCATCAACTTCAAAAACAACAACACTGCCTTCTATATTATCTGCACCATATCTCTCAGCAGACTTTATTCGAATGTTTCTTGCCCCTTCTGAACCATATGTATCGGAGAATTCTTCTGGCGGAATATAACCAATTACATTCAGAGTATTAAAATCTATCTCCATTGACAACCTGGCAAACTCCGCTGACAGCATATCATCTGTCCACTCTTTTTCCTCCGGTTCCTCACCGTAATAATGACCGTTAAACATTGCAATAGTAAGATACTGACTGTGAATATCAGCCGCAAGATTTGCTTTTCTTTTTTCTATATTAATTTCCTTAGACAGCTGATTCACTGCAGGCAGATTAACTTCCTGCCGCATTGGCGTAAAACATTGCATATATTCCAGATATGACATCAAGCCATGGGATTCAAGATAGGTCTCAATAGCAAAGGTGCTTAACATTTGACTTATATTACTCACCTTTACCCCCTCCAGATAAGCTTTTGCCGCTTCCTGTGCAGATTTATATCCGGCAGCTTCATATCCGGCAGCAATTACCGGTTCTGATCTTGTTGATCCGGACAGTAATTCGGTCTGTGGCGGAGTCAGATACCCCAATATTGGCACCATGTCAGACATGCTCAAAGCAATTGTCCCGGATGTATTCTGTTCAAAATCCAGGATATTAACATACCAACCGCCTAGTTCATAATTGTACCATGCACCTTCAAATTCCACTAATTCAAAAAGCAGCGCAAAATAAGAATCTCCCATTTCTATCACCGCAATCCGGCAGTCTGACTGATCTGCGTATCTCATCTTCGCAGTCCTTTCGACAAACCGTTCATCAAGATCCGATTCATCTGTCGGTATATATCCAAGTAATTTCATATCCTGAAACCGTGTGGTTACCAGTGATTCCTCAAATTGCGCCAGAAACTGCACTCTGTCTGATTCTTCTTTTAATGGAATGGCATTATTGACATCCCATCCCACCTCACAAAGAATCATGTATTGGCGAAGAATCTGATCGGTGACCTCACCTTCTCTTTGAATCACGGCCGAATCCCGGGAAAAATAATATACTTCCGGAAGCTCATCCCTGCTTTCTATCAGATACCCTTCATCTTCCTCTGCATACATTCGTGGGATCACATAATCGACATAAGCTTCTGCAGCAAATGTATCCATCATACTGCTTAGGTCGCCATTTTTCAGGTAATATAAATACGCCTCAACCGCTTCTTCCGGTGATGTAAAACCATTCCCTGTTATAACTGGTTCAACAGTTTCTTCCGGCGTACGTTCTGTCTCCTCTTCAGCTGCCGTTTCTGTGGCAGTTACCCCCTGTGTTTCAGACAGAGATCCGGTATTTGTCTCTGGTGTACAGGCTGACAGACTGACAACAGCTGCCAGCACTGCAAAGAGCGTCAGCTTTATATCCGGCTTTTTCATAAATTGCTCCCCCTTTTCATGCGAAATCAGGACGCATAACGTCCTGATCAGGCAATACCTTTTCTTTTTTAAATTTTATTAACTTCACTCACATTTAAATACTGCGCAGTTTTCTCAAACAATACATCAATATCAATCGGCTTAGGCATATGATCATCCATCCCCGCCTGCAGGCAGTTTTCAACATCCTCCGCAAAAGCATTGGCTGTCATTGCTACAATCGGTACATCTTTAGCCGCCTGGCAGTCCAGATCACGAATCATCCGGGTCGCAGTAAAACCATCTACCACCGGCATCTGCAGATCCATATAGATTATATCATACTTTTCGGGATCTGCCTTAAATTTATCAAAGGCAATCTGACCGTTTTCTGCACATTTGATGGTTATGCCGCTGTCCGCCATCAAGACCATGATGATTTCACGATTGATTTCAATATCCTCAACCAGCAACATCGTATATCCGGTAAAATCATAGGATATCAAATCCGTCTTCCTGCTGTTCGTCTTTGCCGGAACAGGATTGGTGCTGATTCGAACCGGAATCTCAATGTAAAAAGTCGTTCCCAGATCCGGCTGACTCTCAGCGTAGATAGTGCCGCCCATCATCGTAACAATACGTTTCGAAATCGCCAGACCAAGACCGGTTCCGCCAAACCGCCGCGAAATACTGCCATCGGCCTGCTCAAAAGCAGTAAACAGCCGTGATAACTGCTCCTCATTCATGCCAATACCACTATCAGCTATGGAAATCCTTATTTTAACTGTTTCGTCAGTAACCCCAAGAGTAGATGCCGTCAGGCAGATCGTACCTCCCTCGGGCGTAAATTTCACTGCATTTGACAGGATATTCAATAGCACCTGCGACAGCCGCAGCCTGTCACCACACAAATACGGAGGAATCATCTCATCAATATCAGCACTTAACTGCAGTCCTTTTTCGCCGACCCGTGTTTTGTTGATTTCAATACAATATTCTATCATTTCTGCAAAATCAAAATCTTCATTATGCAGTTCCAGTTTATTAGCCTCAATTTTAGACATATCAAGAATATCGTTAATCAGGCTGAGGAGCTGATGGGATGCATTATCCAGTTTCTTCAGTGAAGCATAGATCTGTTCCAGATCCGAAGAGCGGCTGGCAATCGCAGTCATACCGATAATTGCATTAATCGGTGTCCGTATCTCATGGCTCATATTAGATAAAAATTCGGACTTGGATCTTGACGCCGCTTCCGCCTTGTTTTTCAGGCCAATCAGCACTTTATTCTGCCGGTCAATTTCAGAAATCATCCGCCGGTAACTGCTGATCTCCGTCAGAGTTAACACAAATCCGGCAGACTGCCCCCTTCGTATGATAAAATCTTTTGTCAATGCAAAGTCATGAATCTCGCCGTCTTCACCCTGAATCGAACACTCGCTGTCGCCCAACCCGGCACTGAGGGAAACGATATCCTCAAATAAATGTTCCGGCTGGTGCTTTACAGCTACCGATCGTATATATGTGACAACATCCTGAACAGATGTATTCTCCTTGATTTTCAATGAAGGGAAGGCTTTGCGGAAGGCCGGATTGGCATCTTCGACCTGACCGATGTTATTAATCACCAGAAAACCATCTGAAAGGGTATCAAAAATATTGGCTGATGCCGCCCGCTTCAAATTGAACAGCCGGAAATGGATCGAACATATGCCATAAATGGAAAACATGAGAACAAAACCCAATGGAGTAAAATCAAAATCACCAATCCGGAAAATACTGTAAACATGAAGCATATTGATGATAAACGGGCATGCCGACCCCACCAGAACGAGAAGCAGATGCGGCGATTGCCGGACATTTTTTACAACATAAACCGTCAGGAAGATAAAAGCTGCCGCCAGTGCAGCATAGGTCAGCCGGTTGTGTACCCAGAACAGCGGGCCATAGATACCGATTCCCCTTATTGTATAACCGCTATAAAACAGCTTATGCCATGGATTAGTCAGAACAATGAGCACATCTGCCGACATCAGCGCGAGTACAATACCGGTTACCAGACGATTATTCGCCAGCTGCGAATTGACAAAATGTAAAATATAAAGCAGCATCAAAAACGATATGCAACAGACAAAAACAATATATATGATCTGGATAACCTGAAATGCCGGGGGCGTCGTAATATATGACACACCGTTAAGCAACGCCCACAGCGATGCCATAATTCCCATAGAAAAGAATATCACCAGATATCTGTCCCTGGTGCTGGCAAACCAGACTCTGCCGACAATATATAAAAGTATCAGTGAAAGTACCATTGATACCAGAAAAAACATTATACTTGCGTCCATCAATATCCACCTGTTCAAAGTATATTTTTGTAGGTTACAAATCCCTTTTATTATACTCTAACATGGGTCTGTCAACAACCTTTTTCAAGATACTATCGTAAAAATATTAATATTCTCTTGATTTTATAACCGTTTCCGCATCTGACTGATCATATACTTTTTCTTCTGTGATAATCCGCAGAGGCATCTCTTTTCCCGCTATCATATCACGAATCGCCTTCATCAGCGGCGGTCCCAAAAGCGGGCTGCATTCAACCGCACAGTTTAACTTGCCCTGAATCATCGCCTGGAACGCTTCCTTTGTGGCATCGACTGAAATAATGATAATATCGGTACCGGGTTTCAGCCCATGAGCTTCCAGTGCTTCGATCGCGCCAAGCGCCATATCATCGTTGTGGGAGTAAATAATATCTACATCCCACTCCTGACGGCCGATATAATCATCCACTATCCGCCGCCCGCCCTCGTAGGTAAAATCACCATTTTCCGAATGCACGATCTGATATTGCGGGTTTTCCTGCAAAATCTCATTAAATCCCCGCTGCCGTTCCTCCGTCGGCGTCGCCCCCTCACTGCCCTGAAGTTCCATAATCTTCAAAGTCTCCTGCCCCGGATTCACATGCTCCTTCAGCCAGCGCATGGCCCGGCGGCCTTCCTCCAGAAAATCAGCACCGATATAAGTCGTCGTCAGATCATCCTCGGTCTCAATCCGGCGGTCGGACATTACAACCGGAATACCGGCATCTCTCGCCTCGATCAGCACTTCATCCCAACCGGTTTCCACCACCGGGGAAACAACGATCACATCTACTTTCTGGTTAATAAACCGGCGGATCGCCTCGATCTGTTTGACCTGCGACTGATCTGCACTGTCAAACAAAAGATCTATGTTAAACTCCTTTGCCGCATCCTGAATCGAGCGGGTGTTAGCGAGACGCCACTGACTTTCCTGTCCCACCTGCGAATAACCTACCGTGATCTGCCGGCCGTCATCTATACTTTCCCGGTTCAGCACAGCAAGGTAATCATCCGCATTATCCTGAAAGATGGTATGGCTCCGCAAAATAACCTGCTTGGGAACACCGCTTTCGCTGCGCAGGATATTCATCGCATACTGGATTGCCTCCTTGCCGCCGGTAGGACATGAAATTGTCGCCGCCAGTTTCCCTTTCCGGACCAGATCAACACCTTCGTTTTCTCCTGTATAA
Organism: Lachnospiraceae bacterium; assembly: GCA_032073745.1. Lineage (GTDB taxonomy): Bacteria > Bacillota > Clostridia > Lachnospirales > Lachnospiraceae > Brotaphodocola. The sequence goes on along the minus strand of DAMAMW010000005.1, from coordinate 153,741 downwards.
CCGTCACACCCGATCACCTTTATCTGATGATCCAGATTCATCGCAGCCAGTGCTTCATATGCGCCAAAAGCAACAGCATCATTGTTGGCAAAAATCAGTGAAACATCATTCAGTTCCTCCTCCATGGCAAGAACCGCATCATAAGCCGGATCCTTCATATCTGTTGCAAGTTCACAGACAATCGTTTCGATTCCGGGGTAATCTGATATTACAGTATCAAATCCCTCACTGCGCTCTTCGCTCTGGAGCGATCCGGCAGCTGCACAAAGCTCCAGAATCCTGCCGCTATCACTTCCCAGCAGCTGCAGGGCACACTCCCCGCCCTGCTTCCCGATCATACTGTTATCAGGACCGATAAACAGATTGTAATCAAACCCTTCCACACTCCGGTCCATTACAATCACCGGTACGCCGTCCTGATACACAGCCCGCACCTTTTCAGTCAGCCGGCTGGAATCACAGGGAGAGATAATCAGCAGATCAATGCCGAACGCCAGCAACCGGTCTACATCCTTCTCCTGTTTCTCCAGGCTGGAAGTCGCATCTGCCGTAATGATCCGGATGTTCGGATACCTGGCTGCCTCTTCCTGGAGTTCATTTATCAGGGCAACCCGCCAGGTCTCCCGCATATTTGCCTGCGAGACACCGATCACATATTCAATATCACTTTCATATACCGTTTTCGTAATGCCTCTGTTATAGATGCGGAAAGCCATTAAGACTGCCGCACAGATCAACAGCAAAACAATAATCCTGGTCCTATTCTCTGTTTTCTTCACCTTTATGTTCACCTTGATATTCTTCCGGAATTCGAATGACAATCCGCGTCCCCTGCCCTTCTTCACTCTCTACAAGCACATGAAACTGTTCCCCGTAACGCAGCCGCAGCCGCTCTTTTATGTAAAACAGCCCAAAGCTTTGACTCTCGCTGACTAATTCAGGTTCATTTAACAGCCGCGAAAGACTCTCTGCCTGTTCTTTTTCCATCCCTTTGCCGTCATCCTGCACCTCAAGAGTTACCCAGCCGTCAAGAAGCCCGCCCGTAATCTTCAGATGACCGTCACCGCTCTTCATCTTCACACCATGATAAATGGCATTTTCCACCAGTGGCTGAAGAATCAGTTTCGGCAGCACCACATTCATGCACTTATCATCGACCTGAATCTCATACTGCACTTTCGGCCCGTAACGGATCTTCTGGATATACAGGTAATTGGATATGTATAAAATTTCTTCTTTGATCGTGATGTAATCCTTGCCCCTGCTCAGACTGATACGGAATACATTGGTAAGCGCATCAACAATATGAACGATATCAAAAGCAGAATGCTCCCTTGCCATCCAGCCAATCGTATCCAGGGTATTGTACAGAAAATGCGGCTTAAACTGTTCCTGAACCACCTTAAGTTGTGCTTTGCGCTTGTTTTCCTGTTCCCGGTAAACCTCATCCATCAGTCCCTGGATCCGTTCCAGCATCTCATTAAAGCGTCTGCCGAGTTCGCTGACTTCATCCAGATAGTCACCGGTAAACCGCACAGACAAATCACCTTTTTTTGTCTGTTTCATCAGATTCCGAAGCCTGACTATCGGTTTCGTAATCGTCTCCGACAGTTTGACAGCGACAACAAATACCGTCACCAGCGTAAGGATCAAAAGGGCACCAAACATAAACATCATTGTGTTTACACCACCCATAATCTCCTGATAAGAGGACACACTCACTACTTTCCAGCCGGTGTACGCCGATACCTGATAACTGATCTGATACTTTTCGCTGCCAATTACAGCTGTAACCGGTTCCGTTTCATTCCACAGCCACTCCGGCCGGATGCGGTAGACAATCCTGTTGGCCGGTGCATAGACCATGTGGTTCTGATCATCAAGAATAAAAACAAATCCACTCTCACCAATATTGGCATCGCGGATTGCAGACGCAATAAACTCATGTTTGATATCAAAAAGCAGGACCCCCATACGCGCTCCGGTTCCGGGATCCGTAACTGTCTTCATAACAGAAAAGACATCATCAATACTGTAATTATCTTCCGTAACAATGTTTCTTCCGGTAATATTGCTGATAATCTGCATCTCACCGGGCATAGCAGCTGCCTGTTTGTACCAGACCTCCTCGGTAAACGGTTCCCGCGAAACCCGCGACATACCGGTGCCCATATACATATCATGTTCAGTTGCAAAAAAGATTCCGGCAATCTCATCATGAGTATCGGCCACCATTTCGAAGCTTTTTTTCAGTTCGGCGGCATACACCGGCCATCGTTCATCATTCTCTGAACGGATATCGGCCAGCGGCATCGATTCGATATTCTGAATCAGCATATTAGCCGTCTTTTCAATTCCGTTTATGTAGATATCGGTAGTCTGCTGAATCTGTCCGACCAGCTGGGCGCTGTGCTGGGTGACATTACGTTCTGCCTCTCTTGTTGATATAACAATACCGATAATCCCGACAAAACAAAAAGGAATGAGCGCAATAAAAATATGGGAATAGATCATCTTATCACGAATTTTCATATCCATGAACCACTTTTTCCAATATTCCATTACTCTCACTCCAATTTTAATTTTCATAATAGCTGTCCTGTTCAGTATAACGAATTTATCAGTTTCTTACAACTATATCCGGTAATATTAATCCGTTGTTTTTCCTTTCAATTTATCGGTCCGGATTGCAATGATTCTCTGGATCACAATAAAGAAACAGAGCAGCGCCGCAATGGTCACCTTGGTCCACCAGGTATTCAGATTCTGATAGGTAACGATCGTCTGGATAATTCCCTGGATCATTACCCCCACTACCGTCCCTGCCACAGTACCTACACCGCCGCTGAGCAGTGTTCCGCCGATAACTGCCGAAGACAGTGCATCAAGCTCCAGCCCCATATTCTGCAGACCGAATCCGGCAAGGGTATAGAAACTGAAGACGATCCCGCCGAGCGCAGCACAGAAACTGCTGATTCCATATGCCGCTATTTTCGTTCGGGCCACGTTCAGTCCCATCAGGCCGGCTGAAGTTTCACTGCCGCCAAGGGCATAGAGACTGCGTCCGAATTTCGTATATTTCAGAGTATAGATGGCAACCGCCAGTACTATCGCCAGAATAAAAACATAATAATAAATCTTCCCGTTAAAAGCCTTCGATTCCCCAAGACTGATTGTAATCTTGCCCAAAGCCATGGTCTTGAAAAAAGGATCACTGATCGGAATAGATCGTTCGCTGATCACCACACAAAGTCCCCGCATCAGAAACTGCCCGGCAAGTGTTACAATGAACGGCTGAAGTTTAAAGTAATGGATCAGCGCCCCCTGGGTACAGCCCACTAAGATACCGACCAGAAGCATCAGAATAATTACTGCCGCTGCCGGTACTCCTTTGCCCAGAAGATATGCCGAACTGACACCGGTAAAAGCAATTGTCGAAGCAATAGAAATATCGATTCCGCCGGTAATCAGTACAAAGGTTGCACCGATTGCCGCAATCATCAGATATGCGTTATCATTAAACAGATTTAAAAATGTCGACATCGATAAAAAGTTACTATACTTGAAAGAGCCGAACAGAAACATAAGTACGAACAGTACAATGGTAATCACCAGTGAAATATTGTTAATCCGGATTTTTTTACTTGCCGCTTTTTCCATTACTCTTCCACCACCTTTCTATTCAGCAGTCTGCTCCGCATAATGATATCCTTAAATTGTTTAGACTGCGACAGACAGATAATAATAATCAGCAGTGCCTTAAGCACCCGGATATAGGCAGCCGGTACGCCAAGAGCCAGTACCGTGGTCGTAATACTTTGAACAATTAAAGCACCGATCACGCTGGCCGGAATTGAAAACCGACCGCCCATCAGATTCGTTCCGCCGATCGCGACCGCAAGAATCGCATCCATTTCAATATTCAGCCCTGCATTGTTGCAGTCTGCTCCCTTAATACCGGCACTTTCAATCAAACCCGCTACTGCGGCGAATGCACCTGAAATCGTGTAGATCGCCAGCAGCATGCGGTCAACCTTGATTCCTACATATTTGGATGCCGTCTGATTACAGCCTACTGATTCGAGGAACAGGCCAAACGCTGTTTTGCCGGTAAACAATACCAGCAGTCCCACTAAAAAGATTACAATATACAGTGGAAACGGCAGTCCTAACACGTAACCGCCATTGATAAAATAATAGGTATCTGAAGTAATGGTGACAATCTTTCCTCTGGTAATCAGCTGGGCAATTCCGCGCCCTGCCACCATCAGAATCATCGTTGCCACAATAGGCTGAATCTTTATCTTTGCTACCAGAAAACCATTCCATAAACCGCAGCCAACACCGGCCAGAATCGCCAGTACAATCGCTGCCGCCACACTTCCTCCCAGTCCCGGAAGGATGTTTCCGTTCACTATACTGCAGGCGATTGCGCCGCTGATTGCCATAACCGAACCAACCGAGATATCGGTCCCGCCGGTTGCCAGAATCATAGTCATTCCGGCTGCCAGAATCATCAGCTTACTGCCGTTTCTGACAATATCAATAATTCTGCCAAACAGATGTCCGTCAACAACTGATAAGGCGAAAAACTCCCCCCTGCTTACAATCCCGTTAAACAGCAGGATAATTGCAAATATCAGCAGCGGACGGAAATATTTTTGTGCCGTCAGCTTTTCCCAGGTTGTTTTCATGAGGCCTCACCTCCTGCCATAATTTTCATAATTGCCTCTTCTGATATTGCCTTTCCTTTCAGCTCCCCTACCTGTTTCATATCACGCAATACAATCATTCTGGTACAGCAGCGCAGCATCTCATCAATCTCAGATGAGATAAATAAAACCGCCATCCCTTTTCCGGCCAGTTCAATAACAATCTTTTGAATTTCTGCCTTTGTACCGATATCAATTCCTCTGGTCGGTTCATCAAGCATCAGAAAATCCGGATCAGTGGCAAGCCATCTGGCCAGAATAACCTTCTGCTGATTGCCGCCGCTCAGGTTTTTTATCAGCTGTTCCGTACCAGGTGTTTTTATCTCCAGCTTGCCGATATAGGATCCGGCCAGCTCTTCGGCCTCTTTCCTGGTTATTTTACGAAACATTCCTTTCTTTACCTGAAGGGCAAGAATAATGTTTTCCCATATTGAAAGTTCACCGATGATCCCTTTAGTCTTACGGTTTTCAGGACAAAAAGCCACGCCCCCGCGAATTGCATCAAGCGGTGAAGCAAAAGCCGGCCCGCCTGATCTTATCTTCATTTCACCGCTGCTGACAGGATCAAGTCCAAACAGCACCCGGGCCGTTTCCGACCGCCCGGAACCAAGTAAACCTGAGAATCCCAGCACCTCTCCTTTTTGTATCTTCAGGTTAAAGCCCTGAATCGTACCGGGACTGCTGACATCCTTCAGTTCAATGAGTGTTTCACCTGCCGGCAGGTTATCCTCATCCTGTCCGCCCGCAGTCATTGATTCATTCAGGCTTGCATAATCCTTGCCAATCATCTTTCCGACCAGTTCAACACGCGGCAGTTCTTTGGTCAGATACGTTCCCACATACCGGCCGTTTCTGAGTACTGTAATCCGGTCGGTTACTTCATAAACCTGATCCAGAAAATGCGTGACGAAAATGATTCCCATACCTTCCCGTCGTAATGTTTTCATGATTTCAAACAGTTTATCAACCTCCACATTCGAAAGGCTGCTGGTCGGTTCATCCAGGATCAGTACCCGGGCTTTGATATCACTTGCCCTGGCGATTGCTACCATCTGCTGGATTGCAACAGAATAAAAGTCCAGATTTTTAGTAACATTTATATTCAAATCAAATTTTGCCAGCAAAGCACTTGCATCAGCATTGATTTTTTTCCAATTGATCGTTCCAAATTTGTTTCTCGGCTCACGTCCGATGTAAATATTCTCAGCAACGGACAGATTAGGACACAGATTAACTTCCTGATACACGGTGGAGATTCCATCCCGCTGGGCTTCCTGGGTGGAACGCGGGTTAATTGGTTTTCCATCCAGTTCAATCGTTCCGGCATCCTTTATCTCGACACCGGTCAGTACCTTGATCAGTGTTGACTTTCCGGCTCCATTTTCCCCTAAAAGGGCATGGATTTCTCCGCAGTTTAAATCGAACTGCACATCATCAAGGGCGATTACTGCTTTGCCGAAAGCCTTTGATATATTCTTCGCTGTTAACAGCTGCTTTCCGGTATTCATAAATGATCCTCCTCATACAGATTACATATAATGGCGTCGGGCATGGTGGCCGGGAGAACGCGGGGCGGTTGGCCGGAGCGGAATCGGTTCCGTTCCAACCAACCGCCCCGCGTTCTCCCGGCAACTATGTCAGCTCCAGTTGGGTAAATAATTTAACAGCAAAACCATAATCAATATTTACGGTCCGGGAGTACACTGGCTGCCATGTCGGCGGTAAATACACCGTCAACGGATTTTACCCATTTGTCAACGGATTCGCCGGCTTTTAATTTTGCTGCTGTTTCGAATAAAAGAGGTCCAAGGAGAGGGTTGCATTCTACTGTACAGTTGGCTTCTCCGGCTGCCATTGCTTCGAAGATAGCACGAACGCCGTCGACAGAAACAACCTTGATGTCTTCACCTGGTTTAAGTCCGGCTTCTTTGATCGCTTCGATTGCACCGAGAGCCATATCATCGTTGTGGGCATATACGCCCTTGATATCTTTGTTTGATTTCAGGAATGATTCCATTACTTCTTTGCCCTGTGCTCTGGTGAAGTCACCGGTCTGGGAAGCAACAATTTCGATATTCGGATAGCTGGCTGCCATCTCATCGTCAAAACCGGTTTTTCTGTCAGTTGCCGCAGATGCACCAACGGTTCCTTCCAGTTCGACGATCTTGCCTTCTTCGCCAATCAGCTTAGCCATCTCATGTGCGGCCATTTTTCCTTCTTCAATAAAGTCAGAACCGATAAAGGTGGCATATAAGTCTTCACTTACGTCAGCTCTTCTGTCCAGAAGAATAATCGGAATCCCGGCGTCTTTGGCTTCTGCAAATACCTGATCCCAACCGGTTTCAACGACTGGTGCGAGGCCGATCACATCAACATCCTGTTCGATAAAGTTCTTAATTGCTTTAATCTGATTCTCCTGTTTCTGCTGGGCATCGGCAAAGAGCAGTTCTACCGTGTCTGAATTTTCTTCAGCATAGGTCTGAATCGATAATGTCTCAGCATCACGCCAGCCTGATTCCTGACCGATCTGGGCAAATCCTACCACCAGTTTCTCATTGGCCGGTGTCTCCGCCTGAGTCGCTGCAGCTGTCGTCGCTGCGGCCTGTGCCTCTGTCTGTGCTTCCGTTGCCGGTGCCGCCGTTGTCGTATTGGCGGCAGCGCCACCGCCGCAGCCGGCCAGTGATACCATTACCATTGAAGTACACATCAGGACACTCAAGAATCTTTTTTTCATGTTGTTTTTCCTCCTTTTATTTGTTCTTACCAGAACCATGAGTTAAGTATAGACGGAACAAGAAGGAAAGTATTTACAATAATCTGGCAAAAAAGTACAAAATTATAGCATCATGCTGTTACGTCTGCAGCATGATGCTATATATCTTCTATTTTTTAATTATTTTGCGGTACTCGACGGGACTGACCCCAAGATGCTTTTTAAATACATTACTGAAATAATGCTGCGTCGCATAACCTGTGCGCTGGGAGATTTCATAGATCTTCATCTCTTCATCCTGCAGCAGCTCAATCGCTTTGCGGATCCTGACACCGGTCAGATAATCTACAAACGTAATTCCCAGTTCCCGGCGGAACATCCGGCTCAGATGCTGAACAGACAGGCCTACATGGTCAGCTGCATCCTGAAATGACAGATCCTCCTGCCAGTAATGATCTTCTATAAACAGCTTCAGTTCACGGATTACCGACGACCCCGCCTCCAGCTCTTTCAGCTTCCGGACCGCGGTTTCATAAACTACCGCTATCATTCCGTAACCTTCGCCGCCTGCCTGTACCACCAGGCATCGTACCGGCAGATGTTCCTCCATGGTTTTTGTATATTGAGCAACCTGAGCTGAAGCCATATCCGGATCTGCTGCCTTTGAAATCACCACCAGATTGCCGTGACCGTCCTGACAGCTGTTGGTATTCTCACCGCCCTGAAACAACTCATTGGCTATGTTTTCGGCCACAAAAAACATCAGATCTTCGTTCCATGTGCCTTCAATATCCGCCGTCCTCTGATAATCAAGAGAGATCAATGAAATGGTATAGGAATCCGGAATAATCAGATTCAGATAGCTGGAACGTTCCGCTATCTCCTCAGCAGTGTAATGTCCGTCGAGAACTTTCTGCAGAAATGAGGAGGCAAGGTAAAGCCTGTTCTGAGCCAGCATTCCCCGTGCCCATTCCAGATACTTGTCCTCACTGCTTTCTCTTTGCAGCCGCTCTCTGACCCGTTTTATCATCTCACCGAACGGATCTTCCATAAGCGGTTTCAGCAGATATTCGAATACGCCAAGCTTTAGTGCCGCTCTTGCATATTCAAACTTGTCGTATCCCGTTATGATAACCACCACTGCTCTGGGATTGACTGTTTTTAATGCTTCGATAAACTGCAGCCCATTCAAAAAGGGCATATTGATATCAACAAAACAAACATCCGGATTCTTCACTCTGGCAAGTTCAAGCGCCATCTCGCCGTCCTCCGCCTCGGCAACCAGTTCAAAATCTTCATATTGCTTCAAAAAACTGATAATCCCCCGGCGGATAATATATTCGTCATCTGCAACCAATACCTTATAACCCATACTATTGCCTCCCTGATCTTTCGTAATTCTGATTTAACGTCCGCGATATTTCACAAAATCCCGCATTTCTTTCATAAATCCCGCCTGCTTCAGCACATCCGAAAGCTCCGGCGGATATTCCCGTATCGTAATACGGTTCTGTTCCGGATAAACCCGTTTCACATCATATTCATATACAAATGCTTCCAGAATCCTGAAAGCAAGTTCCGATTCGAAGATGCGGAGTGTTTTTCCCTTCTGCTCAAATACTGCCACTACAGTGCCCGCACATAAACAAACCACCGTTCCCGGTACATTCAGAAAGGTCCGCCCCTCCTGATGTTTCAGTTCCTTCCCCCACGGCTGGGCCGGATCAACAGCCGGCAGCCAGACAATCTGCTGGTCCGGCTGTTCAAAAGCTTCCATAACACGGGAGAAGTCCTGATCACGGATAAATTGTGCCCCGGATAATCCCTCAATAAAATACCCCCGCCTGACCCGCCCGGTATATTCCCATACCCGCAGGATCTCCAGTGCATCCCGCCAGATGAATCCCCGGGCTGTTTCCCGGCAAAGCAGAACACTATGGTCGAAAGCCTCCTCCAGAATTGTCTCCATGGTCTGTTCCACCAGCGGACGAACCAGATCCCAGCGGCCGGCAGACATTACCTTAACCCGTGAATTGACCCGCTGACGCACCGTCATCTGATCCAGCTTCTTTTTACCCAGAATCTGCCGGACAGGCATAAAGCTGTCGGCATTAACCAGTCCCTGGCCGGACAGTGACAACAAAGCATCATACTCAGATTCAATTCCCGGTATCTGAGACAGCACCTGAATAAAGCTGGCCCCCCTTTTTTGCAGGGTATCAAGAATCAGCTTCTCATCCTGACCTTTAACCGTATCCGGCATATCAAACGGTTTGTCCCAGTCAATGCGGTCATATTTGTGAAAACTCAGATTCGCACCGGTCAGTTTCCAGAAAAAACGCCCTTCTGCCAGTACACTGTCCAGAATCTCCGGACGGTATTTACTCACCCGGCCCGGCAGTAATACACTTTCCCACATAACAGCAGGCATCGACAGGCCGCACATCGATTCCAATGCCTTTTGGGCCTGCTCTCTGGCCGGTGCAGTCACTCTGGCCCGATTGACCAGCAGCGCAGCCAGCCGTTCCGGCGGCAGTGTCCTGATCTGCCTGCGGCGTTCTTTAATCGTTTCGTGCTGGGCACGCTCATATAGTTCCCCGTGATAATAAATTGTATCATCCTCAGTCACCGCATTCCGGCTGATCAGGACTTCAAGAACAGCATTCACTTCAACTATTGTCCACTGATATCGTTCCGCCATCTGTTCCGCCGTATGTGGTCCTCGATAGCGCAGGGCACGCCGGACAATATGCTGCCTGGCAGTCTCATCCCCCTCTTCCAGCGCCTGACGGTATTCCGTTTCATGCTCAGCCGCAATCCACAGTCCCGGTTCGATATATAATGCCTGTCCATTCCGGATCAGATGCTCAAGCCAGTCCACCGGCACATCTACTTCACCGGCAATCATATCCCCTTCTATCATCAGCAGAGAATGCAGCTGCTTTTCATCTTCCGGCAGACGCAGACGCCGGGACACCTTATCAAGCTGTTCCTGCGCCGGTTTTACATACTCGTGGTCAAGGGCTGCTTCCACTGCCTTGCTGATTCCCGCAGTAGAAGGCGCATAATCGTACATATTAGCCATTTCCACCTGATATTGCAGCGGCAGTGACATGGGTGACGGCTGTTCCACAAAAAGCTCCCGGACCCGGATATTTCCCTTATGAATTTCACTCAGAATATATTCCACTCCATCGAGATCCCAGTAATCCTCCAGACACTCCCGCCTGGTCTCACGAACCAGCGGATGCGTCTCCTGAGCCACCACATTGTCCAGCATCTGGGCGCTGCGGATCCGCTGAAGCCACAGCGGCTGACGTCCGGTCTTTCTGACGCCCATCATCAAGGCACGGGCTGTGTTATAGCGGAAATTCATATTAAACAGCGGTGTCACCGGCAGAACCGCTTCCAGTCTGGCACGGACGGTTCTTAGGTCGAGATTCTGAATGATTCGCTCCGGCAGCATGGTATCACCATAGGTGTACACCATAAAACCATTTTCTTCATCCACGCAGTACACTTCGCAGTCGAGCAGGCGTCTGGCTTCAATCTGGAGCAGGGTTGCCAGCGGTGCATTGACCCTGCGCCCGAAGATAGAATGTACCATCATCTGATAATCGCCGGATGAATTACAGTAATGTTCAATCACCAGATTCCGGTCATCAGGCAGTACCTGGGTAGCTTCCAGCTGTCGTTTGATCAGCTCCGCTGCCTTCTTTGCCGCTGTCTCATCCAGTGACAGAGCCTCCAGTTCTGCGGTCAGACACCCTTTTTCGTCTGCCTGCGAAAGCCGCCGCAGAATCGCCCCGAATGCTTTCCCGGTCTCCAGCCCTCTTCCTTTCTGATCCCCCCGCCAAAACGGCGGTTTTGCGCCTTCCATTGACGCCGGCTTTACAAACACAGTATCTTTATCCTGTTTGACAATCTGCCAGGCAAACGTCCCCAGAATAAACCGGTCACCAATCCGGCTTTCAAATACAAATTCCTCATCCAGTTCACCAAGCCGGACACCATTTTCCGTTTTTGCCGTATACATGCCCCGATCCGGGATCGTACCGCCGGCGGATATCGCCAGCATCCGGCTGTAGGCATCTCCTTCCACCACATCATGCAGCCGGTCATATAGAATCCGTGGCCGTACCGGAATATCCAGCTGGTGTTCGAAATCACCGGCCAGCATCCGGAGAACATCCCGGACATCATCAATCGTTACATCAGCAAAGGGGTACGCCCGGGCTAAAAGCGGGATCACATCAGTTACATGATAACTGCCTTCTGCAGCTGCCATAGACACCAGATGCTGGGCCAGGACATCCAGACAAAGTTTCGGCGGATGGGAATGCTCCACACCACCCTGCCTGGCTATTTCCGCAGTCATTCCACAGTACAGCCCCTCTGAAGCCGTCCTTGGAAACATATACATCACACTGGTCCGTCCCGGATTATGGCCGGCTCGTCCAAGCCGCTGCATCGTGCTGGAAATCGTCCGGGGACAGCCGATCTGAAAGACCTGGTCAATCTCACCGACATCAATGCCCAGTTCCATTGAAGACGTTGCACACAAAACCCGCAGACTGCCGCTGCGCAGTGCATCCTCCACCTCAAAACGCTGTTCTTTGGATAAACTGCCGTGATGGGTTCTGGCAAATCCCGCTCCGCTTGCTGCACGCCCTGTATCTGAACCGGAAAACAGATGGGCGGATTGTTCCGCATCCAGAATATTCAGGTAATAGGCAATCCTCTCCGCATACATCCGTCCCTCAACAAAGACCAGAGCACTGCGAAGATTCCTGCAATAGGAATAAAGTGTTTCTGCCAGCTCTTTCCAGACAGAGTCCCGTTCCCTTCCCGGCACATCTGAAAACGGACTGGTCACTTTCATCTTAATTTTTTTATTCATCTTTGGAACTGCCAGTACAACCGGGTCGGGAGACAGATACTTTGCCGCCAGATCAATCGGTTCTATCGTCGCCGACAGACCGATCCGCTGCAGCGGTTGCTGACACAGACGATCGAGTCTGGCTATGGTGAGCATCAGATGAGCGCCCCGCTTGGAGTCGATCAGGGCATGAAGTTCATCGATAATGATCGCCTTGGCAGTGCTGAGAATCTTCCGTCCTGATGCACTGGTAATCATAAGATAAAGAGACTCCGGAGTAGTAATCAGAATATGCGGCGGATTTTTAATCATTTTACGCCGTTCATTCTGAGTCGTATCCCCTGTTCTGATACTGACTGACAAATCCTTCGCGAGTTCCCCCTCTTCTCTGGAAATCCCGGCCAGCGGCTTTGACAGATTCTCCCTGATATCACCGGCCAGGGATTTTAAGGGTGATATATAGATGAGCTGTAATTCCTGCTTCAAACTTCCCTCCCTGGCCTCTGCTTTCAGCTGATCCAGAAAAACAAGAAATGCAGACAAAGTTTTACCGGTTCCCGTCGGAGCTGAAACCAGTGTGTGCTGTCCTGCACTAATAGCCGGCCAGGACATTTCCTGTACCGGTGTCGGCTCACCCAGCGTATTTTGAAACCATGCCCTGGTAAATGATGAAAACTGTTCAAGTGATTTCATGGAAACACCCCCGATATCTGCAACCGTTTTTTAAACGGTAATATTCTGGATCTAATCATATCATAATTCTGCTTTATTTGTTAAGCCTATTCCAAAAAGAATGCTGCCCGCTTCCGAAATAACACCGGAAGCAGCAGCATCTGTTTTTGTGTCTTATTGATTTGGAATTGTTGCAAAACCTTTTGCCAGATCCTCATCTGACGGATAATAATCAGACATCTGACCATCATGGAATTTCTGGTAAGCCACCATATCAAAGTAACCGGTTCCGGTAAGTCCGAATACAATTGTTTTCTCATCTCCGGTTTCTTTACATATATTCGCCTCGTCAATTGCTGCCTTAATCGCATGAGCACTCTCCGGTGCCGGCAGAATGCCTTCGATTCTGGCAAAGTATTCAGCTGCCTCAAACACTTCTGTCTGAGCCGCCGTTCTGGCTTCCATCAGCCCGTCATCATAAAGCTGTGATAAAATTGAACTCATTCCGTGGAACCGCAGTCCGCCGGCATGATTTGGTGCCGGCATAAAACCATTGCCCAGTGTATACATTTTCGCCAGCGGGCAGATCATACCGGTATCGCAGAAATCGTAAACATATTTACCCCGGGTCAGGCTTGGACAGGACTGCGGTTCTACCGCAATAATCCGGTAATCCTTTTCGCCTCTCAGTTTCTCACCCATAAACGGAGCAATCAATCCGCCCAGGTTGGAACCTCCGCCGGCACATCCGATAATAATATCAGGAGTGATTCCGTATTTATCCATCGCCGCTTTTGTTTCCAGACCGATAATAGACTGGTGCAGCATTACCTGAGACAGAACCGATCCCAATACATAACGATATCCCGGATTGCTGGTTGCTACTTCTACGGCTTCTGATATGGCACAGCCCAGACTGCCGTTGGTATCAGGATATTTTTCCAGGATGCTGCGTCCTACTGCAGTATCCATTGACGGTGATGGTGTCACACTGGCACCATATGTCCGCATCACTTCGCGGCGGAATGGTTTCTGTTCATAAGAAACCTTAACCATATAAACCTTGCAGTCAAGGTCAAAGTAAGAACATGACATCGAAAGCGCAGTTCCCCACTGGCCTGCTCCGGTTTCTGTGGTTACCCCTTTCAGGCCCTGCTGTTTGGCATAGTAAGCCTGGGCGATGGCAGAGTTTAACTTATGGCTGCCGCTGGTATTATTACCTTCGAATTTATAGTATATTTTTGCCGGTGTCTGCAGCTTCTCCTCCAGGCAGTAGGCTCTGACAAGCGGAGCCGGACGGTACATCTTATAGAATTTTCTGATCTCCTCCGGAATTTCAAAATAGGCTGTGGTATCATCCAGCTCCTGTTTAATCAGTTCATCACAGAAGACACCCTGCAGTTCTTCAAACTTCATCGGTTCCCTTGTCCCCGGGTTTAAAAGCGGTGCCGGTTTGTTCTTCATGTCGGCACGTACGTTATACCAGCTGTCAGGCATCTCGTTTTCTTCCAGATAAATCTTGTAAGGAATTTCTTTTTTGTTCATGTGCTCCTCCATTCTGCCGTTTTACGGCTCTGAAACTCTGTTTAAGTGTTTGCATGAAGGGACGGATGTTTATTTTTATACACAAAAAACTCCTGTCCCATATTGCCGGGACAGGAGTATATAATCTCCTGCGGTGCCACCCTGCTTGATGTATCCTGGATACATCCTCTCATTGCATACTGTCATATGCCGGATTTGTTAACGAAGATCCTCTCCGTCTCGCCTACTGCATGTTCAGCTCGCCCTCAAAAGCCCATTCCTCCATAGCATTCATACCGCTTCCCACCAACAGCGGCTCTCTGTGATCAATGTTCTGTGGAGTACTTACTCTTTTTCAATGGTTTCTTTTTTTATATCATACTCCGGCAGCTTTGTCAATTATGTATTCGCATTAAGATTTTTGCATTTTTATCACTGTTGATGTTTTATCCGAATACAATACTTTATAAATTTCAGTCAGGAGACTTAAATATGAATTGGGAGCAAAGAATTTTTTCAATGATCGGAATGCCGGTAGGCATCTCCTTTTCTGATGGTACCGGTACATCGGGTGTTTTATGCGGAACCAGGGACGGTATTGTTTATTTAATGGAATATTTATACCAAAAACAGTTTGCCCTTAAACAGTATCCCTACTATCAGATCCGGGACATTAATACATTCCCGCCATGTAACCAGAACTCCGGAATTATGCCACTGCCGATTCCCGTACAGATCCCTAATCCGGTATCTCCGATTATGCCTGTAGGCGGACTGCGCCCTACCTTCAGATAATAATCAGAACTGTGACATTGTCACTTGTTTTTTACACTTTCCATGATATACTGTAACTACAGGTTACTATTTCTCAAGTCAGTAAAGGAGATAAATATTATGGATAGAAAAATCAAAAAAATGGTCCAGGGTGCCCGTGCCGTAGATGGCGCAGGAGTCAACCTGGTCCGTGTTCTGGGATTGCGGACCACCGAAGATTTTGATCCTTTTTTAATGCTGGATTCATTTGATTCAAAGAATCCGGAAGATTATATTAAGGGATTCCCAACCCATCCTCACCGGGGAATCGAAACGATTACTTATTTAATCGGCGGATCAATTGAACATCAGGACAGTCTGGGCAACAAAGGTACCATTTATCCCGGTGAAAGCCAGTGGATGACTGCCGGAAGCGGAATCATGCATCAGGAAATGCCGCAGCCTGCCGAACGGATGCTTGGCGTACAGATCTGGCTGAATCTTCCGCGTGAGCAGAAAATGACCGCCCCCGCCTATTTTGATGTCAAACAGGATATGGTTGGTGTGATCGAAAACTCCGGTCATGTGATCCGGGTTATTTCCGGAGAATATCAGGGTACAAAAGGTGTTACTCCGCCTCATCATTACGCCTCCATTTATGATGTATCCTTAGAAGCAGGTAATACAGTTACTTTGAATACTGATCCGGATGATAATGCATTTATCTTTCTGATTGAAGGGGATGGCATAATCGAAAATGAGATGATCAAAGAGAAAACTGCTGTCCTTTTCGAAAAGAACGGCGATACCATCACCGTTTCGGCAAAGGATCAGGAGTCTCTCCGGTTTCTGTATTTTGCCGCCAGAAGACTCGATGAACCGATTTCCTGGGGCGGCCCGATTGTAATGAATACCAAGGACGAACTTAACCTGGCTTTTGAAGAACTGTCTGAAGGTACATTTGTGAAATAACCAGAAATAACTCAACATACGGGAGACGCGGATTTAGCAGGATTTATGCTAAAATCAACTCTCCCGTTTATTTTTATTGCCAAAATCTTTTTACTATTTATCTAACCTGAGAATTAAACTGGTAAACTTCCTCCACAATACGTTCCATCGCATTGAGAATATTTTCATATCCGGTGCAGCGGCACAGATGACCGGAAATCATCCGGCGCAGTTCCTCGCGATTGTAACTTTTGCCGGTTCCAACGATTTCAACTGCTGTCATAATCAGCCCCGGGGTACAGAATCCGCACTGAACTGCTGCTTCTTCAATAAAAGCACGCTGAATCAGACTGAGTTCACCGTTTGGTCCCTTTAATCCCTCTACTGTCATTATGCTGCGTCCCTCTGCCCACATGGTCAGGTAGATACAGCTGTCTATCGCTTCACCATCTACCAGCACGGTACAGGCACCGCATTCGCCTACCTCGCACCCCTTTTTCACACTGGTCAGACCCAGGCGGTCACGCAATGTCTCTAACAGGGATTCGCGGTCATCAACAGCCAGTTCCTGTTCTTTGCCGTTTACGGTCATCTTGATAATTCTAAGCATCTGCCTCACCTCCTGCAAATTGTATTGCCTGTTTACAGGCACGCTTAGCCAGTTCCTCGACCAGCTGAATACGGAACTCTTTTGATGCCCGCCAGCTGGAACGTGGATTCACATCCTCCAGGGCTGCTTTTCCAAGTGTTTCAAACAGATCCGGGCCAATCGCCATTCCACTGCACCTGGCTTCTGCCGTGGCAGCACGAATCGGCGTCGGTGCCGCGACACCATACGCCAGACGCAGCTCTTCTACTGTTTTTTTGTCATCCGACAAACGTACGCCGCAGGCACAGCCAAGAGTGGCAATCTCCATGGCTTCACGTTTTCCATATTTAAAATAATGACCATAGAAATTGTGATAGTTCTTTTTCTCAATTCTGATTTCAATCAATATTTCATCATGATCTCTGACCGTACGGCCCGGACCGGTATAAAACTCCTGAATCGGTATCCGGCGGATGCCCTGTGACCCTTTTAATACCAGAATGGCATTCAGCAGGAACAGGCTGGAAGCACTGTCAGCACTGGTTGCACCATTGCAGACATTACCGCCAATCGTTCCGATATTACGCAGCTGAGGCCCGCCGGCCTGATCAACTGCATAACCAACTACCGGGATGTGGGTTTTTATAATCTCATGATTGGTCACTTCAGAGAATGTACAGGCAGGACCAATTATAATCGTGCCCTCATCATCCATTGTAATGGTTCTCAGTTCCGGCAGCCCATGGATACTGACCAGGGAGCAGCCCGCCATTTTTCCTTCTCTGATTTTAATCAAAACATCACTGCCGCCGGAAATGACCACGGCTTCCGGATCTTCTGTTAAGGCCCGGATTGCATCATCCACATTAAGAGCCTGGTAAAAACGTTCAATATCATACATAATCCGTCACCTCCTAGATAAGTCCGTGTTCTTTAAATGCCGCTGTCAGTTTCTGCGGATCTAACGGCAGGGAATTCACTGCTACGCCGGTAGCATGAAGCACTGCATTTCGTAATGCCGGAGCAACCGGTATTGCCGGCGGTTCGCCCAAAGCCTTATTGCCATATGGTCCGGTTTCATCTTCAATCTCGACAAATTCCACATCCAGATTTGGCGTATCCATAGAGGTAGGAAGCTTATAATCCAGCAGGTTGTCATTGAGCGGACGGGCCGTTTTCTGGTCAAACAGCAATTCTTCGCTGAGACCATAACCAAGTCCCATACTCATACCGCCATGTACCTGAGCTTCTGCCAACTGCGGATTAATCAGACGACCGCTGTCATGTACATTTAAGATCCTGGTGACCTTTATTTTACCAAGCGGCATATCGACTTCAACCTCAGCAAAACAGACACCGCTGGCAAAGGTATTATCCTTGCAGTGGCTGGTCGCTTCTGCCGTAATATGTACCGAACGGTCCAGGCTGTAAGTTGCTGTTGTTGCCAGTTCTTCCATGGAAAGTACTGCTGCTTCTGTTACCTTATCAATAATCTGATTGTTTTTAATTGTCAGAGCAGACACATCGGTTCCTGTCATATAGGAAGCATATTCAAGAATCTTCTCTCTCAGGATTGCTCCGGTCTTCTGCACTGCTTTGCCGCTGACATAACTTTGTCTGGATGCATAAGCACCCGTGTCAAATGGCGTAATATCGGTATCCTGAACTGTCATGATATGAACCTTGTCTTCGGTAATTCCGATTTCCTCAGCCGCCATCTGGGTAAAGACAGTATCTGCCCCCTGGCCGATCTCTGTAGCTCCCATCTGTAATTGGATGGAACCATCCTGATTTAAAATCATCCGGCATGATGCAGTTTCCAGAGAAATTGGATATACACCGGTCTTATAACAGAAAATCGCCATGCCGACACCTTTACGTACCGGACCGGTCTGGTTGGCATATTCCTTCCACTTACGATCCCATTCAAAAGACTCGCGGCCTTTACTGATGCAGGCCTCCAGACCATAGGAATGGAACTTCACATGGGTGTGAGGATCTTCGTATCCCGGTTTGACACAGTTGATTAAGCGGTATTCCAGAGGATTCATCCCCAGCTGCCTTGCCATATCATCGGCCTGACATTCGGAAGCAAAGGCTGCCTGCGGAATTCCATATCCGCGCATGGCACCGCCGGTGGTCAGGTTCGTATAAACGGTATAACTCTCTGATTCCAGTGCCTGTTCATCACTGTAAATCTGTTTGAATTCATTTGCAGTGTTGGCTACAATTGCATGTGCATGAGATGCATAACCGCCCTGATTGGAGAATGCGGTAAATGTTCTGGCCACCAGACGCCCGTCTTTTCTTGCCAGTGCCCTGGTCTGAATCTCAATCGCATGGCGGACTCTGGTACAGGCCAGAGTCTCCTCTCTTGAGATATCCAACTTAACGCCCCGGCCGCCCACCTGGGTGACTAAAAATGCATTTAACGGTTCGTAAAGAACATCCTGTTTATTGCCGAAACCACCGCCGATATATGGCTTGATTACCCGCACCTTGCCCCACGGAATCCCCATCGACTGACCAATTACCCGTCTGACAATATGCGGAATCTGAGTGGAACTCACCACTACAATCCGGTCATTCTCCATATAAGCATAGGAAACCGGTGTTTCAATATGGCAGTGCTGAACACATTGGGTCCGGTAAGTCGCTTCTACCTCTGTCAGTTCCGGGTCCGCTGCCTTGATTTCATCATAGCTGCGTTCTCCCAACTTAAAGCCGGTCTTTTTAATAATGTTTCCCGGAAATTCATCATGAATCTGAGTAGCACCCTCAGCCATTGCCTGCTGCGGTGTCAAAAGCGGTTCATAAGTTTCATATTCGACCTTAATCAGCTTTGCCGCACGGTTGGCCGCAACATCATCCTCTGCTATTACTGCAGCAATGTCATCGCCGTAGACCCGTACCCGGGTATTTAACAGCTTTCTGTCAGCTATGTCCTGATGATTGCTCTCTACCGACCAGGGATGGCCGGCTGTCGGAAACTGATAGTCCGGTACATCAAAACAGGTGACGATCTTTATTACTCCCGGGACTGCCATTGCCTCTTCCAAATCAAATGATTTCACCACACCATTGGCAATCGTGCTGTGAACCACTTTTGCTGTCAAGAGATTCGGCGGCATCAGATCAGCCGTATACTTCGCCTCTCCTGTCACCTTACCGGCAGCATCTACACGTGTCATACTTGTTCCAACTCCCACAACGACTCCCTCCTTTCATTTCTACACAATTTTTATTACAGCATGATGTATTTAAGTATAAATAGAATAGCAAGTATATACATCAATGTACTGATCTTCTTATCTTTTACTTTTCCGGACAGCAGGTTAATCACTACATAAGAGATAACTCCCATCGCAATACCTTCCGAAATACTATACATGAACGGCATAGCAATAATACAGATATATGCCGGAATTGCTTCTGTAAAATCTTCAAAATCAATTTTTGTTATCGAAGTAATCATCAAAAAACCTACGACTACCAAAGCAGGTGCTGTTGCAAAGGAAGGAATAGCCAAAAAGATCGGTGACAAGAACAACGACAGACCAAACATAATAGCTGCAACAATTGCAGTCAAACCAGTTCTTCCGCCTTCAGCAACACCGGAAGCACTTTCGACAAAAGTTGTTACTGTTGAAGTTCCAAGCATGGAACCGATTGTAGTTCCCACCGCGTCAGAAAGCAATGCACCTTTAATCTTTGGCAGTTTTCCATCTTTATCAAGCATATCAGCTTTGGATGCAACACCAATCAGTGTTCCCAGAGTATCAAACAAATCTACAAACAAAAAAGCAAAAATAATAGCAAAGAAATCAAGTGATAAAATTGCTTTGAAATCCAACTGCATAAAAGTTGGTTTCATGCTGGGAACAGAAATTCCATTTGAGAAATCCGGCAGCAGACTGTACATCCCAATATCCGGATTTACTTTATAAAGACCAATCAACTGACAGACAATCCCCAATGCCCAGGTGATCAAAATCCCCCAGAGGATATTCCCCTTTACGTTCTTCACAACCAGAACGCCAGTAATCAAAATCCCCAGCAGCGCCAGTAATACTGTAATACCCTCACTGGAAAACAAACCACTTTCAATAGATGCTTTAAACGAATAAACAGAAACCAGAGTTGCACTGTCAACGACGATTCTGGCATTCTGGAGTCCGATAAATGCAATAAACAGACCGATACCAACCGATACTGCATGCTTTAAATTCATTGGGATGGCATTAAAGATTGCTTCACGCACATTCGTCAGCGATAAAGCAATAAAGATAATACCTTCTACGAATACAGCTGCCAATGCCATCTGCCAGGTATATCCCATTTGAAGGACTACCGTATAGGCAAAATAAGCATTAAGTCCCATACCGGGTGCCAGTACAAACGGATAATTGGCAAAAAGAGCCATCAGCAGTGTTGCAATTAAAGATGCCAGAGCCGTTGCTGTAAATACCGCGCCGCTGTCCATTCCGGCAGCACTTAAAATACTTGGATTGACAGCCAGGATATAAGCCATCGTCATAAATGTGGTAATACCTGCAATAATTTCTGTTTTTACATCCGTACCATTCTCTTTTAAGCGAAATATTCTATTCAGATCCATGATAAGCCTCCTTTAAAATAATACATTCCATATTTTTTGTTTTTCTACATCGATGTAACCATAAGTATTTAAACGCAATTCAGGAATTACGGGAAGGCTGACAAAGGCTAATGTCATAAAGGCATCAATCCCTTCAGCTATCCCTAATTTTCTGGTATGACCTTTCAGAATCATAAGTTCTTCTTCTGCCTTCTCAGCAGAATCCATACTCATAACCCCACCCACCGGCAATGCCAGTGTGCCCAGGACAACGCCGTCTGATACGACTGCGAGCCCTCCCTCCATTTGTCTTACTGTATTAATCGCAAGCACCATATCCTCATCCGTAACACCGGCGACGATAAGGTTATGAGAATCATGTGACACACTCGTTGCCACTGCCCCTCTCTTAAGCCCGTAACCGCCAAGGAATCCCACCCCTATATGACCGGTTCCATGGTGCCGCTCCAATACCGCAAGCTTAACAATATCCTGTTCAATATCTACTCCTTTTGCGCACCCTTCATGTTCCGCATAAGGAACTGTCTTTACCGTTGTCAAAAGTTCAAACGGTGTCAGACAGATCACCCGCTGCATCGTTCCTGTCTCTCTCAGCTGCAGGTCTGCTGTCCCGATTTCCTTTAAATGAAACGAATGCATGACCCGTCTCCATCTGTCCGGTGCCTCGTCAGTACCTGCTGTCTTTTCTTTGTGCTGCAGAATTCTGCCGTCCTTCGCCACACAGATGCCGTTTTTATAAACCTGCATCACTTCAAATGTTTCGAGGTCTTTAAAAATTGTCAGATCCGCTATGTATCCCGGAGCAACCGCTCCCCGGTCAGACAGCCCAAAATACTGTGCCGCATGTAAACTTGCCATCCGGATAGCACGAATCTTATCTGTTCCCATCGCCGCTGCTTTGCGGATAATATAATCAATATGTCCTTTTTCCATCAGATCACCGGGATGTTTATCATCGGTACAAAACATACAGCGTTGATAGAAAGGTTCTTTGGTCAGTCCGATCAGTCCATTTAAGTTTTGTGCTGCGGTTCCTTCCCTGATCATGATCCACTGTCCCCGGGACAGCTTTTCTCTGGCTTCCTCGAATGTGGAGCACTCATGATCCGATCGGACCCCGGCTGCTGCATATGCATTAAGCGCCGCTCCGGTAAGCCCCGGAGCATGACCGTCCAACAGTTTCTTTGCCGATGCTGCATCAGCTATTTTATCAAGTAACTCCTTTTGTCCATGAACCACACCATGGGCATTCATTACTTCTGCCAGCCCCAGCACCCGCGGGTGCTGATAGTATGGTGCCAGATCATCAGCCAGCAGTACTGCACCGGCCTCATCAAGATCCGTCGACGGGACACAGGACGGCAGCATCACATATACATCCAGATCAAGTACTTCCGTCTGCGACAGGATATAATCAATCCCTTCCGTTCCTGCCACGTTGGCGATTTCATGCGGATCTGCAATCACTGTGGTCGTACCCCTTGGCAGTACAATCCGTTCAAACTCCACCGGCTGTACCATCGAACTTTCCAGATGGATATGCCCGTCAATCAGTCCCGGAGCAATCACACAACCGGTCAGATCAACCTCTTCAATGCCATGATAAGTACCGATTCCCGCGATCCGACCGTTTACAATTGCCACATCGGCCTGCTCGAGTGTCTCCGTAAATACATTTACAACACAGGCATTCTTCAGAACCAGATCAGCCCTTCGCTCACCTGACGCAGTTAAAACCAATTGCTCCAACAGTTCTCTTTCTTTCTCCATAGACGCTTACCTCATCAAAAGATTTGGTTACCTGCTACATATTTCGAGGAGATATTCCGCTCATCCGCCAGATAGATCAAACGCTCCAACCGTTCAGCCAATGTAAGCTTTTTCGGGCTGCGCAGCGTCTGGTCATCCATTACCAGAACATCCAGTTCATATCCTGCCTCGAAGCTTCCTACTTTACCGAAAAATTCACCGCCTCCTTTCGTTCCGAGATAAAATGCTTCTTCGACCGTCAATGGTTTCTTTGTATTGTCAACCAGGCGCCAGTATAACTTGGATACCTGGATCGCATCTGCCATCGCACGGAAGATATTTGCGGTATGTCCGCCGGCCACATCACTGCCCAGCCCGGTCTTGATTCCGACATCCAGGTACTGCCGTACCGGAGCTATACCGGATGACAGATTGATATTCGACTGCGGACAATGGGCAATATAGACACCGTTATCCCGCATCCGATCCATCTCCTCTTCTGTCAGATACACACAATGGGCCATGATGGTCCGGCAGCCATTGCCAAACATCCCAAACTGTTCATAGGCATCTCCATAGGATTTGGCTTCAGGACACAGTTCCTTAACCCAATCCACTTCGCCCAGATTCTCTGACAAGTGTGAATGTACCGGCAGATTGTACTTCTCCTGAATCTTTTTCAGCCCCCGCATCAATTCATCGGTACAACTGGGGATAAACCGCGGGGTCAGGATTGGTTTTACATTCTTAAACCTGCCGCCGGTCTTCTCAAGCCACCTGACGGTATCCTCAATCGATGCCGCCGCATCCTTTTCCCTGAGAATATCAGGGGAGTTCCGGTCCATATTCACCTTTCCGACCATGGTCTTCAGACCAGTCATCTCCAGCAATTCCATCAGATGCTCTGTTGCATCATTATGGATTGTTGCAAAAATACAGGACCGGGTCGTCGCACTCTGTTTCATTTCCTCTGCGAAAATCCCATATCCTTCTCTGGCGTAAGCCTCATCTGCATACTTAGCCTCCTCCGGAAATGTCACCAGCTGCAGCCAGTCAAGCAGTTCCATATCCATTCCGGTTCCGCGAAAGCCGTACTGCGGTGCATGGATATGCAGATCCACCAGGCCGGGGATTACCAAACGATTGCCATAGTCAATCAGTTCGTAATCCTGAAATGCTTCGGGAAGTTCCTTAAATACACCTTCACTGATGCCTTCCCGGCAAACCAGATAACCATTCTCTACCAGCTCCATCTCCGTAGAAGAGATGCTGTGACAGATCTGGCCTCTTAACACAAAGTTACGGTTGTTCATATCATCGCTCCTCCTTTTCCCGGGAAACGAAGGCATATCCGGCCGGACAGGAACACACCCATCCAAATAAAAAAACCGTAAAATCGGCCTTGTTTCCACAGAATATTCCTGCGGAAACTTATAGGCAACTATTTACGGTAGTTGGTAGAGACGCTCAACCAATTATGAGCATATATAAGTTTCTGTCTATAAGTTAAAAGATATCAGTTATTGGTTTATTTGTCAATATATAATATAATTTTCGTGAATTTTTTGTGTTTTTAGTGGTTTTTCACATATTAGATACAATTTCTGATGCCTTGTAATTGATTGACTTTTCAATCCCGTTGTCTTAAAATCTTAGTATCTGTCAAAAATATGCAACCGGAGGTTCATGACATGGATCAATTTCTCAGCACCAATACATCCGCATCCCCTCTGCTAAACTTCATAAAACCGGAAAAATCAACAGTATGGCAATGCACAAACGCTTTCGAATTCCGATCATTAATTCTGCCGTACATCATCCGGAATAATCAGCAGACCCCGCTGGTTTATTTTCGTTTTGGAAGCCAGCCGCCGTATTTTAGTAACGAAGACATCTGTACAATCCATCAGATCAATGCTGATGACGGCTTTGAGGCTTTTACATACCAGGTTTACAGCATCATCGCATCAGCTTCCGGAAAAACGGTTTATCTGTTTGATTTACTTTCTGCACTGCAGACTTCATGGGTATCGGACATGATGATGGCCAACTTTTTTGAGATCATTTGTCCCATTCTTACAAAAGCCGGTTCCACAGGGATTTTTCCAATTCTCAGAGACCAGCACTCCTTTCCTGCGATCCGCAGTATTCGCAGCGTTGCCGGTATATTCCTGGATCTGCAGATCCGCGGCAATTATCTCCGGCTGCAGCATCCGGGACAGTCCAAAAAACAGGTCACTTACTATTCGGTTACAGAAAACCAAATAGATTTCACTCCAATTGCCAGGCCAAATATTGAGTTCAAAGAAGAGGTCCTTTCACAGCATACACATGACATCTGGGATCGTTATTTTAATGCACTGGAAATTCTCGCCAAATCGCATATCCTGTCAGAACAGGAGCATGAAAAAGTCTGCCGCCGTCTGATGACGCAGGAAGAACAGATGAAAAACCTGATTGTTAAACATTTTTCTCCGGAAGATTATCTGGCGGTAAGCAAACACCTGATCGGCACCGGAAGAATCGGCGGAAAAGCATGCGGTTTTCTGCTTGGACGTAAGCTGATTCAAACTTACCTTCCTGAAGTCTTTGACCACATGATTCCACACGATACCTACTTTATCGGCACCGATGTGTTTTACTCTTATATGGTTGAAAATAATTGTTGGAAATACCGGCTGAAGCACCGGCTTGAACAGGTGAATTTTCAGGAAATAGAACCCTACAGAGAAGCACTGCTGCACGGTGTTTTTGGTCCTTTCACCCGCAGACAATTTCTTAAAATGCTGATACATTTTGGCAATACTCCGATTATCATCCGTTCGAGCAGTTTCCTGGAAGACGGATACGGCAATGCTTTCTCAGGAAAGTATGAATCGGTTTTCTGTCCCAACCAGGGACCGCTGAAAAAACGCCTGAGAGAGCTTGAACATGCGATCAGGACCGTATATGCCAGTACCCTGACCCCTTCTGCACTGGCCTACCGAAAAAAACGAAATCTGCTCGGCCAGGATGAGCAAATGGCATTACTGGTTCAGAGTGTATCCGGAAAACAATATGGGGATCTTTATTTCCCGCTTGCCGCCGGAGTCAGTTTCTCCTACAATCCATACCGTTTTATGGAGCATATTAATCCCGAAGCAGGTATGGCCAGACTGGTCGCAGGTCTCGGTACCCGCGCAGTCAACCGTACTCCCGGTGATTATCCAAAACTGGTCGGTCTTGACCGGCCGCAGGCAATGCTATGGTCAACCACCAGAGAACAGCACAAGTATTCACAGCGTTTTCTGGATGTTATAAATCTGACTTCAGGACGGATCGAGTCCATTCCCTGTCAGAATATTATCGACCGGCTGACCTCTGCTGAACGCAAGCTGGTCTTTAGTCATGATACCGAAGCCGAAGAATATCTGCTGCAGCAAGGCCGGTATCGTGAGGTTTACTTTACTGACTGCCAGGGCCTTGCAGAGAATAAACCCTTTATTCATATGCTGAAACAGATGCTTACACTCCTTGAAACACAATATGGCTGTCCTGTTGATATTGAATTTGCTCTGGATCTCATGGAAGACGGAAGTATCGGTATGGATCTGCTCCAATGCCGTCCGCTGAAGCATAAGGAATCAAAAACGATTGTTATTGCTGACCATGAAACCAGCGATGTCCTGTTCGATATCCGGCAGGCCTCAATGCAAAGTTCCAAAGAGGAAACCATTGATTTAGCAGTTATTGTCGATCCAAAAGCATATTATGAAACCCCGCACAATCAGAAACCCAGGATAGCGACAGCTGTAGGCATCATTAACCGGCAGCTCGAAGGGCGAAATGCCATCCTGATCGTGCCCGGCAGAATCGGCACCTCTTCCCCGGAACTGGGGGTTCCGGTCAATTATGTGGAAATCAACCAGTTTAAAGTAATTTGTGAGGTATCCTATTCTGCTGCCGGTTATAATCCGGAATTATCTTATGGCAGCCATATGTTCCAGGATCTCGTTGAAGCCGATGTCTTCTATGCCGCTATCAACGAAACCCGCAGTACGAAACGATATCAGCCGGATATCCTGACACGATATCCCGACTTATATGAGCAGATGTGTCCTGCTTATCCGGAACTGAACCAGGTTATTCAGATTCATGATTTATCAGAAAATCCCGGAAAACTTTATCTGGATGCCGTTCAGGGAAAAGCATTGTGTATACTGTCCAAATAAAGAAAACATTGGGCTTTTCTGCCCTCCTCCTGAATATATATGATAAAAAAGTCCCGGAGAAATCATGACCCTTAATCTCACCGATTTCATCCAGATGCTTGGAACCAATCTCCCGCTTTTTATCGTATCCCTGTTAACACTTGGTGTCATTCTGGTCAATGGCTGGACCGACGCCCCAAATGCCATCGCCACCTGTATCGCCACCGGCTGTATGAAGCCGCGTAAAGCGATTCTGATGGCGGCATGCTTTAATTTCCTTGGTATTGTCATAATGACCTCGCTAAACGCTTCCGTAGCGATGACCATCTATCATATGGTCGACTTCGGCAGTAATTCCGGCGAGGCCCTGATTGCGCTTTGTGCTGCTCTTTTTGCCATTATTATCTGGGCTACGGCCGCCTGGGCCTTTGGTATTCCGACCAGCGAAAGCCACGCCCTGATCGCCGGCCTGACCGGTGCTGCCATCGCCGTGCACGGCAACCTGTCCGGAATCAGCGGCTATGAATGGATTAAAGTCATGTTCGGACTGCTCTTTTCCCTGCTGGCCGGATTTGGTTTCGGTTTTATTACTGTTCAGCTGACAGAACTGATCAGCGTTTACATCACGCCGGAAAAAAGCGGGCGTTTCTTTAAGCAGGCCCAGATTGCCGGTGCTGCCGCAATGGCCTTTATGCATGGAGCCCAGGACGGCCAGAAATTCATGGGTGTATTTTTACTCGGTATCTGCCTTGCGAACGGCCAGAGTGAAGCCTCCGGTTATTTTATTATCCCGTTCTGGCTGATGGTTCTTTGTTCACTCGTCATGGCAATGGGCACCTCGATCGGTGGAATGCGGATCATTCAAACCGTCGGCATGGAAATGGTTCAGCTGAAACGACATCAGGGATTTGCCGCCGATCTAGCCGGTGCTGTCTGTCTGGTCGTCGCGTCCCTGACCGGAATCCCGGTCAGCACCACCCATACAAAAACGACTGCTATTATGGGTGTTTGTGCCACCAAAAATTCCGGCTCACTGAACCGGGACATTGTAAAGGAAATGCTTGCCGCCTGGATTCTGACCTTTCCCGGCTGCGGTCTGATCGGATATGTTATGGGGAAGATATTTCTGCATATCTTCATATAGTCACCACTCATTTCAGTTTCATCATATTGTCAATCACCATTACAAAAATATATTTTTTGGATATATTTCTACTAATTGTTGCAATTAGTAAGAGAAATCGATATAATTTAAGAATGGTTAATAATATATTGCTGAAATGAGGAAAACGAATCTATGAAACGTATCCATTTGTGTTTGCTGAGCCTTGTTGCCTCCATTCTGACTGCTGTGGCTGTGGCTGTTCTAAATATTCCGAATCCAATGATGATATTGATTATCCCGGTTGTTTTATTTACATATATTGATGGTTATTTTGCCGGAACGATCAGTGCCCTTGTCTCCGTCGGATATTCTTTATACTTTTTTTCCAACAATGATAAGCTCTTCACTTACAATGCAGTCAATACCCAGAAGGTAATGACCATTGTATTTGCTGTTGTCACCATCGTTTGTCTCGTTGGCAGGCTTAAAGCAATCAGTATAAAATCAATTAAGACACTTTCTCATGCCAATCATAATTTTGAAGAAATTCTAAGCAAGATGAATATCCAGCTTCTCGTTACCGATCCCGACACTGATGTTGTTCTGTTTTCAAACGAGCGAATGAACCGTAACTATGAGATTGACTTTAACCCTGCCGGACAGCCATGCTGGAAAGTTTATCAGAACCTGGACCAACGCTGTGAGTTCTGTCCGATCGGACAGTTGTTTGACGGATCAAAAGAAGTGATTGTCTGGGAATACCACAATTCCCGCACCAACCACTGGTATTTAAACCGCGAATCACTGATTGAGTGGACGGACGGCAGAATTGTTCATCTTCAGGAAGGTGTTGACATTACCGAAAGCAAGCTGCTGCAGCAGGATCTGCTGCAGGCTAAAGAAGAGGCTGTCGAGGCCAGCAGGACAAAGAGTGAGTTCCTTTCACGGATGAGTCATGAGATCCGTACTCCGATGAATGCAATTCTCGGTATGGCAGAGATCGCCAAGCGATCCAAAACTCAGGAACAGGTCACCTATTGTCTTGGTAAAATCGACGATGCCTCCAATCATCTGCTGGAAATTATCAATGATGTTTTGGATATGTCCAAAATCGAAGCCGGAAAGCTTGAACTTGTATATTCCGATTTTGCCCTGGAGCGATTGCTGCGCCGGGTCTGCAATGTAAATAACTTTAAGATCGAACAGAAAAAACTGCAGTTCACCTTAACCGTTGACCGCAATGTACCGACGGCCATTATCTCCGACCAGCAGCGTCTGGCACAGGTTCTGACTAACTTCCTGTCCAACGCAACAAAGTTTACACCGGAGCATGGCAACATCTCTTTAAATGTACACTGCAAAGAAAATGAAGGCGACGAATATCTGCTGCTGTTCGAAGTGATTGACACCGGTATCGGTATTTCGCAGGAGGGACTTGGCCGGCTGTGGCAATCCTTTAACCAGGCTGACCGCAGTATCTCACAGAATTTTGGCGGTACCGGTCTCGGGCTGGCGATTTCAAAGAATATTATATCTATGCTTGGCGGTGAAGTCGGTGTTGACTCAAAAGAGGGAGAAGGTTCCCGCTTCTACTTCACTCTCCCCGTCAAAAAGGGGGTATCCGTATTCCAGAGCCAGCTCAGCGAAAACATTGACTGGAAGCAGCTGCGGATCCTGATTATCGATGATGCCCCTGAAGTACTGGATTATTTTTCAAGTATTGCCGAATCAATCGGTTCGTTTTGTAAAACTCTGGCCGATCCGCACAAAGCAATTGATTATATCAGGGAATATGCCTTTGATATTATCTTTATCGATTGGAAAATGCCCGAACTGGACGGAATTGAACTGACCAGGCTGATCCGCCAGGAATTTGGTGATGAGGTAATCGTGATTATGATTTCCGCCGCTGAGTGGGCAGAAGTTGAATCGGATGCCAAAGAAGCCGGTGTAAACAACTTTATCTCCAAACCGATCTTTCCATCGACCCTGATTGACTGTGTCAACGAAATATTCAGCAAGTCCGGAAAAATCCCTGCTGCTGTTAAAGATGATGATCTGGAAGGAATTTTTATCGGCAAGCGTATTCTACTGGTTGAAGATGTTGAAATAAACCGTGAAATACTGATGGTATTGTTAAATTCAACCGGCCTGGAAATTGTCTGTGCCGAAAACGGCCAGGATGGAGTGGATAAATTCCTTGCCAGAGACAAAGAATATGATGCTATTCTGATGGATGTACAGATGCCGGTTATGGATGGTTATGAAGCAACCCGTCTGATCCGGGAATCCGGCAAACATCTGGCCGGCCGTATACCGATCATTGCCATGACAGCCAATGCCTTCCAGGAAGATGTGGAGACCTGTATCGCTGCCGGAATGAATGATCACATTGCCAAACCGCTGGATTTTGATGATATGATCCAGAAGCTGCAGCTTTACCTGAATCACGCAACTTAATAATTACATAAAACAGGACGGAGTCTGATATATCATCGCTCCGTCCTGTTTCTGTTTTATAAAATATATACTACCTCCGGATCAAAATCCAGATATGCCTTTTCATCTACCTTATACACTTTTCTGTTAGCCGGATTGTAGTCCATGATCTGGATCTCCATATTCCCCACAGTGACCTGATAGTATTGATATGCCCCCATAAAAGTGGACAGAGTGACAGTTCCTTCTAACAGACCCTGATCAGCCAGCACCACACCTTCCGGACGCAGAACCAGAGATGCCTTATCCCCCGGAGCTGCTTTTGCAAAGTTGTTAACTTCCAGTGTCTGACCGACAACATCGATAACTGCTCTTTCACCGCTTACCGATACCACTTCTGCATCCAGGAAATTGGCTTCGCCGATGAAATCTGCCACAAACTTCGATGACGGCCGATAATAGATCTCCTGCGGAGAACCGATCTGTTCTACCTTACCTTTGCTCATAATGATAATCTGGTCAGAAATACTCATTGCTTCCGACTGGTCATGGGTAACGTAAATTGCCGTAATCCCTACCTTTTGCTGAATCTTGCGGATCTCCGTACGCATAGTTACACGCAGCTTCGCATCGAGGTTGCTGAGCGGTTCATCAAAAAGCAGGACTCCCGGCTCTATTACCAGCGCTCTGGCCAGCGCTACACGCTGCTGCTGACCGCCGGAAAGCTGATTCGTCATCCGCGATTCCATACCATCCATCTCGACCAGCTTTAAAATATTCATAACCCGCTCATGAATCTCCTCTTTCGGGAGTTTGCGCAGCTTAAGGCCATAGGCCACATTATCAAATACATTATAGTGCGGCAGCAGTGCATAGCTTTGAAAAACCATTGCCGTATCACGCTTGTTCGGAGTCAGCGCATTGATATTCTCATCGCCGAGATAGATCGTACCCTCGTCGGGACTTTCAAATCCTGCAATCATACGCAGTGTAGTCGTCTTGCCGCATCCGGACGGTCCTAACAGGGTAACAAAAGAACCGGGTTTAATATCCAGAGTCGTATCCTGCACCGCATAAAAGTCTTTTCCGGTCTTGGGATCCGTATATATTTTTGAAATGTTCTCTAAACGAACACCTTTTTTCTGTTTTTGCATTCTTATCCTCCTTGCTGATTTGTCCTGTCTGCGGATATCAGTCTTCTGTTTTAACCTTTCTGCTGACACCAAAGAATTTCATAAAGGTATCCATCAAAAGAACCGCCCCATATGTAATTGCAATCAGTACCGTTGCATAGGCACAGGCCACACCGTAGTTTCCTTTTTCTGCCTGCTCGTTAATCTGGCAGGTGATCAGTAAAAAGTCCGGTGTTACTAACAGAATAATGGCGGAAATCGCTGTAATACTGCGGACAAAAGCCGTAACCAACCCGCTGAAGAACGAATCCTTGATCAGCGGCAGAGTCACCGTCATAAACACCCGTGCTGAATTGGCCCCCATATCATACGCCGATTCTTCGATTGATTTATCAATCTGACGCAGGGCAGAAATTCCGCTCCGGGTACCGGTCGGCAGGCTTCGCACAATAAAGACGATAATCAGGATCAGACCGGATCCATATAAACTACTCATAAAACCGGTTCCAAACAGGCCTCTGGCATATCCTCTGATATATCCGATACCCAAAACGGTTCCGGGTACAGCCATTGCCAGCATCGATACAAATTCAATAAAGCCTTTCGCTTTAAATGTTTTCTTAACAACAAGGTAAGAAATAATCATTGACAGGAATGCAGTTAAAGGCGCTGCAATTGCCGACAATACAAAAGAATCTTTAAACGCTTTTAAACCACTCGTTTTAATCATATACTGGAACCATTTCAGGCTCAGGCTGTAGTCTCTGCCCCAGAGTGTAAACAGTGCTCCGAAAGGAACCATAATATACATCAGCAGAACAAAGGCTGCAATCAGTCCGCAGAACACCGTCAGCGGCACCGTTACACTTTTGTCCTCGATCAGCATTCTCATTCGTGATGCCTTACCGGTCAGGGTAGCAGCTGTCTTCTTCTCCAGATAGTACTTTTGAATCAGGAACAGTATCACGGTCAGTGATAACAATACAACTGCCATCGCAGCTGCTCCGGTCGAATCATAAGCACCGGTTACCTGCAGATATATTGTGGTCGCCAGGGTATCATAAGAACCGCCGATCAGCATCGGATTGGCAAAATCCGCTACAGATTCGATAAATGTTACCAAAAACGCGTTGCCAAGTCCCGGCAGTAAAAGCGGAAATGTAACACTGGTAAATACTTTCCAGCGGCTGGCCCCCATATCCCTGGTTGCTTCCTCCAGAGACGGGTCAATATTTTTAAGCAGACCTTTCAGCATCAGATAACATACCGGAAAAAAGGTCAGCGTCTGAACGATTGCAATCCCTTTCAGTCCATATACATTGGAATCATAAATCCCCAGTAACGATCTGGTAATGATTCCGCTTCTGCCAAACAACATAATCATTGAAAGTGAAAGAACAAACGGCGGTGATACTACCGGCAGCATCGAAACCAGTCCAAACAGCTTTTCTAAAACTTTTGTCCTCAGCTTTACATATACCTCAACATAGGCAAATAAAAGTCCGATCGCAGTGGATGCAAATCCGGTAATCAGTCCCAGCACTAATGTGTTTTTGAATGCTTTTTGAAACCGTTCCAGATTCAGTACCCGCTTAAACACGTCCAGAGTGAACCCCTGCTCTCCCCGGAAACTGTCAACCAACAGCATTAGAAGCGGATACAGAATAAACAGTGCCAAAAAGATCAGTAAAAACAAAATCATGCTTACCAGGATCGGATCAGAAAAAAACTTACGGCGTTCCAGTTCCGCGCTTTGCCTTCTGGCCACATGAAAGCCCCCTTTCCCTGCAGAAACAGCTGATGCTTCTGCTCTTAAATTGTGTGCAAATCTAAATGTCTTTCATTCCTATGAATTGAAAATGCTGCGTAATGTATGTTCCAACACATTACGCAGCACCCTTACATACTCATATCTTCATGTAAATGTCCCTGCGCTGCTGCCTGATCCGAATATTACTCAGTCAGGAAACGGCCGCCGTCTGCGCTGTCTGCAGAACTGCCCAGTGCTTCGAAGAAATCTTCAACATATTTGGCACTGTTTTCTTTTGCATCTGCAAAATCGTAGTCGATGGTATTGTTCATATCAAGGCCAAACTTGGTTGCTTCTTCCGGCTGTGTTGCATTGCTCAGTACCAGGAACTGGTATGCGCCGTTATCTTTAAACTCATCTACACATTCCGGGGTTAATGCATATTCAATCCAGAGCTTGGCTGCGTTTGGATTCTTACATCCGTTCAGGATTGCGGTGGCACCAACTTCAAATGATGTTCCATCTTCCGGAACTACCAGCTGGATGTTGTCATATCCCTGCAGAATCTGATAAATACCATCATGCAGGAAACCGACACCGATTACACACTCACCGGGGCCAACCATCTTGGACGGGCCGGATCCCGACTTGGTATACTGGGTAACATTCTTGTCCAGAGCTTTAAAATACTCCATTGCTTCATCATGGCCCTTCATCTGGATCATGGTATTGATAACCAGTTTTGCGGTACCGGCTGTATTCGGGTTGGACAGCATAATCAGACCTTTATATTCTTCTTTGGTCAGATCATCCCAGGTCTTAGGTACTTCCAGGCCCAGACGGTCCAGTTCTTCGGTGTTCACCATAAAACCAAGAATGCCTTTGTAGATACCGTACCAGCAATTTGTCGGATCTTTATAGATATCATCAATCAGGTTCTTGCTGTTGATTGCTTCGTATTCCATCAAAAGACCGTCGGCAACTGCTTCATTATAAGGATCGGTAGTTCCGCCAAACCATACGTCAGCTGACGGATTGCCTGCTTCTTCCGAAATCTTGGTATAAACTTCTGAAGTAGAAAGCCGCTGATATTTTACTTTAATGCCATATAACTGCTCAAATGTCTTACAGGCACCGGCCAGATGCTCTTCTTCACAGGAGCCGTACACAGTCAGCTGGCCTTCTGCCTTAGCAGCTTCAATCAGGGCATCCATCCCGCCT
This sequence comes from Lachnospiraceae bacterium, assembly GCA_032073745.1. Taxonomy (GTDB): domain Bacteria; phylum Bacillota; class Clostridia; order Lachnospirales; family Lachnospiraceae; genus Brotaphodocola. The sequence continues at coordinate 118,743 of DAMAMW010000005.1, read as the reverse complement.
GCTTCTGCCGCTTCCGCCGTTGTCTCGTCGCTGCCGCCTGGTTCTGCTGCTGTTGCCGCTTCCGTTGCAGGCGCCTCTGTCGGAGCCGGATCAGCAGCTTTGTTGCCGCCGCAGGCTGTGAGGCCGAGCACCATACTGCATGCTAATACTAAAGCTATTTTTTTCTTCATAACCAATTTCCTCCTATCGATTTATGATACAACCATCATACCAGATAATTGCTCATTGGTAAACAACATTTCGATCATTTTATACATAATTTTTATGAATTATTATTTTTTTTTATTTATTATATACAACTGCTTTGATCAATTATTAAAAAAGCACATTATTTAACAGAAAAATGAACTACTGCTCATATTCACCAAATTATTCTTCCAAACTGAACCGCTGACGGATTAAATAACTAAATTTATCATCTACGCCCCAAACTGAATATCTTCCTATTGATTTTCAGCCAAACTATATATATAATAGACGGGTTGTATACAATATAATGATATTTTCTTAACAAACAATACTATTAATGACAAGGAGCAAAGTTATGTATCAATGTAATGACATTCTGGAATTGACCGTTGAAGCCGGACTGAAAAAAATAGAAAAACCGTTACAATCAAAACTTGTATTGGGTTTTATCGGAGGTGCTATGATTTCGCTTGGTTATCTGGCCTACATCCGGATTGCGGCCGCTGTTGGCGGCGGCCTGGGAAGCTTCCTTGGCAGCTGCACCTTCCCGGTCGGACTGATCATAATCCTGCTCGCCGGCGGAGAACTCGTCACCGGCAATATGATGGCAGTATCTGCTGCTCTCTGGAACCATAAAATAAGTGTTGGCCAGTGGGCTGCCAATCTGCTCACGATCACTGTAGCCAATGCTGTCGGTGCACTGGCTGTATCATACTTCTTCGGCCACATAACCGGACTCACCACTTCCGGCATCTATTTAGATGAAGTAATCCACGTCGCCGAAAACAAAATGAACGCCACCTGGCTCCAATGCTTCCTATCCGGAATCGGCTGCAACTGGTTCGTCGGCCTCTCCCTCTGGTTATGCTACGGCGCAAAAGATGCCATGGGCAAAATTGCAGCAATCTGGTTTCCGGTAATGACCTTCGTAGCAATCGGTTTTCAGCACAGCGTAGCAAACCTCTTCATACTGCCCGCAGCCTTTTTCGAAGGACATGCTACTATCACTCAAATTGTATCAAATATTATTCCGGTGTATCTGGGAAATATAGTTGGCGGCGGTATATTTGTTGCATTGTTTTACACAGTAGCTTACTCACATAAAGATCATTAAGAAAACAGAACCAATAAAAACAGGACTATATGTCAATGATTGAATCATGTACAATAGTCCTGTTCTGCTCTTGCTTTTTTATTTAATGGAAGGAGTATTTGTCGCTGGGGAACAGGGGGATTTTGTGCCGCAATCTGCGACATTGACTGAGGTGTTGCCAGGCCTTAGAACACGAGCGGGGATTTTCTGGGGAGAATGTCTGACCTCAAAGTCAGACATTCAGACTCCGGAACAGAGAAATTATCAAAATTTCTCTCGTGACTGGAGTCGGTGCCCCAGAAAATCCCCGCTCGTGTTCTTAGGCCTGGCACACCGAAGGAACGGAGCAGATTGCGGCACAAAATCCCCCTGTTCCCCCTGGCAACAAACTCCACCCCTACTGCTTTACTATAAATGATTTTCGTTTGCTGACCACATCAAATATAACCGCAGCAACCAATACAGTACCTTTTACTACTTTCTGTAAATTCTGGTCAACTCCCATGATGCTCATACCGAGATTTAAAACGCCCATCAACGTAGCACCAATGATAACACCCGGGACGGTTCCGGTTCCGCCATATGCGGAGGCACCGCCGATGAAGCAGGCGCCGATTGCATCCATTTCGTAACTGTTTCCGGCAGTTGGATTGGCGGAATTAAGCCTTGCTACCGTGACCATTCCTGCTACAGCTGCTAACAGCCCCATATTTAAGTATGCCAGAAAATACACCCGGTTAGTGTCGATGCCGGAAAGTCTGGTTGCTTTTTCATTTCCGCCTACTGCATAGAAATAACGGCCGATCGTTGTTTTGGAAGCTATGTAGCTGTAGATCGCGATGATTACTGCTACCCAGATCAGGGAATTGGGGATTCCTTTGTATTGGGCCAGTTTGTACATGAATGCGATGATAACTGCACAGATCAGCCCCATCTTTATCATCATTGCCCCTAATGGTTCAGTGCGGTATCCTTTCTGGCGCTTTCTGCGATATCCCATCATTACTGCTGCAACATATATGATGCAGACAAGAATTCCAACCAGGAAGCAGGTCAGGTTGAAGCCTTCCATACCGAAAAAGTCCGGGACATAGGTATTGAACAGTTTAAGAAAGGAATCGGGGATTGGGGACAGGGTCATTCCCTTCAGTACGGTATTGGACAGACCTCTGAAAACGAGCATTCCGGCCAGGGTTACGATGAAGGGAGGGATTCTGACATAGGCGATCCAGAACCCCTGCAGTGCCCCTACAAGGGCTCCGATGATCAGCATTGCGAGCATGCTCAGATATGGGTTGATTCCCATGCTGATCATCATGGTTCCGCCGATTGCACCGACAAAACATACGACGGATCCGACTGACAGATCGATATTGCCGCCGGTCAGGATACAGAACAGCATGCCTGTTGCCAGGATAAATACATAGGCGTTCTGAGCGATCAGATTATTTACGTTCTGCGGCAGCAGCATCTTGCCTCCGGTGTTAACTGTAAATAATACTACAACGACAAACAAAACGAGAACCATTGTATATTTTTTTAATACTTCGTAAGCTTTAACCTTATTTTCCATTCCTACACTCCTTTATCCGATTTCAGAATACAAGCCATAATATTCTCCTGTGTTGCAGCATCTGCCGCTTGTTCACCGACTATCTTTCCTTCGTTCATGATATAGATCCGATCTGACATGCCGAGGATTTCGGGCAATTCAGAAGAAATCATGATGATTGACTTTCCCTCTGCCACCAGTTCATTGATAATGCAGTAAATCTCATACTTTGCACCGACATCGATACCTCTGGTCGGCTCATCTAATATCAGAATATCCGGTTCTGCAAACATCCATTTTGCCAGTAATACCTTTTGCTGGTTGCCGCCGCTCAGATTTCCTACGTTCTGATTCACTGTGGGGCACTTTGTTTTCAGCTTCTGACGGTATTCGTCAGATACCAGGTATTCTTTGTCTTCATCAATGATCATATGGGAACTGACGGCATCCATGTTTGCCAGTGTTGTATTGATTTTAATCGGATTGGTAAGCAACAGGCCGTTTCCTTTACGGTCTTCTGTAACATAGGCCAGTTTGTTTTTAATTGCGTCTTTAACAGAATTCAGTTTCGTTTCGTTTCCATGAAGAAATAACGATCCTGAGATATTAACACCATAGCTTCTGCCGAAAATACTCATCGCCAGTTCTGTTCTTCCTGCTCCCATCAGCCCGCAGATGCCGATAACCTCACCTTTTTTTACATGGAAGGAAACATCGTCAACTACTTTCCGATCCGAATAGAGCGGGTGATATACATTCCAGTTTCTGACCTCCATCGCGGTTTCCCCGGACTTTACTTTCGGCCGCTTCGGAAACCGGTCTACCAGTTCACGTCCTACCATTCCCCGGATTATCCTGTCTTCGGTAACTTCATCTTTACTCTTATCAATGGTTTCAACCGTTGTTCCATCACGAATTACTGTGATTTTATCGGCAACATAAGCGATCTCATTTAACTTGTGTGAAATAATGATCGAGGTCATACCTTCCCGCTTGAACTTGAGCAGCAGCTCCAGAAGTGCTTTTGAGTCATCTTCATTCAAAGATGCTGTCGGTTCATCCAGAATCAGGAGTTTTGCCTTCTTTGCCAGCGCCTTGGCAATCTCCACCAGTTGCTGCTTGCCTACGCCAATATCTTTAATCAAAGTCTGTGACGGTTCTTTCAGGCCAACCACCTGAAGATAACCGTCCGCTTCTTTGTAAGTTTCATCCCAGTTAATTGACATTTTACTGCCAATCTCATTGCCCAGATACATATTTTCTGCAATCGTCATATAAGGAACCAATGCGAGTTCCTGATGAATGATTACAATTCCTTTTTCCTCACTGTCACTGATCTTGCTGAATTTACATATCTCACCGCCATAGATAATGTCACCGGTATAGGAACCATAAGGATATATTCCGCTCAGAACATTCATCAGAGTTGATTTACCGGCACCGTTTTCACCTACCAGCGCATGAATTTCACCTTTTTCCACCTGCAGATTTACCTGATCAAGAGCCTTGACACCAGGGAATGTCTTGGTGATATCTTTCATTTCCAAAAGTATGTCAGCCACTTATGGACCTCCTTTCGTTTCACCCGACAGAGGCGGCCCTGTCGCTGACAAGAACCGCCTCTATGAATTTGATTCACACTACTTTAACTGGTCTTCTGTATAGTAACCGGAATCAAGCAGCATCTCTTTATAATTGTCTGTGGTTACTGCTACCGGCTCACAGAGGAAGGTCGGAATCACACCGGTACCATTGTCATAAGAAGAGGTATCATTAATTTCTGCTTCGCCGCCCTGCATAACCGCATCGACCATCTTAACTACCTGGGAAGCCAGCGTTCTGGTATCTTTAAAGACTGACATGGCCTGTTTGCCTGCCAGCATATTTTTCACATTGGCAATGTCACAGTCCTGACCGGTTATAACCGGATAGTCTCCTGTATAAGATGCAGCCAGTGCATTCTCAACACCAAGTGCGGTAGAATCATTGGAGCATAATACTGCATGAAGAACGGTTCCGTCAGAATAGTTTCCGGCAATAATGGTATCCATCCGGTTCTGTGATTTTTCCGAATCCCAGTTCGCCGTTGCCACCTGCTCAAATGCAGTCTGGCCTGATTTTACTACCAGTTTTCCTTCATCAATATACTTCTGAAGCACATCCATGGCTCCGCCGAAAAAGAAGACACAGTTGTTGTCCGCCGGATCACCGGTGAAAAGCTCAATATTTTTAGGTTCTGTGGCTGTTTCAAGTCCCAGTGCCTCGACCAGAAATTCACCCTGTTTCTGACCAACCATATAGTTGTCAAAGGTTGCATAATAGGTAACCGCATCTGAATTCATCAGCAGACGGTCATAAGAGACAACCGGAATTCCGGCTTCTTTGGCCTGGCTGAGCGGTTCGCCCAGGGAACTTCCGTCAATCGAGGCAATAACCAGCATCTGGCAGCCATTGGAAATCATATTTTCAATCTGTGAAACCTGAGTCTGAACATCATTACTTGCGTACTGCAGATCTACCTGGTATCCGGCAGCTTCAAGCTCTTTTTTCATATTCTCGCCATCCTGATTCCACCGCTGCAGGTCTTTGGTTGGCATCGCCACACCAATCAGCGCACCGGCACCGCCTGCCGGAGCAGCTTCCTTTGTATCATCAGCTGCTGCTGCCGGAGCTGTCGTTGCTGCTGCCGCTGTCTCAGCTGCTGCTTCCGGAGCTTTGGAACCACCGCATCCGGTCATGATTCCTGCGGCCATCGTCATTGTCAGTAAAGCGGCAAATAGTTTACTTTTCTTCATGCTCTGATCCTCCTGAAAAACATTGTTTTTTGATAGTTACATGGTATCACAGAGTATTCTGGACTTGCTCATGAATCAATAGCACAGAATAACTGCATGAAAAAAAGCCCTGACAGAGCAGGACTTTTTCACCGCAAAATAATGCTGCCGGTGTGCTACTTACTATTCATATATACATCTTCACTGGCATGAAAACCCCCCTGGATAATCACGCTGTCCATATTGTCCCTGGTCACGGCGATCGGTGTCAGTTCCAGGCAGGGAACCTCATAGGTGCCGTCATTACGGGTCCGGGTCACTCCGTCAAGCGGTTCGCCGAATCCCAGCTTCACGGCATACTCTGCCGCCAGTTTGGCTTCTTCGGTAATGGACTTAAAGGCCGTCATCTGCTGTGTTCCGTCAATGATCCGCTGACAGGCAATCAGATCACCGTCCTGCCCCACAATATAGATACTTCCGGCCAGCTGCTCCTCTGAAAGCGCCCGGAATACCTGAGTCGCAATATCATCATTGCCGCACATAATTCCTTTTATATTTTTGTGTTTCGACAATCCTTCTTTGACATAATCAAAGGCCGGTTCGGCCAGCCACCCTTCACAGTCCTTCCGGTATACGACATTCAGGTTAGAACCTTCAATGGTTTTTAAAAATCCTTTCCGGACCTCCATAACATTCTGATCCGTCAGCGAACCTTCAATCATAAAAATGTCGCCGCCCTCCGGTATTGCTGCCATCAGTGCCTCTGCCATCAGCACACCGACCTGCTCATTGTCGAACGAAATATACATGTCACAATCGGCATTCTGTACCAGCCGGTCATAACACATCGTCTTAATCCCGGCATCCTTTGCTTTTTTGACCACTTCCGTCAGTTTATCACAGTCTAACGCGACCACAACGATAACATCCACCTGTTTTCTGATGAAATATTCAATCTGCTCGATCTGTTCGTTCAGGTCACCGTTGGCATTCTGAACGTTAACCTCTGCCCCCAGGCTTTTTGCTGTCGACACAAACACATCCCGGTCCCTGATCCATCGTTCGATCACAAAAGAATCGAAACTGATACCAATCTCCAAAGCTGCAATATCCTCGATAACTTCTGCTTCCTGAACGGTCTGCTTCTGCTGACAGCCGGCCAGCATCAGGATACACAGGCAAAAACACAGTACTTTTATCCGGTTCTTCATCCTTCTCACCTTTCCCGGTACTCACTCGGAGTCATTCCCTCATACTTTTTAAATATCCGGCTGAAATAATTGGGATCACTGTAACCGCACATCACACAGATTTGTTTAATACTGTGTGCCGGCTGCTCCAGGAGCTTTTTCGCATGCCGGATCCGGATTGATGTCAGATATTCAACAAAGTTTTCTCCGACCTCCTGCTTGAACAGTTTGCTGAAATAATACGGGCTGATATCTACCATCCGGGATACATCATCCAGCGAAATATTATCCGCAAAATGTTCATCAATATATGATTTCACCTTATAAATAATGTCATCCTGCCCCTTCTTGCGAGCAGTATTTACATATTCACAAATCTCCCGTATCTTTTCCAGAAACCAGTTTCTCAGTACATCATAATCATTACAGCTTTTCATCTCAGTCATGTAATGTTCCCGGTAGCGATATCCATAACGCATCGTACCGGCTTCAAAGGCCTGCTGCTCCAACCGGATGACAAGTTCTAATACTTTAATCTCCAGATTGGCTCTGACATCCCCCTCCTGCCTGAGCATCCAGTCAAAAAACTGATTGGCACAAATCGACAGGCTTTCGATATCGCCTTTCCTGCCCTGATAGAAAAAATCCTGCTCCAACTCCAGCGGATATTCACCGTCATATTCATTCTGGACAGGTATATCCGTTATATGTACCACATGATTGTCACTCTCCCGTAATGCCTTCAGTGCCTCTTTATATGACTCTCTGACCTGTCCGATATGTTTGATGGTACCGATCCCGCCCCGGAACTTAAGATCAATGCTGTGCTCCAGCTTTTCAACCATCGCTCTGGCTCTGGTGATAATCTCCACCCGTTCTTCATACCTGACCTTCTGGTGGTCAAATGAATTGAATAATACCACCCGGTTGCCCATAACCGGGCCAATTACACAGTTGAAAAAATCCCGTACGGTTTCTTTCAGTATTGAATAGTATTTATTCAGTCTGACATTAGCACCGACAGCATTTGTCATCACACCGGATTCAAGCCGGTCACCAAACTCCAGAACTACGATAAATCCATATTCCTTATGAATATCCAACAGTTCCAGGTAATCATCCAGCAGCAGATCCGCATCATCCTGAAGCAGACTGTAGATAAATCCGCTTTCAATCATCGGGATTACAATCTCCAGCTTTTCCCGGATCCGCAGATCATCACTGAGCTTCTGCCTGGCCTGTTCCACCTGACGCATGGCTTTTCTGCTCACTTCCAGAATCCGCTGTTTGCCCACCGGTTTGGTAATGAACTCCAGCACGCCCAGATTGACTGCTTCCTGAGCATACACAAACTTATCATAGGCGGTAATAATAATAAATACAACCGACTGATTGAACTTGCGGATCTCCTGTATCGCCTGTATTCCGCTGATGCCGGGCATCTGAATATCCACAAACGCAATATCCGGATGAAATACCCTTGCCTGTTCAATCAGCGCCCGGCCGGACTTCACACAGACGATCTCGCATTCACTGCCAAAATTAGCCTCAATGCTGTTTTTAATTGACGCAAGCATAATTCCCTCATCATCAGCCACCAGAATCCGAAACATCATCTGTCCCTCCCTGTTTTGGTATCTTTAATACTACCGTTGTCCCCTGATCCGGCCCATCGCTGAGAATCCGGAAGATTTGTGTGCTGTTATAATAAAGCTGCAGCCTGGATATGACATTCCCCAGTCCCACACCGGTCGAATCGCTGCTGGACGGAATCTGTTCCGCTGAGTTTAATATCTCAAGCTGCTCAGCAGACAATCCTCTGCCATTGTCTCTGACACTGATCGTTATAAAATCCGCCTCATCCTGAATCAGCAGTACGATTGCCCCCTGCCAGTCAATATCCCGGATTCCATGATTCACCGCATTTTCAACCAACGGCTGCAAGATCATGCTCGGTATCCGGTAATCCAGCACATTTTCATCAATTTCCGATGAATAGGAAATATCCCCCATAAACCTTACATTCAGTATATAAATGTAATTCTCAACCGACTCCAATTCCTCTTTTATACTGGTATCTTCGGTTCCTTTTTTTACATTGTAGCGAAAAAAATCGGCCATCTTTTCGATGAAAACCGAAGTCTTTTCCGCATCCTCCATAACCGCCAGCTGCACGCCGGCATTCAGGGAATTAAACAGAAAATGAGGGTTGATCTGGGACTGCAGGTATTTAAGCTGGGCTTCCTTCAGGTTCGTTTCCATCAGATATTCCCGCTCCATCATAGCCTGCTCTTTTTCAGCACTTTCCCTGATCTTTTTTACATGCGCTTCCAGACTGTCGACCATCTGGTTAAATGTCTTGGTAACAATCCCAAGTTCATCGTTTGACTCAACCGGCGCCACCTTTACCCGAAAGTTCCCCTGCCCGACCAGTACAGCAGTCTGGGCCAGATTGGTCAGCGGTGTGACCATATATCTTGTCATCATCATCACAATCGAAAGACTGATCAGCATTACGATAATCAACATCACCAGGCAGACCACTTCCAGATAGCGGAGCGCCGCCTGCAGTGTCAGGTAACTGGCGGAATTGTTCTTAAACTGCTGACCGTTTAAAACCGAAATATCATGGTTGATAAACTGATACAGCCTGAACGCTGATTCATATGAACTCTTATATCGTTCAATATTTAGTCCCCGTTTTGCCTGTACCGCTTCATTCGTAAGTTCCAGATATTTTACCGACATGGAACGGATGTTTTTTTCCAGAATCTGTATCGGATTATCCGTTATCGTAGTATTAAGATCTTCCAACAGATTCCGGTAATCCTGCTCGGCCCGGTAATAATCGGTTAATGATCTTGAGTCCTTTACCTCCAGATACCGGTACATGTAGTTTTGAACGTCTGAAAGCCCGTCTGACAGCTCATTCAGATTGACATTGCTCTGGTAGACGGAATCCATCCGCCGGACCATCTGGTTGATCTGTCCGTAAATCAGCAGATTACTGGCAAACAAAGCAATCGCAGTCAATGCGATCTCTAAAAGTAGTTTTCTTGTTATGGGCAAGTCTTTCCAAAACTGAATAAAAGCTTTCATCACTTCACCCTTTAGTCTCTTATATATTGGGAAACATTTTCCTGAGATACAAACTGAAGATCAATACTGTAAAAAGAGTTGGTTCTTCCGTCCCGGATACACTCAGACATCGCCTGAACACCAAAACGGCCCATCTCATCCGCATCAATAGAAAGCGTCTTACTCATCGTTCCCCGTCTCACCGCTTCCAATGTCTTACTCGATGTATAATAACCGATTATCTGTGTCTTGCCGACCCGGTTGTAATCAACCAGAGCCTGGTACACCGTCTCCGTGTCAATTTCATCAAGACAGACAACGATGTCCGGCGGTGTCTCTGCATCCTGAAAAAGCCGCCAGACAATCTCCTCTGATTCAAAAGCACGTTCTGAGGCAATTTTAATTTCTTCTACCCTTACACGATCGGCTGTTGCTGCAGAAGTAACCATAAGATTATTGATCTGATTAAAAATCTGAGACTGGTTGCTGTCAATAGAATTGTTCCGCAGTAAAACCGTAATCTTAACCGGATCATCTCCATCCGGCAGCAATGTCATGATTTCATGTCCGTACTCCTGCCCCAGCTGATAGGAATTAACACCGATATAACTGCTCCTTTTTGTGGCCGGTGCATCATTAAGTATTGTCAGGACCGGAATCCCGGAATCAACAGCTTCATCAATCTTTGCTTCGAGTCCCTCTTCGTCCGTATATTCCAGCCAGATACCGTCCACACCGGCAGCAATACTCATATCCATAAAATCGATCATCGAATACTCGGAAGACAGGTTTTTACCCTTCATCTCGACATAAGCATTCTCTTTGGCAGCTTCAGACCGGAGGCTCTCATAGGTGTCATTCCAAAACTTAGATTCCGTATTGCCCACCAGCATCACGTAATGATGCTGATATACCCGGGTATTCTCAGCAGAATCAACCCCGATCCGGTTCAGCACATGACCGTAGAATGATACGGTCAGCAAAGTCAGAAATATAACACTAAAAATTCCTGCGGCCATCAGCCAGAACAAATTTTTCTTTTTCACTGTGTCCTCTTATTCAAACAACGGGGTACTGAAATACCGCTCTCCTGTATCCGGCAAAATAGTAACAACGGTCTTTTCTTTGCCCAGTTTTCTTGCCATCTTAAGTGCCGCCGCCACGTTGGTGCCGCTGGAAATACCGCATACCAGCCCTTCCAGACGGGCCAGATCCTTTGCTGTCTGTATCGCTTCCTCATCAGTAACAATGAAAATATCATCATAAATGCCGGTATTTAAGTTCTCCGGAATCAGACCGTCGCCAATGCCCATCTGCAGATGAGTGCCAATCGTTCCGCCGGCCAGAATCGCCGCATGTTCCGGCTCAACCGCCCAGATGACCAATTCCGGATTCTGCGCCTTTAACACTTCACCAATCCCCGAAATCGTCCCGCCGGTGCCAAACCCGGAACAAAAACCATGAATCGGTCCGGCTGCCTGCTGCATAATCTCCAGCGCCGTATGGTGCTTATGTACTAATGGATTATTGGGGTTCTCAAACTGCTGCGGAATATAGACATTCGGATCTTCTGCCGCCATTTTAAGTGCTGTATTCAGGCATTCCTCAATACATTTCCCGATATCGCCATGATCTTTGACAATAACCACTTCGGCACCATAATGCTTAACCAGCTTCCGTCTCTCTTCGCTGACTGAATCCGGCATTATGATAATTACCCGATACCCTCTGACTGCTCCGACCATCGCCAGGCCGATCCCCTGATTGCCGCTGGTCGGCTCCACAATAATCGTATCCTTGGTGATCCGGCCTTCCTTTTCTGCCTGCAGCAGCATATTATAGGCAGTTCTGGTTTTAATCGAACCTCCGATGTTCACCCCTTCGTACTTAACCAGTACCTGTGCATCCTGTTCTCCGGTCATCCGGTTTAAACGAATTAATGGTGTATTACCGATTGCTTCCAACACATTATTATATATCATAGCTCTGCTCCTTTTATCTGACTTTTTACTTTGCTTCTTTTATGCATTATATAATAGGCTGTTGTTTTTTACAACGTTATGATCCGAAACATTCACGATCTGCCTGTTCCTCAAACAAGGTCAGGCTGATTGTAAAATGATGCGGCAGAAACTCATAATGCATCTGTCCATTATATTTCTTCACTACTGACTGAATGCTTTTCATCCCCAGCCCATGGTTGATTTTATCCGATTTTCTGGTATAGGTATCGTTCATTCTGCCATCAGTACTGTTCTCACTGCTGATTATGAGTGAACCGTTATGGTAAATGCACTGCAGACGGATATATTTCTTTTCCGTGCAGAAACCGCAGGCTTCAATCGCATTGTCCAGAATATTGCCGGTTAATACGGCAAGATCCGTTTCATCCATCCGGATATCTTCCGGCATTTTTACATCAAATTCACATATAATCCCCTCCCTTTCCGCCCTTTGCAGCTTTGCTCCAAACAGTGCATTCATACCGGAATGAGCGGTGAAATCGTATTTGGTACTGACTGAAAGACGCTCGATCAGACTATTGATCTGATTATCAAAATGCGGCTCTGTTTCTTCATTCTGATAGCCGCTCAGAGCAATAAGCTGATTTTTCAAATCGTGCTTCATCGTTCTGATTTCATGCTGCTGAGCCTCCACTCTTGCATAATACTCCTGCATCAGCTGATGACGCTGCTCCTCAAACTGATACTTCTGATTTTGCCGGTATACGGCATCGGTAATTTCAAATGTAATATAAAACAATATCAGCAACAGCAGAAAAGAAAATACAACAATAACTTCAATTCTGGTAAAGCTTCCCTGCATAATTCCATTTACTATTATAAGAGCCGTCGGACTGAAACAAACAACCACTATCAGGATATGCATAAATGACAGCACTCCATTTATGGCAATCTCTCTTTTTCGCCGCCACATTTTGATTGCCAAAACAATGAAAAATGTAATCAATGCGGAAAAATTCCCGCCATCATTTGCCGCAGCGCTATAAACATCATCCATTGGTTCAATATTGTTAAAAAATATTGTTATTAGTTCGGAACTTATGGTAATAGCAAAAAAAAGAAAAATGACAAGTACTTTTCTAAATCGTTCTCCTTCAAAAAAAGATATCAGAATTGTCATTATCAACAAAACCTGCGACAAATTAAAAATAACCCGGACCGGTCCATATGTAAGATTCGTCGACTTTACCTGCAAGATGCAGTACAACAGTGCAACAATCAATATACATGCTGCTATCTGAAATTTAGTATAATGTTTTTTCATTGTTAAAAAACAGGAATAGAACATAACCGCATTGATTATCATCGGTAATGTAAAGAGTAGATAAAGAAGTATGATCTCTCGCATAATGTGTTATAATCTCCTGTTCTGTCTTATTTCCTGCTCACGGAAAGCCGTTCAATCAGATCCCATCAATGATTGTCATATTAGTCCGGCAGGAAATAGTATACCATATTTTCAGGGGCGGAACAAACCGCTTTCTTGTGATTATTTTCCAGTTATTACCTGTTCCCCTGATTCACCGCTCATGATACGGTTTCATAATCTGAATTCACCGGAAACATTATAACTCATATCATTACGACTGTTGAAAAAAATGGTAACATAGACTATAATAATGTCAGTAAAGATTATTACATAAAAAGGAGTATGAACATGAGATTAATTACGCGTTCGGATTTTGACGGTCTGGCATGCGGTGCTTTGTTAAAAGAAGCCGGCATCATCGACCATTGGAAATTTGTTCATCCAAAAGATTTACAGGATGGTCTTGTCGAAGTAACTGAAGATGACTGTCTGGCGAATGTACCTTATGTAGAGGGGTGCGGTCTGTGGTTTGACCATCATTCCAGTGAGCATGAGCGTCTGGCATTAGAGGGCAAGTATAAAGGCGAAAGCCGTATCACCCCATCCTGCGCCCGGATTATATATGAGTATTATGGCGGCAGGGATCGTTTCCCGCAGTTTGATGATCTGATGGAAGCAGTTGACAAGGTAGACTCAGGACAGCTTTCTATCGATGATGTCCAGAATCCTGTCGGCTGGGTACTGATCGGATTTTTAATGGATCCGCGTACCGGCCTTGGCCGCTGGAGACAGTTCACAATCTCCAACTATCAGTTAATGGAGAAACTGATTGATGCCTGCCGTACCATGACTACTCAGGAAATACTTGACATGTCTGATGTACAGGAACGTATTGACGTTTATTTCGAACAGACTGCAAAGTTTAAAGAGATGGTAAAGAAGCATACCCGCACGGAAGGGAATGTCATTATCACTGACCTTAGAAAAGTAGATCCGATCTACTCCTGCAACCGGTTTATGATCTACAGCATGTATCCGGAACAGAATATCTCCGCCTGGATCGTAAGCGGACGAGGCGGTCTCGGATGCTCTGCTGCTGTCGGCTACAGTATCTTAAACCGGACCTCCGATGTGAATGTTGGCAGCCTGATGCTGAAATACAACGGCGGCGGACACAAGGCAGTTGGTACCTGCCAGTTCTCAGATGAGACAATGGAGACTGAACTGCCAAAAATGATTGATGAGTTATTAGCACTGGCAAACAACTAAAAATAAGGAATGGCCGGTTCATGGGAATCTGCCATTCCTTTTATTTCAATGAAAGAGGAGCTCACAATGAAAAAGAAATTGGCCTTTATGATTATGGGCAATCAATACAATCCGGATGTACATAATGCGTGTTTTGAAACTGAGACAGACATCACCTATATTTGTACAGCCCAAAACTTTGAGGAAGCTTACAAGAAAATCAATGAACTGTATCAGGATGGCCTTCAGGTTTTAGAGCTTTGCGGCGCATTTGGTGAAGATCGGGCAAAGGAAATCAGAACTCTGACAAACAACGAAGTCGCTGTTGGCCGGGTAGAAAACTTTGCTGATCAGATGCATATTATTGGTGATTTTTTTGCCGGCCAGATATTATAGTACGAAAGAGAACAGCCTGCCTGGCATCAAACCGATGCCTGACAAGCTGTTCTCTTTCATAAATATATTTGTTCTTTACTTTACTCAATAAACTGAATCTTGGAGAGATCCGGCTCATGTGGTGCTCCACTTCCAACAGCATATCCCACTAAAACAGAAATTCCAAATTCCCACTCATTACCAATACCGACTCGTTCACGGAAATACTGGCCTTTTTCACTGTCAAATGGAATTGCTGCCATACCGCAAATAACACTGCCCAGTCCCAGCGATGTGGCCGCCAGTGTAATATTCTCACTGACAATGCCGCTGTCCATTTCCGTCCCGGCCTGCTGAAGCACCAGGAACATACAGGGTGTATTGTAGAACAATGTGCCTCCGCGGTCCATAAATCGCTGATACGTTGACTTATCTTCTGCTGCTGCCAGCATGCTCATACCTGCCTCATCCATTTCCCGAATCAAATCCACATCCGTGATCACCTGGATCCGCCACAGCTGTCTGTTTATAGCACTGGGTGACTGAACCGCTGCCAGAGCAATCGCTTCCAATTGTTCACGGTCCGGCAGTCTGCCGTCAAAAGCACGGCAGGAATAACGTTTGGCAATTGTATTAAGTACTTCATTCATGATCTGTCTGCCTCCTACTCTCTATAATATCTTAATCATAGTTCGGACAGACCTGTCTGTCAAGGCTTTGATGTATTCTTACTGAGCCAGCAGCTGCAGCTGTCTGCTGCCGACAGCCACTATTTCGGTTGCTTTCTCCTGAGTGAAATATCCGCATACCACCATTCGTCTGAGTACCTGATCCTGACGCTGTCTTGCCAGAGTAAGGCTGACTGTCGGTGCATACCGGGATGGTGCATTGGGAACGCCTGCAAGCAGAGTGCTTTCATAATCTGTCATCTCACTTGGTGTCTTATCAAAATAACTGTTGGTCGCATCTGCGATACAGTAGTTGCCATCACCGAAATAAATGGTATTAACATACAGTTCAAAGATCTCCTGCTTACTGTAGTTCTCCTCCAGATCAAAAGCAATAAATACCTCCGCAATCTTCCGCGGCAGTTCTTTTTTCTGGCTGAAATACATATTCTTAGCCAGCTGCTGAGTTACGGTGCTTCCGCCTTCAACAAATGCACCGGCACGAATATCATGATACACGGCTCTGCCGATTGCCATTATGTCGATCCCCGGATGTTCGAAAAAACGTTTATCTTCTACCGATATCACTGCGTCTACATATACCTGAGGCAACTCCTCATAAGCAGTGAATTGATCTTTATTACGAATCTCAGCGGCTTTATCTGCCAGACTGACTTCGGCAATTGCCTCCTGATACATCTGGTATCCTTCACTAATGACAGCAGCACTCATACAGATGCCTGCGGCCATTATTAATATGATAAGTGATCTGATTATTTTTCTGATTTTCATCATGGCACCTGCCTTTCCTTTTCTTTAACTCTTGTATGAAACTATCTTAACATACTTTATTCAATGAGTTGTTGAAAAAGGCTTACCATATTATGACAATAATCTGACCGGCCGTAATAAAAAGTTTCATTCTGTTAAAAAGCGGTTACATCTACCAGATCAAGCAACATCGTTATATGTTCGGGCGTAACATTCTCATTAAGTCTTGCACCGGCAATCGCTGGCATCCATTTCAAAACGGAGGTTCTGCTGACATTTGCTTTCGTACAATACAGATTCAGATACGGTTCTGCCATTTGTTTGCGATACAGCAGGTAAAGCAGATAGGATCGGCATACATCCGCCAAAGTATTGCCGCTACTTGCATCAACCCAATCAATAATCTTAAGGCCATCCTCTGTCTGTATCAGGTTTTGTACATGAAAATCGCCATGGCATATTTGATTCCCGGTATCTAACTGTACCAATTGATTTATTAATTTTTGTTGATGCATCTCATCCAGATAAGGATTTTCCATAATGTTGGTTCTTAATTTATCATGTTGGTCCGGAAGATTCACCGTTTCCAAGGAATGTATTTTAAGCTGTAAATCCACTGCCAGACTTAAATAGTCGCGAACCCGAGTCTGATCTTCCTGTATAATTTCTCCCAGAGGTCTCCCCTTAATATATTCCATGATGATGGCAACTCTTCCATTGCATTCCGTTCTCCCATATACTACAGGCACTGGAAGCCCTGCACAATATGCTTCATTCTGAAATTCTGCTTCATCAACAGATTCTATATACTGGTAACCTGGTTTATAGATCTTTACTGCCCTCTTTTCATGCAAATAAACGTCTGCCTGTGCACCACTGCCTATGATTGTCATTTCTGAGATATTCATAATTGATTCCTTTCTGCATTTACTTGACAAATCATATCACAGCAGAACATATTTTTCCATAATAACTCAGCAATACAACACCTTACTTGACCCCAGTTATTGCGATCGCACCCCCTCTGATCACCTCCAGCACCCTGCTGGTTTTCATCACCTGTTCAACCAGACGATCATTTTCTTCTTCTGTTGCGGTCTGTTGTATTAATATCTCTTCTTTTCCGGTTTGAATTACCTGAGCCGGGAAATCATCTAATCTTAATTTTGCTCCTTCTTCTGCCGATATTTTCAAATACATCAGCTCCCGGCTGACCACATCCATCTCCGTAAAATCAATAACCTTTATGACTTCAACACATCGATTCAGCTGCTTTTTTATCTGTTCAAAGACCAGATCATCACCGGTCAGCCCAATTGTAATCCGGGAGATCGATTCATCTTCCGTCGTTCCGACCGTCAGACTGTCCAGATTATAACATTTTCCGGAAAACAGCCCCGATATCTTAGCCAGAACACCCACATCATTTTCTACAAATAACGATAATAATCTCTTTTTCATCTTTCCACCTCTCAATCCAGAATCATATGTTCCAGTGATTTTCCGCTCTCTACCATCGGCAGTACCAGCCCTTCATCATCGATGATAAATTCAATAACAACCGGTACCTTTGTTTCTGCAAATGCCGATTCTAATGCCTCTGCTGCCTCTTCCTCTGATGATACCCGAATCCCTTTTGCTCCGTAACTTTCTGCCAGACGAACAAAATCAGGACTGTAAGGAGGGCAGTTTCCCCCCGGTCCACGGCAGACTCTGGGGCACGATTTACGTCGTTTAAGACAGGTCATTGCATAACGTTTATCATAGAATAACTGCTGCCACTGTTTTACCATTCCCAGAAAGCTATTGTTAAAGATACAGATGATCAGCGGTAATTCATTTCCAACTGCAGTGGCCAGTTCCTGAATGTTCATCTGGATTCCGCCGTCACCGGTGATGCAGATAATCTTTTCATCCGGATTGCCAAGTCCCGCTCCGATTGCTGCCGGCAGACCATATCCCATCGTGCCAAGCCCTCCGGAAGTCAGCAGCCGGACATCACTGTTCATCTTCAGATACTGCGTCGTCCACATCTGATGCTGCCCTACATCGGTAACTACTATTCCTCTTTGCAGCTTGCCGTTTATCAGGTCAAAAAGTGTTTCCGGAGTCAGTCGTCCTGGTATCGCCTGCTTCTGATGATCATTTTGCTTCCATTCTTCAATCTCTTTGAGCCAGGAATCAAACGAACAATTCTCATAATAATGAAGCATGGCCGCCAGTGCCGTCTTACTATCAGCAACAATGGGAATATCTACCTTGATATTGCGCGATATAGATGCAGTATCAATATCAATGTGAATAATTCTGGCATCCGGGGCAAAAGTATCTGTTTTTCCGGTAATTCTGTCATTAAAACGGGTTCCAACGGAAATCAACAGATCACAACGGCTTACTGCAAGATTGGCGGCATACCGGCCATGCATTCCAATATTGCCGATATATCCCGGGGACTCCGTGTCGATTGCGCCTCGCCCCATAATGGTTGTCACAACCGGGATACCGGTTGTTTCGGCGAATGCAGCCAGTTCCGGCTGCGCATTGCCGATATGAACACCGCCGCCGGCCAGAATCAGCGGCCGGGCCGATGTTTTCAACAGTTTCATTGCCTTTTTAATCTGACCGATATGAACATCCTCAACCGGTTTATAACCTCTGATACTGACGGATTCCGGATATTCTTCACAACCGGATTCAGCCATAATATCCTTTGGCAGATCAACGACAACCGGGCCGGGCCGGCCGGATGCGGCAATATAAAATGCCTCTTTTATAATCCGTCCAAGATCTTCACGCCGTCTTACCACTACCCCGTATTTACAGATGCTGCGGGTAATTCCGATAATATCTACCTCCTGAAAAGCATCATTGCCAATCAGTCCGGTCGCTACCTGGCCGGTAAAACAGACCAGCGGTACACTGTCATAGTTGGCTGTGGCAATTCCGGTTACCAGGTTGGTGGCTCCGGGACCGCTGGTAACCAGGCATACACCTGTTTTCCCGGTTGACCGGGCATAACCGTCGGCGGCATGGATCAGCCCCTGTTCATGTCTGGGCAGGATCAGTTCGATTCCTTCCTGTTCATAAAGCTCGTCAAATAAGTCAATAGTGCTGGCCCCCGGATATCCGAACAGCATATCCACACCTTCTGCCAATAATGCTTTTACAAATAATGTACTTCCTTTGATCTCCATAATTCCCTCCTTCTCAGATGAGCTGCGGCATATTTCTTACAACAAAAAACGCCCTAAGCTTAATAGCTTAGGGCGAATATACTTATATCCGTGTTACCACCTAAATTCAGAGATAATCTCTGCACTCTGCCGATACGGAAAATAAAACATACGACAGAAATGTCAGTACGGATTACAATCGATACCGCTTTCCGGGTAACGGCGGAAAATTCCGTTGAAGTCTACTGGGGATAAATCCTGTTCGGTTCACTGCTCAAAGGCTACTTCCATACTTCCTCCGTGAAGATTCGCACCATCCATCTTCTCTCTGGAACTTCGGTGAGTATGTACTCCTCCTTGTCAAAGCATTTCATCTGATTTGATTTTTTCAAATTATAGCAGTTATAGTTACACTTGTCAAGTGCCTTTATTTCATTCGCTCAATTATTTCATTTGCTTTTTTATATACTTCCGAACTTTCCGAACCAATATAAAAGGCTCCGTCTTCATACAGAATCCGGCCGTTTACCATTGTCAGCTTTACATTCTGTTTGCTGCCGCTGTAAACCAGATTTTTAACCAGATTATTTTCCGGCTGCATATTGGGCTGCTGCAGGTCAATCAGAATCAGATCCGCCAGCTTGCCCGGTGCAATGCTGTCACAGTCCACCAATCCCATGGCTTTGGCGCCACCTGAAACTGCCATCTTAAGTACCTCTTCAGCAGCAACTGCCGAAGCATCGTCATCCCGCAATTTTGCCAGTCCGGTCACTAAAAACATTTCCCGGAACATATCAAGGCAATTATTGCTGGCCGGCCCGTCAGTACCGACGGCCATATTGATTCCCCGTGCCATCATATCAGAGATTCTCGCAATACCGCTGGCAAGCTTGGTATTCGACCCCGGGTTTGTGACAATACTGAGACCTCTGGACGCAAAAATATCCAGATCCTCATCCGTCATATGAACACAGTGATAACCTCCGCCGCCATTGTTGTAGACTCCAAGCGAATCCAGATAGGCGGTAGGAGTTTTTCCATAACGTTCAATGCACTGTTCTACTTCTGCCTTTGTTTCTGAATTATGGGTGAAAACAGGTGCTTTATATTTTTCAGACAGCTCAACAACACGTTTTAAACGCTCCGGTGAAGTTGTGTATTCTGCATGAAAGCCCAGAACGTAGCTGATCAGTTCGTGATAGTTATTGTAAATGTTGTAGTTTTCCTCCAGTTCTTCCGGCGAGGAGACAAAATCATTCATCCCGCTGACCATAACAGTACGGAAGCCGCTTTCGACCGATGCTTTGGCAATCATCTCCGGCGGAATATACATATCAAAGTTCACTGTGATACCGCTGGTAAGATATTCCATAATGGCCAGTTTTGACAGCCAGTACACATCATCTCCTGCCAGTTTTGCTTCCATCGGGAAAACCTGCTGGTTCAGCCATTCCAGCAGTGGCAGATCATCTGCATAGGAACGCAGAAAGGTCATTGCCGAATGAGTATGAGCATTTTTAAATCCAGGCATCAGCAGATTGCCGCCGCCGTCTATCTCCCGCTCCCATACCGGCATATCGTCTTTCGCCGGTCCGACATAACTGATTTTATTGCCTTCGATCCAGACCTCGCCTTCGGTTATGTCCATGTTTTCTGCCATAGCAAGAATCCTGGCATTATAAAAACGAATATTCATAAATAATCTCCTTATCGCTTGCCTTTATCGTAGATTTCCCCCAATGCCCGCGGCGCGCGGTTGTACTTGGAGAAAAAGATCAGCAGCAGCAATGTCACAACATAAGGAAGTGTCATTACCAGATCCGAGTAACTGCTTGGCATTTTAAGCATCTGCACCAGATAGTATCCTCCTGATTTGGCAAAACCAAACAACAGACACGATCCCAGGGTAGGCAGAATCGTCCAGTTCCCAAAAATCAGCGCCGCAATTGCCAGGTATCCGTACCCAACATAAATACTGGAAGAAAAGTTCGCTGATATCGAATAAGCAAAACTGATTCCTGCCAGTCCTGATAAACCGCCCGAAACCATAACTGCAATCAGCCGGACTTTGCCGACATTAACACCGGCTGCATCCACAGCATGCGGATTGTCGCCGCAGGCCCGCAGATTCATACCATACTCGGTCTGATACATCACATACCAGGCGATTACTGCAACAATCACAATAATGATCTCAAACGGGTAAATGTCCTTAAATACAGCCCCCAGAACCGGTATCTGGGAAAGAACCGGGATGGTTATCCGGGATGATACCCCCAGTACAAACTTGTCAGATGCTGCGCCAAATACAGCACGGTTTAAGTATTTGGTTAAAAAGGCGGTCAGTGCCATTGCCAGAATATTGATAACCACGCCGCTGATAACCTGATTGGCCTTAAAACGGATACATAACAGGGCATGCAGCAATGAATACAGCATTCCGCCAATTACTGCAAACAGCAACGCCATATAGTAAGGAACCTGGGAGCCGCTGCCAAAATGGTTCGCCAGCAATACTGCCGCAAGTGCACCGGTAAAAGCACCAAATCCCTGCAATCCTTCCAGCGCCAGATTGGTGATACCGCTTTTTTCACTGTAGATGCCGCCAATTGCCATAATAAACAGCGGCAGGGAAAAGGATAAACCGTCAATGATAATTCGTTCCATCAGCTATTCCCCCTTTCACCTTCATTCTTTTGCTCATCTTTCCAACTTTTAACCTTATAACGGATATAAGCACCGCAGGCACTGAACAGCAGGATCATGCCTGTAATAACGGAAGATATCTCCGATTCAAGTCCTGAAGCAGAATTCATATAAGTACTGCCCTTACTGATAACGGTAACCAGAAATGAGGAAAATATGATTCCAATCGGATGATTGTTAGCAAGCAATGATACTGCAATTGCATCAAAACCGGTGCTTGAAAGTACTTTCGGCTGAATGGATCCGAAGTACCCCAGATAATACGTAACACCTGCAAGTCCGGCAAGTGCACCGGAAAATACCATGGCGAGAATAACATTTTTACCGACATGAATTCCGGCATATCTGGCTGCATTTTTGCTGGTTCCTACACACTTAAGTTCATATCCCAGTGTCGTCTTATCCAGAATAAACCGGATCGCAAAAGCCACCAGTATGGCAATGACAATTCCCAGCGGAATATCCATTTTCAGGTCACCGACAAGTGTATCCATCAGTGTCAGCCGCGAAGCTTTTGATACTGCATTCGACTGGCGTGATACCGGATTCACATAATAAGTATTAATAAAAAAGCTGATGACATACTGGGCAATATAGTTGATCATAATTGAGGAAACAACCTCATTAATATTAAACTGATGCTTCAGCCAGCCAATTAATCCACCGACCATCGCACCGATCAGAATTCCCATGATCAGAACCAGCGGTTTGGCAATCGGAGCACTGAGTGAGCTGTATCCAATCACAATCGAGGTGACAAATCCGGCGGTCAGCATCTGTCCGGAAACACCGATATTAAACAGACCGGCACGCAAAGCCACCGCCACCGAAAGTGATGCAAACAGCATCGGAGTCCACGCATTCATAAAGCTGGTGAAATCAGTCAGTATGCTCTTATAACCTGCATAGGAGGGTTTGGGAAGCAAACCGGATCCCTGCAGTAAATTCTGATAGGCCACTAAAGGATTCTTACCCAGAAACAAAATAACCAGCGCACCGGCGATCAGACTCAGCAAAATAGCAAACAACGGGATGGAGATGCCCTGGGAGCGTTCGTTGCCCAAAAAGCGTATCAGGGTATTTTTAACGATATTTTTATTCTTTTGCATCGGCTTTTACCCCCATCATAAATTCTCCCACCTCATTTGTTGTCAGGGATTTTGCATCGGCAATCTTCTGCATACTGCCGCTGTAGATAACACCAATGGTATCGGCACAGTTCATAATTTCATCCAGTTCCAGAGAGATTAACAGAATTGCTTTTCCTGCGTCCCGCTCTGCAATCATCTGATTATGGATCGCTTCTATCGCACCAATATCCAGTCCTCTGGTCGGCTGAACAAAAATAATCAGCTGTGAGTTTAGCGCTACTTCCCTGCCGATAATCGCTTTCTGCTGGTTACCGCCGCTCATTGACCGGACAATGGTTTTGATTCCCTGTCCGCTCCTGATATCATACTGTTCGATCAGTTCTTCACCGTACCTGTCAAATGCTTCCTGATTCAGAATACCCTTTTTCGAAAACGGTTCCTTGAAATAAGTTTTCAGTGCCAGGTTGTCTTCGAGGGTAAAATCAAGCACCAGACCATACTCCTGCCGGTCTTCTGGTATATACGAGATACCATCCAGGATCCGCTGCCGGATCGAAGCGCCGGTAATATCATTGCCGTTTAGTATAATCTGTCCTGAAGCAGCTTTTTCCAGACCGGCAATCGCATCAGCGATTTCCACCTGCCCATTGCCTGATACGCCTGCGATAGCAAAGATCTCACCGCTGCGAATGGAAAAAGATACATCCTTTACTACTGCAAAATCATCCTGATTTTTAACGGTCAGATTACGAACTTCAAGTACGGTACGGCCAAAATCCGGTTCCTGTTTCTCCACATCGAAGGAAACTTCTCGGCCAACCATCATATTAGCCATTGTTTTTGTCGATGTATCGGCCACATCCAGAACATCAATCAGCTTGCCGCGGTTTAATATGGCACACCGGTCTGCAACCTGCTTGATCTCTTCCAGCTTATGGGTAATCAGAATAATGGTCTTGCCATTATCTCTGAGTCCTTTGATAATATCCAGCAAAAATGTGATTTCCTGCGGGGTCAGTACTGCCGTTGGCTCATCAAAAATGAGGATTTCCGCTTCCCGGTAAAGCATCTTAAGGATCTCCACCCGCTGCTGAGTTGATACATTGATATCTTCAATCACATCGGTGGGATTCACTTCCAGTCCGTAGGTCCGGGATAGTTCGCGTATTTTTTCATCCTGTTTTTTTAGATCCACGTGAGGCAGCACGCCAAACAGCCGGGTCTTTTTCTTCAGTCCCAGAATAATGTTCTCTGTAATTGTATAATTCTGCACCAGTTTGAAATGCTGATGAACCATTCCGATATTTAATCTGGTTGCATAGCTGGGCGATGAAATGACTTCTTTTTTCCCGCGAATAAAGATCTCACCTTCATCAGGCTCATACATACCAAATAACATACTCATTAACGTTGATTTACCGGCGCCGTTTTCACCGAGCAGGGCAAAAATCTCACCTTTTTTTATCCGGATGGTAACATCATCATTTGCTACAATGCCGGGGAATCGTTTTGTTATATGTTTCATTTCTATGATATAATCCGACATTCCCAGCCTCCTTTTCATTTAAGTTTCTTTCTTAAAACAGGGCATTGCAGAAAATCCTGTCAAATTCTGCAATGCCCTGTCTTTTATCAGGTTTCTGCCGGTGATAAGTACAGAGTACTAGTTCAGTCCCGGGAAATCTTCTGGCAGGATATCGTTAAAATTCGCTGCCGGAACAATTGTTCCATCTTTTACCAGCTCATAAGCTGCATCCAGCTTTTCAATAGTCTCTGCAGACAGCTGATGTCTTCCTTCTGCTTTTACATATCCGGTTGAATCGCTGTCGGCACCAAGAAGAACATTTTCACCAACAAAAGAACCGTCAGCAATTGCGTTTAACTGTTTTTCTACGTTCATGCTCATGATCTTCAGACCGGAAGTAAGGATGATATTGGAACCGCTGTTCTCGCCGTCATCATACTGGTCAACGTCACAGCCGATTACTTTGATGCCTGCTTCTTTTGCTGCGGTGAAGACACCGTTACCTGATCCGCCGGCGGCTACAAAGATGATATCACAGCCTTCGTCAATCAGTGCTTTGCCAACTACTTTGCCGGTTGCTTCATCAGCAAAACTGCCGACATAGTTGCCGCCAACATTGGTATTGGTTACATCGGTACCTGCATAGGAAGCAATCTCTACTACTTCAACGCCGGTATCAAAGTTCTTGTTGGCATAGTTTACGCCGGATTCGAATCCATACTGGTAGTTTACGTTAGATGGGTAAGCAATTCCGTTTACAACTGCAACTTTCTTTGACTCTGTCTCAAGAGCTGCTGCCATACCGGCAAAGAAACCACTCTCCTGCTCTTTAAAGGTCATTGCGTATACATTGTCTACTGTTACGGTGCTGCCTTCAGCATCAGTAGGATCAGAGTCAACCAGGATAAACTTCACATCAGGGTTGTCCACTGCGATGCCGCCGATTGCTGCAAACTGGAAACCGCAGCATACGATAACATCATAATCAGCTACGATATCAGCTACTGCCTGAATCGCTGCTGAGGTGTCGCCGGATTCTTCTCTGACCGGAGTTACGGTAGAATCAGGATTGGCAGCGATAAAATCCAGGATGCCGTTGTAGTTGTCCTGATTGAAGGAACCATCATCAACGCCGGATGGACTGCTGACAATCGCAATTTTCAGTGCATTTCCTGCTGCTGCCTGGGTTTCTCCGCCTGCTTCGGTTTCTGCTGCGGTAGTTTCTCCACCTGCCTCTGCAGAAGTTTCAGCCTGGGCTGCTGCCGTTGTTGTTTCAGTCTGTCCGCCGCTGCCACCGCATCCGGTGAGCATCGCTCCTGCAAGAGCCGCACTAAGTAATACGCTTAACACTTTTTTCATAATATCTCTCCTTTTTATGTGTGCTTAATTACTACCATATTTTACTATCATTCAAATAACTTTGCAAGACTTTCAGTATAAGGTGCCCTGCAAATGCCGTGTTCCGTTACAATGCCGCTGATCAGGGAATGATCCGTCACATCAAAGGCCGGATTGTAACATTTAACTGTTTCAGGAGCCATCGGCTGCTCGTAAAATTTCTTTTTGATCTCGTCCGGATTGCGCAGTTCTATCACGATATCATCACCGGTTTTGCAGTTCAGATCAATTGTAGATGTCGGTCCCAGTACATAAAACGGAATGCCATAATGTTTCGCCAGAATCGCCACCCCACTGGTGCCGATTTTATTAGCAGCATCGCCATTGGCGGCAATCCGGTCACAACCGACAAAACATGCCTGAATCCAGCCGTTTTTCATCACCAGGCTTGCCATATTATCACAAATCAGGGTAACATCAATGCCGGCTTTGTCCAGTTCATAGGACGTAAGTCTGGCCCCCTGCAGAAGCGGCCTGGTCTCATCCGCAAATACCTTGAAGTTCATTCCACGTTCTTTGCCAAGAAACAGCGGACCAAGCGCAGTTCCATACTGCGATGTCGCCAGCGGGCCTGCGTTGCAGTGAGTCAAAACTCCATCGCCATCCTTGATCAGAGATAAACCGTATTCGGAAATCGCCTGGCACATCCGGCGGTCTTCATCCTGAATCAACTGACATTCCGCCTCCAGAAGTTTCACAATCTCTGTTGTGTTCTTATCATGATTATTTATTACAACCTGTTCCATACGGTTCAACGCCCAGCTTAAGTTTACTGCAGTCGGACGGGAGGAATCGAGATACTCCTTGTACTCTTTGAATTTACTGTAGAATTCTTCATAATCGCCGGCCTCTATCGTCTGCGCCAGACAGTAAATTCCAAATCCGGCACAGATACCGATTGCCGGAGCACCGCGGACCTTCAGTTCAAATATGGCATCATATAAATCCTTTGCCGTTGACAGTGTAAGATATTCCGTGACGTTCGGCAGTTTTGTCTGATCAATAATAATAACAGAACGTCTGTCATCGCTGAGTCTTACATTGTCTATGTGGGTGACTTGCTTTAGTTCATCCATTCCATACCTCCTTTTATGTTTCGTTTATCTTAAACCCTGATTTAAACGCCCGGGAAGCAAATGCTGCTTCCACTTCCTCCAGACGGTAAAGCTCTACTTCCGGCAAACGGACCAGACCTTTGTCCAACAGCCGCAGGGCCGGGGCAAACGGACCGCAGCGACTTCCCACCAGGGTTATCTCATTAACCGCAAGGTAACTCATATCAACAGCGGTTTTCCCGGCATAGGTACTCTTTAATACAATCGTTCCCTGTTTTCGTACCAGCCGCATGGCCAGTTCCAATCCGGACGGAGAACCGGTAGCCTCTATCACCGTTTCATAAGTACGGTCGGTCCCCAGTACGGCTGCTCCATATGGCCGAAACTGCTGAAGCTTATCCGGATGTTTGCCAATTACGGTAATTCCGATTCCGGACAGGTGCAGCACACCGGCGATCATAAACGCCAGACGGCCATCACCGATCACAGCCACTTCCGTATCCGGATCAAGGTGAATCTGTTTGGGAATTTCCAGTGCTGCCGCCAAAGGTTCTGCAAGCAAAGCGATGTCGTCTGATAAATGTTCCGGTATCTCGTGAAGCAGATGAGTTTCCAGGGTCATATATTCTGCAAAACAACCGTCTTTGCCTTCCATGCCGATGACTTTCCGGCTTTCACAATGTTTTTCCCGGCCGGAACGACAGTACAGGCAGTGGCCGCAGCCGGCATTCAGTTCACCAACGACACGTTTTCCAATCCAGACGGGATCCGAAGATTCTTCAACCACACCGGTAAACTCATGGCCCATGACACCGCGAAAATCAGGCCGGTATCCCCGGAGTACTTCCCGGTCTGTATTGCAGATGCCGGATCTGGTGATCCGAATCAGACTCTGTGTCTCTCCGGCAACAGGCTTTTCCAGATCATCCCGGTATACCGCCCGACTCCCGTCAAAATAAATACCTTTCATTAAATCAGATCCTTTCCCATTCGGGTGACTGCTTCTGTAATCAGCTGTTTAAACTGCGGAGCAACCCGGTCAGCCGTTTCCTGAACCTCCTGATGGCTGAGCGGCTCATCCGTCATTCCGCAGCCCAGATTAGAGATACAGGAGATACCGCAAGTCTTCATGCCCATATGATTTGCCGTAATCGCCTCACAGGCAGTGCTCATACCAACTGCATCTGCGCCCAGAATCCGGCACATCTTTACCTCTTTCGGACTCTCGAAGTTGGGACCGCTCAGCTGAATATAGGTTCCTTCCTGCAGCGGAATCTGCAGATCCCCGGCTGCCTGCCGGATAACATCACACAGATCACGGTCATAGATCTGACTCATATCACTGAATCTGAGTCCCAGTTCATCAATATTGGGACCGATCAGCGGTGACGGTACAAAATTAGAGATCTGGTCGGTGATCAGCATAAAGTCTCCGGCCTTAAAATCAAAGTTAACGCCTCCGGCCGCATTGGTTAAGAACAAAATCTTCGCTCCCATCATCTTCATCAGGCGGGTCGGCAGAACCACGTCTTCCATGGAATAACCTTCATAATAGTGAACCCGCCCCTGCATGATCACAACCGGTACTTCACCAACATAACCAAATACAAACCGTCCTTTATGGCCGCTTACCGTTGATACCGGAAACCCCTTGATATCATGATAATCCAGTACTTCCACAATTTTAACGGAGTCGGCATAGTCACCCAGACCAGATCCAAGTACCAGTGCCACTTCCGGTTTGAAACTTATCTTCTCCTGTACACACTGATAACATTCCAATAATCGTTCATATGCTTTTGTCATCGTTTCCTCCAATCTGACAGCTGTTGTGTTATTCTTCGTGTCCGGCAATTACCACCGGTGTTCCGGCAGAAAGTGCCATATGATATATCTTGGCAGTATCTTCAACATAGACACTGTTGATATATGCCTGTTCCATTGATTCTCCTACGGTTGTCACACCATGGTTGGCCAGCAGACAGGCATTCTTGCGGCGCAGGATCGGTACCGCATTCAGGCCGACCTGTGCGCTTCCCTGTTCTGCATAAGGGCAGACTTCCAGCTTTCCTTTCAGGAACGGAATCATCTCGATCAACACGACCGGAATCTCCTGATGATTCACAGCAAAACTTGTAGCATAAGGAGAATGGGTGTGAACCACGGCCCGCACATGCGGCAGATGTTTATAAATCTCCACATGCATCTTCCATTCAGAAGACGGCTTCAGCCACCCGTCCACGACATTGCCCTCCAGATCTATGACAACAATGTCTTTTTCTTCCATAATTGAATAATCATAAGAACTTGGTGTTATCGCAACCTGTCCTGTTTCAGGACAGAAAATGCTCATATTACCGCTGGTTCCCGCCATCAGTTTTTCACTGTAGGCTTTTCTGGCCGTTTCTAAGACCTGCTGCTTCAACTGTTTCATACTTTATTTCCCTCTCTATCGTTTATTGCCGCTCACTATTACAACCGGCAATGCTTCCATGGCAGACCTGAATTCCTCATCTTTTAGCTGCTGATCTGTAACCAGATAATCAATATCATCGATTGCGCCTATGACATAGACAGCATTGCGGCCAATCTTTGTTGAATCTGCCGCCATAATGCGGCATTTCGCCTGACGGATCACCTGACGGCGAATCTCCGCTTCACTGCGGGTTGCATCTGTGATCCCGGCTTCCAGACTAATCCCGGCACTGCTGAAAAACACTTTGTCGATAAAATAGTTTTTCAGATTTCCCAATACAGTTTCGCCTTCAAAGCTTCCAGTATCACGGTTATACTCACCGCCAAATAAGATCAGACGGATCGCCGGATTCTTAGCCAGCTTTTCTGCCGCCGGCAGGGAGTTCGTTAAAACGGTCAGTTTCTTATCCGTTTCAGACAGCTCATCAGCCAGATACTGCATCGATGTACTGCAGTCTAAAAAGATCGTCTCTTTATCCTTGATTAACTCCATGCAGCGTCTGGCCAGAATAGCCTTTTCCTTTGGCATAATTTTACTGCGGACCGTAACCGGTGTCTCGGCACCAAATCCTTCATTCAGATAAGCGCCACCATGTACACGGCAGAGAACCTGCTGTCCTTCCAGCTTCTCCAGATCTTTTCTGATCGTCTCTTCCGTTACGCCAATCTCACGGCTTAAGTCCGCCACTGTGACAACTTTGTTTTTCTTCAGCGTTTCTTTAATATAATCTGCGCGTTCTATCGCGTGCATCATTCACCTCTTATTGGTAATCTTCCCCGGTCAGGTAATTATAAAACGCAGTATTACAAAATCTTTCTTTTGCTTCTACTGTCAAATCGCCGCCAGCCAGTTCTTTCAGCTTTGCAACTGTCTCATCTTTATTCTCCGGAATGGAAAATGGATGAATCGAATAAATTCCGTTGGTAACAACACAATCGAACATCTGCTCATATCCGTCCGGCATATCCGTCCTGGTTGTGCTGTAAAGCGGCTGCCACCAGGATCCATAGATCAGACCGACCGCTTCTTCATTACCTTCATTTTTCTTTGCATAGTCCTGGATCACCTGATCAAACCGCAGCATATCTTCAGTAGTATTAAATTCCAGCTGCATATCATACTCAACTGCATATACCAGGTATAAATCATCGCCAAACTGTTTGACCTCATAAGTAGGTGTCGCTTCCGGTATCGGTCCCCATTCCAGCAGATATTCATAAATGCTGATCTTTGGTTCCAGCTGAACTTTGGCTTCTATATTCTCACTGCTCAATAATCCTAATAACTGGTGGGCATGTTTGATATCGGAATGTCCATACTGCAGAGTCAGATCCGGTAAAAAACGCGCATTATAAGCGTCCGACTTGATCCCGTATCCGGTTGAAATCTGCTGCTGTACTGCATTCTTACCTACTTCACTTAACTGTCCGTCATCAAAGATAATGAAGGAATTCCACGCATTGTCTACCTTTCCGTAAATAGATGGATCACTTGACATTCCCAGATAGTTTCTCGCATCACCATTGGCTTCGGCGACCGCCATCAGCAGCCTTTCTGCATCGGAAGCGGTAAATGTATCTCCGGCTGCAGCTCTTTTTCCTGATTCTTTATCAATTAATCCGGTATCCAGAGCAACAGCTAAAGCTGCATCTGATATCTCATCGTCTCCTTCCGCCAGGCCATAGGATGTCAGACGGGCCGCTGTTTTTTCTTTCGGATAACTAAGCATCAGTTCATCGAATTCGGCTGCGCTGACTGCTGCTGTAACTGCACTTATCCAGCTTAGCTCACCTGAGATAACCGGTGCGTCCCCGCCGGCCACCTGCTGCAGATATTTCGAGAAAGATTCTGCATCCGGACCAGCCCCGGTCACTTC
Source organism: Lachnospiraceae bacterium (assembly GCA_032073745.1). GTDB lineage: Bacteria > Bacillota > Clostridia > Lachnospirales > Lachnospiraceae > Brotaphodocola. Next base: position 87,172 of record DAMAMW010000005.1, on the reverse strand, counting down.
GACATCAAAATAGGTCTTCAGATAGTCCGCATCCGTTGCTTCTGAAACTGACTGTCCAGATGGTGCCTCGGTTTCGGTTATGGTTTCATCCGCTGTGTTTGCTTCGGTTTCGGCCGTAGTTGCTTCTGTCTCCGCAGTAGCTTCCTGGCTTGTCTCGACCGGAACGGTCTCATTGCTTCCACTGCATCCTCCCGCTGTCAGAACAACCAGGGATGCCGCTGTAATCCATACTGCCTGCTTCAGATTTTTTCTCATAGTCTCTCTCCCATATTTACTAATATTTGATTATATTCTTATTATAGCTATTTTGAATAAAAAAACAAGGATTTTCTTTTATTTTTTGGTTTTTATTTTGTTTTGTTCTGATTTTCTTTTAATTTTATTAAGAAATTTTAATATTAATTATTCTTCGCAATCTAACTGTGATTGAATCATGATTATCAGCTGTCGGAAAAAATCAGATTTTATCCCTTTTAAATCCTCCATGTATTCAATTATTTCATAATTCAGATCTTGAAAATCATTACTCTTTAAACTAACATCAAGTGCACCAATTGTTTCACTTAAATGATTAGCAATTTCACTTAACATTGTAATAGCACTTTCCATTTCGATAAACGACTTCTCATATAAGCACTTGTAATTTTCCACCTTAGCTCTCCCTCTTTGTTCAAAGTTTTATTCATTTACATAATTTTATTTCTTGTACAAATAATACTCTCTATATAGAGAGTATGTCAATAATAAATTGACCCATATAGAGAGTACCTTGATTAATCAGATATCTATATAATCAGTATGAGAGGTGATACAATGAAGAAAAAAGAATATACAGTAGTTAATAATTATCCAGTGTACTATCTTACTTTAGCTCCAATCATGATTAAGAAAAATATATCAAAAAATCAGTTGTGCAGAATGACAGGTATGGCATATAGTGCAATACAAAGGTATTATAAATCTGATTTAAAGAGAATTGATTTAGATGTAATATCAAGAATCTGCTGTGCTTTAGATTGTGAGATAGAAGATATTTTGAAAAGAAACTAAAGAAGTCATCTGCCTACCAAAAGCAGATGACTTCTTTTATTACTCATTATGTGTAAACTGGCCACTCTACCGTCCTACTTTCAGGAATACCTCATTTATCCCCTCGTAGAACCCTATTGTAATAATCAATTCTTCACCATCATTATGAGCAATCCGATACTTTTGAAAATAAGATGTTGTCTCCAGCAGCGGATTCTCCGTTTCATACCGTTCCGGTTCCGGAAACTCCATATAGGTACACCAGGCCGATGCAATCCGGTCCGGATCAATCTTTTCCCAGTTCCACTCTGTCCGGGCGTAAAACTCATAGATCTTTCCGTCATCAGCATCGATGTATACTTCCATCAGTTTATTCTGGCGGCTGACGCTGCGCTGGCTGTCTGACAGACTGAGATGCCAGACTGAGACATTATTACGCGGTTCCAGTACGTCAATCGCAGAATACAGGACTGCAGCATACATCTTTTGTTCTGTCTCCGTAACACTTACAGGCAGTATTCCGGCATTTTTTAACAGTTCCAGCTGGCTGTTGCAGCTGCTGTATATGTCATCTGCAGTAATCTGTTTATCATTCGGGCCCCGGTGATTGACAATAAAGGCATACGAACCGGTATCTTCCTGATATCCGTTTTCGGCCTGACCGGCAGTCCGGTAATTGGCCAACGCCTCGGATAACAGGTAAAGTTTTTCGCTGCTGCTCATGGCATAACGATAACCTTCCCCCTCATCGGCAGCGGTTTCCTGATGAATCTGATTCAGAATATTACGATCCTGATATCGCGAGAGCATCTCCGGTCCCAAAATAGACAATACGATGGCTGCGGCCGTAAAAATCAAAAAAACCATGCCCAGCAAGGGACTCCTGTTTCTCATCGTAATCCCTCCTTTACTTCCGGCACGCCGTCAGGCAGCAGAAAACTCATGCAGGTTCCCTGTCCCGGTTCGCTGTCTATTTCCAGCCGGCTGTCATGCAGGGCCAGAATCTCGGCACACAGAGCCAGTCCCAGCCCGGCACCGTTACGGCTCCGGGAACGGGACTTATCCACCATGTAAAAAGCTTCGGTTATTTTATGCTGCTCTTCTTTCGGTATACCCAGACCATAATCCCGAACCGAAAAACGGTACCCGCCGGCTTCGGCCTTTCCGCTCACCTCAATCGTATCACCTGGCGATGATGCTTTGCAGGCATTATCAAGCAGATTGATCAGAACCGACTTAATCAGGTTGGGTTCTGTCCTGACCATGGCTTTATCGTAAGTAAACCTGATCTTCATTTCATTCGTAAATGCATACATATCGTACAGATTGTAAATCAATGATTTGGCAGAAACCATCTGAAATTCGATATCATGCCGTCTGGTTACAATAATGTCCAGCAACCGGAATGACATTGATTCCAGGCGTTTGCCTTCAGAGTAAATATAGTTTGCCGACATGAAGCTTTTTTCCTCATTCAGTTTGCGTGAACGAAGCATATCGGCATAACCGATAATTGCCGTCAGCGGTGTCTTCAGCTCATGAGCAAAAGCAGCCATAAAGTCTTCCCGCGAGCGAACCTCTTCCTCAAGTGTATGAAAGGACTCTTCCAGGGTTGCGGCCATCTTGTTAAAATCATTGGTGAGCTGGCCAAGTTCGTCATTACTGACCTTTTTCGCACGGTAATCGTAGTCACCGTAAGACATCCGTCTGGTCGCCCGGGTCAACAGGCGGATCGGACGGGTCAGCCAGGTTGAGATCACATACATAATAACTGTACCAACTGCCAGAATCGCAATGGTTACGCGGCGGTAAAGAGAAAAACCGGCAGTTCGTTCTTCAAAAACACTGGTCACATCCCGCATCGTCTCCAAATACAGCAGGCGGTCCAGCGCATCCACCTGAATTCCGGTGCGAATAAAATACTGATCATTCCGATTAACAACCTGCCAGGTCTTGCTGCTGTTTTCATTCTGTACATTCAAACTCTGATCTGGCATAAATCCGGTACTGGCATATAAAATCTCCTGATTCTCATCACTGATCCGCAAAAGCCTTCGGCCGTTCCCACCCTGCTCCAGGCTATAGCCGATCTGTTCTACCGTACTGTCCTGCAGTACATCGTATTTCGCCGGTACGTTAAGCGCTGCAGTTTCCAAAGCAAACCGGAGAATGCTGTTTTCATCCAGTGCCTGCATGACTTCCCGGTTCATCGATGTTTCGAACACATGATTGACAAAATAATACCCGCTGAAGCCAAGTCCGATTGCCAGTACAACCAGGGTCCACAGCAACAATTTCAGCGAAAACTTCATTCCGGTACCTCCAGCCGATATCCGATCTTATAGACCGGCACCAGGCGCGGCGTACTGTCAGCAGTTTCCCCCTGCCGCAGAGCCGTTCCCCACTGCAGCTTCCGGCGCAGCCGCTGGACATGCAAATCAAGTGTCCGGCTGTCGCAGTAATACTCTTCTTCCCATACTTTTTCATATAAGGCACCACGGAACAAAGCCACATTTTTATTCTTGATAAACATCACCAGCAGGCCAAATTCCTTGTTGGTTAAATCAACCGGATGGCCGTCCCGCGTAACCCGGTGCGCTTCGATATCAACGACCACATCACCGGCCTGAAGCTGCTGCAGCACTTTGTTGTAGCGCCGCAGCACCGCTTCCACCCGGGCCATCAGTTCTACAATATCAAACGGCTTGACCAGATAATCATCGGCTCCCAGCCGCAGTCCTTTGACCCGATGCCTGACTTCATGTCTGGCTGTAATAAAGATGACCGGAACCTCCATCGGCCGGACATACTCCATAATGTCATAACCGTCTATTCCCGGAAGCATAATATCAAGCAGAATCAGATCATAGACATGTTCTTCTATCATCCGGACTGCCTCTGTCCCATCCTGAACCGAAGTACAGTCATAACCGGCTTCAGACAGATGCAGGTCAATCAGGTCACAAATCGGTTTTTCGTCATCAACTATCAGTATTTTTACCATCTCTAATTCCATCCCCAGTATGTATGTAATTTTTGTTTTAATGTTGTCAGTGTATCCTCTTCTTCACATGGATAATGCTGTTTTATCTCAGTATCTTCATAAAAACCGGCCGTACGCTGGTAATAAACCGAATAATCGGCAGTTATCACCGATTCACTGTTGGTCTGGTCATAAATGTATGTACCTAAAATGGTAATATCCCTTAAGCCGTCACCATCAATATCCGTGCACAAAATCCCTCTCAGTCCATACAGGCATTCATAGTCCCGCATCGGCTGGAAACTCCAGACAATATATCCCTGCTCATTGACCAGGTAGACCATAAGTACCGTATATTCAGCCATTTTATAGTAACCGGACACAATCTGCAGCCGGCCCCATTTTTCAAATTCCGTCCACCAGCTGTCTTCCTCATATACCATAAAACCTTCCTGACGCAATTGCTCCAGGGTATCTGAAGTATATAAAAATTCCGTCGAGTACTCTTCAATCAGGTATGACATCATAAACTTTGTGCTCTTATTCATGCCATATTGATTGAGCTTGTCTGAAATCCGGTAATCCCGGTAAAACAGCGCTTCCACACCGTCCGGCTGCTGGAATAACACGTCACCGACCTTATACGTTTTCTCTTCCGCCTGCAGCCGTTCATCTTCACAAATGGTAATAAACAGAATATCTGTCAGGCCATCGCCGTTGACATCCCGAAACGATATTGATGAAAAACCTTTGTTATGCTGTTTCAGTTCGCCCCGGTTCTGGTAATTAGCTGCAAGCTGTTCGGTTTTATGTACCACAGTTTCGTCTGCTGATGTTATGAAAATCGCCAGACGGTCATATTCTCTGTCTATCGTAGGAATAACAGTGACTTCACCATAGTTTTTTGTCTCAATCGGGAAGACATGCCCTTCCATTATTTCAAAACCATTGTCACTGATCTGACTGGTGACCTGAATAGTATTATAACGCTGATAGTATTTCTGATAATTATCCTGCCATGTCACACTGTCCTGATCAGCAAAAACAACAGTCCCCATTATTATTGACATCGTTATTATAATCAGATAAAATAAATGCTTTTTCTTCATTTGACTTTTCCATATCTTTTTCTGTTATGTTGCTTCCGTAATTATTTTAGCATGGTTTTCATCAAAATGAATATAAGATTTTGAAATGATGCAAATTTGATGCAATTTGGACGGAAATCTGATGGTTTGATCTGTTATCTTAAATGAGACATGAATGTGATCAAAACAAAAGAGGTGTATGAGATGAAACAAAAACGAAACTGGCTTTTACTATTTTTCACTTTACTTACTGTATTATCAACATCAGGGGCTGTCCGGGCGGAAGAAACTGATGAGTCCGTAAGCGCTTCTCCTTATTTTTTCATTGAAGGTGCCGATACCGCTACTGACCGGATGCCGCTGAAGGAAACCAGCGTTTCCACTACCATCAGCGGTGTCATTGCCGACACCTATGTGACACAGGTTTATACCAATGAGGGGCAAAATCCAATCAATGCCAGCTATATTTTCCCGGCATCAAATAACGCGGCTGTACACGGAATGACCATGCAAATCGGTGACCAGATGGTTTCAGCTCAGATCAAAGAAAAGGAAGAAGCCAAAGAAGTTTTTGAAGAGGCCAAAAGCGAGGGCAAAAGCACCTCTTTGCTGGAACAGCACCGCCCTAATGTCTTTTCGATGAACATAGCCAATATTATGCCTGGTGATGAGGTTACCATCGTACTGCATTATACCGAACTGATTGAGCCGACTGAAGGCATCTATCAGTATGTTTTCCCCACCGTTGTCGGTCCCCGCTATGCCAGCAGCAGTGACGATGATACGGATGCTCAGGCCGATCCGTGGACGGCAGCGCCATATATCAAGGAAGAAGATGTATCCGCCAGTGCTTATAATATTGATGTAAAGGTCTCAGCTGCCGTACCGATCACCGATCTGACCTGCAAAACCCATGAAATCAAAAAAGCCTGGAACCAGGACAAGACCACAGCAACCGTACAGTTAGCTGATCCACAAAATACAGCCGGCAACCGTGATTATATTCTGGAATATAAACTGACCGGTGATGAAGTGAGCAGCGGACTGATGCTCTACGAAGGTGAGGATGAAAATTTCTTTTTACTGATGGTTCAGCCACCTGAACACTACGAACCAGAAGATATTCCACCGCGCGAATATATCTTCGTTCTGGATGTATCCGGATCAATGTCCGGTTATCCCCTGGACACGGCTAAAGTATTGATCAGGAATCTGGTCGGCGGTCTCAGGGAAACCGACAGTTTCAATGTTATTCTGTTTTCCGGTGACTCACGGCAGATGGCCCCAAAATCATTGCCGGCTACTGCCGAAAATATCAAGATTGCAGTCAACATGATCGACTGGCAGAATGGCGGCGGCGGTACTGAACTTGCTCCCGCTCTCACCGATGCGATTAACATGCCCCGTAATCGTGATACAGCCCGCAGCATTGTAGTCGTCACCGATGGATACATCTCCGGTGAAAAAGAGATCTTTGATATTATTCAGAAAAACCTGAATACCACCAGCTTTTTCTCTTTTGGAATCGGTTCATCCGTCAACCGCTATCTCATTGATGGAATTGCCGATACTGGTCAGGGGGAGGCATTTGTAGTCACCGATGAGACCGAGGCAGAGGATACGGCCAAGCGATTCCGTACCTATATTGAAGCACCATTGTTAACCGATATTCAGCTGATCTACAAAAGTTTTGAGGTTTATGACATTCAGCCGGCGATCCAGCCCACCCTGTTCGCCCAGCGTCCGGTCATCGTCTATGGCAAATGGCGTGGTGAAGCCGCCGGAAGTATTCAGGTAACCGGAAAAACAGGATCCTCGGATTACAGTCAGGATATTCTCGTATCCGAAGTCCAGCCACTGGAAAGCAACCAGGCCATCTCTTATCTGTGGGCCCGCAAAAAGATTGAACAGCTGACCGACTATAACTACCGCAGCGGCGACCAGGAAGCAATCCAAAAGGAAGTAACTGAATTAGGCCTCAAATACAGCATGATGACCGCCTATACCTCTTTTGTTGCAGTGATTGATACCGTCCGTAATACGACCGGTGAAAGTACCGATGTAACACAACCGCTGGCAAAACCACTGGAAGTATCGGATCTTGCATTTGGTTCTTATACCTCCGGTTCGGAACCGGGAATGGGCTTTCTGCTGGCCGGCATTGCTGTCGTTTTCGCAAGCGGAATGATAACCCGCAGAAAACAATATTGGCGGAGGAAAGAAGTTTGAATTTAAAATCAAGATGTCATACCTGCGGCATTTTCTATCTTGCCGGGCTGCTGCTTATTCTGGGAATTAAATATTTCTACAGCAATGCCGGCAGCAATGAGTTGGTCTGGATTCTGGCCCCCACTTCGTGGTGGGTCAGAACCCTCAGCGGTTTTTCATTTGAATATGAACCGTTTGTCGGCTATGTCAATCATAAACTGCGATTTATCATCGCCCCATCCTGTTCGGGCGTGCAGTTTATGATCATTACCATGACCGTCCTGATTTTTTCTTTTATTCATCGGATGGATAATAATAAAAAAAGACTGCTCTGGTTTAGCTGCAGTCTGATACTGTCCTATCCGGTTACTATTCTGGTTAACGGAATTCGTATTGTTTTGTCCATCTGTCTGCCCCGGTTGTTACCGGAAGCTAATTTTTTTCGGTTATGTGTTAAGTCCTGAAAAACTTCATTCATTGATCGGAACGGCCGTTTATTTTTCAGCTCTGCTGCTGATTTACCTGATGGCCGGACAATTGATTGGACGCAGGATGATATCCGCTAAAGAAAAAACTGATTCCATGTTTTTAAAAAAATTGACTGCCCCGGTCTTCTGGTACTTTTTTGTTCTCCTGGGTATCCCGTTTTTAAATCGGGCTTATCAAAACAATCTGGCCGGGTTTCTGGAATATGCTGGTTTAGTAGCTTTTGTCAGTTTATCCATTGTCCTAATTCTGTGTATTATGGTTATCATACGGAATAAGTTCAGGCGAAGTTACTGACGATGTCCCATTTAACTGATGATCACCTTGATTCAGTCTTTTGCTATTACTAAATCAAGGTGGTTATTCCGGTGTTTTACGTGTCTTATCTAACAGCTTACGTGCATATCCAGCTAAGATCTCGTGATCATTTTGGAGCGTACCATCATTCACAAGTTCAAGAAGCTGCTTAAGGATGATTCCTACCATCGCCCCTTCCGGACAGCCCATCTCAATCAATTCCTTTCCCGATAACTCCAGATCTCTGGTCGACATCTTCTCTTCTTCCTTCAGAACTGCTTCCAGAGCAAGACTCAATCTGTCCATGTTGTGCAGACCTTCTTCCGTATAGATCGGATTATGCCCATAGATATCCGCCCGCTTTACTTCAATAAGTCTTCTGAACTGTTTTTCTCCAATCCTATTCAGCCAGCGCCGAACATATCGTTTTCCTGACACAAATGTAGCATCATGATAAAAAATCAACTGGACAATATCACATCTGTCTGATTCTGAATAGTTAAGACGGTCCAGAATCAGTTCTGTCATCTCTGCGCTCACCCGTCCATGCCCTTTATAATGTCCGACACCATGTTCATCTTCCGTATAACATCCCGGTTTCCCGATGTCATGGAAAAATACAGCTGTCCTGATAATTAAATCCCGGGGCGTATAGGAAAGTGCCTTAAGTATATGCTCATATACGTCATACACATGATATTTATTGTTCTGCTCAAAATCAAAACAGGGGATCATTTCCGGTATCAGCCTGCCAACATCCTGTCTGTGCTCTCTGAAATAATGATCTGCATCTTTACCCATCAGCGCATTGACAAACCACTGTTCTGTTTTCACTTCATCTTCATGCCCCTGCTTCATCTTTCACAATCCTTTCATTTACGCTTGCAACAAATTCATTAATCCTGGCATAGTCAGGTTCATCCGGAAGTATCGTATGTTCTTTTGCATAATCAAGTTTTCGTTCATAACTGTCTACCAGTTCGAAAAACTCAGCAGTCGGCTGGTTGTTTGCATCAAGATACTTTCCATTGCGGATATCCATCAGCAGATCATGTTCCTTCTCCCGATAAGTGATGATCTTCCCTTCTGTAAGAATATCCAGACACATCAGGTGCAGACGGATCAGATGCATCATATGTTTGCCCAGTTTTCCGTGTGTGGCTGCATTGGCATTGCGCTTTCCAACCTGTGTATAGGCTTTGACAATATTGTTCAGCTCCGACCACATTGCCTTGTAATCTCTCAGGGGATAATGTTTAAGCGAAACATCCATAAAGATCTCCTGATCAAATTCTTTATTTATTGCTGTGTCAATGTACAGGCGGATCGCATCCTCCGGCATGTCAAAGTACTTTCTGGCAAAGTCAAATGATGCATGTTCAATCGTTTTCAAAATATGTCGTTCCTGTTCTTCCTGTTCTACGGTCCTGACTGCTTTATTATTCAGCCGCCGCAGCTGCTGGTTGGCATAACCGCCAAATGAATTGATGGCCCGTTTTGACAGAAACAGGGATGCATGATCTAACAGCTCCCGGCCGATCGGGGAAAGATAAAAATAATGCTCAGGCCTGTTACCCAGCAGTTCTATCGTATTCGGATTTGTGTCGGTAAGTAAATGAACCAGTTTGCGGAACGAATATATGGTCGTATCTGTTTTCTGATCGGTAAACTGTTCAAAGCTGTAATCTGTCAGAATCTCCCTTTTGCTGTTTAAGGCGCAGCCGCGAATATCAAGATCACTTGTTTCATTACTGGTTCCGTATGCATGGCTGCCGCCTATTGTCAGAAGTATAATGTTCTTGCCCAGGCTCTCTTCTTCCCGCAAAAAGCTGTATTCTTCTGATTTTATTTTGTCTATTATTTGTCCAAGTTTCATATTCACCTCCATCAGTCAGTTCTGCCTGATCTTTCCTTCTGTCTAATAATATAACATCACAGCAATTCCCCAGTCAAATAGTATCCTGTAAATCCGTACATACTAAAAGTAAATAACAAAATGCGGAGGTACCTATTTGAAGAACACACTAAGCCGTGAAACTTCCCCTTATCTGCTTCAACATGCCCATAATCCGGTTCACTGGTTTTCCTGGTGTGATGAGGCCTTTGAAACAGCCCGTCAGCTGAACCGTCCTGTTTTTCTGTCCATTGGCTACAGCACCTGCCACTGGTGTCATGTAATGGCGAGAGAATCATTTGAAAATCAGGAGGCGGCAGAATTACTAAACCGGTATTTTATCTCAATCAAGGTAGACCGGGAAACCAGGCCGGATATCGATACTGTATATATGAATGTCTGTCAGGATATGACCGGAAGCGGCGGTTGGCCGCTGAGTATCTTTATGACACCGGATAAAAAACCTTTTTTTGCCGGCACCTACTTTCCGCTGCATGCCCGTTACGGACAGCCGGGTTTTATCGAGCTGCTGACCGCAATTGCCGGACAGTGGCAAACCAATCAGGCCGATCTTATTCATGCCGGGAACCAGATTACAACAGAAATACAGAACAGGCAAAACAACAGCAAATCATCAGACCCTTCCGGTTTAACCTCAGATTATGCGAGGCAGGCAATCACTGCTCTGACCCAGACATTCGACCGGTTTTATGGAGGATTTGGTGCCGCGCCTAAGTTTCCTTCCCCGCATATCCTTTTATTTTTACTGAAATATGGTCAGACTAAAGGCAGTCCCGCCGCTCTGGCTATGGCCGAAACAACATTAAATGCAATGTACCGCGGCGGAATATATGATCATGTCGGCGGCGGGTTTTCACGCTATTCCACAGATCAGGAATGGCTGGTGCCGCATTTTGAGAAGATGCTTTACGACAATGCCATGCTGGTTCTCGCTTACAGCGAAGCATTCCGGATTACCGGAGATCCGGTTTATGAGTATATTATCAGAACAACGCTTAATTATATCAGGGAAGAAATGACTTCGCCGGAACATGGTTTTTACTCCGCCCAGGATGCTGACAGTGAGGGAATGGAAGGAAAATATTATACCTGGACACCAGATGAAATAGCAGCTGTTATCGGACCGGAGGACCTTCGGTATCTGAGCAGCCGGTATGGCATTACCGCAACAGGTAATTTTGAAGGAAAAAATATCCCAAACCGTCTTAATGATCAGCAGTTAACCGTCCCCGATGAGAAAACCAGACTGCTGCTTGACCGGTTAAAAGCCAGAAGATCGGAACGGTTTCAACTGCATAAAGATGATAAAGTTCTGACCGCATGGAACGGGATGATGGCTGCCGCCTACGCCAGGGCAGGCCGGATTCTTAATTGTCGGGAATATATTATGAGCGCCGAAAAAGCAGTCCGGTATATTGAAAAAAATCTGACAGATGACCGCGGCTGCTTGTATATCAGCCGGAGTCAAAACCACAGTTCAGGAGACGGAATGCTTGATGACTATGCCTTCCTTTTATTATCTTATCTGGAATTATATGATTGCACCGGCACCCCTTCCTGGCTGGAAAAAGGAATTCATACCGCCGGTCAGATTATCGCCCTGTTTTCTGCCCCCGGCGGCGGTCTGTATATGAATGCGGAGCATGCAGAGACGCTGCTGTACCGCCCGGTTGAATATTATGATGGCGCAGTCCCTTCCGGCAACTCGGCAGCCGCATATGGATTTGTCCGTTTAGCAGCACTTACCGGACTTTCTGAATGGGAGGAAGCAGCGTTAAAACAGCTGTCAGCTTTTTCTCACGGATTTAAATACAATCCCTCTGCCCATACGTTTGCCCTCACGGCACTACTGGAATATCTGTCTCCCCACCGGCAGCTGGTCTGTATTTTCAATGAAGAATCATCATATACCCGTTTTAAGTCTGCAATCGGAACGATTGACACTACCGGTCTGGCGATCCATATTCTGACGAAAAATACAGCCAAAAACCTGATTGCCCTGCTGCCGGAACTGGCAGGATACTGGTCTGCCGATAAAAAACCGCAAATTTACTACCTGTGCCGGAATCAAAACTGTCTGCCGCCATTTTATGACCTGGATTCTGTTTTAGCTGAATTGGAACGGACTTAAGCAGACATACCATTCTATGCCGATTATTAGACACCGGAATTTTCCTGTGATATAATATGTCATAACAGTTCAGGACAGATCCTGACAAGCGAATTAACCAGGGGGAGGTCAGATATGGAACGTTCATGTTCATATATTGCAATTGATTTAAAGTCGTTCTACGCATCCGTTGAATGCATCGAACGTGGTCTGGATCCAATGACCACAAACCTTGTCGTTGCCGATGAAAGCCGGACCGAAAAAACGATCTGTCTGGCAGTCTCTCCATCGCTTAAATCATATGGTATCTCGGGCCGGGCCAGACTGTTCGAGGTCGTCCAGCGGGTAAAGCAGGTAAATGAAGACCGCCGGCGCATGGCCCCCGGCGGCCGTTTCAGTGGTGAATCCTTTCATGATCCGGATCTGAAGAACTCACCGGAACTGGCCCTTTCCTATATTGCCGCACCGCCGCGTATGGCGCATTACATCAAACATAGTACGGAGATATACAACATCTATCTGAAATATGTAGCTCCGGAAGATATTCATGTCTACTCCATCGACGAAGTATTTATTGATGCTGCGAATTACCTTGATTTATACAAAGTGTCAACCTATGAATTCGCCAAAAAGATTATTCTGGATATTCTGCACACTACAGGAATCACCGCTACCGCAGGCATTGGTTCAAACCTGTATTTATGTAAAATAGCGATGGATATTATGGCCAAGCGGACAACTCCTGACAAGGACGGAACGCTGATTGCCGTCCTTGATGAAATGTCATACCGCCGCGAACTCTGGGATCATAAGCCGCTGACGGACTTCTGGCGGGTCGGCCGGGGGTACGCTAAAAAATTGCAGGAGCACGGGATGTTTACAATGGGCGATGTCGCCAGATGTTCTGCCGGCACTCCTAAGGACTATCATAATGAGGAACTTTTATATAAACTTTTTGGTATTAATGCGGAGCTGCTGATCGACCACGCATGGGGATGGGAACCCTGCACGCTGGCTGATATCAAGGCGTTTAAGCCCCGCAATAACAGTATCGGCTCAGGCCAGGTATTGCATTGCCCTTATGACTCCCCAAAAGCCAGGATTGTTGCTCATGAAATGACAGATCAGCTTGTCCTTGATCTCGTCGAAAAAAAACTTGTAACAGATCAGATGGTATTAACTGTCGGATATGACATTGAAAATCTCTCAAAACCCGAAATCAGAAACCGGTATAAAGGGCCGGTAACTACCGATCATTATGGTCGCAAAATTCCCAAGCATGCCCACGGCACAATAAACCTGGATCGTCAGACTTCTTCATCTATGCTGATTACGGAAGCTGTGCTCGGTTTATTCGACCGGATTGTTGACCCCGGTCTGCTTATCAGACGTTTATACGTCACTGCTAATAATGTCATCGATGAGCGCCGCATGGCAACTGCCGCTTCCTATGAGCAGCTTGACCTCTTCACGGACTATGAGAGTAAGCAAAGCAAAGAAAAAGAGCTGTCTGCAGCTCTTGACAAGGAAAAGAAAATACAGGAAGCCATCCTGGAGTTAAAAAAACGCTATGGTAAAAACGCGGTTCTCAAGGGGTTAAACTTTGAAGACGGTGCAACTACCATCGAACGAAATGACCAGATCGGAGGACATAAATCATGAGTAACAAATATGATGATATCATCCATCTGCCGCACCACGTTTCCGCCGCTCATCCGCCCATGGCCATGTCTGACCGCGCCGCCCAGTTTTCCCCGTTCGCCGCATTGACAGGCTATGAAGCCGCAATCAGGGAAACCTGCAGGCAAACCAATGAAAAAGCCGAATTAAGTGATGATAAAAAGTTAATGCTGAACGAACAGCTCAACCTGATCCGGTCGCAGATAAGCGAATCACCGCTGATCACTGTCACATATTTTGTCCCGGATATAAAAAAAGCCGGCGGCAGCTACGAAACAGTTACCGGAACTGTAAAAAACATCAACCGGCACAGTAATACCATCATCCTCCACGATCAGACCGTCATCCCCATCGATGATATCTTCCAGATTACATCCGGCCTGTAAAGTTCCCGCCGGCAGAACTTATCTGCATCATAAAGCAAAAAAAGCAATAAGAAGCGCCGCCAGTGAAATAACCGAAATAAACAGCATAACAGCACCTAATGCAATTAAACCAATACGCATAACATGATATTTTGGTATATCATCCTTCTTTTTCAAAACAACCAGGCCTGCTATCAGAAAAACAGCACCAAAAACAAGGCAAAACGCCAACGCCCCAACCACAGCTATAAAGACCACCAAACCAGCCGCCAGCACCAATGACATTAAAGCAACTATACTACATCCGGCCATACACAAAACCTCCCGTGAAATATCCAATATTGTATCATATTCTGCAATATTTTAAAAGCATGCTGCCATGCCGAAATTATATACAGTGCGAAATGAGCGTCCGCCATTCCTGCCGCCGGAGCCGTCTGCGGCTTCGGAAGCAGGAATGATGGACGCTCATTTTGCGTCATCCTGCGACATATTTAGTATATAAACAGCTGTGTCCAATATCCGACACCATTGGCGTCCTGATAATAACCCACACCAATCGCAGTAAATTTAGAATTCAATATATTATTTCTGTGTCCTTCGCTATTCATCCAGCCTGTCATTACCTGTTCCGGGCTCTTCTGGCCCCATGCAATGTTTTCCCCATATCCCCGGAAAGATACATTCTGTTCCTGTAATGCTGTAACATAGCTGCTTCCATTCGGGCGGGTATGTGAGAATGAACTCTTAATCTCTTTCGCTCTTACCTGTGCTGCCGCCTGTACATCGGTTGCCATGGTTACAGGTGCCAGTCCGTATTTTGCACGTTCCTGGTTTACCAGTCTGACAACTTCTGCTGTATATGCATGCTGCTCGCTGTCGTCAGTATCCGGGGTCTCCGGAGTTTCCGGGTTTTCTGGTACTTCCGGAGTTTCCGGTTCCACCGGTGTCTCCGGCACTTCTGGAGTTCCTGGGTTTTCAGGCACTTCCGGGGTCTCCGGCACTTCAGGGGTTTCCGGTTCCGCTGGTGTTTCCGGCACTACAGGTTTTTCCGGCACTTCCGGTATCATTGGCGGTTCCGGAACATTAACCACCGGCGGTACCGGAGGTATTACCAAACAGTCCAGGCCGTTCAGGTATGCTGACATATCGCCCTGACCGGTAACTATCATTACATTTTGATTATAGCCGGGACGAACCACAACCTGCTGGCTGCTGTTCATGTTATAACTGGCTGCATTCGCTGTCACCGGCAGACTGTAAAGCATAGTAAGGGATAATGCAGTTGTAGTAAGCAACTTAAACTTTTTCATGTTTTCTCCTTTAATGTTACAAATGTGTTACATAATCATCTCATTTGTGTTACATAAAGATTTTAACATGATGATAAAGTTTTACAAGTTGTAATTGCTGGCAAATCACCTTATTACTTCCATCGGCGCTAAGGGGCATCCACTAACAGCCAGGTGACAGTTCCGGAATAATCTGCTTCACTGTAAACTTCTCCAGGTGATACCTGCAGGTGAAACCCTTCATCTTCATTCCAGCTAACCGAAACATCCTGACCGGTATCTTCGGTTTTACGGTACACGGTCAGCGGGATCTGATTCACCGGGTGAATGCTTCCTCCGGCATCTTTAAAGACCAGCAGATCCGACAGATTATGTGTTATTCTGCCATCCCCTGCTGAAAGTTCCGTTTCGAGTACAACATCAATATGCCAACGTGAAGAAACCGGTCCGGTATCTCTTACCGTCAGACGAAAATCATCATTATTCAGCTGTTTCAACTCTGTCCACCGATCCGGTATACTGACCTGGCCAAAATCAAGGCGTTCAGGAACTGAAATAAACTTAACTGTCGGAGCCTCTGCCTGCACTGCTGCCTGCTGTCTGATATACAAATTCTCCATAACTGCCGTTACCGTTACTGTACTCTCCGGTAATATTCCGAATTCTCCTGTCAGCAGCTGATATCTGCCCTCCGAATCAGCTGTCGCATCAGCTGTCACATTCCTGTTATCACCACTCACATACTCTGCATTTATAAACGCATCCGCCACCGTAGTTCCGCTGATCGGGCGATCCGGGTACAGGAGATCTATGTCCAGACTGGCATCACCAAAGGCAACCAGCTGATTTTTCTCCAGATTAAAATTTTGTGCATTTAATTCTGATATCACCGGATCCTCCCCAGTCAGATTATGCTCCAGGAGTCTGTTAACTGTTTCCTGATAAGTTCCTGTCACGACCAGGCGTTCTGCTCCTGCCCGGTTCCAGATGTGAGTCGCCGGATTCACACTGCCTTCCTCAGCCGGCCAGGCAGTTTTTTCCCATACATTCAGGGTCTGTGTTGTTATTTCAAGAGTCCCGTTTCCGGTAAACCTAAGCGGTACTCCTGCTGAACTGTAAAGAAACACACGATGAGGCTCATTAAATACTGCTGAAGCTCCCAGGTTTGTCAGGCGAAGGGGAATTCCGGCCGTGCCTGTCCTGATGATATTAAGCGAGCTTCCGGGGTCCTGTTTAAACAGCTTTGATACACGCAGAGCCGCATAGCTTTCGGTGGTATTTAAATCGATAAACAGACTGGAATCTGCCTCCATCAGAAAAGTACTGATCCGATGATCGCCATATGTAAAACCAAAACGACTGCTCGTCAGATTAAGCGATGCCCCCTGCTTTAATGTCACTTCCGGAGTATAACCTCCGGTATTGATGAAACAGAACTTTGTCCGGACTGTAAGACTGGCATTTTCCTGCAGAACCAGGGAAGAAGTACTGCTTTCCAGTTTTATAACCGGGCTCGATGTATTTTCCGCGGTTATCATTACTTCACCGCCAAACTCCGCATACTTCGTTTCGGCCAGCTCATTTACACCAACACCGCCAACCGTCTTCAGTTCATAAGTACTGTCAATAAACTGCATGGTTCCTGCCCGGTTATATGCCGGCTGAGGGCCGGAGTAATCAATATTTTCGTGAATCTGGATAACGTCATTTGACAAAACTGCCACAATTCCATAATAATTACCGCCGGCAATGGTCAGATTCCTGAGCGTAACTTCCTTTGTCACCGTATTGCTTTGCTCCACCCGGATCGTATAATTCAGGTTTGTGGAGTTGTATTGTGTCAGGGTAAAAGGTTCACTTCCCTCGTGTCCCGGCGGTATCCCGTCGATTATAATATAAGGTTTTGCCGCATTGATTGCGACACCGCTGTTGTTCGTTGTAATGTTATCGCCAAGATAGATTGTTGTATAGGCATTGTCGCCTCCCAGAGCTGTTTTGAGTTCTTCATATGTATAAACAATGATACTGTTCTCATTATTCAGCGTTCCGATATTCGATGCCGTTGCATTCGATGCCGTTGCATTCGATGCCGTTGCATTCGAACCCGTCGCATATGATATACCGGAATCCGATATCAGATCATTCACCAGTTCATCATCATACAACTCCTCATCCGGCAGTACATCATCCGTTACATAACTGTTTGATGACGTCGCCCGGGCAGCTGCTGTTCCCGGCATTCCGGCATGAGACAGCAGCTGCAGATCATTTGAAAAAACGACCGCCGCAATAAGGAAAACTGCTATATACTTCATTTCTCACACGCTTTCCGGCTGCGGATTAATGCAAGAATAACAATCAGGAGAATTACAATAATCAGTACCAGAATAATCTCAAACCGGATATCACTGCTGCCCTGGTATTCGCGTTCCGGTATTTCTGAATTCACCTGTTTCGCTTCATCCTCACTGATTACAAAAGTCCGGGCAAAAAACCAGCGCCGGCCATTATACAAAAGTTCCACTTCACTGCTGTATTCCCCGCTCTTCAGCCGTTCCGTCCCCTGACCCGTTACCAGCGGAGAAACTGCCAGCGGCATAACCGAATTCGGAGCCATATCCACCCCGGCTTTATTTGCCCTGGCAACCGTATTCCCACGTTCATCTGTAACCTGTACATTAATTTCAATATTTTTAGCTATTGCTGCTTCTTTATTACGGATATTATGTACTATTGCCGGATAATAGTTAACTGTTTGTCCGGCCACACTCACCATTTCAAAATCCGGTTCGACCGGATTTACAGTTTCCCGAAGGACAGTCCCGATCACATAATTGTACCGGTTGCGAATCGTTGTCCCGCCTTCGCTGCCGGATACCTCTGGGATACGGCGGGTGAAAACAATGCTGCCCAATATAACACCGTCATAAGGTGTTTCCGGCATATTAATGTTAATATAGGCCTGTTTTGTCTGCCTTGCCCCGATCGTCAGACTGTTTTCTCCGGTCGAAGCAATTTCAGCAAATGGGTATGCCAGAGTTTCATCTCTGATCCCCGGAGTCCGGTAATCAATAATTCCATTACGGTTAGTTGATGCACTGACCGTCTCTACATCAACTACAATGGCTTCGTCCATTTCATTAGTGACTTCCACAATCAGCTGCCGCTGCTCTCCGGGGTTCATAAACAAATCAAAATACGTCAGCGAATAATCGGATTGATTCTCCGGAATCACCGCCCTCACATAATAACCGATTGCTTTATCCGTTTCATTTTCTGCTGCCGGGCTTGTCATCTTTATGCCAAGTATAAATATTACGGTGAAAAACACCAGCATCCGTCTCATATGTAACCTCATTTCTTACGGCGCTGTCTGCAGGTTCCAGTCCATCGTCGCCACGCTCTTTCCTACCTGACCGGTTCCCGGCTTGACATTCAGTTTGACATCTGCGGCTTCCCAGATCAGTTCCCATACTCCCATTCCTTCATCTATTTTTGCTTCCCATACCAGTGTCTCGGTACTGTCTGAAGGGATAACCAGCGGTGATACCGCAGCCGGTTCTTTTCCCAGTGTTCCATTGGCTGCACTGACCACCTGATTGGCAACCTGAATACTGGCCGCTTTCAACGTAGGCAAAGTCCCCCCTTCCAGCTGAAATGAAGAAAGTGATACCATCAGCTTCCATCCGTTTCCGCTTCCCCGCAGATCGCTGACTCTGATATTGTCTCCCATCAGCTCAGCACTGTAGTTTTCTTCCTGGTTAGAGATATTGTGGCTGCCGAAATTCAGTGACGGTACATTAGACAGGGTCAGTTCTCCGGCAGTGAATGTAACACTGACATCGGTATTTCCCGTTTTTCCGGCACCGGCAGACTCATCTACCGCCCAGGCCGGAAGAGCAGTCAGGTTAAGTACCAATGAAAACACTGCCGCTGCCGCTAAAAATCTGGTTAAATATTTATTGCTTCTCATGATAAATCCTCCTAAAAATTAAAGTACGAATGTAAGTATACTTTTTTTCTGATCGCCGACTACCCCCTTTCAGAAAAAAACACACCTGCATCCGTACTTCAGGATTAAATCAATTGATTAAGCATTGCTATCCGTACCGCATCCACACTGTTGATTGCCCCCAGTTTGGCATAGACCTGCTTCAGCATACTTTTTACCGTATTCCCGCTAAGTTTCATACTTTCACCAATTTCATCACGGGTCAGACCCTGGCTCAGATGACTCAGTATTTCGATCTCACGCCGGCTCAGCCCAAAATCCGAAAACTGCTTTTTGTTATCCAATTCATATCGTCCGGTCAGATATGCATGCCGTTTGGCAAATGTACTTGCTTTGGCATGGATCTGTTTCAGCCACTCGCCGGGAATTTCGCTCTGTTCACGGGACTGTATCTTTTCCAGGAGCGAGCGCATCCGGTTTCCATGTTCAACAAACGGCATTATGATCTGGTTACCTTTAGCCAGATGATATGCTGCCTCAAGTGCCGATACAGCCGCAGTCAGGTTTCCGGAATAATGATGCAAAACGGCTCTGCCTATTTCAATATAAATCAGCGATACTACTGATCTTTTGCTCTTCGCCAGATATTCAAACTGTTCAGCAAGAGCCAATGCCTCACTGACTTTTGATTCAGATATCAGACAACGCATCCGGATCAGCAGGGCCCGGTCGATGCTGATTGGCGGATAACCATTCTGGACTGCATTGCGGATCCAGAGCGGTACCTGCTCCGTCACTCCGACTTCACTGTAAAACCAGCCTTTGATAATATCCCATATCCCCAGGTTTGCCGCTTCCTGATCCTGCTCATAACGTCTTACATGTTCCAGAGTATCAAGCAGTTCCTTGTATTCTCCGATTGACGTATAAATACGCAGCAGCATAAACAATGCATTTCCCACGATGTCAAACTGTCCCATACTGTTAGCCTCATATAAGGCTTTGTATGCCGGATCAATCGCAGCTCTGGTATGCCCGGTTAAAAACAAGGCTTCGCTGACACAAAGTTTGTCAAGCCCCTGACCGGTTCCATGTAAAACCTGTCCGATCAGCGGAACCCCCCGTTGAAACTCTGCCAGACTCTCATCCATTGATCCCGGTTCGGCATTCTGCAAGTTAAGGCCCGGTCCAAAATCCACCAGACGCAGTCCTTTTCCCCAGCGTCGGCTGCCATGCGGCAGAAGTGATGCCGCTTTTTCAAAGTGATCGGCGAATCCGGCATCTTCCAGTCCCAGGGTGATCAACCCGCGTGCCGTGTAATATTCTCCGAGAAGTTCCGGCTCTGCAGTTTTCGTATCAGCGGCCTCCAACTCCTGCCTGATCTCCTCTATCATCTCTGTCGCTTCCGAAAATCTGAGGTTATTTAACAACAGCAGTGATAACACTATGCGGGTCATTGGATTCTGGTACTTGTACTCCTCCGGCAGTGTTTCAATCTCCTTAATCAGGAAATCCGCCTCTGATTTTGTATGGCGGCCCGCCTGAAACAGCAGCAACGTCTTCCACAGCTTATCATAACACCGGCCATGCCGGTAATAATTAACAGCATCATAATAATGCCCGTTCTCCTGACACCAGACACCGGCCTTTTCATATGTTTCATCAATTTTATCATGATTTACTGCCTGCAGTTTCTCCCGCAAAAACTCCAGATAAAGAGGCAGAAAATAAAAACGCGCCTGCGCAGCATCATATTTTATAAAGATGTTGTTATCAAGCAGCGAACCCAGGTCCCGGTATTGTTCCCCGCTGACAGCCGCTACCAATCCGCGGGGAAATGATTCCAGCACCGACAGTCTGATCAGTAATTCCTGTTCCCCCGGAGTATACTGTGAAAAAATCAAAGTTTCAAACAACGTAAACAACAATGGCCGGGCATGCAAAACGCCGGTCTGTTCCTTATGAAGTTCCTGATAACTGTAAGTATATCTGGCAGCCAGTGACAGTGCCACGGGCCATCCTGATACATAGTTGTGGAAATGGGCGGCTTCCGACTCAGAAATATCCGGCCGCTCCATACGAAGGAGCTCAAAGGTCTCTTTATTTGTAAAACGAAGCATGTCCGTATCAATTATCTCAGGCGTAATTAATGTGTCAAGACCGGTCACAGGCCAGCGTCTGGTCAGAAACATGATACAGCTGTTTTCCATCCTGACGGCAATGATACCGGCTAAAAACTTCAAAATCGACGGTTCAGAAATCACCTGAAGATTGTCAAATACAAAGATAACAAACTGATTGTCCTGATACAATTCCTCCGTTAATTCTGATAAAAACAGATGAAAACGCTGCAGCGTATCCGGAAATCCCAGCTGTTTCATTTGTTTGGCCAACCGGGGCCGGTGTATGGATACCGCTACCGTAAAGTGATCCCAGAATCTGGCCTGAATATTGTCCAGTTCATTCAGCGAAAGCCATACTTTTCTGGCTTCCCTGGTTTGCAAATATGACGACACCGCACGGGTTTTGCCAAATCCGGCACCGGCACAGACAACTGCAAACGGACTTAAAACCGCACGATCCAGCAGCTGATCTACCCTTAAACGTCTCACCTGATTCAATCTATCACCTCCACAGATATTTTTAATGTTGGTTATTTTCTTATTTATTGTCAAAGTTTATCATAATATACGCCTCAAAATTTTCAATTGAACCAGACGGAATAACGAGATGAAAAAACAGCCGCTGAAACCAGAGAGATTCCCCTGCTCAGAAAAGCTGCTTTCAATAATAATTTTCTATTTATACTATGAAATCACCTCGTATCAATTGATCACCGGCAGCTTGTACTTAATTCTGACACGGTTGCAATACTCATGAAACCACTGATCCGCCTCTTCATCAGTCATTTTGTCTGTTTCTGCACTTATTATAAACTCCAGTAATGGTTTCGCTATAAAATCGTCGGCCGCAGACTGCAGCGTTTTGACTCTCTGTACTCCTGATTGATGTGCTATATCAACCATCATCTGACCCGGATGAACGGTTCTTCCCCACAGAAACCCTCTTTCTTCCAGGATTTCGGCAAATTTTTCGGCTGAGGAAACCCGGTCCATCTCCGGAATAATCGCATCTTTGATGCGTTGTGCCAGATCGTAAAACCTGGGCAGAGCCCGTTCCCTGTAGTCTCTTGCTGCCTTATCACGGCGATCTGCACAAAACACGGAACCATAACCGGCATATGGGTTCCGGCCCCATAGCGTGGCATCGACATGATCATCACGGATTCCCCAATTGACAACACCCATCCGCGGCAGATAAACCGGCATAAAGTAAGACCATGGCCTGAGTTCTGTTTTCCTGACCTGAAAATATATAATTTGCATCAATCCGTTTCTCTCACGGATATAGGTATTTGACGGAAGTAACACAAAACCGTTCTCTTTCAGAAATGGCCGTATGTCCTCCCGTATTCTTTGAATGATTGCCTTTTTAAAATCGAACGTGGTCTTTTCTGCTGCTGCCCTGCTCACTCCTGATATATCCAAACCATGTGCCGGATGAGGCGTAAACAATGACAAATCTATCGTTCCCCGCTCCAGATATCTCCTGAAAAGAGCAATAACCTTATTCAAATCCGGCATAATCAACTCATACCTGGTAACCATCCCATTCTCATTTGCAGCGGTTTCCACACAAAATACAGCAGGCTGTCCCGGACTCTTCTTTCTCAGGAATGTCTGTAAAAACTGTTGATCTGGTTTTCCGGGATTTTTTGTCAGGATCAAAACAGAGTCATCATTGGATCGCCACATCCCGACCAGTTCATCTCTGATCATGCCGTAAGTTGCATATGAAAAAACTTCGCCGCCTAATTCCAGTGACCATTGATTATTATCCGCCATTTTCTTCCCCCCTGTTACTTAATATTATATATCAACTGCCCGGTATTTCCAATCATATAAAAAGGTTCATACCACCTATTTTCTCCCGCAGCTTCCTGACTTTCCCGGGATCCCGCCCCCCTGAACTGATTCCAACTACCATATCATCACATGTAACAACTGCCGGAAAGAAAAAATCACACCTGCTTTTATCATCCGCTACATTAACCAGAATGCCGTTTGCTGTGGCAGCTTCCCATATTCTGTGATTAACCGCTTTATCATTCGTTGCAGCCAAAACAATATCACAACCGGCAAGATCATCTTCCCGCCAGCAGCGTTTTCTATATTCAACAGTTCCCTGCCCTGCCAGCCCCGCCAGTGTATCACACAGTTTTGGCGATACAACTGTAATATGCTTTGCAAACAACAGCAATGTCTCCACCCGCCTTGCCGCAATCCGGCCGCCGCCGGCCACCAGGATTTTTTTCTCAGACAGATCAACAAACATCGGGAAATAGGATTTGTTCATCGTTATTCCTCCATCATATAAAGAAGCGCATTACAGATACAGGCGGCAATATTGCTGCCCCCTTTCCGTCCCCTTGCAACAATATGCGGAGTATCCGGAAGCTGTAAAATCAGTTCCTTTGCAGGCACCACATTGACAAATCCCACCGGTACCGCAATAACCAGCTCTGCTTTTAACACACCGGCAGAAATCAGTTCATAGAGCCTTACCAGTGCGGTAGGTGCATTGCCGACAGCAAATATCATTGCCGACTCCGATCCTGCCGCCTTCTCCATACTGGCTGCTGCTCTGGTAATTCCCCGCCGTTTCGCTTCTTCGGCAACATCCGGATCCGCCATAAAACATTGCACCCGGCCGCCATAGGTTTCCAGTTTCTTTTTATTAATTCCTGCCATTCCCATCTGTGTATCGGTCACAATCGTTGCACCGTTCCTGATTGCAGCCATTGCTTTTTCAACTGCCTGGTCGGAAAATACCAGATTTTTCGCATAGTCAAAGTCAGCACTCGTGTGAATACAGCGTTTGATAATTGGCGCCTGCTGCGGGTCGAGTCTGATATCGCCCAGTTCTTCCGTTATAATTTCAAAACTGCGTTTCTCTATCTCACCCGGTTCTATCTGCTCCAGTTCAGTCAGTTCCTGCTTTATTCTCATCCTGCTCCTCCTTTAATCACTGTTCCGATCCCGCAAATAACCCGGTCAACACGATCCGAACAACCGGCAAGCACGGTACATACCCGTCCGGTCTGCTCTCTGTATGTCCGTTCAAATGCATCAACCGGCACCAGTCCACAGCCAGTCTCATCTGTAATAATGATAATCTCCGGATTCATCTCCTGTAGTTTATCAATATAGTTCCATAGTTTTTCCACTGATTCCTGCGCCAAAACCCTGCGGATAAAATAATTAAAATGATAAATTCCGCCGCAGGAGTAAATCTGTTCCGGATCACAGCAGGTACCGTCAATCCACGCAGTA
Organism: Lachnospiraceae bacterium; assembly: GCA_032073745.1. Taxonomy (GTDB): domain Bacteria; phylum Bacillota; class Clostridia; order Lachnospirales; family Lachnospiraceae; genus Brotaphodocola. Next base: position 62,374 of record DAMAMW010000005.1, on the reverse strand, counting down.
TCCGGGTAAATTTTTTTCGCATAGGAAGTCTTTCCCTGAAAAGCTCCGCCAACCACCATTTTCATCGTTTCACCTCCACCAAAATACCGTACACCACTTCCGTCACCCTGTCTGCAATCCGGCCTAACCGGCAGTTAACCGCACCGATTGTGCGCAGGTAATCGTTCATTTCCGGACTGCCGCCATCTCCTGCTGAAAAAACCTCATTTGTCACAATCACCAGATTACGGCAATTCCGGCCCAGTTTTGTAATGCCGGCAATGATGCTCTCCTCTGCCAGCTCCCCCGCGCCCCCGTCCATATATAGTTCATTTGCTGTCAGATTTGATATGCATTCCAGTAAGACCGAGCAGTCCGGGTGCTTTAAGACCGTCATTTCTGCGGTTTGACCGATATCCGTATAACACTCTACGGTCCGGAATCCTTTTCCTGCACGCAGCTGCCGGTGCCGCTCAATCTTGGCCCCGGTTTCTGCGCCATAAGGAAACATCGTGGCGATATATAACAAATCACCGGTTCCGGTCAGGTTCCGGTATTCACAGATGAGATCCTCTGCATATGCCGACTTTCCGCTGCCGCTGCCGCCGGTTACCACATGAATCATCGTCCTCACTCCTCTCTGCTGATATCTGCATATCTGTACTCCAGTGCGCCGCTTGCCGCAATCCGGCCGATTCCGGTCAGCCTGGGACTGATCAGATTATTGCTTTTCATTGTAAATAACGGAATCACATAACATTCTTCTTCCACGGCCAGCCGTTCTGCCGCATGCAGTAATTCCAGCCGTTTTGCAGCATCTGTTTCACTGTCCGACTGCGCAATAAGGGCATCATAGGCGGCATCACTCACACCGCTGCAGTTATAAGTGCTGTTTGATAAAAGCAGCGACAGATACGTATACGGATCACTAAAATCGGCTGTCCAGTTCATCCGGCACAACATAAAATCACCGGCACGACGATCCGAATAATTGGTCTGGAGTTCCTGCGGCACCAGCTTTACTTCAATGTTTAAATTCCGCTTCCACTGCTCTTTCAGTACCTGCGCCGTATCAGAATCCATCTCCAGCGACGGATATTTATAAGTTATTTCCGGAAAACCTGCTCCATCCGGATAACCGGCTTCTGCCAGCAGGCGCTGTGCCTCTTCTGCTCCTGAGTTCAGATATCCATTGAAGCCCTCTGTAACAGATTTCCCACTATTTTTCCCTTTCATATATCCGGCCACAAGATTCACTGCCGGCTCAGTATCCGCCCCCACCAGCCGGCTAAGCTCCTGCCGGTCAACAGCCAGAGATAATGCCCTGCGGACCCTGACATCATCAAGTGGTTTTTCCTGCAGATTGGGATAGATAAAACGAGTAGCAACTGTTTCTGTCACAGCCAGATCCGGCTGATCTTTATAAAGCTCCTGGACAACTGCATGAAGTCCGGTTGCCACATCAAGTTCACGGGTCTCATAAGCCGTCGCCATTGCCTGCTGGCTGTCAAAAAAACGATACGTGATCTGATCCAGTTTCACCTCTTCGGCATTCCAGTAATAAGGATTTTTTCTTACGGTAAGTGATTGTCCGGGAATATACTCTGACAGATAAAACGGTCCGTTAGCCGCGGCAGTCTCCGGATTTTGTGCCCAATTGCCGGCTCCTTTTACCGCATAGATCCGGTGCGAGGGCGTATAGACCGGCAGCCTGAGCAGATCCAGAAAATAGGGACAGGGTTTGTCCAGCACAAAAACCAGGGTATAATCATCCGGCGCGGATACCCCCAGCTCGTCCATACCGGCCAGACCGCGATAGATATTCTCTGCATTTTTTATCGGAAACAGATAATTGGCATAACCGCTTCCGCCAGCGGGATCAAGCGCCCGCTCAATTGTGTTAATAAAATCTTCTGCCGTCACCGCCAAACCATCTGACCACCGGGCTTCTTTCCTCAGCCGGAAAACCCATCTGGTAAAATCCTCATTTACCTCAAAAGATTCTGCAGCCCGGTATTCTATCGATCCATCCGTCTGAAAAGTCACCAGCTCATCCAGCGCCGTAACAGAATATGCAAGATAAGTGAGTGCAATGGATCCGGCCGGATCCAGAGACCCGGTATCACTGCCAATTCCCACTGTAATCTTTTTTTCATCGTCAGAAACAGGGGGTGAAACCCGTTCATAACCACACCCGGACACAAACACTGATATTCCTGCAAGAACCATCAGCCTCAGAATGTTTCCTGTGATTTTCTTCATTGTCAGATCTCCTCTTTATATCTGTGATATCATTGGATATCCGCTTCCCCGCCTGCCGCTGTGTTCCTCCGAATACAAAAAGCAGGCTACCTCCCGGTCACCGAATTGATAGGATGGCGGCCGCTTTGACTTACAGCATTCAAGCTTATATCCGCAGCGCATGTAATAAGAACAGCCACTCCCGGCCGAATCCGCCTCTGCCCGTGATATGATCCGCTGTTTCCGTTTTGATGCACCATGTCTTGGCAGCCGTACCGCATTCAGCAGTTCCTGTGTATATGGATGCCATGGTTCCTGATAAACATCTTCCGTAATCCCCATCTCAACCAGATTGCCAAAATACATCACACCGACCCGCCGGCTCATATAGCGGATTACATTTAAATCATGGGAAATAAACAGGTATGCGAGGCCGCGTTGCTTCTGTACCGATTTAAGCAGACTCAGAATCTGCCTCTGTACAGCCGCATCCAGTGCTGAAACCGGTTCATCACATATCACCAGTTTCGGCCCCGGCAGCAGCGCTCTGGCAATGCCGATCCGCTGCTGTTCTCCGCCGGAAAACTGTGCCGGATAGCGGTTCTGATCGATCTGTTCAAGCCCGACCAGGGAAAGCATGCTTAAAATCTGCTGCGTTCGTTCCTCTGCATTAAAATCCGTCTGATAGAGAAGTGCCTCCTCAAGTACCTGGCGGATCCTGAAATGTGGGTTAAAGGAAGATAAACTATGCTGGAAAATCATCTGAATCTCTGCTTTTTGCCTTTTTTCCATCGTCTGCAGTGGTTTTCCCCGATAAAATACTTCACCGGAAGTCGGTTTCATAATCCCTGCCAGAATCCGTGCCAGTGTAGATTTTCCGCTGCCGCTTTCCCCGACAATGCCAAAAACCTCACCTTCACAAATATCTATCGTTACATCTCTGACCGCATGATCACTCTTATGGTCAAACCAGCTGTGCTGATTCGGAAACAGCTTCGTCAGCTGTCTGATCTCCAGTAATTTGCTTTCACTGTCTGCTTTATCCCGGTTCTTCCCCAGTGGCCCAAAACAGCGTACCAGTTCCTGTGTATATGCATGAACGGGAGTATGAAAGATCTCATGAATTCCCCCCGCTTCCACAATCCGGCCATTTTTCATCACCAGAATCCGTTCACAGACTGCGGCAGCTGCACCAAGGTCATGGGTAACCATAATAATGGCAGTATTCATCTCTTCTGCTATCCGCCCGAGCAGTCCGAGAATCTGTTTCCGTACCGTGGCATCAAGCGAAGCTGTCGGCTCATCAGCAATCAGCAGCCGTGGTTCACAGGCCAGCGCAATAGCGATGACTACCCGCTGCCGCATTCCGCCGGAAAGTTCAAACGGATACTGTAAATACCGCTGCCGCGGGTTCCTGATACCCACCTGATGCAGCAGCGCAAGTGCCTCTTCCCGTGCCTCTGAGGTGCTGCACCCGCGGTGCTGTAAAACCGCTTCGCTGATTTGCTTTCCCACCTTTATCGCGGGATTCAGACAGGCCGCAGGATCCTGGAATATCATCGCAATTTCTTTGCCCCTGATCTGCTGCATCTGTTCTTCATAACGTCTGACAGCCGCACTGCTGTTATTTGAACAGCCGGGAAAAATTATTGTTTTACCATTAACCAAAAATTCTTGGCAGGAAATCCTGGCCTTTGCCGGCAATAATCCCATCAGTGCTTTCATCGCTGTACTTTTACCCGAACCGGACTCGCCAACGATTCCGACACATTCGCCTGCCGCCACGGTAAAGCTGAGGCCGCAGACCGCATCCTCTGACAACCTGCTGTCATCAAATTGAACATTCAGATCGCTTATTTTAATCAGCTCCATTGACAACCCTCACTTTCCCAGTCTGCCACAACCAGATTAACAGCAATAATCATCAGGCATAATACCAGAACCGGATATATCATCTGCCACGGATATGCCTGAACCATGCTTCTGGAGTCCTGGATCAGTGATCCCAGACTGGCCTGCGGCGCTGCAATCCCGATCCCGGCAAAACTAAGAAATGCCTCTGTAAAAATGGCCTGGGAGATCAGGCCGGTCAAATTGATTACCAGCGGACCGGCGGTTCCCGGCAGGAAATACCGGATCAACAGAATATATCCCGGAACCCCATGCATTCTGGCTGCCGCTATATATTCCAGTTCTTTCATCCGGATCATCTCCCCCCTGACGATACGCGCAGTTGATATCCATCCGGCAACACTCAGCCCGGCAATCAGCCCGGCAGCGGTTTGTCCCATCAGAAGATTGATCAGAATTACATACAGCATAGACGGAATTGCTGCCAGGATGTCTGCCATCCGCATCATCACCATATCAAGCCCGGCTCCGCCCAGGCCGGCAGTCCCGCCATACAGCAGACCAATGGTGCCATTTATCAATGCACTGCCAAAACCAATACACAGACTGATCCGGACCCCGAAGCATACCCGCACCAGAATATCACGACCCAGGCGGTCCGTTCCAAACGGATGCTGCAGGGAAGGTGCATTGTTTTTCAGCATTACGCTCATTTCCGAATAGGAATACGGAGAAATCAAAGGAATCAGAACCGCTGCCATGACAATTAACAGGAGCATTACGATTCCCAAACGTTTCCGCCGCTTCATCCGTTTTCCCCCTGTCCGTTCTTTGTTTTGAAAAACTGCGGACTGGTTATGATCAGAAGGATATCGGTAATCAGTGTAAGAATAATCACCACTGCCCCCATAAATATCGTCAGTCCCATAATCATCGTATAATCCCGGCTGCTGACTGCCAATACAAACTCTCGCCCCAGGCCCGGAATATTAAAAACATTTTCCACCGCAAAACTTCCGGTAATAAGTGCTGCAGAAACAGGTCCGATATAACTCAGCACCGGTGCCCAGATATTCGGCAGCACATGCTTTTGTCCAATCTGGCGGCAGTTCAGTCCTTTTGCTTTTGCAAACATCACATACTCCTTATCCATCTCTGCCGCAAATCCATTTCTCACCAGTCTGGTAACCACCGCCGCCGGCCCCGCACAAAGAGCAGGCACCGGCAAAATACGGCGTGCCGCCGCAGCCAGTTCCGGTACCGGGAACCATTTCAGCACCTGCCCCAGTAACAGCATCAGAATCAGCGCAATCACAAAATTCGGTATTGCCATCCCCATAATCGTCCAGGCAAAAATAGTCCCGCTGACAACAGGTTTTGTTGTCGTCGCCTGCATCACTCCCAGAACAGTTCCGGCAATCAATGCAATTATGACTGCCGGAAAACCGATCGCAAACGATACCGGCCATGCCCGGGTAATAATACTGGCTACGGATATTCCCGGCCTCTGATAGGACATTCCCGCATTCCCCTGCAAAAGATTACCGATATAGCTGAAATACTGCACCAGAACCGGACGGCCAAGGCCATACTCCTGCTCCAGGGCTTCCACTACCTGATCAGACACCGCTCCGCTCTGAAACGGGCTGCCCGGCATCATTCTGGTCAGAAAAAATGTGACTGTTATCAATAGCAAAAGGGAAGCAATTCCAATCCCGATCCTTTTGAAGATGTACTTTATCATAATTTAATCTCATTTCCCGAATACTTCAATCAGCTTCTCTGTCAGACTGTCAATGGTTGCTGTCTGCGATATCATGACCGTCATGCCATATTGCTGTGCTGCCGCTGCTGTCTGGCTGCCGATACACACCGCCGGTACCTTGCTGTAATCCTGCTTTTTTATCGTTTTTGCAAATCCGTGTACTGTCGATGCACTGGTAAATACAACCGCATCAATTCCGTCATTATCATACAGCTCACCGATTTTTTCCTGAATCTGCTCATGCACTTCATATACGGTTTCATAAATTGCTATATCCTCTGCCGCCAGCCCTTTTTCTTCAAGCGGCGGGAGCAGCTCTTCAGATCCTTCCCGGGCACGCAGAATCAATATCCGGCTGTCGCTGCCGGCCCGTTTTGCCAGCGCTTTGCCCAGATTGGCCGCACAGTAGGTTTCCGGCACAAGATCCGCGATCAGGCCAAAATGCTCCAGTTCCCGGGCCGTAGCCGGACCAATCGCGGCAAACTTAAGATCGGCACCGCAGCGAAGGAAACTCCGCAAATCCAGCTTTCTCTGCTTCAATTCCTGAAAAAATACCCGGACTCCGACTGCACTTGTGAAAACAAGCCAGGCTTCTTTCTGCCATGCAGCCAGCGCTGTAAGCGCTGATGAAAGCTGCTTGTTATCTGCAACAGGCCTGGTTGCTATTGACGGCAGTTCGATCACCTGCGCCCCCAGATCCCGCAGCCGCACAGCCAGTCCGGAACTGACTGCGCGGGGGCGGGTAATCAGAATCTGGCGGCCGCCCAGTATTCTTTTTTCTGCCCACGCAAACAGATCGGCAAGACCGCACACATGGCCGATCACAATGATTGACGGAGCTTTTGCCCCTGCCTGCCTGGCTGCTTCGGCCAGCCGGCTGACAGCAGACACCACAGTCCGCTGATCAGACGTTGTTCCTTTTTCCAGAATTGCTGCCGGTGTATCTGCATCCATACCGGCCTTAATCAATTCACGGCAGATTTCCTCAACCGCCGAAACCCCCATCAGAAAAACCAGGGTCGCATTCAGGCTGACCAGCGCCGCATAATCAATCCGGTTCTCACCGCCTTTTCTCGGATGTCCGGTAATTACATGAAATGATGATGTGAAATCTCTGTGTGTAACCGGAATACCGGCATAAGCAGGCACTGCCGATGCGGAGGTAATCCCCGGCACAACTTCAAACGGAATCCCTGACTGCACCAGCAGCTCCAGTTCTTCGCCGCCCCGGCCAAAAACAAACGGATCACCGCCTTTCAGACGCAGGACCCGATTGCCCGCCCGGGCTTCGTCAAGCAGAATCTGATTGATCTCTGACTGCGGTACGGTGTGATTCCCGGATCGTTTTCCCACATATATCATCCGGCAGTGATCCGGTATCTGACTGAGAATCTCCGGACTTACCAGCGCATCATAAACAATTACATCTGCTGTTTCCATCAGATGCCTCGTCTTAACCGTTAAAAGGCCTGCATCTCCCGGCCCGGCTCCGGCAAGCCACACTTTTCCGCTGCATTCAACTGTTAAAGCCATATGTCTTTTCCATCTCCTTTGCCAGCTGTGTCCCTGTATCTGCAGCCGTTTCTATACTGCCGTTTTTATGCCCGATAAACCAGGCACCATCCTGTTCTCTGTAATATAACCCGGTAAGCCAAAGTTTTTGTCCTTCCACCCGGGCATAGGCCGCCGCCGGTGATGTACAGCCGCCGCCCTGCTGACGGATAAACTGCCGTTCGGCGAACGCCGCGGCTTCGCTCTCCGGATGATTTAAGCATTCCCGCAAAAGTGCCGCTGTAGTTTTACTGCCCTGAACTGCCAGAATGCCCTGCCCGGCAGCCGGAAGTACCTCTTCAACTGAAAACACCCTTCCAATCACTGCTTCCATCTTCAGTCTGGCAATGCCTGCAGCCGCCAGCACGGTTGCATCAATCTCCTGTTCTGCCAGTTTTTTAAGTCTGGTCTGGACATTGCCCCGAATCCCGGTGAAGCAACAGCCGGGATATAATTTTTCAATCTGAATCAGCCGCCGTCTGCTTGAAGTGGCAATTGTCCCCTGTCCCGGAACCCCAGTCAGGCCGGGTTTATAGATCAGAACATCCCGCGGGTCCTCTCTTTCGGTATATGCAAACACCGGAAAATCAGCATCTTCTTCAACCGGCATATCCTTAAGGCTGTGAACGGACAGATCAGTCCGCCCTTCCCTGAGCGCCAGATCCAGTTCCCTGACAAAAAGTCCCTTTCCGCCAATCAACTCCAGACTCTGATTAAGAATCAGGTCTCCGCTTGTTTTCATTGTAACGATCTGAACCTCCATATCAGGAAACCGTCTGACAATCATATCTCTGACGATTTCTGCCTGTGTCACTGCCAGTTTGCTTTCCCTGCTTCCGATACGCAAAAGCTTCTTCATTGAAAATTGTTTCCTTCCCCGATAATCCGGCAGATAAGTTCCATATCCAGATTGGTACGGATAATATCTGCCAGTTTATCATACTGTTCTTCTTTATATGCGGCCATGTCAATACCCTGAACGTGGTCCGCCGGATATCCTTTCTGATGCAGAAGGGCACTCACAAATGCCTGTGTTACTCCTGCCTCGTCGAAGATCCCGTGAACGTAACAGCCATACACATGATCGGTATATGCCCCGTCTGTTTTCTTTTCCTTACCGCTTACATCATCAAACAGCGTTAAAAGTCCGGCCTGATGATGCCTGGAAACTCCCATATGGATCTCATATCCTTCGATTTTAACGTGGCTGAGTCCGGACAGAATCCCGCCGACCGCCATAAAATCCCCCCGCACCCGGGTTCTCGTTTTCTCCGGTGCATAGGTGGTCTGAACCGGCAGAAGCCCCATTCCGCTGATACTTCCCTGCTGTTCGATACCAAGCGGATCATGGATCACCTCTCCCAGCATCTGATATCCGCCGCAGATACCAAATATAAGTTTTCCCCTGCCACTGTGCTGCAGTATTTTGGCTTCCAAACCATTCTGACGCATCCACAGCAGATCAGCAATTGTATTTTTGGTTCCGGGCAGCAATACCGCATCCGGATCGCCAAAATCGGCCGGATTAGAGACATACCGGACAGATACCTCCGGCATACACTCCAGAGGGGCAAAATCCGTAAAATTAGAAATCCGCGGCAGCCGGATAACAACGATATCAACCAGTCCGGCGCTGTCTTTTTTATCAAACCGTTCCGTCAGGCTGTCTTCCTCATCAATATCCAGATAAAAGTACGGAATTACGCCGCAGACCGGGATCTTTGTCCTGTCTTCCAGCATCCGCAGGCCCGGATCCAGAATCGTTTTATCACCGCGGAACTTATTGATTATGGTTCCTTTGATCCGCTGCCGTTCTTCTTTCGCCAGCAGTTCAACCGTACCAACAATCTGGGCAAAGACACCGCCGCGGTCAATATCTCCTGCCAGCAGCACCGGTGCATCAACCATCGCGGCCATCCCCATATTGACGATATCACCGGTTTTTAAATTGATTTCTGCCGGGCTGCCGGCTCCTTCAATGACAATAATATCATATTCGGCGGCAAGTGTCCGGTATGCCGCCATAATCGCCGGTATGTACTCTCGTTTGCGCCGGAAGTACTCAACGGCTGACATTACGCCCGCGACCTCGCCGTTTACGATCACCTGGGAACCGGTATCATTGGTTGGTTTGAGCAGGATCGGATTCATGCTGACCGATGGTTCAATCCCGGCCGCCTCCGCCTGCATCACCTGGGCCCGCCCCATCTCCAAACCGTCTTTTGTAATAAACGAGTTAAGTGCCATATTCTGTGATTTAAATGGCGCAACCCGGTATCCGTCCTGCTTTAAAACCCGGCATAAGCCACCTGCCAGTATGCTTTTTCCGGCATTTGACATCGTTCCCTGAATCATAATTGATTTTGCCATCATCCTGTCCCTTTCCATGATACCGCCGATTCATAAACTTCCGTAAGCGCATCGATCAGCAATTGATTTTCCTTCCGGCAGCGAATCGCAATCCGGTAATAGCCGTTCTCCAGGCCGTCATAATTGCTGCAATTGCGGATCAGTATTTTTTTTGCTTTTAATTCTTCATCCAGCGAATAACTGCTTTTCAGAAAAATATAATTTGCCCGCGGCGGAAAAAATGTAATACCGATGCGGGTCAGTTCCGCCATCATCCATTCCCGCTCGGTCCTGATGAGGCTGCGGGTACGGCTCACATGACCGCTGTCATAAACCGCCGCCAGTCCCGCTGCCTGCGCCACTACCGATATACTCCACGGCTGTCTGAGCTGTTCCATCCGCTGAATCAATTCCGTATCGCTGCACATCCCGTATCCCAGTCTGAGACCGGGCATTGCATGCATTTTGGTAAATGCCCGCAGCACAAACAGCTGCGGATTCAGAATCACCTCCTGCTGCAGCGTATCGGTCTGCCAGGTATCCAGAAATTCATAAAAACATTCATCCATTACCATTCTGATCTGGTACTTCCGGCAGCGCTCCAGAATCTTTAACAGCAGCTTTCTGTCAATCACATTTCCGACCGGGTTTGCCGGTGAACAGAGAAAAATCATATCAACATCCGGGGTCAGGCAGTCCAGATAAGATGCATCAAGTTGAAATCCATCCGCTTCCTGCAGCTGATAATTTACCACCTCACACCCTGATGCCGCCAGTGCCTGCTTATATTCCGCAAAAGACGGTGTTACCAGTACCGCCCGCCTGGGCCGGTCGGCAGCTGTAATCAAAAAGATCAGTTCTGCCGCGCCGTTGCCAAAGACCAGATATTCCGGTTCAACCGCCAGCACTCCGGAAAGTGCACTCCGCAGCCTGCGGCACCGGGCATCCGGATAATGGGATATTGCTTCTAATGAAGCATGGGCTGCCAGAAGCACCGCCGCTCCCGGTCCGAGAGGATTGATATTGGCGGAGAAATCCGTCATCCCTTCATCTGTATAAATATCACCGCCATGAACATATTCCATCGTCTTTCACCTCTCATTTTTCAGCTGCATAAGCAGATTACCAGCAGGCGCACTGAAACTCCCAGGATAAGAGCCAGTACTGCCGTCACATTCATCAGTCTGCATGCCTGTCTGATATCCTCCCGGTCCGCCGGACGCAAATCATCACCGATCGTAGGTTTTTCGTAAAGTCTGCCAAAATAAAACGCATTTCCGGCCAGCCTGATTCCCAATGCCCCGGCACATACTGCCTCCGTCTGCGCCGAATTGGGACTGGCATGGCAGCGGCGGTCACGCCGATAGATCCGCCATGCCCCGCGCCAGTCCATACCGGTCAGGAAAGCTGCCACAGTCATAAGACAGGCCGATATTCTGGCCGGTATATAATTAAATATATCATCCAGCCTGGCTGCTGCCCGGCCGAAGTATAGATATTTGTCATTTTTATAGCCAACCATAGAATCCATGGTGTTGACTGCTTTATAGAAAAATGCCAGCGGCGCACCACCGGTCAGCATATATATAAGCGGTGCAGCCACCCCGTCCGAAGTATTTTCCGCCACGGTTTCCACAGCTGCCTTTATCACGCCTTCTTCCGATAACGCGGCAGTATCTCTGCCGACAATCATGGCAACTGCATTTCTTGCCCCCGGCAAATCACCTTTTGCCAGCTCATCATATACTTTCATGCTTTCCTGCTTAAGCGACTTTGCCGCCAGCAGCTGATAACACCAGAACACTTCCAGAATCATTGCCGCCGCCGGATGCACCCGGCCGGCCAGATCCAAAAGCAGCCAGGCACCTGCGGTTGTCACACCGGCAACCAGAACCCACATCACCAGTCCGGCTGCCAAAAGCCGCCCCTTTATATCTCCTGCCGTTTTTCTTAACCGGTCTTCCAATCCTGATATCAGATGTCCGATCAGCCGGACCGGATGATAGAGCCAGACCGGATCTCCGCACAGCTGGTCCAGAAAAAAGCCCGTCACACATACCAGAATAATTCTCATCCCCGGTTCCACAGAACACCTCCCGTAATCACCACTCCGGCAAGCATTCCCAGCTCACAAAGCTGCAGAAAAAAACCTGCCAGATCACCGGTAATGCCGCCGAACTGACGGATCAGTACCATCCGGTAATAAAGAAAGGCCAGCCCGGCTGCCAAAAGTGCTGCCACTCCAAGCGGTACTGAAGCTAAAAGCATGCCGATCGCCGCTGCCAGGCTCCATCCTGACATAATCACGGTACACCGCCGCTTATCGGCTCCATCCTGAAAGGTTCTGGCAAGACCGTCGCGTTTTGCGGCAGGAAAAACAACAACCGCAAGGCCGCTCAAAGAGCGGGACAATACATATCCCCATCCCAGAACGCAATACATCCCCGCTGTCACTTCACTCCAAAGTCCCAGACTGATCACAAAATAACAGCTTAGCCAGAACATGGCAAAAGCACCGGCATGAGGATCCTGAAGGATTTTCAGTTTCTTTTCCCGGTCTCCATAAGAACAGAGCGCATCCACCGTGTCCATAAAGCCGTCCATATGGATTCCGCCGTTGATGAGTACCGGTATCAGGGTCATCACTGCCGCAAACAGCAGTCTGCCGCATCCGCTCCTGTCTAGCAGCGTGCCTGCCGCCCGGACTGCAAAAGCAGTAATCACGCCGACAACCGGAAAAAAACACATCACATACTTCATATTATCAGCCGACCATTTCACACCGGGTACCGGAATTTTAGAATACATTGATATTGCTATGAGCAATGACTGCAGCAGTTTCATGGTTCCTTCCTTTCAAATGCCTCATACTGCTCCACGCAGATATCTTCAAATGTTCCCATCCGCTGATACACCCGCAGAGCCATATCAAGCAGCGGAAACAAAGCTACCGCCCCGCTCCCTTCGCCCAGGAACATGCCGCAGGTTAAAAACGGCTCAAAGTCCAGTGCCTCCAGCAGTATCTTGCCTCCCGGTTCATCAGACACATGGGAAGGCAGCATATAATCCCGCGCTGTCCGACAGATTCGTACGGCACATAAAGCCGCCACCGAAGAGATAAATCCGTCGATCACAACCGGTATCCGATGTATGGCACCACCCAGGAATACCCCTGCAAGTCCGGCAATGTCAAGTCCGCCGACTTTTGCCAGAACATCAACCGGGTCCTCCGGATCCGGCTGATGCTTTACGATTGCCTGACTGATCACTTTACGCTTTTGGCTCAGTCCCGCATCTGCCAGACCGGCACCTTTTCCGGTCATCTTATCAACCGGTTCTCCCAGCAGCACAGCAGCTACCGCACTGCTGGTTGTCGTATTGCCGATCCCCATCTCACCGGTTGCCAGGATATCATATCCCTGCCGCCCGAGCCTTGCCGCCATATCAATCCCGACCTGAATTGCCTGCCAGACCTGTTCTCTTGTCATTGCCGGTTCGGCAGCAAAGTTTTTTGTTCCGTATGCCACCTTCTGACCATCCGTTGTCACCGACGGCACATCCACTGCCATCCCGATATCAACCGGAAACAGGTCGGCTCCGGCAACCTCACTCATCAGACAGACACTGGCCGCATTTTTCGTAAAATTATCGGCTACAATCGCAGTTACTTCCTGTCCGGTCTGGGTGACACCTTCTGCCACTATCCCATTATCGGCACACATGATAACCAGTGCTTTTCTCTCAAGTGCGATATCGGCTGTCTGTTTCATCCCGGCAATACGGATAATGGCATCTTCCAGACTGCCCAGGCTGAACAGTGGTTTTCCGACCGACATCCAACGTTTCCCGGCCTGTTCCATGACCTGCTTATCCGCCGGCCGGATCTGATCCCTGATTATCTTCTGATTCATTTATTTCCCTCATTTCTTCCGGCATACTCCCGCATCCGTTCTGTGAAGCGTTTTGCTGCTTCAGGGTTTGACAGATAATGCAGATGCGGATATCCGGCAAACAGGTTTCCTTTCATGTGAATGCACGCCCATGACCTGCTGCCATCTGGTTTTTCTGCCATACATGAGTTCCCGTTGTCATCACTGTCCCAGTAATGGAACTCGTGTCCCCGCAGCTGTTCACCGGCCCGCAGATATCCTTCGTCTGCTGTTCCGGTGATATTAATATAACCAAAACGTACCAGCCGTTCCCTGCGTCTGCTTCCGCCGCCAAGTATCCCGACCATCTCGTGCCGGCAGCCATCCGCATCTTCCAGCCACTCCTGCAGATACATAAACCCGCCGCATTCTGCAAAACAAGGCAGATCAGCTTCCAGTGCCCGGCGAAGTGAATTCCGAAAGCTGACATTACCGGCTAAGGTCCCGGCATGCAGCTCAGGATATCCGCCGCCAAGCAAAATTCCGCTAAGATCCGGCGGCAGTTTCTCATCCTGCAGCGGACTGAATTCCACCAGTTCACATCCCAGACGACGCAGTATTTCCAGATTTGATTTATAGTAGAAACAAAATGCCTGGTCTCTGGCAATACCAAGTCTTATTGCCGGTGCCGGATCACCGTTATGCTCCGGTCTTTCGCAGTAAACTGAGACCGTTTTGTCATCTGATCCGGCTCCATCCAGATCCGGTGCCGATTCCGCAATTTCCATAATCTGATTTAAATCAACCGTCTCTGCCAGAAGTTCTGCTGCCGCTTCAATCCGGCCCTTTAAATCAGGATATTCCCCCGGCATAACCAGTCCCAGATGACGGCTTTCCAGGTGAAAGAGTTCTGATTGGGGAACATAACCGACAACCGGGAGAAGATGTCCCATTTCCCGCAGTCCCGTTTCAATCATCTCTTTCATCGCCGGATACAGTCCGGCTGAGACCCGGTTCAGGATGATCCCCCGGATATTACTGTCTTTCCGAAATTCAATCAGCCCTTTAATCACTGCCAGGACAGACAGTGATGCCCCTTTGCACGGCACGACCAGAATCACCGGTGTACGAAGAGCCTTCGCAACATCATAAGAACTGGCTTTGTCACTGGCCAGCTTCATTCCGTCATAATATCCCATCACACCTTCCAGAACAGCTATCTGGGCATCCCCCGCATGATCGGCAAACAGCTGGTTCAGTGTCTCCTGTTCACAGAAAAACAGATCAAGATTTTCTGCTTCAATTCCCAGTACCTCCCGGTGAAACATCGGATCGATATAATCCGGTCCGCATTTCGCTGATACCACCCGGTATTCCCTGTTTTTTAATGCCTGCATCAGCGCACATGATATACTGGTCTTTCCGCTTCCGCTGGCAGCTGCGGCAATCATAATCCGGGGTATTTTCATTGCATTTCCTCCTCCGGCCTCTTTTCAGAGATAATATAGACCGGATTCTGTCCATCCAGCATATGATATCCGGCCGTATTCCGGACTTTTGTTATGCCGGCCTGAACAATTTCGAGTTCTGCAAGCACACCTTCCTTTTCAGCCAGCAGCACTTCATTAAGAGTTTCCAATGTGACTGCATTGATCACTACCCGGACCAACGGATTGGCGGCCTTTACTTTCAAAAGAATCTCCCGCAGATTTCCGGAACTGCCGCCAATGAACACATGCGTTGGTTTTTCCAGACCATCCAGTGCCTCCGGTGCGGTTCCACAAACCACGGTAATCTGACCGGCATTAAATTTTTGCTTATTCTGCCTGATCAGTTCAATTGCCTCCGGCTTTTTTTCTATGGCATATACCCGGATCTTTTGCCGGTGCAGAGCAGCTTCTACGGAGACAGAACCGGTTCCGGCACCGATGTCATAGAGAACCGAACCTTCCTTCAGATTCAGTTTGGCGATGCTGATAAAACGGATTTCTTCTTTTGTCATCGGTACCTTTCCGCGGATAAATGCAGTATCCGGCAGGTTTCCTTCTGACAGCGGCAACGGCAACACCGTTTCTGTTTCTGTTTCACCTTCAGCCATTTTCTCCTGTTCATCCTGATAGCCCCGCGGGGTGACCATCTTATCACCGATCTGCTTTGTCTGCTCATTACCGATAAATACGGTTGTAAACATATCGACTTCCGTATTTTTCAGTTCGGCAAGTGTCAGAATCCGGTACTCCTGACCATCCCTGCCGATATTCCTGACCAGACCGCAGACCGTCTCCGGCCGCTTATACTCAAGCATATAGTCACAGGCTCTGGCCAGATAATCATGACGTTTTTTGCTGGACGGATTGTACAGACAGACAGCGAAATCAGCCATTGCCGCCGCTTTCAGCCGCCGCTTTATTTTCTCCCAGGGAGTCAGCAGATCACTCAGGCTGATAACCGCAAAATCGTGGATCAGCGGCGCCCCCAGTACCGCCGCACCACTCAGCGCCGCCGTCACACCGGGAACAACAATAATTTCAACATCAGGATAATCCTGCCCCAACTCATACAAAAGCCCTGCCATGCCATATACCCCTGCATCACCGCTGCAGACCATTGCAGTTGTACTTCCCATGGCAGCTTTATCCAGAGCCATCCGGCAGCGTTTGCTTTCCTGTTTCATCGGGGTGGTCAGAAATTCCTTATCCGGATAATCATCCTTTATCAAATCAACATAAACGTGATATCCGATAATTACATCACATTCCGCCAGCACATGTTCTGCCTCTGCGGTCATCCGGTCACTGCCCCCCGGGCCGATTCCGACTGCATATAACTTATTCATGACTGTCCCTCCCCGGACCCCTGCCGGAATTCTGTTGTAAATAACGGATTATAAAGCTCTGAACGCTGGTACTCCCCATCAAGGGTCTCGCCGACGATAATCAAAGCTGTTTTCCTGATTTTTTCTCTTGCTGCTGTTTCGGCCAGATCCGCCACCGTACAGCGGCAGACTTTTTCATCCGGCCAGGTTGCTTTATAGACAATGGCTGCCGGAGTATCACCGGGATAACCGCCCGCCTGCAGTTCCTTTTGCAATTCATCAATCAATCCGGTGCTCAAAAAAATCACCATCGTTGCCTGATGCGCGGCAAAACTCCGGATAGTCTCCTTTTCCGGCACCGGTGTCCGGCCTGCCATACGGGTAATCACGACTGACTGCGAAATACCCGGTAAGGTATATTCAGTTTTTAATGCCGCGGCCGCACCGCAAAAGGAACTCACGCCCGGACAAACTTCGTAAGTAATTCCCTCCTTATCAAGTTCGTCCATCTGTTCCATGATCGCCCCGTACAGGCTGGGGTCTCCGGTATGCAGCCGTACAACCCGTTTCCCTTCCTGCTCGGCCGTTATCATGACCGCCAGCACTTCTTCAGGGTCATATAAGCACTGTTAAAGACCGTGCAGCCGGCTTTTCTGACATCAAGCAGTTTTTCATTAACCAGGGAACCGGCATAGATAATCACATCTGCTTCCGTAAGCAGACGATGCCCGCGCAATGTAATCAGATCCTCTGCACC
The DNA here is from genome assembly GCA_032073745.1 of Lachnospiraceae bacterium. Taxonomy (GTDB): domain Bacteria; phylum Bacillota; class Clostridia; order Lachnospirales; family Lachnospiraceae; genus Brotaphodocola. The sequence goes on along the minus strand of DAMAMW010000005.1, from coordinate 45,197 downwards.
GGAACCGGCGCCTACAAAGTTAATCATTTTCCATCCCCCGTATCATAATCAGTGAGTAGTAGCTGCTGTCGTCCGGTATCTCCGCGGCACTGTGATACAGCCGCTCATCCGCCATTCCGCAGTTTTCCACCATTTTCAGGCTGAGCTGTTTTTCCTTTACCAGTTCTTTTACCACCGGCATCTTTTTCCCGACTTTCATCAGGACTTTGGTTCCCGGCAGATTCAGACTGTCCTCAATGTGATAGGAAGCCGGCAGAATATGCAGTTCGTCACTGTTTTCCGCCAGACCCGTATTCATCCGGGCCGCAGCCGCACAAAATGACGGCACTCCCGGTACCAGTGCGGTGTCAAAACCCATCCGGTCCAGCCGTTTATGAATATACAGGCAGGTGGAATACACCGACGGATCTCCCAGGGTTATAAATGCAATATTGTTTCCCTGCTCCAGCAGTCCGGCCGCTTTTGCAGCCCCCTTGTCATGGATCTCCTGCAGCCTCTGTTTATCTTTTATCATCGGCATCGGCAGGTAAAGCTTATCCTTTGCTGCTATTTCCGGCAGCACGGCCAGCACAATCTGATATGCCACACACCGCTGTAAGAGCTCCGGATAACCGCACTCCCTGCTGCCGCTCTCCCATATAACCTCCGTCAGGTTCCTGTCCGAAACTGGTATTGCCAGTATATCACACGACCTGATCCGGCTGACCGCCTTCAGCGTCATAAGTTCCGGATCGCCGGGGCCGACACCGACACCATAGAATACACCATTCATCACTTCTGTGTTCCCTTCTCAGAATTTATTTTCTCAAGTAAATATCCGGCACCGGAAGTTGTTCCCACAATGCCCTGCGCCTGTGTAAATATCACTGCCTCCACCTGCAAAGCGTTGCCGGACCGGTGTCTTAAATGCATTTCTGCCTTCTTCATAACAGTTGCCATCACCGGTTTCAGATAAGCAGCAGCGGCAAGCAGTTCAAAAGCCTCCTCCGTTGTGATACAGCCCATAACGGCAGCAACCGTTTCCGGACCGGCACCGGCCATCGCGGCATGCGCTGCCAGTATCTCCATCCGTCCGTCTGCCTGACGGGAATGTGTATTCATGATACCGGCCGCAAGCTTGATCAGCTTGCCGGCATGGCCGATCAGCAGAAGCCCTTTCATTTCAAGGCGGACTGCAATGTCCAGCGTTTCGCCGATAAAATTGCTGCATTTTACCGCCAGGACATCCTCATATCCCAGATGCTGTGTCAGAAAATCAGCACCGTAATTTCCCGGCACCACATAACAGAAGTCATGGCCGCTTTCTTTCATCACTTTCATCTCGATACCGATCGTATCAATCAGTGCTTTTTCACTCATCGGCTCCACAATTCCGGTTGTCCCCAGCACTGAAATACCGCCCGTAATACCGAGCCGGGGATTAAACGTTTTCTCAGCAATTCGGACGCCTTCCGGTATTGAGATGGTAACGGTCAGGCCTTCTTTACAGCCGAATCGATCCCGTACTGCTTCCACCGCTTCCCGGATCATCATATGCGGAACACGGTTAATCGCCGGCTGGCCGACTTCCTGTTCGAGACCTTTTCTGGTGACCGTACCGACCCCGGTACCGCCCCTGACCGCCACTTCAGTCCCGGATGTCTTCTCAACGCAGGCATAAACAAAAATGCCGTCCGTGATATCCGGATCATCGCCGGCATCTTTTTTCACTGCACAGCTCACCCTGCCATTCTGTCTCATAATATCGTGAATATCCAGATACAGGGTTATTCCCTTCGGCGTTTTCAGTTCAATCTGTTCGATCCGTTCATCTCCCAGCAGCATATAGGCTGCTGCTTTCGCAGCTCCGGCAGCACAGCTTCCGGTCGTATAGCCGGTCCGCAATTGCTTCTGATGTTTCCATATAAATTGCCCGTTTTGCATTCCCTACATCGCCTCTTCAATGTGTTCCGCATAGATATTGCGGATGCCCTTATTTTCGCCCAGACCTTTTACGATTGCCCGGACTTCATAACCGGCCGCCTCCAGTTCTGTCTGCCAGGAGTCCTCCTCACCGACCATATCATTTTTAGCATGGTCTCCGGCCACTATCATAAACGGCATCAGAATCACCTTTTTGATATCGGCAATCTCCAGTTTCCGCATAACATTGCGCAGATTGGGAAAACCTTCAACCGTCCCCACTAAAACTCTTGTATATCCTAAAGCATGGAACGTATATTCCAGCGTCGGATAAGCAGAATTGGCATGATGATCGGTGCCGTGTCCCATTAAAACCAATGCTTCTCCCTCATCAAGCTGTACATCTGCCATTACGGCATGAATCGCTTTTTTGTAATCAGCCACACTGCTCAGCAGCGGCTTGCCGACCCGGATGCGCCCAAACAGACCGGTATATTCCTTCAGATCCCGCATCATCTTGTCGTTTTCTATTCCGTTGATAACATGGGTCGGCTGTACCACCACAGTTTCTATTCCATCCCCGGCCATCCGCTCCATTGCTTCCCTGACATTATCAAATGACAGCTGTTCTTCCCGCTTCAGCTTGTTCAGCACCGCCTGGCTGGTAAAGGCCCGGTACACCTGATATTCGGTGAAGTTTTCCCTGATATCCTGCTCAATTGCCGTAATTGTTTTCTCCATTGTATCCAGATGTGTCGTTCCGAAACTGACCACCAGAATTGCTTTTTTATACTTCATTTAATTCACCTGCTTTCCATAAAGATGACATGCTGTGTAATGCTCTGCACCTGTTTTCAGCAGCTGCGGCTGCTCACGGCTGCACACCGGCATGCAATGAGGGCAGCGGGTGTGAAACGGACATCCTGCGGGGCGGTCAAGCGGACTCGGTATCTCCCCGTCAAGCACCGGCAGTGTTTTGTCAAAGTCCATATCCAGAGAAAATACTGCTGCTGCCAGCGCACGGGTATACGGATGCTTCGCCTGTTGATGAACCGCAGCTCCGGGCAGAATCTCCGCCACCGTCCCCAGATACATGACCATAACAACATGAGATACTGACTGTACCAGTGCCAGATCATGGCAGACAAAGATCATTGACAGTCCCCGGGCCTGCTGAATTTCTGCCAGCAGCCTGATCATCTGTTTCTGAACTGATACATCAAGCGCACAGGTAGCTTCATCACAGATAAGAATATCCGGATCCAGTGCCAGCGCCCTGGCGATTCCAAGGCGCTGACGTTCGCCTCCGCTCATTGAATGGGGATAACGATCGGCATAATCTCCCGGGAGTTTTACCATTTCAAGCAGCTCCTTCTGCCGGCATAATAGTTCCGCTTTCGTCATTCGCCGATAGTTGGTAATTGGCTGTGTAATTGCCCTGCCCGCCTTCATCCGGGAAAAAAAGGCTGCTGCCGGGTCCTGAAAAACCATCTGAATATGACGGCGTTCCCGGCGCAATTGTTCTCCCCTCTGTCCGGTAATATCACTTCCCCGAAAATACAGCCGCCCCCGGTCCGGTCGTTCCAACTGTGTCAGCAGCCGCAGCAATGTGCTCTTTCCGCATCCGCTCTCACCGACAATACCAAGTGTCTGACCACTCTTTAATTTTAAATTAACATCCAGACATGCCGCAAACTTTTTCCCGTTACCGGTCTGATAATACCGGGTCAGTGCCTGCCCTTCTAAAATATAATCAGACATAACGTTCCCCCTTCATCTGCGGCACTGCCGCTAAAAGCTCGCGGATATAGCCGGACTCTGTACCGGCAAGAAGCTGGTCCCGGCCCCCCTGCCAGATCACCCGACCTGATTTCAGCACCAGAATCCTGTCTGCCATATAAGCTGCCATCGCAAGATTATGGGTTACCATCAGGATCGCGGTCCCATAATCCGTTCGCAGCGTCATCATCTGCCGTACAATCTGAGCCTGGGTTGTAACATCCAGCGCACTGGTCGGCTCATCTGCCAGCAAAAGCTGCGGCTGAAAGACCATCGCCATGGCAATCCCCACCCGCTGACGCATTCCGCCCGACAGCTGAAACGGATATGATTTCATGATGGTACTGCTGTGCGGCAGGCCCATCTGTTCAAGCATTATTGTGGCCATCGCCCCGGCCTCCCCTTTGGTCATGGGCAAGTGGGTACGGATATATTCTATAAACTGGCTTCCGATGGTTCTGATCGGATTAAGCATCGCTCCGGAATCCTGGAAAACCATCCCGATCTGCCGCCCTCTGAGTGTCCGCCATTCCCGGTGGCTTAAACCGGTCAGCAGCTGTCCCTGAAACAGGATCTCTCCTGAACGGACCTGACCGCCGCCGGGGAGCAGTCCGATGGCAGCACGAACGGCTGTCGTCTTGCCGCTCCCGCTCTCACCGGCCAGGGCCACAATTTCTCCCGGCTTTACTGCCAGACAAAACTCCGTCAGTGATGGTTCTGCATTATTATAGGTTACCGTAACGTTATCAAAACAGAGCATGATTCTACCTCACCGGTTTCACATCTGTAGTCAGCCAATAGTAATCCATGGTGGCAATCTCTGCACCGGCAACACGTTCACTGTTGCTGATCATCCGGCTGTTATAATATCCATGTACAATGGTTGCCGCATCATTGATAAGAATCTGCTGCAGCCGGGTGATCAGCTCCATCCGGCGGTTCCCGTCCAGCTCCAGCATCAGCTGCTCATACACCTGATCATATTCTTCATTCGCATAGTTGCCGTAATTAGCTGAATTTTTAATATACCAGTTGCCCAGATAATCCTGCGGATCACCGACACCAACAGTCAGGGTATTGGCTGTCATCAGATCAAACTCCCCGGCATTTTGCAATGCGAGTGCCGTATCATAATCTCTGATGCTGACATTACACTTGATTCCAATTCCGGACAGCAAAAGTGCTGCTGCCTCCGCAAAATCATTCAGGTTTCTGCTGTTGTATGCCACATAATCCAGCTCAATATTTTTACCATCCAGTTCCCGCCAGCCATCACCGTCCGTGTCAACAATTCCTGCCGCATCGAGTTTAGCTGCTGCTTCTTCTATATTATAGGGATAAGGATTGCTTAATTTGTCATAATTGTACGCAAGAGATGACGGCAGTACCGAATAACCGGCTGTATACATACCTGAGACAGTAATATTACACATCGTTTCACTGTCGATTGCCATCAAAACCGCCTTGCGCAGCGTATCATTCCCCAGCACACCGTCAAAATTGATATAAGAATTGCCGGTCCGCACTCCTGCTGCCTCTGATATATGGAAATGTTCATCAGCCGACAGTTTCTCCAGATCACTTGCAGTTGTAATATTCTCCACCAGATCCACATCACCGCTCTGCAGGGCCATTGACTTGGTTGAACTGTCATCTATAAAAAGAATCGATACACTGTCATAAGGAACATCCCCATTCCAGTAATTTTGATTTTTCACTAAATCAATATTGACGCCGGCATTGTGACTGATTACTTTGTATGGACCTGTTCCGATAATCTCTGTATCTGCGGCACTGGCATCAATAATCGAAAAATAAGGATATGCAAGGATACCCGGCATATTGGATGTCGGCGTTTCACAGGTGATTGTCACAGTCCCTGCCTCATTATCAGCTGTTATGGACTGATAAATGAGGTAACCCTGCGGCAGGGAATTCCCGGTACCGCCATTTTGGATATCAGTCTCCCGGTAAAGCCGTTCCAGCGAGGCCTTCACAGCTTCCGCATTAACTTCATTCCCATTGGCAAAGCTGACCCCTTCCCTGATATGCAGTATCCATTCACAGTAATCATCCGAAACCGTATAATCATCACAGATAAACGGTTTAGCCACCGCTTCTGAATCGAACCGGAACAGACATTCCGTAATACCATAACGGACACCACACCAGCTGGAGTTCGTATTTGTGGCCGGATCCAAAGAATCAGAAAAATTATAACAGCCAAATTTCAGATGATCGGCCGTTATTGTTCCCTCTCCTGCCGCCCGGGATGTTACTTCGCTGTCCGCCGGCTGCTTCCCGCATCCGGCAGCCGCCAGGATGGTGACAGCAGCCATAAATACTGCTGCCGTTCTATTTATCATGTTTTTCATATTTTTATAGTCCCCCCGATTTATCTGTGTTTTGACTGCTCTGCACTCCGGGTATCCTTCGGATCCAGGATATCCCTGATACTATCCCCCAGCAGATTAAATGCCACCACGGTGATAAAGATCGCCAGGCCGGGAAATACCATCAGCCACGGTGCTGATTCCATATAGGTTCTGCCCTCATTCAGCATATAGCCCCATTCGATTGAAGTTGACTGTGCACCCAGCCCCAGAAATGAAAAACCGGCCAGTTCCAGCATCATTCCGCCGATATCCGTTGCCGCAGTAATAACCAGCGCCGGCAGCACTGACGGCAGCATATACCACCACAGAATATGAATCATCCTGGTTCCGGACATTTTCGCTGCCAGTATGTAATCTTCATACTTTACTTTAAGCACCAGGCTTCTGGCCAGGCGGGCATATTTGGTCCAGCTGACCATCATGATTGCGATAACGGCATTTGTAATGCCCGATCCCATAATGCCCGCAACTGCTATGGCTAGTGCCATCCCGGGAAAAGATACCATCATATCGGAAATACGCATGATCACTGTATCGATCCGCCCTCCGGCACATCCTGATACCATCCCCAGCGAAACTCCGATTGTAAAAATACCGGTAACCAATATCAGTGCCGAAAAAACTGAAGTCCTGGTTCCATATATCACCCGGGAGAACAAATCTCTTCCCATCTTATCCGTCCCGAATAAATGATGACTGTCGGGAGGCCGCACAGCATCAGTCAGAACCGCCTGGTGCGGATCATGTGTTGCCGCTGCGGGGGCCAGCAATGCCAGCAGGATAATGGCAGCCACCATGCCAAGAGACAGAATCAGCTTATGTTTTTTCATCCTGTCACGCCCCTTTCCCGAGACGCGGATCGAGGAGGCCGTAAGAAACATCCACCACCAGATTCACTATCATGTAAATGAGGGCAATCCACAGGACAAACCCCTGAATCAAAGGATAATCCATCGATGTAATTGCAGAAACAGCAAGGCTTCCAAGTGCGGGATATGAAAAAATCACCTCTACAACAGCCGTACCGCCAAGCAGTGACCCCAGCGAAAGCCCCAGCAGTGTAATCAGCGGCAGCAGCGCATTCGGCATTACGTGCCGCCAGACAATCCGTAATTCGGTAATCCCCCTGGCCCTGGCTCCGGAAACATATTCCTGATTCAGTTCCTCAAGGACCGCTGCCCGCACCTGCCTGGCATACTTACCGGCCATCGCCAGTGCCAGGGTAAACGCCGGGAGCAGCATCTTTTTAAGCCCCATATCAGCTGTAACAACCGGTAACAGACGCATCTTCAGTGCCACAAAGTACAGCAGCAGCAGGCCGACCCAGAAATTCGGCATTGATATTCCGACAAATGAGATCGCCCGGATCAGATAATCGGCAATACGATCTTTGTGAAGCGCTGATACCACCCCCATCGGAACCGCCATAATGACCATCATCAGCAGCGAAAGCAATGCCAGCTTAAGGGTTGGTCCGACCCGCGCCGCTAACAGCCGGGCTACCGGCTGACCATGCGCCAGAGAGACACCAAAGTCTCCCCGCAGACAATTTTTCAGCCAGTCAAGATATTGAATAACAAAAGGCCGGTCAAGCCCCAGTTCCTCCCGCATTTTTGCCAGCGCCTCATCAGACGGAATACTGCCGCTGGCCGCAAACATCGCCCGGACCGGATCGCCCGGGGCAAAATAAATCAGGAGAAAACTCAAAAAACTTATTCCCAGCAATACTGCTGCGAATTGAATCAAACGTTTCCATAATTGTTTTTTCATCGTTTCTTCCTACCCAGTGTTGTCCGATATGAGAAAAAATAAAACATCAAAAAAACACTACAAAAATACAGCAGTGTTTAAGATCTCTTTTCATCGGCACTGCGCTTTTCCTTTTTCACTTGTGACATTTGAAATTCTCCAAGCGCAACAAGAAAAGCTCTTGCCAACACCTGGTTATATTCCCGTAACCATAAATATTTTAAAAGCGGGTGTTCTGACTTAGGCCTCAAACATAGTATTCCGCCTTCCCATAAGATTTCTTACAGTGACCTAATGGAATACTACTAATCCAATACAGCAACGGGTATTGTGCGGGATTCTCACCTGCTTCCCCTGCCATCCTTCTATCTAAAGGATTCGCTTACTTTTAAAATTGAATAAGATATTTGGTTTGCTGATTATTATAGCAGTAATCGGCCCATGAATAAAGCCTTTTCTAAAAATAGCATATTTTTGCCCAGCAGAAACAATTGGACTTTGACGAAAAAATAACGAAAAAGTTAATCTATTAACGATTATTTACTATTGTTTTCTGTATTCTTTTCATTTATAATGTTTTTATCTGATACATTATTGTCGTTTATGAAAGGAGTTACGCCATGACTGAAAAACCATTATGTGATATCCAAAAAGCTCATGACCTGGCAGTTGCATACACCGCCAGAAAAGCAGCATCAAAAAACATGGGCGATGATCTTGATACCTTCTTCCATGAATACGAAAAGGCATATGAGCATTTCCTTATTCTCATATGCCAGCAGCAATAATCCATATTCAATCCCCCGTCTTTGATTTTGACAATCAGAGCGGGGGATTTGATTTTAGCGTTATATCATCATGCTTTTACAACTGCCGCTTCCCTGCCCAGCATCAGCGGCCGCATATAAGCCATTGTATTGCACATTGGCAGCACATCCTCACTCAGGCAAATACCGATATGTTCATGAATATATTCCCGCCGCTTTTGCATCCGTGCGTACATCAGCGGATATTCCCGGTGAATTCTCTCCTGCAGTTCCTGACCGGCTATACAGACCGTACTTTCTGCCGATACACCGCCATAACCTGGAACAGACGGAATAATATCAGTCTGCATCAGCATCCCGCTGCTGATAACTTCCACGGAACCCTCATACACCGGCGAAGATACCCATTCTTCATCTGCCGTCAGATGTCCCGGACACAGTCCCCAGTTATACTCTTTTTTGGGTAAAACCTGATCCATGAGCTGATAGAGATCGCCACCTGGCATACCAACTTTGATTTGCTCCACAAAGGCACGTATGCCTGTAAAATAAGGCGCACATACTTTTTCAAAATAATCCTCCTGCCCTTTTGGCAGCTGCCCGGCATGCCGGACAGCATATCCCGCACGGCTGGAAAGCCCGCCTTTATAGCCGACCGAAAGAGATACGGTATCGCCAATCTCCAGCTGTTTCGTCCCCGGATACATATTCGCCTTGATAAAACGGGGACCAAAGGCTGCAATGGTAACAATACTGTTTCGCTGGCCGTATCGTACCAGTCTGTCACCGATTTCCATTTCCGTAACACCCGGCTTCATTGTCCGCAGAGCATCCATCATACAATCGGAAGCCAGCGAAGCGGCAAATTCATAGTGCGCAATTTCATTCGGATTATTAATCGTACGGACACCGTTCCGGCCAATAAAAAGTCTGGTTTCATTTGTGAGATTTTCCGGGCCGCAAAGTTCTGTCAGCGCCATTATAATAAATGCAGGAAGATCAAATATCTTTTGATTATCTTCTGCTGTGCTCGTAAAATTCTTCCATCCGACCACCCCGGTCCGCTTCCCAGCGACACCGGCCAGAGCCAGCAGATCTTTCAATGATCCGGTATTTCCCATTGGTTGGTTCGGCAGGGAAAAATGAGGCACGTGGATCGCCTCAGCTTCGAGGCGGGCTTTGGAAGCCTTATTCAGATTCTCATTGCCAAGCATCAGATATGCTTTTCCATTTCTGTGAAGCACCAGTAAGGCCTCTTCAAAACGCGGCAAAAAACCGACCAGATATTCGAAGTTGCTTCCGTGTTCCAGATCACCATAAATAACCAGCACATCCAGTCCGTTCTGATCCATTTTAGCAAGTACCGCTTCCCTGCGTTCTGCCAGCGTTTCATCACTTAAAGGAACCGGAATACCGGGGCAGTCATTTTCCGGCTCCTTAATTTCTTTTAGTACGATCGCATCATAATCATAACTCTGCATAGATTTTCTTGTCCTTTCTTTGGGTGGGCTGACCTTGAGTGAATTCCATAGGTTTATTGTCGCGTAACTTCGCCATGGACGCCACGGATCCGCAATATCATTTATATTCCCGGTTATATATGGTGCCAGTGCTTTTTTAACGCCAATATCCGTATCAAGAAAAGAATCCGGCCATTCCATTGCACGCATGGCAATATACCGGGCAGTCCAGTTGCCGATACCTTTTATCGTTTTTAGTTTCTCCATCTCCTCTTCCGGCTGTGAATTGGGATCAAGGGTGATTTCACCGTCAGTAAGTGCCCGCGCAAGTTCAGATATGGTTCTTGCCCGGGAGTGAAACCTCCGCAGAATAGAGTGCGGTCCCTTTTTTGGGCACGAACAAACCGGATAAATCAACCCCCTCCAGTTCCAGAAGTTTAACTTTGGTTTTTATGCCGCCGGCATAACCGGTCAGACTGCCATCAGAGCCAACCACCCGGTGGCAGGGAATGATCACAGAGATTGGATTGTGCCCAACCGCACCGCCTACAGCCTGACCGGACATACTCTTTTTCCCCATTTTTTCTGCCATCTTCCTGGCGATGGCACCGTATGTCGTCACCTCTCCATAAGGTATTTCACATAAGATCCGCCATACTTCCTGACGGAACTCTCCGCCGGCCGGAGCCAGCGGCAATTCTGAGACAGCGGGCTTTTGTCCTGCAAAGTACCGGTTCAGCCAGTCTTTAGCAGCATCAAATACCGCCATATCATTACATTCCACCATTTGCCCCGTTACTGTTGATGCAAAATATTTTTGGCCTTCCAGCCATAATCCGACAATATTCTCTCCATCCCCGTCACAGGCAATTGTGATCATCCCAACCGGAGATTGATATGTTGCAGAGTAATACATCTAATAAGCCTCCTTATCATTCGTTTTCAACTTAATTCAATTATACCATCTTCTGCCCCGTATTCCCGCTGTTTTCGGACATCCAATTTATACCCTGAAATCTTTTTCTTGTGCTTCCCTGCAATAGATCGCCGCACCGCACGCCGCCTCTTCTTCGTTCTCAGATACACGCAAAGGCAGGCCGAAGGCAGTTTCAAATAATTTCTGTAAATAACAATTCTTTCTGACCCCATTTCCTGAACCAACCAGAAGAACTTTTTCTTTACGGCTCCCCAGCCCGCAATCGTCATAAACCTGATACAGCTCCGTCACGATTCCTTCCATAATACCAAAGATCAGCATTTCCGGCACCAGATTTACCGTACTGATTCCAGAGATACTTCCCCTGACAGCAGGATCAGACCTGGATCCGCAAAATGACGGCTGGATCCGCATTCTGTTTTCATCCTGCCGGATGTTCAGGAAATGTTGATCCATCAGTTTATTCATCCAGTCATAAACCATATCCGGATCCGGTTCAAACGTTTTTCCTGCATACTCAGTAATCCCGGCAACAATCTGCCGGTAAAAATCTGCCACAAGCGCATACGCATGTCCGCCGCACAAAGAAGAATATACCTGAAGGTACTGACCATCTACATAAGGGCGCAGCTCCATCCCGGCAAGTTCCGCATAAGAGGGAACCATAAAGGAGATCTGGCTGCCGGTTCCTACATTAATCAGAATACTATGTTTCTCATTTTTGACCGCGCCCAGATAGCTGGCCTGATTATCTCCGATTGCCGGTGCTGCCGGAATTCCCTCCGCCGTATATCCCAGGATACCTCGCCTGGCCGTCACTTCGGGAAACATGGCATCTGTCAAACCGGCTTTTTGAATTGCCGCCAAATCAAAGGCCAGGTTCTCCAGGTCAAACAAGCCAAAACCGGCCGCGTTCGTCACATCAGTCAATGGTGCATTTCTGCCGGTCAGTTTCATCCCGATATAATCCATGATTGTACAAAAGCAAACAGCATTGCCGGGCACTGTTCCGGTTCTGTGATGCACATAATAAGTAACGGCACCAAACCCGGTTGCCACAGCATAACCGGTCAGTTCCTGTAACTGCTGTACATATGTTTTTCCATTCTGAGAGATCTGCGCTCCGCTCCCATCCTGCCAGGTATAGAGCGGACTCACTGCCTCCCCGGTCTCATCGACATAAAGAATTCCATGCATCTGTCCCGTCAGGCCGACAGCGGCTATATTTTCCGCCTTAAGATCCCATCTGCTCAGCATTTGCTGTACGGCTGCCCATATCTGATTTGGATCCTGAATTTTTTCATACGTCCGGTCTGATGCCAAAAAGGAATCGTTTTTGACCGTCTGATGTTTTTTAATCCTTCCGCTCTCATGATCCATGATTACAAATGACAGGCTTGTAGTACCGATATCAATCCCCAATGTATTCATGCTATTTTATGTCACTCCTTTGACTCCTTTTGATTTGTCACAATAACAGTATCGAATTTAAACAGCATTGTTAAAGCAAAGGCAGAAACTAATGCAGCAATACAACTGACCAGATACATTAAAAAACTTTCTCCAAAGAAAATCGGCAGTGTTGCAAGACTGGGGAAAGCGAATGTTACCGCTCTGGCACCTGACCATCCGGCAATTGCACCACCCAGCCCGCCGCCGATGCAAACTGCAGCCATTGGTTTCTTAAGCGGCAGATTGATTCCGAACATAGCCGGTTCGGTGACACCAAAACAGGCGGACAATGCAGCTGACAGACAAAGGGAACGAAATTTTTGATCTTTGCTTTTAACAAAAACAGCCAGTGCCGCCCCCGCCTGGGCAAACACCGCCGGTCCGATCAGTGCCAGAATGGTATCCTCTTTTCTTACGGCCACATTATTCATAGAAATCAGGATAAAACTCCAATGTATACCGAAGATTACCATGATCTGAATCAGGGCACCCAGAATCATTCCCGATATAACCGGACTGACCTGGTATAAGAACTCATAAGCCACTGCCAGGGCATCGCCAATGACAGCACCCATTGGTCCAAATAAAAATAACGTCATCAGGCTGACAATTACAATACATAACAACGGGGTTAAAAATCCCCTGATCATATCCGGTATGAATTTATTGAGGAACTGTTCAGTAAATTTCAGCAACCCGACCGCCATAATAATCGGAATAACACTTGACTTATACACCACCGGCCGGATAGGTATCCCGGCAAAGAAAATCTGCCCGCCGCTGTCAAATGCAGCAGTGATTGCCGGATACAATAATACGCCACCAATCATAGCTGCCAGATACGGATCCGTACCGAATTTTTTGGCCGCCGCAACTGCCAGAATAATCGGCAAAAAATAAAACAGACTGTCTCCCAGCGCATTTAAGATCAGATATGTATCACCAGACCCCGAAAGCAGATGAAACGAAGTTAAAATAACCAGAATTCCTTTCAGAATTCCCGCTGCACTCAAAAGATTTACAATCGGCAAAAAAATTTCCGAAATTCCAGCTATTATCGTATTAAGCATTGACTTTTTTGTATTCATGATGTTTGTCAGATCTCCTGTCTTTCCGTATGCTTTGTTCCCTGACTGTATTATATCCTTTCATAGCTAAAGGTCAAGTGGTTTTGATCATTGTAGGTCATTTAGCTGCCTTTGGCAAATAACTTACAGTTACAAAAAACAAACGGTTACATCACTTCCTTATAATTAACTTGTTTTTATTTATTTGTCATATTATAATAGCTGTGACAGCAATAAATCGTATTTATACTAAGACAAGATTCTGAGGTGAACAATGTTTAAGAATATAAGTTTAAAATTTAAGATTTTCTTTTTAGTAACTGCCGTAGTTGTTATATCATTTCTGGCTGTGATCGGGATCGTTTCGAATAAGAGCATTGAGATGGCACAAAACGATGCCGTCAATCTGGCTCAGGAAATGGCCGAAAAATACAAAAACGAAATCAAGGCTGAGATCCAGGGAGCCCGTGTCACATCCGAGACTCTGGCTACCGTTTTTGAGACGCTGAAAGTACACGAGCTCACTGACCGGGATATGATGAATGATATCCTGCGCAATGCTCTGGAACAGAAAGAGTACATAACAGCATTCTGCATCGCCTATGATAAGAACCAGCTGGACGGCATGGATGCCGAATATGCCGGTGTTGAACCTGCCTACGATGAATCCGGAAGGTATGCCCCCTACTGGAATAAGCTCGGTGATAACATCGCGGTTGAACCGTTGGCCGACATTGATATATCCGACTGGTATATTGTTCCCAAGCAGACGAAACAGGAGTACATCACAGATCCGTACCCATATCAGGTACAGGGACAGACCGTGATGCTGGCAAGCTTTGTTTTCCCGATTCTTTACCAGGATGAATTTATCGGATTCATTTCGACTGACATAGTGCTTGATACACTGCAGGAAATGGCCTCTCAGGTAAACACCCGCGGAAACGGTGCATTTATTGAAATCCTGTCTAATTCTGGACTCGTTATCGCCCACCCGGACAAATCAAATTTTGGTATCGGACTGGCCGAAAAGTTTTTACGTGATATGCTTGTTTCCGATCCGTCCAAAACTGCAGAAGCAATTAAATATGCAACGGATTATATCGATGCTAATCCGGCACAAAATCTGACTGATGAATCCATGATCACCGAACGGGACCAACTTGTTACATTTATCAGCCGCTTATCTGAATACTCCGATGGTTCCGAAACATCCCTGCCGGAGATGTCACTGCTTTCATCCGATATGGCCCTGCTGATGCTTCAGGCCGACCCGGTCCGGCTGCAGTATGTAACAGATGCCACAGAAGCCATCGGAAACGGTGAACAATACATTCATCATGATGACAACTTCTATACCGTATATATGCCTGTTCAGTTCAGTGAATCGACAAATCCCTGGTCTGTGGCAGTCAGTGTTCCTATCGCCGAAGTCCTTGCCGGTGCTGACAGCATCCGTAATTATGTTATAATTATCTCCATGATTACCATTGCTGCTCTCGCCGTTTTCCTTTACCTGATTACAAATGGCGTTACAAAACCGGTATTGCGGCTTGCCAATACCGCGAAATTACTGGGGGAAGGAAACTTTGATGTCGAAGTTCCGCCCAGTGAAAATAATGATGAAATTGGTATTCTGTCCAATGCATTCAAAGCAATGGCAGAGAAAATCAATGACCTGGTCAACAAACTGCAAAATTATACGAAAGAGCTGGAAGAAAAGAACTCGGACTTAAACCAGCTAAATGAATTGCTTGTCACGGCAAAAGAACAGGCTGAGTCATCCAATCATGCGAAAAGTCAGTTTCTGTCTAAAATGAGTCATGAAATGCGGACTCCGCTTAATGCTATTACAGGAATGACTTCGATCGGCAAATCAGCGTCTGATATAGACAGAAAAGATTATGCCTTCGGAAAAATAGAGGATGCTTCCACCCATCTGCTTGGTGTTGTTAATGATATTCTGGATATGTCGAAAATTGAGGCAAACAAGCTGGAATTATCCGAAACGGATTTCAATTTTAAACAGACGGTCCAACGGGCAGTCGATATCATTCGCTTCCGCCTGGATGAGAAATACCTTGATTTTCAATTATTCATTGACAAAAATATTCCGGATCAACTGCATGGAGATGACCAGCGGTTGGCACAGGTTATCACAAACCTGCTGTCCAATGCCGTAAAATTCACACCGGAACATGGCCGGATTCACCTGAATGCCTGTTTAAGTGATCAAAAAGATGGCTTGTGCACACTGCGGTTTGAAGTAACGGACAACGGCATCGGCATCAGCAAAGAGAAACAGCTTCTGCTGTTCCAGTCATTCCAGCAGGCCGACAACAGTACCTCCCGTTTGTATGGCGGAACCGGGCTGGGACTGGCTATTTCAAAGCGTATTGTTGAATTGATGAATGGTCAGATATGGATTGAATCAGAACTTGGAAAAGGTGCCTCATTTATCTTTACAATACAACTGGCCGAGAGTCATTCATATCCGGATTCATCCGGCAGTTTTGCCAACAGTTCTGCAGCTGATGAAGCTGCGGCGGCCGAAGATTCCGTCACCAGACCGGATGTATTTCCCGGCGGTCATCTGCTGCTGGCAGAGGATGTGGAAATAAACCGTGAGATTCTGATGGCACTGTTGGAATCAACCAAACTGACGATTGACTGTGCGGAAAACGGTGAAGCAGCGCTGCAGATGTTTACCGACCATCCGGACCGCTACGATTTGATCTTCATGGATATCCAGATGCCCGAAATGGATGGTCTGGAAGCAACCCGACGGATCCGCGCACTTCCACTGCCCAAAGCACAAACGATTCCGATATTCGCCATGACTGCAAATGTTTTCCGTGAAGATGTGGAAACCTGTCTCGCTGCCGGAATGAACGGCCATATCGGGAAACCACTTAATCTGGCTGAAGTTATGGCAAGACTGCATGAAGTATACGATAATAAAAACTAAAACCGCATTATGACTCCTCCTTTGTAACAAAGTCACTTAACTTTCGTTTTAACTCTGCTATAATTCAAATATAGTAAGATATAGCTAACTCGAAAACACAAATGACAAAGGAGGAGTCATCTATGTTCGATTTAAAAAATAAAATTGCTGTTGTAACCGGTGCATCCAGTGGCTTAGGAGCCGATTCTGCCAGAGCCTATGCAAAACACGGCGCAAATGTCGCATTGATTGCCAGAAGAAAAGAGCCGCTGATGAAACTGGCTGAGGAGTTGGAAAAAGAAGGGATTCAGACCTTGATTCTTCCTTGTGATATTACCAATGAAGATCAGGTAAAGGATGCCGTCAGTCAAATCATTGAGAAGTTTGGCCGCATTGATATTCTGCTGAACAATGCCGGAGTTGCCGTTCACGGTGGTGTGCATACTCTCTCACAGGAGGAATGGCAGAAGTCCATGGATGTAAATGTAAAATCAATCTTTTTAGCCAGTAAATATGTTATTCCGCATATGATGGAACAAAACTATGGCAAAATAGTCAATATCAGTTCCGTCAATGCCATGATTGCCGATAAGGAAGACATCTTTATCCGCCATGGATATAATGCTTCTAAAAGTGCCGTATTAGGCCTCAGCCTTGGAATGGCAGCGTCTTACGGAAAATACAATATTACTGTAAACAGCATCGGTCCTGGTCTTTTTGAATCAGGAATGACCAAAGACAGCCTGTTTAAATCCAGGGAGTTTTTAGATGGCTACAACCATTCCAACCCAATGGGACGCCCCGGCTACAAAGGCGAACTGACCGGCACTGTTTTATACCTGTCCAGTGATGCTTCCAGCTATGTGACCGGACAATATATCCGTGTCGACGGCGGGTCAACAATTGTATAGTGAAAATAAAACAGTCCCGAATGAAACGGGACTGTTTTTTATATTCAGTATTCTGCTGATTAATTACAGCAGCTGCTGCCGCCTGCAACGGTGCAACATGCACCGGTACCGCCTACGCAGCAGCCAACAGCCTGGCTTTCAACTGCAACAGGTGTCTCAGTTGTTGTCTTTGGCTGTGCCGCAAAAGCAGTTGCCGGGATAGCGATAAGTGCAGCAGTAAAAACTCCGATTAACATTTTTTTCATTTTCAAATACCTCAGTTCTTTCATATATTTTTATTAAACAGCTATCTGTAACTATTTAATATGTGCTTATTATAATCCTGCTGTATGGAGGTTATATGGAGATCTGAATATTATTTTGGAATTGTTATAATAAACCGGCTGCCTCTTCCCTCTTCACTTTTTGCTGTAACCGTTCCTTCATGGGCCTCGACAATTGCTTTCACAACCGCAAGTCCAATCCCGCTGCCGCCGGTATCTGCAGCTCTTGACCGGTCGGCACGGTACAGATGCTCGAAGATATCCGGCAGGTCTTCCGGGGATATCCCGATTCCATTGTCACAGACCTCAATTATATTATTTTTACTGCTCTGGCTGATCCTGATATCAATCTTTCCGCCGGACGCTGTATATTTGATGGCGTTTGACAGCAAATTGATGATCACCTGCCCCATCTTGTCCCGGTCGGCATACATTTGAAATGTCTGCCCATGGACATCTGCCTGCAGCTGCTTACGGTGAATCTCTGATTCAAAATTAGCAAGGTTTACCTGAATCATTTCAAGTACATCAAATGAGGTCCGTTCAATCGCTACATTGGCCTCAACCTCCACCAGATAATCGAGCTCGCCCACCATCCTTGTCAGGCGCTGCACTTCTTCCTCAAGACCAAGAAGCCGCTCTCCCGTCGGTTCCCATATGCCGTCAACCATCGCCTCCAGATTCGACTGCAGGGCAGCCAGCGGAGTCCGGAACTCATGCGCATAATCCTGGGCCAGCCGCCGCCGCAGTTCCTTTTGCCGGTCCAGTGTAGCAGCAAGCGTATTCACACTGCCGATCAACTGTTCCATCTCCACGGTGTTGGACGTTTCTTCGATCAGGGCATCATAGTTGCCGCCTTCAATCTCCTTTGTTTTCCGGATAACCTTCTTAACCGGTCCGGATATTCTGCCGGCCATAAATAATCCCAGCAAAACCGAAACTGCCAGGGCGCCGGCGGCAGCAATGATAAATCCACGGTTGAGCAGAGTCAGAAACTGGACATCCAGATTATCATAATAAAAAGGGCCATAATATCCGAGAACAACGGTTCCCACTCTGTTATCCCCCACATCAATCGGATAGACAGATTCTGCGTACTCCCCGGAAAAGCCCTGATAAATACGGTTCATATTGTGTTCCATTCCTGACAGCATCATCTGACAATGGTCGGGATCTTCACAGTCCATACACCAGACCAGATTGCCCTGCTCATCTTCAATGCTGAGAACCAGTCCCTTGCTGACGGCATATTCGCCAAGCCGGCGGTATAATTCATACGCCTGCCCGGTATGATAGCTTTTATAAATGATTCCTGCCTGTTCGGCAATTTCACTGCTGTTTCTCTCCAGGTTTCCTTTCACATAGTTTTCAAACTCCCGGTTAACTGTGGTTCTGGCAAAAAAAAGCAAAAAGACCACCAGAATCAGTGATATGGTCAGATAGGACAGAATCAGTTTTATTTTCAGACCTGCTTTCATGCTGTTCCCCCAAATTGATAGCCGATCCCGCGAATCGTCTTAATATATATCGGATTGGCTGTATCGGCTTCGATCTTTCCCCGCAGATTTTTTATGTGAGAATCTATCGTACGTTCAAAACCCTCGTATTCGATTCCCAAGGCACTGTTGATCAGTTCCTCTCTGGTAAATGCTTTTTTCGGATAATTTGCCAGGGTGGACAACAGCTTGTACTCATTTGGTGTCAGACTGACAAGGATACCGTTGCGGTGTACTTCTCTGGAAGTCATATTGATCGTCAGTTCTCCCTCATTCCAGGACATTACATTATATAAAGGTTCAACTGACTCTGAACACCGCCGCAGTATGCTCTGTACTCTTCTGACCAGTTCTCTGGGACTGAAAGGTTTTGTCACGTAATCATCGGCACCGATATCAAAACCGTTTATCTTATCTCCTTCCGCTGATTTTGCCGTCAGCATGATGATGGGAACCCGCGAATATTTTCTGATATGCTGACAGACTGCTTCGCCGTTAAGTTTCGGAAGCATCAGGTCAAGGATGAGTAAGTCTGGTTTTATCCGGTCGAAAAGTTCGATTGCTGCTTCGCCGTCTGCGCTGGTATATACTGTGTAATTATCGTGTTCCAGATAAGCTTTAACAGCTTCTGCAATCTTTTTCTCATCATCTACCACTAATATTTTCCTGGTATCCATATTGATTTATCCTCCGGGTTTTAGGTCATTAAAATTAATTGTATTCTAAATATATATTCCCCAGCTGATTCGAGAACAGAACTTCATTGAGATTATAAAAACGGATAAAATCACGCTCCATCTCATGTCCGTCATAAGGAACAAAAAAATGGTCTTTATCTTCATTTCTCCATGCCATCATATAAGCGATCTGCCCGGAAGTCTCATCACTTTTAAGTGTATTATGGAGCACATAAAACCAGTCTGTCATCTCGTTTCCTGAGACTTTCAGTCCATCTGTGCCATTATAGCGATGTCCTGTCTCACAGAGAGCTGCAAGCTTATTCTTTTCAACAGCAATGTTGACCACAATCCGGGCGTCATTTTTTACCTGTTCCATCCAACCGCTGTCATAAGAAGATGTATCGTCATAGATGTCAAAACCTATGATGTCCACATACTCATCCCCGGGATAACGCTTCAGATAATCATTTGCGTCTTTGAAATGGCCGTTGGGTGAATAGGCGTATAGGAAATTGTCTACGCCTTTTTTATCTCTTAAATATTCTATGGTGAAACGCCACAAGGAAATAAACTCTTCTCTGGTAGTATTTGAAGTTCCCCACCAGAACCAGTCACCGCTGTTTTCATGATAGGGGCGGTAAATGATGGGGATTTTTGTCCCGGTTTCGCTCACACAGGCAGCAGCAAATACTGCGGTTTCATCCAATTGTTTCAGAAACTGCGGATGACATATGCCCCCTGGCATGATCTCTTTGATCCTGAATTCGGGCATATGATCAGATAATGTGATCACGCAATTATTCTGATAAGCTTCCTGCGCTTTTTGTACAAAATACTCAGGGCGGTGTTCGACATCGCTCATATCATAGCCGATCACCGCCGGATATGTGCCGACCATATGGTAGACATCTGATACGATGCCTTTTCGCTCTTTGATTGCTTCTGCATTGCCGTTCTGCTGGCCGAATAACATATAATCTTTGGCTGACGTTGATAACCATTTTATTAAGTGACGGGTTTCAGCTGTCGCTTCCGGATCAACCAGAACTGGAGATGCGTTATCGGGTGTAAGACGGATCACTTCTTTCCTGCGGTCAACAAACACAATCCCGGTCTTGATATAAGGTGAAAAACCCCATATTAATACTGCGATAATATAAACCGCAAATAAGCATTTGGTAAACATTCCCTTTCGTTTCATTAACCATCGCTTTCTTTATTTTCTACTTCCAGTGGCGTATGCGTAATCTGAGTTGTTAACCCATGCTCCGTTTTTTCCCAGTAATGAGGTTTTGTGATCAGCTGGAATAAGGCAACATACGCACCTGCCGTCATCAGCATCCAATAAAAGGGCATCAGTATACCAACCGCAATAATGGAATAATCCAGATGCATCTTTCCTTTCAGCTCACCATCCCTGACTACTGTATAAGTTCCCATTAAATGCGAATAGATAAACACAAAGTTTCCTAAAAACAGCTGCGCTGCCGCAATATAATACAACGCACCGGGAAACAAGGTTCTGATCGCTGCCGGCTGCCAGATATACCAGATCACCATCATCGCCCAGAAGAAAGGATTCATCAGCGGTATCAGGGGTGTTCCCAGCAGCATTACCTGGAATCCGACAAAACCACGGAATCCGACCGCTTTGTAAAACTTCAGCGGGTTGCGCATATGCACCAGCCAGGTCTGCATATATCCTTTGATCCATCTGGAACGCTGCCGGATCCAGTTTTTCAGCTTGGAATTGGCCTCTTCAAACGTATAAGAATCCAATACTGCCGTCTTGTAGTTCAGCTTGTGGAGACGAATCCCCAGGTCGGCATCTTCCGTTACGTTAAACGGATCCCAGGCGCCGATTTCACGCAAAACATCTGTTTTGAAATGATTGGATGTACCACCCAGAGGCAAGGGAAAACGAAATGTCATTACCCCAACCAGTAATATATCAAACCAGGTACTGTACTCGTGCGTAAACCAGCGGGTCAGCAGATTCTGTTTGCTGTTGAAGTAGTTAAGTTTCGACTGGATACAGACATATTCTTTTGGCAGCTCTTCAAATGCCAGATAAACCTTTTTCAGCTGATCACTTTCCGGCATATCTTCCGCATCATAAATAACAACATAATCACCCCTGGCATTAATCAATCCATAGTTACAGGCTTTGGGCTTTGTCCTCGGCTGTGAATCCGGAACCACTAACAACGTATAATGGGACGGCAGATCAAAGCTGCGGAATGCTTCCTGCGTCTCAAGATCATCTGCCTCCAGCAGGATACGGATATCAAGCTTATGCCTTGGATAATCCAGTACCTCCAGACGGTCTACCAGTAAAGGAACAATGCCAGCTTCCTTATATACCGGAATCAGCAGGGTAAATACCGGCAATTCCCGTTCATCCACTGCAGCAACATCCTCTGGCGAATACTGCAGCTGGTCATGATTTTTCTGGCCGCGTGCAAGAATCCAGAATTTGAACAGACTAAGCACCGCATATATAATCTGCCCAATAATATTTAAAACTAAAAGTGTTTTCCGCCAGTCTCTGAATAAAGCTGCCAGAATCAATAGAAAGAGACCAATAAAAAACATTTTCTGTCCGCCTGACAATGTTGATCTGGCGGAGTTTTCCGGCTGTTCGTTATACAAGCCATTAATGCTTTCATCCAGTGTCTCATCCTGATATGCCATGTCCCAGAAGTTTTCCAGTTCCAGCATAGTTGCCAACACCTGTTCCACCGGCAGATCAAGGAAACTTTCGATCTCAGCCAGCGCCTGTGCATCCAGCATCTTCCATACGGCCAGCAGGTAGGTATCTTCGCGGCGGTTAATAATTACTGCACTGTACTTCTGTGAAATCTTATACGGCAGTTTCTTGGAATCTTCAAAGTTGTATTTTTTACCGGTCCGGCCAATCTGCATATGAACCGCCAGGGCGTCCTGCAATTGCTCCGCTGTGATATAACGGAGTGATACAAGAATTTCACCGAACATACCTCCGCTGACCCGCTGCAGCCGAAGCGCATTTTCAAGCTGCTCCTGGGTAATCAACCGGTTTGCTACCAGTGATTCGCCCAGCATACCTTTTGGTGCGGCTGAAGTTTCCCGAAAAAAATGATCTACTTCTTCAGGGGTTGAAAATCCCAGAGCAACAACGATATTGCCCAAACGACCGCCATTTTCTTCCTGGTAGCTCAGGACATAGGTAAGCTGTTCACGGGTGATCAGACCTTTTTGGATCATCTTCTCCCCCGACAGCGACTTCGTCCCTTTTTCAAAAAATTCCTGTAGCTGCTGTTCTGTAAGAATATGGCTTTCAATCAATGCCTGACCGAACAGGCAGTTATGTTCTTTTTGGTAAATCAGGGCTTTTTCACTCTGTTCCTTGGTAATATAGCCGTCATTAATCAGACGATCACCTAAACGAACCGTCCGCTCACGTTTCTTTCCTTCTTCCGCTTTTACAGCTTCATGTGCTGCCATTTATGCATCCTCCTTCAAAGAAGGCATATTATCCTGCCTGCTGATCTTTGTATATTGAATCTGATCTTTTTTTCCTGAGAATACCCACCTGTCACTGATAAAGTAGTTCCACAGACTGGCAATCAGAATACCCAGAAAATTACACCACATATTTTCCATTCCTGCTAAGGAGAACAGATACGCGACAATATTTTTAATTGACATTCCTGCCGCACAGACCACTGCATACTGCAAAAACTCCCTCACGGTATCATCCTGACGCTGGTTTCTCCATGTCATTCTGCAATTAAGCAGATAATTACTGACCATCGCAACACAGCCGCTTAACGTTGCCGCAAGATGCAGCGGCAGTAAAAATGCCGAACTGATAATCGAAAATACGATCTGGTCTACCGCCACACCGGAGAGACCGACACAGGCGAACAGATAAAAGCGCCGCTCCCGTTCACTTCGCAGAACTAATAATCCAATATGAAGCAGATATTCAAACATAACCCTGGAAGTCAGTTTTGACTCTCCGGCATTGCGTTTTTCAAAAGAATACGATATCTCAGCAACATTATAGTAGCGGCCCAATGTCAGTACTTCCATAAGGATCTTCCATCCGACGGGATGGAAATCCACCCCTTCAATAACATCTCTGGACATCATAAAATAACCGCTCATCGGATCGGATATCCGGCGCATTGAAGTCAGAAAAACCTGACATAATAGTCTGGCACCTTTTGATGCAATGGTACGCATCATATTGAGCCCTTCACTCCCGCCTCCGGCTATGTAACGGCTGGGCAATACAATATCAGCACCCTGATCAATAAGCGCCAGCATCTGCGGCAGCAACGATGCCGGATGCTGAAGATCGGCGTCCATGACCGCGATAATATCTCCTTTTGCCATTGCAAATCCACGAACCACAGCTGAAGCCAGCCCCATCTCTCCGGTCCGGTGCAGATACCGCACTGAACTGTCCTGACTGCTCACCTCCGCTAATATCTGCGGTGTTTCATCTTTGCTGTCATCTACAAATATCACTTCATATTCTACAGATGCAAGTGCCTCTGATATCAGTGTCAGCAATGGGCGAATATTATTTTTTTCATTATAGGTTGGTATAATAATTGAAAGTTTCATATTTATTCCAGCTCCCCATACCCTAGTTCAGCCAACTGCTCAGATATCATTTTGGTATTCTCTGCCTCATCAGCATTACAGATATACAAGACATCCTGTGTATCGATAATAACCAGATTACTTACACCTGATACTGCCACTACTTTTTTATTTGAATGTATCAATAAATTGTTTGCATTATGTGCCAGTAAATTTCCCTTTATAACCGCATTTTGGTTTTCATCCTTATCTGCAATATCGTAGATTGCAGCATAACCGCCGATATCATTCCAGCCAAAATCAGCCGGGATCACCAACATTTCACGGCTTTTTTCCATTACACCGAAATCAATGGAAATACTCTCAACCATATTATATTCTCTTTCCATATCAGCCGCATTTCCCATGATTTTTGCTTCATAAGCACGCTTTATATGGCTGTATAAATCCGACAGAAATTCCTTTATATTTGCGGTCAGGACCTTCTGCCTGCTGATAAAGATACCACCATTCCAGTAATAACCGCCACAATCCAACATCTCTTCCGCCTTCTGACGGTTTGGTTTTTCAATAAAGGATTTTACCATCCGTACTTCATTCAGCAGATCAACCTGCTCTCCTGCCTGAATATAACCATAACTGGTCGCAGCATAAGTCGGTTCAATTCCCAGGGTAACAATACTGTCTTTTTTCGCTGCAGTGTCCAGTCCATGCTCCAGTACTGCACAAAACCGGACCGGTTGAGCGACATAATGATCTGCAGGCAAAATACACACCAGCGCATCAGCAGCTTTTACAGCAATATGTTCCATTGCAAAAGCAATACAGGCTGCTGTGTTTTTTGCCCCCGGTTCGAATAAAATGTTCTCTGGTCTTACCAATGCCTTGGTACAGTCCAATAAAATATTACGCTGCGATAACATGCCAATCACAATAATATGATCCATGTCAAAAATCGGACTGATCCGCTTAATTGTATTTACAATCAATGCACCATCCCCGGTCAAATCCATAAACTGCTTTGGTTTATTTATTCTGGATAACGGCCACAGCCGCCTTCCGCTGCCGCCGGCCATAATAACTGCGAACCGTTCTGTCTGACGCATCATTGAATTACCTCGCTACCACTCAGCGGCTGCGGTAAGTCCCCCTCGCTATCGCTCAGCGGAATATATACACTGGCATATTCTTCCTTCACGCGGAAGATCTTGTATTGGCCTGCGGTTCCTGCCAGTTCAGCCCATTCCTCGCCGCCATCATACAGCTTAGGGAATTCCCGGGTAATGGCATCCAGTCCGTCAACACCATTCGGATTCGGAACTACGATATACTCCACTCCATAATATGCCGGATCTTTAATAATATCATCAAAGTCATCGGAAGCAGTTGCAATCAGTTTTTTTGTATCATCCAGATGTAAAATCAGACTGGACATGGTAAAACTGTCAAGCAGAATAATATTATCACTGTAGTTATGATTAATGATTTCAGCCATTTCAATCTGCGATGACACAATCCCCATGGTAATTTCCTCTTCGTGGAAAAACAGGGCGTACTCCTCTTTGGCCAGATTAACATCGTGAAAATAATGTATTGTCAGTGCACCTGACAGAACAAGTGCCCCACATACCAGCCCGATTGTTATCTGTTTCAGCTTTCCGCTTAACTGCTGCAGTTCATAAGGCAGCCACGCAACAGAAAACGGCAGGGCAAATGAGAAAAAGCGCAGCCAGCCAAATGATTTCCCCTGCCACAGCATCAGCCAGTGCATGCCCGCAATGCTGCCGACCAAAAGAACCAGAATCAGCAAATCTAACCGGAATATCCGTTTGGACATACGGCGTTCAATCAATATTACGAGACAAACCGGTAAAAACGGCAGCATCTCAACCAGACTGTAAACCAGTGCTGACACCGGGTTACTGACCATCTGGCGAAATCCTTCATAGACCCATGCCGTCTGCGCCTCATTGGAATACACCGAGCGGAGGAAATAAAACGGATCCCCCATAATCGTCCAGTTAAGGAACATCCAAACCAGCAGGGTATAGACAACAGGCAAAAAAAGTACTGTGCCGGTAGCTGTCATATAGTCGATCTTCATCTTAACCGGCTTGTTTTTAAACGGAGACTGCTGATCTTCCATAAAATAAATAACCACAAATAATACCACCGCACAGCCGACAACAAGAGCAAATGTTTCATATCTTGTCAGCATTGCCATTGCCAGCATCAACGCAGATACAATAATGTGACCGGTCTTTCTATTTTCTACCCAAAAACTCATATTCGTGGTTATGAATATCATTGCCGTAAAAAACATCGTTTCACTCAATCCATTAAGTCCATAATAAAAGATAAACGGATGAAACGCATAGAGAAAGGTGATCAGAATAGAACTTAACGTACTGATCCCGCTTAATTTGAGGTAACGGAAAATAGCGCCTGCATTC
This sequence comes from Lachnospiraceae bacterium, assembly GCA_032073745.1. Classification (GTDB taxonomy): domain Bacteria; phylum Bacillota; class Clostridia; order Lachnospirales; family Lachnospiraceae; genus Brotaphodocola. Next base: position 18,342 of record DAMAMW010000005.1, on the reverse strand, counting down.
ACTGCTGCAAATACCGATGTGACAATACATCCGGCAAAGCCGCTGGATGCCAGCGGTTTCCAGTATTTAGCCAATGTCAGGACCGGCAGCTGCAGCAGACTGGGCAGCGGATTCCAGACAAACCCGATCGATGCCAGCTTTCGCGGGAAAAGGTTCAGTACATAATATGCATTCGCCGTCCTGGAGACAGCATCCTGCATAACAAACCCATTTTGGTAAACGATGATATATGCTCCAATCAACTCAGCCGCCAGAACAATAAAAATAATACCCCACATCCAGAGATTTATCGTTCGCTGCTGTTTTCGCCGCAGCCGTCGCTGCTCTTTTCTTTCTATACTTCCATTTAAATAACTATTTGCACTACTCATCTCGACTCCCCTGATTACCGACCGGCGTTATTGATATTTCATTTATCGAAATTGTCTGATCCGAATGATTACGCACCCTGATTTCTAAGTCCTGAATGCTGCTGCCAACCTCAAAACGGTATGTTATTTCTGCCGGCGAATCATAATAATCCGAAACAGGCAATACCGTATTTCCCTCATTCATTGCGCTGTCAGCCTCTGCCAGATCAAGCTTCGTTCCTTTGATTGACACGTCATAAACACCGGCAGGTATTGTTAAATACGGACCATAAGAGATCCCGCCGGAGTACAGATACCGGATACCATCCCGGTCTTCTCCCTGAAAAAGACTGGAATTGCTGCCGATCGGATAATAATAGACGATCTCCGAGCGGTCCATTGGGATCCTTTTGGGCAATACAGCATCTGTTGCACCAACAAAAAAACCATCCAACTCATAAAAATACATTGTGTTCAGTGAAATCATCTTAATTCTGTCAAAAGCCCCCTGAGTCAGGACAAACAACATATCCGGCTGCGGATCTGCAATTGACTCCTGCCAGGAATCCGTAATACCCTCAACGTTACGGGCAAAATAGAAATCATTCAAAGTCCATTTATTTCTGCTGGCAAGATCAGCAAATTCATAAAGATAATCACTCCCCACCACCTCATTACTGATAATAAGATGTTTGAACTTTGCATTTTCTTCCAGTTCTGCCCAGCCTTCATCTGCTAACAGGCTGACATACTGATCTGAATTGTTGTAACGCTCGTTCCGTTCTGCTATTACTTCGCTTAAATCATAAAACTGCAGACCGATACAGCAAATCAGAAAAATGATTACAGGATATTTTGATTTTCTTCGCATAATTACGGAAACGCCTGCTAAAATAATGATATATATAACAGGCCAGATCAGGCGCCCTGTTGACCGGAAAATACTCCATAAATCAACAATCACTTCCGGGAGTTCAAGCGTAAGTAAAATATTATTGCCCCAGGTAATAACCGGAGATACGGATACGCCGATACACAGCAGAATAATCAGGCCATATACCAGAATATCCGCCAGATGATGTCTGATCTTTGTCTGTTCGGCATACTGCTCATCTTTCTCCAGCAGATACTCCCGCACAACAACCGCACCAATACTGAGAACGATAATACCAAGCCCTAAATATGCAAAACCTTCATGCTGGTCATTATATGTCGGCAAATTTGAAAATACTGCCGAAAATCCCTGCGGATTAATCAGTCCGTTCAGATTAAAGCTATAGTCACCAAGTCCCCAGGCTGCAGAACTGACATTATCTAAAAACAATCCTAATATAAGATCAACGATAAGTGCCCCGGAAATAAACGATATGCAGGTTGCAAAACCATACCAGCGGCGGTTACGGATTATCTCATACACACTGTAACCAACACAGATAATTCCGCACATAACCAGAAAATACTGGTGGATTGCAGCGATTAAGGCACCTAATAGTGCCCATGCCAGTAAAGCATTCCTGAATTTAGCCGACAGCTGCTTTTGATTGATCAAAAACAGCAATGCGATCAGGATCAGCCAATGTGCTGCCAGCGCACTGTGATAATACATTCGCTGCAGAATAACCGGTGATAAAATAAACAACAGACTTCCCAGCGTGTTAAACACGGTCGATTCGGTATACTTCCTGCAAATCATTGCCCCCAGCAGCCCCTGCAGCATAAAGCACAGCAACCCCCATAAGCCAAAATACTGGAACTGTTCCGGAAGAACCGGCGACAATGCTTTGAAAAATACTGCCAGTAATGGAATCGAATCCGTATACAGTACCGAAGTCTGATACGGATAACCAAGAGTATTCATTAAACCAAGCGGGAAATCCCGTGAAGAATTGCGGTAAAAATTCCAGCCGAAATAATGCTGCGACAGATCCCGCCCGTTCCCCATAAGCCAGTCTGTATAAGCCGGATTTAATATATGTCCCCCATAAATTATAACAAAAACAATTGCCCCCATGGCCGAACCTGCAAACAGGCTTATATTTCTTAACTTCATGCAAACTCCTATCAGACCCCAATTCTTTTTATTACTTATTCGTATTATTATAAGATGAAAACGTTTGAATTACAACTATGTCTTTTTATTGCCCATTTGTAACTATTCTGCTATAATCACTAATACATATTATATGCTTAATTCCGTTCCGAAAACATATCGGGATACAAATGTCACAAAATTACGATTTTTCAAGGGGTTGAGGGCTGTTCTGACAGCCGGAGGGGGATGTATTTGTTATTATCTATCATTGTTCCTTGTTATAATGAGGACGCTGCTTTGCCAGTATTTTACAACGAAATGAACCATATTACACACTTGCTGCCTTCAGATATTGAAATCGAATATATTTTTATTGATGATGGCTCTACAGATAACACACTTAATGAGATAAAGCAGCTTCGATCCCAAAACGAACAGGTACATTTTATCTCCTTTTCCCGTAATTTTGGAAAGGAGGCCGGATTATATGCCGGTCTGACAGCTGCCAGGGGTGAACTGATCGTAGTCATGGACGTTGACCTGCAGGATCCGCCCACCCTGCTGCCGGAGATGATTGAGACTGTTCTTGGCGGCCAATATGAATGTGTCGCTGCCCGCCGTGTAAACCGCAAAGGTGAACCAAAGATCCGCTCACTGTTCGCCCGCTTATTTTACAAACTGATCAACCGGATTTCTGACATTGAACTGGTTGATGGCGCCCGTGATTTCCGTGTTCTGACAAGACCGATGGTAAATGCGCTTTTACAGTATCAGGAAGTCAACCGTTTTTCCAAAGGTCTTTTTGCAATTGTCGGATTCAGGACCAAATGGCTCGAATATGAAAATATCGAACGGACCAAAGGGGAAACAAAATGGTCATTCTGGAAGCTTTTTCTGTATTCTATCGAATGTATCACTTCATTTTCCACGGCACCGCTGGCTGCCACATCGTTTATCGGTTTTTTTGTATGTGTTGCTGCTATCATACTCGCACTCTTTTATGGCATTAAGGCGATCATTCTGGGGGATCCCGCGGCCGGTTTTCCTACCCTTGTTGTGATCACGCTGTTTGTCGGCGGACTGCAGCTGTTCTGCCTCGGCATCACAGGGCAATATCTGGCAAGAGTTTATCTGGAGACAAAAAAACGACCGCTCTATATTGTCCGGGAAGAGGAATAACTGCTTCTGTCAAAGATAAAATCCCTCAGGTCACTTGCACTGAACCTGAGGGATTTCATCCCGTTATCCATCCACTATTCTGTTATTACCGGCCGGACAGATGCCCGTTCGATCAGCTCACCGCGAAATACTTTACTTTCTCCCACGTCCCGCTTCTCAATCTGATTCACCAATGAGTTTACGCTTTCCTCTGCCAGACGGTCAATCGGGGCACTGTATGTAGTGAGCGGCGGCATCATGTACTGCGACATAAAGACATTATCAAATCCCACAACCGAAGCATCTTCCGGTATCTGCATTCCCTTCTGATTCATGGCACTGTAGACACCAATTGCAAATATATCCAGACTGGCAAAAAATGCTGTCGGGCGATCTTCCCGTTCAAGAACTTCCTTCGTTCGTTGAAAAGACTCCTCAATAGTGTTTACATCATATATAAAATACTTCTTATAGTCCTTAATACCGTATTCTTCCATTGCCTTTTTGCAGCCGTCATAACGCTCGCGAAACCGCTGTTTGCCAAAATCACCAAACATTCCGGCGATCTTTCTATGGCCCTGATCAAGCAGATATTTGGTCATCAGGTATCCGCCATATACATTGTCTACCGAATATGAATACATCTCTTTGTCAAGTTCACGGTTAACCATCACAACAGGGATTTTATTTTTATTCTTAAACTGAATCAAATGGGTAATATCGTCCTCAACACTTAGGCAAAGAATACCGTCAACACCACGGCTTCCCAGCATTTCAAGATTACGTTTTTCACATTCGACATCCTCATTATTATTACAGAGAATAATAGAATACCCCTTTTCGGCGGCATATTTTTCAATACTCTTCATAATCATCGGATAAAACAGACTGTTGATATCCGGTACCAAAAAAGCAATGGTATAAGTCTTGCCTTCTCTTAATGCCTTTGCCATAATACTTGGTTTATAATTCAGCTCTTCAACCGCTTTTAACACTTTCTGTCTTGTATCTTCTTCAACAAACATTCGATTCGAAAGAGTTCTGGAAACGGTACTGGTTGATACACCTGCCAGCTTTGCAACGTCCTTGATAGTACTCATAGTTTTCACCTCTTCACTTCCCTTAAAGCGGGAAATTCAATACGATACTCACTAATCTTATAACAGAACATTTCCAAAATCAAGCAGATGAATCAAATTAACTGTCAATACCCCGCCAGCGCCGGCAGCCAGGTCGATACTGCCGGAACAAAAGTTACCAGCATCAACACGAGAAAGATAACAGCATAATAAGACATTAATGGTTTCATAACATCCTCCAGCTTCAAGTTTGCCACTTTGACACCGACAAATAAAATATTACCTACCGGCGGTGTAATCGTTCCGATACAGAGATTAAATGTTATCATAATACCAAACTGTAATGCACTCATACCGAATGACTGGCAGATCGGCAGAAAGATTGGTGTGAATATCAGGATGGCCGGGGTAGTGTCCATAAACGTTCCCACAAATAACAGGAAAATGTTTATTATCAGGAAAATAATAATTCTATTCTGGCTGATTCCCAGCAGTGTTGAAGAAATTGCTCCCGGTATGCCGGTAAATGTCATGACCCACGCCATAATATTGGATGTCCCGACTAAGAAAATGATAATACCGGTCATCTTGGCACTGTCCACTAATATTGAAAACAGTTCTTTCGCATCAATCGTTTTATAAATAAACAGGGATAAGATCAGGCTGTAAGCAACCGCAATTGCCGACCCTTCTGTCGCAGTAAATACACCGGCAATAATTCCGCCAATTACAATAATGATCAGCAGCAGACTGGGAATCGCCTGCCAGGTTATTGTTAAGGCTTCTTTCAGGCTGACTCTTGCTGATGTTTTATAACCATGTTTCCTGGCATATAAAAATGCCACCACCATACAAGCCAGTCCCCATAATATTCCGGGGATATATCCGCCCATAAACAGAGCTGCTACCGATGTCCCGCCGCTTACCAGTGAATAAGTAATAAGCACATTGCTCGGCGGAATCAAAAGTCCTGTCGGAGCTGTTGCGACATTAACTGCTGCCGAAAAACTGTCTTCATAACCTTCCGCTTTTTCGACCGGCCCGATGATCGACCCCATTGCCGAAGCAGCTGCAACACCTGAACCGGAAATCGCACCGAATAACATATTGGCTACCGCATTGGTATGTGCAAGTGAACCGGGCACTCTGCCGGTCAAAACCTTGGCGAAGTTAATCAGCCGTATGGCGATCCCGCCTTTGTTCATGATATTTCCTGCCAGAATAAAAAACGGAATCGCCAGCAGGGTAAAAATTGAAATACCGGAAAAGATTCGCTGTGTTGCCGTCAAAACAGTTGCACCATAGTTAAGAGTCGGCAATATCGCCAGAATTGATGATATTCCCAGTGCTACAGAAATCGGAACACCCGACACTAACAAAATGATAAGAACTGTTGCAATAATGATTCCCGAGACTAATGCAATATTCATGATATCTCCTTTCCGCCGTCTTTCAGCGCTTCAGCCAGGCCCCAGATGTTGATGATACAATATATGGTAATTAACACGCCGCAGACAGGCATAATGCTGTAGACATATCCCATCGGAATTGCCAGGGAGGCAGTGACCTGAGTCATTGTAAGCCTGGTAATCGCAATTCCGCCATAAAGCAGCACCAGCACCGTAAATGCCAGGATTATAACTTCTGTCACAAGCGCCAGCACCGTTGCGTTTCTGCCTTTCAGTTTATCAGCAAAAAATGCCAGCCGCATATGATCCCGTTCACCAAATACCAGAGTAGCCGCCAGCATCGCCATCCATGCAAAACTGTAGGTCAGCAGCTCTTCCGAATAAGAGCTGGGACTGTTAAACACATATCTGGTCACTACCTGATACACTGCCAGCAAACTCATAAAGCTAAACAATATCGCACAAATAACAGATAAAACCTTATCCATACCATTCTTTAACTGCTTCATTTAACTGCCCCCTCACTCTTAAATGCTGCTTCCTGAATCTCCTGAATCCTGACATAAAACGGCTGGAGTTTCGGATTGGATTCCAATACTTCGTCATGCAGCGGAAGAACCTTTTGCCTGAATGGCTCAATATCGGTATCAATAAATGTGACGCCCATTTCACCCGCTTCTTTTTTCACCTGCTCAATCTGGTCATTCCAGGCCTGAACTTCAACTGCGGTACTGATCCTGGCGGCCTCATCAAATATTGCCCGTTCTTCCGGCGAAAGTTCTTCTAAAAATTTCAGATTTGCAACCAGTAAATCAGGGACGATCTGATGCTGATTATAAGTAAAATACTTTGCCACCTCACCATGTTTCATCGTAGTCAATGCCATTTCACTGTTTTCAGCCCCATCTATAACTCCCTGCTGAATTGCTGTATAGACCTCACCATAACTCATCGGCACAGCTGCTGCTCCCATCAGATCCATCATCTTAACATTGGTCGGACTGGACTGAACCCGGATCTTTAATCCTTTCAGGTCATCGGGTGTGTAGACTGCTTTTGTTGTATAAAGGTTTCTTACACCTGCCGTATAGTAAGCTACAGCCCGGAATCCGGATGAATCTGTGGATTCATAAATGCTTGTCATGAATGCTTCATCTTCCATCACGGCATCAAATCCATCAAGCCCCCGAAACAGATACGGAAGGCTGAAAATCTGGTAAATATCGTCAAATGTTTCCAGATTGCTGGTACTGCTGACGACATATTCGATTGCCCCGGTCTGAACCAGCTCAATTGCTTTTTGCGAAGATCCCAGCAATTCATTGGGATAAATCTCAACGATATACTTATCTCCCAGATAAGTTTCCACATGTTCCTTAAATGCCAGAAGACCGATATTATCCGGATGTGTCACCGGCTGCCCGTTGGAAATCCGGATAATCCGCCTTCCATCCCCCACCTGACCGCAGCCGCCAAGTCCTGCACATAAAGCAAAACAAAGCAATGCAATTGATAACCGTTTAAATACATTCATACCTTACCTTCTCCTCTCTTTACGACTATAGCTGCTTACAGTTTTTTAATATGGAATCCACCGTCAATATCGATATAGTTGCCTGTACTGTAGATAAATTTCTCACTGCAGAAAGCACTTACCGCATCTGCAATATCCTGCGGAACTCCCCATCTGGCAATCGGAAATACCCCCTGTTCAATCAGGTCACTGTATTTTTTATGTACCACTCTGGTCATATCAGTCTCAATCACGCCCGGACGGATCTCATAGACCTGAATATCTTCAGCTGCCAGGCGGTCTGCATATAATGTTGTCAGCATTGCCATTCCTGCTTTCGACACACAATATTCCCCTCTGCTTGTAGAAGATACCGTCACGGAACTGGAACTGATATTCACGATAACACCGCGGCGGCGTCCTTTCACCGGCTGTTTTAACATCTGTCTGGCCACCAGCTGGGTCATAAACATCGTTCCTTTGGTATTGGTGTCAACGACATGGTCATAACTTTCTTCTGTCATTTCCAGCAGATCCATTCTTACCTTCGGTGCTACCCCGGCATTGTTGACCAGTACATCAACACCGCCAAATTTCTCAACTGTCAGTTCCAGAAAACGTTCACGGTCTTTGGCAATTGTGGTATTTCCGTTCATATAGAGATAGTCAATTCCCAGTCCGGTCAGTTCGTCCAGATTCCCTTTGTAGTCCTCCGGTTTGTTAATATCCATAATAGCGATCTGATACCCTTCCATACCCAGCTGTCTGGCAATCCCGAATCCGATTCCGCGGCTGCCGCCGGTGATCATTGCTGTTTTCTTCATTTATTTTCCTCCTGTTTTAATTCGCCTGCTGTTTCCTGTGCCCAATGCTCTGCAATCATCTTTGGTGCATAGACAAACATCAGATGCATATCTGCATTACCGGTGTTCACAAGTCCATGTGATTTGCCGCTGTCAATGTAGACGCATTCACCCGCACCAATCGGCTCCGTTTCACCATCAACTGTAATTTCACCGGCTCCGCTGATGATGGTATAGGTTTCCACTGTTACGTGATCGTGAAGCGGAATTGCTCCGCCCGGATAAATCACCACATATCCCTGACAGAAATATTCTCCGTCAATCGCACCATTCTCACCGATCACAACTCTGGTTCTCCGGCCCGCCGGAAATTCAGTTCCTTCAATCTCTTTAAAAATATCTACCCGCTTCATCGTTTACCTCCCCTTATATTCTGGTTTTCGCTTCTCTAAAAATGCCGTTAAACCCTCAATCGCATCTTCGGTTGTATACAAAAATCCCAGTGCCAGTGCGTCTCTCTGAGCAATATCGGACGGCTGTTTGTTCGCTGCATCATAAACCAGACGTTTGTCAAGTTTCATCGTAACCGGGGCCTTTGCAGCAAGTTCCAATGCCAGCTCTTCTGCTTTTTCTCTCATTGTGGGAACATCTTCGTATACCTCTGCCACCAGGCCATAGTCAAAAGCTTCCCGGGCCGTAATCATCTTTCCTCTCATCAGCATATTTTTCGCTCTGCTCTCACCAATTAACCTGGGCAGACGCAGGGTGCCGCCCCATCCCGGAATCATTCCGATATTGATCTCCGGCAGGCCGAATTTTGCATTGGCAGAACTGATGCGGATATCGCAGCTCATGGCGATCTCCAGTCCGCCGCCCAGACAATACCCATTAATGGCGGCAATGACCGGAATGTCCATTGTCTCCAGCTTACTGAACAATTTATGGCCCACTTCAATCGAGTACCTTGAATCTTCCGGTGTCATCTTCACCAGTCTGGCAATGTCCGCTCCTGCAACAAATGATTTTTCACCGCCGCCGGTTATAATCAGACATCGGATCTTCGCATCTGCAATGACCTCATCAACCAGCGCATCCATATACTCAACAATCGGCACACTCAGCGCATTTCTGCTCTCCGGAATGTCTACCTTTAAAATTGCAGTCCTGTCCTTCTTTTCTAACGTAATCCCCTGAATCATCATCTACTCCTCCTTCTTTCCAAGTCCTAATAATTCCGAACCAAACAGTCTGTTGTCCATCAGTACCGGTTCTTCCGGAATGACCGGAACAAAGTCCATATGGTCCAAAATATCTTTTTGCAGATCAATACCGGGAGCAATTTCCCGCAGAACCAGGCCATCTGGTGTCATTTCAAATACGGCCCGTTCAGTTACATAAAGAACCTGCTGTTTTATTTCCCTGGCATAATCACCGCTGAATGTAATGTGTTCGACATTTTTCAGGAACTTTTTATGTTTCCCTTCCTGCAAAATCCGGAGCGTTCCATTCCTGATCTCCGTCTTCAGTCCGCCAGCTGTAAAAGTACCGCAGAAAATACATTTTTTTGCCGTTTGTGAGATATCAATGAATCCGCCGCAGCCGGCAATAGTCGGCCCGAACTTACTGACATTTACATTGCCGTGCTCATCCGCCTGAGCCAGCCCCAGACAGGTAAGATCAAGTCCGTGACCGCTGTAAAAATCAAACTGGGATGGAGCATCCACCATTGCTTCCGCATTATATGCCACCCCGAAAATGGCTCCGCCTGCCGGTACCCCGCCGATAATTCCCTGTTCAATAGTCATCTTCACATAATCGGAAATGCCTTCTTCTGCCGCAACCTGAGCCACACCATCCGGCATGCCAAACCCAAGATTGATAATCGTTCCTTTTTCCAGTTCCATTGCTGCCCGCCTGGCAATCACTTTGCGCTGGTCAAGTTCCATCGGTTTCATTCCTGCCACCGGCATTTTTACATCACCGGACAGGGTCGGGTTGAACTCCCCTTCAATCGTCTGCATCTGTTCCGGCGCCAGTACCACCGCATCTACGAGAATACCGGGGATCTTTACATCCTTGGGATTTAAACTGCCGGATTTGGCACTGTGCTTCACCTGACAGATGACAACACCGCCGCAATTATGTACTGCCTGGGCAATCGCCAGCGACTCCAGATATGTGGGTTCATAGGCCAATGAAATATTACCGTCTTCATCACCGATACTTCCCCTGATGAGCGCCACTGTGACCGGATAAGTCTTATACCGCAGCCAATCTTTGCCGTCCATGTCAATGACTTCGACCAGATCTTCGGTTGTTGCAGTATTTAACTTACCGCCCAAGACCCGCGGATCTACAAATGTTTTAAGCCCTGTCTGGGAAATAATCCCGACTCGTTTCGCCGCGATTTCCCGGTATTGCATGGCGATAATTCCCTGCGGCAGGTTGTAGGCTTCAATCTTGTTCTCATTTGCCATCTGCTGCATTTTCGGTGACCATCCCCAATGTCCGCCGATTACCCGTTTTATCATGCCCTCATGGGCAAACCGGCTGATTCCGTTTTTATCCTTGTCGCCAATCCCGGCTGAATGTGTCAGTGTCAGGCCGGATGGTGAACCGGTGCCCAGAAATCTTCGCTCAATTGCTTCAAACAGCACATCCGGTTCCATGATGCCCCCGCCGTTACCGGAAACTGCAATACTGTCTCCGTCCTTAATTAAATTGATCGCTTCATCAGCAGTCATAAATTTACTCATCTTATAATCTCCTTCCTTTTTTCATGACAACGATTTCATGGCTATTAAAATTTAACAGTATGTCTGTTCCCGGTAGTCTTTCCATACCCGTTCGAACCAGTTATCCTCTTTGGGGATGGTTCGTCTGTTACGCCAGCCGGTTCGAATTGTTTTATTTTCATACTGGATTTCCTGGATCTGGTCAGATAATTCCCCGTCATCTAACAGAAACCGGAATTCATCTGACATTACCGGTAATGGTTTTTCACCACTCTGATCCTTAATTAAGTAAGACCCTCTGCTCTTCCCCTGTCTCAGGATGTAATCCTTGATTGCCTCCAGATATACAGCCTGACTGACCAGCAAGTCGCGCGTCCGGTAGTAACTTTTCAGTTCCATTGCCGACCGGATCGCTCCGTTTTCCAACCGTTCCATCTGGGTTTTATTTTCCTTTTGTGCCTGGATGATACCTTCCAGAGAGCGGATATTGGCGGCATAGCGGGACATTCTTGCCCCTAAAATCCTTCTTTCTTCCTTCAGGTTGAGAATATTGCCCCTTCTCGCCAGCGCATCAAGCCCAAAGCGGAGCACTGATGCCATCTGCGCTGAATGTTTGGCGGCAAATACTTCGGCCGGATCAGGTGCCTGACGATACTTTATTGTTATGAACTGTGCTGCCCGAAGGCTCCCGACCTGCCCGGAATTTAACGCACTGCCGCCGGGACGGTAGACACCATGACTTCCATTGACCTCTCCGACCGGAAACAGATGTCTGATATTGCTCTCCCACCACCAGTTGCCTGAAAGTCCGCCATTGTTATGCTGGGCACATACCGCAATCTCCAGCATTTCCCTGTGCAGATCGATATTATGGCTTTGATAAAGTTCGATTGCTCCCGGATTCATGTGTTCCAGCCGTTCAATCGGAGTATTCTGTAATCCGCTGGAATTGCTCAGATAATCAAAAGCTTCCTGCTTCAGCAGACCTGCATCAAACTGCCCGTTTGTTTCAGCCCTGGCCGGATTATGCCGATAGTCCAGATATACCCGGCGGCCTCTGATAACCGTCTCCTGATAAACCATCAGATCAATTAAGGAAGATCCCTGATTCATCACCTTTCTCGGATCAAAAGGCCATTGATATCCTTTCAGGAAAATTGCATGCAGCATATCCTCCGGCTGATCAAAGTATTCATCTAAAAATTCTCTTTCATCTTTTCCATCCCGGGTTGTTGACACATATCGCGGGATAACCTGCTGATACGTGCCTGATAAATTCCAGCGGAACTTTACCGAAGCGATACCATATTGTGATTCTGTCAGGTTCTTCCCCTTTGCTCCTGCCCGTAAGGCAACACCCATGCCGCCGCTTTGGCTGACCGGATAGACCGAGGTCTCATAAAGACCGGCCTCACCTCCGGTTGCATAGATTACATTTTCTGCGGAGAAAATGGTGAATGCACCGGCATGCATGGCTTTTTTATCAATTGCCATAATGCCGTTTACCCGAATCTCCTCTCCTTTAGTTTCCGTCAGCAGTTCAATCACCTGATACCCGTCAAATACAGAAATCCCCAACTGTTCTGTCTCCTGCCACAAGGCCTCGGTCATAAACTTTGAAGTCAGCGGACCGGCGGATGTTCCCCGCTGGTTTGGGTCATGATCTGTTTTATAACCCACATATTCACCGGCTCCATTATGCGGAAACGGCACTCCGATATCCACCAGATGATAGAAGCTTCTGACTGACAAAGCCGCTTCCACCAATGCCAGGTCGCCATCCATCGCTTCTCCCGCATATAACGTCTCTGCCATTTGCCGGATGCTGTCCGGTTCGCTGCCGCAAGTCGTCAGTTTATAATAAGTCTGTTTGTCAGAACCGGTATTTCTTGAAGTTCCCATCTGCCTGCCTTCTGTAACAATCGCAATATCTGTCTGTCCTGCTTTATGTAAGGATACCGCTGCATTCAATCCGGCTGCACCGCTGCCGACAATAATGGTCTGGTATGTATGCAATGGATAATCTCCACCATTGATACTGATCGTTTCGTGTTTCATATGTCCTCCAATCTCATAAAATCGTTTGCGCAATCGTTATCATCGATTGGTAGTGATAAGGTTACAACTGGTAATAAGGGCAATTTTAAGACCAGAAAAACAAAAAAGGACTACACCATCAATTAATTGTTAGTATAGTCCTGCCTATTTAATTATTGCTTCAAAGCCGGTTATGATTAATCCGATAAAAACAAATACCAGAAATAACGTACCAGTGTATACATAACCAGTGTAAAAGCCACAGCGGTCTGCCCGTATTCCACATATCGTAAAATACCAGCTGACCACCCTGCCGCAGTCAGATAGTCTACAGTCAGCTTAATTGCTGTTGCACTGATTACAAAAGGAAATGTAAAAGCAGCGTAACTTGGATAAAACTTCAGCCTCAGCAGCTTTGGCAAAAAAAGCAGAATAGCCAGATAAATCAGGAGTGATAAAAAAGCAAAAACTGAGACCACGTAAAACTGTTTATCTGCTGCTGATTTAAGATATGATGCCAGGCAAAGACTGGCTGGCGCTGCAAAAATGCATATTAACGGCCAGGCGTCTTCGGTGATGGTCCTGTACTTCAAATAACGCCACAGGATTACAAAAAACCATACTGCAAAAAATGCTGCTCCGGCAAGAAAACAGATATACCCGATTTGTGTTTGTCCAAACTGTGGTGCCACAATACCATTTACAGCAATTCCTACGTAAACGATAAAATAACTGGTAAATACCTTCTCAAAATCAAACCCGATAATAAATCTCCGGGTAAAAATGATCATTACAGCAAGATGCAAAATCATTGCCAGATACCAGATCACACATGCAATTGCCTGGTTAAACGGTTCCAGATAACCGGCAAACAGGCTGATGCTCATCGGCAAAGTAGCCAGTACACTGCCAGGAATCGGATTTTTAATTTCCTCCCAGAATGCCTGCGGATAGCAGACGATTTTTTGAATCATCATAAGCAGCAAAACGGAGGCAATTCCGCCGAAAAGATAACGAAATCCAAGACCGTTCAACTGCATCAGATTTCCCAGTGAGAAGGTGCCCAACATCACACCTGACAATGCTACCGGTACTTTTTTTACCTGATAATGCATACGCGTACTATAATCCATTTTTCACCTCATTCTTTCCTGAGGTTTATGTTTGGCTATTGTGATATAAATTATGTAACCTAATGTTTCAATCATATCACATTAAAATTTGGTAAAATCCATTTCCAACTTCTTTCTGCTCCCCTCTATACTCAATAATTGCCGAAGTATTTGGCGGCAGCCAGAGCTTTAATTCCATCCCAGCTGCTTTCTTTTCCCAATAAACCGTTACTTCTCCATAACGTGAATCATACTTTGTTCTGGCCCATTTCAGACCACAGGCAGTGTCCGGTGCAACCCGTATTTTCTTAAAACCGGCCTCTTCTGCACGAAGGCCGCCAAGATAACGATACATGAAATCACCGACACATCCAAACGAAAAATGATTATAAGACGAATTGGTTCGGGTTCCGTCAGGCAATACTGCTATCCAGTTTTCCCAGATCGTAGTTGCATCAAACTTTAACGCATACAGCCATGACGGAGGTGCTTCCTGATAGAGAATCTTGTAAGCCAATTCCTGCTCCCCGCACTCACATAATGTTTCCAGCAGAAATGGAATGGAAAGAAAACCGGTATCCAGGCAATCGCCTGCTTCATGAATTAAGCGAACCAGATTTTCAATACAGTATTTCCGTTTGTCACTTTCGACCAGATCCATATGCAGAGCCAGTATATAAAGCCCCTGCAGCGGCTGCTTCATACTTCCGTCGGCCAGAATATACGTATCAGAAAACGCTTTGCGGATTTTTGTATTCAGCTTTACATAATGCTCCGCTTCTTCATTTTTCCCCAACACATTACAGATCTCAATCATCATGTTTGTGGTGTAGGCATACATCGCGGTCGCCGCTTCCTCTTTCGTCCGCAATGCCGTCTGCATCGGATCGCCGGTCTCCCTCATAATGCTGGGGATCAGCCAGTCTCCGAAATGAAAACCTTTATTCCACAGGCCTTCTTCTCCTGCCTCTGTTGCCACATAATGCATCCAGCCGGACATCATCTCATAGTTTTCTTCCAGTATTTTGATATCCCCGTAGGCCTGGTAAAGCCGGTAAGGTACTATGATGCAGGCATCACCCCAGCCTGCCGACGAAACCCGGTCTGATGTGTTGCGGTCAATATACTTATTGCTGCTAATGGTCGGTATCACATTCGGAATCTGTCCGTCTGCCAGCTGCTCCAGCCGCATATCATACAGCCATCGTTTTAAAAATGCATTGACATCCATGTTAAACGCTGCAGTCGGCGCATAGACCTGCATGTCTCCTGTCCAGCCCGCCCGTTCCCGCTGCGGACAATCAGTTGGCACCGCCAGCATATTGCCCTGCTGACTCCTGCAGATGTTTTCCTGCAGCCGGTTGATCTTCTCATTTGAAGTTTCAAACGAACCGGTCTGCTGCAGCCTGCTGCCAATTACATAAATCGTAAAATTCTCAGGATCAACAACGTCAAGACCACTCACCCGGACATACCGGAAACCATGAAAAGTAAATTGTGGACAGTAACTGTTTTCACCATCCTTACCACAGATAAAACGATCTTCCTGATTCTTGTTCTGCCCCATAATATTCTGCAGAAAGTTTCCGTCTTTATCAAGTACTTCACTGTGCACCATGCTGATTTCCCGGCTGCGTTTTCCGGTTAAGCAAAAGCCGGTATATCCCACAATATTTTCTCCGGCATCCAGCACCCACTCCTGCTTCGGCGTTTTCAGCAGCCGTGGTTTTATCTGTTTTATAATGCATACCGGCGATACGCTCTGGCCTTTCAGATTGCCATAACCATAATCCCGGACGCCAACCGGATTCCAGTCATAGTCATCAAAGCCGGGCTGGCTGAATCCTTTCGGCTCTTTTTCCGCATCAAAATACTCGCCTACAAACAAATCTGCATATAGATAGGCACCGTGATTCCAGCGCATTGTTTCATCCGAGGTAACCCGATCTCTGCTGCCGTCTTCATATTCAATCTCCATCTGCATCAGAAAAGCATTGGTTTCTCCATACTGATTTCCAACTCCCATCAGTCCGATCTTGCCGGTATACCATCCGTCAGCCAGGATACAGCCGATTCCATGTCCCCCGACTGCCAATAATTCCGTGACATCATAAGTCTGGTATTCCAGATGCATTGCATAGCTGGTATACTCCGGTGCCAGGATATTGCTGATCCGGAAGCCGTCAATCTGCAGCTCATAAATCCCCCGTGCCGTAGCAAATATGCGGGCCTTGCGGACAGGCTTTTTTACTGTAAATTCGCGGCGCAGATAAACTGCCGGATTCAAAAACTCTTCCGGGTTATCTGCCGCTTTTAACTTTCCGGCAAACATCGCTTTGGCATCCGTACTGTCCTGGCCGGCTTTCCTCTCTGCTCCGCTTTCTACCCATTTGGCCAGCCAGAAACCATCTTCCAGAATGCCGGTTAAAAACAGGCTTTCTTCACTCCGGGTAACATCATCATGATTATTTTTGCTTTCAACAGTCCAGTAATAATACTCACCTGTCTGCAGTGCCTCGCCGCGATAAACCACCGCAAAGGTGCTGTCAGAAACAACCGCCCCCGAATCCCAGACGAGTCTGCTTCCGTTTCTGACCCTGATATGGTATTCAGTCTGAAATGTATTCTGCCGGTCACTTCTCAGTTTCCAGGAAAATACCGGATTACCGTCTGAGACCCCCTTGGGTTCTGGCATTTCATTGCACTTCAAATCATATATCTCATACATAATCTGTTTTACTCCTTATTATTTATTTTCAAATTCCCCAGAATGACAATTGCCAGCGCATAAACGACCGCGATCACAATGGTCCGGGCTGCATTAATTCCGGTCAGAACTGTCCGGCTCTGTTCCATCGACGCCGCATCATATCTGGTAACTGTCAGAATGATACTGACAATACCGCTTGCCAGAGCCGTCCCGCATTTGATAGCAAAAGAGTTCAGCGAAAATAATATGCCGTCTTTCCGCACTCCGGTACGCTGGTAAATTGCATTTCCCTCTTCCACCAGAAGTGAAGTTACAGTAACCATCGGAACCGGCATGACCAAACCAAACAGGGCGAATATAGCCAGAACAATGACAGCATTGTCGGATGGTATAAAAAATGCTCCGATGCTTAAAAGCATACAAACTGCCATAGCCAGGAATGTAAACCGCTTCGCCTCAACCTTTTTCAGTATCAATGCGGAAAGAGGTGCTGTCGCAAGCCCGGTAACTGAGCAGATCGCAAAATAAACTGCAATCAGATCCGGTCTGCCCCAATAGTAAATCATATAATAGGTACCTACCACATTTGGCACAATCATCGCCACCGCATGCAGCATCATAACCAGAAACAGTACCCTTACATTCCCCTCCCGGATAATTCCCATAAACCCTTTCAGAATATTTCCCTGCGGCACTGTATTATCCTGAGGTTTCTCCTTTGTCACCGTAAATGTGATCCAGGCAAACAGGACACTGAACACACCAATTATTGCCATAAATCTGGGATAACCCGACCGCAGATTCTCTGTTGCTGTTCCGCCGCCCAGTCTCTCAATCAGCGGATATGCAAAGGTCATCGCAATAAACATACCCAGAGATGTAAAGAACCGTGCTGCCGATATACACTTATTACTCTCCTCACGGGTATTGGTAATGGATGGTACCATTCCCCACAACGGTACGTCATATGCCGTAAAAAGCATTCCTGTAATCGTATATGTAATTGCCGCATAAGCCACCTTTGCCGGACCGCTCCAGTCCGGAGCCACAAAACAAAGTGCCGAAAATACCGCCAGCGGAACCGGTATAAATAAGATGTACGGACGGAACCTGCCCCAACGGCTGTCGGTCCGATCCACAATCGCCCCCATCATCGGATCGTTGATTGCATCCCAGATCTTTGTTGCCACCAGGATCACGCCTGCCGCTGCTGCCGATATTCCTAAAATATTCGTATAAAAAATCAGCAGATAGGAACCGATAACACCAAGTGCCAGATCTTTCCCCAGACTTCCCAGACCATATCCAATAAATACAGAAGTCTTCATTTTCATTTCTTTCCCCATAACTTCCTCCCTATTTAGTCAAGTCTTTTTTCCTTTAAAATAAAGGATTTTTTTATTA